>CAVZQU010000007.1:0-877002 GCA_963777515.1 uncultured Bacteroidota bacterium
ACTATGTTCTGTTCTTCAATGTCTTTCATATTTTATCCATTATTTAATTTCTTAAAATCACTTTCCCTTTTTTGTTTTTTCGCGAATCAGCCTGTAAGGCTTCTTTAAACTGGTCAAATCTTAAAGTTTTTTCAACAGGTAATTGAAAAGAATCTTTACCTATTTCTTTTATAAGAGTTTTAATCATTTCTTCTCTCTGCTCATCTGTTTGGTTTTGCAAATATGTTCGTACACCGAAACCTTTAATCAAAAGATTCTTAAAAACGATTTGACTGTTATGATATTGGGCGGGCTCTTCATTTAATAATCCATAAATAATTATTCTTCCGAACTGAGCCATGCTTTGCAAAATCATTGTTCCAATTTTTCCACCAACAGCATCTAAAGCTCCATTTATTCCATTCCCATTTGTTATATCATTTACTTTCTCAATAAAATCATCCTCTTCCATTTTTAATACTGCATTGGCACCTAATGATTTTAATTCATCAGCTTGATTCATATCTCTTATTACAGAGATGACATTGATATTACTTAATTTTGCCAATTGTATTATAATTTTAGAAACCGTAGAATTACCTGCAGTTATTAATATCCAATCACCTTCTTTTAAGTTTAATTCATCTAACAATCCCCAGGCAGTAAAAGGATTCAGGCAAAACTGCGCTGCTTTTTCAATTGGGAAATTATCTGGTAATACAACAATTTCTTTTTCAGAAAGGACAATATATTCTGCCCATGATTTTCTGGAAGTAAACGCAGCTAATGTCCCGGTTTTCAATTTTACATTTTCTCCAATAGCTTCAATAATCCCGGCGCCTTCCAAGCCTGCTGTTTGAGGGAACTCTGGTTTATATCTATATTTTCCTTGAATGAACATATAATCCGCCGGATGAATCGGGCTTGCAAGAACTTTTATTAATACTTCATTTGGGCCAGGAATTGGTTTACTAATTTCTTTTAATTCCAGGACATCTTTGGGTTCACCGGGTTTGTTAAAAATTAAGGCTTTCATAATTTTTATTTTTTAAATAACTACAACAATTTTTCCGATTGTTTTTCCTGTTTCAATCTGCTGATGTGCTTTTGGAAGATCTTCAAACTTATATTTTCCTGAAACATGAGAATATACTTTTCCTTCTTCTAAAAGTTTTGCTATTTGTTTCATATCCTCCCCATTAGAACTAACTAAAATTCTAAATGTTTGTAAATTTTTTGCTTTTGCTTTTTCTGCAAGTTCTCCTTCAAAATTAGATTTAATTGAAATTATAGAACCTCCGTTTTTTGCAGCAGCTATTGAACGAAGAAGATGCTCACTTCCGGGAATCGAATCTAAGACTATATCGGCATCTATTAATTCTTTCTTCAAATTTTATCGGAAGTGTAATCAATAAATTCATCTGCGCCCAATTTTAAAACAAAATCTTTTTTAGAAGATGAACCGGTACCGATAACATAAGCCCCAAAACTTTTTGCAATTTGAACTGCATAATGGCCAACCCCTCCGCCAGCTGCATGTATAAGAACTTTATCCTCCTTTTTTTATTTTTGCATTGGTTACTAAACCCTGCCAGGCAGTTAATGCGGCAAGAGTCGCAGCGGCAGCATCTTCAAACGAAATATTTTTGGGCTTTAAAGTAATTTGATTTGCTGGGGCAGCAACATACTCTGCATAAGCTTTTCCATTTCCCGGAAAATTAATCATTCCAAAAACTTCATCGCCATTTTTAAATTCCTTTACATCACTTCCAACTTCTTCAATAATGCCGGAAACATCCCAGCCTAAAATAAATGTATCATCATCTTTATCAGGTTTTAAAATTCCTTTCAATGATGATTCATTTTTCCTTACAAAAGCATCAACAGGGTTAATAGAAATCGCTTTTGTTTTAATTAAAACCTCATCAGCATTAATTTTTGGTTTTTCAACTTCTGTTAATTTTAAATTATCTATGCTGCCATTTTCTTTAAGTGTGTATGCCTTCATTATATTTCCAATATTTATTTATTCACAAGTTTCATTGCTCCGTCGCTATACCTTTGACCTATATTTGGATATTTAGAAACTAGATTATAAAGTGTTTTCAAATCTTCTTCTGTTAAATTAACATCAACTGCAGAAGCGTTTTCTTCTAAGTATTTAATTCTTTTAGTCCCGGGAATTGGAATTATATCTTCACCTTGTGCTAATACCCATGCTAATGCTAATTGAGCAGGAGTACAATTCTTTGACGAAGCAAATTCTGAAAATTCATCAACAAGCTTTTTATTGTTTTCCCAATTATCCCCTTTGAATCTTGGCAATGTTCTTCTGAAATCATCATCTGGTAAAGATTCAGCATTGCTCACAGTAGCTGTTATCAGTCCTCTTGCAAGCGGGCTGTAAGGGATGAATGTAATTCCCAATTCTCGGCAAGTATCTAATATTTCACCTTCTGGATCCCGAGAAAGCAAAGAATATTCTGTTTGCAAAGCAGTGATTGGATGTACTTTATATGCTCTGCGGATTGATTCCGCTGAAGCTTCCGACAATCCGATATATTTTACTTTTCCTTCTTTAACTAAATCAGCCATAGCACCGACTGTTTCTTCAATCGGAACATTTTGATCGACGCGGTGAGAATAATACAAATCGATTGTATCAATCTTTAAACGATTCAAACTTTTTTCAACAGCCTGCTTTACATATTCCGGTGAACCGTCAAAATAAGTTCCTGGCCTTCCGCTAGTCCCCTGCCCTCCATCTTTGGTACGGAAACCAAATTTAGTTGCAATAAAAATTTTATCTCTATTTGGAACTAAAACTTTTGAAATTAATTCTTCGTTATGCCCGGCACCATACATATCGGCTGTATCCCAAAAGTTTATTCCAAGTTCAAGTGCACGGTTTAAAGTTTTAATTGATTCTTCGTCATTGATTGGGCCATAAGCAAAGCTCATTCCCATGCAGCCTAAACCGATTGCTGATAAGTTTATTCCTGTGTTTCCCAATTTTCTATATTTCATATTAATTACCTTTCTATTTTTTATTATCTACTAATTTTTGTGTAGTTGCATTATAGCGATTCCCTATATTGGGGTATTTTATTAGTAGAGATTCAATTTGCTTTTTATCTTCATTACTTAAATTAACATCTACTGATTTAGCATTTTCTTCAAGATATTTCAGTTTCTTTGTGCCTGGAATTGGGATAATATCTTCTCCTTGAGATAGAACCCATGCTAAAGCTAATTGAGCCGGAGTACAATTTTTATTTTTTGCAAAAGCTTCAAATTCTTCAACTAGTTTTTGATTGTTCTGCCAATGTTCATCATCAAACCGCGGAATATTTTTTCGGAAATCATTTTCTGGAATCTCTTCTCTTTTAACTGTATTTGTTATTAATCCGCGTGCAAGCGGGCTAAACGGGATTATTGAAATATTAAGCTCACGGCAAACCGGAATAATTTCATTTTCAATGTCTCTTGTCAATAAAGAATACTCACTTTGCAAAGCGGAAATAGGATGTACTTTATTTGCTCTTTTTATTGAATCAACAGAAGCTTCTGACAAACCTAGATATTTTACTTTCCCTTGTTTAACAAGCTCTGCCATTGCACCAATCATATCTTCCACCGGTACTTTAGGATCAATTCTGTGAGCATAGTATAAATCTATTGTTTCAATTTTCAATCTTTTTAAACTGGCTTCAACAGCAGTTATAATATATTCCGGACGGCAGTCCAAATAAACACTATCCATGCCTTTGAATTCAGCTTTTTCATCTTTATATCTGAATCCGAACTTTGTTGCAATAAAAACCTTATCACGATTTGATGATAAAACTTTAGATACAAGCTCTTCATTTTTTCCTTTAGCATACATATCGGCAGTATCCCAAAAATTTATTCCGAGATCCAAAGCCTTATGTAAAACCTTAATAGATTCATTTTCGTTAGGAACACCATAAGCATGGTTCATTCCCATACAGCCTAATCCAATTGCTGATAAATTTTCATTGGTGTTTCCGAGTTTTCTAAACTTCATGGCTTCCTCGCTTATAAATTAATTCTTTGTGGAATTGTGATACAAATTTAGTTTTAAGAGGCAGTTAAACGGTAATAAAAATCAAACAGATAGTTATAATATTCAAACAATTAATTTCTGAGTGATTTGGGCGACAATTCTGTATGCTTCTTAAAAAAGTTGTTAAAATAGGTTGGATATTCAAAACCAAGGCTGTAAGCAATTTCAGAGACATTCCAATCAGTATGAACAAGAAGTGCTTTTGCTTCTTTAACAATCCTATCAGCTATATGTGTTGTAGTTGTTTTACCAGTTACTTCTTTGACTGCACGATTTAAATGATTAACATGTACGGAAAGGTTTTGAGCAAAGTCAGTTGGGGATTTAAGCTTAAGAATGTTTTCCGGAGAATCAATTGGGAATTGCCTCTCCAGTAATTCAATAAACAAAGAAGTAATTCTTGAAGATGCATTTGTGTGCTTGTAAAAAGTATCTGCCGGTTTAAGCTTTAAAAGCCTGGTGAATAATAATGTCAAGATAATTCCTGAGCAAATCATATTTGTAAATATAGTCGGATTCAATCTCTGAAAGCATTTTCTCAAAGATATAGCTTAATGATTTTGTCTGCTCTTCATCTATAAAATAAACAGGCTCACCTCCCACTTTAAATAATGGATGTTCAATTAAATTGATGCTGCGGTTATTGGTGATAAATTCTGTTGTAAATAAACAAAAGTAACCATCCTGTTTTTTTGAAACCGGCTCCCATGAATACGGCACATTAGGGTTTGAAAATAATAAGGCGTTTCCATTAATCTTTATTGCTTTATCTGCATAGTTAAGAACACCGGTTCCAATAATTAAAGAAACTTTATAGAAATCTCTTCTATTGTAAGGTATTACTCTATTGCAAAGATTGGAACGGGGAAATACATTAAAATGCCCAATTTCATTTGCACTATTATTTTTTATGGAATTAGGATTAAATTTTAATTCAGGTTTTGATTTATAAAAATCTTCCAGTGTTACACTTTTGCTCATCTTTTAAACTTATGAAATTCAAACAATGGGCGAAAATATAAATTAAGATTTATAAATGCAAACCTAATTATTTTATCTACTAAGTTACTTGTTATTATCTATATAAGTATCCCAAATAGCCTTTGAGATATCTGCAATAACCTTATCGCGTGCTTCCTCATTTTCAGGTGAATCTGAAACAAAGACAACAATTGTATATTGATTACCATTAGGAAGATTCACAATCCCGATATCATTAGTTGCTGCTGCGATTCCATCTTTAACACCAGATGACCCGGTTTTGTGAGCAACTTTTACTTCTGCAGGCAATTGTCCTTTTATTCTTTTTGCTCCTGTTACAGTTGATTCCATAATATCATAAAGATAATCTCTGCTTGATTTAGAAAGGATACTATCGCATTTAAATTTATAAAGAAGCTTTGCCATTGCCATTGGAGTTGAACAATTTTTGTATTGAATACTCCAATCTTTGTGCATTGCTTCTTCGTTTGCTACAATATTCAAATCTTTAATTCCCAGCTTATGAAAGTAAGAATTAACTTTGGAAGTGCCGCCAACGAGTTTAAATAGAATATCACACCCATTATTATCGCTCCATGCCACAGTATTTTGTATTATTTCATCAAGTGAAACATCTGCATTGCCGTCCGGATACTTTTCTCGTAAAGGACTCCAGGTATTAGGATGCAAATTTTCTTTTGTCAATGGAATCTTTTGGTCAAGAGATAAAACGCCTTTGTCAACTTGATTAAGTACATATAAAGCTAAAGGAAATTTGAATACACTCTGCATGGGATAACAGTAATTATCATTAACAGTCAGCGTATCATTATTTTCTAAATCAATAACAGCAACCCCGACTTTGCCTTTGAATTGTTTTGTAATTTCTAATATATTCTTCTTAGCAGTTTGAAGCTGTCCAAATGCTAATTGGGAATAAAATAATAAAACAAGAATCCAGGAAACATGAATTTTACTAATTGATTTCACAATAATTTTCCTTTAACATTTTAAATTTGATAATATCTAAATTTGAATCTTAAAATTTCTCTGGTAACTCTTCGGCTGATTCGCTAAACTTATAATATATTACAGAAATATTCTCTTTTATCTTATAGAAAACAATATTAAGTGCTATTGGATAAGTTTTATAATTCAGTAAGTAATATTGTTCCGTAACACTTCCTAATGTTTTACTCCAAACTAAATCGTAATTAATTAATTCCCCATAGACATTTGAGAAATTCGATATTTGAGAAATCTGACTATTTTTTTTAGTCTCAACTCCAAAAATATTATTATAGAGTATCGTTCCTTCACCCAGTAAATGTTTTAACCCTTCTTCATATTTGTTTGTTTTTAATAAATCAACTGTTTCAGATACTCTTTTTTCATAATCAGAATCTTGAGCAAATACACTTGAAGCAAATAAAACAAGGAGCAAAAAAGTAAATCCAATTTTCATATTATTATTCCTCTAGTTATTTATTCAGATAAATTAATTTTTAATTGCCTTAAAATATTTAATTAAAAATACGCTGCTTATAACAGCCAGTAAACTAAATATAACAGAAACAGATATATCATCATTCAATCCTTTAATCTTCAGCATTATTACCATTCCAATCAGTGCAATTGCTAATATAATAATGAATACTAGAAATACAGGTGTAAAGATAAAACCTAATTTTTGCTTTTTCAGTAATAGTACCGAGGTTATTATTAAACCTGGAAGAGCAATTGAGATATCTAATACATGAACAGGGTTAACTTGAAGATTATTTTCTCCAACTTCACTTGGCACTGAATTATGAAGAATCGCAGGAACAATATCCTTCAACCAAAGCATGTAAAACATTGCTGCAATAATAATGAAGAAATATTCCGATATGATTTTAGTCGGTGTTTTATTGAAAATAATATTTTGAATATCTATCTTTGATAATTGTACAATCATAATTATAAAAGTATAAAGAGAAGTTCCGAGAGTTAAGCAATAAAGTAAAAATAAATTATTGAAATGAACGCCAAAGCCGTATATGACAAACGAATATAAAATGTAAAATAATATTCCGCTAAAGATGAAATAAGAATTTATTTTCGCTTTTCTAACATAGATTAAAGATAAAATTAATAATGGGACTACAATGAAAAGGTCTACAATATCCTGCCCCATTCCTTGAACACCCATTGAAAGCGAATCGCGATCATAAGTGCTTGAAACAAAAGCTCCGAAATATGATACAATAGCAAGTGAAATGGAAAGTATAATAGTTAGGGTTGTTATAAGTTTAATTTGTTTTAATTGCATTATAATCCCTAGTACATTTAAAAGTTTTATTTTTTTATGAACAAAACTTAGAAATAATTATTCTCAATTGCATAAAACAATTTCAATTTATACACACAATATTTGATTTTATTATTTTCATTTTTATCTTTTTAATTATATTCTAACTCATTCATATATACTTATTTAATGAAGACAAAGATAATTTTATTTTTAACAGCATTATTAATTTCAATCTCAGGAATACGCTGCAGCAAAAATGAAAAAGAATTTACAATCTGGATTGGCGGTTCACCGGAAGAAGTTGATTTCTGGGCATCTCTAGTAAATGAATATAACCAGCAGACAGGTGAAAATTTACAGCTTGTCCGGCAGCCGACTTATACAGATCAGAGAAGACAGGAATTAATAATTTCTCTTGAAGCAAAGCAGCCCAACCCGGATTTGTTTTTAATGGATGTGGTATGGATAAATCAATTTATTAAATCTAATTGGCTGGAACCTCTGGATAATTACATATCTAAAAATAATTTTGATACAAAGGTATTCTTCCCAAAAGTATTAAACTCTGTTGATAGATATAAAAATAAATTATATGCGCTTCCGGTTTTTCTTGATGTTGGACTTTTATATTATAGAAAAGATTTATTGACTAAATACGGCTTTGATTCACCACCACAAACCTGGAACGAATTGATAAGCCAATCTTTGAAAATTCAAAAGGCAGAAAGAAATCACAATCATAATTTCTATGGCTTTGTTTGGCAAGGCGCTCAATATGAAGGCCTGGTTTGCGATTTCCTTGAATTCATTGCTTCAAATGGTGGAAGTATTTTAAAAAATGGAAAAATAAATTTGAATACTCCCGAAAACCAAAAAGCGCTTCAAATGATGACTGACTTAATTCATAAATATAAAATCTCTCCGGTCAATACTTATACAGAAATGAAAGAAGAAGAAGTAAGAAGAGCATTCCAGAGAGGCGACGCACTGTTCGAAAGAAACTGGACATATGCATGGAAGCTTGCTCAAGGGAATGATTCTCCTGTAAAAGGCAAAACCGGATTAACAGTATTACCTCATTCCGATGGAAACAATTCTGTTTCAACTTTAGGAGGATGGCATATTGGTATTTCCCGTTTCTCGGATGAAAAAGAAAAAGCATGGAAGTTTATTCAATTCGTTTCATCTTATGAAGTTCAGAAAAGTCTCATTATTAAAAGTAGGGTGGAATCCGGCAAGAAAAGATGTATACGATGACAAAGAAGTAAAATCAAAATTTCCGACAGTTGATATTTTATATAAAGCATTGCAGAACACTGCAGCAAGACCGACAATTCCCTATTACAGCCAGCTGTCCGGATATAATTCAAAGATATGTGAATAACTGTCTTGCAGGAAAGATAAAACCAAAAGAAGCATTAATAAAAATGCAGAACGAAGCAGATGAATTGGTAAAGATTTATGGAACAAAGTAGAAAAAAATATTCCGGTCAATCAGACTATACAGGCATATATATTTAATTCGCCTTTAATACTTATAACATTAATTTTTGTTTTCCTTCCTGTTGCCGGAACTTTAATTACGGCATTCATGCGTAATGTAACTTTCATGCCTAATAAATTTATTTTGTTTGAAAATTTCAACCGGCTTTTTTCGGATATTCATTTTTGGCAGTCAGTACAGTTTACTTTGCTTTTTGTTTTTGTTTCTGTCGGATTAGAACTTGTCCTGGGGATGATATTTGCGTTAGTTTTAAATGAAACTTTCCCGGGACGCGGTTTAATGCGAGTAGCAATACTTATCCCCTGGGCAATACCAGTTGCAATTTCAGCACGAATCTGGCAGTTGATGTATAATTTCGATTTTGGAATTATAAATTATATCGTAATTCATCTCGGCATTTCAAATACCCCCGTAAATTGGCTGGGTTCATCTACCGGAGCATTCTTTTCAATTGTAATAAGTGATGTTTGGAAAACCACTCCATTTATTGCAATCATTTTACTTGCCGGTTTATCGCTCATTCCTGAAGAGCTTTATAAGCAGTCAATGATTGATGGAACAAATTTCCTTCAACGATTCTATTATATAACGATTCCGTTACTCAAGCCAGTAATTGTTGTAGCTTTATTGTTCCGTACAATTGATGCAATAAGAATATTCGATTTAATTTATGTGCTAACAGGCGGCGGGCCGGGAGGAAGCACTTCATCTATTTCTTTATATGCTTTTAAATATTACATCTCGGGAGATTACGGTTACGGCTCAGCTATTTCAATTGTTGTATTTCTAATTGCATCCGCTCTGGCAGTGCTTTATATAAAGTTTGGGAATTTCGCCTCAGGTTTGAAATGAAAGAAGAACGAATTAAAAAAATATTGACTTATTCCGGCGCTGCTTTCCTTTTTATTTTCTGTATTGCACCATTTGCATGGATGATAATAGTTTCATTAAATGAACATCCCGATTTTTTATCTACTAATGTTCCTTTCATAATTTCTATAAATAATTATATTCAAGTATTAACTTCCAAGTCAGTGCATCTTCTTGATTACTTGAGAAACAGTGTAATTATATCTTTAGCTGCAGCTTTCTTTGCAACTTTTTTTGCAAGCCTTTCTGCATATTCAATTACAAGACTTAAATTCCCGGGAAAGATTTTTATTCCCATTGCATTGCTTGGGTTTTCAATGTTCCCTCAAATTAGTATTGTAGGTTATCTATTTAAAATGATGACAAGCTTTAACTGGATAAATACTTATTATGCTTTAATATTTCCTTACATAACCATTGGACTTCCATTAGCATTATGGATAATGTTAAGTCATTTTTCGCAGTTATCAAAAGAACTGGATGAAGCAGCACTTGTTGATGGTGCTTCTCGATTTCAGATATTAAGAAGAATAATTTTTCCGCTTGCATTACCGGGAGCTTTCTCTACTTTCATGCTAATCTTCATTTATTCTTTTAATGAATTTCTTTTCGCTTTGATGTTTACAATTGATTATAAAGCAAGAACTGTCCCGGTTGGTATTGCTTTATTTGAAGGGCTTCACGGTCAAATTCCGTGGGGATATATTATGGCTGCGGCAGTAATTGCAATTATCCCGGTTATATTATTAATAGCTTTATTCCAGAAATATATTATTCAAGGATTAACGGAAGGAGCAGTCAAGGGGTAAAATAATATTATAATTTAATTCGAATAACCTCTATATTAAAAATGTTTGTACGGTTAATTAAATCTTTATGCGAAAGTATTTTATTGTTAAAAGATAAATCTTGATTTTGAGTAGGCCAGTCAGCTACAAATGAAGTATAAAACATTGCCCCAATTACAGGACTAAAAGCTATAAATATTGCACCAGCATTTGGAATAGTTGAATATTGAGATGCTAACACCGCTGCAGTTAGAGCACCGATAGCGGCTCCAAATACAGCATATTCAACCGTATCCCAATAAGCTAATTTTTTATTTTCAATATTCGCAACTAAATAGACTCCGGTGCCTGCTCCCAGGCAATAAGCTGATATTGTTAAAATACCCCAGACTGTATGTGAAATGGCTGATTCACTGTTCCATACATCATTTAATAAACCGAGAAACGGAGGTATGGTAAAAATAAATGCAAAGCTAGAACCAACAACTGGCTGAAAAGTTAGGTTTACTAATGAATAACTTTTATATACTTTATTTTCCAACTTCAAAGGACTGCTGAATTTATTATACAATGCATCGCTGCAAACAATTTTATTCTCAATATTCCCAAATGAATGTAAATTATTTTGAGAAAAAATATTTTCAGAGAACAAAATGATAATTAATACTATTAATAATTTCATATCATTTTTTAATTTGATTGAATTTTTTAACTAAAGAAATTTTTCAAAATTTGACTACCCTATTTATATAAGCTTAAAGAAAAGTTATAACAACTGAATTCAAGTTAAGTTTTTCGAAGATTATCCGCAATAAAATAATTGCTGCTGTTAATCTTTGGAATCAATCTATCTTTTTAATTTTATTGTTTATAAAATAATAAAGACAACTCTAATAAATAACACTTTGAATTGAATGCGGAAGAATATCATATTATTGTTTCCTTGTCATCTACAATTAATTTATACTTAATTTTATTTTCACTTTGATTCATCACAACAGTAACCATTTTACCATCTTCATTCAAAAAAGATGTTGATAGAAGCTGACTTCTGCTTGCAGCAGTGCTAACTCGAGTTGCACCTGGGCGAATAAATTTTGAGAACTGTCCAATGTAATAATACGACGGCGTATAAATTAAATCACCGGATTCTAAATTTGCATGTACCGGAGCCATACAGAAATTCTCAACATGATTAGGACCGCCATGCTGGTCTAAAAGAATATTCCAATCAGTCCATGCTGTAGTACCACAGTTAAAATCATTAATCATTTGACTGCCGTATCTTTCTGCATTTTTAATTGAATTATAACTGCTGTCGTTAAAATTTTCTGCACAGCCTTCTGTAAAAATTAAATTCTTATCCGGGAAAGCTTGTTTAACAGCCAGTTCATTTCTATACATTGGAACACTTCCCTGCCATGTTTCATACCAGTGAAATCCAATTCCCCAGGCATATTTTGCAGCATCAGGATCACTAAAAATTACATTTGCTCTATAGTTCATTAAATCCCTATTGTGATCCCATACAATAATTTTCTTGTCTCTCAATCCTGCTTTTTCCATTGTTGGGCCAAGATAGTTTTTAAGAAAATCTCTTTCTTCTTCTGCAGTATAAATACAAGATTCCCATCTTTGAATTGCCATTGGCTCATTTTGAACTGTTATACCCCAAATAGGGATGCCTTCATCTTGATATGCATTTATAAACCTAACATAATAATCTGCCCATGACTGATAAAATTCAGGAAGCAGCTTTCCGCCATGAAGCATATCATTGTTACTTTTCATAAATGCCGGCGGACTCCAGGGACTTGCAAAAAGAGTTAACTTTCCTCCGGCTGTTTCTATTGCTCTTTTAATTAATGGAATTCTAAATTGTTTATCATGATCAATACTAAAAGTTTTTAAATCTTTATCACCCTCATCAACATAAGTAAAACTTGAACTGCTAAAGTCGCAGCTGTGAATTGATATTCTGCCAAATGTATATCCAATTCCCTTTTCATCACTATAGTAAGCATCTAATAATTCTTGCTGTTTTTCTTTGCTTAATTTCGCAAAAACTTCTGCTGATGCATCTGTTAGCGCCCCTCCAATTCCAATTAATGTTTGAAAACGTTTATCTGTATTCACAAAAACAGCAGTCTCTGTTTCAAGAGGCTGAACAGCATCATTAAATTTAAGAGTGTCTGTTGGAGTTATTTTTAAATCTAAATTAAAAGCTGTAGAGTATACAATTGCACTTTTATCATCTAAAGAAAATTTTGTTGTTATTGGTTGTGTTTCTTTTTTATGGGTAAAAGAAACGAGCAACATTAAAGACGATAAAACAAGAATTATTTTTTTCATGAGACCCTCTTTACTTCAGAATGGTTTGAATTTCTATTTACGAATATAATAAATCTTATATTTTAAATTCATTGTCTAAACTTTTTTAATTTCTATCATCCTCCAAACCCTCTTCCGTTTAGAGATAATGCAAATGCAGCTAAAAATAATAAATAAGCCGCAAGCCCTATTCCACCGATCAAAAACAAAGTAGCTATAGAATTAAATTTTTCAGTATAAATTTTCTTTACCTGTGAAACTTGATATACTTTTTGTTCTCCGTTTTTTTCTGTACTAATTATTTCATCATTCTTCATTACTGCATAACCTAGTTGAGTATCCGAAAAATCAATAATTTCTCCTTCATTGGTTTCAATTTTATATACCTTCACATTTTCATCATTCCTATTAGTAACCTCTCTTAATGAAGAACAACTTTCAAATAAAATGCAAAGATTTAGAAATATTGCGAATCCCGAGATATAAGAGATATTAAATATTTTAAATTTTCTCATAATTCCCCACAATAATATTTAAATAAAATTAGATTTTTGTTTTGAAAAGAATTTTTTTATGTGTCCCACTTTTTCTGTAACAGATTTGAAATTGTCACACTGAATATAATAAACTTAAATTATTAAAAATAATTTTGCTTTGAGGCTGAATGTCAAAATTATTAATTATCTCTTAATAATTTAAAATTTATGGATAAGAGTTTTTATAATAATTATTTATCACAAAATATCATTTACAAATTAAATGAAAGTTTTATTCCGTCAATCACCATTCCCGTCCCCATTATTGCAAGAATTAATCCCATTATCTTGCCAATCACTAGGATTAAATGATTCCCAATCTTTTTTACGATTAGTTCACTTAAAGTAAAGGCTAAATAAGTTAGAAAAATCATTAAAGCAAAAATTACAATCACAATTGATAGATGAATAATACTTCCGTTTGTAATGTAGTTCATTGCTGTTACTATTGTTCCTGGCCCGGCAAGTATTGGAATAGCTAAAGGAGATATAGCAACACCGTCATCAGGTTCCACATCTTCTTGATGATGTATTTTTGATTTCTTTGACTGCAGCATTTCAAAACCGACATAAAATAAAAGCACGCCGCCGGTAATTTTAAATGCTGGAATTGTAATCCCAAATAATTCAAAAAGATATTTACCAAGAATTACAAAAAACAGTACAATAAGAAATGCTGTCAGGCAGGATGTTTTTGCAATTGATTTTCTTGCTTTCTCATCTTTATCTCCCACTAAGCCTAGAAAAACCGGGGTGTTTGCTATCGGGTTCATTATTGCGAAGAAACCCATAAATACAGTTAAACTAAAGGTTAAAATATTTTCGGACATTATATGTAAACCTTATTTTACTAGTTGTCTGTTTATAAATTAAAAAAATTATCTCTTTTATAATACAAAATAAGCTAAATTGTTCACTCACTCCGTTACAATAATTTAATTCATATTTGTTATTTAATTTGGGATTATAGTAACGAATACTCTTTTATATCTTGATAATGGAGGAGTTCCTTTATCTGTAACCCTCAATATAAATTGAACCGTTTCTTTCTTTTCAACTTCAGGAGCTATCACATATGCATTATATATATTTTCCGCAGAATTAATTTTTATATTTTCTTTATACGAGCCAGCTTCAGGATAATTAAACCACAAGTAACTAAGATTATCCCCATCGGGATCAGCGGCTGAAGCATACAATTTTACACCTTCTCCAGATTTGACAGTGATATGATCAGGTATTAATAATTTAGGCACCGGCGGATGATTAGTCTCTTTAAAAGATTTTGTACACCAGTTCATTCGTGCAGCAAAATCATTTTGAAAATCATCCCTCCAACGCCACAAAGTTGCTTTATTACTTTTAAAATCTATAGCAGTGTCGTATTTAATTGTTCGTCCATATTCATTAAAATAATATGGAGTATATGTGTCAATTGCGTCGGTCCAAATAGCTCTGGTTTCTGGTATTATAGGAACACCGGAGTTAACACTATTTAGTGAATCAAATTTCGGCAAGTACAGTTCGTAGCGGCCGCCCCAACCTCCCCATTCAGGATGTTCGGGATAACTTAATCCATTTGGAATTAAGTTCAGCCATGAAGGTGTGTCACCTTCCATTCCATATGCAACATCAGGATATACAGCTCCAAGAGGGCCTTTACCCTGCTGTATGTTTTTTTCTAGCCAGCTATTGCTAATCTTTTCATTATTTATTCCATCAATAACACTATTAATTGCGCTCCAAGTTGCATTTCCGTAATCATCACCGGGACTAACTATATAAAACAGGTCAGGAAAGTTTTTTCTGATCCATACACCGCTGTCATCTTGATCTGATATTGTATAAACTCTAAGTCTTGCGATTAACTTTTTAGCCTCAACGTCAGTCTTTGTATTTTTAATTTTATATAAAGCTTGAGCAAGTGTATTTACTCCACCCCACACAGATACCCATAAAGGGCGTTCATCATTTTTTTCAAGGATTTTTAAAATCCAATCAGACCCCTCGGAATCTTTCCCTTTACCGACTCCCAGCATTCCATATTCCGCTAAACCATTTTTCAATTTATTCATAAGTGATTCAGCAGTAGGAAAACCTGCTTCATGCTTATTTAGATTTGGCTGCACCTGACCATAAGCTTGAATAATGTTTTTTATATACTCTGGATGAATTTCTGTTTTTTGCCAGCAGGATGTTGTAGCAACTATTCCTTCAATATCTATTTCATTCGAGTATAAAAGAAGACGAACCATTGATTCAGAATCATCAGGATCGGCTCCGATATCAGTTAATATAATTACTCTATTTTTTTGAATTGATTGAGAGAATGCAGATTGTAAGCTGAAGAATAAAAGAAAATAAGATTAAAAAAATAATTGTTTTCATATTTAAGATTCTAACAATAATTATTATATAAGTTGAATACTAAACATCATTTGAAATGATTGTAAAATTAAGTTAGCAAACATAAGTTAATAGCTTATTTGGAAAACCGTTGAACATGTTTCACTGCATGAAGAAGAGTTATAAATAATAATAATCTCTTACTATTGAGATTTATTAACTCTTCTCTTATTTATAAATTAAAACTATTAGCTATTGATTGCCTTTTAATTGCGAACAAATCTCTAAATAATGGGGATTATACATGATACCCAATATATTACCAAAAGGATCTACAACTGTAGCAGTTATAAATCCATGCCCTCTATCTGTTATAGGTTCAAATGGTTTTGCTCCCATTGCAATTGCTTTATTTACCACTGACTCAACATCATCCACATGCCAGTAAACAATAACGCCGGCTCTGCCTTTTATACTTTCTATACCCGGAACATATTTACTATCAATAATCCCTAACTCATGCTGATAGTCTCCCAATCTAAATTCAGCATATCCAGGCCTTTCAAAATATGGTTCTATTCCTAAAAATTCAGTGTACCAATTTTTTGCCGAGTTATGATCTTCTGCAAAATAACTGACTGTAGTTAGCCCTCTTAAAGTTTTTGACATAATATTTCCTATTTGATTTAAAATAGTTAACTAAATAATCTAATTCTTTGACGAAGAAAATCTTTTAAAGAATTCCTCTACATTTTTAAGGTGATTAAAACCAAAAATCCAGCACGTCTCGGATACATCTGAAAAGTCCATACCGCCTTTTGCTATAGAGGGATTTATATACCTCCCATCCTGGCCATTATATTTATTTGCAATTTCAATTGCTTTTTTCCAAACCATAGTAAGCTTCGGACTGATAATATACTTACTCCAATTTACTTTCTCTTCTGTGGTAAATCCGGGAGAGCCATTACCAATAACATTTCCATCCGGAATTTTTATATAATCTGTATTTTCTTTTACGTACCCTAAATCATTTTTTGATGTATTGTTTTCGTTCCAATCACTATGCTGCACTAAATGAATTCTGGATTTAGAATTAATTGACGGCAAAACAGTCTTAACATTTTTAATAAGCGAAGCTGAAAAATCAGATTGCCCCGCTTCGGCAATCCAAACGTCTCCACTATCTTTTAAAGTTTTAACAACAAGTTTTGTAACTTCTTTTAGCGCCTGCTTAAAGTTTCTATGGGCATCAGACCAATGAGAGCCAAATGCAATTTTAAATAGATCATTAGGCGGCACATACAAACCTTCCTGTATTCCATAAGCACCGGCAACTGCATGATACTTTACGCCAGACAAGCGAGGATCAGCCAGCATAGTGGCTACGCCGGCAATGGAGTATATATCGTCAACATCAGTTTTACAATCAAACTGCGCTAAAAATAAATCCTTATCAGCATTAAATTCGCCTATTTGTTGAGGTAAAGAAACTCCTGATAGACAAACCATAAATAGAATAAATAATGCTTGTTTCATTACACCTACTTAATTTAACCCTAATCTTATGTTTTGATATTTAATCAACTTTTTTCTGCAGCTCCGCCGTATCCGGATTTAACTGAACAACTTCTTTAAATAAATCTTTTTCAGATTTAATTTTATCTTCATTACCATAAACACAATATGCTTTTTCTGCAATTACATCTTTCACAAGCTTGCTCATTGATTTAATATCATTTGCTGTAGTTGCTAAAACTTCATCACGAATATTTTGTACGTACTGTTTTGTCTCATTCTGCAGGTACCGTCTAAATGCTAAATCACCCTTGTTTGAAGGAGTAAGCGGCCTGTCAAGTCCGGATACTGTTCCGATTATATACCTTGTCATTTCATTATCATCAGCATCAAAGTTTTTTAAATAATTAACTGTGCTGTCATAGTTAGTCAATGTTTGTTTAAGATGCGGATCGCGGTATGAAGCAAAATAAGCAAGCCCTGTTGGTGAAAATCTTGCCCAACCACCGTATGCACCGCCTAATACGCGCACCTGGTTTTGCAGATAATCTGTTGAGAGAACTTGATTAAGCACATAATATTTACCGCTAAAATTAAAACCAAGTTTTCTATAATCATAACCTTCAATTACATACTGAACTTTTGAAGCAGTAACAAAGCCTTCATTCTTTTTCTCTAAGTCAAATTTCCATTCATTGTAGATAGGTTTGCCTTCCGCCATTTTATCTGCATATTCATTAAATCCTTTAAGGTAAATAGGCATATCATCATTTGCACAGGTAACCGAAGCAACGCAATTGTCTTTTGTAAAAATCAGCTTTGCAGTTTGGACAAGGTTTGCTATTATTTCATCTGATTTAGTATCAAAATTCTTTGCCAGTCCGGATATAAAACGGTAATATGCTATGCCGTCGGTTAATTCGTTAAACATTCCTTGGTTACTGAAATAAGAAGTTAACCTTGTTTGAGCATATTGATATCCGTTTGATTTTACACTTGCTTCAATTCTTGATTGGTCTCTTGTTAAAACTTCTTTCAGCCTGTCCTTATCAGCATACTTTGTTTTATTAACAATTTCACTCATTAAATCGAACATCTTGCCAACTTTATCATTCATCGCTTTTGAAGATACTACAAACTTAGGAATCAGATTCGCATCATCCATATCTTTAATATAACTATTAAGATATGTATTGAAGCCGCCTGTATTAATATTCAATTGTTTTTCCAGGTCTGAATAAGAATAATTTTCTGTATTCATGCTGCCCATAACTTCGGAAAGCAGAGCTGCATAAGGGATCAATTTTTCGGGCAGAACCCGAATATCAAAATTAAGCTTAGCATAAACAACTCCGTTTGTAAATTCATTGTGGGCAAGTACCGGGATATCTTTTACGGTTTCTTTATCCAATGAATACCATTCTGCTTCCGGGTTAATATCCTTAAGGCTTAATAATGGAATTGTAGCAAGTGCTTCAGGCGTATCTTCTTTTTTCTGATATTCTTTTAACTCTTCTGTGTTTTTAACAAGGTCTTCAATCTGTGACTTAGAAAGCGATGCTTTGTAATTCGATAATTCCTTTTCAATTTTTTCATTATTTATTTTCTCAAGTCCTGGTTTGGGAACAAGGGTTAATAAAAGTGAATGAGGATTATCGATCATATCTGATTTAATAATATTCTCAAGTGAATTTTTATTTATACCGGATTTTAACTTAGCCAGAGATTTTTCATATTCAAGGCCCGGGAAAGGATCGTTTGCAAAAAACCAGCTTGCGATAGCATTAAAATTATATGATAAACCTTTTTGTGCATCATTGCCTTCACGAAGATGGAACTCTGTCCTGTTAAGTGATCCCTGTACAGCAAGAGAATCCAAACCATTTTTTGCTACATCTTTAAGGGTGTTAAATACTATCTCCTTAAATTTATCTTTGTCTGCCGGATTAGCATTTTGAACTTTTATTTCAAATACATTTTGCTCTATATCATCTACACCGGCACTAACTTCTTTCCCTATCCCGGCTTTTTGAAGTGCAAGTCTGATAGGCGCAGATTCCTGGTTTACAAGTAAATCAGAAAGCATGTTAAGCGACATTACCAAAGCTCGGTCAGTATTTAATCCTATAACAAAACTTAAGCTTAAATATGTCTGGTCTTTTACATCGCTGCCTTCCGTAACTGAATAATAATCTGTAACCTCTTTCATTTCCTTAAAAGGTTTTTGAAGGGGTATATTCGAATTAACATCTATCTTGTTGTAACCGGATAAATAATCCGAGTCGATAAACTTAAGCTCTTTGTCCAAATCCGCATTACCGTAAAGATATATGTAGCTGTTTGAAGGATGATAAAAACGTTTATAGAATTTTATAAAATTTTCATAAGTTAAATGCGGTATTGACATCGGGTAGCCGCCGGATGAAAAACCGTAACCATTATCCGGGAAAAGATTTTTGTACATATAGTAATTTAGCTCGCGTGAGGCACTTGAAAAGGCACCTTTCATTTCGTTATAAACAACGCCGTTGTATTGCAGCGGACTGTTAATGCTGTCTTCTTCATAATGCCAGCCTTCCTGTTCAAAAATTCTTTTGTCATGCAGAACAAGCGGATTAAAAACTGCATCGAGATAAACATGCATTAAGTTGAAATAATCTTTGTCATTCATGCTGGCAACCGGGTAAATTGTCATATCGCTTCCCGTCATTGCATTTAGAAATGTATTAAGTGATCCTTTTGCAAGTACATCAAACGGACTTTTTACAGGAAAATTTTTAGAACCGTTAAGAACGGAATGTTCAATAATATGCGGCGTACCGCCATCAGATTGAGGAACTGTTTTGAAAGCAATACTGAATGTTTTGTTTGGATCATCTGCGGCAATTTTTAAAAGCCTTGCACCGCTTT
Source organism: uncultured Bacteroidota bacterium (assembly GCA_963777515.1). Classification (GTDB taxonomy): domain Bacteria; phylum Bacteroidota; class Ignavibacteria; order Ignavibacteriales; family Ignavibacteriaceae; genus CAVSWT01. The sequence continues at coordinate 20,144 of CAVZQU010000007.1, forward strand.
TAACATGAACAAAGTAATAACACTCTGCATTTACTTCTTTAACAAATTCTTTCTTTAATAATTTAAATCCGTGGTAAACTTCTCCTAACTTTAAATTGTCCGAAAGAATTAATGGTAAGTAGCATAAAAAATATTCCTATAAAGCTTAATAAAGATTTGCGGTTTAACATAATACTCCTCCCGCCTGGTTAGTAATTTTATTTCAATATTGGTTTTTACTTATGTAAAAATAATTAGAATGGAATTGAATTACACCTGATAATTTTGACAAGATTTTTTTACTCTATAAGGCTGTTTTTTCTAAACCTTACTAGAGGGAGATCTGTGATTTTGTAAGCTAAATACAATTTTCAACTTATTTCTAAAGCTACAAATTAGTAACACAAAAAATATACCGTAAAGAACAAGCAAAAAGGGAAAATAAATAGATAGCAATAAACCTTTCGTTTTATATCCCAGTTCTAATAAACCTTTCGTTTTACATCCCAGCTCTAAAGTGATATATATTGGAAGAGCAATATTAATTAAAATTCCAATAACTTTTTTAAATATTTTATTAGAGACTAATGGAAGTTTTAGTTTCTCAACAATGTTTGATAAGCTTGGAACTGAAATCAGGTCTTTGTTTTTCAAATGAAAAATTTTAGATTCAATCAGCAAAAAGTTAAGATATAGTAGACATAAATATATAGAAGCTAATATTTCTATTGGGAATACAAACCATTTTAATTGTTTCATGGCAAGAGGGATACTAATTGTGGACAATGTTACAAATCTTTTATCCTGAAATTGGTTTATTGAATCAATTCCAGCTTCCGCTGTATCTTTTAGTTGTTTCAATGTATAGTCAGAATCATCTTGATTGATTTGATAGTCACTAAATATCTTCTCCTCCATTCTATCTTTTATTCTTTGGAGTAAGGAAATTAAAATTGACGAGTTGTAGATGCTTTTTATGTCTTTTATAAATGTTGCTTTTTTCTTCTTAACATATTCATCTTTTTCTTTTTTACTTTTTTGAGAACTGATGTTTTCTGCAAAAAGTGAATCATAAATTTTTATTGTAGAATCGATCCGATTTAATCTAGATTCAAAGGCTAAACTGTCAATAAAAAAATAGTTTTTTAGAGCTTTTATGCTGTTAGAAAAATAATAATTAGTTAAATTGTTCAAAGAGTCAAGTTTTTCAATAAATCTCCGTTGGTTTTTTAATTCTCTGGCTTCCTTTTTCATGTTTTTCCAAGGTTCTATCTTCAAATTCATATTAGATAGTGCATCTCTAATAATATATTTGGTTGGAGTACTTAGATCCAATTTTAGAGTGGTACTCATGTTTTCAACAAACTCAATATGCTTTTTCCAAACAGGAAGTTTTTCAAGTTTGTCCCACATTTGTGAATTATAGATGATTATGAAGATTAAAAAGGAAATTAAGTAGAATATTCCAACCCAGCGTTTATATTGCTTATAAGATTCTTGATAAGATTGAAAAACTAATTCTTTATTATCAAGTTGAATTTTTAACTCCTTTTAAGGTTTAGGTCTATGAATTATATTGAATTTGAAAAATCTTTTACGGTTGACATATAAATTTTTTATTCTCAATCATAAACTTACCTAATTAAATCATTGTGTATTCATTATCTTTTTATTAAATCATCAAGGTTTATTCCCTATTCATCTAGTCTGCACATCCAAATGCGTTTGCGGATTTTTATTTAATAAAAACTGTTGAGAATGTACAAAAAAGCATAAAAAAAAACATCGGTATGTTTACCATTAATTTATTTGAAATAACATCCTCCTAAATCCTCATTCTAAGGAGGACTTTGTTGGAGTGTTAAAACGTAAGTTGATTAGTGTTATCGAGCTTGTTGTCTTACTCTTTTCAATTTTAGCGCTTTAATGAATCATAATCTCATCAACAAACAGCCAGGCTTTACCGCCCGCTCCAGTATGCCATTCAGGACAAGTCTTAATATTTTTCGCTCGAACTCTAATGTAGCGGGTATTAATCTTATCAAATTTAAGCGTTATATATTTTACTTGTTTTGGTTTTGATGGTTCTTTAGCATCAATTAAAATTTTCTTTAACGGTATAAATTCTTTACCGTCTTTAGAATAAAAAATCTCAACTTCTTCAGGCAAAAAAATCCAAGTATCCTGATCCTCCAAAAAACCAACTGAAACCCGGTTTACATCTACTTGTTTCCCAAGATCAATATCTGCTTGCATATCTTTTCCTTCAAATCCCAGCCACGTACTGTCTCTATAATTATCCGAGCCTAGTTTACTATCGATAAGCGCATTCTCACCGCCTTCGCTGTACCTGGGATCAACTCCTCCCTCTATCCGAACTACCTTTCGCGGAATTGTAAAAAATATTGATTGTTCAGCAATCGAACTTGGAGCCCAGCCCTTTTTTATAGCTACAGCTTTAACTAAAGTATTATTATTGACTGAAATTTGATTCTTGTATAGAACTGATTTCGCTGATGGATTAGAACCATCGAGTGTATAATAAACTTCAGATCCGGGTGTTTGGGGCAACATTTTTATGCTTGTACTGCCAGGTTCTTCTACGAGCATTTTATCCGGAATTATTTTAGGTGGAAAGATAGGCAGTTGATCTAAGACAGCCTTTGTTTCCGCACTTTCTATGCCCTCAGCTGAAAAGGTTTTAGCCCTAATTGTTACTGCATTAACCTGATTAAAAGGCGTATCATATTTTTTTGAATGCTCATCCGGTATGCTGTTATCAGTAGTGTAATATATTTTGCTGCTGGAATCGGCGCTTATTAGTTCTGTCTGTCCGGTAATTTTATTTCTATATAAAACCGGTGCAGAAACTATTTTAATTGGATTTGATATTTTAAAGGAATAAGAGCCTGATGCCACGGTTACAAGAATTCTTCCGTTCTGATTTCCGATAACATTTAAACCTTCAGAAGTCTTTAATGGATTTCCACTTTCAGTAACATCTTCTGCATTAGAACATGGCAGATAAATATCGGCAGTTGTATTTACAGGTATATCAACTTTCCAGATTAGCTGGTGATTCTGCTGCATCCAGTAACTGCTTATCTTCCCGAATGGAGATTCATGTGAAGCATTAACAAATTTAAGATCAGAAATAATTTGAGGGTACATTATAGTTTTTTTAAATCCCGGTGATTTCTCATCTGATTTAATTCCGGCAAGGTCTTCAAACATCCAGGGAATAACGTCACCGGTAAGCATTACATGATTTTGCGAATTCATACTAGGATCTCCGGTATCTCCATTCCATAATTCCCAGATTGTTGTTGCTCCTTTTTTTATCATGTAACCGAAACCTGGGTAAGTATTTCTTGTTAAGATTGTATAAGCTAGGTCAGGCCTTCCGAATTGATTCAAAGTCCGCATAAGCCATTGACACCCAATCAGCCCCGTACATCCATGGCCGGAATCAACTGTTGAAATTTGGTCGTTCAATTTTTCAAATAGCTTATTTTTATTTGATTCTTCTGCAAGTCCAAGCCCAAGTGCGAGCACAGTCGAAGTTTCTGAACCATTATCGTATTGACTTAATTTATTATTGTAGAATTTATCATTAAAAGCTTTTCTTAAACCGGCAGCTTTTTCTGCATAAAAATGACTCTCTTTCTGCTTGCCAAGAATATTTGCATATTTTGACATCAACTTTGAGATATAATAATAATAAGATGTCCCTATTAGTTTTCCATTAGTTATACGATTTGTATCTTCCGTCATATTGATTTTCCGGTTTATTGGAGGCACACACCAATCGCCATAAGTATCCCGCGGCATGATACCGTCATCAAGATAACCGTCCATATGACTAAACCATTTTTCCATAGATGAAAAATCCCGTGAGAGAATATTTTTATCATCATATTGATTGTATAACATATCAGGAATAATATGATAAGTACCACCCCAGGTAACATTATCATTATAAAATGACCAGTAATTCGGAGCAAGGTCAGGCAAACTCCCGTTATCAAGCTGTGCGTCATGAATATCCTGCAGCCACTTGGCATATAGCTTGGAAATATCAAAGACATAACTTTCACCGCGTGATTCAATTGCACGGTCGCCAAGCCAGCCATGCCGTTCATCCCTCTGCGGGCAATCAGTCGGCATACTTCTATAATTTCCGCGGATGCCCCAAACAGTATTTTTATAAATCTGATTAATCAAATTATTTGAGGTTTGGAATGTTCCGGTTTGCTCAAGGTCGTCATTCACAACCCTTCCTGTAATTGATTCAATATCAGGCTTGCCAGGATACCCGGTTACTTCAACATATCTGAACCCATGATAAGTAAATCTTGGTTCATAGAGTTCAATTCCCTGTCCTTTTAAGATATAAGTATCAGTCTGTTTTGCGCTGCGCAAATTGCCGGTATATAACCCGCTATCAGGTTTTAATGATTCGCCAAAGCGAAGTTTAACAATTGTTCCAGCTTGTCCAGTAACTTTCAAACGAACCCAGCCAACCATATTTTGCCCCATATCAAAAATGAATGTACCTGGTTTCCATTCAGTCATACTAACAGGTTTAATATCACCCGTAACTCGAATTGGCTCATTCATTTGTGCAGATAGTTGTGGAGAAGCTGGTTGTACTATTTCAGCTTTCATCCATTTATGATCATCAAATCCCGGTTCATTCCAACCATTCATTTCCATTCTTGCATCATATTCCTCCCCATCGTATTCATTATTTGCTCGAATAGGGCCATTGGCTGTTAATTTCCAGTCCTGGTTAGAGACAATATAATCGACAGTACCGTCTGAATATAAAATGCGCATTTGAAACAATAATTTTGGATAACCATAGTTTACTGTTTGAACAGGTAGAGTTCTTCGTGGTGCAAAAAAGCGGCCGTTACCTAAAATTACTCCCACAGCATTTTCATTATCTTTTAGATAATTAGTGACATCAAATGTCATGTAATATGCTCTCTTATTGTATTGAGAAAGAGCCGGCGCAAGCACTTGATCTCCAACCTTTTTTCCATTTATATAACATTCGAATAAACCCATTCCGCAAATGTAGGCTTGTGCACTTTTGACAGTCTTATTAATTTCGAATTCTTTACGCAGCATCCTTGCAGAGAGTCTATGAAATTCATCGTTAGAATTATCGCTGCCTACATCTTTATCCAATCCAATCCATTCACCTTTCCAGTCGGACAGATTTAATAATCCCATACTCCAACGCTGGGTTTCACTCCAGCTGGAAGCTTCACCCTCTTTGCCCCAAACCTGAACTTTCCAGTAAATAAATTCTTCGGAGTGTAAATCCTTTCCTGAATAAGTTATCTGAATAGATTGATCTGAGTTTATTTTTCCGGTATCCCATAAATCACCGTTTTCTTTTTCTAGACTTTCCAGATTGTCAGAAATCAAAATACGGTATGCAGTTTGTTTTTGTCCGCGAACCTGGGAATGCATTTTCCAGCTAAGTCGCGGTTGTATGACATCTATCCCAAGTGGATTTTTCAACCCTTCACATCGCAAATCATAAATTTCAATATTTTTATTTCTGTTCCCGGCTTTTTCATTAGGTTTGCTTTGACTTAACAAAGAAACTGAAATTAAAGAGGTGATAACGGTAGAGAAAAAAATTGATTTTATAAAAGATTTCATTTATAAGCCTATAAAAATCATTATAAATTTAAGCTGCTGCGCGTATTACCATCACTGCTTATATTACTGCAGTTGTAAGGTTTTGAAATTTCAAAAACCTTATTAGTTTACCACTAATCTATTCTTCAGAAATAAATGCTATGGCATCTATTTCAACGACTATTTCTCATTTTGCATTAACAGAATCTTGTCCGCCAATATAAATAGTTTTTCCTTTTCCTTGTGTGGTTACAATTTGTGAAAACGCGGGATTTTTTGAAAGCCCATCGGGATTCATGTATTCAATATTTTTATTGTTCATAAGTGAACCCTTGTTTTATTTTTTAGCATAAAATAATTTATAATTAAACAATTGCCAAAACAAGAAACACTAAATGGATTATTTTCAAAGGTAACGAGAAAGTAAAACGTTATAAGCTTAAAATGCTTGGTTATTTAACTCAGAAGTATAAAACTATTATGTCAAATATATTTGACATAATGATAAATATTTTTTACATTTTGTATAGTATTATTAACATTTATATAAGGAATCTTTAAAATGAATCTTAAAAAAGGAAATTTAAATAGAGAAACTTACACTTATTCAGAAATTACATTGACATTTTTCTTCTTCGCTTACTTTTTATTTCTAACATTTAGGTCGACCGATTTTGTTTTAACTTACATTATTATTGCTATTGGTTTTGCTGTGGCAAATGCAACTACAAAACTAGTTTTATTTTTAATTACAAAATCGAAGGAAATTAGATTTGATGAAAGAGATAAGATTATTGAAGCGAAATCATATCGTAATGCATATATAAGTGTTATGATACTTACAAACGCTATAATAATTCTTTCAATTTCATTCTATAAAATTCTTCAACCTATTGCTTTTTTTAATTTAATTATTTCCATACTCTTCATTGCACATATTGTCCTTAACCTAACAAAGATTTTCTATTACAAAAGAGGCATCTAAATGAGAAATATTTTGTTAACAAATAATATTCGAAAATTAAGATTTAATGCTTCTGAAATGACCCAACAAGAATTAGCTGACAGGTTAAATGTATCACGACAAACAATAAACGCTATTGAAGCTGGAAAGTATTCTCCAACACTGGAACTTGCTTTTCGTATAGCTGAAATATTTAATGTTTCTTTGGAAGAAGTCTTTCAATATAATTCAAAAAAATAATTTTTGTCTAGAAATATCAAAACCATAATCTTTGCAATATAACTGTGTTACTGTTGACACACAGTTAAAAGTACTTACGTTAGGTAGGAATATTTAGAAATTTTTTATTATTAGATAAATTTTTTGTAGGATATTACTTGAGACAAATATGTCGTAAGGAATGATAGACATTATAACTTATAAGTTGAGAATGCAAAAATAATTTTCTCCCGTTAATTTTAACATTTAATAACGATTTTTTTTGTAAAAAAAGATGGATTAGAATAACACCTGATAATTTATAACAAGATATATTTTTTTAAAACAAAATTATTGACAATTAGACTTTGGGTATCATTTTTTTTCTTATTAATGCTATTATATGATGTTATTTAAAAGGATTGAGTACTTTATTTTAAGTAATAAAAGTGGGATTAGTTTTCAAATGCACTAAAATTTATTAAAGATAGCAACTTAAACAACAATGGGTTGTCAAGACCTAATTTTATTGTACTTGCAAGGTTTTATTAAACCTTGTTTAAAATTGTTGCGGTAGGCACACTGATTACTCCGGCTTTCTTTATATCTTCAATCCTTGCAGGATCACTCATCATTTTTTCATATAGTTCTGCGCTGGGAACTTCAAAAATCATTGTTACATCATTGGGGTTTTTGACCGATGTGTATAGGCCATTTAGTTTAACTCCTGCTTTTGCAAGATCGGGCTTATCAGCATCAAAAACTTTTTTCTATTCTGTGAAGTTTTTAACTTAATGATTTGGCGTTATCACTTCGCCAGTTATTTAAAGTGGCTTCTTATCTCCACGTCCCAATTTTAATTTATTCATTAAATATTAAACAAGATTTTGTGTCTTTTTAATTACAGGGACAAATAAATAAAAGCCTTATAACATTGTTACAGCTACCAGCATGCCTGTTCGCCAGGGCAGAAAGATCGCTGATTAGAATTACAATACTAAATGATTGAAATTATTTTGTATGTAAATTCTTTTTGAGAAAGTTAATCTTATAAGGTAGCAAACTTACAGACCGCCAGTAAGCAGGTCAAAAATAAGTCCACTGGAGAAGAGTTTCCCCCTATCTTGATCAAGGGCTATCGGTTAGAGCAGATTGTCGGATTATTTTTTAATTATGTTCATCAACATATTGTTTGAAATTATTTATACAATTACTTTAATCAATTCTGTAAATACTGCAGTTAAACAGAGCAGACTATGTTTTTTAATTTGTATTCAATCTATATTTAACTTTATAAATATCTAATCTCCCCATTGAATCTTCTTCTTTGTGTGTTGAATAATAAAAATAAGAATGATCTTGCGGATCAAGTGAAGAGCCAAAATTCCATGTGTTAGAAATATTAATATCCTTACCTAATTTTTCCGGCTTTGTATACTTGCCTTCCGATAGATAACTTATATATAAATATGCTTCATCTTCATTATTTTTTTTAGTAAATAATATCGTCTTACTATCATTCAAAAAGGTAGGATCAAAATCATCTTCATCTGAGTTAATTTCAGAAATTTCTTTTGGCTCACTCCAACCGTCTTTAGCTTTTTCACAAATAAAAATATCATGCTTTCCTTTTCCGCCTAGTCCGTCTGTACAAAATATAAATTTTTTACCGTCAATTGATTCTGCCGGGCCCCATTCGTCCCCACTTGTATTAATGTTGTTTCCCATGTTTACCGGCTGGCTAAAACTTTGATTTACGGAATCATATTTAACAAAATAAATATCGGTACCTCCTTCCCCACCTTCCCTGTTTGAAAAGAAATATAATAACTTGCCATCTGCTGAAAAACTTGGATCAAAATCATCTGCTGATGTATTAAAGCTTACTGCTTCGGGGTTAGACCAACCATTTTTACTTTTAATAGCTTTCCAAATATCTAAACCGCCTTTTCCATTTTCTCTTCCAACAGCACCCCACAATACTATTTTGCCGTCTTTTGAAAACGTAATTTTAACTTCAGATTTTTCAGTACTCACAATGTTTGGAGCAAATATTTCTGGTTTGCCAATAACCTCAAATGATTGACAATATAAATGTATATTTATTAAAAAAATTATCACTAGAATTGTTTTCATAGTTACCTATTTTATTTGTTGTTAATTCTATTCTTCAGAAATAAATGCGATTGCATCAATCTCAATTAAGTAATCCGGGTTTGCAAGCTGCTGAAACAAAAAACCGAAAACTACTGGCGGATTTTCATGCTGCCCATATATACTAAATTGATTATCTACTCAATAATCCTTAAATAGCCAAGGCGAAAATGCTGTCCTCCAAAAGTATTTTTTATAATTGCCTTTATTTGTTCTGTTTTTACTCCTCCCAAAAATCTTAGTTAAGAGTAATTCATTTATCTAATCCGATTGCCATTTTATAAGCCATTGCTGCATCGGGCAGCGGTGTTAAAGTATCTAATAAAATATTGTAAGTACCTTTGGCAGACAATTCGTCAGCAACTTTTTTAATTAGAGCTAAAGTAGCTTTCATCAAACTTGAACCAAGACTTACACGGGCAACTCCTAAATCCTGTAACTCACGAATAGATGGGGTTACTCCAGTACCAATAGTTGGGTTTGAAAGAATATTAATTGGAGCATCAATTTCATTAACCAAAGTTGAAATCATTTCTTTTTCCCAAACCGGCTGCACAAATATGCAGTCGGCACCAGCTTCCCGGTATTTATTGCCTCGTTTAATTGATTCAGATAATTTTTCTTGCGGCGAACCTGAAGAAACATAAAATGAATCCGTTCTTGCATTAATTACTAAATGAAAGCCCAGTGAATTTGATAATTCACGAATGGCCGATATTCTTTCGCAAAATTCCATCTCGTCAATTAATATTGGACTTAAATCAATACTATCTTCAATGTTAATTCCAACAATTCCAGTTGCAATTATCTTTTTAACAGACTCAATAATTTCATTCAAATTATTTCCATATCCGGCTTCTATATCCACCGATACCGGAACTTTTACTGCATTTACGATTCCAGTTATGACCTCAAGCATTTCTGATAATGTTATTATCTGGCAATCAGGATACCCTAAAGAAGCGGCTACTCCCATGCTTGTTGTTGCAATTGCTTTATAGCCGGTCGCTTCAATCAATTTAGAACTACTAATGTCCCATGAGTTTAACAGAACAAGAATATCTTTGTCTTGATGATACCTTAAGAACAGTTCAGCTTTTTCTTTTTGAATACTTGAAATCATAACACGTCCTTTTTATTAGTTAATATATTTCATCAAACTTCGTTAGTGGATCTATAATTTTTCATGATGAAAGCTGCTTGTTCATTTATTGTTATTGTCAAAGTAATAGAGGGTATATACTTCTCAGTTCTTCTCTGTTTACCTGCACAATATCATCATTTTTAACTTTGTGTTTCTTTTGTAAATGTTTGTCCTGAACAGATATAACTTTTGCTTCAATCAATTTACTTAATTGATTCGCTGAAAGCTTCAAACAAATCCTGATAACGGACGATAATTTAAGATTAAAATTATAAGGATATTTAATTTTAAATGTTACAATTTCACTATTAAAATTTAGAATATCCTCAACCGAAATATTATCATACTTTATATCATATTCTACACTATCAAAATCTAATTCAACATTATTTTTTCGACTTATTATGTGAGAAAATGCATAATTCCAGGCTATCTCTTTATTATTTTCCAAAAATTTATTGAACAAATTTTTATTTATCGATTCTGGTTTGGTCCGGGAAAATATGGTCATATTATATGTACTATCACACATCATACATCTGTAGATTAACCATATATCAATATACTTTTTTTGAGCATTCATTCTGAATTTCTCACTGCAATAAAACCTGTCGCTATCACAATGATTGCATTTCTTTTTTAAAAGAGGTGTATTTCTAACATTAACCTCCCATAAATATACTTTACTCATTATTTATATTCCTGCTTAATATTCTTGATTAAATTTTTACTTATCATTCGCGGCAAGACAGCTTTTGAATAGTGAGGTTTAAAAAACCGCAATAGCAGATGCAGCTGCTCTTAAAAGCAACGCACGAATGATTTGATTAAATGGAAATCCGTTCGGGTAGAGTTATCCGAACTAAAGAATAATTAGCCTGTGGTATATGAGGCTAATATTAAGCTAATATAAATTTAAGAGTAGTTCTCAAAACGCGAGTAATTTTATTTTTTTGTGAATTTTTTACGTTGCTAAGATAGTTAGTTTGGAGTAAAATGCCAAGAGCGAAATCGCTGTCGCCTTGAGCTGCGGGTTAGGTTGTTTTTAATTTATAGCCATCATTTTTTTAGATATGACTGTGTCTTTCATTTCCAATTGGAAATACAATTTATAAAATTTATCAAAGTAAAAATCTGGAATTAATTTATAGAATCCTTCTTCTAAATAGTCGTTATATGCTGTATCTATTAATTTTATTTCAGAGTCATAAATCGTGATTTTTAATGAATCTGCTTTGGGCAAATAAATATCCCATTCCATTGAATCAAAATATTGATTCGGATAATAGTGACCGAGAATTATCTTATTTGGATTACTAATAAAATTTGAATCATTTTTGCTTTCCTCAGTAATAATTATTTTTTTAGGACTATACTTTAAATAAACTTTAGTCCTTGTTTTGCTTGTACTTTGTGAAATAATATTATTCGTGAGAAAGCAAATGAAAAAAATAAATATATTAAACCCTAATTTTTTCATTTTGTTTACAACCTAATGGCATTACGGCTAAGGCGCAGCCCAGAACAACACAGCTGGTTGACCGCAACTGCCGAGAATTTGTAGCACCGCTTAAATTTCATAAAAACCGGTGCGACCTAATTATTTATTTAATACAATTTTAAAAGCTTACTTACTTTTTACAATTCACTTCAGAAAATCAATTCGGCTAAGTTGAAAACGCGATCGGGTTGATTTGCTGGTTAGGCGTATTTTCAAATATTTGCAAAAGTTATTATGATATTTTCAAATTATATTTTTAACTCTGAATATTTATTAATTATGTTGTTAATGGTTTTTGAGCTGCCCATGCACCAAATAATTGCAACTGGTATATTTGTTCAATATTTATAAATCCTACCTTCTCCATAATTTCCATAATGCGTTTTTCTGAAATTAGTGAGTCTTCAATTGTTGCACGGCGGCGTACGTTTTCAATAACTTCTTTTGGTTTACCTTGCAAGGAAACATACTGAAGCCAAGTTTTCAAACGTTTTTTTGCCCATTCTGTTTCTAGGTCTCCATAAATACCGGCATGTATTAACCACCCCCCATTTGTAAGACTATTAAAAATCCCTTCGATTAGATGATGCTTGGTTCCATCATCAGGCAGCAAGTGTTCGACAAATATGCACGTAGCTAAATTAAATTTGCTTTCTTTAGGAATAGCGTCCACGGTTCCTTTGATAAAAGTAACACGGTTTTGAACGTTAATACCGTTCACCTTATTTTTCGCAAAGCTTAACATCGCTTCTTCAGGATCTAAACCAACAAAGGTCCAATCTGGTTGATGAGTAGCAAATGTAGAAATGTTTGTTCCGGTACCGCACCCTACATCAAGCAATTTTGCCTTGCTACCGGAAAGTGTGCTGAGATGCGATAGTAATATTTTGGGCAACTGCGAATAAATGGGTATTACTGAAGTTACAAAAGCTTCATATTGGGAAGCTTGCTCAAATCTGTTCTGAATTTCTTCCTCCATGTAATTCTCCTTTTATAATCTACCATATTATTTTATTCAACTAAGTTAAATAAATATAATTATTATGCTTGACGCCTAACAGCGTTGCAAATAACCCGCCGCCTATAACTACAATATTTTTTTATTTATAAAAATGTTGAGAACTATTGCCTTGCTTAACTTTCGAACAAGCAAGGTTTGCACCAATGTTAATTAACAGAACAACATTGAAGAACAAACTTATAACGGAACAACCATCCCAAAAATTTTAGAATTCCCGAATGCGAAAAGTCGGGCGAGTTGATTGGCTGATTATATTGTTATTTAACCTTTACCAGAATTTATTTTTAATCTCTTTGGAGCTACATTATTATAAGCGATTAGTAAAATATCTTTTATAATATTATTCTTTAATTTATCTAAATAGACAAAAGTCCATCCTTGTTCCCCCCATTTGATTGGAATTGGATATATTGCTGAATTATCAATTAACGAAAAAATATCTTGATCCTTTTCACACAATTTGATGCTTAATCTATTGTTCTTTTCATCATATGCTGCTATTATTTTATTTTCAATTCTAAATGATGTTTTTTCAAAATGCGGTATTTCAGCAACCTCAGGCATACTTAGAAGATATTCCCTTACTAAGTTAATTTGTCGTTTATTTTTCAACCTTCTTCCTTTACTGGTGTTAAGTGTGTGAGAACACAAAGCCATTTTTCATTTTCTTTTACATAAATATCTGTTACCCATTCATCGGCTTCCATTGGTTTTCCTTGCCATTGTCCAGTATTTTTTCCTCTGCCAGTGACAATAGCTGTATTTCCATAAACTTTAGCTCTCAATATTTCTTTTTTCATACTTGAATGAGATAACATTCCATTTTCAATAACATAAAAAAATCTTTCTTGTGGAATTATTCCTCCTTGTGCATCAACTATCACCCAATCTTTAGTAATACATTCTTTTATTTTATCTATATTATTAGAAACTACTGCATTATTAAAATCATCTTCTATTTTTTGAAAATATATTTTCAATTGTTCTGAATTCATTTATGTCCCTTTCTCATTTAACAATATAATGGCTTTGCGGCTAAGGTACAGCCCAGTTTACCTACCGTAGGTAGGAACAGCAATGCCGGTTTAATTAGTAAATTTTATGATTAACCCGCCTTAGGCGGGCATAGCATAACAAGGTTGAACCTACCTACCGGTAGGCAGGCAAGAAACTAAACACGTAATGACAAACAATAAAACCCAAAATTGCCAAGAGCGAAATCGCTGTCGCCTTGAGCCACGGGGTAGATGGCTACTTTAATAAACTTCTTATTTCTATTAATAAATCTTTCTGCTAATGAAATAGAGCTTTTACAAATTTCCTTATCTGCATAAAAGTAGGGGAGTGCACTCCCGATTGGATATTTGGTTGGTAAATAAATGCTATCTATAAAATCACATTCGTCTTCTGTTAATTCCACAGATATACTATTTCTTTCTAAGATAGTCTTTAATTCAAGAATGTTGTGAGTCTTCTTAAATGGAATTGACTTTTCTATAAATAAAGATTTTAAGGCTTTTTCTATAGATTGTTGAATGTTATGAAGGCAAGGATTATAAAGTTCACTTTTAATGAGAACCTTTGCAGCTTCAAGATTTTCTTCGGAATAAGATATCCAATTTTTAGTTTCCTCTTGCATAAATTACTTCTCCCGATGCAACTTCAGTTTTGAAAAAACTATTTTTATTCTTCTTAACAATTGGAAAAATATCAATAGCAATTTCTTTTGAAATGTTTCTTATGAGTTTTCTATATTTTAATGCAAGAGTTAAATAATTATCAGAACTATTCTGAACTACAGCAATGTCAATATCGTTTGGCGAATCGCTTTTGTTAAAAGAGCCAAAAATTATAATGCTTTCGATTTCTGCTTGACCTTTTAATGAGTCAACAATTTTATTTTTTAGTTCAATCTTATTCATCTTTATTTTTTATTTTGTTTCATTAAATATAAAACTTTGAAAACTTACTTGCCACCTAATGGCTTTACGACTAAGGCGCAGCCCAGTTTACCCACCGCAGGTAGGAACAGCAATGCCGAATTAATTAATAAATTTTATAATTGCACATTCACAACACAATTACGTTGAACCTACCTACCGGTAGGCAGGCAAGAAACTAAACACGGAAAGACAAACCTAAAAAACTCAAAAATGCCGAGTGCGAAATCGTTGTCGCCTTGAGCTGCGGGTTACACAACTTTTTAATTACTCAAATAAAATGCTAATGATATAAAAATGTGGTATTTCCGAGATAGAATCTTCATTTAAATCAATTGGTATTCTGTTAAGAGAACAAAACCTTGTAACTTTTTGCCCATCAAATTCTGAATCCCATTCTGAAGCAAAAAATAACAATGGAATCTTTGATTTTCTATCCATTAATGATTTAACAAATTTTATCCAATAATGCTTTCTTGCATATTTTTTGTCTATTTTTAATTCATAAAAGCACGACAATGATGGAGTATCAATATACAATCTGACGTCTTTGTAAGAACTGTCAATAACTTTAGTTAAAAATCTAATCTTATTATTTTTTTGGTTACGAATTAAAAAAGGACTTTTGCCAACTAATGTATCAGTTTTAATTAATTTGTCTTTGCCGGCATATTCATCTAAGATCAAACAATAATTTTTTTTATTTGCTAAAGAGTCTACATCAAATTTAAAAATTCCAATCCCAGAAAAAGATAGAGCATCAATTATATCTTTTGAGTCAATATCCGAATAATCATTATATAATTGAGCAAACAAAAGATTAGACAATAAAATCATACTTAAAAATATTTTTCCTATTAAATATTTCATATACTACTCTTAAGTTGTATAACGATGTTGCAAATAACCGGCGCCCCAACACTACAAAGACAAATAAAACTGAAACACCGAAAATTATGCAACACTTATTTTATTAGGTAAAGTTGAACAATTTTGTTTGTTAATTTCTCAAAACATTTAAACTCCACAAATACCTAACTGAAATAAGGGGTCCGGTTGATTTGCTTGTTTAACGCATAGTTTGTAATTCAAAAAATCCCATTCATTTAATTTGATATAGTCTCCGGTGTTACCAATTCAGCTAACTTATTAGCAATATCCTCTAACGAGTCCTCGATAGTACTTAAACCACTTCGTGAGCCCAGTAAAGGACTTACTTCACGTAAATTCTCAAAAGTTGTATTGTGCACGATCGGGACAAGTAAATCACGAGCTAGGAGAGCAGAAAGTTCTTTGTCAGCGATTCCTTCTCCTTTAATGCGTTCAAGAAAAGAAGGTGTAACTAATACGATGCCTACACGAGACTTTGCTAACCCTTTGTCTATTTCACGTAGTAAAGGTGAGCCTAGTAAAACATCTTTTTCACTAAACCAAACAGAGACGTTTTTTGATTCTAAAAAATCGTGTAGCTCTTTGGCAACACCTTTGCGATCATCCCAAGCGTGACAAAGAAAAACATCACGCAAATCTGGTAATTCAGAACGTTTCTCAAAATTATCTCGAACAGGTGTTAGAGTTCTAATTTCTGAAGGTGTGTATAAAATAGTTGAACTTGATGAAGACCAACGTGCCTTAGTTTTAGTTTGGCTTCCACTGCCAATACCACCACCACTACTACTGCTACGACTTATTGAATTGTATGAGGATGATGAATACGGTGAACTATAGGAAGAATAAGAGTTGTAACCACGATACCTACTTCCACAAACTGGGCAGTTAGCTGCTCCACTCGCTGTACGATGACCATTAACAGGTGCTGTACATCTTGCCATATTTTTAATCTCCTTTAATTTGAAATTTCAATCAATTTAAGAATGAAAGTACTGCATAAATTATAAATGTATCTACAATTGTTCATTTCGAGTAAATTATTAAAGTTGTACCTAGTCTTGTGTATAACGTCCGCATTTAAGCCGCAGCCTAAAACGGGAAACTTATTTTATTTACTAATGCCGAAGATTGAGCAAAACATGCGTAACTTGTTTTTTCACACGCATGTTTTGCAAGACTATTAATTAAACTGACTACGTTGAACAACAAACTTTAAGCGGATAACCGACTTTTAAAATCTCTAAAATCCCGAGTGCGTAAAATGCTGTCGGCTTGAAATGCATTGTTAGGCATCCCTCTTTTTAAATATATAAACAACATTATTTCTTCCATCTAATACATATAAATTACCATTGTTATCGAGCCCTATATCTACTGGTAAAGTATCTTTATTTATTGTTTTTAGGTCGAAATCACCTAATAATATTCCAGAAGAATTATAAATCTCAAAACTTTGACAATAAAATGTAGTCAAATATAAATTATCTCTATTATCTAATTCTATACTTGGTTTACTTAGCATTGCCCCAAAATTTTCAGTTGTATGAACTGAATTAAAATTTTGAAGGGGTTTGCAATTCGAGTCCATTTTTAAAATGTAAGTGCCAACAGCAGTCATATTATTCATAGCAAATTGACCGACAAACCAAATATTATTTTTACCATCAATTGCCAGATCAGAAATATTACCTCCATACTGATCATTATCAAATTTTTCTTCAATAAGTTTGCCGGATGATTTATTAATCTTAAAAAGAGATAAACCATTTGTAATAAAGTAAGTAGAGTTTTTAAATGTTACTGTTTGATTATTAAAGCTAAAATCTGCACTTGAAAAATCTAATTCTTTTAAGAATTTTCCTTCTGAATTATGAATCATTAAACAAATTCCGGGTAAATAGTCAGCATATTCATTATCTCCGGAAAACTTAAAAGGTCTTGCTAAAACACAAATATTATTTTCATCATTAAGTGTGATATCAAGTGGAAAATAATAAGGATATGATCCATAAGAGTAATCATTAAAATCAATTATTGTCTTTATCAATGCACCGCTAAAGTCATATTTCTGAATTGACAAATTCTGATCCTTAGAATAAAAATTACCGCTTAATATATATATGAACCTACTTTGGGGATCAATAATCAAAGAACTGGGGTTTTCTAGAGTTTTAAATTGAAATGCTAAATTATAATGATAGTGATTTTGATCATTTTCTGTTGGATTAAAACATCCATAAGCTAATAAAAAAAGGAAGAAAAATGAAATACTTACTGTTTTCATTTTTGTACTCTCTTTAAATTATTGTAATGCCTAACGGCGTTGCAAATAACCCGCAGCCCAAAACTACACAGCCGGTTGACCACAACTGCCGGGAATTTGTAGCCACGTTTAACTTTCCGTGAAAACGTGGCAGTATTAATTTTTTATTTTCTTCTATTTTAAAAGCTTACTTCTTGCGCTTCCCTTCAGAAAATCAATTCGGCTGCGTTGAAAACGCGGTCAGGTTGATGCGCTGGTTAGGCTGATTTATATTCTTATTTTCTAAAATGTTTTTTACATAGATTTTAAGATTTCAATTAGTTATGATGCTTCTGAAAAGAGCTTTAGGAATATTGGCGTTCATTCCAAAATCCTCCTTAGATAATTTATTTGTCCAAGATGATAATTTAAATGAACCAACAATTGAACTAACACATATCCGATAGAAGTTTTGGGTTCATCGAAAAATATGGGGTATTCAACCTCAAGTTGCTTTGGAGCGAGAGCGTTCAATGTTTCTTTGATCATTGGAATAAGTTTTTCCAATTGAGCTATGAGTTCTTTTTTTTCAACACCTTTTCTAATAAATTCCTGATCACGATCACGGATATATTCGGTTTGTGCAAGTATTGTACCGATAAGGTGATTTAACCCTCCAATGATATGCAATACAAGATTACCGCTTGAGTTTTTAACCGATCCTTGGGTTCTCCAAAGATCTTCATCACGCGAAAATAAGTTGACTTCTGCAATTAGCTTATGAATGTCTCTTTCATAAAAATTTGCCAATACACTATTTAACATAATACACCTATAAGATTAAATAATCTAACATATCATATTTACTATTCTAATTGTAATTAAATAATTATTTTTTTAGCACCCGTATTAATTCGTTCTGATGATAATCTAAATGTTCATTGTATTTTAAAATATCAATAATATTTATACAGCCTAACAGCTTTGCAGCTAAGGCGCAGCCCATAACAGCAAAACCGATTTAATTATTAAAATTAATAATTACAAAAATCTTTCTTAACCGAACAACGTTGCACAAGAAACAAAACACAGCTTGCCCCGACTTGTCGGGGGAAAGACAAAACCGAAAATACCCAAATTGCCGAGAGCGAAATCGCTGTCGCCTTGAGCCGCGGGTTAGCTGGTTACGATCTTTTCTTTATAAACAACATCAATTATATAATTTGATAATTCAATTCCTATTCCCATATATAGGCCAAGTATCGCTCCTATTTTCAAATTTAAGAACATCGCATCAAACATATCTGGAAAGTG
Source organism: uncultured Bacteroidota bacterium (assembly GCA_963777515.1). Lineage (GTDB taxonomy): Bacteria > Bacteroidota > Ignavibacteria > Ignavibacteriales > Ignavibacteriaceae > CAVSWT01. The sequence continues at coordinate 39,150 of CAVZQU010000007.1, forward strand.
TGCAAATATTGATTGAATAGAGTATAGATTTAGAATCACAATTATGAAACTGTTGCATAAACCTAAAATTATAGTGGAGACAATAATTCGGGAGATTTCATTTTTAATAAATGGTTTACCAATGATTATAATATATAAATAGACTGCAAAAGCAATTGTACAAATGTATGTGCCTTCCAGAATAAACACCCAAGAATTTCCTTTTGAAATTATACTGACAAGGACAATATACCAAAGCAATAATAATACAAGACCTTCGCGATAATTTTTTTTATAAAAAGTTACATAGGATAATCCTATGGTAACACCAGAAATAAAATATTGGAATGGCCACATTGTTGGTGTAAAAACTGCAATTTGATAAATCCAATATGCAAGTGCGATTATTAATCCGGAAATAATTACAAAGCGAATTATTGCATACTTGAATGTTTCAATATTTTTCATCTATTACCCCTTTCTCTATTTGGTTTACTTTACCAGCAAACTATTAATTATACTGAATCATATTAACTGTATAAAGTTGATATAAAAGAATTCCATTCTCATATATCAACAAACACAATTTAATTTTTTCAATCCTAACTAACTATAAAAAAAATAACTTATGAATCGCTTTTCAGAATTAGTACAGTTGGTATCATTTACATTTTTGCTATGCCTATCCCCGGTAAAGAAGAAATGTTTACCTTTCCATTTTCAATTGTTGTCCCTTTAAAAATATCATTGCTGATTAACAAAGCGCCGTCAAGGTCAGCCCAATCAACCATTGGCGAGAGATGTGAAGCTGCGGAAATTGCGCATGAGGTTTCAGTCATACAGCCTAGCATTACTTTTAACCCTAAAGCACGGGCAAGTGTTATCATTTTATTTGCCTCACGCATTCCGGTACATTTCATCAGCTTTATATTTATACCGCTAAACACGCCTTTAAGTTTATAAATGTCTGACAGTCTCTGTACAGATTCATCTGCAATTGTATGCAAAGGACTTTTTTCTGTCAGCCAAGCCATGTCATCAATTTGTTCTTTCGGCATGGGCTGTTCAACAAAAAGAATATTTCGCTCATTCAACCATTCAATCATTTCCAAAGCATAATTTTTATCACTCCAACCTTGATTAGCATCAACGGAAATCGGCTGGTCGGAAACAGAACGGATTACTTCAATCATTTCTTTATCATTGTCGCGCCCCAGCTTCACTTTAATGATTTTAAATTCTTTTGCTTCTTCAATTTTCTTTCTAACTACGTCCGGCTTATCAATACCAATTGTGAAAGAAGTGTAAGGAGCTTTTTCTTTATCATAACCCCAGATGTTGTACCACGGCTGATTCATCATTTTGCCCACAAGATCATGGAGAGCAATATCAACAGAAGCTTTTGCAGCACCATTGCCGGGCGCAATTTTATCAATGTCATCTAATATTGTTTCAAGCTCAAAAGGATTTTTATATTTGCTCAAATTAACTTGAGATAAAAATTTTGTAACGGTTTCATGCGATTCTCCAAGATAAGGCGGCATTGAAGCTTCACCGTATCCAACTATTCCTTCATGTTCAATTTCAGTTAATACAATTGGAGTCGAAGTCCTGGAATTTTTTGAAACAGTAAATACGTGTTTTAAGTTCAGCGTGAAAGGAGAAAAAGTAAGTCTCATAATTTTTATTTTGAATAATATTTCATTGATTGAAGTTTTTCTATACCATTTTTATCCAGTGAAGTTAAAATTCTTTTTGCGCGTACAAATTGGTTGAATCTATAATCACTATAATTAGGCCTTGATTTATCAAGACTATTAATTCTAACTCTTCCGGAGGCATGAATAAATTCTGTGTCTCCAATATACAAAGCAACATGAGTTATTCTTTCGGCAGTCGAGTCAGTAGCTTTTCTTCCAAAAAATAACAAGTCGCCAGGCTTAAGATTTTGAAATCCGTTTTTTGTATCAACAAGTTCCCCGGTATAAACTTGCTGTGAAGCATCGCGTGGAAGCATTACGCCGTTTAAGAAATAAACTGTCTTTGTAAAGCCGCTGCAGTCAAATGCTTTGGTTGAAGTCCCGCCCCACATATATGGTATGCCCATAAAATTTTTAGCTGTTTCAGTAATATCTTCTGCGTCTATTTTTCTGTTCTTTAACCAGCTCGAATAATTTTCAATTTCACTTGAAGAAATGTAAGCAACCCGATTATCCGGATATTCAACTTTAACAAATTTTCCCTCTATCCCTAAAAATTTAAATATATCACCTTCAACAATATCCGAAACAGGTATAGATTCTTTTTCCGCACTTGAATGACTAAATCCGTATATAGTTGTTACTATTACTTTTTTTGAATTCTCCCATGCATTAAATTCATCAAGATTCATTAATTGCGAACCGTCATAATCCATCCATCCAATATAATTGTCAGGGGTTTGAACTAAATACCAGCCGTGATATTTTTTATAGATTTTTATAGGGGTTCCTAATATGGCTTGCGTAGCCATTTCAGCAGAATTCTTTGGCTCTGTTCTTATATTGGCAACTGACAATTTTACTATTCCATAGATTTTATCTCCTAAATCCTTAGCTGGTAAAACTTCTATTTCATCATTAATGTTTTTGTTGTCTATTTTTGAAATAAGTTTTTCTTTTGCTTTAGGAAGATTAGTTTCCCCGGTTAATATAATTTTATTACCGGATTCGGTTACTTCAACATTAAAAATTGCAGTACGTTTGTCCGGTGCAAATTCTTTTTTTACTTCAGATATTATTTCTTTGTATTTATTTATTGTGTTCATTTGTTGTGCAGTTAAATTGATTATTAAAAATAAGATAGCAGTAATTATTAGATTTAATTTTAACATTGTGGTAATAAGTTTAATTAATTGATTAGATAGTTGATACAAACTTAAAAATTTTTCAGATGAATATGTAATACACTAAGTAAGTTAATTTATTATCAGCTTAAAAGGTTGGCGCTTTTTATAATCTTTGTTGGGGGTTTAATGCATTAAATCCTTACAAAAAATTAATTTTAGAAATAATTACATTTTATATTTTTTGCATATTTGGATAAATGATTAAAATTCATCTCATTCTTTGAATTCAGATTAACGAAAAACTTCTAAATAAAATTGCTTTTACGGTTGATATTAAAAAATTAAGTTATGATATTTTAAACCCAATACACAAAATCCTTTTAATAACATTCTTATTACGGAGGGCTAATGCCGGAAACTGCTGAAAGAGAACAATGGGCAAGTAAAATTGGATTAAATATTAGCTGTCGCTGGAAATGCCGTTGGCTTGGGAAATTTTTTAAGATTCCCTGTTCAAGCTGCACAAAACGGCGGCGGTGCTTTTATGATTCCTTATTTCATTTTCTTTTTAATTCTTGGCATTCCATTAATGTGGATTGAATGGGGCATCGGAAGAAATGGTGGCAGATACAAACATGGCAGCGCTCCAGGCATGTTTGACGTTATTTGGAAAAATAAATTAGCAAAATATTTTGGAGCAATCGGACTCTTCATTTCTCTCACCATCATGATTTATTATACTTATATTGAATCATGGACACTCGGCTTCAGTCTTTTCTCAATCAATAAATTATATTTTGACGAGACTACTTTCAGTGCAATGAAAAACTTTTTATACAGCTACCAAGGCAGAGAAGCCGGAATTCACTTCTCAGGATATTGGACTGCTTATATATTAATGTTAGTTACTTTCGTACTAAATTTTTGGGTATTGTATAAAGGAATATCAAAAGGGATTGAGAAGCTCGCTAAAATCGCTTTACCTATGTTATTAATTTTTGCTGCCGTACTTGCGGTAAGAATTTTAACACTTGGAACACCTGATCCTTCAATGCCTGAAAATTCAGTTTGGACTGGATTAGGATTTATTTGGAACCCGGATTTTTCTCAACTCGGAGATCCAAAAATTTGGCTGGCTGCGGCGGGTCAAATATTTTTTACTCTTTCGGTAGGTATGGGAACCATACATGCTTATGCAAGCTATCTTAAGCCAAAGGATGATATTGCTTTATCTGGATTAACCACAGCAGCAACAAACGAATTTACTGAAGTTATATTAGGTGGAACAATTGCTATACCTGTTGCTGTTGCATTCTTCGGATTAACAACTACTCAAGAATTTGCTAAAGGCGGTGCTTTCGATTTGGGATTTGTTTCTATGCCATTAATATTTCAAAAAATTCCATATGGAGAATTTTTTGGATTCCTTTGGTTCTTACTTTTGTTCATTGCAGGCATTACTTCCTCAGTAGCTATGGGACAGCCGGTTATTGCTTTTATGGAAGATGAATTTGGAATGAGCAGAAAAAAAGCAGTTGGTACTTTAGCTTTAATTGTTTTGGTTGCTGTTCAATTTGTTGTTTTCTTTTTAAAATTTGGTTTCTTAGATGAAATGGATTACTGGGCAGGAACTTTTGGACTTGTAGTTTTTGCTTTGATAGAAACAATATTATTTATGTGGGTATTCGGCGCAGATAAGGCCTGGGCTGAGATGAATGCGGGTGGTGATTTTAAAATTCCCAAAATATTTTACTATATAATGAAATACATCACTCCCCTTGTGCTTTTTATTATTATGATTTGGTGGTTTGTAAATGATGCATTACCAATATTATTATTATCAAATGCAGATCCTGCAGATGTGCCCTATATATGGGCTTCAAGAGTTTTGATGGTATTATTGTTTTTAGGTCTTGCATATCTTGTTAATAAAGCATGGAAGAATCATGCTGAAGATGCTGTAAGCTAGTTTCAAATATGATAAAAATTTAATTTAACTATAGGAATAAGTAACATGGGATTAAATACCGGCGGAATTATTTTTCTTACAATTGCCTGGGGAGCAATAATTACTTTAACAGTGTTTTGTTTCTATAAAGTAATTAAATCAGAAAGAAAGAAAAGTTAAAAGTATTTAATAGTTCTCAAATATTTGTAATGTTATTCATACATTTAAAATGTTTTGAACAAATTTTAATTTTTATATTGACTTAACAGCTTTCAAGTATTATCTTTGCCCAACACTAATGAAAACGAATAAACAAAATATTAATAATAGAAATTTAAAATGGCAATGTGCATCTGTTGTATGTGTATTACATCCTAACGGAAGGACATTGCTTAAATAAAAATTAAACAGAAACCCTTCCGAAATCGAGAAGGGTTTTTTAATATAAAATATGACATAAATAAAAATTAAATATTAAAGCTCTTATCGAGAAAGGTTGAGGGATCAGGCCCGTTGAAACCTTAGCAACCTCATCAACACAATTGGTGGTAATGGTGCTAACTCCTGCCCCTCCTAACGCAAGTTAGGAACAAAGGGAAAGATGAGAGAAGAAGTTTGACAAAAACCTCTTCAGGTAATCTTTCTGAAGAGGTTTTTTGGTTTTAAAGTATTAGTAGAAGAGGCAGAAATGCCTGACCTACAATGATTTGAAAAATTGCTTAACCATAATTAATTAAAAACAGAAAGGAAATAATTATGAGCACAAATGGAAAAGAGAGACAGTATAGGTATGAAACATTGCAGCTTCATGCTGGTCAAAAACCGGATCCCGCTACTAATGCACGCGCAGTTCCGATTTATCAGACTACATCATATAATTTTAATGATGCTCAGCATGCTGCTGATTTATTTGGACTTCAGAAATTCGGAAATATTTATACTCGAATAATGAATCCAACATCCGATGTTTTTGAGCAAAGAATTGCTGCCTTGGAGGGTGGCGCAGCAGCTTTGGCAACTGCGTCCGGCCAAGCTGCGCAATTAATTGCTGTCACAACAATAGCACAAGCCGGAGAAAATATTGTATCAACAAGTTTGCTTTATGGAGGAACTTATAATCAATTCAAAGTAACTTTACCGCGATTAGGAATAAATGTAAAATTTGTTGACGGAGATGACCCATCTGAATTTGAAAAATTAATTGATCCAAAAACAAAAGCATTATACATTGAAACAATTGGAAACCCAAAATTAAATATTCCCGATATCAAAGCAATTGCTGATGTAGCTCATAGGCATGGGATCCCTTTAATTGTAGATAATACTTTTGGCGCTGCCGGTTATCTTGCAAAGCCAATTGATCATGGTGCAGATATAATTACAGCTTCAGCTACAAAATGGATTGGCGGGCATGGGACTTCTATTGGAGGTGTTGTTGTTGATTCGGGCAAATTTGATTGGGGCAATGGCAACTTTCCTATCTTCACAGAGCCTTCACCTGGATATCATGGTTTAAATTTCAACGAGATTTTTGGGAAAGGTTCACAGTTTGGAAATATAGCTTTTATTATTCGAGCAAGAGTTGAACAACTTAGAGATCTTGGTCCAGCACTAAGTCCATTTAACTCATTTCTATTTTTACAAGGGTTGGAAACTTTATCTCTAAGAATTGACAGGCATAATGAAAATGCACTCAAATTAGCAAAATGGCTTGAAGCAAATCCGGCAGTTGACTGGGTTTGGTACCCTGGATTAGAAAGCCATCCTTATCATGAAAATGCTAAAAAATATTTAAAGCCTGGATTATTTGGTTCTATACTATCATTTGGAATTAAGGGTGGAATCGAAGCTGGTAAAACATTCGTAAATAATGTTAAGCTATCCAGCCTTTTAGCAAATGTGGGCGACGCAAAAACCTTAGTAATTCATCCTGCATCAACAACTCATCAGCAGCTATCTGATGAAGAACAAAAAGAAGCAGGTGTTTTACCTGAACAAATTCGTGTGTCCGTCGGATTAGAACACATTGACGATATAATCGAAGATTTTGATGAAGCAATTAATACAGCAGTAAAATCTGAAGCACACGTATAAATTAAAAAATTATTAAAGCAGGATGAATCAAAATTTTATCCTGCTTATATTTCTTTAACAATATAAAGAATTTTTATGGAGACAAGTATTAAAGAGCAAACTGAGATAGCAGCAATTACTAAATTCTCAAAATTATTCAATGAAGCAAATCCTCTTAATTTAGAATTAGGCCAGAAGTTATTTGATATAGATGTATCTTATCAGACTTACGGCAGCTTAAATGATGAAGGAACAAATGCTATACTAATATGCCATGCTCTCACTGGCAATTCTCATGCTGCGGGAATTATAACTGAAGAAGAAATTAATAATTCAAGAGAGTACCCTTTTCTATATAAATATAATAAAATGTTCTCTGGCAAAGCCGGATGGTGGGATCCTTTAATAGGACCGGGAAAGATTTTTGACACTGAAAAATATTTTGTTATCTGCTCAAACTTTTTGTCTGGCTGTTATGGAACAACAGGGCCGACAAGCATAAATCCTAAAACTAATAAGGAATTCAGATTGGACTTTCCAACTATTACTGTTAGAGATATGGTGAAAGTTCAATATGAATTGTTAAAAACTTTAGGAGTTAATAAACTTGTAACAATAGCGGGCGGTTCATTAGGTGGTATGCAAGTTCTTGAATGGGCAATAATGTACCCGGAATTTGTTGAAAGCATAATTCCAATCGCTACTGCTTCAAAACATTCACCCTGGGCAATATCATTAAACCAAGCTGCCCGAGAAGCAATTAAAAACGATATTAACTGGAACAATGGTAATTATATTGAGCAGCCTGTTAACGGATTAAGTCTGGCAAGAAAAGTAGCTATGATAAGCTATAGAAGCGACACCGCATTTAATGCTAAATTTGGCAGAGAGAGAATTGACCACAAAAAGGCTCATTCAAATGATGAATCGAATTTTCAGGTAGAAAGTTATCTTGATTACCAGGGAAATAAGCTTGTAAGAAGATTTGACGCTAACACATATTTATATATAACTCAAGCAATGGATCTTCATGATTTATCTTACAATAGGGGCAAAATAAGTGATGTGTTAGGCAGTATAAAAGCATCAACTCTAAACATTGGAATTTCTTCCGATGTACTATATCCATCTTCAGAACAAATTGAAATTGCCGCTTCCATTCCAAATGGTAAATATTCTGAAATAAAATCAATTTACGGCCACGACGCCTTCCTAATTGAATTTGAGCAATTAAACAAAATAATAAAAGATTTTTTAGTGCAGGTTTAAAAAAGATAAAGCACGAATTAAGTTCGATTTTAATTCGTGCTTTGGTAGGTTTATAGAAAGGCTATAAGTTTTAAAGTTTACTTACTGTAGTAGTTTGAATAGAACTTCCCTTATAATTAGATTATAAGTTAAAAATTAACTATCAATCATTATTCCACCTCAAATTTTGCCCAAATTATTTGGAAATTTCTTAAATATCCTCATTTTTAATTTTTTTTATTGTTAAAAATTTCTCATTTTTAAGAGAAGAGATTTCATATTATAGTTATTGAGAAGCATTAGATTTATAATTATTATTTTCCCATCCATAAAAAATTAATTTTCAAATGTTAATAAGTAAAAAAATAATTAGTTTTATAGTTTTTAATGAATAAATTTTACCTAATAGGACATATTAAATATTACCATGACTTATTTAAAATCTTAGATATAATTAAATAGAATATGACAAGTTCCAATGTTTTTAGTTTTGATCTGTTTGACAGTTTTCCTGATTTGTGCTTTTTAATTACTGATGAGGGTAAAATTATTGAAGCTAATTCAGTTGCAGTAAATCTAATTCGTAAAGATCAAGATCAAATTATTAATAATAATTTTTTTGATTTTGTACCCGAACAGGATAAGCTGCACGTTAAAGTAAAATTTGATGCTGCGAAGAATAATCAAGACTCCGAAAAGTTTTATACAAAATTAAAATTTGATAAAAAAATAATTGATGCCAGCCTTTTCTTTGCTAACTTCGAATCAAATACCACAGAGAATTCAAAAGATAAATATTTTGTATTTGTTAGGGATATTTCCGAGCAAATGGCAAGAGCCCGCGAACTGAACATATATTATACTGTAGCTGAAAATACAGTTAATCCTTTACAAATTACGAACACTGATGGGAAAATGATTTATGTTAATAAAGCTTTTCAGCAGGCAAGTGGATATTCAAGGGAAGAATTGATTGGCAAAAACCCTAATGTTTTCAGCAGCGGAAAACATTCCAAAAGATTCTGGAATAAAATGTGGACAACAATAAATAGCGGTAAAGTTTGGGTTGGTGAGGTAGAAAATAAAAGAAAGAATGGGGAACCGTTTTATGCTCAATTACTAATCTCCCCTATTATTGACGATACAGGAACTTTAACAAGTTTTTTTGGAATCCATCGGGATCTTGGTGAAAAAAAGATTCTTGAAAAGCAGCTAGTTCATACACAAAAAATGGAAAGCATTGGAACATTAGCTGCCGGTGTTGCACATGAAGTTGGAAATCCTTTGGCATCAATATCGGCCCTTGTACAGGTTATTCAGCGTTCAACCACAGATAATTTTGCAAAAGAAAAGCTCGATTTGGTAAAAAGCCAGGTAACACGTATTTCTAAAATTATTAGAGACCTGGTTGATTTTTCAAGACCGTCAAATTATGAACTTCAATTAACTGATGTAAATAAAAACCTTGAAGAAGCAATAGAAATAATTAAAGTTGGAGCAAAAGCAAAGAATATAACTTTCAAAAAAGATTTTTATAAAAATTTACCTTTGCTGCCCCTGGTAGCAGACCAAATTCAGCAAGTCTTTGTTAATATTCTATTAAACGCTGTAGATGTAATTATTGAAAGACCTAGACTTAATGGCGATACCATATCGGTTGATACGGACTTGGAAGAGGATAATATTGTTGTAACTTTTGCTGATACGGGAAAAGGAATCCCTGAAGAAAATTTTGCAAAAGTTTTTGAACCTTTTTTCACAACAAAGAAGGAAGGCAAAGGCACGGGTTTAGGCCTATGGGTTAGTTACGGAATAATAAAGAGTTTTCAAGGAGATATAAAAGTTTCTAGCAAGTTGGGTGAAGGTACAACATTTATAATTACTTTACCGGTTCATAGTTAAAAAAAGGAAATTTAAACATGGCTGAAAGAATACTAGTTGTAGATGATGAAGAAATTATTAGAGAATCTCTTTCGTTCGTTTTAAAGAAAGAAGGATATTTTGTTGATGAAGCAGAAAACGGTAAAATAGCTTACGATATGGTTCTTCAAGAATCCTATGATTTAATTATAACCGATCTAGAGATGCCGGGAATGAAAGGGACACAATTACTTGAAGAAGTAAAAAAAATCAATATTCAAACTCTAATAGTTATTATTACAGCTTATGGCTCACTGGAAACAGCTATATCTGCACTTAGAAATGGGGCTAGTGATTATATCCTTAAGCCACTCGAATTTGATGAACTACTGATAAAAATTAGAAGATTATTTGAGATGAAAAATCTTCTAATCGAAAATAAGATTTTGAGAAAGGAACTTCAGCGTAATTTTGATTTTGAGAATTTTATTGGGAAAAGTAATGCAATAAAAAGAATTTATGAAATGATTAACACCGTTGCAGAGACAGACAGTACTGTGTTAATTACCGGTAGAAGTGGTACCGGGAAAGAGCTTGTTGCACGAGCGCTTCACTTTAAAAGCAAAAGGAAAGATAAAGCTTTTGTAGCGGTTAACTGCGGTGCTATTTCAGAGACATTAATTGAGAGCGAACTTTTCGGCCATAAGAAAGGTGCTTTTACCGGTGCGGTTGCCGATAAAGAAGGACTAGTAAAAGCCGCAGATAACGGTACCTTATTTCTTGATGAAATAAGTGAACTCCCTTTGCAGCTTCAGGTAAAATTTTTGCGCGTGATTCAGCAGAGAGAATACACGCCGGTAGGGACAACACTTTCCCTCCCAATCAGTATAAGAATTATTGCATCTACAAATCGTAATTTAAAAGATGAAATTGCTGCAGGCAGATTCAGAGAGGACCTCTTTTATAGATTAAATGTAATTGAAATAAATCTTCCACCGTTAAGTGAAAGAGAAGAAGATATTCCTGTTTTAGCCGATCACTTTTTGGATAAATATAGAAAAGAGCTTAATAAGAATATTAAAGGTATAGATAACGAAGCTATGAGAGCATTAATCAGCTATGAATGGAAAGGCGAAGTTCGGGAGCTGGAAAATGTTATTGAACGTGCAGCAATTTTCTGTAAAAGTGAGTTTGTTACTTTAAATGATTTACCAAGCGGTTTTAGCCAGGTTCAGGCTACTTCTGATTTTACAAAGCTTGGTTCATTGGATGAATCAGTAAGAAAATTCGAAAAAAACTATATTCTCCGTGCCCTTGAGACAAATAACTATGATAAAGAAAAAACTGCTGAATTATTGCAGATAGGTCTCTCCACTTTGTATAGAAAGCTAAAAGATCTTGAAATAGCGGATTAACTTCGAATCTTTAAATATTAAAAATATAAACATTTGCATTCTCAATAATTGCAAACCTGCAATACCCATTTCCAATTAAGAGAATATAAATAGAATAATATTTTGTTTTTATTCTAAATAAACCCCTAATATTTCCGTTTTTCTAAACCGTGACTTCTCAATGGTTATTTATGCGATTGGCATATAAATGGTATTCTTAATAGCGGTTTTTACAATTCAAAGCAAAACTATTTTATGTATTTATGCAGATGAAGTTTTATTAAAAGGCTTCAATTTATCTATTTTTTAATAAGGGAAGAAGTTCTTTTTTAGGAGTTTTATTATTTGGATAAGAGGAAAAAAATAATTTTTTATAGTCAGGATATTACTATTGGATATAGTTTTTTAATGTATCTGCAAAATATGTATGATGTGACAGTAACTACAGATTTAAATGTTATAAAAATGCTTTCGAGTAATTCAAATGTAGATTTGATCATTATTGACTCTGATCCAAACAAAGAAATTGAAATGTTCTGTGAAAACTTAAAGGAAACAAATAGTAAACTGCCTGTAATCATATTCTATGTATACAAAGACAAAATTAAAGAGTTGGATAATAGTATTAGAAAATACGTAAATTCAATTTTTTATAAACCCTATGACTTTAATGAAGTATCGAAGTTAGTTAGCTCATTGACAATGTCATAATTTTTCAGTACCATCCATTTCGAATATTCAAACACGTAGATTTTATAATTATCCACTGATATAAGTAGGAGGTAAAATGTTAGGAATCAAAAATATTCTTGTTCCCACTGATTTCTCGGATAATTCTGTTCAGGCTTTCGATTTTGGTTTATCATTAGCATCACAAAATTCCGCTGATTTACATTTACTTCACGTAGTAGTTCCTGATGTTATGGGTTCTTTTAAATTAAATTTGGAATCCAGTGATGATAACCTGCACAGCAAAATTATGGAAGCCGAAGAGGAATTAAGAAGATTTATCGCAAAAACCCCCCCATGCGATGTAAGGATTATCGAATCATTAAGAGTAGGTGACCCGGTTGAACAAATTATTGAATATTCTAAAAATAAAAATGTTGATATGATTACTATAGCATCTCATGGATGGAGTAATTTTTCACATCTGCCAACCGGAAACATTACAAACAAAATATTAAGTTATTCCGAGATACAAGTAATTTGTGTAAAAACAGGTAAAGTTCAGACTAAGGTAACAAGGCCAAGGATCCGCTCCAGTTGGGCTGAAAATTGGGTTGGGTAATCGTTTAATTCATTTTAAATAAAAACGAAATAAACAATTAAAATTCAAAGGGGATATACTGTGTTTACATCAAAGATCGCATAATCATTGCTTTTATTCTAAAAACTGAATAATCAACAACTTTTAAACTTTTATTAAAGTGCCTTTAGAAAATTCCAAAGGCACTATGATTGTTATCTTATTCTTTTAAATTCTATCCGGCGATTTTTTCTTCTATGCTCTGGGGAATCATTAGGCACAATGGGGTTTTCAGAGCCATAACCTTTTGCAATAATTCTTGTTTCATCAACGCCATGTGAAACTAACCAGCCTTTAACTGCTGCTGCACGATTTTGTGATAGTGTTAAATTCCTTGAAGCACTTCCAACATTATCAGTATATCCCGAAATTTCAACCTCTATATCCGGATAAGTTGTCATAGTCTTTAATGCTTTTTGAAGCACTTGTTCGGATTCAGGCGTTATATCATACTTGCCTGATTCAAATGTAATCCCTTCAAGTACTATAGGAACACCAATTTTAACAACATCATCATTAGGATCATTTGGATTAGTCCCGCGATTTACTTCAATTCCATCATCGATTGTTCCGCCATCTGTATCCCTTTTAGTTGGATCAGTTTTATATTTAATTACTTCATCACCATCTTTTACACCATCACCGTCAGTATCTGAAACAATTGGGTTGGTTTTATAAGTATCAACCTCATCGCCATCTTTTAATCCGTCGTGATCAGTATCAGCTTTCAAAGGATCTGTTTTATATGTATTTATTTCTTCACCATCATTTAAACCATCATGATCAGTATCAGCATCATTAGGATTGGTTTTATATATATTTAATTCTTCACCATCAAGAAGTCCATCGTTGTCAGTATCGCCTTTCAATGGGTTTGTTTTATAAATATATATTTCATCGTTATCCTTTAATCCATCACCATCACTGTCATTATTCAAAGGATTAGTCTTATATTTATTAACTTCATCACCGTCATTTAAGCCATCACTGTCAGTATCAGCTCTATTAGGATCTGTTCCAAGAGTTTCTTCTTCATCTAAAGTTAATCCATCTTTATCATCATCAGATGCTCCCCTGTTCCGTTGAAAAATTAAACCGACACCTAAAGTTAAATATGCATCATAAGGTGTCTCATTGATTTTGTAATAGTTTAAATTTTCAGTTAGTGAATAAGAAATCCCGCCGGAAACTTCCAAAAGTAATGTCTGACTAAGCGGAAATTGTGCTCCTATTCCTGCAGGGATTACACCTGTCCAACCATCCTTTTTAACATCCTTTTGTTGTGGAGACTGATACTCATAAGCTTGCGGTAAATCTACTACTGAATAGTGAAGAGCTCCAAATCCGAAATAAAAAAAAGGATTCCATGAACTTATAGAGAAAGGACTAAGAACAAATCTTAATTCGATAGGTATTAAATCTGTTTTATAGTCATCAGAACGAAAATCTATCCCGGAATATTTACCATAACCACCTCCCAATTCAATTTCAAGATTTTGGCTGGCATCAAATCTAAAAAATCCTCTAGCTAGAAAATTTAATTTTATGCCATTGTTATAACCAAAATCATCATCCGGTACTAATCCATTTATCTGCAATCCGAATTTTGTTCCTTCTGATCTTATTTGACCACTAGAAGGAATAATAAACAGTATGACTAATGCTAATGCTATAAAAATGCTTTTAATCTTTACCATCGTTACTTTCCTTAATAAATAATACTAAAATCACAAACTTATTTTGCTCTTAATGCATCACGAATTTCTGTCAAAAGAACTTCCTCTTTAGTAGGAGCAGGTGGAGCAGCCGGCTTTTCTTCTTCTTTTTTCTTTAAGTTATTCATTCCTTTAACGACCATAAAAATTGCAAAAGCAATTATTATAAAATCAATAACTGTATTTACGAATACTCCAATATTGACGGTTACTGCCTTTGTTGTTTCAGTAGCATCTTTAAGTGTCCACATGATGTTACTAAAATCAACACCGCCTAATAAAAGCCCTATTGGCGGCATAATTACATCAGCAACAAATGAGCTTACGATTTTGCCAAATGCAGCTCCAATTACAATACCAACAGCCATATCAATTACATTTCCACGCATTGCAAATGATTTAAATTCTTTCATCATTGACATTTTAGCCTCCTATTATGTTAAAAGTAAAATAAATTAAACAAAGAACAATTTTTATAATAATGTATAAGTAAATCCTAATTGCAATGCTTCTTTAATTTGAGTCCTAAGCGATTGGCTTTTTTCATAAATTATAAGAACATTTAAATTAACATTTACAAAATCATTAACTTTTGCAGTTATAGTATTATCCCACCTCACATCCCAAACATCCATCATATTAAATCTTGTAAATAATCTTAGCTTGGTATTAAGAAGCATATTCTTAGCAAATTCAACATTACCTTCAGTTACGGATTCTAAGCCGGTTTCAAATTTAAATTTCTCTATTTTATCTTTTGTATCAGGATCATCGGTATATTGAGTAAAATCCTTTGTAAAAGTTTCTTGAATTGCTAAACCTAAACGTGTTTTAAATCCTTTTAATTGATCATAACTAAAACCTAAGCTTTGAGTTATATAACCTGGATCAAAGAAATTTGAAGTCTGAACAGCTGGATCTACAGAATAATCGTAACCTTTGGATAAAACAGTCCTTACTGTATTGCTGAAATATGGATTGATTTTCCAGTCATCTACATCATAAGTAAGTACACTTTCAAGATATAGTTCATTATCATTTGTTCTGAAAGACTGGTCACCGAGCTTTGTCCTTCCATATGCTAATTTTAAATTGTTTTCTAATTTCCAGGGCATTGCATAATAATTCGCACCATATAATCCAAATAAAGAAAATGCAAGTGAGTTATCACCTCCTTGAGACCAATCACTAAAAGCTACTTGACTAATATTTAATCCAATAACTGCAGATTGTTCCCACCCAACTTTAATAGTATCTTTTTTATCTTGTGCAAATAAAGTAAATGACATAAAAATTAATAGTAAACAAAGAATGTTTTTCATGTTCTCTCCTAATATATTTATAGAATTAAATATTGAAATCTTTTTAAGTTATTTTACAAAGAATTTACAGATTTAGGTTTTACCCCTCAGATGAAGTAGAACCATTTTTGTTACAATAACAGTTTTAATACTGCTGCCCTATATTGTTAAAAATAATTCTGAAAAAAACTGGTTTTGTTAGATTTAATAAAACAAACTAAATTTAATAATAGAAATAATTTATTCGAAGATATTTTATTAAACTTATAGCAGGAGCAAATTTATAAAAAATTTATGAAAACGAGTATTAAAATAATAAACTTTTTAAGCACGGAATATTTTCTCGAATTGGCATTAAGAAATGAAATATTAAGAAAACCTCTTGGCTTGAAATTCGATTTGAATGACATAAAGGAAGAGGAAAAGCAAATTCATATCGGAGCATTTAATGATGGAATATTAATAGGCTGCTTGCTATTAAAACCTATTGATTCGACAACATTTCAAATAAGGCAGGTTGCTGTTGAAGAGAAATTCAGAGCAAAAGGAATTGGCAAAGAGATGGTTTTTTATTCGGAAGAATACTCACGAAATCTAGGTTATAAAAAAATAATCCTTCATGCGCGTGACATAGCTATAAAATTCTATGAAAAGCTTGATTACAAAAAAGTGGGAAGTGAATTTATTGCAGTAACGATCCCTCACCAAGAAATGGAAAAATATATCTAAGTTCCAGACATATCACTCAAATATTCTAGTTCAATTTTTGTTTGCTTAAAACCCATATTACTGGAGCTATGCTGATGGTTTGTTGAGTTGTCAATTGACACTATTAAATATATGATAAAACTTATTAGCAATAAAAGTATCAAGCCAAAAATTATAATAATGCTGCTACTATTTTTTGTTAATTTCATTGAAATAATAAAAGGGAAAATATCTTTTCATTCTTAAATAATTTAACTCTAAATGTAATAAATAATTTTATAGTGCCTGTTTCTCAAAGCACAAATGTTGATGGAGAGAAATAATTACACCTAAATATTGATAAATGCTAGGAAAGATTTTTAAACTCTCAGGTTGTATTCCATTTTATTTTTTGAAAGAGCATCGTTAATAGCTGAATGAAGCTTGTTTTCATCAAAAGGTTTTCCTAAAAAAGCAAATGGCTTGGTTGTATGTGCATTAAGAACCGTTTCGTCATCTGTATAAGCTGAAATATAAATTATGGGAATATCACTTTTCTTAGAAATAATATCTGCAACATCAATTCCGTTAAGGCGCCCTTTAAGCATTATATCCATTAAGATTAAATCTGGTTTCTTCTCCTCTGCTTTCATAATTGCATCCAGCCCATTATTTGAAACTTCTACTTCAACATTTTCATACGTTTCCAGATTTTTTTTCAAATCTAGAGCTGTAATGCTTTCATCTTCAACAATTAAAATTTTCGGCTTTAAACTTTCCATTATTATCCTCCATAGATAAAACTAGTTCATAAGTATTTTTCTATTTATTTAATATTTCTTTTCAGGTTTTGGAAAAGTAATATTAACATTGGTACCATTCTTATCAATAATGTTAAGTTCTCCTTTTAATTGTTGTGTAAAAGCTTTTACTAGTTGAAGCCCTAAAGAATTATTATTATTTAGATCAAAATCGACAGGAAAGCCAATTCCATCATCCTGAACACTTAGCTCCAGGTTCTCATTTTTATTGCGTAAATTTATTGAAACTTTTCCACTCAAGTTGTTAGGGAAAGCATACTTTAAAAAATTAGAAACCAGTTCATTAATTATTAATCCCAAGGTAATAGCAATATCCATATTAATGTAAACATCATCTACTTCAGTATTAAACAAAATTGTATGATTGTTTTTACTGTACATTGTAGATAAATAGGATATTAAATCCTGCAAATATTCAGAAAAATTTATTTTTGTTAGGTCCTTTGGCCTATATAATTTCTCATGAATTAGAGCCATGGATTTAATCCGGTTCTGACTCTCTTGAAAATATTCATAAGCCTTTGCATCATTAATATAAGACGATTGAAGATTCAATAAGCTCGATATAATTTGTAAATTATTTTTGACCCTGTGATGCACCTCTCTTAATAAAGCCTCTTTTTCTTTGAGAGATTCCTGGAGATATTCTTCAGCTTTTTTCCTTTGGGTTATATCTTGGATTATTGAAACAAATACCGGAGGATTTTGCAGGTTAGAATATTGCAAGTGAACTTCTACATCGTATAATGTTCCATCTTTTCTTTTTTGTTTTGTAACAAAAGTAACTCTTTCTTTTTCTCCATTCCTAAGAGGTTTAATCAACTTATTATATTCACTTAATGTGAATTCAGATTTTAGGTCTAACGGTGTTAATTTGTTAAGTTCTTCGAGGCTATAACCAGTATTTTTTCTTGCTCCATGATTTACTTGTGTAAAGAGCAAGGTTTTAGCATCAAATATATAGATTTCGTTAAGTGAATTTTCTAAAATTCTTCCCAGATGTTGTACTCGTTCTTCATCTCTAATTCTGTTGCTTATGTCCATAGTCACTCCCCTCATTCCGATTGGTTTACCATTATCATCAAGAATTGGAGTAGATTGTGCTTCAACCCACAATACTTTTCCGTCTTTTGCCACCCATCTGAACTGAACAGTTCCATTACGTCCACTTAAATAAACTTGTTTGGATTCTTTAGCCGCACGTTCTTTGTCATCTGGATGGACAATTGTTAACCAAAAATTAGGAGTTGATAACCACTCAATAACTTTATAACCTAGCATTTGTTCTACATAGCTGCTTACAAAATCTATACGTTGACTTTCTAAATCCGGTTCTCCCCATGCTTCCCATACTACACCGGGAACATCAGCTACAAGCTTATTTAATCTTTCTTGTTGTCTTTCAATCTCAGCCAGCAATTTAAACTTTTCTTCCTGTGCTTTTTTACTTTCTGTTATATCCATCCTAACGCCATCAAACCTCACAGCTTTGCCTGTCTCATCATATAAAGCTTTTCCTAATGCTTTAATCCATCTTAATTCACCGGATTTCAATTGTATTCTATAATCAATATCATATAGGTCTTTATTATCGATTGCTTTTTTAATAGAAGTTTTTACAAATTCTCTATCTTCCTGAATTATCATATCATAAAACAAATCAATTGTAGTTTCTTCATTCTCAGTAAGGCCGTAAAGATTTTTTGCAATATTCGACCACTGGAGCTCGTTGTTTAACAGATTCCATGACCAGGTACCCACTTTTGTAGCCTCAAGAACAAGCCGGAAACGCTCTTCGCTTCTTGCTAATTCTTTTTGATGTTCTTTTGAGATTTCTTCTGCCCGCTTTCTGTTAGCTATTTCTATTTTAAGCTCTTCTACTTGCTTATCAAGCTGCTGGTTAAGTTCACTTTCTTTTTTATATAATAACGCATTCTCAATTGCAATAGCAGCTCGTGCGGCTAAATCTTCTGCAAAAATCAAATCTTCACTAGTATAGTTCAATTTAGATTCGGCGTTTACAAATATTAATACACCGAGAACTTTCTCTCTTAGTAATAATGGAACTACCATAACTGAATGGAGTCCCATTTTTTTAAGTATTTTATATTGTTCTTTGTTTATCACATTATGTTCAATATCCTTTGAGGTGACATCACCGAATAAAACAGTCTTTCTAGTTTTTATCGCTTGATAAATTGCTGAATCTTCTTTTCGCTGATATGGAATAGACTGCATAAACTTTTCGACGAATTTGTACTTTACATATTTTTCATGAGAAACAGTAAGACGTACTAAATTATTATTTTCATCAAATAGATCTACTGCAAACCAATCTGCTAATTTAGGAGTAACCAGGCTTCCTAATGCAGATAAAGTTTCTTCATAATCCAAAGAAGAATTTAAAAGATTACTTGCCTCAGCTAGAAATTTCAGTTTAACTTTTTGATCTTCTGTTTTGGTAAGAGCTACTTTTTCACGCTCAAAGGCTTTTAATATTTCTCTTTCACTTTTCTTTCTCCTGGTTATATCCCTGGCAATAACTGCGCAGCCAATTAGATTACCATCTATACTTAAAATTGGAGAAAAGGTTAAAGATATTGTAATTAATTGATTATCCCTTGTTTTATGAGTTGATTCAAACTGTTTAACGTAAATCCCCTGCTTAATCTTATTTAGTATTTGCGCCGGTTCGGATTTATTGTCATTTGGATAAAGAATAGAAACATTCTGCCCAATAACTTCGTCAGCAGTATATCCATAAATATTTTCCGCTCCTTTGTTCCAGCTGGTAATAATATTATGCATGTTTTCACTAAAAATTGCATCATCACTCGATTTTACTATTGCAGCTAACTGTCTAACATTTTTTTCCGCCTCAATTTTTCCTGTTACATCTGTTAATAATACAAGCCTGCTTAATTTACCATTATAAATAATATTATTTGAGGTTACTTCAACACTGATAATAGTTCCGTCTTTTTTCTTATGTAACCATGGACCGCTTTTTTCAAAATGAGCAGGAGTTTTTTCAATGTTATTAAAAAATTTGGGTAGTTCTTCTTTTGGCCGTAGTTCTACAAGGTTTTTACCTATAAATTCATCTCTTGAATATCCGTACATTAAAATCGCAGAATTATTTACTGCAATAATATCATAGGTTTCCTTATCATATACCCACATAGGCTGCGGGTTATTTTCAAATAATAACTTATATTGATCTTCAGATGTTACTTGCATATTACAGTGCTAAAGATATTAAGGTTAGAATAATAAGAATGTGGCAATTTAATAAAAGCAGAAATAAAAAATTTATTTATTTTAAATAATTTGATGATATTTTGTGATTCGTAAAATATTTTGAAAATAAAATTAAATTATAATTTTGCACCACAATGCATACAGAACCTATTCCCCGGAGATAACTTTGCTCCACAGTTTATACAAAACTTCAAATTATTATCTTTTTGGATAGCTGCTTTTCTAGCCGGAATGATTTGCTCAACCTTTCTTGATTCTGCTGCAGTTAACTTAGTTTCTACTGACCCAACTAAGTTTCGAAACTCGATATATTTATCTATCGTAATTTCACCTTTTAAAAGCAGTTCAACAAATAAACGAATTTTCTGTTCACTATCATTTAAGGTATTCTCCTGCCGCTTAATCAAATTCAAACCTTCGTCCAGCATAGACTGGGGAAGCTTGCCATAATACTCTAATAATTTGATTCTTTTTTGTTGATATACCTCATCTCTTTGGAGTCTTAGTTCTTCAAGTATTTTAGTATTAACAGTTAACTTGATATCACCTGAACCTTCACCGCTCCAATATGGAATTTGATCTTCGTGAACAAATTTGCGGGCAGATTCAGGAACTTTTCTTTTAAATAATCAATAACTTCCCAAACAGTTATTTCACCATTCTTATCGGTGTCTGCCGCACCATCCAAAGCTTCGAGCAAATGGTGGGTAAATATTCCATGACCAAGCTGGTCATATTCCCATGAACGCTGATTTGGCTGTGAAGCTGCAACGACTATTGTTCCCTCACCTTTTCCCAGATGTTCATAAGGATTATCAATTATATTTAAATCCCTTGCACCTTGCTTTGCAATTCCACCCGAATAACATGCATCCATAAATATAACTTTTCTTCTAACATTTATCCGATTTAAAAGCTCATTAAAAGTATTACAGGAAATTGCCGAAGCAAAAAGATTTGTAAGACGCGTATCCCAGGGCAGTAAATACTTGTCTGTTTTATCACTATCAATTGGAGAAGGTTCACTTCCACCATGCCCGGCAAAATAAACGATCGTAGTAGAATCTTCATTTACTCTGCTTCTTAGCCAGCCGCTTACTGCATCCTTAATATTAAAGTTAGTTGCATCTTTACCAAGTAGTAACTTCATATTTTCTGAAGGAACACCACATTTACTTTCATCCATTAACAGTTTATAAAACGATTCCGCATCCGCACCGGTATATTTTAAATGCGAAACATTTGGATCTTCATATTTACTAATTCCAATTATAACTGCGTATACATTTTTGCTTTTCATAATCCAGCTAAATTATTTGTTCTTAAACAACGTTGTTCTAATCAATATATTCAATACATTCTTGGAAAAATCATATACAAAAATTAAAATATTAGAAATAACTATGCCCCATCCAATTAAGGCAACAGTTATAAATAAATTAAAAGCGAATAGAGAATTAGTATTAACGAATAAATAAATAGTGACAAAGCCAATAATAATAGGAATTAAAAAATCTCTAACCAATAAGTCTGATTTTGCTTCATCAAATTTTTTAAAAAGATTTGGAATAGATATTAAAGTAAGACTGATAAACACTCCTGCTAACAAACCCGTAATCATTCTCACTTCGCCAGGAGAATCCCAAAAATTAAAACGATCTCCTAAACCATCAACTGCAAGTGGAACAGCAAGTAAAACTAAAAACAATCCATTTTTTCTATTAGGAGATATTTTAGAATAACGTTTCATTATCAAAACATAGATATGGCTCAAGAAAATTCCCGCATAAATACCGCTACACCTAAAACATAAAGGGAATAATTCACCGCTAAATTGCAAAGATCGTTCAGGCATTTGATGACAAAAAAACTGAAATATTTTTTTAGCTATAATTAATTCCATTTAATTTTATTACTAATATCCATAATCGGCACCAGCAGTTCCAATAGAATAAAGTATACAATAAAATATCATAATCCCAATCCCTACGTACATCCAGGTCTTCCCGACCTTTTTCTTTTCAACATTTGAATCAGTCATATATATCCAACCCATTATAATTCCGATAAATGGAATGAAAATAGTAGCAATGATAATTCCTATTTTTAATTCCTTTGAAACAACAGACTTATTTACATTTTGTTGGGGAGAACTTGAAGGCGGTTGTACTTGTTCTCTGACAACTGACATCGCACTTCCACAACTTCCACAGAATTTAGCATTGTCAGGATTCTCAGTTCCGCATTTTGGACAAAACATAGGCTTCTCCTTTTTGTAAAAGAAATTTTATTGTACTTAACTCTTTAACACTGCTTTATGATTTAATTTTTGTATTTTTTTAATTCACAACATCAAATTCAAAATAAGCTTCGTTCCATTTATGAGCGGGTATGTCAGTTACTGCTTTTTCTATAATTGAAATATCTCTTGCCGCAGCCATTGGCTCAATAGTTTTAAATAATGAACCATCCGCGGCAAATTGAGACTCCAATAAAATTATTTTTTCTTCAGTTACAATTGCTTTCAGCTTTTCTTTTCCTGTAGGGCCTTGAATCTGATATTCAAATCCGTAATCACTGCCGGGAATTTCGTATCGTTTATTCGCTTCGATAAAATTGTTGGAATAAATTTTATTAGGAAACAATATGGTAAGTTTTCCGCTTGTACCAATATTCAATAAAGTTAAATAAGAAGGTTTTGAAACTTTAAAATTAAATATTTAATTTTATCGCCAACTCTGAATTCATCACCGGATGAAGTAGGGATATAATTTATATCACGGCTGCCTTCCTTAATAGTTGCTTTATCGATCCCTAATTCAATTTTCAATTTTGATCCACTTCCCTGACCGTTAGTGTTTGTATTCGAAATGCTTTTCATTTTTGTATCTAATATTTTATTCATTACCTGAGGATCGCCGCTATCGGCCTTTTGCTTTTGCTCTTTAAATAAATATCCAAAAGCGCCAACAAAAAAAATTAATACAATTAAAATAGTTGGTATCAGTCCATCCTTTCCCCAAATTGAATAAGCAACTAATATTAATATAATAATTGCTATACTGTATAGAAGTATTTGGCTGGATATTTTACCGACTACAAGTTTTAGAATATCTTTTGTATCAATAAAACTACCTAAACTAATACCTACTTTTTCATCAGGCATAACTCTCCATTGAATGTTATTCAAAATTATTTTGGGTCAGGATAGCAGCGATTTACTTTTTTAAAAAAAGGATTTTCTTTTTTACCGGATAAGAATCTTATTTTCTAACGCTTACAATAGTTAGAATACCATTAAGATTTACAAAATAAGAATTGATTTACTGGGTTTCATTTTAATGAAAATATAAATTTAAAGCAAGGAAATTCTGTCTTGATTTAGGTAAGGGGAAAACACATCCTAACTAAAAGTTAAGAGTAAATTGAGCTGAAACTTCTTTTGTTTGATGATCATTCAAGTTAGATACTCCAACGCCCATTAACCTCACAGGCTTTTCAATTCTATTTGGAGAAATTAACAGTTCGTTTATGATTTGTATTAAAGTAGCTTCATCATCAAATTCTTCATGCAGAGTTCTGCTTCGCGTTTGAGTTACAAAATCAAAATATTTTATTTTGAGTGTAACTGTTTTAGCGCTGATATTATTCCTTTTCATCCTTCTTATAACCGATTGAGAAAGTGTTTCCAAAGTTTCATTAAACACCTTGTCATCTAAAATATCTTCATCAAATGTAGTTTCATTACTTATGGATTTTAATTTCCTTTCGGCCATTACCGGATCATCATTCAGACAGTGAACAATGTTATAAAAATGCTCCCCAACTTTACCGAATTTTTTTAATAAGAATTCCTTTTTTAGCTTTTTAATATCACCGCCGGTTTTAATTCCAAGTGCAATCATTTTTGCTGCCGTTACTCTGCCTATCCCGGGGATTTTTTCAATTGCCAATCTTTCAATAAATGAATCCGCTTCCTCCGGCCGTATCAAAGTCAATCCATCCGGCTTGTGAATATCGGATGCAACTTTTGCTAAAAATTTATTTATTGATACTCCTGCCGATGCTGTTAAATTCAATTCATGCTTTAATTCTATTTTTTATTTCTTTTGCAATTAAAGTAGCAGATGGCATGTTCTTGTTTATTATTTGTTACATCTAAATATGCTTCATCAAGCGACATCGGTTCAACTAAATCAGTATATGATTTAAAAATATTCATTACTTGTCTTGATACAGATTTATATGCGTCAAATCTTGGCTTAACAAAAATTAAATGCGGACATTTAAGCAGTGCCATTTTTGATGGCATAGCAGAATGGACACCAAATTTTCTTGCTTCATAACTTGCTGTCATCACTACTCCCCTTTTTTCAGCGCTGCCAACCGCAATTGCTTTTCCCTTTAACTCCTGGTTATCTCTTTGTTCTACAGATGCATAAAATGCATCCATATCAATATGGATAATTTTTCTTATTTTAGTTTTTATATCTGACATTTTTACAAATTATACTTACAAGGCACTTTATTAAAGAAAAGTTTCATTTGCAGCTGTATTTATTTATTTTTTTTATCGAAGAATTAAAAAAATACAATATATTAACAATCAATCTAACCTGCTTTTTAATTATAAATAACAGATCTCATAATATATTTAGAAAACTAAATTGAAAAAAAATAATTTTTTACTAAAAAGAAAATTCTGGAAATATATACCCTTTAGAAGATATTTAATATTTGTGTCGGCGATATTCTTCTTATTTTCTGGAATTGGATTTATCGTCGATCTGCTTTCAAAAGGTTCATATTCAGAACCACTGCTTTTTATTAATGTATTTTATTCAGGGATTGTTGCAGTATTCTACGTTTATACTTTTACAAGAAATCTTAAATTTCTTCCTTTTACAATCTTATTTCAGATTGTAGTTGGAATTAACATCTGGAAACAAACTACTCAATTATTGCTTTCCGAATTTCCCCAAAGAGCATCTTTTGATGCCTATGGAATTTTAGTAACAATTGTTCTGGGATATGTATTGCTTGTTATATTTATAAATAAGGAGGGAATAAGAAATTTACGGCTTCAGGCTGAAATGAACCTTGCACAGGAGCTTCATTCTAATCTTGTTCCGAAAATTGAAATTGTTAATAACCATTTTGAAATATTTGGAATATCTAATCCAACTGATGAAGTCGGCGGCGATTTAATTGACTTCTTCGAAAATGAGACTACGCATACTTGTTATATTGCAGATGTATCTGGACATGGAGTTGCGGCGGGTTCGATGATGGGAATGTTTAAGAGCACGATTCGAGTTTTGTTAAACAAAGATGAAACTCTTAGTTCAATTTTAACTGAAACCAGCAAGACAATTTACAATTTAAAAAAGAAGAACATGTTTCTTACTTGTGCTTTTTTGAAATTCAATTCAAATTATACTGTGGAATATTCAACAGCAGGCCATCTTCCGATTCTAAAACTAGCAAACGATTCAAACAATTTTGAGGAATTGATAATAAAGCAACTTCCAATTGCGGCAACAAAAGATTTTAATTATGCAACAAAAAGTACAGTTTACAACAAGAATGATTTATTCATATTACTGACTGATGGAATTACAGAGACGTCAAATAAAATAGATGAAAATTTTGGAATGGAAGAAGTAAAACAGACTGTTCTTAATAATAGAAATGATGAGTTGTCCCATATTTATGAAAAAATAAATAATAAGTTAGCTTCATATGGTAAACAAAAAGATGATCAGACAATTTTATTAATCAGATATTTATAATGACATAAGTATTATTTTAAAACAATAGTCGTAAATTTAGTTTTGTCATAAATGTAACAAAATAAGCACCAACCATAGCTACTCAAGCTGTTATAGCATAATAAAGGATATTTGTTACTATATTGTTATTGAATATTTATTAACTCTTTTATTTAATAATGGTTAACAAGTATATAAACAATTTAAAATAAAAAAAGCCTTAACAAAAAATTAAGGCTTTTCATATTGCGTTCAATTCTGATAAAACTCAAAGATTATCTTCTTAATATTTCTGTTCAACTATAGATAAAATATTTCCTGCAGGATCTTTAAACCATGCTATTAATGGGCCGCCTCCTCTTGCAATTCCTTTTACATCTGTTTTTATTTGACCGCCATATTGTTCAAATTTTATTCCTCGTTTAACTAACTCATCAACAATTTTTTCAACATCAGTAACGGGAAAATTTAGAACTGTGAAAGTCGCTGGTACATGATTTGGCTTTTCATACAGCATTACTCTGCCCCCTCCCTCAATATTAATATTTAATAATCCCTTCATTTCCTTTACTTCATTAACAACTAGTCCAAGTGTCCATCCGTAAAAATCTTTTGCTTTCTGGATATCATTCACAGAAAAACTGCTGAATGCTTTGGTGTTTTTAAACATAGCTTTTTCCTTTCCTAAATTAATTGATTTTAATTTTCTAACACAGATTTTTCATAATTTATCGAAGTATCAACTATATACGTAGTAAGCTCATATATTTTATTATTTTTAATACGATAGATATCACAATATGAAGATGTGTTATTGTTGGTTGATTTCAAAATTAAATTTGAATCGCTTTCTACTACTATAAATCCGTCTTCAGCAATAATATTTTTAACATTAGATGGCAAAAAATTTTTAAGTTCAAGAGAACAAACAGCTTTAATAAAATCACTTTTGCCTTTTATAACCGGTAATCCTACAATGTTCCATTCAATATCGTTGTCGAGATAATTTATAAATTCATGGAGGGTATTGTCCGTAAACGCTTTTATAAAATTTTCAATTATTTTTTTATTATTATCTTTCCTGCTCATATTATTTCATGCTTATTCTTACATCACAAAGATAACAGCATGATAAAGGTTTTAAAAGGTGTAAATACGTCAAATAAAGGGGTAAATGCGACTAATCTTTTTCACAATCTTATTATTTATTTTTTTCAAACTTTTTAAACTTATAAATGTGATAATTCTTACTTTAGGGGTTGATTGCGACAAATTCATTTTTTATTTTCAAATCCAGAATCCCAATAAAATTAGATATTAATTAAAGAAATAACTTTTGGAAAAATGGTTTTTAGGATTTCTATCATTCCAAAAATCCATTTCTCCATTTTTCAATTTATCCTTGTCATTATAATTATAAACTAATAAAGAGAGACTTATGAAACACATAACTATTATCGTATCTAAGGGAGCAATATTGGGGAATGTTGAAGGGCCGCGCCAGGTATTTGCAGAGGTAAATAATCTATTAGCAATGAAAGGCAAACCGCCGTTATTTAAGATTCAATTGGTAGGATTAACAAGAGAGTCGAAATTGAATGATGGATTATATACCATCACGACTGATTTAATGAAAGATATAAAGAAAACCGATTTAATAATTATTCCAGCAATGTATGGTGATTTAAGCAAGGCAATTGAAATGAATAGAGCTTTTATTCCTTGGATAGTTGAGCAATACAATAAAGGAACAGAAGTTGCAAGTCTTTGCCTTGGAGCTTTTTTATTAGCTTCCACAGGTTTGTTAACCGGCAAGAAATGCGCAACCCATTGGCTTGCAGCAAATGTATTCAGAAAAATGTTCCCGGAAATTAATTTAGTTGAAGATAAAGTAATAACAGATGAAAATGGAATTTACTCCAGCGGCGGCGCTTATTCATCTTTAAATCTTGTTTTATATCTTATTGAAAAATATGCCGGCAGAGAAGCAGCAGTTTATTGTGCAAAAGCATTTCAGATTGATATTCAACGTGACAGCCAGTCTCCATTTATGATATTCACCGGACAAAAAGAACATGACGATGATTCCATCAGAAAAGCACAAGAATATATTGAAAGTAATTTCCAGGAAAAAGTAACCATTGATCAGTTAGCTTCAATGCTTGCTCTGAGCAGAAGAAATTTGGAACGAAGATTTAAGAAAGCTACATCCAATACTGTCACAGAATATATTCAACGGGTAAAAATTGAAGCAGCAAAATTAAGTCTTGAATCATCACGCGAAAATGTAAACGAAGTAATGTATAATGTTGGATACCAGGACCCAAAAGCATTCAGAGTAACATTTAAAAAAATTACCGGGCTTGTCTCCAATTCAATATAGGAAGAAATATAATAGAGAGATTGCGGCTTAATAATTATAACGTTAAAAAAAGAATCCTAAAAAGGATAAAAAAACTGTACATAAATTGGAATGAATATTTATTTTACCTCAATAACCACAATTGAGATATCATCTGCTTGAGCTGTTCCATTCATCCATTGATCTCCAGCTTCAACTAATTTATCAATAATCTCTTGAGGTTTATTGTTTACAAGTGTCTTATAAGTTTCCATTACTCTTGGATAATCAAACATTTCTTCTTTATCATTCATTTGTTCTGGTAAACCATCAGTTAAAAGCAAAATTTTATCACCGCTTTTTAAATCTTTCTCTACCAGCTTGTAAGGAAATTTTTTCATGGCACCTAACGGCATCCCCTGAATAACAATTTCTTCTACTTCTTTGCTATCATTATTAAAATAATAAATGGGAGGCATTCCGCAGCTTGTGACGTATAATTTGCACTTATCTATTTTTAAAAGGCTAAAAGACATTAATATTCTGCCAAGCTTTATTTCCTTTATCATTCTGCTGCAGTGGTTCATGAAATCCTGCAGACCAAGCTTCGATGAATCTGATGTAAAAAATCCTTTCATCAAAGTAACCATGGTACCAGCTTGCAGCCCATGACCGGTAGCATCTCCAAAAGCAATGTCTAAAATCCCATCATCCTGAACAATGAAATCATAATAATCTCCTCCAACTTCTGTGGCAGTACGCATAAAAGCAGCAAGCTCAAGATGCGGTAGTTTTGGTAATTCCTTAGGCAGCATTGAAAGCTGAAGCTGTCTGGCTTCTTCAAGCTCTTTAGTTATACGTTCACTTTCAATTTCAATGGCGCGTTTTTCCGCTTCAGTAGCTTTCAGACGTAATTCATTTTCTCTTATCTTGGTCTTTTGTTCACGTCTATTTAATTCAAATCTTCTAAGAAAATAAAGTAAGCTAAGGAAAATTATTGCATAAACAGCGTAAGCAATTTTGGTCTTCCACCAAGGTGGAGAAACATGTATAGCAACTGACGTTCCTTCATCATTCCAAACACCGTCATTATTGGAACCTATTACATGTAGAGTATAGTTGCCTTGTGACAAGTTAGTAAATGTAACAGAATGTTCGTTACCAAGCTGGATCCAGTTTTTATTAAAGCCTTCAAGCTTATACTTGTATTGGTTTTCAGAAGTATTGTAATAACTTAACCCGGCAAAATGAAATACAATAATATTATCTTTATAAGTTAAAAAAAGACTATCAGTTTTTGATATCCCTTTTTCATAAATTGGCTTACCGTTCTCATCATCAGTATTATATCTGATAAATTGTGTTAAAACAATTGGAGGTACAAAACTGTTATCTTTAACTTTTGCAGGATCAAATACATTAAAACCATTTGTCCCGCCAAACATCAGTCTGCCTGTTATATTATCTTTAGCAAATGCATTCTGATTAAACTCGTTACCCTGAAGTCCGTTTTGAGAATAGAAATTCTTAAAAGTTTTAGTCTTAGGATTAAACCTTGAAAGGCCTTTATTTGTACTCAACCACAAATTACCTTCTCCATCTTCTAATATTCCGAAAACATTTTCATTCGGCAAACCATCTTTTACTTTATAGTTAGTAAACTTTTTAGTTTTTTTATTATACTTACTTAAACCTTGTGTAGAGCCTACCCAAACATTTCCGTTGTGATCAATAAACACTCTCATAATATCATCACCAACTAAACTTCCCGGATCTTTAGGATTATTTTTGAAATGTACAAAAGTATTTTTAATGGGATCAAAAATATTTAATCCTCCTCCTACTGTGCCTAGCCAAAGTTTTCCGGATTGATCTACAGCAATTGATGAGACATAGTTGGAGCTTATTGAATTTTGATTATTATCATCATGTTTAAATGTTGTTATTTTTTCTGTATTAGGATTTAATCTATTTAGCCCGCCTCTGTAAGTTCCTACCCAAATATTACCCAATTTACCTTGAACAATTGAATAGATACGGTTATCTGAAATTGAATTAGAATCGGACGAATTATTTTTGTAATGTTTAAATGTATTGTCTTTAAGATTATATGCATCTAGTCCAGCATTAAAATTACCAATCCATAAAATTCCAGATTTGTCTTCATACATAGATTGAACTGTATTACTCGAAATACTGTTTATTGAATTTGAATTATGTGCATATTTTTCAAATATATTTTTGTTATAGTCAAATTTATAAAGTCCACCGTTTTGTGTTCCAATCCAGTATAATCCGTTTCTATCTACATACATCGATTGTATAGAATTATCTCCTAACCAATTCTTATCATTAGGCTTGCTTCTAAAAACTTCAAAGACTTGTGCTGAAGGAAGGAAATAATTTACACCGGCGGCATTGGTTCCAATCCAGATAACACCACTTCGATCTTGATAAATTGAAAAAATGAAATTATCACTTAAACTGCTGGGATCTAATGGATCATTTTTGAAATTTATAAATGTCCCGGTTTTTGGATTAAATTTATTAAGTCCGCCCCTGACAGTACCTATCCATAAATTGCCTTGTGAATCTTCAAAAATAGGCCATACCCAATTATCTGAAAGACTATTTAAATTACCTGATGAATTTCGGTAATGAGTAAACTTCCCGGTTTTTTCATCTAATTTATCTAAGCCATTAAATGTACCTACCCACAAATTCCCAGCGTGATCTCTATATACTGAAAAAACTTTGTTATCACTAAGGCTTGATTGATTTGATGGATCATTTTTATAAATGGTAACTTTGCCGGTATTTTTATCCGTCTTTTTTAGTCCAGTACCACTCCCCAGTCCTCCTAACCATTGCACACCAGTTGTATCTTCGTAAAATGCATTTACAGAATTAAGTTTAACATTCCGAAGTTTGAGATCATCTTTATTAAATTTTGTAAAAGATTCTGTGAGAGGATTGTACTTTTGGAAACCGCCTTGAGACTCAACATACATATTACCAGAAGCATCTTTATATAAACCAAGTATAAAATTATTTATTAAGCTTGTTGAATCCGAAGGATTATTTTTAAATACTTTTATATTATAGCCATCAAATCTGTTTAATCCATCTTGAGTACCAAACCACATAAATCCTTTTTCATCCTGCAGGATACACATGACGGAACTTTGTGAAAGGCCATTTTCAACAGTTAAATGATTGAAGGCAATAGACCCTTGCGGAAGAATTGAAGAAAGAGAAATAATAATAAAAAATCCACAAAGTGAAATTACTTTAGTCATGGATGTACCAGTGAATAGTAAATAGTGTAATGAGTAATAATGAATGTATTACTATTTATTTGAAGATATGAATATAATAGATTAACTTCCCAAAAAAAACAGCCCTTGATTTCCATGGAGACCAAGGGCCATATTAATTTTACTTCATCAGTATCAATTTTTTTGTGGAAACGTATGAGCCGCTGTTTATTCTGTAAAAATACACACCGCTAGCTAAATTACCAGCATTCCAATTAGCACTGTAATAGCCTGCATTCATATCTTTATCAACCAAAGTCGTAACAAGTTTACCTAAGATATTAAATATTCTTATTGTGACATGATTTTTCTCTGGCAGTTGGTAATCTATTCTAGTTACAGGGTTAAATGGGTTTGGATAATTCTGACTCAACCCATATTCAGTTGGTATTTTTGCAGCTGAATTATTTGCAACATCTTTCTTTAAGTTCGCACCCAGTATGTTTTCTGAAAATTTCCAGGCATTAGTTAAATGATTATATATATATACGTAATTGTTATCTTTTGAATCAAGTAGCGCTTTACCAATCTCAGTGTTAGCGCTATTCAAAGTTTCTTCACAATTTGATAATTGGCAATCGCCATTTTGTATATATGCTTCAGCTTCATCTCTTGCAAGAACAGTTATTTTATAAACTCCCTCCAATAGATATTGCATTGCATTATCAATATTATTTCCAAAATCTGGATTATCTAAATAGGCATAAATATCATTAACAGCAGAAGTAATATTATCATAAAAGCTTAAACCTTTTTTGGTATTTAAATGATTGCCGTCATCTTTTTCAAAATAATTTAATGCTGAAGAAATTAATGAAATTGCATTATTTAAATTTTTAGCTGTGTTTTTATCTAAGGTACAAGTGTTTTTAGAACCGCAATATGTACTCATAATCTTAGTAAGTTCATTTAATGCCTGCGTAATAAGATAAGCTCCGGTATTGTCCGGTGGTTGATTATATGGAGAAACATAAAACGAAGCTTTGCTTGTAACCAAATACTTACTATTATTATAACCATTAGCTGGATGATCATCTGATACATTTATTTTAATATTATAATTACCTAATTCACTTGTTTTAAGTGAAGCTGTATATATACCATTTCCATTATTTTGCAATTGCCATGCTTCAGTTCCACCATCCGGAGCTGTTATCTGTATAACGACAATTGCTGTGTCAACAGGTGTCCCTTCGGTAATTACATGTCCGTCTATTCCCTTTGTATTACCAGCCTGCAAAACTTTTGCAGTAAAATTAACTGTTATGGGTATTGGATTACCATTATTATCTTGCTGTACGTAATATCGGTCTTGATCTGTACTAAATTCTACAACTAAATCTGAGCTGTTAGCCATGTAAACCTGTATAGGTTCGGTTGAATCAGGTGCAACTTTTTCTATTATGGCATACTTCCATTGGCCGATACTTGGATGATTTATCCTAAAGAATTTATAAGGGATAGGATTATTTCCCTGGTATCCATTATAAAATTCAACGTCAAATCTGGAAGTATCATAATTTGCTTCAGTAATAACTCCGGGAGGAATATTATTAGTATCAAGCGGAACTGTAAAAGAAACTCCTGGAGGAATTAATGCAAAACCATACAAACTTCCTTTCCATGAAACACCCATGTCAAGAGTTCCGCCCTGCCATGCTTGGCCGCCTTGCCATGCTTGTCCCCCTTGCCATGCTTGACCGCCTTGCCATGCTTGTCCGCCTTGCCATGCTTGTCCGCCCTGCCATGCTTGACCGCCGCCCCATACTAATCCGCCTTGCCATGCTTGGCCACCTTGCCATGCTTGCCCGCCGGAAATAATATCGCTGCTTATTTCGCCTGATAGATAAGATATCTGCAAGCCTAATAATCTGAGCCAAATTACATTTGTTACTGTAGGTATTTCAAGGGAAGTTTCCACTTTAAAATATTCACCGTATGTTTCATTTGCCAGCCAGCTCATTAAATCTTGTCCCGCATCAATACCTTCAAATCCCATTGTATAAATTTTTACATTTGGACTAAGACTAAGATTTGTAATTTGTGTAACCGGTGAAACTTCTCCTGCGCTATATAAAATAATTATTTTCTTATTGGGTGAAGATGGATCAAACATACTTTCTGCTTTAGTAATCCTATCAGCAAGATTACCACCGCCTGTATTAGGTTGCAAATTATTCATGCTTGTTATTAATTGGTTGAAGTTATCACCAATTGCCTGAAATTGATCAGTTCCATTCACCCAGCCTATTTTATCACCTATTCTTAAATGTGCAATTAATTGTGATGCTGCTTGAGCAGAAGGGATAAAACCATTAAGAACATCAGGAGAAGTAAAGTTTGCATTATTATCAAAAACCAATACAATATCATAATAAACAGTGCCAAGATGATTATATATATAATTTATACCGCCAACATCTTCAGTTGTTACAGCAGTTTGATCAGTGTATCCTGTAGGATGTATATTCTGTTTATATGTCTCTCCAATATCAATCAAGCCGTACATAGTAGCAACTTGATTGTTATATTTCATATCTAAAGTATATTGAAGATCTCCTGGATTATATAAATCAGCAAGACCTGAATAATGTCCAATTTCATGAGTAGCAGTATTTTGAACATCTACTTTGTCTGTATCTCCGTTAGTGCCCCAATAATAATATGTACCAGGATTTGTTATAGATTCAGGAGTACCATTAAAGGCAATATCTGCATCTGTTATTTCACCGTTAAGAGCATTATATCTTAATCTTGTAACAGCAAGAACATTAACTGGCGCACCAATAGAGTCAGTCCATTCAGTCTCATTAGGAATCCTAACAATATTGTTTATTCCATCTGCATTACCTCCCCAATGATTTGAAGTAAGTATAGAACCACGGCTATAATGTAACTGACTTAATGCATTCCAGGTATTAAATCCAGCTTCAACTGGAGCATCATATCCCATAGAAACCATGGATGGAGCGATATGATAAATACTATTACCGTCTTTCCAGTGTAAAGGTATTCCTGCTAAAGTTTTATTAACTTTATAGTGAAGACCTTCATCAGTTGACCGAGATATTGATTCAGAAAATTCAGAAGTACTTAACGGATTATCACTGTTATCTAATCTTGTCGCGGTAGCACTTACTACTTCACCTTCATCCAGAACAGCATTTTTCAGATTTGCCATAAAATCAGCTTTTCCGGAAATATCTGTTGTTGCTGTTATTTCACCGATATAACGTCTTCCTTCCCTGTTGCTTGAACTTGTGTTTGCGAAAAATTGAATTTTATAATTTTCTCCAGGTGTACTGTTAAGTGTTCCTTGAATTGCAGTACCTCCTTTTATTTTGGGAAGTGAGCTTGCATCCTGCCAGGTATAGAGTGTATTCAAGAACAGGATAAGATTGAGAATCATTAGCTAGAGAAACTAATTGGATCCCTAATGTTGAATTACCGTAAATTGAATTTAATAATATTGAATTATTTATACCGGATGTAACATATACACCGGCACCAGTCCCGGAAGTTCCGTTATTAAAAATTGAATCACTTTCAATTTTATTACTATTACCGTTTATAATAATACCGTGACCGTAATTTCCATTTACTATATTTTCAGTAAAATTATTATTTGATGCATTTATTTTTACACCATAACTCAAATTACCTGATATTGTATTTCCACTTATCGACTCCGTAGTATTGGTTAATAAGACACCACCGGCAGTATTATTTTGAATATTATTATTTGTAATTGTATTTCCCGAAGTAGAGTTCAATGAAATTCCATTGCCTTGATTTCCGGTTATGCTATTATTTACAAGTATATTATTATTTCCTCCGGCAGCAAAAGTAACTCCATTACTAATTGAATTTGAAAATGTATTATTGCGTATATTATTTTGCTGAGAGCTTATCAAAATACCGGATATATTATTTGTGAAAATATTATTTCCACCGGTATTTGATAACACCATTCCATTTCCTGATGTATTATTAATTGACAATGCTTGGATTGTATTTTCTCCTACCTCTACATTCAAGACTGCAAAGGAGCCATTAATTTGAACTACTGGTGAACCTACATAACCTGATTGAGTTGTTCCGTCAATATATACAGGCTGAGTAATGGAGGGTAGAAGCTGACAAAGGTTGGATTGCAGGAGGAGTTTCTTTTATGTAAAAATAAATTATTTGTTGATCAGAGAGTACATTTGCTTCTTGAATAGCTGATCTTAAAGTTACTTGTCCGTTTGTTGAAACAGGTGATCCATCGCCTAATACTGCATCTGGAGCATCCAATGCCGATGTAACAACAAAGAAAGGTATATTTTTACTTGGGACAATTTGATTTATATTATTTACATACAAATGATTTTTATATGTTGTTTGATCGTACAATAAATTTCCTGAACTTATTGACGTGAAAGACCATTCTCCTGCTAAATATTGTTCAATTGAAGTTGGAATATTCTCAGCAGGGTTTCCATTACCACCCGAACCATTAATATTGTTATCTCCTAATGCAGTATTAAAAATTCTAACTTCATCAATTAATCCTTTAAAAGCTCCGGTTTCAGATTTCCCAACAAATAATCCTGTAGTACCATTTGTAAAACTGTACCCTGGTGTAATAACAAACGGTACACTCGATATCATCGAACCGCCTAAATATATTTTAAGGTTACTTCCGTCATATAAACCTGTAATTGCGACCCATTGAAAAGCCGGCAAAACAGTTGAATTTACTATTGCGTTATTATTATTCCCAACAGAAAAATAAGCCTTGTTATTTTTAAGATAGAGTGAAAATGTTTTACCATTATTTACGGTACGATAAATTATGGGAATATTGGTATCTAAAGGAGTATCTCCTATTAGATAAATCCACGCTTGAACTGTTATTTGATTGTTTGAGGCACTACTATTAAAAAATTTAAATCCATTTTGATTTGCATCTGTGTTTGCAGGCTGGCCATCATATACATATAATTGGCTGGTTGAACCATTAAATACAAAAGAGTTATTGTCACCTGCTTGAGCAAAAATATTTATGAATGAAATTAGGAATATTGTTAAAAGTAAAAAATAAAAATTCTTATCTTTAGAAAATTGCATATTGACCCTCGTTTATTAAACTTGAAAATCTGGTAAAATTCACTTTATTGGGAACTTGCCAGGGTTAATGGTTATTTTTGTTTTAAATAACCTTTAATTTGCGTCTTGAGATCATTTATTTTGATATTTGAGCTTGTAGTTTTCTCACCTGTCTTTTCATTTTTAATAACACTTATTTTTCCTTCTTCTCCATCATAAACTTTAAAGCTCTTATTTGATTTATCTTTTTTCAGGAAAACTAAAACTTCTTCATCATTTTTAAATTTAGGCATATGTGTATATAATTCCCCGACATCACCAACTTCCCCTCCTGGATAAGTTACAACTACTTGATTGGAACCATTATTACCTTTAATGTATTCATCAACTTGTAGAGTTGCTTCCGTATAAATTCTTGTTTTATCCTTATTCCAATTTGATTTTTGCTTTGATACTTTGCCGGTTACGATAACATCAGCATTTTTGGAAAGCATTTTAATTGCGGATGAAGCTTTTGATGAAGATTGAGCGAAAGTTGCTAATTGAAATCCACAAAAAAGAATAAATAGATACCATTTATGAATTTTCATAATTACCCTCCAAAACAATTATTATTAAAATTTCTTATTCAGACTTATTGAATTATTAAAAGCGGGAAAAATTTTAGGTACTCAAAGACTAGCTATGCTTAATTACTCGAAATCATTACTGTTTAAACAAATAGTCATGTTAATGCGATTAAATACCTAAATGGCTAAAAATAACTGTGCAAAACTTAATCGAATATTTTGAAGAAATCTTGCAATATTCACGCAAGATTTTGGACTATTTGCTCAATAAGGAAACTTTTAAACTTGGGGTGAACATAATTAAATACTGTCTTCAAAGTCAAGCTTCATTTACATAATTTAATGGAACTTTTATATAATATTTCAACAATTCGAATATTTTTGTGTACATAAATAAAAAAATCGTTATATTCATGATGCTTCACCAATCCTATTTCTAAAAAATGAGAGAATTTATGAAAATTGATATTAAGTTAGAAATGAAACTACCCAATGTTCCAAATATTGAATTGGTAGCTATTGAAGGATTAGAAAATATGGGAAAATATCTTGGGATTTCAGAGGATAAAATTGGTGAGGCAAAAATTGTGGTTACCGAAGCAATCATTAACGGGTTAGAACACGCGGGAGATGATAATCCCAGTGTTAATATTGAATTCTCCATGACAAAAGAAAAATTAATTATTTTAGTTAGTGATTCAGGACAAGGATTTAAGCCCGAAGAAGTTGAAGAGCCTGATATTAAAAACAAATTAAGCAATTCGAATAAACGTGGGTGGGGATTAAAATTAATGAAATCAATGTCTGATAACCTAATAATTGAATCGGGTCCAACGGGAACAAAAATTTCAATAATAAAAAACTTAGTCTAATGGAGAAAGTAAAATGAGTAATGAGTTTAATCTTACAAGTGAATTAAAAGAAAAAACATTAATATTAAAAACCGAAGGATACTTAAATAATATTGGAGGAGAAAAAATTGCCCAGGTTGTATCAAACCATTTGAATGATAATATCACAAAAGTGATTATTGATCTTGAAAATTCTAAAGTGGTAAATTCAATTGGCATTTCATATTTGATAGACGTAATTGAAAAGTTAAATGAAAATAACGGAAAACTAGTTTTTACAAATCTTGCCCCAACGATTGAAAAGACATTTAATATTATGGGTTTATTTCAATTTGCCGGAAAAGCTGATTCGATGGATGCTGCTTTAAATTAATCTTTTAAATTCCTCAAATTAAATTCGTTAAAATGACTGAACAAAATAATCTTGTTGAAAAACTTTCTCTGCAGGCAGAATCTTTCCAGGAAGCTTTTGAAACTTTATCAAAAGCGTCAAGCTTTAAAGAGCTTTCAAATAATTTTTACCATCTTCTTAGGGGAAATTTTCTAATAAAAGATATTTATTTATTTCATAAAACAAATCAGAAATCAGAGTGGAAAAATTCTGGCAAATTAAATGAACTGGAAGATAAATATTTATCTTATTTATCAATTCATTCAGCTACCAATATAAATTATCATGAGGATGAGAAAATCAGTACTTCCGTTATTTTACCTCTTTCAGATTCATCTTACTTAGGAATTCTATTAGGCCAGAAATTAGATAATTCTGCGTTTAATGATTTTGATAAAATAACTTTACTAATTCTTCTGCAGGTTTTTAATAGTGCTCATAAGGCTTACTTAAATCGACTAAAAGAAAAGAAATTAATATTTGATTTGAATGAAAAAGTTTTTCAATTAAATCATTTGATTGATACGGGCATTGAATTATCAAGGTTTGAAAAACGAAGCATACTTTATGAATTAGCACTTGAAAGAGTTTCCTCTTTAACAAACTCTTCTTCTGCAATTATAAAAGTTGAAGACAAAGAAAATAATTCAGAGAATTATTTTTCATTCCCCTATGGCATAAAATATAATGAAATTGTTAACAGCAAATATAAAACCCAAACTTCATTTGAGCTTTTTGGAAAGACATATACTTTTATTTTATCCGGTAAAGAAACCCGTTTGGGCCTAACAAATTTTAACGAATTAGACACTCTCCTTTTTGAAGCAGTTACAAGGCAGGTGTCAGCAGCCATTGAAAATGAATTTCTACATCAGGAAGCGATAGATAAGAAATTAATAGAGCAAGAAATAAATGTTGCTGCATCTATCCAGCATAGAATTATTCCCGATAAATTACCCGCAATAAAAGGTTATGAAATTGCCGGAATAAATATTCCTTCAAAAGAAGTCAGCGGAGATTATTACGATCTTATTGAATTAAAAAGTGGGAAATTTGCTTTTATAATTGCTGATGTAACCGGCAAAGGGATATCAGCTTCGCTGCTCGTTAATACTTTAAATGCCTCTCTTTATGCATATTTAGAATTTAATTTACCTTTAACAGAAATGGTGGAGAGATTAAATAAATTAATATTTCGTTCTTCACCTGCTGACAAATTTATAACCTTTTTTATTGCTGTATTAGATCCAGATTCTGGTGAATTAGATATGGTTAATGCCGGACATAATCCAATTTTAGTTCTGAGAAATAGTGGAGATATGGAAAAAATTGATGCCGGCGGAATTGGTTTAGGTATGCTTGACTTAGGTTTGCCATACGCCGGACAAAAATTAAAATTAGAAAAAGGTGATAGAATATTTCTTTACACAGATGGAATTCCTGAAGCTATGAATGAAAATGAAGAAGAATATTCCGATGAAAGAATGATTAATTTTCTTAAAAATAATAATGAAAAATCTACAAACGATTTTGTTAATGATTTAGTTGGTGATATAAAATCTCATGTGGGGACAGCTCATCAAAGTGATGATATTACAATTTTAGTTGTCAACAAAATTTAATTTATTACCCCGTGGTAATAGTCAGCTATCTTTAAGATATTTTTGTTTCTTATCTATATAATAAAAAGGCAATTAAGGTTACAATGAAACTACTTATAATTGATAAAGAAATAAGTTTAATTGCTTTTACTTGATCTTTTTTTTGAAACTCTTTTTGAACCACCGTTTCTGTTTTGCCCATTTTAGAACCAAAATTGAAAAGTCCTCTCCATCCATAATTAACACAAAAGTGACTATATGCTTGAATAAATCCTATTGACGAAGCAAATGCCGGAAAGAAGAGGATTAAAAAATACTCCTGCCGATACATTTAAATAAGAAAATAAAAGCCATAGCACAATTGTTAATGCTAAACCTGCCCACCCAATCAATTTTCTATTTGATATCTCAGTTGGGCCAATATTACAAACTCCAGGAATATATTTTTCGTTGTTCACGATTTTTAAAATCAAAATCCTATTTAATTCATTCTAAGTTAATATTTTTTAATATATTATAATCTGCCCAAAAATAATTTCACATTTTTAAGCAGATTATAAAAAATATTTTTTATTATTTACCAACAACACCTTCTGGAATTAAATCCGCAGTTCCTTCATCAATTTCAGATTTAACTTTGGTTTTATCACCAGCTTCTTTTGTATGACTGGTAAATCTAGCAAGTAAAGTATAAACTACAGGGACAATTAACAGTGTTAAAAATGTTGAGAAGAACATTCCACCTACAACCGCTAATCCCAAAGGGCGCCTAGATTCAGCTCCAGCACCAATCCCGATTGCAATCGGCAATATTCCAAATATGGTTGCAAAAGATGTCATCAATATAGGCCTTAACCGAATTATTGATGCGTTAATTACAGCTTCCATAAACGGTGCTCCCTGCTCACGCTGCTGATTGGCAAACTCAACAATTAATATTGAATTTTTAGTAACTAGCCCAATAAGCATAATAAGACCGATTTGAGAATAAATGTTTAAGCTTTGCCCGAAAATGAAAAGTGTTAGCAAAGCACCAAATACAGCAAGAGGCACCGAAAGTAATATCGTAAAAGGATGTACAAAACTTTCAAACTGAGCTGACAATACTAAATAAATAAAAATTATCGCAAGTATAAACATTATATATAAAGCAGAACTTGAAGACTTATACTCAAGTGACTGCCCGGCATATTCGTGTTTTATTCCGGGCGGTAACTTTGTAGCAGCAATATTATCAAGATCATCCAGGGCTTTGCCGAGGGCAACACCCGGTGCAAGACTTGCTGAAATAGTTGCGGAGCGAATACGATTATAATGGTTCAATTCTTTTGGCGCAACTGTCTTTTTTACTTTAACAACATTTGCAAGCTGAACTAACCCCCCGGCACTCTTTATATAAATATTTTTAATTGCTTCAGGGGTAGCACGGTATTGCGGCTTCATTTGAATGATTACATCATATTGTTTTGTACCACGCTTGAAATCCGTAACCTTGCGGCCGCCTAATAACGTTTCCAAAGTTGAACCTATTTCTGTAACAGAAACACCAAGATGGGAGGCTCTCTCTCGATCAATATCAATATCAAGTTGAGGCTTATTCAAACGTAAATCACTATCCATATTAATTAAATATCCAAGCTTTGAAGCTTCTCCCATCATAATTCCAGTAGCCTTGCTTAGTTCTTCATAGCTATCTGCTTCAAGCACATATTCAACAGGATTAGATGAAACATTAGAACCTAAGCTGGGAGGATTAATTATAAACGCTAACACACCAGGTATGGAAAGAAGTTGTGGAAATAGCTCTTGTACAA
Organism: uncultured Bacteroidota bacterium; assembly: GCA_963777515.1. Taxonomy (GTDB): domain Bacteria; phylum Bacteroidota; class Ignavibacteria; order Ignavibacteriales; family Ignavibacteriaceae; genus CAVSWT01. The sequence goes on from CAVZQU010000007.1 coordinate 81,319, forward strand.
TTTGCTGTTGTGATTTTTCTCGCTCATCCCTGGGTTTTAAAAGTACAAACATAAAACCATTAGTTACACTTCCAGGGCCGCTAAATCCCAATCCAATTGCACTAAAAAGGCCTTTTACTTCCGGGCGCTTTAATAAAATAGATTCAACTTGTTTTTGATATGTATTTGTATATTCAAGTGTGGCTCCTTCAGGTGCTACTACAATACCAAACGCAACACCGCGGTCTTCAATAGGCACCAGTTCACTTGGCAATAGTCTAAAGAGAAAAAATCCAATTACAATAGCAGCTACACCACCGGCTATCACAATCCATCTATGCTTTAAAGTCCATCGAAGTAATTTTTCATACATTTTGTTTAACCATTCAAAGAAAGCATCAAAAGATTTTGAGGCCCAATTTTTTCCGCCTCCGTGTAACGGCCTTAAGATTTGAGAAGAGATCATTGGAGTTAAAGTAAGTGCAACAAATCCTGAAATTAGAACAGCAACTGCAACAGCAATTCCAAATTCATTGAACAACCTTCCAACATTTCCGGAAAGAAATGCAAGGGGAATAAAAACAGCTACCAATGCAATAGTTGTTGAAATGATTGCAAATCCGATTTCCTTACTACCGTCAATAGCAGCTTGCCAGCGGGTTTTTCCCATTTCCATGTGACGATATATATTTTCAAGTACAACTATAGCATCATCTACAACAAGTCCTATCGCAAGAACAAACCCCAGTAATGTTAAAATATTAATAGTAAATCCAGCAAAATAAACCGCAGCTAAAGATCCAATAATCGAAATTGGTATGGCCAATGTTGGAATAATTGTAGCACGAAAACTTTTTAAAAAAGCCAGCACAACAAGTATAACCAGAATAAGAGCAATCAGTAAGGTTTGTTCTACTTCTGATATCGATTCTTTAATAAATTCAGAACTATCATATGCTACATCCAGTTTCATTCCTTCAGGTAATAATTTTCTTAATTCAGGAATTACATTCCGGATTTCGGTAGCCACATCAACTGTGCTTGCTTTTGATTGCTTCACTATACCTAATCCAATCGCCGGCTTTCCAAGCCACCTGGCAATTGAACGTTCATCTTCAGCACCTACTTTTACATCAGCAACATCACGAAGCCGTACAATATCATTTCCTTTTTGCGAAATAATAATAGCTCCAAATTGTTCAGGTGTATCTAAATCTCCGCGGGTACGAACTGAAAATTCACGCTGGGCACCTTCAACCCTACCGCCAGGTATTTCAGCATTCTCACTTCTAACAGCAGCTTCAATATCTTGTGAAGTTAATCCATGTGCAGCCATTCGCTGCGGGTCAAGCCAAACACGCATAGCATATCTTCTTTCACCTCCAAGTATTACCGAACCCACTCCAGTCATTCGCTGAATCCTTTCTTTGAGCACACGGTCGGCAAAATCAGATAATTCCAAACCAGAATGATGATCACTGTATAGTGCCAGCCAAAAAATAGCCTGGGCATTAGCATCAACTTTAGAAATTATCGGATCAAGTATTTCTTGCGGAAGGGTACCTCTAATCCTAGAGACTCTGTCTCGTACATCATTTGCAGCTTCATTCACGTCCTGGTTTAACTCGAATTCAATTGTTATAACAGAACCTCCTTCCCTGCTTGAAGATGTAATTGTTTTTACTCCCTCCAGAGTTGCAAACTGTTCTTCAAGTACGTCAGAGATTTCAGTCTCAACAACACTTGAACTAGCACCGCGGTACAAAGTAACAACGGAAATAATCGGTGGATCAATATCCGGATATTCACGAACCGGAAGTTGAGTAAAAGAAATTATTCCAAACAGAACAATTGTAATACTCATAACAGTTGCAAACACCGGACGTCGTATTGATATATCACTAAGTTTCATATATAAAGCTCCTATTGTCTATTAACTATATTTAATAACCTTAACTCTTTCTCAAAGGGAGAATGAATTATATCCTATCCACATTTGGGAGAGGATTCAAGGTAATGTAGACCATTTTATTCCTTTAAAACACATTCAGATATTTATTAACATTAAAAAATTTATCATTTTAACTTTCATTCATTATTCAAACATTCTATCAATTAACTTTACACTAATTATTGCTTTGCAGCTACAGTGTTGGAAAGAATAGGCATAACTTTAGCACCATCAAAAAGTTTTTGATGCCCCGTCCTTACTACTTCCATTCCATCTTTTAAGCCTTTAACAACTTCAACTACATCAGGAGTCTGCAAACCGAGTATAACCGGTGTTGCAGCAACAGTACTGTCTTTCTTCACTACATAAACAAATGATTGATTTCCATTCGCAAAAACCGCTTCATTAGGAACTGTAAGTGCGTGCGGCCTTTCGCTTAAGATTGCTGATACATTTGCAGACATTCCCGGGTGAAATTTTTGTTCAGGATTCTTAACCCTTGCAACAATATTTACATTACGTGTTTGAGAATCTAATATGGGTTCAATTGCAAGAATCTTTCCTTTTACTTCATGGCCAGGAAATACAGTAGAAGAAACGATCACTTCTGCATTTCTTTTTAATTGAGCAAGATATCTTTCAGGGGCAGAAAAACTAATCCGTATTTCATTTAAATTAGCTAGTTCAGTTATTTCCTGACCTGTCCGCAGAAAAGTTCCTATACTAACTTTACGAGTACCTACTGTCCCATCAAATGGAGCCACTATCCGGGTCTTGCTTAAACGTGCTTTTGCAAGTTCATAATTAGCCTGAGCAACCTTCAAATTTGCTAAAGCATCATCAAGATCTTGCTGTGTTCCGGCATTCTGTTCAACAATAGTTTTAACGCGTTTGTACGATGATTTGCTTTGATCATACAATGCTTCTGTTCTATTAACTTCGGCTGAAAGCTGTGAATCATCTAGTTGGGCAATAAGATCACCTTTTTTGATAAATGCGCCTTCTTCAAACGGAAGGCTAACAACAGAAGCATCAATTTCAGATACAATAGTCACGCCTTCAATTGCTTCAATTGTACCTACGGCATCGAACTTATCAGCCATATCTTGTGCTTTAACATCTGTCACTTCAACAGGAGTTGGCGGCATTTTAAATCCGCCGCCGGATGCCTGCTGTTCTGAACAGCCGTATTGCAGCAAAATTAAAACGACTGCAAGGCCACTAGCTATCAAGTAACTTTTTAATTTAAAAAATGACATAAACTTCTTCCTTTCTTTTAACCTAAAAACTCATTTTAATTTTTACTGTTTATTTCCATCAGGATAAAAGCCTGATGTTAGTTGTTTTAAATTTGATGCAGCTTTAACAGTTTTTACTAAAGCATCTGAATAACGCTGCTGTGCAACTGCAAAATCTTCGCTAAGCCGGACTAATTCAAATGCTGATAACCGTCCATTCTTAAATTCAATCATTCCGATTCTTACCTGCTCTTGTGCGGCATCTACTCCTTCTCGTGAAACTTTTAATCTATCATTTCCATGTTCAAGTTCCCTGTATGAGGTTCGTACTTTTTGTTCTAGCTGACGGGATAGTGCAATATAACTTTCCTGTGCACTTAACGATCCAGCTTCCAAACGATCTTTTTCTCCTAAGCCGCTTCTTAATCCAATAGGAACACTAACTTCAACTCCAATACTCCATCCAGGAAATTTTCGTTTAAATACTTGTGAGACGACATCACCAAAACTACCTCCACTTGTTGAACGTAAAGTGTCACCTCCAAAAATGACATCCTGCGATGTACCTCCTAATGCATTGCTGGTTATTGAACCAACAAGGTCAACTTGAGGGAGCACTTTCCATGAAGCAGCATCAACAAGTGCATTTGCAATTTCAACATTATTTTGAGCAGCTTGAAGATCAAGATTACTTTTTAATGTATATTCAACAAGTTCATCAACAGGCTGCAATGGAAAACTGCTCGGCGGGTTATCTACAGTAATAAATCTACTTTCGCTTCCATCAGGCCTTTTACCGATTAAAACAGCAAGATTATCAGATTGTGTATCTAAGTCTTCTTCCCTATCAATTAATAATAATTTTTGTTCAGCCCAAAATGTTTTGGCATTAGCAACTTGATTTGGCCCAACTAATCCTGCTTTCTCGCGGAGTTGTGCTTCTTTTAAAACTGCTTCTGCACGATCAAGAGTAAGTTTTTGAACCGCATAGTTTCGTTCTGCTGTGTATAAATTCCAATATGCTTGTTCTATTAAAGAATTTGTTCTTAACACTTCTTGATCATATTTTGATTTTGAAGCATCAGCATTCAATTCAGCTTGCTTTAAATCATTTCTTGCCGAAGCAGTAAATCCGGATAAAAGAGGCTGTCGAAGAGTAAGTGAACCAAAGGCATCATATTCCGGATTCAAAAAAGCAAATGTCGAATTTGTTTTTAATCTTGTTGAGTTTAATGATAGATCCAGTTCAGTTCCAATAGGTAAATTTAATCTCAGCCCGGTTGAAGCATCAGTTTGTTGAGTAGATAAAACCGAAGCTCCCGCAAAGAATGAAGCCATGGGAATTTTATTATTTTGATAATTCAAATTAAAATAGAATTCAGGATCAAAAGCGCCTCTTTCCCTTCTCAATGCACCAACTGATGCCTTATAGCTTGCTTCAGCTATTTTAACAGAAGTGGAATTTTCTTTTGCAAATTGTTCTGTTTCCAATAAAGTTAACTTAGTCCCTTTCAAATTATTTAGAATAATTTGAAGAGCACTATCAGGATTAACAATATTCTGTGCGTTATTATTTTGAAGTAAGACTAAAACAACCAACAAACTAATTAATTTTATTCTCTTAAAAATTATCAACATACTATATTCCTTATTCCTTCTTTTTATATGGAAATAAATTTTGTTTTATAATTTCATTAGCTTAATTTTCAGCAAACTTACAACCGCATTCAAGATGTAAAAGGTGTAATAACGACAGTAATAAGGGCTGATTGCGACATAATTATCGTTTTAAAAATAATTTGCCGCAATCAGCTAATGCTTAAGCTAAAAATTTATTGTGTTGATTGAGTTAACTAAAAAATATCGAACTAATGAAAGTGTATAAACAAAAAAGGATCTAACAAAACCAAACAAAGAATTAATTGATTTCGATTAAATTGTGTATAATACATTCTCATATTAACCTCTATAATTTATTTTAATTAAAATCTTATAATTCATTCAGAATACAAATGAGAACGAATAAATAGGACAAATCCACAAATGTTCTTATCAAATAAATATTATACCATACTTTTATTTTTTGATTTCAAAATTTTATCACACACTAAATTTATTATTTTCAAAATATCTAAAAGAGCCATTACTCAAATATCTCATAATACCACTACTCCTCTCATAATTATATATTGAATAATTTTATGATATTTATTTCTTACTCATTAGATTATATCTTATGGCTATTGTAATTATTTTTTATTATTTATGAAAAAAGTGCAGTGTAATTACTCTTTATTAAAAAAGAGATTTGAAAAAAATAGAACAGCTCAATACAATAGAAAATAATCCTATTGTTTCAAAATATTAGTATGGATTACAATTGGAAATTGAACTGCTAATATAAAAAATAAATGAATAAAACATATTAAATTATAATTATTTTTGAATTATTAATAAGTTCCGCAGGTAAATTCACCTGCAGAACTAAATAAATTAAGATTAACGCAGAACAGAAAATGCGTATGAAATACCTCCTCCAAAGCTTATAGAATTAAATTCCTGGCTATCAAGTCCAGGATCACCATTTTTTGAAAATCCATGATTGTATTTACCTCGAATATTTATAGAAAATGCCGGATTAATTTGAAAGTTTACACCAAGAATTCCTTCTAAAGCAAAGTTGGTAGACTTTTGCTGATAACCGTTGGTCTTGAATGTATTGCCATCTATTTGTAAGTAAAGTATTTAGTGCTCCTGCCGAAACTCCTGCATAAGGCTGAACTAAATTCAATTCAAATAATTGTCCGAAGTTATAAGTAAGACCTGCAACAACTGGAATTTCAACAAGTTTCATTTTATCTACGGCATTATAGTTTGCCCATCCGTATCCTGATTCTGCAAAAATTGTAAGTCCTTCTCCAACACCGTAGGCAAATGTTCCTCCGAAATAAGGGCCGGCTGTAGTTTTGGACGAATTTGTTCCTACTAAAGCCAAACCGCTGTACACCGCTTCTATCTTTATTTGATTTTGAGGAACAACTTGTGAGAAATTAGAAGTGATACTGAATGCCACTAATGCAAGTATCATTATTGAAATATTAACTAACTTTTTCATTTTTTTATTACTCCGTTTTTTAACATAGTGTTTTTACATCTGATCATTTTATAGAGGATATCCTTATCTATAAAGTCGAATCAAAATCATTTTTATTTTATTACAATATTTTTTTTTGATTCCATTATACTTTTACCCAAATATAATTTATTATCGATATATTTATATGTTTCGATATATGCCGTTAAAAAATTTTATCTTTTTGAATTCAGAGCAAAATAATTTTTACATTGATTTATCGAAATGTATCTATATATTTTTAATTTGTCAAGAAGAATTTCTATAAAACACAAAAATATTCTTTATTAGCCTTCTTATACAATTAATTTAAATATAAACTCCCACTTCAAAATATTTTCTTAATAAATAAAACTTTTTCAGCTATTTCCCTTAAGATTAATTATCAATTTTCGATAATAATATTACTTAACACTTTTATGGAAATAATAAATGAAAACTGTTTTCACTTCCGAAAAAGCAACAATAATGGTCCATCCTGAAAAAAGAATAGTTCATCATCAAATTCATAAATTTATTTGCAACGATGAGTTTAGAAATTTAATGATGAAAGGGGCAGACTACTTTCGAGCAAAACCGTTGCAATAAATGGTTATCAGATGATAGAGGTAATTCTGCATTGAAACAAGAGATATAGAATGGGCTCAAAAAAATTGGGAGCCACGAATTATTAAAGCAGGCTGGAAATATTGGGCAATTGTAATGCCGGAAAAAATAGTGGGACAACTCTCAATGAAATCATTAGTAAAAAGATATTCTGATATGGGAGTTACAGTACAGGTATTTAGTGAGTCCGACAAGGCAATGAGCTGGCTTAATACAGTGCACTAATATATAGTTTTTGTTATAAGTAAAGAGGGAGTGAATTGTTTTTCCAATTGCAGTTTAAATTGCTTCCTCTTTTTCGTTTAAAAATATTAAATGGAAATTCGAACTCACTTATTAAACTAATGTAGATATTTTTTTCTTTTGATTTAAATATTCTGCTGCACTTAAAGCAGCAACAGTTCCATCTGCTACAGCGGTAGTTACCTGTCTATATTTCTTTTGAATTGAATCCCCTGCCGCAAATACACCTTCCAGGTTCGTCTGAAGATTTTTATCAACAATAATTTCCTTTTTTTCATTTAAAGAAATAATTCCTTTTAGAGTTTCGGTATTCGGTTCGTAACCTATTAAGATAAATACACCGTCAACTTTCATTTCTGTAATTTCATTTTATGCTGATTGAATTTTCACAGAAGATAATTTTTCTTCTCCGATAAACTCAATTATTTTAGATTCCATTATGAAATTGAATTTTAGGATTTTTTTTAGCTTCTTCAACATAATGCTCAAATGCCTGGAAATGATCAAACTGGTGTACAACGGTTACTTTAGATGCATACTTTGTTAAAGAAACAGCTTCTTCCAATGCAGAATTTCCACCTCCAACAACAATAATTTCTTTATCCTGGAAAAAATCGCCATCGCAAGTAGCACAATAAGAAATTCCTCTCCCCTTAAAAATATCTTCTCCAATTGCACCAATTGTCCTGGACTTCCCTCCGGTGGAAATTATAACTGCATCAGAAGTATAAATATCTTTACCATTAACAACTATTTTCTTCAACTCATTTTCTAATTCAAATGATGTAATCTTTATATTGGATTTAATTTTACAGCCGAATTTGACGGCTTGAGCTTTCATATTACGAGCTAACTCATATCCGCTGATACTTTCTATGCCGGGATAGTTTGCGATCTCATGAGTTAAAACCATTTGTCCGCCAACAGCACCTTCATTTAAAATTAAAGTTTTCATCTTTGCACGTGAAAGATAAATACCTGCAGTTAAACCCGCTGCCCCTGCACCAATTATTATTACATCAAAATGATTTTCCATAGCTGTTTAATAACTTATATTATATAATTATTATTTTTACCTAGTATTTTGGAACAAAAATATTAGAAAGATGGAATACAGAAAAAATGTTAATTAAAAATATTCCAATATTCCTTCTATCTCCCCAATTTTAATTTTGTTTATGATTAAAATGCTGATCAAGTACAGAAGTAATCTGATCTCTTGATTGAATGCTGCTGACTGCTTCTACTACCTGACCGTTTTTATAATACACAACAAAAGGAAGTCCTTGAAAGCTGCTTACTTCTGGTAGTCTTCTAATTACAGTTGATACCGGAGCATCAAATTCCATATCAACAAATTTTACGTGTTTATATTCAGGTTCTAATTCTTCCATTGTTTCATAAACCGGAACACACATTGGTCCCATTCTGCCGCAGCAAACCATTACATTTTCATTTTGATTTAATAATTCGGAATGTTCTTGTTCTGATTGAATATGAGTAAGATTTGTACTTAACATTTTATTGCCTTTTGATTATAGTGATTAATTTTTAAATGATTAAAAAAAACATTTTATTTTTACCTGTTATATGATTCACAATATTTAAATGGTTTCAATTAATAAACATTATAGAATCGAAATATCATTGATACGGGTTTGACAATAAAAAAGGGTAAACTGAATTACTTCAATCTACCCTATATATATAAAACTTATAAAAAGAATTATGAAAGTGCAATGATTTTTTTATAAAAATTTTTTTAATAACTTTCGTACTACCAATAGCTAAATGTTCAATTGCTGCTGTTTCGACCCGGCTTTAAGTTGAAATTTAAAAAGGTAAATGAAATATTTTGTGATGAACCTAAATAGCCAGTTGATGTAGTATCAATTTCAGATTGCTTTTTCATACGTACTCCTAATTTATTTATGGTTAAGAATTCGGATGCAATAATAATTTATAAGTCAACCATGCACTATTAAAAGTATCACAGTTAGAAGTTTGACGTGATATAAATATGTATAAACTACTATATTAAATTAGAATTCGTGAAAGTTATCACATTGAAGATTTGTTTCAACTCACATAAATTAAATGTTCTTTAAAATAAAAAAGCAGGACTTGTTAAATCCTGCTTCATTAAATTAAAAAGAGAATATATATTTTATCTACCCATCCATCCGCCATCGACCGTTACTACACTTCCATTTAAATAATTAGATGCATTGGAACTTAAGAAAACGACTGTACCCATTAAATCTTCAGGAGTTCCCCATCTGCCAGCTGGGATCCTGGCTAAAATTGCGTTGTTACGTTCGGGATTTTCACGAAGAGCCTTTGTATTTGCAGTTGCAATATAGCCGGGGGCAATTGCATTTACAGTAACACCTTTAGATGCCCATTCATTTGCAAACGCCATGGTTAATTGTTTTATGCCTCCTTTAGAGGACGCATAACCTGGCACCCAAATACCGCCCTGAAATGAAAGCAAGTGATGCTATAAAAACAATTTTGCCGTAGCCTCTGCTTACCATATCTTTTCCAATTTCTCTTGTTAAGATAAACTGAGAAGAAAAATTCACTTCAATTACTTTGTCCCAGTATTCATCAGAATGAACAGAAATAGGATCACGTAATATTGTACCGGCGTTGTTAACAAGTATATCAATTTTAGGAAAATCTGATTTTACCGCTTTAATGAATTCATACAAAGATTTTCTATCAGAAAAATCAGAATGATAAGTTTTAATTTTTCGCCCTGCACCTTCAATCATCTTTTTTGTTTCACTGAAATCATCAACATAAGAAACTCCAATTATATCTGCGCCTGCTTCAGCAAGAGCTAAAGCATATTTCTGCCCAATGCCTTGATTGGAACCTGTTACTATTGCTACTTTACCGTCTAATTTAAATTGATCTAATACCATTATTAAAATCCTTATTTGTTTAATGACAAGTTAAAATAATTCATCCATCTTAACAGCATCCATGTCATCAAAGGCCTGATTCTCGCCGCCCATTGCCCATATAAAAGAATAGTTTTGAGTACCGGAACCAGAATGAAATGACCAGCTTGGAGATATTACTGCTTGTTTATCTCTTATTACAATATGACGGGTTTCGGATGGACTTCCCATAAAATGAAAAACAACAGCATCATTTTCCAGACTGAAATACATATAAATTTCAGATCTCCTTTGATGAGTATGAACCGGCATTGTATTCCAAACACTTCCCTCTTCAAGCTCGGTCAATCCCATAACAAGCTGAGAACTTTTTATTCCGTTGGGATGAATATATTTATAAATTGTCCTGTGATTTGAATCTTTCAAACTGCCAAGATTAGCCGGTTCGGCATCTGAAAACTTTGCATGAGTTGTTGGGAACTCTTTATGTGCCGGATAACTAACAAAATAAAATTGAGCCGGTTGGTTTTTATCTTTACTTTTAAATTCTATTTCTTTTGTCCCTCGGCCAATATATAATGAATCTTTATGTTCCATTTTATATTCTTTTCCATCAGCAACTATGGAACCTTCATTTCCAATATTAATTACTCCGACTTCTCGTCGTTCAGCAAAATAATTAGCAGACATTTCTTTCTTGCTTGCTTCTAATTTTAAACCTTTATCTGTTGGAACTGCTGAACCAACAATAGCTCTATCAACATCCGAATAAACTAAATATATTTTCCCAGGTTCAAATAATTTATCAACAAGGAATTCATTTCTCAATCCGGATGTATCCAGTTTTTTGAATCCTTCAAAATTTGGGGAATATCGTACTTCCATTTTATACCTCTACTGTTTTTATAATATAATTTCTTACTTAATATCAATTGATACAGGATTATCTAATTCTTTAATAGTGCTATCTAAATATTTCTGAAATTCATCTTTATTTTTTATTCCACCTGGCTCTTGATCCCACGCCCCGGCAAAGTAGTAATCTAACTTGCCGTTTATAGGCCTTAATACTACAACATAGCTGTCTCTGTCATCTGTCAATTTTATTAAATCGGAATTTTTATAAAAGACTGAAATTCCCAGATCATCACCGGATAAACTTTGTTTACCATAAAGAGCTATATAATCCCATCCTTTTTTACTATCCGATTTTAAATATTCTGTATCGGGATGTTTTGCAAGCCCTGTACACATTTCTGTATTGTTTGCATTTAATATTAAATTTGTATGTGTTAGCCTGCTGCCTGCGGAAATTGATAAATTAGAATAAAGATTATATTTATTTTTTCCAACTTTCCAACCAAAGTATTTTGTATAAACATCTGATCTAATAGGACCATTGGTAGCAATAGTTGTGATGACACTATCGGTTATACTTACAGTAACCGGTTTATTATTGCTCCACATCGCTATTGAACCTATTCCGAGTGATTCGCCAACCTTAAAAATATCCATTCCCCAATCAAGCATTTTTGTATAAGATTCTTTGCTGTTGGATACCAGATCATTGACTCCAACTTTTTGAAGAATCAGTTCATGTCTCTTTTTTCCGAAAAGATCATTTCTATTTCGTGCATCCAAATAATATCTATAAGTTATTAATTCTGATTCCCAGCCTGGTCCTTCGATTCTGTACAATGCATCGTGGGCAACATGATTAGCTGGCATTTTTGCTGTTTTAACATTTTCAAATCTGCCTTTTGTGTATTCACCTTTTACTAATTTATAATCAACTTTTTCTCCTAAGACAGCTTGTGTTCTTTTTTTATACTTTCTTGTCAAAACGCCTTCTTTAGCATATCTAATTACAACGTTTTGCTTTTCCATAGGATTTAAAATCGTTAAAAAAAGTATTCTATCAGGGATATTATCACCATCAACATCTTCTGCTTGACTTGGCAATTCAGTTGTATCTCTAAGAACTATAAAAGCTTTTGGATTAAAATCAGCATGCTTCCCTTTGATTGAGTTTATATCCATCTGAATAGTTTCATTTTTTCTTAAAATATTTATCGGATTAGATACTTCAACTTGAAATGATTCAGGATAATCATTTATTATTGTTTGATCAACTTGTGCGGTTTTGCTGCACCCAAATAATAACAATGATAATAAAATTAAAGTAACTTTTAGTAGTAGTTTCATTTAATCATTCCTTCTTAAGATTTGAAAAACAATAGCGCACAGATGACACGGATTCGACTGATCAACACTGATAATTTTCAAATTTATAAAAACATCTTAAATTATTATCAATCAAATCCGTGTATAATTCATTTTCCAAATCATACGTTATAAGTTGATGAAGCTGTTTTTCCACCTCTGCCTGTCCAGTTAGTATGGAAGAACTCTCCTCGTTTTTTATCAACTCTTTCATAAGTATGAGCCCCGAAATAATCTCTTTGAGCTTGTAATAAATTAGCCGGCAAACGTGAGTTTCTATAGCCGTCAAAATAATTTAAAGCAGTAGAAAGAGCGGGTGTCCATATACCATTTAATACAGCAGTTGAAATTACTTTTCTCCATGATTCTTGTGAAGATTCAATTTTTTCTGTGAAGAATGGGTCAAGTAATAAATTTGTAAGATTAGGATTTTTATCAAATGCCTCTTTAATCTTTCCAAGGAATATTGAACGAATGATACATCCGCCCCTCCACATTAAAGCAATACCGCCATAATTTAAATTCCATTTATATTCTTTAGCCGCATTTCTCATCAAGGTATAACCTTGAGCATAAGAAACAATTTTAGAGGCGTATAAAGCCTTCATTAAATCTTCAACAAACTGTTTTTTATCGCCATCAAATTTTGGTTTTGGCCCTGATAAAACTTTTGAAGCTTCAACCCTATCATCTTTTAGTGAAGATAAAGTTCTTCCGTAAACAGCTTCACCAATTAATGTTAAAGGGGCACCTTCATCAAGCGAAGAAATAACTGTCCATTTACCGGTACCTTTTTGTCCAGCAGTATCAAGAATTTTTTCCACAAGTGGTTGACCATCATCATCTTTATAAGCAAGAATGTCTCTAGTAATTTCAATTAGGTAGCTGTTCAACTCACCTTCATTCCATTCCTTGAATACTTGATGCATTTCATCATGGTTCATTCCTAATAAGTCTTTCATTATTTGGTAAGCTTCGCAGATTAACTGCATGTCGCCATATTCAATTCCGTTATGTACCATCTTAACAAAATGTCCGGCACCGTTTTCCCCAACCCAATCGCAGCAAGGGGTACCGTCTTCAACTTTAGCAGCTATAGATTGAAAAATCGGTTTAACATGAGGCCAAGCATCGGGTGAACCGCCCGGCATAATCGATGGGCCTTTCAAAGCACCTTCTTCCCCTCCGGAAACTCCGGTTCCGATAAACCTCAAACCTTTTTCTTCAAGATATTTTGTTCTTCTTATTGAATCCGGGAAATGTGAGTTGCCTCCGTCAATAATAATATCACCTTTATCAAGATGTGGAATTAATAATTCAATAAAATCATCGACAGGCTTTCCAGCCTTTACCATCAGCATAATTTTTCTCGGAGATTTTATACTTTTAACAAGTTCTTCAATTGAAGCAGTGCCAATTATTTTTTTATCTTTACCTCTCCCGGTAACAAATTTATTTACCTTTTCAACTGTTCTATTATAAACAGCAACTGTAAATCCATGGCTTTCCATATTTAATACCAGGTTTTCGCCCATGACGGCTAATCCTACAAGTCCGATATCGGCAAGTTTTGTCATTTTATTTTCCCTGAAGTTTTTATTTTATTTTTTGATTATGTATTTATTTTGAAACCAAGATCAGATAATTTTTTTTCTATTTCTTGATTACAGTTTTTTAATTCCAATGAATAATAAGGGAACTCTCTTCTAACTGGATAATTCCCTCTTTGCTCTTCAAAAGTTTGAACCGAATCACGAAGAGTTTTGTCATCACTTAAAATGTCATAAGTAGATAAAACTGCTTCACTGAAAATTTGTTGTTCGGTTTTGTTTGTACAATCAATTAATATTTCATTTGAATTTTTAGTAGCAGGAATTTCTTTTGGATACCAATTTTTATCAATACCTAAATTAAAAAATTCAGAAACTGCTCTAACACTAACAGAAGTACCAGTTGCCTTACCATCCGCTGAATAGCCGGCAATATGCGGTGTAGCAATATCAACTTTATTCAATAGCTCCAAATCAATGTTTGGCTCGTTCTCCCAAACATCAAGCAGAGCTGCTTCAATTTTTCCATCGATGATTGAATTCTTCAAAGCTGAATTTTTTACTACAGGACCTCTTGAAGTATTAAAAATTATAACATTCTTTTCAATCTTATTAAAAAATAATTCATCAGCCATGTGATATGTTTTATCAATTCCTTCTTTTATTAAAGGTACATGAAAAGTAATAAAATCACTTTCAGAAATTATTTGTTCAATATTAACAAAATTACTTTTCCCTTCTTTTCTTTCACGAGGTGGGTCATTTAATAAAACTTTCATACCCAAAATTTCTGCGACACTTGCAACTTTGCGACCAACATTTCCAACGCCTACAATACCGATAGTTTTTTCAGAAAGATTTAATATTTCTTTTACTGGCAATCGTAAGCAAAGCTGAAGCAATATATTGTTTTACTGAATAGGAGTTACAACCCGGCGCATTTATCCATTTAATATTTTTCTGTTTACAATATTCGATGTCAATATGATCAATGCCAATTGTAGCTGTAGCAATGAATTTCACTTTTGTGTTATCAAGTAAAGCAGCATTACAATTTGTACGGGTTCTAATTATTAATACATCAGCATCTTTGATGGTTTCATTTGTAATGTCTGTAGGATTTAAATAATTTACATCAGCAACATTCTCAAAGACTCCTTTTAGAAAAGGAATTTTATTATCAGCAATTATTTTTATTCTCTTATTCATTAATATTTTAATTTTTGAATTTTTCTTTATAAGCCCAAAGACCTAATGCAGGATTTGAAATATAAAAAATCTCTTCCCCATTCGGCATGATATTTATCCCATCAATTAAACTTTCGGGGTCATATTTTTCAGTCATCTCTTTTAAATCTGCATATTTATAATTTACACTTTCAATTTCCTGTTTAGTTAAATAGCCAGGACAGTAATTTATTGAAAATCTGTTTTCAGATGAGCCATGAATTAAATGGGCAGCAGCACTTAAGTTCTGCCTAAGCTCTTCATTTTCTTCCACAAATTTTAAAATCTCAGGTGTTGTTTTATAACCATATTCCCTAATCAGTTTATCGATAGTTCTGTCTTCACCAAATTCCTTTAAACCAGGAGCTAAAATTATTAGTTCACCATTGTCATCAATTGCCATGCGGGTTCTGTAAACAGCTTTATTTCCAAGCCAGGTGCTTTTAAATTCTTGAGGTTCAAGATAAACTACAACTTTTTTTAACGGCTTATCGAGCATTTTAAAATTAACTTTTAATGATAAATCAGAAGCTTTTTTAAAAGTTTCAAAATCATCGCCTACATATAATCCCTTGGGAACCATTTTACCATCCGCATCTTTGCCAACTACAGTTAATACATACAAAATCGGGAGATGATTTGCAAAATGCTCTGAAGCATAATTAAGAACTTTTCTAACCGGAGTATCTGCTCGTCCCATCATTCTTTCCATTCCATAAACGGCGCCAATGTAATGGCTTTTATTTATCCCTTCAACACCACCGGTTCCAACAAAAATATTTTTGTTATAGTTTGCCATTCCAACAACTTCATGAGGCACGACCTGACCCACAGATAAAATTAAATCATAATTACCTTCTACAAGAAGCTTGTTTACCTGCGCAGGCCAGGCATAATTTAATTTCCCTTCGGAAACCTCATTTATAAATTCGGCAGGCACTTCTCCAAGAGTAACAATGTCTGTCCTCCAATTATGAACTCTGAATAAATCCTTTGGAATACCTTTATACATCTTTTCAATTTCCTCATCTGTCATTGCAAAGTGAGTTCCTATTGAAGGAAGAATATCAGTTAGCGCTTTTCCATAGTAATCATAAATGAACTTAGTAATAATTCCCGAATAAGAATAAAAACGTGTAATGTCGGGAGGTATAACTAAAACTTTTTTCTTTTTTCCTAACTTATCCAATGAAGAAAAAATAACTTCTTTCATTTCTTCATTTGTTAATGAAGCTATTTCGTTTTCTTTTATAAAGTATTGCATAATTTATTCACAGGTATCAAAATAGTATACTATAAATTTTGGATTTAAAATAAAGGGAAATGCTAAACTGAATTAACATTTCCCTAAAACAAATTGTCAAATAAATATTATCTTTGAATACGAGCTGAACCACCTTTAGCAAAGGCTTTTACTTCTTCAATTGTAGCCATTGTCGTATCACCAGGATAGGTAGTTAACAAGGCTCCATGTGCCCAGCCCAGTTTAACAGCTTCTTCCGGCTCTTCATTGCTTAATAAACCATAGATAAATCCACTTGCGAAACCATCACCGCCGCCAACTCGATCAAAAACATTTAGCTCAGCAGTTGGGGCTGAATAAGTTTTACCATTGATCCAAGCTACTGCACTCCAGCTATGATGATGAGTTGCATGCACTTCACGCAATGTAGTTGCAACAATTTTAACTTTTGGGTATTTAGCTGTAACCTTATCAATCATTCCAAAAAACGTCGTTGGGTCTAGTTTAGATTTTGAAGATACTTCAGGTCCAGGTATTCCCAAACCTTTTTGTAAATCCTCTTCATTGCCAACTAAAACATCGACATGTTCAACTATACGATTTATAACTTCGACTGCTTTTTGTTCGCCGCCCCAAATATTCCAAAGCTTTGCCCGGAAATTTAAATCGAAGCTTGTAACAGCACCGGCAGTTTTCGCAGCTTTCATTGCTTCAACAATTAATTCACCAGTTGATTCAGATAGTGCAGCAAAGATTCCGCCGCTATGAAACCATCGCACACCGTTTCCAAAAATCTGTTTCCAGTCAAAATCTCCTGGTTTTAGCAGAGCCGCAGCTTCGTTGCAGCGATTATAAAAAACTACAGGTGCACGCATTCCAAATCCGCGGTCACTGTAAACTGTTGCCATGTTTGGCCCGTTAACGCCGTTATGTTTGAAATGTTTAAAGAATGGTTTTACTCCCATTGCCCTAACACGCTCTGCAATTAAATCGCCAATAGGATAATCAACTTTTGCAGAAACAATTCCAGTGTTCATTAAAAAGCCATCAGAAAGGTTTGCGGCAACGTTGAATTCACCGCCGCTAACATGGATAGAACATTCGTGCGCTTTTCTAAATGGAATTGTCCCGGGATCTAATCTATGAACCAATGCGCCTAAAGAAATCAAATCAAATGCACCGTCTGATTTAATATTTAATCCAGTACTCATATTTTTTTATTCGCTACTATTTTTTATTATTTAAATTAGTTAGTTAATTAATTTATAGGACATATATTCGTTTATCTATTATTATTTTAAACACCAGAATAAGCGCTGAATCCGCCATCCACAGGGATTATAGTTCCCGTAATAAATTTTGCTGAGTCAGATAAAAGAAATAGAGTTAATCCTTTCAGTTCTTCCGGATCTCCAAACCGCTGCATAGGAGTAAGACTAATAATTTTTTTACCTCTTGCTGTCAACTCGCCAGTTTTTTCATCAGTCAATAAAAATCTATTCTGATCAGTCAAAAAGAAGCCAGGAGCAATTGCATTAACTCTCACATTAACTCTTGCAAAATGTACTGCAAGCCACATTGTAAAACTGTTTATTGAAGATTTGGCAGCTGAATACATACCAACTTTTGTAAGAGGTTTATAAGCACTCATGGAAGAAATATTGATAATTGAACCATACTTATTTTTTACCATGAAATCTGCAAATACTAAAGTTGGAAGCAAGGAACCAATAAAATTAACATCAAAAACCTTCTTGATTTCATTTATGTCCAAACCGAAAAAAGTGCCTTCAAGATTATTTATATCTTTTTCTTCCAAATACTCTTTAGAAGCTGTGGCTTTCGGATAATTTCCTCCGGCACAATTAATAAGGTAATCAATGCTTTTAAATTCCTTAACAACATTTTCTTTGATATTTAATAACGATTCTTTATCATTTACATCAGCCGGAAAACCTTTAGCTTCAACTTTGAAATTTTTTTTAACTTCATCCGCTTTTTTATCAACTTTATCTTTGGATCGGCTGATTAAAACTAAGTTGACGCCGGAACTAGCAATTGCATCAACAAGTGCCGAACCAATGCCACCAGTACCTCCGGTGATAATACAAGTCTTACCTTTTAATGAAGATAAATCTAAACCTTGCATTTTATTAAATTCCTTTTAGTGATTAAATATTATTTTCAAATGGGGCTAAATGCCTTCTAAAATGTTTATACAAATATTCGTCATATAATTCTTCATTAGCTTTTAAGCATTTATAAACATCATCTCTAAAAATATATTTTTTATTTACATCCCTGTCAGTAAGTACTTTTCCAAAAGTTACGTGAAGAATTTGTCTAACATTAAGATCATCAAATAGTCCAACCAGTTCATTATCATTATAATCTTTGGCTGCCTTTACTTTCTTTATATCTGCAGAAACATGATAAGTTTTCTTTTCTTGTTCATAAAGGCCTACACAAAAATCTAAAATTTTTCGGAATAAATCAGGTTCATTTGCTGCTACAACTTTAATTGCCTCAAGATAACTGGTGCCGGCAGTTTTAACATGTATAATGATGTCTTTATGTTCTGCTAATATATCATACACACTGAATTTATCGCTGCCGGAATGAAGGCTTATTTTATAGTTTCCAAAATGTTTGGTAATTGCAGCATGTTTGTCAAAATCTGCTCTGAAAACATTTAAATCACCTTTGTAATCAATTCCTTTTTCAAAATCACCAATGAACCTTGGAGCAAGACTTACAAATTTTACATCTTTTCTTTTTAATTCATTTACAACAAAGTAATGATCAAAAGGAGAAGTTACAGTGTCTGTTTCATCAATCGAAATTTCAACTTCAGAATCATAATTTTCAAATGAAGCTAAATGTTTATACATTTTTTGGCCTTGAAGAACAACTCCAAAATATTTTAATACCGCAGAATCGATTTCTAATCTTGAAGGAGATAATGTTAAATTGTCACTAATTTTCATACTTTTATTTTCATATCTTGACAACAGCCCTTCGTATGTCTCTCCATAATTATTCCATGCTAGACTTTTTAATTTTTCTTCTTTTTCTTTATCACTCATTTTTTCTACACCAGAAACAACGTGATCACTCGGATCAAAGGTAAACATTGTAAAACCGGCAGCAACTAATCTATTTATATCTTCAATAGTTTTTAAATGATCTGCATCTGCTCCAAATCCCTCAACATATTTTTCTTGAAAGACTGCCCAAACTGCTGCACTCATGATATCATCAGGATTACGTTCGGTTCTTGTCATTTCTCTTATTGACTGCTGAGCAAGGATAACACCAATTTTTCTGTTTTTTATAGCTTTTAGATGTCCTGGGTTTGCTAATCCTATCCTATCTCCAAAACCATAAGAATATTTTAGACCAAGCACTTTTGGGTTTAAATATGCAAAATATTTTTGTAAAGCTTTAGCATTCTTGTTAGAAGTCGGACATTCTTTTATAAATAACGATTGATCCAAATTATGACCGGTTACTTTTTCGCCCTCAAAATTTTTTGAAATATCATTATCATTTTCTGAAATGATATAAAGATATTTTTCTAGGTTTTTCTTCCCTAATAAAAATACAGTTTCTTCAAATTCACTGATTGAATTTTCATACACCTTAACACTTACACCCGAGATATAAAAATCAGTGAGTTCTATTTCACCGCCTTTAATATTTGTAGTTTTCATCTTTTTGCCCTTTATCTTTTAAGAATTTCAATTTGCTAATTTATACCAGTTCATTTTATATGCAAAGATTTTCATTAATACTTTCATCTATAAAAGAAACCGGTAATTGATTAAATTAATTATGGGAAATAAAAAGGTTTGGCTAAGTACATCTTAACGCAAACAACTTACCAGCAAACCATATATAAACAAATGTCTTTACAAGTAATAATTAACAGTGATATATTCTTTAATTATTTTACAAATAAATTTTAATTAACAACATGATTTAAATTTTCATCTAATGGGGTCATCTTCGGCATAAGTAAATGTACAAAACCAAGTATAATTAGATACATGGAACCAGCAATTAAAAAAGCCCAAAAATAGCCGCTGTTATTTGCTTGATCTAAAACTGTCCCTAAAATTTTATCTCCCAACATACCAGCAACAGCGCCGATCATTCCGCCTATTCCAACCACTGAAGCAGTAGCTTTTTTAGGAAATACATCGGAAACGAGTGTAAAAATATTTGCCGACCATGCTTGATGTCCTGCGGCACCTAAACCAATAAGAAAAACTGCAATCCATTCATTATCTGTAACGGCAACGAAACTTACCGGAAGAATAATAAGCGCACAGATTAACAAAGTTATTTTTCTAGCTTTGTTAGTCGTCCAGCCTTTTTTCATAAAAGCACCTGATAGATATCCTCCTAAAATGCTTCCACCGTCAGCTAATAAATACATAATAAAGAATGGTATGGCAATATTATGAAGATCTACTCCAAATCTTGCAAATAAAAATTTTGCTCCCCAAAATAAATAAAACCACCAGACAGCATCGGTTACTTTTGCTAATCCAAATGCCCAGGTTTCACGCTTGGGAAGTACTTTTCTCCATGGAAGTTTTTCAGTATTTTCAACTGCAGAATCACTTTGTATATATTCATATTCTTCTTTGGATAATTTTGGATGTTCTCCTGGTTTTTTATAAATACGCAGCCATAAAAGGACCCAGAGTGAACTTAAACCGCCTGTTATAAGAAAAGGTATTTGCCAGTTATCTCCATTTTCCGATACAATTGCTGCAACAATAAAGGGGGCTGAAATAGCGCCTACACTTGTAGCAGCATTAAAAATTCCAGTTGCCAATGCTCTTTCTTTTTTGGGAAACCATTCTCCGACTGTTTTAATTGCAGCCGGGAAATTTCCGGATTCACCAAATCCCAATCCAAATCTTGCTATTGAAAAACCTAATATACTGAAAGCGGGTCTTACGGCAGCATGCAGCATACCAAATACGCTCCAAATGCCAATTGACAAAGTATAGCCTTTTTTTGTACCGAGTCTGTCAATTATGCTTCCCATTGTAAGCATACCTATTGCGTATGCAAGTTTAAATGCAATCATTATGTTTGCGTAATCATTATTTGACCAGCCAAACATCTTTGTAAGAGTCGGCGCTAAAACACCAATGATACTCCTATCGAAATAGTTGATAGAGGTAGCATAAAATACTAAAGCAAGAATTGTCCATCTATATCTTCCGACATTAGCGGTCAATTGAGAACTAACAGATTTTGCTGCTGATCCTATAGGTTTTTCTTCTTTAGCCATCAAGTTCCTCTTTTTAAATAGTTGATAATTTATTTGATTTCATTTTTAGTAAAATAATTTAAGACTATTTTTTAATACTGTTCACGAAGGTTACGGCATTTTGAGTTAACTTATTATAGTTACCCTCTTCAATTGCTTTTTTATCAAGTAATGCTGAACCAATGCCAACAGCGCAAGCTCCGGCTTTAATCCAATCGCCTGCATTAGTTAATGATACACCGCCCGTCGGCATTAATTTTAAATGAGGAAGTGGTGCGAGCACTCCTTTGAAGAATGCCATTCCAACAACATCTGCCGGAAAAATTTTTACTACATCGGCACCGGCTTCAAAGGCAGTTTGAATTTCTGTTGGGGTAAAGCAGCCAGGCATTGCCGGAACATCATTTTGATGTGCAATTTCAATTAATTCTCTTTTAAAGATTGGAGAAACTACAAACTTAGCTCCCGCGTTAATGGCATCAGAAGCCATTTGTTTATTTATCGCGGAACCTACACCGATTAAAATTTCATCGCCCATTGATTTAGACAAACTTTCAATTGAGTTCAAAGCCCCAGGAGTTGTCATTGTAATTTCTATAGCTGATACACCGCCTTTATAAATTGCTTCCACAACCTTTTTTAGTTTTTCAGCATTATTCATTCTTACAACTGCAACCGCTTTTAATTCAAAAATTCTATTTAAGATATCCTGTTTTGACATATATTTTCTTTTTAATTATTTATTTCCATTTATTTTTTGTTCTAATAATTTCAATTCTTCAATCGGATACCATTTATTATGAAATGTCCATTCAACCGTAATATCTTTCAGCAGAGGATTAACTTCAGCCTGCTCTAAATTATTTGAGAACCATGGAAAATCATTCCCAAGGCTATGACAATTATAATAGCATACTCTTTTCCCCCATTTCAATTCTCTAGGTGGATTTGAAGAAGCATGATAAATATCTTT
This sequence comes from uncultured Bacteroidota bacterium, assembly GCA_963777515.1. Classification (GTDB taxonomy): domain Bacteria; phylum Bacteroidota; class Ignavibacteria; order Ignavibacteriales; family Ignavibacteriaceae; genus CAVSWT01. The sequence goes on from CAVZQU010000007.1 coordinate 103,884, forward strand.
ATCAGCCATATTCTTTGAAACTGTATAATCTGGAGTAAAACCAAATACACTTGAAGATAATAATACTGAAAAAAGAACTAAGTGATAAACCTTTATCATTTTAGACTATGCAATTAATTTATTTGATTAAAGAAGTAAGAAAGTAAAAAAAATCTGAACAAGCATGTTAGAAAATTTATTATGCAATTTCAGTTATCAACCCTTTGTTTGTATTAAGCAAAAGTCTTGTTTGAAGAATAATATTTTTTGGTTCGAATTTATTTGGGTCTTTAATCATTTGAAGCAGTAAATTAAATGCTTGCCGCCCCAACTCTACAGCAGGCTGCTCAACAAAATTAAATACTGATGGGAAAAACATGTTAAAGGGTGTAATTCCGAAACAAGTTATTTCAATATCTTCAGGAATTCTAATCCCAACCTCTTGTGCTGCTTTATAAATACCAAGAGCACCAGGGTAAGTGGCTACTAGTATAAACGTAGGATAATTTTTTTTATCAAACATTTTTAAGAAACCATTATAACCATCTTCTTCACCAAAACCGCCTTCAATTATCCATTCAGGATTAATCGGAACATTATACTCATTCATTGCATCAAGAAAACCTTGCTTACGTTCCCTTCCAATATTTATATGTTGGAACCCTCCTATATGTGCAATCTTTTTATGCCCTTTTTTAATAGCATGAACCGTTGCGGCATAGGCACCTCCCCTATCATCAACAGTAACACTTGAAATACCTTCCATAGGCGGAACTCTATCAACAAAAACAATCGGTACATTTTGATCAATTACTCTTTTAAAAATTGCTATATCTTGCGTGTCCTGCGTAACTGAAACTAGCAATCCATCGACTCGCATAGAAAGTAAAGATAGTATGTGTTTTTTTTCTCTTTGTTCTTGTTCTTGAGATACAGTCAGAAACGTTTCATAATTATTTTTAAAAGTTATATCATAAATGGATTCAATAATTGGAGCAAAAAATAAGTGGGCAATCTTTGGAATTACTAATCCTATGGTGTTGGAATTCCTTGAAGATAAATTTCTTGCCATTAAATTTGGCATATATCCAAGTTTTTCAGCTAATTCCTTAACTCTGGCTTTTGTGGCAGGAGAAATATCTGGATGATCTCTTAATGCTTTTGAAACTGTAACCTTTGAAACTTTCAATTTCTTTGCAAGGTCATCTAACCTTATTGGACGATTTTTGTACATCATTATAGTATGCTTTATTTGGTTCTAAAAAAGTTATCTCTCAACTCTCCCTGAACCACTGCCCTTAGCTAATTTTTGAACCTCATCAATTGAGACAAGATTAAAATCGCCTGGGATAGTTTGCTTTAAACAAGAAGCCGCAACAGCAAATTCAAGTGCTTCTTTGGAATTATCTTTATTTAACAATCCGTAAATTAAACCGCTGGCAAAAGAATCTCCGCCTCCTACTCTATCAACGATCTGCACATCATAAACCCTGGATCTATATGGTTCTTTACAATTTTTTTCATCATGAAGCAATGCGCTCCAGCCGTTTCTCGAAGCTGAATAACTTTCTCTCAAGGTTATTGCTACAGTTTTGAAATTAAATTTATTCTTTAATTCTTTTGCTAAGATTAAAATATCCTTTTTCATCTAATTCGGCTCCCTCAACATTTGTGCTGCCGGCTCTAAAGCCCAAACTTTTTTCAGCGTCTTCTTCATTAGCGATGCAGACATCAACATAATCCATTAAAGGAATCATAACTGATTGTGCTTCTTTTGTTGTCCAGAGTTTTGCTCTATAATTTAAATCAGCACTAATTGTTACACCCAGTTTTTTTGCTGTTTCACAAGCTGCCTTTAAAGTCTCTTGCGCATCCTTCCCTAAAGCCGGGGTAATGCCTGTCCAATGAAACCACTTAGTATCCTTAAATACATTTTCCCAATCGAGCTCATCTTTTGTTAAAGTAGTAACTGCTGAGTTTGCTCTATCATAGATTACTTTACTTGCTCTTTGACTTGCACCGGTTTCCAAAAAATATATTCCAACTCGATCCCCGCCTCTAACAATATAATCTTCTTTTACTCCATATTTTCTTAAAGAATTAACAGCAGCTTGTCCTATTTCGTGCTTCGGCAGCTTGGAGATGAAATAAGAATCAAACCCATAATTAGCAAGTGAAACAGCCACGTTGGCTTCTCCTCCACCGTAATTTACATCGAATAAATTAGATTGAACAAATCGGCTGAAACCTGGTGTGGAAAGCCTTAACATAATTTCACCGAAGGTTACTACTTTCATTATTTAAGAATTCTCCTTTTTCTACTTTTTAATATTTTCTGATTTTAACATTAACCAATGAAATAAATTTCTTCCTGCTTTATAATTTTGGACATCAACGGGTAAATATTTATTACTAAAATATTCGTTGTACAGCCATGGATCGCCCACGGCAAACACAAATCCTTTCCCGTAATTTGAACCGGCCATAATTACATTTCCTTTTGATTTAAGGATAGGATATGCCTTGCCCGATAATTTAAGAGTACTAATCTCTTTTAAGTAAATTTTATAAACTGTTTCAAAAATAGGATGATCTGGGAAAGTACTAAATTCTCCCATTTCATATTTATGATCTAATACTTTATTCTTACTATCACCATTAAAATGAATCCCAAAATTTTCGGAAAGATTATTTAAATGTGTAAACTCACAATTAGCACTGTCATTAGCCAATAAAACCAAAATTCCACCGTTGCTGACCCATTCTTTAATATTCTTGATTGATGCAGCATCAATATAATGAGGATCTTTTGTTTCCGCAGGTGTATCGGGATCAACAATCATATAAATATCATAATTTTTCAAATTTTCAGGAGTTGGAGCTACAGTAAGTTCACTTAATTCAGCATTCATGTCAGTTAAAGTTTTCCCCAGCTCCGAATAACCAGAATTAGTTGTATCCTCCCAGATATAATGAAACCTCTCTTCCTTGCCTGCTTTGTTTTTCCTCCATTCATTATTAAAGTAATAGTCTAATCCAATAACTTTTTGCAAATCTTTATTAAAGAGAGTTTTTTTAAGGAGATATTTTTTTAAAGGAAGGTTTAATTCTTTAAGACCATCTACAGCTAAGCCTGCAATCACGTAAGCACCGTATTGATTAAAGTGAGTATTATCCTCTTTTCCTTCAGGCAGTCTTGCATATTTACCGGCAGGTACCCATAAAAATATTTTTTTAGTCCCTTCAGGTCCAAGTTTATTAAACAAAACTTCACTTCTATTATACATATCTATTAAAGGAACGTTCTCCTCCTCAGCTACTTCTCTAACAACTTTTGGATAATCACCATGTGTATCTACAAGTTTACCTGATTCGTTAAATTTTCTTCTATTAATTGGAGTCAATAATATTGGAATAGCTCCTTTATCTCTCGATTCTTTAACAAATTTTATTAGGTTTTCTTTATAAGCACCGTGGGGAGCTGCATATCTTGAAGTATCCTGCTTCTTCTCGTCATTGTGTCCGAATTGAATGAAAACATAATCTCCTTTATGCAATTTATTATAAACTTTTTTCCATCTACCCTGGTCAATAAAACTTTTAGTGCTTCTACCATTAACAGCATAATTTTCAATTAAAACTTTGTCATTAAAATAAGCAGGCAGCAATTGTCCCCACCCTCTTTCAGGATTATCAGCAAGAGGTTTATCTGCCATAGTAGAATCCCCTATCATATAAATCTTAATTTCCTCATGCCCTCTAAAAAAAGCAGTAAACAAAAATGCAATCATTAAAAGGAAAAAGATTTTTACAGATATTTTATTACTCATTATCACTTAGTTCTTAACTTTGCCAATTGTTTTTAAATATCATTTTTCCAACTCAATTGCAGCTAATATTAAAGGTCCATAACCTTTAAAATCATTGACTCACTTTGGTTCACTTATGTAATACTCAAAACTTCCATCGCGATAAGTTTTTCCGCCAAGACACAATACAGAGACAACATTGTTAAGATAGATAGTTCCATCTTCGTCAGATGTAATTAAATATTTTTGAACCGCATCAAAAGATTCTTTGGCAATATCAAAATATTTTTTATCAGGATAACCTTTGTTGGGACCTTTAGCGAAAGCATATATAAACATTGCAGAAGCGGGGGCTTCTATATAATTTCCTTCACTGTTACCTTTATCGATTACTTGATACCAAAGTTTTTTTTTATCATCTCGAAATTTAATTAAACCTTCAGAAAGATTTTTTAGGATTTCAATTAATTCTTTACTATTAGGATTATCCTTCGGCAAATAATCTAGTACATCAACAAGTCCAACCAAATACCAACCCATTGCTCTTCCCCAAAAACTAGGAGAAGTTCCGGTTTCAGTGTTAGCCCATTTTTGTTTTTTACATTCATCCCATCCGTTATAAAATAATCATGTCTTTTTATCCCGACAATGTTCCTGAATTAAAATGAATTGATGAGTTATATCGTTAAAATCTTTTTTGTACTCACTTCCACTTTTTTTCAAACATTGTACTTAAGTCGATTCCCCTATCATCTACATCAGTTGAAGCAATCCTTTGCCCATCAATTGTTATTACAGAAAATCTTTCATCAAGCCCACGCAGTATGATTTTATTTGCTTCACCTCCGGATCTACTTATTGAAACCCCTGGCAGGCTCCCAATTGCTTCGCCTGCATTTGCATCAGGTAATTCTTGAATCTTTTGCTCTGAAACAACATTAACTATTGTATTTGAAGCGAGCTGTTGATTAATAGCTGCAGCTTGTCCAGTTACTACAACTGTTTCACCTTCCAAAACGTCAGCAATTAATTTCATATCCAATTTAACTGTTTTATTCTCAGGAACATTTATTTTCAGTTCTTTGGATTTGTACCCAATGTAAGTGATTTTTATAGTTGGTTGCCCGAAGGCGCATTTGTCATTCTGTATGCCCCCTCTAAATTTGTTGCACTTCCAATTGACGTTCCTTCAAAAAAAAACATTTGCTCCAACTAAAGTTTCACCTGATAAAGAATCTGTTACAGATACTGTGATGATTCCCTGGCTAAACAACGACACCGAGGACAATACTAAAAAAAATAATCATCTTAATAGGAAATTTTGTATTCATAAATACTCCCTATATAAATTTCTTTTATTGTTATTTTACTGACTGGGACTTTTACTCAAACTCAAAATATTTTTGAGCGTTGTAATAGCATATATTTTGAATGAGATGAGAGACTAATTCTTCATCAGTTGGGATGAGCCCTTTTTCAATATCTTCCCCAATAATATTACAGAGTATTCTTCTGAAATACTCATGCCTTGAATATGATAAGAAACTTCTTGAATCAGTGAGCATACCAACAAACCTTGAAAGTAAGCCCATGTATGAAAGTGAATTTAATTGCTTTTCGATTCCATCTTTTTGATCCAGGAACCACCAGCCGCTGCCGTATTGAAGTTTTCCCGGAATTGTGCCATCCTGGAAATTACCAATCATTGTTACAAGAACTTCATTATCTCCAGGGTTAAGATTATATAGAATTGTTTTAGTTAATTGATTGTTGGTATCTAATCTATTTAAAAATTTTGACAATGGAATTGCAATTTCAAAATCGCCAATTGAATCGTAACCGGTATCCGGACCTAATATTTTCATCATTCTAGAATTGTTATTTCTTAAAGCACCAATATGAAATTGCTGAGTCCAGTTTTTTTCGTGATCCATTATTCCAAATTCATACAGCATTGCAGATTTGAACTTTAATATATCAACTAGACTTAATTGTTTGGATGATAAAATTTTCTGAAAAATATTTTCGATTTCTTGATCTGTATATTCTTCGGCATAAATTGTTTCTAATCCGTGATCGGATAACCTGCTGCCATTTTTATGGAAAAAATCATGTCGTTTTCTTATTGCATCAATATATTTTTGGAACGTATTGATTTCGCTATTAGTTACTTCTTTGAGTTTATCGAGCCATTGTAAGAATGTTATTTGATTCTCAACAGCCATACCTTTATCGGGACGGAAAGCAGGGTAAACTCTTAATTTATATCTTCCATCACCATTTAAATTTTTATCTGATTTAAGCATTCGATGGAATTCAAGAGAATCAACAGGATCATCAGTTGTACAAACAACTTCTACATTAAACTGTTTTAATAAACCCTGAGTTGAAAATTCATCCTGCTGTAAAAGGTCATTACATTTATCATAAATTTCTTTTGCAGTTCTTTCATTTAAGAGTTTATCCTTAATGCCAAAAGGTTTTTGTAACTCCATATGAGTCCAATGGTATACAGGATTTCTTAAAGTATCAGGCACAACTTTAGACCAGGCGAGAAATTTATCCCAATCACTTGCATCACCGGTAATATATTTTTCATCTACTCCATCAGTACGCATAGCCCGCCATTTATAGTGGTCGCCTTTAAGCCACGCCTGAGTAATTGATTCAAATTTTTTATTTAATGCGATTTCGTCTACAGGCAGGTGATTATGATAGTCAATAATTGGAAGGTCCGCAGCGTATGTGTAATACAGGTATTCTGCAGTATTATTAGTAAATAAGAAACTCCTTGATAAAAACTTACTGCGATTATTGAAAGATGTTTGGTTAGCTTTTACAGTATCATTTAATTCCATCTCTCTCCCAGGTTTGTTTTAACTTAAGGAAATAATTTTCTATAATTAAAATAAAAATTTACCTTAAATTTATAAATGATTTTTAATACAGCTTCGCCAATTCACTCACATATTTTTTCGTTTTCTACTTTATCGTTTAAGTAATCGTTACATTTAGCGGTAGTTAAATTGCAAAATATTTTACTGTCTGTCAAGCATTATTAAATACTTAATGATATTAAATTTTTTTTAGGTTATTTGTACATAGTAAGAATTGTATTTAGAATGGCACTATAGTCAGGATAATTAGCATTTACATCATTACTTCAAATTAACACGGCAAACATCGAGTTCAAAAAATAATTTTCATTATATGAAAAGAAACTCTATGATGTGATAACACAATTTTAAATAAAAAAGCATCCGGTATTTAGCCGGATGCTTTACTATAAGGAGAATCGTAATGAAACAAAATTAAATAATCGTATATAAACTTGAACTATTACTTAATCGATTACTTAATTTCTGAAATGCAACTTGCAAATAATAATTTTAAAAGTCAATAAGCTATAGTGTATTTTTTACACTTTTGATTTAAGAGAAATTCTGATAAGATATTTTTTAGCAAGATGAAGATTAGACAGACAATTTTATAATTATAAAAATTTAATATTTATAAATATATATTTTATTAGATGCATATAGTGTTAAATTTCAAAATTGAAACCATTATTCTTAAGCTTATTATACGTTTGTTTGTCAAATTGAAATAATGATGCTGCTCTCTTCGAATTATTTTTATCTTTTTCCTTTAGACTTTTTAATAAATGCATTTTCATAATTTTTTTTCTAAAATTTCTTTTATCTAATTTCTTCCCTAAAATTACTTCGTATAGCATTTGTAATCTTGGTAATGTAAATTTATTCGGAAGAAGCTCAAATCCAATAGGACGGTATCTTACTCTTGTTCTTAGCTTGCTCAAAGCAATTTCAATTATTTTATTATGGTCGAAAGGCAATTCATGCACCTCTGACAGCTTAATCCACTTAACATCAGTAGTATCTATACCAGTAGTTAATTTATATTTTTCCGGGCTTACTAGAGCGAAATAGCCTATTGTGATAACCCGCCAATCCGGGAATCTATAAACTCCGTCAAAAATAGAGACCTCTTCCATATACAATTTTTTAATACCTGTAGATTCATATAAAATTCTTTCAGCGGCTTTTTCAACAAGTTCTTTTCTCTTTATGAATCCGCCCGGTAAAGCCCAGCAATTTTTAAATGGCTTTCTTGCGCGTTTGATTAATAATACTTCTAAAGATGAATTTTCAAAACCAAAAACTACGCAGTCAATGGAAATATTTTTTAAAACTTCTTTTAAAACGTGTGACATTTTTTAAGAATTATTCATTTTGTTTTTACTAATATACAATTTTTTTTGAATTCGAGTAGTGTTTTTAAAAAAAGAAAAGTGTATTTTGTACACCGACTTTAAATTCAATTGGATTTTTGATTTTTCCATTGAAAACAAAAAGTTAATTACGTATTTGGTATATATTTTTTATAAAGGAACTTAAAGGATGTTATCAGTTGGTTTAGATATTGGAAGTTCATCCATTAAATGTTCAATTATAGATATTGAAAGTGGAACTTCAGTTGCTCAAGGCTTCTACCCTTCCGAAGAAATGGAAATCATTTCCAGCAAACCGGGCTGGGCAGAACAAAATCCTGAAACCTGGTGGGAATATTCAAAAACTCTATTCAAACAACTAGTCGAAAAAAACAAAATTGATTCTTCAGCAATAAAATCTATCGGGATCACCTATCAGATGCATGGATTAGTTTTAGTTGATGAAAACCAAAAAGTAATCCGCAATTCTATTATTTGGTGTGACAGCCGCGGAGTTGAAATCGGGAAAAAAGCTTTTAATGAAATCGGAGAAAGTTATTGTTTAAATAATCTATTAAACTCACCCGGGATTTTTACTGCTACAAAATTAAAATGGGTTAAAGAAAATGAACCGGATACTTACAAAAAGATATACAAAATAATGCTCCCCGGTGATTTTATTGCAATGAAACTAACCGGTGAAATTAATACTACTTTTTCCGGCCTATCAGAGGCTATTCTTTGGGATTTTAAAACTGATTCAATTTCAGATAAAGTTTTGGAATATTATGGAATTGATAAAAGTCTGCTTGCAGATGCTAATCCAACATTTTCCATTCAAGGTAAAGTTAGTAAAAAAGCAGCAGAAGAGTTAGGGCTTAATAATGACGTGGTTGTTTCTTATCGTGCCGGGGACCAGCCAAACAACGCTTTTTCACTTAATGTATTAAATCCCGGAGAAGTTGCGGGAACTGCAGGTACCAGCGGTGTAATTTATGGAGTAATTGATAAAGCAAATCATGATGAATTTTCGCGAGTTAATCCTTTTCTTCATGTTAATCATACAGAAAATCAAACAAGAATTGGAGTGCTACTTTGCATAAGCGGAACAGGAATTCAAAATTCATGGATAAGAAAAAATTTCGGTTCCAATTTATCTTATGTACAAATGAATGAAATGGCTTCGCAAGTTGAAATTGGCTCCGAAGGATTATCTATAATTCCATTTGGGAACGGTGCTGAAAGGGTTTTCCAAAATAAAAATATCGGCGGACAAATTTTTAATGTTGATTTCAACAGACACAATACGGCTCATCTAATAAGAGCAGAACAAGAAGGAATTGCTTTTTCATTTAAGTATGGAATTGATATTCTAAAAGAAATGGGATTAAATATTTCTGTTATTCGGGCTGGACATGCAAATATGTTTTTAAGTCCTGTGTTTAGAGAGACTTTGGCAAATGTCGCCGATTCAAAAATAGAACTATATAATACAGATGGAGCAATTGGTGCCGCCAGAGGTGCCGCAGTTGGTGCCGGATTTTACAAGACTTTTGATGAAGCATTCAAATCATTAAATAAAATAAATGAAGTTAATCCGAAAAAAGAAGACCTGGATGCAACTTTGAATGCTTACAATAAATGGTTAGTTGAATTAAATAAGCAGTTATAAATATTTAATATAAATACTTGGGAGTAAAAAAAATATGGATTATCTATTAGGAGATAAAGAATATTTCAAAGGTATTGAAAAGATAAAATACGAAGGTAAAGATTCCAAAAATCCTTTAGCATTCAAATGGTATGATGAGAATAAAGTTGTAAACGGAAAATCGCTCAAAGATTATTTTAGATTTGCAGTAGCTTATTGGCACAGCTTCTGCGCTACGGGGAGTGACCCCTTTGGAAGTGCCACCAGAGTTATGCCATGGAATGAAGGCAGCGATGCTATTAGCAAAGCTAAAAATAAAATGGATGCAGCATTTGAATTTATTACAAAGCTCGGCGCTCCTTTTTATTGTTTCCACGATTTCGATGTAGTTGAAGAAGGCTCATCCATTGCAGAATCAGATTCACGTTTGCAAACAATGGTTGACTATGCAAAACAAAAACAAAAAGCATCCGGGGTAAAATTACTGTGGGGAACTGCAAATTTATTTTCTCATCCAAGATATATGAATGGTGCAGCTACTAATCCGGATTTTAATGTACTCGCTCATGCGGCAACACAAATTAAAAGAGCAATTGATGCAACTATTGAATTAGGTGGTTCTAATTATGTATTTTGGGGCGGACGTGAAGGTTATATGAGCTTACTAAATACAAATACAAAAAGAGAAAAAGAACATCTTGCTAAATTTCTTTCTTTAGCTCGTGATTATGGAAGAAAGCAAGGTTTTAAAGGAACTTTCCTTATTGAACCTAAACCAATGGAACCTACGAAACACCAATATGATTATGATACAGAAACCGTAATTGGATTTTTAAGACATTTCGGATTAGACAAAGATTTTAAATTGAATATCGAAGTTAACCATGCAACATTAGCAGGCCATACATTCCAGCATGAGCTTCAATGTGCTGCAGATGCCGGATTACTCGGAAGCATAGATGCAAACCGTGGTGATTATCAAAATGGTTGGGACACTGATCAATTCTCGGTTAATCTTTATGAAATGGTTGAGGCATTATTAGTTATACTTGAAGCTGGCGGATTTAAAACAGGCGGTGTAAACTTTGATGCAAAAATAAGAAGAAACTCTACTGATCCGGAAGATTTGTTCATCGCACATATTGCTGCCATGGATACTTTTGCCCGCGCCTTAATTGTTGCAGATGATATTTTGAAAAATTCTGATTATACTAAAAAGAAGAAAAGAAAGATATTCTTCTTATGATTCAGGGAATGGGAAAAAGTTTGAAAAAGGAGAATTAAAATTAGAAGACCTATGTTCAATCGCTGTTAAGAATGGAGATACAAAACAAATCAGCGGCAAGCAAGAATTATTTGAACAACTCTTAACCATGTACATGTAAATATTGAGTTGTTTATTTTAATTAATTATTTATAAGTTGCAAAATCTTAATAGAAAATATTTTTCATTAGCGAAAGGATAAGAATAAAATGAATTTCGTTATAAAAGTTTCCTTCGTTATATTTTCATTTCTTTTAATTTCATGTAATAATAATTCCGGGGAAAATAAACCTATGAGTTCAATTCAAAAAGAAAAATACGGTGAAACAAAAGACGGGACACCAATCGACTTGTATACCTTGACGAATAAAAATGGCCTAAAGGTTAACATTACAAATTATGGTGCAATTGTACAATCACTTTTTGTACCTGACAAGAGTAATAAAATGCAAGATGTTGTGCTTGGTTATGATTCGCTTGATGGCTACTTAAAAATGAGCCCGTATTTTGGAGCAATAGTTGGAAGGTACGGTAACAGAATTGATAAGGGAAAATTCAAACTAAATGGGAAAGAGTATCAGCTTACAATAAATGATGGGAAAAATCATCTGCATGGTGGAACCAAAGGATTTGATAAAAGAGTTTGGCAGGCTGAAGAAGTAAAAAGTGATTTAGGTCCTGCATTAAAGCTAACCTACAAAAGCGCAGATATGGAAGAAGGTTATCCTGGGGATTTAACTTTGAATGTAACTTACACACTCACCAACGATAATGACTTAAGAATAGATTACAGCGCTACTACTGATAAAGAAACTATTCTAAATCCTACACATCATTCATATTTTAATTTAAGCGGCAACCCAAACAATACTATTTTAGATGAAAAATTAATGATTGATGCTGAAAAATTTACTCCAATAGACGATGGTTTGATTCCAACTGGAAAACTTGATGATGTTGCAGGTACTCCAATGGATTTTAGAAAACCGACAACAATTGGTTCAAGGATAAATGATGATTATGAACAATTAAAATTCGGTCATGGATACGACCACAACTGGGTATTAAATAATTATAACGGAAGTGTAAGAAAAGTTGCCAGCGTTTATGATTCCACCAGCGGAATATTTATGGAAGTATATACAGACCAACCGGGTCTTCAGTTTTATTCAGGCAATTTTTTAAATGGTACTATCACAGGGAAAAAAGGAATTGTCTATAAATATAGAACCGGATTATGCCTTGAAGCTCAACATTTTCCGGATTCTCCAAATGAAAAGGATTTTCCTCCGGTTACTTTAAAACCGGGCGATGTTTATAAGCAAACAACATATTATAAGTTTTCAACTAAGTAGATCTCAAGTAAAAATTAGATAATATCTAAATAAAAAACTAACTTATTTAATTTATTGTTAGAGAGGGATCATGTCAACCTTACAAACTTTAGATTGGATCGTAATTGCGGGTTATTTTGCGATCATACTTGGCTTAGCCTGGTGGGTTATAAAACAACGCCAGGACACTTCCACAGATTACTTTCTTGCCGGACGCCATCTTGGATGGTTCATCGTGGGAGCTTCTATATTCGCTTCTAATATTGGTTCTGAACATCTTGTTGGTTTAGCCGGCTCAGGAGCAACTGATGGTGTTGCTATGGCTCATTATGAACTACATGCCTGGTGCTTGCTTATTTTAGGCTGGGTAATGGTTCCTTTTTATATGCGTTCTAAGGTATTTACAATGCCTGAGTTCCTTGAAAAAAGATTTTCACCTAGTTCAAGAACCTTGCTCTCAGTTATTTCCATAGTCGCTTATATACTTACAAAAATTGCAGTTGGTATTTTTGCCGGCGGAATTGTTTTTAGTGTTTTGCTTCCTGATATTTCATTTATGGGTTTAGATAGTTTCTGGATTGGGTCGGTTTTAGTTATTGTGCTTACAGGGGTTTATACAATACTTGGCGGCATGAGAGCTGTTGCTTATACTGAAGCTCTGCAAACATTAATATTAATATTCGGATCTATATTAGTTACTGTATTCGGCCTTCATGCATTAGGCGGATGGGGCGTATTAAAAGATACGGTTGGTCCTGAAATGCTTAACCTGTGGAAGCCGTTAGTTCCTCATGGAATACAAGGAACCTGGGCACCGGTAAATGAAGCTGGAAAAATGGCGTGGTACTTTAACGGAAATTATCCATGGCTTGGGATGCTTTTCTGTGCTCCTATTATAGGTTTATGGTATTGGACAACAGATCAATACATTGTACAACGTGCACTTAGTGCAGAAAATGAAACTGAAGCAAGAAGAGGTTCTATAGCAGCAGGCTTCTTAAAACTGTTGCCGGTTTTTATTTTTATCATACCTGGTTTGATTTGTTTTGCAATAGCAAAAAATGGTGTTATTCCGCAAATTCAACATGAGTTATTTAGTGCTAATGGAGAACTAATTAGAGACAATGCGCAAAAAGCTTTTCCCTTATTGGTTGCTTATGTATTACCGATAGGAGTTAGAGGTATTGTTGTTGCCGGATTACTCGCTGCTTTAATGAGTTCGCTTGCAGGCGTTTTCAACGCTTCCTCTACTCTTTTCACTATTGATTTTTATTCCAGACTTAAGCCTAATTCGTCTGAAAAGCAATTAGTTTGGATTGGCCGTGTTGCAACAGGAGTTATGGTTTTGATTGGTTTATTATGGATTCCTGTAATTCAAGGTGGAAAAGGTTTATATGATTATCTGCAGGGTGTGCAGTCTTATCTTGCACCTCCAATCTTTGTAGTGTTCTTTCTTGGTGTTTTTTGGAAAAGATTAAATGCTAAGGGATGTATGTCTGCTTTAATTGTTGGCTTTTTAATGGGGCTCTTCCGTCTTGCGGTTGATACTCCTGTTAAATTGATGGACGGATTTAGTTATACTCAAGGTTCATTTCTCTGGATTGTTAATAACATATTTTTCCAGTATTATAGTCTGTTAATTACTGTTGTATGTATTGTTACAATGATAGTTGTTAGCTATGCTACCGAAGAACCATCATATGAGAAATTAGATGGAATTACATTTAGCACGACTTCTGAAGCAAGTAAAAAAGAAACCAGAAGCAGTTGGTCAAAAGGTGATGTAATTGCATCCGTTCTTTTAGTTGTTATAATTATTCTTATATACAGTTTCTTTTCTTAAGAATATAAAAAATAATAAATTAATAAAAGACGCTCTTCTGGAGCGTCTTTTATTATAAAGTAACTTTAATTCTTCCACATTGTTTATTAGTTTTTGTTGTCTAAAATAATACACTTTCTGACTTAACAAATACTCTTTAAAGTTTATTGAATTAATAATTTACTGAGAAACATTAATGCTTAAAACCCTAAAACAAAAAGTATTAAAAGCAAATTTGGCTCTTGTAAGATACAACCTCGTAACATTAACCTGGGGTAATGTCAGCGGCATCGACAGAAAGAAGAATTTAGTAGTTATCAAGCCCAGTGGTGTTGATTATAATTCAATGACAATTGACGATATGGTTGTAGTTGATTTAAACGGAAAAGTTGTTGAAGGGAAAAAGCGCCCTTCATCTGATACCCCAACTCATGTTGAATTATATAAAGCATTTCCGTCAATTGGAGGAATTACTCACAGCCACAGTCCTTACGCAACAATATTTGCACAAGCATGTAAAGAGGTTCCTTGCTTCGGAACTACTCATGCAGATCATTTTAATGGCCCGGTTCCAGTCACAAAATTTTTAAGCGAAGAAGATGTAAATTCTGGATATGAATTGAATACCGGTAAAATTATAATTGAACGATTTAAAGATTTAGATCCGGTTGCGGTTCCAGGAGTACTTGTTGCCGGACATGCGCCATTCACATGGGGAAAAGACCCCATGGATTCCGTAAAAAATAATCTTGTTCTTGAAAGAATTGCAGATATGGCAATTCATAGTTTACAGCTAAATCCTAATTTAAAAAGTTTACCTGATTATATTCTTAAGAAACATTATTCACGTAAGCATGGCCCTGATGCATATTATGGTCAGAAAAAATAAATGTCAGATTATTGATCAAGCAAAGTAAAAATGTTTATCATTTATCAGATTAAATTTATTTATATTATTTTTATAATTATTAAATAGTATGAGAATTATTTATGATAGAATTAAAAGAATTCGAAGCCTGGTTTATTACAGGCAGTCAGCATTTATACGGGGAAGAAACATTAAAACAAGTTGAAGAACATTCCAAAGAAATTGTTAAGAGCCTTTCAACTTCAAAAAAAATTCCGCTCAAAATTAAATTTAAACCTGTTCTCACAACACCAGAATCTATTTATAATATTTGTCTTGAAGCCAACAATTCAAAAAATTGTATTGGGTCTAATAATGTGGATGCATACATTCTCCCCTGCTAAAATGTGGATCGCAGGTTTGAAGGTTTTGCATAAGCCATTTGTGCATTTGCATACTCAATTTAATAGCGATTTACCGTGGAATACAATCGACATGGATTTTATGAACTTGAATCAATCGGCTCATGGCGATAGAGAATTTGGATACATTTGTACCCGGATGAATAAACCAAGAAAAGTAATTGTTGGGCATTGGAAAGAAGAATCGGTTCAAGAAAAAATTTCAATATGGGCACGGGCTGCTTCTGCTGTTTTAGATTCTAAAGGAGCAAAGATTGCTCGCTTTGGAGATAATATGAGAAATGTTGCTGTGACTGAAGGTGATAAAGTAGAAGCTGAAATCCGTTTAGGTTATTCGGTTAACGGTTACGGAGTTGGTGACCTTGTAGCCTATGTAAATAAAGCTTCTGATAAAGCAATCAATGAACTTATTTCAGAATACGAAAAGAAATATGATATTACAGATGTTTTAAAAAAAGGGAACAAAAAGCATCAATCACTAAGAGATGCAGCTAAGATTGAACTTGGAATAAAAGCGTTTCTTGAAGAAGGTGGATTTAAAGGATTCACCACTACATTTGAAGATCTTCACGGACTTACTCAGCTTCCTGGTTTATCAGTTCAAAGATTAATGGCTCAAGGCTATGGCTTTGGAGCTGAAGGTGATTGGAAAGCTGCCGGTTTGGTAAGAGCAGTTAAAGTTATGTCTGCCGGACTTGAAGGTGGTTCATCTTTCATGGAGGATTATACTTACCATCTCAATCCTTCTTCCCCAAAAGTATTAGGCGCACATATGCTGGAAATTTGTGAATCAATTGCTGCCGAAAAACCTTTTCTCGAAATCAAACCTTTATCAATCGGAGGAAAGGCTGATCCGCCAAGATTAATTTTTAATACTTCACCGGGACCTGCAGTAAATGCTTCTGTTGTTGATATGGGAAATAGATTCAGAATGATTGTTAATGAGGTTGAAGTTGTAAATCCGGATAAGCCACTTCCAAAATTACCCGTTGCAAGAGCATTATGGATACCAAAACCAAATCTTGAAGTTGCTGCATCAGCATGGATATTAGCCGGTGGTTCACATCATACTGCTTTCAGTAAAGCTATAACAAAAGAATATCTTGAAGATTTTGCCGAAATGATTGGAGTTGAATTCGTTTTAATCAATGAATCAACAAATCTATTTGAATTTAAAAAAGAATTAAAATGGAATGATGCATATTATTCTTTAAATAGAAATATATAATTATGCCTAAACATATTCCAATTGATAAAGATGTGAAAGCTTTGATATTTGATTGCGATGGGACCCTTGTGGATTCAATGCCGCTGCACATGAAAGCATGGAAAGAAGCATTTAAAACACTTAATCAAAAATTTGAAAAAGATTTTTTATATTCGGCTAAAGGTATGAAGGAAACTGAAATAATTGATCTATACAATCAAAAATATAGAAGAGATATCGATCCCGATGAAGTTGTTTCTTTAAAACACAAATTCTTTTATGATCATATAGAATCAGTAAAACCAATTGAACCTGTTGTTGATATTGCAAAATCATTTTACGGTAAGCTTCCTCTTGGAGTTGTTTCCGGCAGCGTTGAGAAGATAGTGCATAAAGAATTAAAAGTGATAGGAATATTTCATCTTTTTATAAATATTTTAACTGCTGATGATCCATTCAAACCAAAACCGGCTCCAGATATATTCTTAGCTTCAGCTAAAAATTTAAGTGCTGATCCGGAAGATTGTCTTGTGTTTGAAGATGGAGATGCTGGTTTAAAGGCAGCAGAAATTGCTGGGATGCAAACAATTGATATCAGAGAATATCTTGAGATTAATTAAAGGGAAATAAATTGAAACAAGCTGCTCTCACCGGCATAGGTAAAATTGAAATAATTGATGGTCCGAAACCAATATTAAAGGACGATAATGATGTTCTTCTGAAAATTCATACAGTTGGGATTTGCGGCTCTGATATGCATTATTATAAAGAAGGAAAAATAGGAGAACAGATAATTAAATTTCCTTTTGTGGTTGGGCATGAATGTTCAGCAACGGTAGAAGAGATTGGCTTAAAAGTTAAAAGAGTTAAAGTTGGAGACTTAGTTGCAATAGAACCAAACGTCGCTTGCCATCATTGTGAGCAATGTAAAAAAGATAGAGAGAATACATGTTTGAATCAGAAATTTTTAGGAGCTCCTCAACAATTAGATGGAGGTTTAGCGGAATATATTATTATGCCTGAATCAAATTGTTTTCCGGTTCCGGAAAATATTAAGTGGAGAGATGGCTGCGTCTAATTGAACCATTGTCGATAGGCTATTATTCAGCAACTTATGTGCAAAAACTGAAACATGTAGACTCAATTACAATCCTAGGCGTAGGCCCTATTGGATTAGCTGTTGCTGCATTCCTTAAAGAGCATGAGTTATAAAAATATTTTTGCTACAGATAAATTGGATTATCGTTTGGAAGCCTCGCAAAAAGCTGGAGCAGTTTTTACAGGCAATCCTGATAAAGAAGATATCGTTTCAAAATTCAAACAAAAAAATCCAGATTTGTTCGATGTCGTTGTTGAATGCTGCGGAAAACAAGAAGCAATTGATCAAGGGTATTAAGCTACTTAAGCCAGGAGGATTGCTGTTATTGTTGGAATACCGGAAGTTGAAAGGATTTCATTTGATATTAGTTTAATAAGAAGAAAAGAAATTACAATTCAAAATGTTAGGCGGCAAAATAATGGAATCCAGCCGGCAATTGATTTAACTGCTTACGGGAAATGGTCGCCGGGCTCTATGATCACCCATAGATTTCCGGTTGAAAAAGCTGATGAAGCTTTTAATATTGTTAAAGATTATAAAGATGGTGTAGTTAAAGCAATGGTGTATTTTCAATAATTTATTTTAAAGATTAAACAAAAGTTATTATATGCCAACAACAATTAAAGAAGTAATAGTAAAAGATATAAGATTTCCAACCAGCAAAACTTTGGACGGCTCTGATGCAATGAATCCTGATCCAGATTATTCAGCGGCTTATGTAATTTTAAAAACTGATCACCCTGATGGAATTGAAGGGCATGGACTTACGTTTACTATCGGCAGAGGAAATGAAATCTGTGTCCAAGCGATTAAGTCAATGTCGTATCTAGTAATTGGGAAAACGCTAGAATCCTTTACTAATAATATGGGAAAGTTCTGGAAGATGATGATGAGCGATAGTCAGCTTAGATGGCTTGGTCCCGAAAAAGGAGTTATTCATCTTGCTGCGGGAGCCCTTATAAATGCTGTTTGGGACTTATATGCAAAAGTTGAGAAGAAGCCATTATGGAGATTGGTTGTTGACATGTCTCCCGAAGAATTTATTTCGTGCATAGATTTTACATATATAACTGATGCCATTACAAAAGATGAAGCTTTAGCAATTCTAAAAAAGAACAAAGATTCTAAACAAGAAAGAATAAATTATCTTATTGAAAACGGCTATCCTGCTTATACAACCTCTGCAGGATGGCTTGGCTACTCTGATGAGAAAATTAGAAGACTTTGCCGCGAAGCGAAAGGTGACGGCTGGAAATATTTAAAAGTGAAAGTCGGCTCCGACTTAAATGATGATAAAAGAAGAGCTTCCATAATAAGAGAAGAAATTGGAGACGATATTAAGTTGATGATGGATGCAAATCAGAAATGGGATGTTGATGAAGCAATCCAAAATGTGAAAGGCCTTGCTGAACATAAACCATGGTGGATTGAAGAACCTACCAGCCCGGATGATATTCTTGGTCATAAAAAAATTGCAGATGCTGTTAGACCGATAAAAGTAGCAACCGGAGAGCATTGCCAGAATAGAGTAATATTCAAGCAGTTAATCACCTCAGGAGCAATTGATATTTGCCAGATAGATAGCTGTCGTTTAGGCGGAGTTAATGAAGTCCTTGCAGTAATGTTGATGGCAGAAAAATATAAAGTTCCTGTATGTCCTCATGCAGGCGGTGTCGGGCTTTGTGAATATGTTCAGCATTTATCTATGATTGATTTTATCTGTATTTCAGCATCAACTGAAAATAGAGTGATAGAATATGTAGATCATCTTCATGAACATTTTTTAGATCCAGTTGTTATAAAAAATAGTGCTTATATGCCGCCATCAAAACCAGGCTACAGCATTGAAATGAAGCAGGATAGTTTAAAAGATTATTCTTTTCCGAATGGAAAAATTTGGAAAAATAATTAAATGTTATTAATCATATAAAACATAAAGTATTAAAATCATGGAATCTTTCTCATTAAAAAACAAAACAGCAATTATAACCGGCGGTGGAAGTGGTATCGGTGAAGCTATATCCAAAAAGTTCGCTGCCAGCGGTGCATTTGTGCACATACTGGATTTCAATAAGGAAAGTGGTGTAACAGTAGTAAACCAAATAAAAAAAGAAAAGCATTCTGCTCAGTTTCACCATTGTGATGTTTCAAATCAAAAAGAAGTAATTGAAATTATTAATAGCATAGAAGCAAAAACGCCAATAAATATTTTAGTAAATAATGCCGGGATTGCTCATGTAGGCAACGTTGAGAAAACTACTGAAGCAGATATAGATAGACTTTATGAAATCAATATAAAAGGTGTTTACAATTGCTTGTATGCAGTTATACCTCATATGAAAAATAATAAAAGCGGATGCATATTGAATATGGCTTCAATTGCATCAGTAGTCGGTATATCTGATCGTTTTGCTTATTCGATGACCAAAGGAGCTGTGCTGACTATGACTTATTCAATTGCAAAGGACTACATTAAATATGGAATAAGGTGTAACTCAATTTCACCAGCAAGAATACATACACCTTTTGTCGATGGTTTCATTTCAAAAAATTATCCCGGCAATGAAAAAGAAATGTATGATAACTTATCAAAAACGCAACCTATTGGAAGAATGGGCGAACCAGTTGAAGTAGCAGACCTTGCTTTATTTCTTTGTTCAGATAATGCAGGCTTTATTACAGGAACTAACTTCCCTATTGACGGTGGTTTTATTAAATTAAATTCTTAAAGGAGTAAAATGAAATTAATTCGTTATGGAGAAAATGGGAAAGAAAAACCAGGTATTATTTTGCAGGATAGTTCGAGAAGAGATGTAAGTGAATTTGTTAATGATTATGATGAATCTTTTTTTGAAAATGAAGGAATAGAAAAACTTCAAAAAATTGTTGATGATGAAGGTTCAAATCTTCCATCTGTAAATAATGAAATAAGGCTTGGTCCGCCAATATTTAAACCTTCAAAAATTATTTGTGTTGGTTTAAATTACGCAAGTCATGCAAAAGAAAGTGGAATGCAAGTCCCATCAGAACCAGTTTTGTTCTTCAAAGCACCCTCCGCTGTTACCGGCCCAAATGATAATATTATCATTCCAAAGAATAGTATAAAAACAGATTGGGAAGTCGAACTCGCAATTGTTATTGGTAAAAGAGGAACTTACATTGATGAAGCAAATGCTTTTAATCATATCGCAGGATATGTACTTCATAATGATGTTAGTGAAAGAGAATTTCAATTAGAAAGAAGCGGACAATGGGTAAAAGGAAAAAGTGCTGATACGTTTGCTCCAATTGGTCCTTATATCGCCACTAAAGATGAAATAAAAAATCCGGAAAAACTTGATCTCTGGCTTAAGCTTAATGGTCAGATTATGCAGTCATCAAATACATCCGATTTAGTTTTTGGAATAAAAAAACTAGTTAGCTACATCAGTCAATTTATGACTTTGGTCGGTGGAGATATCATTTCCACAGGAACACCATTCGGAGTAGGATTAGGTTTAAATCCGCAAAAATATTTAAAGCATGGTGATACAATTGAACTGGGAATTGAAGGACTTGGAACTGCAAAACAAAATGTTAAATCTTGGGAAAGCTTGAATAAATAAATGATCATAGATTCTCATCAACATTTTTGGATTTATAATCTAACTAGAGATACGTGGATAGATGAAAACATGAAAATACTTCGAAGAGATTTTTTGCCTAATCATTTATCCCCTCTTTTAGATGAACTGTCGGTCAAAGGAACAATTGCTGTTCAAGCAAATCAATCAGAAGCAGAAACAAATTTTCTTCTAAATTCTGCTGAGAAAAATAAATGGATTTTAGGTGTTGTTGGCTGGGTTGATCTTCAATCTATAAATATTGAAGAAAGGCTTGAACATTTTTCAACATTTAAAAAGTTAAAAGGATTTCGACATATTGTTCAGGCAGAACCAGATGAAAATTTTCTTTTGAATGAAAAATTTCAAAATGGAATCAGTCTTTTAAAAAGATATAATTTCACATATGATATTTTAATATACCCAAACCAGCTTCCCGCTGCTATTAAATTTGTTCAAAATAATCCGGATCAAAAATTTATTTTAGATCATATTGCTAAACCTTTTATCAAGAGAAAAGAAATTGAACCATGGGCAGCACAAATTAAAGAACTTGCTAAGAATCCCAATATTTTTTGCAAGCTATCAGGAATTATCACTGAAGCTAATCATCATAATTGGAATGCAGTAGATATTTACCCTTATCTCGATGTTATATTTGAGGCTTTTGGAGCAAATAGATTAACTTTTGGTTCAGATTGGCCCGTATGCTTACTTGCTGGTTCATATAAACAAGTCTTGAATTTGATTAAAGAGTATTTTAAAAATGAATCTGAAGAAATCAAAGAAAAAATATTTTATAAAAATGTTATTTCATTTTATGATATTGAAATTAATTGACTATAATTAAAACAAGGTTATTTAAATGGATCTAGGAATTAAAGATAAAGTAATGATTGTAACAGGAGGTTCAAAAGGAATTGGAGAAGGCATTACGAAATTCCTTGCTGATGAGGGTGCAATTCCTGTTATCGCTAGTAGAGACAAAAAAACTGGTGAAGAATTAGTTGAAGAATTGAAAAGCTCTGGCAAAGAATCATACTTTGTTCAAGCTGAATTATCGTCAATCGAAAAATGCAAAAAAGTAATTGATAAAACTATTTCAAAATACGGAAAAATAGATGCATTAATTAATAATGCAGGAGCAAATGATGCAATTGGATTAGAGAAAGGAAGTCCCGAAAAATTTTTAGCTTCTTTTAAATAATAATTTGTACCATTACTATTATTTAGCACATTATGCTCTTGAAGCTTTAAAAAAATCTCATGGTTCGATTTTAAACATCAGTTCAAAAACAGCTTTTACTGGGCAAGGAAATACGTCCGGTTATGCGGCATCAAAGGGAGCTCAAATTGCACTAACACGCGAATGGGCAGTTGAACTGTTACCTTATAAAATACGCGTTAATGCTGTTATTCCAGCCGAAGTAATGACACCCTTATATGAAAAATGGCTAAGTACCTTAGATAACCCTGAACAAAAATTAAGAGAAATAACAAAAAATATTCCTTTAGGAAATAGAATGACAACTAAAAAGGAAATTGCTTCGATGGTTGCATATCTTGTTTCAGAACAAGCATCTCATATAACCGGACAAATAGTTTTTGTGGATGGTGGTTATGTTCATCTGGATAGGTCATTAGCCGGAATCACCAATACTTCTAAATGAGATATTTATTTGTAATTGCATTTGGCTTTAAAAATATTTCTACTATAAAATGAAAATAGGACTCTTCATTCCATGTTACATTAATCAATTTTACCCTCAAGTAGGTATAGCGACTTTAGAAATTTTAGAACGTTTAAATATAGAAGTTGCTTATCCGTTAAATCAGACCTGCTGCGGACAGCCAATGGCTAATTCCGGGTTTGAAAAAAAATCAATTAAAACATATAAACTTTTTGTAAAAAATTTTCGTTCATTCGATTACATAGTTGCCCCGTCCGGAAGTTGTGTCCATCATGTTAAGCATCATTACGATGTAATTGAACAGACTGATGAAGTTAAAGAAGTTAGAAATAATATTTATGAGTTGAGTGAATTTTTAGTAAAGATTTTGAAAGTTGAAAATCTAAATGCCTCATTCCCCTATCGCGTAGGTTTACATCAAAGCTGCCATGGATTAAGAGGATTAAATCTCGGCAAGCCTTCTGAAATAATTAGTGAAGATTTTTCAATTACAAAGTCATTATTAAGCAAAGTAAGAAACATTGAGCTTGTTCAATTAGATAGAGAAGATGAGTGCTGTGGTTTTGGGGGAACGTTTGCGGTAACAGAGGAAGCCGTCTCAATTAAGATGGGTACGGATAGAATTAAAGATCATATAAATCATAATGCTCAAGTATTAACAGCTACTGATATGTCGTGTCTAATGCATCTTGATGGGATAATTAAAAGGAAAAACTTAAATATTAAAGTGATGCATATTGCAGAGATATTAAATAGCATTTAGAAATAATGAAAAACCATTCTTTGTCCGCCGAGATATTTAACTTAGATAAATCCCGCGTTGATTGGCATGATCAATCACTATGGTTTGTTAGGCATAAAAGAGATCTAGCAGCGCAAAAAGTCAAAGGCTGGGAAGAACTGCGTTCACTTGCTTCGGAAATAAAATCGCATACTCTTTCAAAAATTGATGAGTACTTAATCCATTTTGAAAAACAAGCTATAAAAAATAATATAAATGTTCATTGGGCTGATGATGCTAAAGAGCATAATGAAATTGTTTTAGAAATACTAAAATCCCACAATGCAAAGAAGCTTGTTAAAAGTAAATCAATGCTCACCGAAGAATGCGGATTAAATCATTTTCTTGAAAGAAATGAAATTGAAGTTATAGATACAGATTTGGGTGAAAGAATTGTTCAACTGGCTAAAGAACCGCCAAGCCATATTGTAATGCCGGCAATTCATAAAAAAAGAGAAGAGATTGATGTACTTTTTCATAAAGAGTTAAATACAAAATTATCCGGAGGTGATGAAGTTTATTTAACTAGAGAAGCTAGAAAACATTTGCGCCAAAAATTTTTAAATGCGGATGCAGCATTAACTGGTGTTAATTTTGGAATTGCTGAAACGGGCGGTTTTGTAGTTTGTACTAATGAAGGCAATGCAGACATGGGAGCTCATTCCACAAAGCTTCATATAGCAAGTATGGGCATTGAAAAATTAATACCAAAACAAGAGCATCTTGGAGTATTTTTAAGATTACTCGCACGTAGTGCAACTGGACAGCCGATAACAACCTATACTTCTTATTTCAAATCTCCTAAGTCCGGCTGCGAAATACATTTAATAATTGTTGATAATGGACGCTCTACACAATTAGGAAGAAAGGATTTCCGAAATTCTTTAAAGTGTATCCGCTGCGGAGCATGTATGAATACTTGTCCTGTTTATAGAAGAAGTGGCGGCCATAGTTATAATTCAACAATTCCAGGACCAATAGGTTCAATTTTATCGCCAGGCTTTGATATTAAAAAATACAGTTCTCTTCCGTTTGCGTCTACATTGTGCGGCTCATGTACAGAAGTTTGTCCTGTCAAAATTGATATTCACGAACAACTTTATAAATGGCGTCAGGTAATTACTAAAGAAACACATTTAAGCTTCTTAAAAAAGATTATTATGTTCAAAGCCGGATTTATTTTTTCGCATCCTTCAATATTTAAATTTAGCAGTAAAGTTATATCATTTTTTATGAAAGTTACACCATCGTTTTTACTTAACTCAAAATTAAATAATTGGACAAGAAATCGAGATTTACCCATTGCACCAAAGAATAGTTTCAACGAATGGTATAGAAAGAATAGAATAAAATGAGCCGTGAAGATATTTTAAATAGAATAAAAAAATCCAAACCTGCTATTGTAGATCTGCCTGAAATAGATTTAAATGATTTTAAAGTTGATTCAGATAAGATTATTGATTTTATTTCCAATGTTGAATCGACAGGCGGAAAAGCAATTCAGGTTAAAGATAGAATAGAAATAATATCAAATATCAAAAAAGTTTTTACTGATGCAAAAGAAATTATTTCTGCTGTTGAAGGAATTGATTTATCAAATATCAATGTAAGTAATATATTATCAGCAAAAGAATTGGATAAACTTGATGTTGCTATACTTCAAGGACAATTCGGAATTGCAGAGAATGGTGCGGTTTGGTTAAGTGACAAAAATTTTCCCCTTCGTTCGATTCCATTTATTTGTGCCAACTTAATAATAGTGTTGGATAAAAATAATATTTTTGAAAACATGCATGAAGCAATGTTGGAGATTGAGAATTTTAATGAAGGTTATGGAGTTTTTATATCAGGCCCATCCAAAACAGCAGATATTGAACAGTCGCTTGTTATTGGGGCACAAGGGCCTTTAAGTCATACAGTTTTTCTTATTTGAATATAGTTCCAACTTCATTCATCCTACCCCTTATTTACAATTATTAAATTAAAACTTAACACTAAATCCTAAAGTAGGAACAATTGGAAACATATTATTAGGTGTTCTCCCCAACTTTAAATCATCTGTTACATAATAATCATAAGCGATAACGTTCTTCCGGTTATAAACATTAATTACGTCCAGATAAAAATCCAATCAAGTCCCCAGTAACTTGCCAATGCATTTAATCTAATATCCAGTCTATGATAAGGAGGTTTTCTTCCATTATATTTATTGCTCCCATAATCAATATCATAAATAACTTCTTCGGTTCCGTTTCCTGTTTGTCCTGGTAGCAACTTCAGGAGTCTCCGGGATACCATCAAAATTTTCATCCTCTTAGAATTATGCGAGGTTTAATTCCTACCGGCTCGCTGATTGGGAAACCGGAACCATACTGCCATCTCAATCCCATATTCAACCAGCTATTAATTTTATAATTCAGAACAATATTAACTGTATTTCGCTGATCAAACCTAAATGGGTATTCAAGTCCATTCTCATAAGTATTTGCATAAGCAAGTGAGTATGAAATCCATCCGGAAAGTTTTTCATCATTCATTAGATTTTTCTTTGATAAAAATAATTCTAAACCGTAAGCTTCTCCAGTTGCACCATTAATAGGAATTTGTGTCAGTGAATCACCCTTTAAAGTAATTGGAGTTGTCCAAGCGTTTGGATATTTGGGATTTTTACCGGGAATAGGTTCCGTGTAATAATTTGATCCAATCACTCTTTTTTGAGCAATCAGATTAGCAAAGTTTTTGTAGTAACCTTCCAGCCTAATGCTCCATTCATTATTCAGCCACCTTTCAATTCCTAACACATAATGAATTGCTCTTTCTGCATCAAGATTTTTTGTATATTTTTTATTTAAGTCATACAGGATATTCTGATCGATTAATTTTTCATAACCAGGCGATTGATAATACAGCCCCCAAACGGCACGAATGGTCGTTAAATCATTGAGAGCATAGGAAAGAGAGATTCGCGGAGCAGCATAAAATTTTTCAAGAATATTATAATAATCAAATCTCATTCCCGGTTGAAAATAGATTTTATCAGACAGTTTAAAATTATTTTGAAGATATGCACGATATTTATTATAATTTTTTACATCAATGAGGTTGCTGAGCACAGCTCTAAATTGAGGGTTTGCAGCTATGATAGCTTTTAGTTCTGGATCTAAATTAAAGTTAAAATCAATTGCTGTTCGCATAAAATCCATTCCTGCTCCGGCCTCAAAAACATTATCTCCCCATAAGTAAGTAAACTTATCATCAACTGCATATTTACGAAAATTAAAATCTGCACTTATATTGAAATTTAATAAATATGACGAAAGTGTATCCGGAATGATATCTTTAAATTCATCTCTGTTAAGTGATGGATCTAATACTTTTGAATCAAGATTTGTGTTACCCTGATTTCTGTACCAGGATAAAACAATCTTATTCAATACCTTTGTGTTAGGCGCATAATGCCATGCTAAACCAAGAACATCATTCTTTGTGAGATTGTAAACCCCAACACTATCGGCTGTTTTTCTTTCTGCAGGACTAACAATATCAACTCCGTCTCTCGAAAAAATTCCCGTCAATAAAATTTTACTACCGTTAAATGGACCAAAAACCAATTTAGTTTGGAAGTCATAAAAATGCGGAAAGCTGACATTCTGATCTACTAAACCATTATTTTTAACAAAAGGTTCTATTATTAAATCATAATATGTTCTCCTGGAATTTATTAACCAGCTTCCATCAATGTTGAACGGATTTTTTCCCTCAAGAACAATATTTGCATCAATGATTGAAGCATTTACACTTCCAACTAAATTTTTCTTCTTATTGCCTTCCCTATTTGTTACATCAAGGACAGCAGAAAGCCTATCGCCATATTTAGCCGGAAATCCGCCGGTAATTAAATTCACATCAGAAACTGCATCGGGATTGAACATACTAATAACCCCATATAATCTATACGGATTAAAAATTTCAATGTCATCCATGATGATTAAATTTTGATCCGGACCGCTTCCACGAACTATCAGTTGTGAAGAAAAATCATTTGGAGCCAATACTCCAGGCAAAGATTGAAGAGTTCTTAAAACATCTTCTGCAGCACCAGGTAAAATTTTTGCGCTCCGCGGATTTAAATCAATTAGGCTCGTACGGGTATCACTCTGCTCCTGGTATTTGAATCCGGTTACTTTAACTTCATCAACTTCTATCGCTTTTTGTTTTAGTTCAACATTCAATTCAATAGTTTTGCTTTCGTAAATTGTAATGTCGAATGTTTTTGTGTCATAGCCAACAGAGCTAAACCTGATTTGATATTTTCCTGCGGGAATATTATCTAAAATATAATTCCCTTTTTCATCTGTTACTGTTCCGGTTGTGGTTCCCAATAAAAAAATATTAACAGATGGAATTGGTGAAGAGTCTTCAGTTACTTTCCCTATTAATTTACCTGTTTGTGAGTAAGATAAACTTATTGCGGATAATAAAATTGTAAAAAGTAATAATCTCATTTAATATAATTGTCATTTTAATCAAAGCATTGAAATAATAAAAATTAAATATAAAATTCATTGCATTAATTTTTCATAACTTCAAAATCTTAACAACTCTAAATAATATTGATTAGTTCAGATATATCGAGAAGAAATTTGAATATAGTCCTAAAGTAAATTCACTAAACTCACTATTTGTAGTTCCCGGTTTTACATTAAACCGGTAACGAGTATAAATAGTAAATGTATTCAATATTTTTAACCATCCTATAGAAAGTTCAGGACTTATTCCATTAAAACCTTTAAAATTAGTAAAGCCATTTAAGCCCGGCGATACGTATTCTATTCCTTTGATGGGAATTATATGCTTGTATCCAATCCTAAAATAATTTTTAATTGGCGCATTGAAAATATGCGAATACTCAGCTGAAAAATATCCCATTGGATAATTATAACTGCCGGAACGAATAGATATTAGAGGAATTTCTTTTGTAAGACTGAAATAATTTTTATCATTACCTATAACGAAAGTAGGTGAAGGGACGAGAAAAACTGCTCCGGCAAATAAACATAAATAGAGGAAATTAGAACCCTGCCCTTCAATTTTCACCTCTTGAGGCATTTCAAATTCATACTTGTCGCTTTTATATTTATTGCCGTTTGAATCTTCGACAAAAATTATAAAAGGTACAGATTTTTTCTTAACATTCAAATCACTTATCGGAATTTCGATCTTATGATTATCAGTTAAAGTTGCAGAAACCGGATATGAAAAAGTATTATCAATTAAAACTGTTGATTTAGCCGGAGCACTTGTAAAAAATGAAAGCTTAAATTTGTGAGGTACTTCCGGAGTTACGTAAGAATCAATTAGATAAACTTCAACTGAATCTTCTTCGTCTTGTGCTTGCGATTTAAATTGTGCAAGAGATAATATAGCTATAAGGACAATAAGTAATTTTTTAATTTGCATCTTGAATGAAAGTTGTTCGAAAATGTAAAAGTTTGAAGACTAATTTATAAAAAGTAAAACACTATTCATATTACTAAAGTCATACATGAAAATGTATAATTGGAATACTTTTCATCTCCTAATTATCAACTTAAATTTTTTATTAAAAGGACAATGATAAATAAAAGTAAAAAAGTTTTAGCAATTTCAGGAAGCACAAGAATAAACTCAAATAATGAGGCTATCTTAAAAGCTATTTCAGAAATTTATAGAGATAAAATAGAAGTTAATATTTATGATGGGATTGCAAAACTCCCGCATTTTAATCCTGATATAAAAGATGACAAAGTAGAACAAAGTGTGATAGATTTTCGGAAGCAAATTGACGAATCAGACGGAGTAATAATTTGTACACCTGAATATGTTTTCAGCATTCCCGGTTCGTTGAAAAACGCAATTGAGTGGACTGTATCTACAGTTGTATTTTCCGAGAAACCTGTAGCATTAATAACTGCTTCAACGTCAGGAGAAAAAGCTCATGAAGAATTATACCTCATAATGAAAACTTTATCAATGAAAGTAAATAATGACACACGAGTATTAATTAGCGGCCCTAAAAAGAAAATTGACAGAAGCGGTAAAATCATTGACGAAAAAACTTTGACAGATGTAAAAAAAGCTGTTGACTCATTTATAAATTTGATGAATGAGATGTAATGCTATGAAGTTGTCTTTGAGGAAATAATTTTTATAAATTTGTGCATCACTAACTTTAACCCAATATAAAAAGGTAAATAAAATGAAAAAGATATATTCTCTTTTAATAATCTTTTCCTTCTTCAGTATTGTATCTGCTCAAACTTTTACTTTAAAGAGTAATGACATCGGTGGGCAAGCAACAAACAAGCAATTCTTTAACGGATTTGGCTGTCATGGTGAAAATGTTTCTCCTCAATTATCATGGGAAAATGCACCTGAAGGGACAAAATATTTTGCCGTTACAATGTATGATCCAGATGCACCAACAGGCAGCGGTTGGTGGCATTGGGTTATTTTTAATATCCCGGCAAATGTTAATGAATTAAAATCTGATGCCGGAGATCTATCTAAAAATATTGCACCTGAAGGAAGTGTTCAGAGCATGACAGATTTTGGAAAGCCTGGTTACGGAGGCCCATGCCCTCCTCCAGGAGCACCGCATGAATATTTAATTACTGTCTATGCTTTGAAGGGTAAAATTGATCTTGATAAAACTGCAAACCCAGCTATGGTAGGATTTTATTTGAATCAAAATATGATTGAAAAGGCATCAATTGTTATGTATGCAAAGCAATAAGAATTTATAAAATAACTAACTCTCTCCTTATTGGAGAGGGAATTATTATTTTATTGCCTGCTTAATATCTTCAATTAAATCTTCAACATCTTCTATTCCAACAGAGAATCTTACGAGACTTTCTGTTAATCCCATTGCATCTCTATCTTCCTTTGGGACTGATGCATGAGTCATACTTGCCGGGTGATTAATTAAACTTTCAACTCCGCCAAGACTTTCACCCAAAGTAAAAATCTTAACATTCTTTAATAGTTTTTTAGTAAGTTCTATATCTCCGAGGTCGCAAGAGATCATTCCTCCAAATCCTCGCATTTGTTTTTTTGCAAGCTCGTGCTGAGGATGTGCTGGGAGTCCTGGATAATAAACTTTTTTCCCAAGTTTTGAATCAACTAAGAAATTTGCAATCTTTATTGCATTTGCATTATGCCTTTCCATTCTAACTGCTAAAGTTTTTGTAGAGCGGAGAATTAGCCAGCAATCAAATGGCGATGGAACTCCGCCGGTAGCATTTTGGATGTAACGCAATCTTTCATGAATTTTATCACTACTTGTAATTAAAATTCCGCTAATAACATCGCTGTGTCCGTTTATATATTTTGTTTGACTATGAAGAACAATATCACAGCCAAGAGTTAATGGATTTTGAAAGTATGGGCTCATAAAAGTATTATCAACAACGCTAATTAATTTATTTTTCTTGCAAATTTTTGCTGCACCTTTAAGATCGGTTAAATTAAGCATTGGATTAGTTGGTGTTTCAAGGAAAACCATTTTTGTATTTGGAGTAATGGCTTTTTCAATATTACTTAAATCACTTGTGTTTACCCATGAATAATTAATTCCATAATCTTTAATTATTAATTCAAAAAGCCTGTATGTCCCGCCGTAAACATTGTTTGATGCAATTACATGATCACCTGATTTTAGTAATCCCATCAATGCATGTGTAGCTGCTAAGCCTGAAGCAAAAGCAATTCCATGCTTTCCTTTTTCTAAAACAGCAATATTTTTTTCAAGAGCTTGGCGCGTTAAATTGTGTGTTCTTCCGTACTCATAGCCTTTATGTTTTCCTAATTCTTCCTGCGCATAAGTTGAAGTTTGATAAATTGGAGTTATAACTGCTCCGGTAACCGGATCTGGCATTTGTCCGGCATGAATTGCATCAGTTGAGAATCCCATAAAATTTCCTTTAAAAATATTTAAACGTTTGTATACTCTATTATATCGTACCTTGTAATTATGTCGACAATTCTTCCATATTCAGTAACAAGTACTGCTGGAGAATCTCCGAGATATTTTTTAACTGTTGGAAGATCCGTTCTTTCATCTAGTGTTGGAAAGCTTGGGCCCATTATGTCTTCAATTTTATTATTAAGTAGATCAGGATTATCAAGAAGTTTTGCCATAACTTTTGCTTCACGTAAGACTACCCACTGATTCACCATTTTCCATAACCGGCAATTGAGAAAATCCTTTTGAACCTAAAACTTCAACTGCTGTCTTAACTTTATCCTGTGCATTCAAATAAACCAACTCAGCATACTTATTTGATTTCTTTGCTTTGGAAATATCTTTTAATGTTTTGATTTCATTTGCTAACAATCTTTTTTCTCTTAACCATTCATCGCTATGAAATTTACTTAAGTACCTCTCACCAGTATCACAAACAATAAAAACTATTACGGCTTTTTCATCAAGTTCTTTTGCTACTTCTAATGCTGCAAAAAGATTAGTGCCTGTACTGCCTCCGCAAAATATTCCTTCCTCTTT
This sequence comes from uncultured Bacteroidota bacterium, assembly GCA_963777515.1. Classification (GTDB taxonomy): domain Bacteria; phylum Bacteroidota; class Ignavibacteria; order Ignavibacteriales; family Ignavibacteriaceae; genus CAVSWT01. The sequence goes on from CAVZQU010000007.1 coordinate 136,168, forward strand.
TGAAAGTATCCTTGCAAAATTAAAAGAATCCATATCGCTGACATTTATAATTCTATCAATATACTTAAAGTGTACATTGTTTGGTAAGCAATCCTGTCCAATACCTTCAACTAAATATGGTGAGCTATGATCGAGCTTACCGGTATCCTTATATTCTTTAAATATTGAGCCATATGGATCAGCTCCTATAACTTGTATATTTTCATTTTGCTCTTTTAAATATCTTCCAGCACCACTAATTGTCCCACCGGTTCCAATGCCTGAAACAAAATGAGTAATCTTTCCTTCTGTGTCATTCCATATTTCAGGGCCGGTCGTTTTATAATGTGCTTCTGGATTAGCCGGATTGGAATATTGGTACATGAATAGAGAGTTCGGAGTTTCTTTATTAATTTTTTTTGCTACAGTTATATAATAATCGGGATGATCATGAGGAACCGCATTTGGTACAACAATTACATCACCACCCAATGATTTTAAATGATTAATTTTCTCATAGCTCACTTTATCCGTGACAACGAAAATACATTTGTATCCTTTAACAGCACAAGCAAGGGCTAATCCAATTCCTGTATTACCGCTGGTTGCTTCAATAATAGTCCCGCCTGGTTTAATAACCCCGCGTTTTTCAGCATCTTCAAGCATGGAAACTCCAATCCTATCCTTAACGCTGCCGCCGGGATTTGCTGATTCCAGTTTGCCGAATATCTGTGGTTTTAATCCTTTATTTATGTGATTTAATTTTACTAAAGGAGTTTTGCCGATTCCTTCTAAAATACTATTGAGATACCTCATTTAAATACTTTCCATTAAGTTTTAAAATAAAACCCCTGCAAATTTTAATTATTGATTAAATCTTGAAATGATAGAGTGCAAATATAATTGCTATTAAGAGAAATTAAAACCTCTTAAAAATTCTTCAACTCCCATTCTTTTTTTGCCTTCCTGCTGAAGTTCAAGAATTCTTAAAGCATTTTTTCCACAGCCTATTATTAATTCGTTTTTAGTCTGCTTAATTTCTAAAGGACTTAATGATGATTGTACTACTTCAGACTTAAATATTTTTATTATTTTATTTTTAAATTCAAAATAAGCTGCTGGATATGGCGAAAGGCCTCTAATTAAATTATGAATTTCTTCTGCAGAATTGTTCCAATTAATTTTACCGGTTTCCTTAGTAATCTTAGGTGCCGGAGTTGCTTCCGCATTGTTTTGCGAAATTAGATTATCATCGCCTTTTTCTATCATATTTACAGTTTCTAAAACAGCTTCTGCTCCCAAATCACTCAACTTATCATGCACCGTTCCTAAATTGTCTTCATTAAGAATTGCAATTCGTTTTTGAAGATAAATATTCCCGGTATCAACTTTTTCTTCAAGCTTAAAAGTAGTAACGCCGGTTTCTTTTTCACCTTTAATGATTGCCCAATGTATTGGAGCTGCTCCTCTATATTTTGGAAGAAGAGATGCATGAAGATTAAAAGAACCTTTTGGAGGAATTGTAAATACTTCTTTAGGTAAAATTCTAAAAGCAACAATTACAAATAAATCAGCTTTAAAACTTTTAAGCTGATTTATAAAATTTCCATCCTTTAATTTTTCAGGCTGCAGAACAGGAAGATTATTTTCTAAAGCAACTTCTTTAATTGGTGTAAAACTGACTTTCTGTCCTCTTCCTCTTTCTTTATCAGGAGCTGTCACAACTGCTAATACTTCATGATTTGCTAAAAGGATTTTTAAAGATGGGACTGCAAAGTCAGGAGTGCCCATAAATATGATTTTCATTTCTGACTTTTATTTTAACTGGTAATCAACATCTTCAGTAACCGGGTAATCAACATCAATCGAACGTTTTTTAATTTTATTCAACTCTTCGTTCATGCTTTTTCTAACTTTATCATTTATTTTGTCTATAAAAAGAACCCCTTGAAGATGATCAAATTCATGCTGCATAACTCGTGCAAGCAAATCTGTAGCTTCAATTTCATGCTCTACAAGATCAGCATCCTGATATTTTATTTTTATACTTTTCGGCCTTTCTACCTCAGCTCTAATATCCGGAATGCTTAAACAGCCTTCCTCAATAAACACCTTTTCCTGTGAAAAATTAACAATCTCTGGATTTATTAAAGCCGTCGGTTTATGTTCTTCATATCCTTCCACAGGGGAAATATCAATAACAAAAATAGATTTATCAACACCAACTTGATTAGCTGCAAGCCCAATACCGCTTGCGTTTTTCATAGTATCAAACATGTTTTTAATTAGTTCAATTGTTTTTAGATCTACTTCGGTAACCTTATCTACTTTTTTTCTTAATATTTTATCACCATATAATGTTATTGGTAATAAAGCCATGGAACTTCCTTTTAAGAATTTTTTAAAATTTTGATTTATCTAAACAGCAAGATAAATAATTAGTAGAGAAGAAAAAAGGAATAATAAAGTTGAAAATAATTAGTAAATAGAGATGATAAATGCATATATATCATCTCTTTGAATATAAAATAAATAAATATTATGTTATTTCATTAGAATCATTTTTTTAGAAGAAATAAACTGCCCGGATCTTATTGTATAAATATATACTCCCGATGGAACCTGACTACCGAAATCATTTTTTCCATCCCATGTTGCTGTGTATGATCCAGCAGCAAAATCCTCATTTACCAATTCAACTACTTCCCTTCCTAGTATATCATATACCTTTATTTCTACAGTTCCCATCTTTGGTATTGAAAATTTTATATTGGTTGTTGGATTAAACGGATTTGGATAATTTTGATATAATTTATAGTCACTTGGTATTTCATTTCCATCTTTTACTGCTACTATTTCTTGCGTCCTAAATCCAAATGATCCCGGCCATAAACTTGAACCATATTGATTCTTAGCTGATACCCGCCAATAATATATTGTTAAACCATCTAGATTATTTAATGTTAAAGATGTATCAGCTACCGTTGTATCCAAAATTATTGTCTGTTCATTAAACGTTAATGAATTTTTTGTTAGCTGTATTCTATATGTTTCAGCTGTTGGTAATTTTGCCCATTTTAATGTTGGACTTATTGATACATCCAATGTTTTATGAGCCGGTTCAACTAAAACCGGAGTAACCGGAAATCCAGTTGTATAACTATAAACAGATGAGAAATTACTTTCTCCGGCAATGTTTCTTGATTTTACTTTCCAATAATATTTTGTTTGTCCTTCCATTCCCCTTATTGACTGAACCGTATCATTCTCATTACTTGAATTATATAATACATTCTCATTAAATGTTGAATCGGTTCCAACTACTAGTTGATATGATGTAGCTCTATCTGCATATAACCATTTTAGGTCAACTGTATCTCGCACATTTAATTCATTACTTAATGGCAGTGCTAATATTGGAGTTGCCGGTTCAGTTATTTGAACAACATTACTGGCGACGCTTTCATTATAATTTCTATCTAATGATGTAACTGAAAAATAATATGGAGCTGTTAAATTATTTGATGACGGAAAACTTTCTCGTTTCCCTTCAATCGAATAAATATTCTCCGCATTTTCATAATCACTCTGCTGGCGGGGATGCATTATTAAAATGATATACTACATATCTTGATGCCGAATCACCGTCGCTTGCCGTGTTCGGCAAATTCCATTTTAATCCGGCTATTCCTGCGGATGCAATCTTTCCAAATTCTAGATTTAACGGTGCATTTGGTTTTATTGTATCTTTCCAATTCATTGTTGGAACTAAAGCGGGGTACGTGTATAATTCAGTTTTTAATGTATCTAAAAAACCTTTTAGATTATCAGTAATACCAAATCTAGTTCTGTATAAAATTCCTCCGCTTACATTTTGATTATTCCTATTTAATCTTATTTGATTTGGAACTTCACTTGATGACCATTCAGCAATTCTATATGCCCCTAATCCTATAAATAATTGTCTGTTATATGTATGAGTAGACCACCAGTTCATTATCAATTTATAATCAGTACTTCCGCAGCTTATTGAAGAACCAATTGCTCGATATATTTGAGGAGCTAAATAATCAATTGTATGAGATTGAAGCCAGTGAATTCCATCTGCATAAATATCAGAATATCCATAGTAGCCGCATATTCCCGGCGGATTGCCTGCTTTCCACATCCCTGGCGGACTTATACCAAATTTAACATAAGGTTTTAAAACTTGAATACTATCGTAAATTTGTTTTACTAGTATATTAACATTATCACGACGCCAATCACCAAGACTTGTAAATCCACGTGAATAATTTTTAAATGTATTGGCATCTTCAGTTGTAATTCCTTGCTGATAGAAATAATCATCAAAGTGAATTCCATCAACATCATAACGCCTTACAATATCCATTATAACTGATGTAACATAATCTCTAACTACGGGAAGGCCAGGATCTAAAACTTTTAAACTCCCAAATTGTAAAATCCAATCAGGATGTTTTTGAGAAACATGCATTGAAGAATTAACATAATTTCCCACACTTCTAACTGCACGGTAAGGATTCATCCAGGCATGCAGTTCCATCCCCCTTTTATGTGCTTCCTCAATAACAAACTTAAGGGGATCATAAAATGGATTTGGTGCTTTGCCCTTGCTGACCTGTTAACCAATAGGACCAAGGATCAATATTTGAAGCATACATAGCATCACATTCCGACCTAACTTGAAATATAACAGCATTGACACCGGCGGCTTTTAAATCATCTAACATATTAATTAATTCTTTTTTCTGCTGATCCGTGGTAAGGTATCGTGATGATGGCCAATCTAGGTTTAAAACCGTAGCAATCCAGGCTCCCCTAAACTCCCTCTTAGGAAAACTTTCTTGCGAAATTATATTGATCGAAAAAATTAAAAAGACAATTAAAAGGGTATAGATATTTTTCAATATTAATAGCCGGATTGTTGTATAGAAATTTTTTAGTTCAATCGATGTTACTTATATATTTTAAAGCCCTGGTAATCCCATGGCTGTAATAATAATAGGGTTGACAATTTTTATTTCAACAAAATCATTTTTTTAGAAGAAATAAATTGCCCGGATCTTATTGTGTAGATATATACTCCCGATGGAACCTGACTACCGAAATCATTTTTTCCATCCCATGTTGCTGTGTATGATCCAGCAGCAAAATCCTCATTTACCAATTCAACTACTTCCCTTCCTAGTATATCATATACCTTTATTTCTACAGTTCCCATCTTTGGTATTGAAAACTTTATATTGGTTGTTGGATTAAACGGATTTGGATAATTTTGATATAATTTATAGTCACTTGGTATTTCATTTCCATCTTTTACTGCTACTATTTCTTGCGTCCTAAATCCAAATGATCCCGGCCATAAACTTGAACCATATTCATTCTGAGCTGATACCCGCCAATAATATATTGTTAAACCATCTAGATTATTTAATGTTAAAGATGTATCAGCTACCGTTGTATCCAAAATTATTGTCTGTTCATTAAACGTTAATGAATTTCTTGTAAGTTGTAATCTATATGTTTCGGCTGTTGGTAATTTTGCCCATTTTAATGTTGGACTTATTGATACATCCAATGTTTTATGAGCCGGTTCAATTAAAACCGGAGTAACCGGAAATCCAGTTGTATAACTATAAACAGATGAGAAATTACTTTCTCCGGCAATATTTTTTGATTTTACCTTCCAATAATATTTTGTTTGTCCTTCCATTCCCCTTATGGATCGAACCGTATCTTTCTCATTACTTGAATTATATAATACATTCTCATTAAATGTTGAATCGGTTCCAACTACTAGTTGATATGATGTAGCTCTATCTGCATATAACCATTTTAGGTCAACTGTATCTCGCACATTTAATTCATTACTTAATGGCAGTGCTAATATTGGAGTTGCCGGCTCAGTTATTTGAACTACATTACTGGCGACACTTTCATTATAATTTCTATCTAATGATGTTACTGAAAAATAATATGGAGATGTTAAATTTTTTGATGAAGGAAAACTTTCTCTATTCCCTTCAATCGAATAAATATTCTCCGCATTATCATAATCACTCTGTTGCGGGGATGCATTATTAAAATGATATACTACATATCTTGATGCCGAATCACCGTCGCTTGCCGTGTTCGGCAAATTCCATTTTAATCCGGCTATTCCTGCAGATGCAATCTTTCCAAATTCTAGATTTAATGGTGCATTTGGTTTTATTGTATCTTTCCAATTCATTGTTGGTAATAAAGCCGGATATTTATAAAAGTCATTTTTTAAAGAATCAGTAAAGCCTTTTTCATTATCTAAAACGCCAACTAATGCTCTAAAAAAAACACTTCCTAAAGTATTTGGATTATTACGATTTGCTCTAATTTGGTTTGGTACTTCACTTGCTGACCAGTTACTTCCAGATATTCTATATGCAGCCTGGCCTGGATAAAAATGCCTATTATATTTTGCAGCAGAATCAGCATACCATGGCATCAATTTACCATAATCTTGACCGCCTCCAAAGGGCCAATATAATTGCGGTGTTAAATAATCTATATAATGATTTCGCATCCAGTTCATACAGTCAGCATATAATTCATTATAACTAGATAAACCCGTAATTCCGCTGGGGACACCGTTTTTCCAAATTCCAAATGGGGAAATTCCAAATTTAACCCAAGGTTTTATAGATTGGATACTATCTTCAACTTGTTTAATAAATCTATTAACATTATCTCTTCTCCAATCGGATTTATTTGTAAACCCATTTGGATATAACTGGAAAGCAGCGGCATCATTGAATGTAACACCACTAACAGGATACGGATAGAAGTAATCATCAAAATGTACTCCATCAACATCATATCGCCTTACAACATCAGAAATAATCTTACTAATATAATCGCGAACATCCGGTAAACCCGGATTTAATACTTTTATATTATCATAGGTTACTACCCATTCCGGATGCTCTACAGAAACATGATTTGAAGCCGGCGGATAAGTACCTGAAACATTTCTAACTACTCTATAAGGGTTGAACCAGGCATGCAGTTCCATTCCTCTCTTATGCGCTTCTTCAATAGCAAATTTAAGCGGATCATAAAACGGATTTGGAGCCTTCCCTTGTTGTCCTGTTAACCAATAGGACCAGGGTTCAATACTTGATTGATACATTGCATCACACTCAGACCTAATTTGAAATATGGCAACATTGATGCCTGTCTCTTTCAAACCATCTAACATTTCTATTAGTTCTTGTTTTTGTTGGTCAGTCGTTAGAAATGGAGATGAAGGCCAATCAAGATTAACAACGGTAGCAATCCATGCAGCTCTAAATTCTCTTTTAGGATGATTAATTTGAGCGAGTGAAATGAATTGAAATATTAATAATAATAAAATTAACTTTGTAAATTTTTTATTCATGTTCATTATAAGATTTGTTAGAAGTAGAATATTGGAAAATCCCTTTTAATACATTTCAATATTGAAAAAAAAAGCCGGACATATTTCAGTCCGGCTAATACAAATTTAAATTAGTATTACTTCAACAGCATCATTTTCTTAGAAATCTTATTACCGTTAGCAGTTAGCTGATAGATATAAGTTCCAGAAGCAAGATTTGCAGCATTAAAGTTTACCAAGAATTTGCCTTTGTTTAATTCTCCGTTTACTAATGTAGCCACTTCTTTTCCGGTTATATCATAAACTTTTAGTGTAACAAATCCTTGTTTTACAATATTAAAGCTAATAACCGTTGAAGGGTTAAATGGATTTGGATAGTTTTGTGAAAGTTCAAATTTTTCAGGCACTACTCCAAATTCTTGTTCAACACCTGTAACCATATCGAATTTGTATATACGGTCAAAAGCACCGCCAAATAAACCAACATAAGCTATTTTACCGTCAGGGCTAAATGCTAATCCTCTTGGATATCTGTCAGCTGTAAGTGAAGTGTCAACAGCTAAATGAAAACTATCAGTGATAGTTTTTGTACTTACATCAAATCCATACCAAGTTAAAGGAGTGTAAATTGAATCTCCTCTGGCATCATTAGATACCCAAAGCAAACCTGTATCTGGATTCCAAGCTGCGGTTTCAATAGACATGCCTGGCAAAACGGAATCTGTTAAAGCATAATTTGAGAATTCATCCGGACGAGAATAGATAAAAATTCCCATATGGTCACCTGTAAAAACTGTCCAGTAAATTGTATTACCATCTGCAGAAACCTCCATTGTTCTGGCAATTGCTGGAGGTGCATCAACTGCATTTTCAACAAAATTCAAATCAGCATCATATTTTACAATATGAACATCCGCACCACCGTTACCAACGACCGGGCCTACAAAGATAGAACCATCTGATGATGCAGCAGCTTTTGTGGGTGAATTTGATCCTACTGCTATTTCTGTTACTAAGTGACTAGCCATTCCTTCCATAGTTTGATAATTGATTTTTATTATTTTACTAGGGCCTGACTGACAATAAAGGACATTTCCATCTGCATCTGTACTTAATCCGCGGTTACTACCGCTTAAAGTATCTATTGCAAATCCACCGCTTTGAGAAACAGTATTTATTGTATCTACGACAGATCCATCTGCTTTAAAAACAATAATTGGTGTTGTTTTAAGTGTATCACCATCAGGTGTTACCCAATTTGTTGAATAATAACTTGACTGCCATACATTACCATCAGGTGTGACAGCAATACCATGAGTGCCTCCCTTAAAGCTAGTATCCGGCCAAGCGCCTTCCTGAGTCCATTGCGCTTTACTGGTAACAGAAAGTAACGCAATAAAAAAGAACAATGTAGAAAGTTTTTTTAGCATAACATCTCCTTATAGTTATTGTTAAAAAAGATTGAAACGAACTATTTAATAAAATAATGAACTAATTTCTACCATATTGTGGAGCACCAGGTTTCTGCATATCAAGTTTTAGTACTGTAAAAGCTCTTTGAGTAAAATATAAATAATTACCTGGACCCCAAGTAAAGGCTTCTACATCTGGTTTAGAAGAATAACTTATGTCAGTAAAAGCCTGTTTAATTAATCCAGGATATAATTCTTCAAAAGATTTATCCGGATGCACAATAATTATAGGATTAATATCTCTAGAACTGCCTATATATAAATCACCATCTTGTGCAAATGTAATAGCATTAACTTGTGCAGTAGCAAAGTCACTAGAAAAATCGAAATAAAGTGTTGGGCTGCCAAGACTATCAGCCGAAATTATTGGTATAGACCACACTCCTTCTTTACCGTTATATTTACCCCCAACATAAATGGAATTATTAAAAAATCTTATACCTCTAAATGTGCTTCCATCAAATTTAAATGTCTTTGCATCACCAGCAGGAGTTATTCGTATAATATAAATATTACTGCTAGCTCCAACAGTCCAAATATTTAAATTACTGTCAAAATCAATATCGTCAATTCTTGTACCTGAAGGAGTTATAGCCCATGGCGATGAAGTAGGTTGTGTTTTTTCAAAAATCTGCCACACTCCTCTAGAATTTCTAGCGCTGTAAATTGTACTTGATGGTCCGTATTTCAAAGAACTCCAAAAAGTTTCATTTCCTTTGGGAGCATAATCAACATATTGTAAATCAGGCGTTATTTTTTTTACTCCATACCCCTCTAATGCAACATAGATATTTTCTTGATTATCAGTAGTGATTCCGTGCGGTTTTTCAAAACTTTGAAATTCAAAAGGTATTGCTACAGGTGGTTTTATTTTATATTTAACAACATTACTATATAATTCCCCGGTAGCCGCAACTCTAACATCCAAAGAATCGCCTAAAATTTTTGGCGCTAATACAACAATTTTTGTGTCAGATGCTTCTAAAATTCTTGCTCTCGCAGTACCAAAGAAAACTATATTTCTAGTTGTATCGACCGAAAAATTTTCTCCGTTAATTGTTACTTTAGTAACTTGAGCTAATGCTTCACCAGCAGGTTCAATCGAAGTAATTTTAGGATTGGCACCAGAAGGTGCGATTAATTCTCCTAAACTAGGAGTTGTATCTTCCTTACAACTTACTATAATAAAAATTATTGCAAGTATGAGAATAAGGTTAAAAATTTTGAATAGCTTATTAGAAAAAATTTTCATTTTAATGCCGTATTTTATTTTCTTGATTAAAATTTAATTTAATAAGAGAACTTAATTGTTAATCTGTGTATTCCGTTAAATCCACCAAACAAATTATTTGTGTCGTTAAAAATTCCAAAGTCAGTATATGAATAATCAATTCCCATATTAATACCAGAAAGTTGCTCCATTATACCAAAGCCAGCACTAAAACCACCTTCATCCTTTGGGAATTCATAACCAGCCCTAATAGAAAACTTATTGATAAAAGTATATTCACCCCCAATGAATAGTTGTTCAGCAAAATCTCTGGGATGAGATGCATCAATTGAAAGTAATAATGAATGCATATTCCTATCAATATCTGTCAAATCAAAAAGATTCATTGAGATACCAATTCTAAAATTTAAAGGTAATTGAAAACTCTCTTCTTTATATTTTAATTCAGTTGAAAAGTTTCTAACACTCATCCCAAAATCTAAACTTTTAAAACCTGTATGATAGAGAATTCCAAAGTCAAAGGCTGCAGCATCAATTGCATTTGTTTCAGAGATTGTATTTCCGGAATTATCAAAACTAACAACGCTTGTACCTAAATATTGTCTTACATATTTAACATTGCCGCCAATTGAAAATTTCTCAGAAAGAGATTTAGCGTAGCCAAATCCAAAAGCTAAAGCATTAGGCCTAAAAGTTCCAACATCAAGATATCCATCATCATTACCAGCGAAAATTGTTCCCTGGAACTCACCATAATCAACACCTTCAACAAACATTCCGATTATCCCGTAATCACCATCAAAAGGTCTAACTGCTATACTTGCATGATAATAATTTATATCAGCAATCCATCTAGTTGTTCCAAAAGAAAAAGCGACCAATCCATTCATTTCTGCCATAGTAGAAGTATTATAAAACATTGAAGCTGAACCCATATTTAAGGTTGTGTTTGCATCAGACATTCCAGCTGCTCTTGCATCAGTTGAGACACTTAAAAATTTTAAGCCGGTTTGAGCTAATTTTCTATTTTCTTGGGCAGTGGTATCTTTTGGAAAAGTCAAGAAAATTACGATAACTATGGTTAAAGTAAATAATATGTTTTTCATTTAATTCTCTTTTTAATTTTTCTATTAATTGAGCGGTTATCTACTTGACAACATCGATATATAATTTCAAATTACCCATAGGATTTTTAGTTGAATCCTTTCCAATATAGTTCAAGTTAGAAATTTTATTTAGCAGCCTACCATACATATCCATTCTATTTCTGCTTATTGTTGAATCTGTTTTTGTTTTAGATTCCTCAGAAATTAGAAATGAATTTGAATTATGTATAAAGCTAAAATTCACACCAGATTTTTGAGAAAAATTTCCATTCGCATCAGTACTAAATGAGAATATTTTATAAGAATTAGAGATTGTGTCAGGGTTATCTGTGTTAACTAAAGTAAGCCAACCAACATATTGCATTGAATCAGGTAAAGCAGGAAGATTAGAAATATTTAATTCCACTTCAGATAGATTATCTTGATTATTGCTGTCAAGAGTATCACACCCTGCAATAATTAACAAGAGCAAGAAGATTGATAAAAAAGTAAAAGTTTTCATTTATTTCCCTAATTAAAACTCTACAAAATTTTTGTTATTATCTAATTACAGCAAATTTGGCGATATGCTTTTCGCCGGTTTTTGTGTCTGTAATTACAGCAATATAAATTCCACTTACAACTATTTGATTTGAGGAAGTTACTTGATACCAGAATTCATCGCCGCTTCCATTAGTATGTTCTATTGTTTTTATTAATTCACCTAATTCAGTATATATCTTAATAGTACATTGACCTGGAATATTATAAAATGCAATTCTGTCATCAGGAAATCTTACCGAGTTTTGCCCACTAGAAATATTAAATGGATTTGGAACAATTCTAATTTGACTTAAGCTGGTTCCGGCTTTTCTTTGTAATCTTGCCGGGTCGTAAGTCTGCGTATAGTATCTATCGCTCACAAGTTTTCCTGCCGGGGTGCCTGGTCCACCGGGTTGATTTTCTCCAACTGCAACAATATAATAGTAATAATCAACCCCTCTAATTGGTGACAAATCATCGTAACTTCTATCGGATGGGCCAGCTTCATATATTAATTTATAAGAGCTATCTACAAATGCCTGGGCTCTATAAATTCTAAATCCAGTAATAGGAGTTGGATCAGTAGGATCTACTGTCCATGCTAATGAAATTCTATCGCCACCGGAACTAACATCAAAAGTTGACGGCGGTTGAGGCGGCATAGGTAATTTATATCCTGACTGGTAATTAGCAATTGCTCTTCTAAATGTTTGAAACAAAGAATCACGTCCTTGCATTACAACTCTATCTTTTGCTTCATCCGATATAGCTTTTCGTTTATAGAGTCTTCCAACTCTAGCTTGCTCTTCCCTGCTAATTCCGGATGCACCTTCTGCCATAATAATATGTACACTCTGCCCTGGAGCTAAGTCATATGGCCCATATCCGTTTGAAAATGACAAACCTCCGGAAGTTCCTAAATTAGGCGGAGTTCTTTGAAGTGCATAATCTCCACTTGGCTCAACAGCAAGTGCATGTCTTGGTGACATATGTCCTTTTGACATCAGAGCATATTCCTGGGTCATCATATCTGAGTTAAAAGCATTAGCCCCAGCCAAAAATAGACCTTGATCAGAACTTTCATAAGCTGTAGTTGAAGGTTGGGAAAAATCATCGGATGTATCTGATGCTGATTTATCAGCATGTAAAGTTACTACACCTACAAATTGAGATGCACCTAACCTGCCTACTGTGTCGGAAAGATCAGGGAAGAAAGCTCTAATTGCAGATGACGCGGGTATCGCTTGAATTGGCCCGCCTATATTATCGTAAGGAACATCCTTTTCATTAGTCCAGCCATGCCATGAAAATTGAGCTCGAAACTTTTGATCATCTGGATCTCCAGTGGAATTTGCAACTCCATCTCCCCTGGCATCATTCATTGTATTTTTACCCCACCTCGTAGAATTTCCTATCACGTAATCTGCTTGCTTAGAAACGGCCAATCTATAATTAAAATAGAAATATACTCCGGTTAAGGTTTGATTTGGTAACTCGATATTGTCGTCAGCGTTTACATTCCCAGTATTAGTAAAAGTATAATCCATTACTATATAATTATCATTATACTGTTGTCCAAATTGAAAAATTTTCCTTTCAATTGTAATTCCAAGCTGTGTATTTATTACATTATCAAGCATTCTATCAGCAATTAAGTTTGGATCTATTTGATCAATATCAACATTTTTTCTATATGAAAGATTGCCATCAACCGATACAGCAGTTGGAGTAAACTTGCTAAGCATTTCAAATTTCTGGGGGTATAATGCGTAAAAAGCCGGGGCACGTGGACCGCATGTAATCACTTTAAAAGGATAAAAATCTCCCTTTTCATCAGTAAAATTTGTTGCCCCTATCCACATTCCTTTAGCTGCCTGCATATCTTGATAAGGATGAATTGCAGGCCATTGCATTCCATCTTGCTGAGTTTTAATAAATCCTGCTTCTTCTAATTCAGAACCAATTTCAGAATACCAGTTATTAAAAGATCCAACAGACATCCAGGCATTTTTATATTGAGCATTGGTTTGATTGAAACAAAAAACAACGCTGACAATTAAAATAAATGAAATATGTTTTATAGTATTAAAATTGTATTCGATTTTCATTAGGTTCCTCAAATTGGTTCAGTTATTTAAATTCAAAAGAAAATCTTAATCCCCAAAAAACATCTCTTGGATTTAGAAATGTAAGGTAAGATAAATTAGGCATATCTATATAAGATTTATTTTTAGTCCATTCATCTTTCTGTGCCTGGCTTGCATTAGGGTCCCATGCATGATATTCACCCGTCCTATAATCTCCAGGTTTATCATCTCCGGCAACAAAATCATATCCAGTTCCAAATTTTCTATATTCTTCAGGAAGATGTAATGATTTCATATAATCATCATAATCATTTTGATCTGCAAAACCAGCCCTATAAGACATATGTTTTGTATCTAAAAGATTATTAATATCAACAAATAATTCTATTCTTGTAGGTCCAACGCTAAATGCTTTGGAAAGTCTCATATTAACATTAAAGTAATCTTTCCACTGTATATTGTTTGGATATTGTCCCGAAACACCTCCAGGACCAGTCCAGGAGAAATATGTTCCTGAAGACCATGAAACGAGAAAATTCGCTCTGATATCCTCAAGTAGCTTAATCCCTCCGAACTCAGGGCCAAAACCAAGTGGTGTAAAAAGATCAAAATTTGCTTTTACATAAGGCTGTGGAACTGGTTTTGTTTGTTCAAAAGCAGAAGTGGTTCTTTCTACATCTCTTTGATCGGCAGGGTTTTGATAATAATATCTTAACCCAAAAAATCCACGTGTTCCTACACTGTATGTATAATTAACAAATCCTCTTATCCAATCTCCTCTATTTTTTTGCAAAGTAATTTCAAATCCACGGATATCTTCATAATTATTTGGCTGGGGAATATCATAACGCACTGAATTATCTCTACTAGTAAATGTTACAAGTCTTGGTTGGTCCTTTACATCCTTGTAATAGCCTGCAACTCTAATTAGTAATTGATCAAATGCACTTTGTTCATAACCAAGCTCATAAGCAACTGTTAACGGCAACGGATTATTTGGATCTGCTAATCTGGTGACTTGATTATTGACTGTACTTCTCCTAAGCAAAAATAGATCTTCCGGAATAGGAAGCTGTCTGAAATGACCGTAATTAAAATACAGTTTGCTATTTATTGAAATTGGAAATGCAATACCTAAACGCGGGCTAAGTGTTAATTGTTTTTTAACCGGCGATTGTGCAACCAGAGTATCAATTCCTAGAGATAATGAACCTGATAATGCCGGATCATATGGACTTAGATCATACCATTCTCCTCCCGGATCAGAATAATCTAAACGTAATCCTAAGTTCGCAACCATTCCTTCAAATTCTAATTTATCCTGGGCATAGATTGCGCCTCTCTTAGGAAATGTGTGCCATTTAGAAAATGCATTATTGCTTGGCAATGAAGGTTCAATTAAAGCATAATTTATATTATTATCAGTATAGTTTAATTCTACTCCTGCTTTTATATAATTGTATTTATCAACTTGACTTGCTATGTCAAATTTTGCAGTATATGTAGCTAATTTGCTTGAATCTATTGAATTACTATACCCCAACCCCATATTCATAGATGAACCAATTCCATTACTTAACCCGCTTATGTAACCGATTGGAGATTCATCAAAGTAAATACCTCCGAATTCATAGAGTTTAGCAGTGTTTCTAGGGTCAGTTGGATTTGTACTGTATTTTGAACTTACTCTATTTAAGTAAACTTCATAAAAAGTATTAGCACTTAATACAGTAGTGAGCTTTATACCAAAAGATGTACGATCAATTTGGGTGGGATCCCAGTATTGATCAGCAAATACTCTAGCATCCAAATAACTAGCACCTGATCTTAGATCAAAATTTCTTGCAATTGATGCTGGAGAAGTAAATATGCCATTTGTTCCATTTCTTGTACTGTTAGTTCCTGTTTGTCGGGCAATAAGTCCATCTGCTGTAATCTTCATACGATCGGAAATATCAGAAGTTAATTTCATTTGATAATTATAATCTCTGTAAGCATCATCTGATAAAGGTATTAGATACATACTTTGTGATCTTCTATATGAAAATGCAAAACGGAGATCACCTAGTTGATGGCTAATAACAGGTACTGGCCCATTAAAACTCATATCTACATCATAATCAGGCTTGGTGATATCAAGTGCTCTTCTATGCTGCCAAAGGAATAATTTTTGTGCTGCTTCAGGTGTTAAATCATTTGTCGGATCGCTATCCGAAGCTAATTCTTCAGCAACCTTATTCCATCCTCTAAATTCCTGATATTGTCTTTGTATGTAATCATCCCAGCTTCCATTTTTAGTTCCCTCAAAAGCAACTGCCGGATCAATATATGGACGAATCCAATATGAATTAGGGGAATTAGCGGATTCCCCAAAATGTTTTTGTGCAGGGGGGCTATATCTGCTTAAAAATGAAAAACTATATTTATTTTTTTGTCCTTCTTTTGTTACTACATTTACTAAACCAGACCTTATATTACCGTATTCAGCATTAAATCCGCCGGTCTGAACTTGAATTTCCTGAACCGAAGTAAGACTTATTCCAGTATAAGGTGTATTATCTCTCTCATCTCTCAGGTTCATACCATTTAAGATAAAAGATGTTTGGTCAGCATTATCTTGATAACCGCCTCTAACATTTAATTGACCGCTGGAATTTACTTGAATACCGGCTTGAAGTGCCACTGCATTCTCAACACTTACTACAGGGAGTTTTTCAACTGCAGTGATGTCTAAATTTACTCTACTGGCTGAAACGTCATGTTGAACAACAGGTGTTTGAGCTACTACTACAACTTCTTCAGTTTGGATTGTCTTTTCTTCTAATTGGGCATTAATAATTGTAGTCTGATCAATATTAACTACAATATCGGTTACAATTTTCGCAGAATATCCAATACTAGAAATTTTAATACTGTATTTTCCGGGAGGAATATTTATAACATCATAATTCCCATTTACATCAGTAGCTGCGCCGAGTGTAGTACTTAATACAACGACATTCGCTCCTATTAAGGGCTCATTCGTTTTTGCATCTGTTATTCGCCCTGTAATTTTTCCTGTTTGTGAAATTAGGAAGGATGCTTGAATTAAAAAAAAGAAAAGTAAAAGTAAAAATCTCTTCATACTTTCTAGCTCCTATCTACTAAGAAACAATAAAAAAGAATAACTATCTAACTATTTAGGAACAAATAAAATAGAATTGAACAATAAAAAACTAAATAAATTATACAAGTAAGTCAACAAACAATAGATTAATTAAGTGACAGAAAAACGTTTACTTAAATTTTTTCTGAATAAATAAAAATATTATTGATTAAAATTTAAATAAAGAGCCTCCCAGCTTTCATAATAATTTTATCATCAAGAAAAACAGTGGGCTTTTTAATAACTCCGTCTAAATGCAAAGGAACATTAACAGAACCTCCCATTGTTACATTATTCCCTAATGCAATATGAACTGTCCCTAGAACTTTTTCATCTTCCAATAAAATTCCGCTTAACTTTGCACTGTCATTTGTTCCGATACCAAACTCGGCAATATTTCTCGCCTGCTTTCCTACGCTTTCTAATTGTTTGATTAATTTCTTTGCTAATATTCCACCGGTAATTTTTGTAGCATATCCTTTTTCTACTATTATTTTCAGATTAGTTTTTTTAATTAGACCTAATCCAGCCATTGAACCATCAACTACAAAAACTCCATTTGCTGTTTTTTCAACCGGGGCAAGAAATGTTTCACCTGTAGGAAGATTACCGCCCTCTCCTTTTTTATGAAACAATCCTTTTGAAGCAATTGCTTTTCTTCCTTTAATGTCAAAGGATATATCAGTTCCGGCAGCGGATATAACTTTTATTCGACTTCCCTTCTCCAAAATATTTTTTAAATGAATAGACAGTTTTGAAATCTTTTTATAATCAGCGTTCAATCCTCTAATCATAACCTCTTTTGTAATCCCGGGAAATGTTGCTACCCTTACTCCTTTTTTAGAAGCATTTCTTCTTGCGTTAGTATGTGTTAAGGATTTAGCAGTCGGACAAAAAACAATATCAAATTTTCCCATAAGTTCTGCAATCTCATCAGGCGGCTCTTCTCCATTAATATTACCTGACTTCATTTCTACAAACAAAGATTTAAATCCTAATCGAACTGCATTCTTATATATTGAATAACCAATTTCATTTTTTTCTTCATCTGTAATTATTAAAATTTTTTCATTCTTTTTTGCTCCCATACAATCTTTAATAGCAATGATAGAAGCTTTGTCAAGTTTTGTTAAATTCATGATTAGATTTTTGCAAGATTAGAAAATGATACTTAATGTTTAAACTATCTATAATGGGAACCCCAAATTCAATTGAACAACAGCATTGAATCCGCCAGATTCAATAAAGTTCTTCATAGGTTCTTTTGAATTCTCATTAACAGTTAATTTAGTTCCATCTGGTTGTTGAAGTTCACTAATGGAAAAATCTGTATAGCCTGCTAATCCTTCTAAAGTAACGTATTGGTCAATCACCGAAATTATAAAACCTGTACCAATTGAATATCCCATCTTTGAGGAAGTATTATTATATTCTAACACTTTGGTTGTTGGTCCAGGGCTATTTGTAGTATTTGTAAGTTTTGCAGAATTAAATAAAAGTGCTGCATCAATTACCTTCCAACTTATGCCGCCGGTCAATGCAGTTCCCAGATCTATACCCACTCCCCAATTTTTAATATTCAATTTAAAGGTTGTAGAAGTACTACTCAAATTAGAATTTACAGATGCATTGTGTTTTTCAGTTAACAATTGATAAAAACCTTTAGCTGTTAAAATGAAACCGCGGATGTCTGCTCTAAAAAAATTTATACCTACTCTGTATCCTTGTGCTTTTCCAAACTTTGACATTGGAGTTGACAAAGAATCTTGTCTTACATCATTAAAATTTTGAATGTAATCATTTAATCCAGTTGGTTTATATATTTGATATGTGTATCCCCCATATCCGCCGACAAATCCAAGACATCCGAACCCGAACGATTGCGAAAATGTTGTTTTTGAAACCATTATAATTAAAGCAACAATAAAAACTGTAAATTTTGTCATAAGCATAGCGGTCCCAAATTAGAAAGAGTGACAATAAAAGTTACAAATAATCCTAATTAAAAGTAATCATAATTTTGTTCTCTAAAAATGAATCAGTTTGCTATATCTGGTTTATCTTTCATCCCCAACTCTAAGCCATGCCCTTCAGGACCGGTTTCGGTTTTTCTAAGAAGATATGAAAATACTAATCCCAAAATCCCAAGGATCGAAAATATCCACATGCCAAGGTGATAGCCTGCTGGATTTGCTGCATTAGCATTTGAATAATCATTTGCCCAGCCAATTATTAATGGAAAAAGCATCATACCAATTTGTTGAATTACTGTCATTAGTGCATACCCGGAACCTAATCTTTTTTCTTCAACAATATAGGCAACAGCAGGCCACATAACAGCAGGTATTAATGAAAATGCAACTCCCATCATAATTACCGGAACATAAAGTGTAATGCTGCTGTATCCCATTAAAAGATAAACTGGTAATAAAAGAATTGAACCAATCGTCATTAACAACGCCCGTCTTCCAATATAATCAACTAGAAGTCCAATTAAAGGAGTAGCAAACATTGCAGCTAAGGGTAGATTTGATATCATCCAGCCGGCATTCTCACGCGTTACATGATGACTTTCCATAAAAAACTTAACAGCAAAATCTCTAAAAGGAAATATGGCTGAATAGAAAGTAACGCATAAAAGAGTTATGTACCAGAAGGATTTACTAAATTTAAATAGATCTTTTAGATTCAACTTATCAATAGAGCCACCCTTACCTAAAACAAATTTCTTTTCTCCTGAAGCCTCGAATAGATAATAAACAAGTATTCCGCTGAATGATAAAATACCTACTAATGCAGCAACAAAAAGCGGCTCTGAAAAACCGCCGCTATATAATCCTGGAAATATCGTTGGGGAATTATCAACTGCAAAAGTTCCACTTCTTGCAAGAAATAAATTAATCCCCATGGCAAAGCTCAATACTTTTCCATTGAACCATTTTGCAATTGCAACTGTAATTGCAACAATTAATGGTTCTGAACCTACACCTAACAAAAATCTTCCGGCAAGCATTAAGTGCAATTCTCTTGAGAAAGCAACTATGAATCCGGAAATAGTACATATTGATGCAAATAATATAGCGGATTTTTTCGTTCCCCATTTATCAACTAATATACCGCCAAAGATTAAAGCTAGTAATGCAGCAAAGCTGTATATAGAATATAGCTGGCCGATATTAGAATCAGTAAAATTAAGCTGGTGTTTTAATTGATCAGCAACAAGCGAGATTGAATCATACACGTAGTAGTTTCCAAACATCGCAATGCTAAGAAAAAAAATGAACTCTAACAGAAGAACCATCCACCTATAAAAAGCAGATGGTTCTGTTTTTTGAATAGACTGAGTATTGAAATTATTCATCAGTAAACTTTAATCAATCTTTGGTTGTGGTTTGCGCGAAACTCTGTATAAAATTAATCCCATTAAGCCAAAGAATATTACACCTAGAATTTCATATCCTCCACTGCCCAATAAACCTTCTAAGCCAGTTTCAGCACTTATATTTTTTAAAAAATTAAAAATATTTTCATTGACCGAAAGTAAGGCAACAATTACTCCAGCAAGAGCTCCTCCCGCAACAAGTCCGGTGGCAAAAAGACTGCCGCTGCCTAGCTCACTATCTTCTGTTTTTTCTCCCTTTCTTTCAGCTACTTTATCCGCTAAGCCTTTAATTGCTCCACCGACAAAAATAGGTAGAGTTGTTGAAAGAGGAAGATAAGCTCCAACTGCAAATGATAATGCATTCACTCCGCAGAGTTCTACTGTAATTGATAAGAATGCACCAACCAAAACAAATTGCCAGTCAAGATTAAATGAAAGCAAACCTTTAATGAGAGTAGCCATTAAGGTTCCTTGAGGGGCAGGATATTGATCGCTCCCAATAGCATGCACAATTCCAAGAGCGCTCATATCAGGCGTCGGGGAATCAAGCTGTTGAATCGTCCATCCTATAACTAATGATGAAACAATTGCCCCAACAAATAAAGCTATCTGCTGGTTTCTTGGAGTAGCTCCAACAAGAAATCCGGTTTTTAAGTCTTGCGAAGTAGCACCAGCATTAGCTGCTGCAATACAAATCATACCCCCGACAACAAGTGCCATTGGTTCAAATATTTTACCCGTCCAGCCAACAGCAATAAAAACAAGCCCTGTCCCCATTAATGTTGCAATGGTCATACCTGAAATAGGGTTTGAACTTGAACCAATTATTCCTACAATTCTACTTGAAACAGTTACAAAGAAAAATCCGAAAACAATAACAAGTATTCCAAGTAATAATTTATTTACAATTGTATCACCTGGGATCATTGGTAAAACTACCATAATTACTACCAAGCCAACACTTCCGGCAATTACAGTAATAAATGACAAATCATTTTCAGTTCTTATTATTTTATTTTCACCAGTTTTATTTTTTTTAAGTGAAGCTACACTGCCTTTAAATGAAGAAACGATTGTCGGGAAAGTTTTTATCAATGTTATCAAACCGCCTGCGGCTACAGCACCAGCACCTATTTGTCTAATGTATGCATGGTAAACGGCATCAGGATAACTTGCGAATGTATGCAATTGAGGATTCCAGTTGCCTGAACCACCCGCTGTCATCAAGTCTTTTAGATATCCAAGCTTAACCAATTGTGTTGCAATTGTATCTGCCGGGACAAGACTTGATATGAGTGGAATTAAACCAAGCCACGCTAATACACCGCCCGCAACAAGTATCCCAGCGATTCTAGGGCCAATAATATATCCAACACCTAAGTATTCAGGAGTAATATCTCCGGCAACAGTAGCCGAAGGAAAAAACTTATTTGTTTGTGCCGAAACCCATGCTGGTGATTCTGCAATAACGTGAAATACTCTTTGGAGTAATGCATAAATTAAAGCAACTGATAAACCTTGATAAGCAGTTTTTGCAAAGTCTCCTCCTTTATCTCCTGCAATAAGTACAGAAGCACAAGCGGTTCCTTCAGGATAAGGAAGAGTATGATGTTCATTAACAATCAAGGAACGGCGTAAAGGAATCATCATTAAAGTTCCAAGAATACCTCCAAACATTGCAAGGGCAAGAATAGTCCAATAATTAAAATAGCTGGCGCCTACGCTCATCCCTGAATCATTTATTGACATAAACAAAAAAGCCGGTAATGTAAAAACAACACCGGCAGCAATTGATTCACCTGCGGAACCGGTAGTTTGGATAATATTGTTTTCAAGTATTGTAGTTTTGAAATATTTTCTTCCAATAGAAATTGCTAATACAGCAATTGGAATGGAAGCAGATACTGTTAGTCCAGCTTTTAATGCCAGAAATACTGAAGCAGCACCAAAAAGAATTCCGAAGAAGGCACCCATTATTATGGATTTTAATGTTAATTCGGGAATTGATGCATCGGGGGAGATATAAGGTTTGAACTCAGAACCTGCAGAAGTGTTTTCAGCCATTAGTTTCTCCTGATTGCTAATGAAATAAAAATTTGACTGTGAATATTTAGAATTTTATTTCTAAATGCAAAGGTAATTTAGATATTTGTTGTAAGTAATTATTTATAGAATGAGTAATTTTAAAACTATCAATTCAAAATATCATCTTTCTCATTCCTATATGGCATATTGCAAAATCATATTTTACTGGATCAACAGGGTCAAATCGTTTAAGCTGATTAGTTATTTCTTCTGCCATTAACCAGCTAACATTTTTTCTTTTTGTTAGTTTTAAATTTCTGCAAATTCTAGCAACATGTGTATCAACAGGAATAATTAATTTGTTTGAATTAATTTCATTCCATATCCCAAAATCCAATTCATCTTTTCTAACCATCCATCTTAAAAATAAATTCATTCTTTTACAAGCACTTCCCTTTTCTGGTAACGGGAACATAAATTTATTGCCGAGACTAATTTTATTCTTTTTATTTATTTCCTCTAAAAAATAATTTGAGAAATGTGATAAAGCATTTTTTATATTTTCGTCTTCACAATTATAATTCAATAGACACAATTTCTTAAGTGAGCCAAATTTTTTATAAGTAGAATTCAATACAAAAAACAGTTCAATGATATCTTTCTCAGAATAAAATCTATGTTTAATATCTTTAAGCTTTTGTATGTCTTTCTGCTTAAAGTTAATAATAAAATCATACGGAGAGCTGCCCATTACAGCAAGTATCTTTTTGAGAGTATTAATTATTTGTGTCACATTTCCGTACGCAAAAATTGATGAAATAAAACCAACAACTTCAATATCTTTTGCATTTTTGTATAAGTGTAAGAACTGTAAGGGGTCAGGAGAAATTTGAGATTTATCAAATTTAATATAATGATGGTCTAATTTTTGTTTTAAGTTCATATTTAATTGAATAATATATTTAGATACACAAAGAATTAATAAAATTTCGATAATTACGTGCTAATATTCGAATAAAAGTTTTTATAAAAAAATCAGATTTTTTTAGCATCTATAAGAATCGATTTAATATATTAGCACATTAGTATTTATTTTATTTTTGAACTCACTGCTAAAAAAATATAAAGAGAGTCATAATGAAGAAAAATTTCTTAATACTTTTTCTATTAACTGTTAGTTTAAGTTTTACCACACAAGCTCAGTTTAAAGACTGGGGCACAAAACTTGGGTTGAGATATAATCAGTTGTTTCCTGAAAATGAATTTAAAAATGTTGGCTTCAGTGGAAATGATAAAATTTCATTTGCTGATTATCAATTTTCTTACCTGGCATTAGCCGAGGGCTTCATAGCATTTGAAGTTACTAAGTCTGTTGAGCTGCAATTAAATATTGGCTACGGGTCTTATTCCGGCAAAGATTATTTAAATTCACTCTATCGTACTGAAATAATACCTGTTGATTTAAGAATTCGAATTAGTCCATTTGATATGAAGGGCTGGAATCCTTATTTCTATTTCGGCGGTGGTGCTATGCATTATAATGTTTTGGATGAACCTGACCAGATTTCTCCAATTCATGTTCAAAGTGATGGATGGACTGGAGAATTTCCAATGGGAATTGGCTCTGAATTTGCCATTACGCAAACTTTACTTTTAGATATAGCTGTAGGCGGTGCAACATCTACAACCTCCAGCCTTAATTATTATAAAAGTAAAAATTCAGGGAACTATGATTCTTACTTTGTTATTGCAACAGGTTTAACTTTTACAGGCGAAAGCGGAAACTCAGATAGAGATAATGACGGGTTAACAAAGGATGAAGAAGATGAGTTAGGAACAAACTCAAAAAATCCGGATTCCGATGGTGATGGAATTAGCGACGGCGATGAAGTTAATAAATACAAAACCAATCCCCTATTAAAAGATTCTGATCTGGATGGTCTAAGTGATAATCAGGAAATTAAAACTTTTCACACAAATCCTAATTGGGCAGATACAGATAATGACGGATTAAATGACGGTGATGAAATTAGAATATATAAAACTGATCCTTTAAAATCTGATACTGATGGTGATGGCTTAAGTGATGGTGATGAAGTTTTAAAATATAGAACTAATCCAAATAACACAGATACAGATGGAGATGGAATAAATGATGGCGAAGAAATTAATAGATATAAAACTAATCCATTGACCAAAGATTCTGATTCCGATGGACTTTCAGATTATGAAGAAATTAAAGTTCACAATACTGATCCAAATAAATCAGATACTGATTTAGGAGGTATTAATGATGGTGCAGAAGTTAAACGCGGAACAAATCCTCTTGATCCTGACGATGATTATGTAAAAATTGGTGCACCAGTCATTCTTGAAGGAATTACTTTTGGAAGCAATGAAGCTAAAATATCTTCCCAATCTGAAAAAAACCTAAGAGAAGTTCTTAGAACACTTCAAACTTATCCTGATATTTATATTGAAATTAGTGGTTATACGGATAATTCAGGAAGTAAAAAGTTGAATCAAAAACTTTCACAAAATAGAGCAGATGCAGTAAAAGACTGGCTTGTTTCTCATGGTATAGATTCAAAAAGAATTACGGCAAAAGGGTATGGCCCTGATAAGCCGATTGCATCAAATAAGACAGAAGAAGGGAAAGCAAAAAATAGAAGAATTGAATTTATGAGAACAAAATAACTTTCTTAAATTAAAAAAACATTTATCAAATCTTATAAGTGAGGCTTAAATTGCAGCCTCACTTTTTATTTTAAATATTTCCCCCCTATTCGTTTATAACAAAATGAAAATTGAGAAATTCTAAAAAACAATTTATACTTTCAGTTTTGAACAAGGTAATAAATTAATAATTATCTTAAATTCGTTTAGGAGATAATCCCAACAACATATTTATATATTGTAACATACATTCATCTCAAAGTTGAAAAACGGGTATAATTTATTCTAAGCTAAGAGAACTATATTTATAAATATCAACTATTTTTTTTACATATCGCAACATATCCCCATTACGACACGGAATGAAATTTGATTAAACGGCACAGTCACATATTTTAATAACAATTTTTCGGGGATATGCCGATGAAAAAATTTACACAAATAATCTTACTTTTGTTTGTATTTTGCAGTTTTGCTTTATTTGCACAAACTGCAAAAATAGAAACTCAGTGGGTTAGTCCGCGTACAATGGGTACCGTTACTCCAGGAACAAACCCGGTATACAGCGGGAACAAAACCGTTGCAAAAGGTATGTTAGTTTATCTAACTTGCGATACCACTGGTGGAGTTAATACATTTGCTTGGTCATTAACTGGACCTACCGGTACAACTACTACTTTAAGCAGTACTAATACTCAAACTACTACTTTCGTTCCAGATTCTGTTGGTTACTATTATGTTACATTGGAGGTTAATGGTGGTAGTACAGATGTAGACACATTTTATGCAAGTACTTATAGAGGTGTTACTGGAACTGCACCAAACTGCAGCAATTGTCATTCAGGGGTATATACTAGCTGGAACCAAACTGGTCATGCAAATATATTCAAAGAAGGTATTACAGGCGAGTTAGAAGTAGCAAACGGTTATGGGGTTTACTCTATTGCTAGATGTGCAAAATGTCATACCGTTGGCTGGGATCAGTCAGCTAATAATGGAAATTTCGGTTACTTAACGCATCAAAGTGGATATGATACAGCATGGGCTGCAACATATACCGAAAGTAATGGTGAATACTTAATTCCAGAAGGTGACCAAACCGCTTGGAATTTGTTAACTACTGATGCTAATTATAAAAATGCTGCACCTGTAGCTAATATTGGCTGCGAAAGTTGTCATGGCCCAGGTGAAGGACATGCTGCTGCTTTTGGCGATACTAAAAAAATTAGCAAGAGTTTAGATGCCGGAGTATGCTTACAATGCCATGACGCACCTACTCACCATACTATCGGTGAATATTATGTTACTTCAGCACATGCAACTTTACCTCACTTAGAAGCACGCACAGCTTGTTTCCCATGTCACGGTGGAACTGCATATTACAAATACATTGAAAATCCAGCATCTCCTGGATATGTTAATGAAGATGCTACACCAATTTCATGCGCAACTTGCCATGATCCTCATGATGCAAACAACTTTGGATTAAGAATTGCTTCAAATATTACTTTACAAAATGGTTATACAATTACTTCTGGCGGTAATGGCCAAATGTGTATGACTTGTCACCAAGCCCGTAAAAACGGTGATACCGTTATAAATGATACAGCTCCTTACTATGGATTTTCTGATAGATTTGATCCACATCATGGACCTCAGACAGATATGTTATTTGGTCAAAATGCATATCAATTCGGTGATGCTTCTATTACTGGTTTAATGACTCATGGAAAAGTTACTCAAGATGCATGCGTTACCTGTCACATGGCTAATATAGGTACCGGAGACAGTCCTAGCCATCAATGGAGTATGATTGACACTACCGGCGGTACAGCTCATGATTTTGTAAAATCATGCGTAAATTGTCACGGTCCAATTACTTCTTTTGATGATATCCAGGCAAGCTCTGACTTAGACGGAAATGGACAAGTTGAAGGTGTACAGACAGAGATTGAAGGTATGCTTGCTAATCTTGCATCATTATTACCAAAAGATTCACAAGATCCAACAGCAGTTGTTTCAAGAATGTACGATTCTTTATTAGTTAAAGATCAGCCAAATGTTATCAAAGGTATTTACACTTACTACTTCGTTGAAGAAGATAAGAGTATGGGTGTTCATAATACTAAATATACCGTTGCTATTCTTTCTAAAGCTTTAGCTGGCTTAGGTTGGGTCGTGCCGGTTGAATTAGTTTCTTTTAATGCAGTTGAAAACAATGGAATGGTTACATTAAAATGGCAAACTGCAACCGAAACAAACAATAACGGTTTTGAAGTTGAAAGAAAATCCGGTAACTCATGGAATAGAATTGCATTCATAAAAGGAAATGGAACATCTTCACAAGTTCATGAATATTCTTACACTGACAAACCATCAGGTTTAGAAAATACAGTTACTTACAGACTAAAACAAATCGATTTAGATGGTACAGCTAAATACTCAAAAGAAGTTGAAGTTACTTTGAGCAATTCACCAAAATCCTTCAGCTTATCACAGAACTATCCGAATCCTTTCAATCCGAGCACTGAAATTCAATATGCTCTTCCGTTTGAAAGTAATGTTAAAATTGTAATATACAATTTAACTGGTGAAGTTGTAAAAACATTAGTAAATGGTGTTGAAACTTCAGGCAAACACGAAGCTAATTTCAATACTACTGAATCTGGTTTGAACCTTTCTTCTGGAATATACTTCTATTCAATGGAAGCAGTTTCAGTTGACGGAAGCCAAACATTCAGACAAACAAAGAAGATGATCCTACTGAAGTAATACTCTGAGCATCCTCTATCAAATTAACCCGGTTTCTTAAAGAAACCGGGTTTTTTTATTTTAAATGAAACTCTTATTTTTTTCTAAAGTACAAAAGGCTGCTAATTTTGCTATTTCATGCAATGTTATTAAATTTTTCCACTACTCAAGAATTCAAAATTTTCTTATTATTTAATATATTTGTTATTTTGAATTTAATTAGTTAAATCAATCGTTATGCTAAACAACGAGTTAAACGAACGAGAAAAAAATATTTTACGATATGTGATCCAGCAATTTATTCTTACTGCAGCACCTGTAGGTTCACGTTCTATTACAAAAAAATATGATGTTGGAGTTTCTCCGGCAACAATTAGAAATATTATGTTCGACCTGGAAGAATCCGGATTTATTTTACACCCGCATACTTCTGCCGGGAGAGTTCCAACTGACAAAGGTTATAGATTTTATGTCGATTCTTTGATGGAACTTCAGAAATTAAAATCTTCTGAAAAAGGAATAATCACCAAAGGTTTTGAAAATAGAATAATTGAAACAGATGAAATTTTTAGATTAACTTCAGAGGTTTTAAGCCGGATTACAAATCAGCTTGCATACATCAGCTATCCCAAAATTGATGCAAGCATTTTTGAGAAACTGCAAATTGTAAGCTTATCATCTTCCCGGATATTAGTAGTTATCAGCATCACTTCTGGTCTGGTAAAAACAATTACACTGGAAATATCATCAGAGATAAAACCATCTCAAATTGAATCTGTACAGAGTTTATTAAATGAAAGACTAAGTGGTTTAACATTTAAAGAAATTCGTACTACCTTTACCGAAAGATTTAAAGATGTTCATAAGGACCATTCTGCTGTAATAAGACTGTTTGTTGATTCTATGGATAAAATTTTTAATGAGGTTAAGCAGGCAGATAATCTTTTAATTACAGGTGCTAAAAATGTAATTAAACAGCCAGAATTTGAACATCCTGAGAGGTTTCAAAGTGTAATCGAATTAATTGAAGACAAAGACATTATAGTTCACATTCTTGAAAAATCCGGCGAGCATAATCAAAACCAGGTATTTATTTCAATCGGCAGTGAAAATGAAGATGAAAAGCTTGAAGACTACAGTTTAATTACAAAAGAATATACAATGGGAAATTCGACAGGTACCTTAGGGATTATAGGGCCTAAAAGAATGGAATATTCAAAAGTTGTTACTATAGTTGATTATATATCTAAAATTTTAACAGAATTTTTAAAAACTGATAATACAAAATAAGGAGATGCTTTGAACATGAAGAGTGACAAAAAAAATGATAACAATGAATTAAAAGAAAAAAAGTCTAAAGAAGAACAAGAAAATATAGAAGAAGAAACAAACCAGGAAAATGAAGCTGATGAAATTTATGAAGTTAATGCGGAAAAATTAATTAAACTTGAAAATGAAATTTCAAATTTGAAAGACCAGCTTTTACGTAAAGCAGCCGAGTTCGAAAATTATAAAAGAAGAACAGAAAATGATCAATTAAATTTAATTAAATATTCTGCAGAATCATTTATAATTAAACTGCTTCCGGTAGTTGATGATTTTGAACGTTCGCTTTTACATATTGAAAACACAAAAGACTCCGAAGCGATTAAAAAAGGAATTAAGTTAGTCTATGATAAATTAATAAAAATTCTAACTGATCAAGGAGTAAATAAAATTGAGGCTAAAGGGACTCCGTTTAACGTTGAGTTTCATGATGCTTTGCTGCAGAAAAAAGATGACAAAGTTCCACCTCATACTGTGTTGGAGGAAGTTGAAACGGGATATATGTACAAAGACAGAGTAATACGGCATTCAAAAGTGATAGTTAGTGATGAATCATCAGGTGAAACGGGAAATTCTGAAAAAGAAAATAATTCATAAAAAGGAAATTGAGAATTTATGGCTAAAAGGGATTATTACGAAGTATTAGGGGTTGAAAAAAATGCATCAAAAGAAGAACTGAGAAAAGCATACAGGAAATTGGCGATGCAATACCATCCGGATAGAAATCCGGATGATAAAGATGCGGAAGAAAAATTTAAAGAAGCTGCTGAAGCTTATGAAGTTTTAAGCCATGACGAAAAGAAAGCAAGATACGATAGATTCGGACATGAAGGAGTAAAAGGCAGTGCTTACGGTTCTCAAGGTTTTTCTGATATTAATGATATCTTCTCACATTTTTCCGATATTTTTGGCGGCGGGTCTATATTCGATGATTTTTTTGGTAGCGGACAAAGACAAAGAGGTAGAAGAAGTGCAGGACAAGCTGGTTCTGATCTGCGTGTTAATCTAAAATTAACTCTTGAAGAAATAGCAACCGGCGTAACCAAGAAAATAAAAATTAAAAAATATATTACCTGCGACCAATGTCAGGGAAATGGAGCAGAGTCGGGCACATCAACTAAAACTTGCCCTATATGTAACGGAACCGGCGAAGTTAGATCTGTTTCAAGATCAGTTTTTGGACAGTTCGTAAATATTACCACTTGTAACAATTGTAATGGAGAAGGAAATGTAATTGATACCCCATGCAAAAAATGTATGGGAGACGGAAGAATTCAGGATGAAACGACATTAAAAGTGGAAGTGCCTGCCGGTGTTCATGAAAATAGTTATATGACAATCCGTGGAGAAGGAAACGCCGGAAAACGGGGCGGCCAGCCGGGAGATATAATTGTAGTATTTCATGAAATTGAACATGAATATTTTATTAGGGATAATGATGACATAGTTTATGATTTATTAATAAGTTATCCCGAAGCAGCTCTGGGCTCTGAGGTTGAAGTACCTACATTAAATGGAAAAGCAAAACTGAAAATTGATCCGGGAACCCAACCTGGAAAGTTGCTTAAAATGAGAGACAAAGGAATTAAACATTTAAATCATTCCGGTTCAGGTGATGAAATAGTAAGAATTAATATTCAAGTTCCTAGAAAAGTTACACCAAAAGAAAGAGAGCTTTTAAGAGAACTCTTAGATATGCCGAACATTAAACCGTCTGGCAAAAGTGATAAAAATTTCTTTAGTAAATTTGGGTTCTAATTATCTGTTCTAAATTATTTAATGTCTGCTGTTATTAAAATTTAATCAATAAAAAATAAATTTATTTGTTGATGTTATTATTGAGGGTGACTATATTTTGCAATAGTGTCAATTCATGATTGAATTTGATTCATGTTCAAAAAAATATCTCAAAAAATCGGCTTCACTGAAACGGAAATTAAAGTAATTTTTTTTCTGATTACAGCTCTGATTTTAGGATTTGGCTACAAAAATTTTATCATAAAGGATAAACCTGAACCTTATAAAATATATGATTATTCAAATGAAGACAGCTTATTTACGCTTACAGATAGTACGGAAAATATTTCTGAAAAGAATAATACTTTAAGTGATAAAAATGTTGACTATAAGCAAGAAGTTTTAGATTTTAACAAAACAAATTTTCAAAGAAGTGAAAAGAAGGTTCTTCCTGCTGAAAATAGTATTGATATAAATAAAGCTGATTTGAATGAACTAAAATCATTACCGGGAATTGGACCAAAAACAGCTCAGAAGATCCTGGATTATAGAGAAGAAAACGGCAATTTTAATAAATTAGAAGATCTGCAAAAAGTTAAGGGTATAGGGCAAGCGAAATTTAATAATATTAAAAAATATATATTCATTGAAAAATAAATTTTTAACCTTCCGGAGGAGAAATGACTAAAAAAGACCCGTGGTATGTTCACGGTATTTTATATGCTATAATTGTAATCCTTATTTTTATACTTGTCAAAGTTGCAATAGTTGATCCTAGCAGGATTGTCGAAGCAGAAAAGTATTATCAAAATGAAACCCGTTTAAGATTGAAGGATCTTAGAGAAGCAGAAATTCTTTGGGAGAAGAAGCATGGAAACTTTAGTGGTAATCTTGATAGTTTAGTTTCTTTTGTTAAAAATTCAACTTTTGTTGACAGTATAAGAAATGCTAAAGATACCATAACTAATAAATCACTAGATCCTTTTTACAAATTATCTAATGGAGTTTTTACACCTGACAGCTTATATACTACTCCTAAATCCGGAAAAAGATTTGAAGTTTCGGTAGATTCAACTAGAAGCATTGATACTATTTATACTCCTTCAGGAAGAATTAAACGCATTGAAGACAACGTTAAAATGGGAACAATGTACTTAATTAATGATCCTGACGGCTATGGTTCAATTGGCGACTTAGAAAATGTAGCGAAGAAAAATACGGCTTCGTGGGAATAATATAATTTAAAATGACTGGATTTGAGAATCATGCCGGCTTTACAATTACAGAATCAAAACTTCAAATAGTAGAAGTAATTTATAACGGCAGCCAGTTCATTTTAGAAAATGTTGACGAGGCTTATTTTGGCGAGCAAATAAATTTTGAAAAAGATAAAGAGACAAAAATTAGCGCCCTTTTGCAGGGCGCTTTTAATGAAATCCAGATAAAAAAATTATTAAAAAGCACATCCGTTTCATTCACACTCCCCTTAGACCTTTTTTACATCATGCAGGTTCCTTATGATAATACACTTCTTCATCAAGACTTAATTGAAGAATTTAGATGGGAGTTTTCCGTTTTATACCCGCATATCAAAGTTGATGATCTTGTAATCCAATATATGGAAATTGATAAAAACAATATCTATGAACAAAACTCCACATTGGTAATTGCTTTACAAAGAAAATATTTGAATATGCTTCATGAGTTTACAGTAAAAAATAATTTGAGTCTGAAATTTGTTGATAATGTTCACCTTGCCTCCGAACGCGCTTTGGCTGTCAGTAATCCTTTAATGGGAAAAGGATTAATCTTGAGTGTATATTTTAACAATAAAAACCTGTCATTAATTTTTTCAATGGAAGGCAAGCCATTTTATTTTATTAATTTTCCTTTAAAAGGTGCGGGTGAAATACCGGCAATAATCAGAAATGAAATTACTGAAAACCAGCTTTTAAATATTTCAAAGAATTCAATTGACACTGCTTTTATTACCGGGGAAAATATTACAGATTCTGTAGTACAAATTTTACGTAAGGCTTTGGACTTAGATTTTTATTATTTTAATCCTTTTGATAAAATAAAGCCAAATCCCATCTTGTATGAAAACAACTGTTACACAGAAAAAAACAATTCATTTTCCCCCGCTGCCGGTATTGCTTTTAGATTAGCTTAATAATTTTTTATGAAATTAAGAATCATTTCAGGTGAACTTGGGGGCAGGCTTATTGATGTTCCTAAATCAAATTTAATAAGACCCACAACCGATAGAGTAAGAGAAACTTTATTCAACATTTTAAATAATAAAATTAACTTTGAAGATATTTCTGTTTTAGATTTCTATTCAGGAACCGGTTCATTGGGAATTGAATGCATCAGCAGAGGTGCAAGGTTTGTTAGCTTTGTTGAAAAAGATTTTTTAATATTTCAAAATTTGCTAAAGAATATTACTTCACTTTCTATTCAAGACAAATGCACAGTAATTAAAAGTGATGCGGTTTCATTTTCTAAACTGCCGTCCTCAAGAAAGTTCGAATTAATACTTGCTGACCCTCCCTTTTTAAAGATGATATATATGAGGTAGTCGAAAACCTTAAAGCAAATAAATATTTCGACGGAACAAACTTTATGATAATTGAAAGATCAATTCAAACCAAATCTAAAGACATGTTTAATTTTTCTGTTGATCCGTTTAAGGTTATTGGGGATACATGTTTGTATGAAATTAATTAATCTTAATTTTTAAGAATGATCATATCTATGATTATTCCTAAAATTAAAATAAGATAAAATCATACTGTACAATCATATCAGGGATAAAAAATCTCCCATCTTTATCATTATATTTTGTAAATCTTAACCCCAATATTAACCGACCGCTGTCAAATATATTTTTATATATTCCGGCAGAAAATGAGAAATAATTTAAATTGTAGCTTAAGTCATTGTTTGAGTATGAGCCTAACAAATTCAAACTTTCAGTATCAACATTTAAATCATAGAATGTTTGCCATCCAATTCCAAAATTGAAAAAGTAGTTTAAAGGCCAATCTCTTCTTCTTGAATTTACTGTATAAAGGAAAGCGATATTCCAAAATTCATTTTTCGTATCATCGTTAACCAGGTAAACTTTTCTTGTTTCACCTCGTGCAATTGATTTACCTTCTACTAAAGCAAATTGGAAAGCATTTGCTGCTTCTGTATACTTAAGAATAGCATCAAACCTCCAAGCCCATGATTCGGATTCTTTAAAAAATGCTATTCCAATATTTTCATCCATCAAATATCTTTCATTTATTTTTGAAAGATTAAAGCCACCGGTCAATGCAAAAGAGTTTGAAGCGGCAAAATCTATATCAATTCCACCTTGCCAGTTTGGTATGTTCCAGAATAGATTTTGCCCGGTAAAATCGTTTGTATTTATTCCCTCAGTTTCAAGAAAATAGTTTTGTCCCGGAACCGTTTGAAGTTCATACTCACCTGTTTCATTAACTTTTGTGTGTTGATCATTATTTGTTTTTAATGTTTTATTATTATTAAAATTAAAATAAGGTTTTAAAATAATATCATGTTTCTGTCTATTTTCGGTTATCCTTATTGAATGCCTTATGGGATTGGTTTCAACATCCATCGATTGTAAGTATGCATCGCTTGAGGAACAACCGGTAAATAAATAAGCAAAATATAGTAATACAATTAGTAATAATTGTTTTAAGAGATGATGTTCTAATTCCATAACTTCCCCGAATTATTTTTTATTTTGGATTATAATATATACCTCAAATTATCATAATTACAACAAAAAAAATTAGTATTCCTTGTTTCCCTTTAATAAAATTACAATTTTAGCAATACTATTTTCAATAAAGTACTTGAATCCGTAAATCATGAGAACAGTTATTTATCCAGGAACTTTTGATCCTGTTACAAATGGGCATATTGATATTATAAGGAGAGCTAAAGAATTGTTTGATGGGGTAGTTGTAACTGTTGCTATTAACCCGGGAAAAACTCCCTTGTTTACAGTAAATGAAAGAGTAGAATTGTTAAAAGAAAGTTTAAAAGAATTTGAAAATATTAAAGTTGATTCGTTTGACGGACTAATAGTTGACCATGCCCACAATGTTGGAGCTGTAGGAATTATTAGAGGATTACGTGCCGTAAGTGATTTTGAATATGAATTTCAAATGGCATTAATGAACAGAAAATTGGCCAAAGATATTGCGACGATTTTTTTAATGCCGCATGAAAAATATACTTATTTGAATTCTTCTTTAATTAGAAACCTGGCTAGCTTAAAAAGTGATGTGAGTGATTTCGTACCGCCGGTAGTTCATGAAGCATTGAAACTGAAATTTCAAAAAAAATGATAATATATATTTAGTTTAATTTCTTTCCCTTCCTTAAAATAAAATAATTACTATGAATCAAGATAAAAATGAAATGTTCGGTAAAATTTGTATAGTAACCGGGGCGACTTCAGGGATTGGCAAAGTAACTGCACGTGTTTTAGCTGAAAAAGGTGCTACTGTATTATTCATTGGCAGAAACAAAGAAAAATGTGAATCAACATTGAATTCAATTGTTAAAAAAACTTCCAATAAAAATGTAAGTTATCTCGTAGCTGATTTGTCATCTCAAAAAGATATTCATAATATATCAAAAGAGATTCACAAAATATTTACTCACGTTGATGTGCTGGTCAATAATGCGGGAGCTAGATTTTTAAAAAATTTGAAATCTGTTGATGGGATAGAAATGACCTTTGCATTAAATCATCTTGCTTATTTTTTACTCACCAACTTACTGCTTGACTTGCTTAAAAAAAGTGAATCAGCAAGAATCGTTAATGTTTCATCGAGTTACCATCATACCAAAATTAATTTTGAAGATATTCAATTACAAAAAAACTTTGACGGCAGAAGAGCTTATGCCCAGTCAAAATTAGCTAATATACTTTTTACAATGGAACTTTCGAAAAAATTAAAGAATACAAACATAACTTCTAACTGTCTTCACCCTGGTGGTGTAGCTTCCAGGTTCAGTTTAAATAATGGATTATATCCGTATGCTAAACATATTCTTATTTATTCTTTAAGAAGGAAATTGCTTTCTTCAGAAAAAGGAGCAATTACGTCTGTTTACTTAGCATCTTCAAAAGATATGAAAGAAATTAGCGGCGAATATTTTTATGAATGCAAGCCAGTTCCTTCTATTAAAAATCTTTATGACGAAAAAGTATCAAAAAAGCTATGGCAAATTAGCGAAGAGTTAACTGGATTGAATTAAAATTTTATTTATACTTTTGGAATATTTATACATTTCATTATTCTTTACTTCCGCTTGAATTTAAATTCTTCAATTTTAAAATGTTTTTTTCAAGTATTTAATAACAGCATTTTATAATTTTATCCTTCAAATATTCTTATTTCCAATTTAATTACTAATAAATGTAAGGGCATAAAATTGCAAAAATATTCAAACTTAATTTCATCAATTGAAGAAAGTAAAACTTTAGCAATTACTGCATTATCAAGAAAGCTAAAAGCGGAAGGAAAAGATGTTTTAGGATTCAGTGCGGGTGAGCCAGATTTCGCTACGCCTGGTTATATAAAGGATGCCGCTATCAAAGCTATTAACAATAATTTTACTAAGTATACAGCAAATGAGGGTTATCCGGATTTAATTAAAGCAGTAATTGCAAAATTTAAAAGAGATAATGGTTTAGAATTTGAGCCTAAAAATATTCTTGTTTCTGACGGAGCAAAACATTCAATATATAATTTGCTGATGGCTCTATGTAATCCCGGAGATGAAGTTATTTTCCAGGCACCATATTGGGTCAGCTATCCGCAAATAACGAGAATTGCCCAAGCTACGCCGGTTGTAATCAATGCAGGTGTGGAACAGAATTATAAAATAACGCCTGAACAATTAGAAAAAGTTATTACTCCAAAAAGTAAAGTTTTGATTTTTAATACACCATCAAATCCAACTGGAGCTGTATACAATAAAAATGAAATCCTTGCTTTGGGTGAAGTATTAAAAGGGAAAAATATTTTTATTATTAGTGACGAGATTTATGAGAAAATAATTTTTGACGGCGAAGTTCACTTCAGTATCGGTAAAATTGATTATTTGAAAGATTTTACTTTATCTGTTAACGGAGTCAGTAAAGCTTATGCAATGACAGGCTGGAGAATCGGTTATGCCGCCGGTGATTCAAGCGTAATAAAACTTGCAAGAAATTTACAAAGCCATTCTACATCAAATGCAGCTTCTATATCTCAGGCTGCTTCTGTTGCTGCTTTAAATGAAGAGTCAGATGAGATAAAAGAGATGGTAAAGCAGTTTAATATAAGAAGAGATTATGTCGTTAGCGAATTAAATAAGATTAAAGGTTTTAAATGCCCAATCCCTAAAGGAGCATTTTATGTTTTCTTTGATGTAAGTGCTTATTATGGAAAATCCGTTAATGGGAAACAAATAAACGATTCAACTTCATTCTGCAATTATTTACTTGACAGCAAATATGTCGGATTAGTTCCGGGTGTTGCTTTCGGAAATGACAATTGCGTAAGAATGTCTTATGCTTGTTCACTTGATCAAATTAAAAAAGGAATTGAGAGGATATCACAGGCAATGTTAGAGTTGAACTAAATTTAGATTAGTCAGATATAAAAAGCTTTAGAGATTTATATATATTATCGATGGGCATTTGTTCTCCAGTCCACAGTTCGAAAGATTTTGCCGCTTGATGTACTAACATTTTTATCCCATCTAATGTAATTGCACCTTCTCCTGCAGCTAACTGTAATAGCCTGGTTTTTGCTGGATTATAAACTAGATCAAATACTATCTGATTTTTTACAAATGATTTTGTAAGAGTAGTTATTACATCATCATTTTCAGGAAACATTCCGACAGAACTTGCATTAACAATTAATTTTGAGTTGCCAAAAATATCTACTAATTCAGGAGGAAATAACTCATGAGCTTTGAACGAATTAAATTTCATCTTATCTGAAAAATAATTTTTCAAAGCTTCGGCTCTTTGTTCGGTTCTATTTATAATGTGAATTAATTTTGGCTTAAAATACCTTACAAGACAATATATTACTGCCCTTGCAGCGCCACCCGCTCCAACAACACAAATTTCTTGACCAGTTATTTGTTCTTTGTATGGATTCAAAGTTTCCAGGATTCCATTTACATCTGTATTATAACCGGTTAATTTACCAAGTTCATTTACAACTGTATTAACTGAACCAATAATTGTGGCTTCTTCAGAAACATTATTCATCAAATGAATTATATTTTCCTTATGTGGAATAGTAACATTAAATCCTTTTATGCCGAGCGCTACCATACCTTTTACTGCATTCTTTAAGTTTGCTGGGGGAACATCAAATGGCAGATAAATGTAATCCATATTTTTTAACTGAACAGTTACATTATGAATGAAGGGAGAATAAGTATGTTTAATAGGATGCCCAATAAGTCCTATTAACCTGGTATTAACGTGAAAAGTATTTTTCATTTCCAAAACAATATTGTCCGGATTTATAAAATTATCAAAAGTGGATATATGAAAATAGAAAATTAAATTTTAATTATTGAAATGCTAAAATTAAATTTCACCAAGAAGTTTCTTAAAAAGTTTTGAAGACTTAATTTCCGGGTACTCTTTAGCAAAATCTGTCTTCATATTGGGATCAATAACAAAAGCTTCTTTTAAGCAATCTACAGCTTCCTGGGTTCTGCTTAATATAAAATTAACTTTTGCTTTACCGTAAAATGATGCCGCATGTTCGGGATTTAACTTGATACACTCATTGAATGCATTCAATGCTTCCAGCCAATCACCGATTTCCAAATAAGTTTCGGCTAGATTGAACCACACTTCAAAATTATTTTTATTAATCTTTAGAGCGGATAAATAACTATTTACAGCTTCTTGTAATTTTCCAAGTGAATATTCCAATTCGGCTTTTGCATACCAGGCATCAGCATTATCTTGTGATAATTCAATAGCTTTGTTAAAATCTTTTAATGCCTGATAATATTTACCAATCGAATCATAACAATATCCTCTTGCTAAATATGATTCATAGTAATTACGATTAATTCTAATCGCTAATGAATAATATTTAATTGCATTTGTTAAATCGCCAAGTTCCTCATATATGTTTGCAATATTGTAACAGGCGGCTTCATCATTTTTATCAATCTCATAAACTGTTTTAAAGCATTCCAGTGCTTGCTGCAGCCTGCCTAAATCTGCCAGCGCATTGCCTTTATTGAACCAGGCACTTGCAAAATCATCCCTTATTGCAATAGCAAACTCATAACTATCAATTGCTTTTTCAAGCTGCTGTAATTTTGTTAATACAATACCGCGATTATACCAGCCATTCGAACTATAAGGTTCAAGTTCTAAAAATTTATCATAAGTTAAAAGTGCATTGCTGTATTCTCCAATGCTTTCAAAACAAAAGCCTAATTCATAATAAGCTTCCTCAAATTCAGGGTCTGATTCAAGAGTCCTTTTATAACAATTAATCGCTTTTTCATAATTTCCCTGGTGTTGATAAATCAAACCTAAACTAAAAAGCGCTTCTTCATTATTTGGTTCAAATTGTAAAGCTTTTTCAATAGACTCTTCTGCTTTACTAAATAAACCAAGATTTTCTTCAGTAACAGCCTTTTCAATTAAAGTCTCTGTATCACATGGATTAAGAGAAATGGATTTATTAAAGCAATTTAATGCCTCTTCAAAATTCATTAAGTTGTTTAGGAATGTTCCTTTTTTAAGCCAGTATTCGGAATTGTATGGAGAGATTTCTAATAATCTTTCAGCGAAATAAAGCCCATCTTCATTCTTTTCATTTTCTATACAAAACTGTATCATATCTTCAATGGTTTCTACACAAGCAAAGATATTTCCGGATTCAATTAAATCTTTGCATCTACTAATTTCATTATTGACACTTTTCTCACCATT
Organism: uncultured Bacteroidota bacterium; assembly: GCA_963777515.1. Taxonomy (GTDB): domain Bacteria; phylum Bacteroidota; class Ignavibacteria; order Ignavibacteriales; family Ignavibacteriaceae; genus CAVSWT01. The sequence continues at coordinate 176,025 of CAVZQU010000007.1, forward strand.
AAAAAAGTTATGTTCACCACTGAAATCAGAATCAAAAGACGACATCAATTCTCCACATATTTTTTTGATGGAAAAATCTATTACTATTAAAAGCCAAAATCAAGTTGATAAACGATTGACTTTGAACTCTTATTTTTATATACAAACAAAAAAAATGCCGTATTAAATTTTACTTAATACGGCAAAAAACAAACAAATTTTACCTTAATTAAAAAATCATTTTAACATTGCAGTTAATTTCTTAAAACAGAAGTAACTTTTTCTGCTGCGTCCTTTAGACTTTTAGCAACCTCAAAATTTAATCCTGAATTTGCTAATAATTCACCAGCCTCTGCTGCATTTGTTCCCTCCAATCTTACAACAATTGGAACAGTTACTTTCATTTCAGTTGCAGCGTCTATTACTCCTTGTGCTACTCGATCACAACGAACTATCCCTCCAAATATATTTATCAATATTGCTTTAACATTAGGATCAGAAAGAATAATTTTAAATCCGTTTGCTACAGTTGTTTTATTTGCTCCGCCTCCAACATCCAAAAAGTTTGCTGGTTCGCCTCCTGCTAATTTAATAATGTCCATTGTAGCCATTGCAAGTCCGGCACCATTAACCATACAGCCAACGTTACCATCTAATTTTATATAATTTAAACTAAATTTTGATGCTTCGACTTCAAGCGGATCTTCTTCATAAAGATCGCGGTAATTTGCAATATCTTTTTGTCTGAAAAGTGCATTATCATCAAAATTCATTTTTGCATCCAAGGCAACTACTTTGTTTTCATTTGTAATGACTAAAGGATTTATTTCTAATAAAGAAGAATCAGTTTCAGAATATGCTTTGTATAAAACAGAAAGAAATTTTACAAAGTTTTTAAATGCATCTCCTGTTAGCCCTAAAGCAAACGCCAATTTTCTTGCCTGATAAGATTGCAAACCAACCGCAGGGTCAATCCAAACTTTAATAATTTTTTCCGGGGTTTCGGCAGCAACTTTTTCAATCTCAACTCCGCCTTCGGTTGAAGCCATTATAACATTTTTAGAAACAGAACGATCAAGTAGAATTCCTAAGTATAATTCTTTTGCGTAATCCAGACCTTCAGTAATAAAAAGTGTTTTTACAATTTTACCTTCAACACCAGTTTGATGGGTTACTAATAAATTGCCAAGCATTTTCTTTGCATACTCTCTAACTTTATCAACAGAGGTTGTGAATTTAACTCCCCCTTCAAGAATTAATTCTTCTCTATTTGAAGGATTGTACAATTTCCCCTTTCCTCTACCACCAGCATGAATTTGTGATTTAACGACATACTGGTTTATCCCTCTTTGCTGAAGTTGTTCAATAGCACCGTCAAGATCGTTTAAATCTTTTATTGCTACACCATCTTGAACAGGTACATTGAATTTCTTCAAAACTTCTTTGGCTTGATATTCATGTATTTTCATGTTGACCTTAAAAATTAATTTTAACTAAAAATATTATTTTAACATTTATTTTTCACTCATAAAAGGATAACGCCAATCTTTTGGCGGATTAAATGTTTCCTTAATCGTTCTTGCAGTCATCCATCTTAAAATATTTAAATCACTTCCCGCTTTATCATTAGTCCCGGATGCTCTTCCGCCTCCGAATGGCTGTTGTCCAACAACGGCTCCAGTAGGCTTATCATTTATATAAAAATTGCCTGCTGTATTTCTTAGTCTATTTGACATCTTAGTTATTGCTTGTCTATCATTTGCCCAAATAGCTCCAGTTAAAGCATAGGGGGAAGTAGTATCACACGAATCTAAAGTTTCATCAAGCTTTTCATCTTCATAAACATATATGGTTAATACGGGACCAAAAATTTCTTCCTGCATAGTTTTAAAATCTGGATTTGTTGTAACGATAGTTGTTGGTTCAATAAAATATCCTTTTGAATCATCAAAGTTTCCGCCGGTTATTATTTCAGCTTCATTTGAATCTTTAGCGTATTTAATATACTCTGTAATTGATTTGAATGCAGCAGCATCAATCACAGCAGACATGAAATTTGTAAAATCTTCAACTTCCCCCATTTTAATTTTCTTAACTTCACTTACATATTTTTCTTTAAATTCTTTCCATAATGATTTTGGAACATATAAACGTGAAGCTGCCGAACATTTTTGTCCTTGATATTCAAATGCGCCTCTAATTGCTGCTGTAACTAATGAATCAACATCTCCAGAATTATGAGCAAAAATAAAATCTTTCCCGCCGGTTTCTCCAACTATTCTTGGATAATATTTCATGTTTTTCAAATTATCTGAAACTGATTTCCACATTCCTTGAAATACTGCAGTTGAACCAGTAAAATGAATTCCAGCAAGATAAGGACTGCTCATAGCTGGTGCACCAACTTGTCCACCTGAACCAGGAACAAAATTTATAACTCCTTTTGGTAAACCTGCTGCTTCAAATAATTTCATTAAATGATAAGCAGAATATACGGCGCTTGAAGCAGGTTTCCATAAAGCAACATTTCCAACAATAGCCGGTGCAGTAGGTAAATTGCCAGCAATTGATGTGAAATTAAATGGAGTTACAGCAAAAACAAATCCTTCCAAAGGCCTGTATTCAAGTCTATTCCAAATTCCCTGAGATGAATAAGGTTGGTTAGCCATTAGTTGGGTCATGTAATAAACATTAAATCTCCAGAAATCAATCAGCTCACAAGCAGAATCAATCTCTGCCTGAAAAGCCACTTTTGATTGTCCAAGCATAGTTGAAGCGTTTAATGTTGACCGCCATGAAGTTGATAATAAATCAGCCATCTTTAAAAATATTGATGCTCGTTGTTCCCATGGCATTTCCGACCATTCTTTTCTTGCTTCAAGTGCGGCTTCTATTGCCATTTCAACTTCTTTTTTTCCTGCTTTATGATATGTTCCAAGGATATGATTTTTGTTATGTGGAATTACCATTTCCTCAGTATTGCCGGTTTTAACTTCTTCCCCACCAATAATTAATGGAACTTCAATTTTTTTTGATTTAAGTTCTGATAATTTCTTCTTTAACTCTTCTCGCTCATGACTGCCCGGCAGGTAAGATTTGACAGGTTCATTTACCGGATGAGGAACCCTAAAAAAAGCATTTGACATTATAAAACCTCTATTTTATTTGGTTACTATTAGTAATAACTTCTTAAAAAATAATCGAAAAATTAAGGGTTTTGGCTTTGATAAGCAATTTTAGTTTTTATAGCATTTTTCGATAATATTAAAATTAAAAAAACTTGAATTTAATACTTCACCAAACTATTTTTTCTAAGTTTATATGAGAGATTATTTATGGCACTTCTAAAAGCTAACAAAACTATCCCTGAACTTTTTATTTTTCTAACTGAAGAGTACGGGAAAAATATGACCCGCCCTTTAATGAAAGTTAAAGTTGAAAAAGAATATCAAGGAATATCTTATAAAAAATTTAAAGAAGAGGTAGAAAGCTTAGCTTTTGGTTTGGCAGCTCTCGGGATAAAGAAAAACGATAAGGTAGCAATCATTTCAGAAAACCGGCCTGAATGGGTTTATTCGGATATGGCAATTTTAGGACTTGGCGCAATTGATGTTCCACTTTATCCATCTCTAACGGCTGATTCCGTGGAGTTTATTTTAAATAATTCTGAAGCAAAAGGAATTATTGTTTCAAATAAATTTCAGCTTAATAAAATTTTAAAGATACGTGATAACTGCAAGCATTTAAATTTTATAATATTGCTAAATGAAAAAGATATTATACAAGATGTTCAGGGGCTATATTCATTAACTGATGTTAAAGAGATGGGTGAAATATTTATGAATCACCATCCTCATCATTTTAAAGAAAGTATGAAGAAAGTTCATGAGAACGATTTATGCACTATTATTTATACTTCCGGAACAACCGGCGAACCAAAAGGAGTAATGCTTACACATAAAAATATTTTATCAAATGTTAATTCAGCTTTAAAAGCTTTCCCTATTGATAGCAATGATATCTTCCTTTCATTTCTTCCGCTGTGCCATATCTTTGAAAGGATGGGAGGATACTACACCGCTTTCTCTTCCGGTGGCCAAATTTGTTATGCTGAAAGCATAGAAACAGTTGCTCAAAATTTAATTGAAGTTAAACCAACAATTATTACTACTGTCCCGAGATTGTTTGAAAGAATTCATTCAAAAATTATAAAGAATGTTGAAAGTCAATCTCCAACAAAACAAAAGATATTTTACTGGGCTATTGAAACAGGGAAAAAATATAGGAAAGCAAAGCGAAAAGGATTTGTATCACTGGTTCTTGCAGCTAAAAATAAATTGGCTGATAAATTAGTATTTACAAAACTTAGAGAAAGAACCGGTAATAATTTAAGGTTCTTTGTCTCAGGAGGAGCTGCGCTACCAGTTGAACATGGAGAATTTTTTGATGCAATTGGTATTAGAATACTTGAAGGTTACGGTTTAACTGAATCATCCCCGGTTATTGCAGCTAATCCTTATGATGCCTATAAATTTGGGACAACAGGAAAACCTTTTCCTGGTGTTCAAATTAAACTCGCAAGCGATGGAGAAATTCTTGCTAAAGGCCCAAACATTATGCAAGGTTATTTTAAAAATAAAAAAGAAACAGAAGCTTCACTTAAAGATGGATGGCTGCATACAGGTGATATCGGAGTTTTTGATGAAGAAGGATATTTAAAAATTACTGATAGAAAAAAACATTTGTTCAAGACTTCTGCTGGTAAATATATTGCCCCAACACCAATTGAAAATCTTTTTGTTTCAAGTAAATATATCGACCAGTTTGTCTTGATTGGCGATAGAAGAATGTTTTTAACAGCCTTAATTGTTCCTGATTTTGAAGCAGTAAAAGAATATGCGGATTCGCATAAAATAAAATATAATTCAATAAATGATTTATTAGAGACAAAAGAAATTGAAGAGCTTATTTGATAAAGAGATTGGACAGTTCCAAAAGAAACTTGCCAATTATGAAAAGGTTAGAAAGTTTAAATTGCTTGATAAACCATTCTCAATTGAAACCGGTGAAATTACTCCAAGCTTAAAAGTGAAACGCAAAATTATCGAAGAAAAATTTCAACACCTTATTGAAAAAATGTATGAAAGCCTTGGAAGAAACTAAAAGAGAAATTCAAAGTTCAAAAGTCAAAACTAATTTTCGATGACTTTATAAAACCATATTTAATCTTTAACAAAAGAAAAACAATAGACCACGGATTTAACGGATAAAACGGATTTGTACAGATTTTTTTATCCGTATCAATCAGTTGCATCCGGGTTTATCAGTGTCCCATTGCGATTAAAAGTTGAATATAATTTAAATTCTTAATTAAATTTTTTTAACTTTTGACATTTCAATCCACCAACCACAAATATTTTCCATAACCCTTTGCTTTCATTTCATCTTTAGGAATGAATCTCAAAGCCGCTGAATCCATACAATAACGTAAATTAGTTGGCTTTGGCCCGTCATAAAAAACATGTCCAAGATGTGAATCTCCAAAACGGCTTCTGACTTCAACTCTTTCCATCCCATAAGTATTATCCACAACTTTATTCAAATATCGCGGATCAATTGGCTGTGTAAAACTTGGCCAGCCTGTACCGGATTCAAATTTATCTTTTGAACTGAACAATGGTTCGCCTGAAACAATATCAACATAAATTCCGGCTTTATGATTATCAAAATATTTATTGTCAAAAGGTTTTTCGGTGCCATCTTCTTGAGTGACATAATATTCAAGTTTTGTTAATTTCTTCTTTAACGTTTCATCTGAAGGCTTTTTGTATTTGCCATTATCGATTACTCCCCAGGTATTTTTAATAAAATCTTCTCTTCCTGAAGCTTTTTTATAAGCATGATAATGTTCAGGGTTTTTCTTGTAATAATCTTGATGATATTCTTCTGCGGGATAGAAAGTTGTATACTTAATAATTTTTGTTACCACCGGTTTATGAAATATTCCTGAATTATTTAATCGTTCTTTTGATTTTTCAGCAACTTCCTTTTGCTGCTCATCATGATAAAATATTGCCGGATCATATTGCAGTGCTCTATCATGAAATGAACCGCCTGAATCAGTGGGATCAAATTGCTGCCAATAAATATCCAGCAGTTCTGAATAACTTATAACTTCGGGATCATATTTAATTTGAATTGATTCGCGATGCCCGGTTCTTCCATTTGAAACATCACTGTAAGTAGGATTTTTCTCTTTCCCTCCTGCATAACCGGATGTGACAGAAATTACTCCATTGATTCCTTCAAAAGGAGCTTCCATACACCAAAAACATCCCCCGGCAAAGGTTGCTGTTTCAACTTTGTTGGAAATAGAATTAACTGTTGGTTCTGATATTTTATTATTTTCTTTATTCATTTTAGATGCATCAGAAGAATTACCTTCCGTGCATCCAAATAGAAAAAGAAGTAATAAATTAATAATTAATAACTTTTTCATTTAATCCTCTAATATTTTTAGTTCATAATTATTGATGAACAAAAATAGAGTTCAGTTATCACGGAATTATCACAAGAGGATTAAAAAATAATGATGATAATGGCCAGATTGTAAATGAAGTATTAGCTGATTGTTTTGCTAATCAAATCCATCATTTGCTGATGAATAAGTTTATTTGTACATAAAATCTGTTTTGAAAATATATCAATATCATTTCCTTTGAAATCTGTTACAATTCCCCCAGCTTCTTCAAGTATTAATTTACCTGCACAAAAATCCCAGGGATGAAGTGAATTTTCCCAATAGCCATCCAAAGCACCTTTTGCAACATAACACAAATCAATAGCAGCAGAACCTAATCTTCTAACACCGCGAGCTGCTTTAGTAAATGCCTCAAATATTTCAAAAATATTTTTAGGCCTTTCAGCAATATTGTAAGGAAATCCAGTTACCAATAAACTATGTCCAAGCTGCTCTTTTTTACTTACAGACAATTTTTCTGAATTTGCATACGAACCACTTCCCTTTTCTGCAGAGTAAGTAATGTCCTGCATCACATCATAAACTACCCCGGCAAAGGTTTTTCCATTTTTTTGAACTCCAATTGAAACTGAAAAAATTGGCAAACCGTGTGCAAAATTAGTTGTGCCGTCAAGCGGGTCAATAACCCATCTATATTCTGATTCTTTATTTTTATATTCGCCGCTTTCTTCTGCAAGAATACTATGTGATGGATACTTTTTCTTAACAAAATCAGTAATAAGTTTTTCCGATGCTTTATCGATTTCAGTTACTAAATTTATCTCGTTCGTTTTGTATTCTATACCAAAATTTTTCCCAAAACCTTCTCTTATAATTTCTCCGGCTTGTTTGGAAATGTTAATCACATCTTGAATCATAAACTGTCCTTTTATCTCTAATTTTGAAAATTTGACTTGGTAAAAATAGTTAAATTTCACATAACGTTTTAAGCAGCTTAAGCTACATTACACTTCCTTGAATGCCCAAACGAATTTTGGTATATTTCGGTTTGCATAAAAACAATTGAAATTTAAGGAGAACTTGATTGAGTCAATATAATGAGATAGAGATTAATACCGCAAACGACATTAGTATAGTTGATAATATACCGGATGTTTTGCCAATTTTACCGCTTCGAGATATAGTGATTTTTCCTTACATGATTTTCCCGGTTTTAGTGGGAAGAGAGCAATCCATTCGAGCTGCTAATTATGCTTTGGATAACACAAAATATATTTTTCTTGCCGCACAAAAAAAATCAAACATAGAAGACCCTAAAAAAGACGATATTTACCGCGAAGGCACAATTGCAAAGATAGTTCAGATTTTAAAATTGCCGAACGGTTTGATGAAAATTTTAGTCGATGGACTTTTGCAGGGAGCTATACTTGAATTCACAAATAAGAATGATTTTTTTGAAGGAAAAATAAAAGTCATTGTTCCGGAGTTTAAACAAGATCATGAAATGAATGCTATGACAAGGCAAATGTCACAGCTATTTAAAGAATATGTGAAAATTAGCCGAAACATTCCAAATGAAGCATTAGCCGCATTTGAAAATATTGAAGAACCGGATAGAAAACTTTTTTATGTAGCTGCAAATGTAAACCAATCTATAGATGTTAAGCAGGCAATACTTCAAAAAGAAAATTTAAAAGATCAGTTTTATGAAGTAATAAAAATCCTGAATTCTGAAATCGACATATTAAAAATTGAAAAAGAGATTGATAATAAAGTCCAGGAAAATATTGCAAAGACACAAAGAAAATTTATTATCCAGGAACAAATAAAAATTCTTCAAGATGAGCTTGGCGAAGAAGAAGATACTACTCCAGAATTTATTAAAATGCGGGACACCATTAAAAAAGCTAAGATGCCGAAACATGCAGAAGACAAAGCCATTGAAGAATTAAACAAGTTGAAGAAGACTCCCCCAATGTCACCAGAGTCAACTGTCATCAGAAACTATTTAGATTGGATGACTGAAGTTCCTTGGTCAAAAAGGACAAAAGATAATTTACAGATTTCACATGTTCAAAAAATTCTAAATGAAGATCATTTTGGATTAGAAAAACCCAAAGAAAGAATTATCGAGCATATTGCTGTTCTAAATTTGGTTAAACAAATGCGCGGACAAATCCTTTGCTTTGTAGGACCTCCAGGAGTTGGAAAAACTTCTCTTGGTAAATCAATTGCACGTGCTCTTGGAAGAAATTTTGTAAGAATCAGTCTTGGCGGTATTCGTGACGAAGCTGAAATTAGAGGCCATAGAAGAACATATATCGGTTCTATGCCAGGCAAAATAATTCAATCTATGAAAAAAGCCGGCTCAATTAATCCTGTAATGCTTTTAGATGAGATTGATAAAATGAGCATGGACTTTCGCGGCGATCCTTCCTCAGCAATGCTTGAAGTTTTAGACCCTGAACAGAACCATACTTTTAATGATCATTATCTTGAAGTTGATTACGATTTATCCCAGGTAATGTTTATTACTACTGCAAATGTACGTTATAACATTCCACTGCCTTTGCAGGATAGAATGGAGATCATAGAACTTTCCGGTTACCTTGAATATGATAAAACTGAAATTGCCAAAAGGCATATCATTCCAAAACAATTGGCTGCACACGGTTTAACCAAAAAGCATGTTACTATTACAGATGGATCTATAAAAAAAATAATAACAGATTATACAAGAGAAGCAGGTGTTCGAAATTTAGAAAGAGAGTTAGCTTCAGTTTGCCGTAAGCTGGCTCACGAAATCGTATTAAAAGAATCGACTAACGGAAAGAAAAAGGTGAAAGGTGGCTTTGTAGTTGATGAAGATAAAATTGAAGAGTATTTAAAAGTTCCAAGATACCGTCACAGCTTTCATAGCAAAGAAAAAAGAGTCGGCAGTGTTACTGGCTTAGCATGGACAAGTGTTGGAGGAGAAATTTTATCTGTCGATGTTACGATAATGAACGGCGCCGAAAAGCTTTCTCTAACTGGCCAGCTTGGAAATGTTATGAAAGAATCCGCACAGGCTGCACTAAGTTATATTCGTTCTAATGCAAAATCACTTGGAATTAGTCCTGATTTCTTTAAAGGAAAAGAAGTTCACATTCATCTTCCTGAAGGAGCTATTCCTAAAGATGGCCCATCAGCAGGTATAACAATGTCAATGGCATTATTATCAGCCATAAGTGGTAAACCTGCTTCAAATGATATCGCCATGACCGGTGAAATAACCCTGCGAGGAAATGTTTTGCCAATTGGCGGATTAAATGAAAAATTACTTGCAGCAAAAAGAAATGGCATTGGAACCGTTTTAATTCCACAGGAGAATGAAATTGATTTGAAGGAAATTCAGGATAAAGTACAGGAGGGATTAAAAATAATTCCTATTGAAAAAATTGAAGATGCAATTCCTTATGTTTTTCCGGATTCAAAAAAGACATCGCAAAAAAAATCAAAAAAGAAAACTACAACAAGAAAGAAGAGATGATATTTGGCAGAAACGATTTTAGTTGATAAAGATTTAAGCAAAGAAGAAAAATATAAATTATTAGTAAAGCAGATTAAAATCACTGCTGATTAAAGAAGATAATGTTCTTTCAAATCTTTCTAATTTCACTGCTGCTTTAAAACAAACTTTTGATTTTATAAGCTGGGTTGGATTTTATTTATTCGATGGGAAAAAACTTTATCTTGGTCCATTTCCAGGGCAATATTGCTTGTACAAATATTGAAATTGGCAAAGGTGTTTGCGGAACTTCAGCCCAAAAGCTGCAAACTGTAATTATTGAAGATGTTAATAAGTTTCCCGGACATATTGCTTGCGATGCTGATTCAAAATCAGAAATTGTTATTCCTATTTTGAAAAATGATAAACTTTACGGTGTTCTCGATTTGGACAGCTATGATTATAATTCATTTGATTTAACTGATAAAAAATATTTGGAAGAACTTTGCAGTTTCCTTTCATCTGAAATTTTATAATTTTATTAGAAAAACATTTCATAAAATTTTATGTCGACTTATAAAGTAACAGCATTAAAATGGCGACCACAAAGATTTGAAGATGTTGTAGGACAAGAGCACATAACTCTTACTTTAAAGAATGCTATAAAAAATAATAGAATTGCTCATGCTTATATTTTTACTGGCCCTCGTGGAGTTGGTAAAACTACAACTGCAAGAATTCTCGCAAAAACATTAAATTGCTTAAATCCAAAGAACAATGAACCCTGCAATGAATGTGAAATGTGTAAATCAATTTTAAATAATCAATCTTTGGATATAATTGAAATTGACGGCGCATCAAACCGAGGTATTGATGAAATTAGAACACTTAGAGAATCTGTTAAGTACGCCCCTACAAAAGGCAAATATAAAGTTTATATTATAGATGAAGTTCACATGCTTACAAAGGAATCATTTAATGCATTCCTTAAAACTTTGGAAGAGCCGCCATCACATACAATTTTCATTTTTGCTACAACCGATATTCACAAAGTTCCATTAACAATTATTTCCAGGTGCCAGAGATTTGATTTCAGAAGAATTCAGCTTGATGAGATAAAAAAATTACTTTCAGAAATTGCCGAAGAAGAAAAAATTAAAATTGATGATAAGACATTAACTATTATTGCAAAAAAATCTGACGGCGCATTGAGAGATGCAGAAAGTTTTTTTGATCAGGTAGTTTCATTTTGCGGAAATGATATCGATTCTGAAACTGTTGCTAAAATGTTGAACTTAATTGATGACGAAATTTATTTTACAATTTCGGATGCAATATTAAATAAAAATTTCAAAGCTGTATTTGAAGTTACAAACACTATTTATAAAAACGGCTGGAGCTTTACTGATTTTATTGACGGACTGATTGAACATTTTAGAAATATTATGACTGTTGTTGTAACAGAAAAATCAGATTTAGTTGAATCAGCCGATGTTTACAAATCAAAATATCTTGAATACCAAAATCAGTTTTCTGAAGGTGATTTATTAAGACTCTTAAACTTCTTAAATAGAGCACAGCAGGAATTGAGATATTCTCAAAATCATAAATTAAAGTTAGAGATTATTTTAAGTCATTTAGTTGGGCTTGAACGTTCTTCAACAATAAGTGAATTATTTTCTAAGCTGGAAGATAATAATTCAAATCAAACCGAAGCTGAAATCACAAAAGAAACCAAAAGCACTAAATATGCTTTCTCTGCCACAATAAATCCTCTAGCTGAAACAAAACAAACAAATTCTTCCATTAAAAAAAAACCTCAAGCAGTAAGCGAAAGTAATTTCCAATCATCGCAACCAAAGATAGTTGAAGAATTAGAATCTAACCCAAGTTTTAATTTTGATTCTGTGGTCGCAAAATGGCAGGAATTTGTAGATATAGTTTCAAACGAAAAAAGATTTACTCTTGGGCATTATATAGGAAATGTTGAATTGCTGGATTTAAATGGTAACAAATTACAAGCTGTTTTAAATGATCCTGATGGAATAAAATCATTTAATTTACACAAAGATTATTTTGACAAAAAAACACAGGAATTTTTTGGAAGGAAAATATATCTCAACCTAACAAATAATAATTCTTCTTCGCCAAAAACTAAGACTATTCAACCGTCTATTACAAAACCTTCTAACGATAATAAGCCTAAAAACAAAAAGGAAATTATCTCATCTGATGATCCGGTAATTAATGCGATTATTAATGAACTTGGTGGTAAGGAACTGGCATGAAATTCAACAAAATCACAACTAAATTGTCTGTAAATTACCCGTCTAAATCTCTTTGAAAATTTAATTTTAATTCCCTATTTTTGTAAACTATGTCCCAAAAATTAATCGTGGCGATTGACGGTCCGGCTGGTTCCGGGAAAAGTACTTCAGCAAAGCTGGTCGCACAGAAATTAGGCTACTTATACATTGATACCGGGGCAATGTACAGAGCCATAACTTACTTGGCTCAAAAAAATGCTCTTACAAATAATGAAGAGATAACAAAGCTTGCTGAAGAATCAGAAATAGAGCTTAAGTTTGAGAATGGAATCACTAATGTAAAAATTAATGGTGAAGATGTTACAGATAAAATAAGAGATATTTCAGTCAACAAAAGAGTAAGTGATATAAGCAAGATTGAAGGTGTAAGAAAAGCTTTGGTAAAAAAGCAGCAGGCAATGGGAAGTAAAGGAAACGGAGTAGTAATGGAAGGAAGAGATATTACCACTGTTGTTTTCCCTCAAGCTGATGTTAAAATTTTTCTTACAGCTTCAATTGAACAAAGGGCTCAACGCAGAGCTAAAGAATATGCTGAAAAAGGAACCGATGTTTCGGTTGAAGAAATTAAAGATAATTTACTTCAGCGTGATAAGATTGATTCCACAAGAGAAGTAAGCCCTTTAACCAAAGCGAGTGATGCAGTGGAAGTTGATACTTCCAAAGTTACTATTGAAGAGCAGGTAAATATAATTTTAAATCAAATTAGAATTGCAGCAAATAGAAAAGGTATTAAAGTTCCTTTATAATTTTTATTAAGCCATCAATAAATACAAATGTTAAACTAAAACTTCTGTATTATTGTTTTAAGATGGCAGAGACAATACATACAGATTAATTTATTTTTTTAGGAGGATTAATGTCCGAAGAGACAAAAGATGTGAAGAAGAGCAAAATTACTGAAGAGGATTTTGAAAAGGCACAGAAAAATTTTAATAATGAAGAATATTCAAAAGAAGAATTTTTAACATTAGCGAAACTTTATACCGATTCATTCCATGACTTAAAAGAAGGCGAGCTGATAAAAGGTAAGATTGTACGAATTCAAGGCGACAATATTATCATTGATGTAGGTTTTAAGTCTGAAGGTTCTATTCCTAAAAATGAATTTTATGAAAACGAAGAAATAAAAGTTGGAAAAGAAGTTGAAGTAGTACTTGAAAGTGTAGAAGATATAGAAGGTAATTTAGTATTAAGCAAACAAAGAGCTGACTTCTTAAGAATTTGGGAACGCGTTGTTAATGCACATGAAACAGGCGAAATTATTCAGGGTAAAATTCTTAAAAGAATTAAAGGCGGAATGGTTGTTGACTTAATGGGAATGGAAGCATTTCTCCCCGGTTCACAAATCGATATCAGGCCTATTCGTGATTTTGATGCTTTCGTTGGACAGACAATGGACTTCAAAGTTGTTAAAGTTAATGTTCCAACCGAGAATGTTGTTGTTTCACATAAAGTTCTTGTTGAAGAAGAAATTTCTGATCAAAGAGATGCAATTCTTAACAGCTTGGAGAAAGGCCAAATTCTTGAAGGTACTGTAAAAGCTATTACAGACTTCGGTGTGTTTGTTGACCTTGGCGGAGTTGACGGTTTAATTCACATCACTGATTTAAGCTGGGGAAGAATTAATCATCCTAATGAAGTTGTTAAGCTTGATGAAACAATTAAAGTTGTTGTTACAGATTTTGATGAAGAAAAGAAAAGAATTTCTTTAAGCTTGAAAAAACTTCTCCCCCATCCATGGGAAAAAATCGAAGAGAAATACAAAGTTGGCGACAAAGTTTCCGGACGTGTTGTATCTCTTACTGATTACGGTGCTTTCATTGAAATCGAAAAAGGTATTGAAGGATTAATTCATAATTCTGAAATGAGCTGGACCCAGCATATTAAACATCCATCTCAAATAGTTGCAATGGGACAGGTTGTTGAAGCTGTGATTTTAAGTCTTGATAAAGATGAGAAAAAAATCTCGCTTGGTATTAAACAGTTAGAACCGGATCCATGGCAGTCATTGATGGAGAAATATCCTGTTGGCTCACAGCATTCAGGAATTGCAAGAAACTTAACAAACTTCGGTGTGTTTGTTGAATTGGAACCTGGCGTTGACGGACTTGTTCATATTTCAGATTTATCATGGACAAAGAAAATCCGTCACCCCGGTGAAGTTGTTAAAAAAGGTGAAAAGCTTGATGTAATTGTTCTTGGTGTTGATGTTGAACAAAGAAAAATTTCTCTCGGGCATAAACAAGTTCAGGATAATCCATGGGATAATTTTGAAAAGTTATATCATGTTGGAATGGTTACAGAAGGAAAAGTTGTAAGAATAATAGAAAAAGGATTGATAGCAGAATTACCTGAATCTGTTGATGGATTTGTTCCCGGAACTCAATTAGCTCCATCAAAAATTAAGAACATTGCAAATCACTTTCCTGTTGATGATGTTATTCCATTGAAGGTAATTGAATTCGACAAGGAAAATAAAAAAATAGTTTTAAGTGCTATTGCTGCATTAAAAGATAAAGGCGAAGAAGATATCAAAGATTATCTCAACAAGCACAAAATGGATCGGGTCAGTGTTGAAGAAATTCTTGCTTCTGATACCGGCAGCATTGATACTTCTGAATTCCCGATATTCGAGATATCTGAAGAAGGCCATAATTCAATCATCAGATAATAAAAAATAGTTCAGCATTTGAATTAGTATATTAGAGCGGGACTTTTTGCCCGCTCTTTAATTTTTAAACCGGATTAAATGAATAACAAAGTTGCTTTACATACTTTAGGATGTAAATTAAATTTTTCTGAGACATCAACTATCGGAAATCAATTTTTAAACAAAGGATTTGAGATAGTTGATTTCAAAGAACAGTCGGATATTTACGTTTTAAATACTTGTACTGTAACTGAAAATGCAGAGAAAGAATGCAGGCAGATTGTCCGCAGAGCATTAAAACAAAACCCAAATGCTTTTGTAATTGTTACAGGCTGTTATGCTCAATTAAGGCCTGAAGAGATTTCGCAGATTGAAGGAGTTGATTTAGTTTTAGGAAGCAAGGAAAAATTTCAGCTTTTCGATATTGCAAATGATTTTAAGAAAAAAGAATTAGCTTGCACTTTATGTCTCCCCTACTGAACAGTTAAATGATTTTGGACCTGCCCATTCCACAGATGCTGACAGCAGAACCAGAGCATATTTAAAAATTCAGGATGGATGTGATTATACATGTTCATTTTGTACAATTCCTCTTGCACGTGGAAAAAGCAGAAGCATGAATCCAGAACATTTGCTTATAGAATTTCAAAAGCTGGTTCAACAATGGTTATAAAGAGATTAATTCTTACAGGTGTGAATGTTGGAGATTATGGAAAATCATTTAATACTTAATTTGTTAGATATACTAAAAAAGATGGTTAAGATTGAAGGTGATTTTAGAATTAGAATCAGTTCAATCGAACCTAATTTATTAACAGATGAAATTATTGATTTTACTGCAAGTCAATCCTAAAATGTGCAAACATTTTCACATCCCTTTACAAAGCGGAAGCCCTAAGATTTTACGTTTGATGCAGAGAAGATATAAAGTCTGAATATTATAGAGAACTTATCTTAAAAGTAAAAAATAAAATTCCTAATGCTGGAATTGGAGTAGATGTAATAGTAGGTTTTCCAGGTGAAACTAATGAAGATTTTATTAGAGACTTATAATTTTCTAAAAGAGCTTCCAATTTCTTATCTACATGTATTTACTTATTCAGAACGCCCAAATACAAAAGCAATAAACATGGAAGGAGTTGTTGATGTTTTTGAACGTAAAAAAAGAAATCACATGCTGAGAATTTTAAGTGAAAAGAAAAAAAATGAATTTTATAGTTCTATGACAGGCCAAAACCTTGAAGTATTATTTGAACACACAAATCATAACGGAATTATGAAAGGATTTTCTTCAAATTATATTAGAGTAGAACATGAATATGATGAAAGATTTATTAATGAACTAACCCAAGTAAAATTGAGGAATGCAATGGTGAGATTTGCTCTTCAAAAATTTTAGAGACAAAAAATTCAATTGATTTAAAAGCCAGTTAATATTTAGATTGAAATCCAAAAATATGAAAAATATTCTCCTTTTCTTTATACTTTGTTCTTTACCTATTTTTTCTCAAAATAATGAGATGAAAAATCTTTTGGTTCTAAAAAATGAAGTAAAAACATCTTTAGAAAACCCTCAAAAAGATATTCAATATGTTCAATCAACAGAGATAAAAAAGAAAAAAGCTGGGCTGGCTCTTTTATATTCTTTGTTGCTCCCGGGAATGGGCGAATTATACGCCGAATCATATTCAAGCGGTAAATATTTTACTATTGCTGAAGGCGCTTTGTGGGCTGTGTATATTGGAATGAATACATATGGAAACTGGCAGAAGGATAGATATAAATCATATGCCCAGGCTAATGCGGGAGTTAGTACAAGTGGAAAAAGTGATAATTACTTTGCTACTATCGGAGATTATTTAAATTTAAATGAATATAATAGTGCCCAAGCTTTGAATGGTGAATTCTCGAAGATGTATAAAACTACTTATAATTGGGAATGGCCTTCAGATCTGGATAGAAAAAATTATAGAAGCATGTGGGTTTCAAGCGAGCAGACATTTAACAATTTTAGATTTGTAGTCGGGGCATTACTTGTAAATAGAATTGCAAGCGCAATCAATGCAGTAAGAGCCGTCTCTGCATATAATAAAAGGAACTCACAAGAATTAAGTTGGAATATTTCAGCAGGAGTTTCTCAAAATGTTAATCTTCCGCCAAGTGTTACTTTGAATTTTCATACGACATTTTAGAGGAATTAATTTCCAGAAGAATTTAATTTTATTTTGCATTAAATAGTCGTTTAAATTCTTCCACATCATTTATTTCTTTGATCCTTTCGGATTCTTCATTTACATTTTTTTCTTTTTGAATTTCAAATGCGAAATCTTCACTTGATAATACTTTTGCGCTGCAAACACGCGCAAATTCCTTGATATTATTATCAGAAGAAACAACAATTAGATTTTTTGGAGTTTTTGTGTTTTCAATCTGCTGCTTAATTTTATGATCAGCGGTTTTATTTTCAGAATAAATAATTTTAATTTTTTGTGAATTGATTGGAAGGTTTGCAAATCCATCAAAATGTAAAGTTACTTTAGCTTTTTTTGAAGATGAAATATCTATCAACATAAAACGCTAATTTTTCTCTTGCAGTTTGCTTATCCTTTTTCTGTAGACTTGAAAAGCGTTTTATCTTCCCAATTAAATTATTCCCATCAATTATATAATGAAGCATTTTATTTTAGTCTATTAAATAAATACTTGATGTACTTAATTACTTGCCGCTATAAAAATCTGACTGCTTTGTGATTTTCAAATCTTGTAATTGTGAAGCTTTCACTCTTATTTCAAATCTGAAACCTCTATAAGTACCAATCGGATTCCAGGTAAAATTCATAAGCCAGCAGTCCAGGTCCCGTGATATTTTTATTTGTGGTGCAGCAAATTCATTTCTATCAAAATCGTAACTGCCGGTAAAAGATAATTTCCATTGAGGAGTCAAATTAAAATTTAATGAAGCATTTAAATTTGAATAACTGGTAATACTTAAAGGTGTCGGGCTGTTTCGTGTATAGTTATAACTTAATGAAACATCCCATGGAATAGAAAAATCAGCTTCCTTTTCGGAATAAATTCCCTGGTAAACATTGTTTTGATCCTGGTTCAAAACAAATTGATCGTCATCTTCATTTTCTTGTTTTTCTTTATCTGAATCTTTTGATTTTAATTTTTCTCCCGACAAAGATGTTGAAACTGAAAAATTAAAATTTGTCATTCTAACCAAGCCTTTGCCTTCATTTATTAAAAACTTGTTAATTCTACCTCCATTTGAGTTTACATCATACAAAGTAAAACGGGAACCACCATTAAAACTAAACCAATCACCTACTTGTGTTCTATATGAAAGAGACAAATCAGAGAATTTCACACTGTCTGCAGCAAAATTATATCCTATTCCAGCATTTAAATTTAAAAGCTGAATTTTCTTTTCTTTTTCAGTTGTATCAGTCGGATCAACTTGAGTCTTCATTTCAAATATATTTGATACAGAAAAATTTATTGATTGCGATTCACCACTGGAAGCCCCTCCAAATATTTCCTTTTGAAATTTATTGTATTTAACTGTTTGTCCATTTGATTTATTAACATAAGTCCCATAATAACCCCAGCCGGGTTTTGAAAAATCCGGAGTATATGTATAAGAAATTGAAGGCTGAACAGTATGCCTAATAGCACTTATTCCCAAAACATTAGGCTGAAACATTCCATAAAATTTTGTTGAAGCGGAAACACCTGTACTGAATGTTCTAACAAAATTTATTTCTTTTACATCATTTAGTTTCTAAAATATCTTTTCCCAATGAATCAACTCCGGTATGAATGCATTTCAATTCTTTTATTATACCATCTTTCAGTGTAATTAAAATTTGGAGTAATACTTACATAGCCAATTTTAGGTGAAGCACTTGTAGAAAAGTTATGTTGTATCCCTCCTCTAATCTGTAAATTACCATCAGTTTTATTTCTATTATTTTGAAATTTTGCGTTGTAATTAAAACCTATTAACTCATACCATTTTTGCGAACCGACACTATTTTTTCTCTTAAAAGGATATTTCTGCGACATATTGAATGATAAACTTGGCAGAACTTCAGAAATATCACCGGATTCCAGATCCTGATCTTCTTTGATAACTAAGAGACAAACTATTTCCTGATTCATCCCAGGTTTTATACAATGGTTGCGTTCGAAATAATTTGTTTATTTAATTGTTCATTTATATCAGAAAGATTTCTGCGCGAATTAATCCCGGACTCGAATTGAAGATTTGCATCAAATCTCAATGATGGAGTAATACTTTGATTGTGAGTCCAGTTTAATTTCCAATTTATACTTTTCTGTTCTATCAGGATCATTTTTTAATTGAGTTACATATTTTAAATAAGAAGCTTGAAAATTCCCGCTGTAATTATAACGCTTTGCATATCTAAATCTGCTGTTTAATGTGTAGCTGCCGCGGGTAAAATAATCCGCAGTAAAATTTATATCCATATAATCATTGATTGCCCAGAAATATCCGAAACGTGAAAAATAAAATCCATAAGTCCCATCATTACCAAAAGCCGGAGTTATTATGCCAGATCGTCTTCCTGATTGAATTGGAAAAACTGCAAAAGGTAAAGGGATTGGAAACGGTACGCCTCCAAAGTATAGCCAGATCCACTTAGCAACTAATTCTTGCTTATTAATTACCATCATTTCCGGCGAATAGAAATAGTAGTGCGGTGTATCTTGCTTGCAGGTAGTATAAATTCCATCCTGTATAAAATATGTATCTTTATCAACCTTTTTTATTTTTTCGCCTGTGTAATAAGCCCCATCACTTTCAGTTCCTGCAGAAGTAATATAACCGCGCGAAGATTTAAAGTTATATTTCATCTTAAACCTTCATAGGTTTCACCTTTATCAGTCAAAACAGGTGTGTGTAACAAATTTATCCGGAATTGAATCGGACGGAACACCTTTAGCATCCACGTTATTGGTTTTGAAATCAACTGCAATGTCAGCACTTTTTAAGTCAGTTTCTCTATACTTTAATGAAGCGTCTCCATAAATGTTCATCTTTTTTTGTTGGACAAAGAAAATTAAAGAATCCGAAGCCGAAGCATAAATCACTGTGTCAACATCACTTTTATTCTGTGAAGTTGAATCAATTAATGATAATGAATCTGGTGAAAAAGAGGTAAGGGTATCAATAGGTAAAATATTCGAATTGGATTCTTGCGCGAAAATTGCTGAATCAAAAATAAATAAGAATAGAACTGCAAATAAATATTTCATACAAAATCTATTAATCACCCTTAAAATAAAGACTAAGATTTATAAAATACTAATGCTGAAGCGCCTTTTATTCCTGCATCATTCTTTAATTTTGCCGGCATTACCTTTACGCGATTCTTTAAAGTCTTTAATACTCTGGAATGCAAACTTTGCTGGGTTGAATCTAATAAAGAAGCACCAAAGCCGGCAACGCCGCCGCCGATTATAAAAGTACTTATATCCAATAAATTACTAACCGAGGCTAAAGCAGCACCAAGCTGTGTTCCCATTTCGCAAATAATTGATTTAGCGTATTCATCACCTTCTTCAGAGGCTAAATGGATTAATTTAGGATTTAAATTTTTAATATCATTATCAATAAGTTTCCAAATTACAGAATCTTTGTGAGAAGGCATTTCCTTTTCAACTCTTTTAATTAAATAATTATTTCCGACAAAAGTTTCAATACATCCGATTGATCCGCACTTACATTGATCGCCTTTATAATCAATAGTTATATGCCCGACTTCACCGGCAACACCATTTTCTCCTCTAAAGATTTTGTTGTTCATAATAATCCCGCCCCCTACTCCTGTACCCAGTGTTATCATTATAAATTCAGAATATTTTTTACCTGCTCCAAAGATCATTTCACCAATTGCGGCAGCATTCGCATCGTTTTCAATGTAAACCGGAAGATTAAATTCTTTTTCAATTGCTTTAGCAAGTTTTACCTTTCCCCATCCGGGTAAATTAGGAGGATTTTCTACCGTCCCTTTTTTAATAGATACTATTCCAGGTGAACCAATTCCTATCCCTTTAATCTTCATTTTATTTTTATTTAGAAGTTCATCAATTCCTTTACATATTTTAGAAATAACTTTTTTAGGCCCGCCGTCTGCTTCGGTTTTTAGTGATGTTTTTTTAATGATCTTCCCTTTTTGAGAGACAATCCCTACTTTAATATTAGTGCCGCCTATATCGACTCCAATTGCAAATTTTTCTGTTTTGGGCATTTCAGACTTTCAAAATTGTTTAAGTTAGACGTACAAATTAAACAAAAGTGTACCAGGCAAACAAATTTACCTGGGACACTTTACAAAAACTTAATCAGCTTTTAATTCGTAAATTGATGATCTACAATTTTTAATTCATTGGGATACTGAATATCGCCTAAAGGTGAAGTCACGGTTGGCTGAGCTAATAGAGTAAGCTTGGAAGAAGAACCACCCTTTCCTCCTAATGCTAAAACTAAATTAATTATATCATTGTAAGATTTATCTTTGAAAATTGTTAGCAGATCCATATTTATTTGAAGAGGAATTATTGATGTTTGCCCCGTTCCAGGAATTACAACAGGAGCACCGATATTTCCCGAGATAGTCTCTTTATCGTTAATTAATAATCGCCATGGGAACGATTTTAACGTAGCTGTACTTTGCTTAGTTCCTCCTGTCCCGTCATTTGGATTCAGTGCTTCAACATTTAATGTAAATGAAACCGGTAATTTATTTTGTGCGAAAGATGAAGTAAGTTTTAATCCTTCTGTTAAACTAAAATCACTTAATTTTGATTTACTTGAAATTGGAATCCCATCAACTGCAAATCCATTAACCGCTCCTAATTTAAATTTGAGTCTTGATAAATTAACCAAAGCATTATATACGCTGCAACTAATGTTAGAAAAAGTAAATAAGATTAAGAGCACATATATTTTATTTTTCACAATAAGCCTCCATCCGTTGCTAAGCAACATTTTAGAATTCAGTTCACTTTTGATTCTTCAATTTTCTTCATTATAATCTGTGCTACTTTTAATGCACGAAGTCCGTCTTCGCCTGACACAACTGGCCGTATTTTTTTCAATACAGAATTAATGAACAACTGAAGCTCATACTGCAGCGCATTTATTTCTTTTATTTCAGGCTGCTCGTACACTATTTGTTTTTTCTTTTCGCCAATTCCTATTTCTCCAAATGAAATAATGGATGATTCGCTTTTTTTGCCAACCGGGATTAAACGATAAACTTCCGAAACCCCTGTTATAAAATCCAAAGCTATGTAATTATCTCTTTGAAATATTCTCATCTTTCTCATTTTCTTTTGAGAAATTCTGCTTGCAGTAACATTTGCAACTGCTCCATTTTCAAATTGAATTCGGGCATTTGCAATATCCAGAGAATCAGATACCACAGCAACACCACTGGCTTCAACATTTTTTACTTTGCTTTTAACTAAACTCAAAATTATGTCAATGTCGTGAATCATCAAATCCAATACAACGGCTACATCTGTACCACGAGGATTAAATTGCGCAAGTCTATCTGTTTGAATAAACATCGGTTCAAGTAAATATTCTTCAAGTGAAATTAAAGCTGGATTAAATCTTTCGATATGCCCAACTTGAAGATTTAATTTTTTATCAGCAGCAATTTTCACAATTTCTTCAGCTTGTTCAATAGTTGCTGTTATAGGTTTTTCAACGAATACATTTATTCCACTGCTTAAGCATAGCTTTGCTAATTCATAATGGGCACTTGTTGTAGCAGCAATTGACACACATTGGACTTCTTTTAATAATGCTTTTAAGTTATCAAATACTTTCACATCAAATTCTTTAGAAGCCGCTTTTGATTGATTAATATTTGAATCATAAATCCCAACCAACTCACAGTTATCAATTGATTTCAACATCTTAATATGAAGTTTGCCGAGATGGCCTGTTCCAATAACACCGATTTTAATTTTTTCCATTTATTTACTTATGATTTTTTTGTATGCGATGATCCTGTCATACCCACCATAATTTGGATCATTATAAAAAAGAAATATATAATATTCATTTGTTGTCTGCCAGTTATTTCCCTCCAATGTCAGCCAATCAATATTTTTAATTTCATTATTTATATAATCTGCGGTGACATATTGATAATCATAAATTCCTCTTTTTAATTCTATGGTCATTTTATAAACTCCCCCGGAATTTTCCATTTTGTAATCCGGTGAAACAATCCAGTTATTAAATGCTCCTACTAAATATATATCACCGAAAGAAGGATCAGGCGGCCTAATTGAAAATGTAACATTTAAATATGAGGCAAAATCATTTTGAGGATTCGTAAGCAAGAAACTGCCGTTTATATCCTTTTTACCTGTTGTGAAAAACCTTGAGTATTCCAATCCATCAAATTGAGCTTTAATATTTTTTGAATTGAACTTATTTGTGTTTCTAAAATCAGTTTCACGGTATTCATTTCCCGGCCTTATATCTCTGGCAGAAAAAGAAAACTTACGATTGCCGTCCCAATAATATTGACGGTAAGTTGTATTAAAATTTCTATCAATTAAAATTGGGTAATCTAATTTTTTATTTTCTATAATTTCAACATGATCAACAAAATTAGGAAATAAATCATCGGGAAGATTAAAGCCGGCAGTTAAATCAAACACTCTTGCTAAATCCTGAGGATAATATACTTTATCCTCCATTAATTGTTTTTTGATATTTACGTTTAAGCTAAGTTCTTGGTTTATAACAAAAAATCTACCCGTAGCATATACTAAAGAAGTATCGAAAGAATCAGTTATATAATATTTCCATTTACCGGAAAATGGAAATGTAACATAACCTCTTTCATCCGGGAAACTTCCTTCATACCTATATCTTGCTCCTTCAATATTAACAGGCAAATTATAAACTTCAAGCTCAGGGGAAACATTTTGTCCATTGTTAGCTAAAAATACATTATCTGTTGGATTCCAGTTCCTATTACAGAACCTAAAAACCATTTTCATTGCCGGTACTGACGCAGAATTAATATCAAATTCAATATTTAAATAGCTTGCATTCCGATCTCCATTCACAATAACAGGCAGTGAGGTTTTATTATCTGTATAAGCTTTGAGGCTTTTTATTTCGATATTAGACGGAAATAGAAATTTAGAAGAGATAACTGTTAATAGAAGAATAAAAAAAAGTTTTTTCAAGATTTTCCCTTATTGTTGCTTTTATTAAAGATTAAATATTTCAACACATTTTATTGATTGGTAAGGAATAAAAATTTTAACTTGATGATTTTCCCTGATAGTTTCAAGAAGAAGCCCTTCATCATAAACATTAGATAGTTTACCTGATTTAAATACTATTTCATATAATGGAGAATCTCCGCCCGGGTCCTCTGTTGCCCCATAATTCTCATGTAAAATTACATTAAGAGTTTTACCAATAAATTCGTTCCAATCCATTTTCATTTTTTTACCTTTTCAATTCTCTATCTAAATCTTGTTTAAATTTATCTTTATCAAGACAGAAATAATAAGCTGATAAAAATTTATCCGCTGAAGCTTCTTCGCCCGCATTTTTATAATTAGCATATCCGGCAGCAATAGCACCTAAAACTTCTCTGCTGTTTTCACAATTGCTTTCTTTAGATTGAAAATAATTATCAAGGAAATCTATAATATCTTCATTTTCATTCATGAAAATATCATAGACCTCATCATTAACATCATATACTACACCGCTTTCATATTTCCAACAATTTACGGGACTAAACTTTGTATCATTTCCACCATTAAAATGATCAAAGATCGGGTTGCCTGTTATTATAATTTTCCCCTGGATATCTTCTGTTTCTGCTTCATAAGGAAGCGTAATTCCTGAATATATTGAATCGGCCAAGAAAAATGAATCAAGTGTTGAATAAACGTAAAAGGTATAGAATGCTGATTCACTGGATAATGTTGAATCTATAATTACTAATTCATCAACTCCATCATTATCAAGATCAACAGAATCAGCAGCGGGATTAGAAAATTTCTTAAAATAAATTAATGAATCATTTTTAAAAGCTGTTAATTCAGCATTATTAATTTCAATACTAAAATTTCCAACTGTAAAGTTTGTTCCTTGAGAAAAAGAATTTTGTGTAATTGTAATCAATAAGAATAAAATGAATATATTTTTCATTTGAGGAGAAAATAATTTTGTAGCTTAATCAAATATAATAGTTTAGAACTAAATTAACATTTTGAAATTGGGCATAAAAAATCCCCTGAACTCAGGGGATTAAATTATTAAATTTTTTAATCCTAAAGATTTTTAATTTCATTCGCCAGTTTTGTAATTGCATCTTTCGCATCTCCGAAATACATTAAAGCATTCGGGTAGAAGAATAATTCATTATCAATACCAGCGTATCCGGGATTTAATGACCTTTTATTTATTATAACCGTCTTTGCATAATCAACATTTAATATAGGCATTCCATAAATCGGGCTTGCCGGGTTATTTCTTGCTGCCGGATTTACAACATCATTTGCCCCTATAATTAAAACAACGTCGGTATTTGAAAAATCATCATTTATGTCCTCTAGCGCATACAATTTATCGTAAGGGACATTTGCCTCAGCTAGAAGTACGTTCATGTGACCAGGCATTCTTCCGGCAACAGGGTGAATTGCAAAACGAACCTTGATGTTTTTCTTTTCGAGTTGAGTCATTAATTCCATAACAGAATGTTGAGCTTGTGCAACTGCCATTCCATATCCAGGAACAATTATAACACTTGATGCTGCATCAAAAATCATTGCCGCCTCTTCAACATCAACAGATTTCACATCACCTTTAGGTGCTTCGCCAGAGCCGCCTGCTGCAGTATCACCAGCAGAACTCCACCCCCCGAGCAGAACATTCATTAAGGAACGGTTCATTCCTCGGCACATAATTAATGTTAATATTATTCCAGATGCACCTACTAGAGCACCTGCAATTATTAATTCATTATTCTTCAAAACAAAACCAGTTGTTGAAGCAGCAATTCCAGAATAAGAATTTAACAGTGAAATAGCTACCGGCATATCAGCACCGCCAATTGGTAAAACTAATAAAATACCAAGTATTAGAGAAACTATAGTAACAATTATCATTAAAAGTGTATTAGCTGGATTAATAACAATTATAACTCCAGCAACAATAACAGCTAGCAACAATATTGCATTTAAAGGATGCTGCCCAGGGTATTTTACTACTTTACCAGTCACCAAACCTTGCAGCTTACCAAATGCTATTAATGAACCGGTAAATGTAA
This sequence comes from uncultured Bacteroidota bacterium, assembly GCA_963777515.1. Taxonomy (GTDB): domain Bacteria; phylum Bacteroidota; class Ignavibacteria; order Ignavibacteriales; family Ignavibacteriaceae; genus CAVSWT01. The sequence goes on from CAVZQU010000007.1 coordinate 202,300, forward strand.
CACTACCGATCAATAAACTGAGCACAATAGCTACACCGGTATCAACTTGAATAAAAGGACTTAATTTGTAGAATTCAGACATTGCCACTAGTAATGAAGCACCGCCGCCGAACCCATTTAACAAACCAACCATTTGAGGCATTCCTGTCATTGGGATTTTCATAGCCATTATTGCACCGGCTGCTGAGCCAATGACAACTCCAATGATTATCCATTCATACGTCAATACATTTTTATCAAGAAGCGTAACTATAATTGCTATTGCCATACCAATGGAAGCATATAGATTACCTGTTCTTGCGGTTTTAGGAGAGCCTAACTTTTTTATTCCGAAAATGAAAAAGATTGAAGAGATTAGATAAGAAATTTCTATAATAACATTCATTTTTTACTCACTTCTTTTTGAACATTTTGAGCATTCTATCAGTAACTAAAAATCCGCCCACAACATTTATCATTGCGAAGATTACGGCAACCAATCCGAGAATTGTGCTAATAGTGAATTGTTCCATACCGGCACTTAATAAAGCACCAACTATAGTGATGCCGGAAATTGCATTAGAACCCGACATTAGCGGAGTATGTAAAGTTGGAGGAACTTTAGTTATCAATTCGAAGCCGACAAAAATCGCCAGCACGAAAACATATATCAACATTAAAAATTGACCGTCCATGATCATCCTTTTTTAATTATAATAATTCTTTAATTCTTTGGTTAACTACTTCCCCTTTATAAGTTATTAAGGAGCCTTTTACAATTTCATCATCAAGGTTCAATTCAATATTTCCTTCTTTGCCAATATGCTGAATTAATCCCAAAATATTTTTTGAGTACATTTCGCTAGCATGTGTTGGTACTAAACTAGGAAGATTTGACTCCCCAATTATTGTAACATTATATTTTTTCACAGTTTTATCTTTTTCACTTACTTCACAGTTCCCTCCAAACTCAACTGCCATATCTAATACAACGCTTCCGGGTTTCATGTTTTTAACCATTTCTTCCGTTATTAATATAGGAGCCTTTTTTCCCGGAACCAAAGCAGTTGTTATTACAATATCTGCTTCAGTAACATGTTTGAATATTAGTTCTTTTTGTTTTTGTAAAAATTCTGCAGAAGCTTCTTTTGCGTACCCGCCGGCATCCTGCATATTTTCATCTGTTTCAACTTCAATAAATCTTCCGCCTAAACTTTGAACTTCTTCTTTAACACTTGGACGTATATCAGAAACTTCTACAATAGCTCCTAATCTTTTTGCAGTACCCAATGCTTGAAGTCCTGCAACTCCAGCTCCCATAATTACAACCCTGGCTGGTGAAATTGTTCCGGCAGCAGTCATCATAAGAGGAAAAATTTTTCCTAGCTGGTTAGCTGTCAATAGCACAGATTTATATCCTGCAAGATTTGCTTGAGAGCTTAATGCATCCATTTTTTGAGCGAGAGTTGTTCGTGGAATAAAATCCATTGAAATAACATTTATACCCTTCTCAGCACACTTCTTTGCCAGTTCATAATAGTAAAGTGGATAAAGAAAGGTTATAAGCAGAGAATCCTTTTTAATTAAATCAATTTCATCTTTATTCAATTTTTCGTTGTGAAGCGGTCGTTGGACTTTTAATATTATGTCACCGGAAGCAAAAAGTTCTTCTATGCCTTCAATTATTTTTGCGCCAGCTGATTCATAAGCCTCATTGGTAAATCCGGCACTTAATCCGGCATTTTTTTCAATATTAACCTGATATCCATCTTTTATAAACTTCGCCGTAACATCCGGGGCTATAGCTACCCGGTTTTCTCCTGCCATTATTTCTTTAGGAACTGCTATTACCAATTTACATCTCCTCCTAAAATTTTCAGAAATTTTATTAAGAAAACTTAAAAGGATTTCCAGGCAAAAACAAACAAAAATAAATATTTATATTTGCAGACACATGATTTTTATTAAATAGTGAAAGGAGATGCATTATTAAATCTGATGATAAATTTATAATTAGGGAAGCTATACTTTCCGACTGTAAATCGTTAACAGAACTTTCCGTTGAGCTTGGCTATTCAGCAACTGAAGACAAATTAAAAGAAAGATTAAAGATTATTTTAGGGCAGCTTAACGATGTTGTTTTTATAGCTGAAGATTTAGATAGGAATGTTATAGGCTGGATTCATGTTTTTATAGCTTTAAGAATTGAATCCGAGACATTTCGCAGAAATCGGCGGTTTAGTTGTGAATGAAGATATCCGTGGAAATGGTATCGGCTCTTTATTAGCTAGATAAAGCAGAAGAATGGGCAAGTTCAAAGGGAATAAATTTAATGAGAGTCAGAAGCAATCATTTGCGGGAAAAAACGATTAAATTTTATTTGAAGAATGATTATCAAATAATTAAAACTCAAAATGTTTTTTCGAAGAAAATTTCTAAGCAGGCTGTTCGTGAGTAAGACAATGAAGAGTTCCCAATCCCCAAACCAGATCAACTGCATGAATTCCAATGACAGGGCGATCAGTAATTAATTCAGATAGAATTCCTAAAGCGATTCGATCTTTCGGATCATTGAAAGTAGGCACTAAAACAGCAGCATTTGAAAAATAAAAATTAGCATAACTTGCCGGCAGTCTTTCTCCATTAAAAATAACCGGCGATGGCATTGGCAAATCAACAATGTTAATTTTTGAACCGTCTTCTAATTTCATTCCTTCAAGCCGTTCTTTATTTTCTTTTAACGGTTTATAGTTTTTATCTTTTGAATTTTCTTCTTGAACAATTACAACAGTATTTTTATTTACAAAACGGCAAAGATCATCAACATGTCCATGGGTATCATCACCGGCTATCCCCTTCCCCAGCCAAATGACATTTGAAATCCCGAAATATTTTTTAAATACTTCTTCATAATCTTTTTTACTAAAACCTGGATTTCTAATTTGAACTTTTGCATCCATCAAACATTCTTCTGTGGTCATTAAAGTACCACTTCCATTTATATCAATGCTGCCTCCTTCAAGTACAACTTTTTTATCTTTATGAATTGCAGAAAATCTTTCGAGATTTCAATTTTTCAGAAATATATTTCGGAACTTTTCTATCTTTTTTATAATTGGAATATTTTGCCCAGGCATTAAATTCAAAATTTACAGTGGCAATTTTTCCTTCATTATTTTTAACAAATGCCGGACCTGAATCACGCAGCCATCCGCGGTTTGTTTCTAAGATGAAAGAATTCAACATTATTAAGATTCGCATGAACTAATTTTAAAACTTTTTTTGCTTTCTTTTCTTCTTCTTTTGATTCAATAATTATTCTTACTTTTTCACCTTCAGCTATCTTCTTAACTATTTCTCCATATACCCAAAAGATAGATTCAATTTTCCCGGGCCAATCATTTTTATTGTGCGGCCAGCCAATCCAGGTTGCTTCGTGCTTTTCCCATTCGGCTGGAATATGATAACCTAAATCAATTGGGTATTTTATTCTTTCTTTTTTAACGCTCATATTTTATAGTATTAATAGAAATGGTTTTTGAAATTCTATTTTGTTTCATCATCAAGAAATCGTTGATCAATTCCGTCATACGCATCAATCCGGCGATCACGTAAGAAAGGCCAATTTCTTCGTATATATTCTATTCTACCTAAATCAATTTCTGCTAATAAAACTTCTTCTTTATCAACTGATGCTTCTGCAATAATTACTCCTTGAGGATCAGCAACGAATGATGAGCCCCAAAATTCTATTCCGGCTGAGTTTTCATTTTCTTTTTCTAAACCAATTCTATTTACTGCGGCAACATAAACTCCATTTGCAATGGCATGTCCGCGCTGCACAGTTCTCCAGGAATCAAATTGATTTTTTCCATGTTCATCTTTTTCATGAGGATGCCAGCCAATTGCAGTTGGATAAAATAAAACACTTGCTCCTTTAAGTGCGGTTAATCGAGCTCCTTCGGGATACCATTGATCCCAACAAATTAAAGTTCCAATGTTTCCATATTTTGTTTGAAAAGACTTAAAGCCCAAATCGCCGGGAGTGAAATAAAATTTTTCATAATATGCCGGATCATCAGGAATGTGCATCTTACGGTAAATACCGGCTACTTTTCCTTCTTCATTAATTACTGCGGCTGTATTATGATAAATTCCGGCAGCACGTTTTTCAAATAATGAAGCAACTACAACTACATTTTTTTCTTTTGCAATTTTTCCAATTGCTTCTGTGGATTGGCCAGGAATTGTTTCTGCTAAATCAAATATTTCAATATCTTCTTTCTGACAAAAATATTGCGAGCGGAAAAGTTCCGGCAGACAAATAACTTGCGCACCATCTTTAGCTGCTTTTTCAATCCAATGAATTGCTTTATCAAGATTTTCATTTGGATTTTTAGAAAATGAAAGTTGTAAAAGTCCTACTGTAAATTTATTTGGTTGTTCCATTAAAATATTTTTATAGTTAAAAAGATTTTTCAGAAATCATTTCGCCTTCGTCTGAATATTCTTTGCTATTAATTAATTTATCATTTTTATAGGTTTCAATATACCAAAGACTTCCATCTTTTTTATAAATTTTTGTTTCCCCATCTAATTTATTTTCTTCATAATGCTGTTCTGTCCAAAGTTTTCCATTTTCATAAAATGATTTTGCAACTCCATCTTTCTTTCCTTCTTCATCATAGTAAATAATATTTTGAACATTTCCATTTTCAAAATAATTTATATTTTCACCTACAAGATAACCAAATTATAATTTTGTTTAGCCTTTACATTTCCATTTTGATAGTACTTTGTTCCCACTCCGTTTAAATTACCATTTTTATAATTTAAATCACTTTTAATGTTACCATCATTATAAAACCACTTAGTTTTACCATCCTGCATCCCATTACTATAATTTGCTTCAACCATTATATTTCCGTTCTTATAAAATTCTAATGATTTACCAATCCTTTTACCGTCAACATAATTATAAGCTGATTTTAGCTCACCGGATTCAAAATAACTTTTATAGTCGCCATCTAAAATTCCATCTTTATAAATCATAATTTCTTTGAGTGAACCGGATTCATAATAATCTTTATATTTTCCATTATATTTATTATTTATAAAAGTAATCATTTCTTTTAGAACGCCAGAATCATAATAGAAATAATTTGTACTTTCTTTTTTCCCAAGGTTATAATTTAATATTTCTTTTATTACTCCGTTCGGTGAATAATATTTACAAACACCATTTAATTTTCCATTAGAATAATTTTCTTCTTTCTTTAAAATTCCGTTTGAATATTTTTCTGTTATTAAACCATTTTGAGCAAAGAGAGTTGAACTAAAAATAAATATTGAAAAATAGAGCTTTCATGTTTTTTCTCCCGCCATTTTTAATGACCGAAAGTCGAAACAAGCATACCGTCTTTATTATACTCCTTACTGCTTTCAATATTTCCGTTTGAATAATATTCTTCTTTTTTAATTTGGCCGTTTTTAAAATAAGTTCGAACCCAGCCATTCAATTTTCCATCTAAATAATTTTCCTCTTTTAAGATTGCAGTGTTACTATAATAATAAGTTTTCTTCCCCTGCAAAACACCTTTAATATAATACGCATCTGAGCTGAGAAGCCCGTTTTCATGGTAAGTTTTTCGCGAACCGTCAAGTGTATCATTTCTAAAGCTTTCAACAGTTTCCATTATCCCATTTTGATAATATGAAATTGTCATTCCGTTTTTTCTATCGTTATTATAGATACTCTCTGATTTTAATTCGCCTGTTGGATAATACTCATTCTCATTCCCTTCTCTTTTGCCTTTAACATAATCAGCTTCATTTCGTAATATACCATCTTCATAATAAGAATAAGATTTTCCATTTAATGTATCAGCTTTATAAGTCCATTGGCTTCTTAAAAATCCATTCTCATAATAAAATCTTGAATTCTTTTCTTTCTTACCGTTAACATAAAAGATTTCAGATTTTAATACACCGTTGGCATAATAATCTCTAGCTGTTTTTTCTTCATCTTCTTTTTTCCCCATATAATCGTATCTAACTCTGTGCAGCAGCTCATCATTACTATATTCGTCCAAAACTCTAAGGTTTCCGGCTTCATCATAAATTTTAACTTCACCTTCAAGTTTATCATTAATATAAAAGGCCTGCAGCGCAAGACTGCCGTTTCCTTCATGATAGATTTTTGTTATACCGTTCATCTTTCCATCAACATAATTTCTTTCAACTTCAACCTTACCTGACTTATAAAATGTTTTGGAAATTCCTTGGAGCATTCCGTTTTTATAGAGCCATTCCCCTTGTTTTTCACCTGTTTTATAATATGTATAAGTTATGCCATCAAGTTTGCCATGATAATAATGCTGCTCTGCCCAAAGTTCACCTGATTCATAATACCATTTTGAAGTTCCTTCTTTTTCTCCATTCCTATAATTCCATTCAATGCTTTTTTTACCGTCAGGGAAATACCAGGTAGAAATGCCGTCTTCTTTACCGTAGAAGAATCTCCATTCCTTCCAAAGTTTCCCATCCGGATAAAATTCAAGATATCTGCCATGAAGCATGCCATTCCAATAATCACCTTGTGTTTTAATTGTGCTGTCGGGATAAAAAGTTTTTTTTACTTCAACTTTTTTGTCTTCTTGAGCTAATAAAGAAACTTGTAATAATAATATCACAGCGGTTAAAACAAAACCGATTCTAATATATCTAATCATCAATTCCCAATATGTTTGAAAAATTCAGCGCTAAAATTAATACTATTTTAAGTTAAGAGAAAATGAGAAAGGAGTGACTAAATTAAATCGGGGTAAACATTTTTTATATCTAATTATATTTAACAATTTATATAAAGTAAATTTTATTTAGTGTGAAACCCTATTTTTTCAATCAGCGGTTTTGCTTTTTCAACATCACTTTTTGATTCGAAAGCAAGCCTAAATGTACCGCCTGTGCCTTCCCGGATTTTAAGTAGCTCAATGTCTTTAATGTTAATTGAATTTTCAAATAGTACAGAAGTGAGTTTACTCAAAACACCAGGTTCATCTTTTACAAAAACAAAAAGATCATAAAGAGGATTGATAAACCCTTTTGTGTTTTTAGGAATCTCATCGCGTTTAACTCTTGCCGATTCAAAAATATTTTTTAGAGATTCTAAATCTTTTTTCATAACAAGACTATCAATCTCTGTAAACTCTGATAGAAAATTTATTAATGATTTTACTATTGCGTCCTTATTAAGCTTAATAACTGGTTCCCAAATGTTAAAATCACTTGAAGCAATCCTGGTCATATCTCTAAATCCACCTGCGGCAAAATCAAATAATTTATATCTTTATTTTCTTTACCCACAGTATTAACTAAAGCCACCGCAAGTAGTTGAGGCAAATGACTTACCTTTGCAACTATTTCATCATGCACATAAGGACTTAAATATTTAATTCTCGAACCAAGTTTTGTAATAACATCAAGCAGTAATTTATAGTTTTCCGACTCAATTTTCTTATCAGTTAAAATATAAACAGCATTTTCAAAAAGCAGCGGATCGGAATTTTCATATCCCCCTTTTTCTTTACCGGTCATTGGATGGCCCCCAATATATTCACCTTTTTCCTTTATACGATTCCACTTTTCTTCAAAAACGGATTTAACTCCGCATACATCTGTAATAATAGTTTTCTCACTAATTATTGGAGCTAATTTTTCAAATACTTCAAGTGAGGCTTCTGTAGGAAGGCAAAGAAAGATAATATCCGAATCTTTTGCTTCTTCAATTTTTTTGAGTTTGAAATTAATTACATCTTCTTTGAAAGCATTTTTTAAAACTTCAGGTTTGTCAAAAGCACTAATTGTTAATTGATGAATCGGAACTTTTTAATGCTTTAGCAATTGAACCGCCAATAAGCCCAAGCCAATAATTGATATGTTTTTAGTTTCCAAGTATTTAAAAGTAAAAATTTTAGCTAAGTAAATTTTGAATAATAAGATTTAAAAATATTTGATTTTAATTTTTACTTTTGGTTTCATTATTCCATCTTCCTTCCAATAACATCTGCAATCAATTTTATTTGCTTCATCAAATCCTCAAATTGTTCTGGTAATAAAGCTTGCGGCCCATCTGATAATGCTTTTTCAGGATCATTATGAACTTCAACCATTATTGCATCTGCTCCGGCAGCAACTGCAGCACGAGCCATTGGTAATACTTTATCGCGCAAACCGGTTGCATGTGAAGGATCAGCAACTACCGGTAAGTGGCTTCTATTATGAATTACAGGAATTGCAGAAAGATCAAAAGTATTTCTGTGTATATGTTTCAAAAGTTCTAATTCCTCTTTCACAAAGCATAACTTCTCTATTTCCGTTTGATAATATATATTCGGCAGACATCAATAAATCTTCGACAGTAGCCGCCAAACCTCTTTTCAGCATTATTGGTTTTGTTACTTTTCCCAAATCACGGAGCAATGGAAAGTTCTGCATATTTCTTGCTCCAACTTGAAAAATATCTGTATATTCATTTATCAAATCAATCTGGCTTGCTTCCATAACTTCAGTAATAACTAAAAGATTAAATTTATCAGCAGCTTTTCTAATTAACTTTAATCCTTCTTCTCCAAGTCCTTGAAAAGAATATGGAGAAGTACGCGGTTTGAATGCACCGCCTCTTAAAATTTTTGCACCGTTTTTTGAAACAATCTCAGCAATGGTCATTATCTGATCTTCATTCTCAATTGAACATGGTCCAGCCATCATTATTACTTCATTCCCTCCAACCGTCACATCTCTAATCTTTATCTCTGTATTTTCTTTTTGAAATGTCCGGCTTGCCAATTTAAATGGCTCTGTAATCCGGTAGACTTCTGCAACTCCGTCAAGTATTTTTACTTTGCGAATATCGAAATCCGGTTTTACGCCTATTGCACCAAGCACTATTTGTTCAACACCGGTTGATTTATGAACTGCAAAACCGTAATCTTCTAAATGTTTAATTACATTTTCAACTTGTTTGTCTGATGCATTTTTATGAAGAACAATTACCACTTTTTACTCCTGAAAAAATATTAGCTTGTCAGGCTGAGCTTGTCGAAGACTGACATAACAAAATAATTTCACACTTCGACAAGCTCAGTGTGACAATATAAAAATTAATGAAAACTTTTTTCTCCGGCTTTAATGGCCACATCAATATAATCTTCCTTTGATGGAATTGCACAAGAATATCTTGTACTATAAGCACAATAAGGACTGTAAGCTAAATTAAAATCAATAGTGTAAGTATAATTAGGATCAGTCATCACTTCAAAATCCAAATACCTTCCTACATGATAAGTTTCTTTACCGGTTGTCTTATCTGTAAACCAAATGCTGTAATACGGTACTCCACTTCGTGTCATTCCCTTATACACTTTTATTTTATGTTCCTGTCCTTTATAGTCCCAAACAACATAACCATACTTTACCACTTTTCTTTCTTCACCTTTTGTTCCGTAAATTTTTATAGTATCTTTTTTATCATATTGATATAATTTGCTTCTAAAAACAAAATCAGGATCAACCTTAAAATATTTTAAAGGTGCAAAATGTGCAGCAGTATCCTGATTAAAAGGTGAAGATGGATCATTCTTCATATAATCATCTTTGTCTTTCCTAGATTTTTCAACCTGTTGAATGTAATTCCGATCTTCAGCGGAGTAATTCTTCCCACAGGAAATTAGTGTTATGATCGTTAAAAGTGATAAAATGTATATTAAAATATATTTCATAAACTCTATCTGATTTTTTTAATTTTGAATTTTAATCCCGAAACAAGTTCGGGACAAGTTTTAGCTTTTCTCTTTCACTCTTTTTTTCAATTCATTCAATTTATTTAATGCTTCAACAGGAGTGAGACTATTAATTTCAATGTCGTCAATTTCTTTTCGAATTTTATCATCTTGAATTTCAAACATGCTGATTTGATTTTCATCTGAAGATTTAATCTTTTTTAATTTTTCTTTTTTCTCTTCATAAGGAGTTAATTCTTTCCCTTCAAGATTTTGAAGAATTTCTTTTGCCCTGTTTGTAACAAATCTTGGAAGTCCAGCCATTTGTGCAACTTGAATTCCATAGCTGTGATCAGCTCCGCCGGGAGTTACTTTATGAAGAAAAATAACTTTGTCATCATATTCTCTTACTTCAACTTTATAATTTTTTATCCGCGGAAATATCTCTGACATTTCATTTAATTCATGATAATGAGTAGCAAATAAAGTTTTAGCAGAAACTTCAGGATTTTCATGCAGAAATTCCGTTATTGCCCAGGCGATTGAAATTCCGTCAAAAGTGCTTGTGCCTCTTCCAATTTCATCAAGTAAGATTAGACTTTTATCTGTTGCATTATTAAGAATATTTGCTGCTTCCTGCATTTCAACAAGAAAAGTGCTTTCTCCGGCAGAAATATTATCACTTGCCCCAACACGCGTAAAAATTCTATCAACTAATCCTATGTGTGCTTCTTTTGCAGGAACAAATGAACCAATTTGTGCAAGTAAAATTATTAGTCCAATTTGACGAAGATAAACAGATTTGCCAGCCATGTTGGGACCGGTTAAAATTATAATCTGGTTTTCTTCATTATCAAGTTTACAATTGTTTGAAGTGAATTTTTCTCCCGGAGGTAAAATTCTTTCAACAACCGGATGACGCCCTTCAACAATTTCTATTTTTGCATCATCACTTAAAATTGGTTTTACATAATTATATTGTTCTGCAGATTCTGAAAATGAAATTAAGCAATCAAGTGTTGCAATCATTCTTGCATTTAGCTGGATGCTTTCGGATTCGGCAGCAACCATTAATCTTATTTCATTAAATAATTGTGATTCCAACTCATAAATTTTTTCTTCTGCATTAAGAATTTTATCTTCATACTCTTTTAATTCTGGAGTAATAAATCTTTCAGAGTTTACTAGTGTTTGTTTTCTAATATAATCTTCCGGCACTTTATCTTTCTGTCCGTTGCTTACTTCAATATAATAGCCAAATACTTTATTAAAGTTAACTTTAAGAGTAGAGATATTTGTCTTTTCTCTTTCCGTTTTTTGAAGATTTGCAATCCAATCTTTTCCGTGAAGAGAAATATCTCTAAGCTCATCAAGTTCAACACTAAAGCCGCTTTTTATAATTCCGCCGTCAGCAACACTTAATGGCGGATGGTCAACTATTGAAGTTTGAATTTTATCAACCAGTTTATCAAGTGAAGATAAACTTTCACCAAGTTGCGCTAAAGTTTTAACTTTGAAATTTTTTAATTCATCTTTAATTAATGGAATCTTTTTAAGCGAAGTTTTAACTGCAATTATTTCTCTTGGATTTGCTCTTCCTGTGCAGACTTTTGAAATTAATCTTTCAAGGTCACCGATTTCTTTTAAGTGATTTACAATTCTATTTCTTGAAGTTTTATTAGCTAAAAGCTCTTCAACACTTTCCTGACGCTTCAAAATTAAATCAAGCTTTTTTAACGGAGCAGAAATCCATTTCTTCAATAATCTTCCGCCCATTGCAGTTTCTGTTTTATCAAGAATAGAAATTAACGAGCCTTCTCTTCCGCCGTCATTCATCGAAAAAGTAATTTCAAGATTTCTTTTAGTTGAATAATCCAAAGCCATATATTCGGATGGATTATGAGCCGATATTTTATTTAAATGCGAAAGATTTGTCTTTTGTGTTTCCTGAAGATAGTTAAGAATAACTCCGCTTGAAATTATTCCGGCAGTGAAATTTTCAATCCCGAATCCTTTAAGAGTTACGGTTTTGAACTGCATGATTAAAAGGTCTTTTGCATATTCAAAATTAAAAATCCAATCATCAATTTTTGTAACTCTTATTGAAGGATTAACTTTTGCAATAATATTCTGAATAAAATCTCTATCTTTTTTCTGAACTAAAATCTCTGAAGGCGAAATTGATTCAATCTGCTGCTGAATTAATTTTGAAGGAATTTCAAAAGCATAAAATTCACCTGTCGAAATATCACAAAAAGAAATACCTGTGATATCATCTTTAATACAGATGCTCATCAAATAATTATTTTTCTTATGGTCGAGCAGCTTATCAGAAAACGCTACTCCTGGAGTAACAACTTCAATAACATCACGCTTAACAATTCCTTTTGCAAATTTTGGATTTTCAACCTGTTCGCAAACTGCTACTCTGTAACCGGCACGGACTAATTTAGGCAAATAAGTATCAATTGCGTGATGCGGAAACCCGGCAAGAGGTGTATCTTCTGTATTACCGTTATTTCGCTTGGTTAAAGTAATTCCCAGCACTTTTGAAGCAGTTTTTGCATCTTCTTCAAAAGTCTCAAAAAAGTCGCCTACCCGGAAAAGCAGAATAGTATCCGGATGAGCTTCTTTAATCTTATAATACTGGGACATTAAAGGAGTTTTATTCATAGCCCAAATTTAAATTGAATTTAAAGATACCTCAATGACTAAATAATATCAATTTGATAATAATTTAACATTTTATGAATTTATAAAAGCATTAAATTTCATGTAAATATTCATTTAATTTATTATATTAACTCCGTCGAGATAAAACCACCCCATTAAATAGATAGGCAGTTATGAAAGAAGAATTCCACAAATGGTTTACTGATTATCTCAGTCGAGAATTCCGTATGCTGGTATTTGGGCATGACGGGTATCCCATTGTTTTATTTCCAACTTCTAAGGCAAAATATTACGAAAATAAAGATTTTAAATTGATTGATTCTGTGGCTCATTTAATTGATGCAGGTAGAGTAAAAATTTATTGTCCCGATGGAATTGATGAAGAAAGCTGGTATAATTATTCAATTCATCCTGCAGATAGAGTTAAAACTCACATTGCTTATGAAAATACAATTTTATATGACGTAATTGAATTCGTAAAACACGATACAGGAAGGGAAAAGGTCGGAGTTGCGGGATGCAGTTTTGGAGCTTACCATGCTCTTAATCTTGCATTCCGTCATCCCGATAAAGTTAGTTATTTAATTAGCATGAGCGGAGCCTTCGATATTAAACAATTTATAATGGGTTACTATGATGATAATTGTTATTTCAATAATCCGCCGGATTATATGCCTAATCTTAATGACCCCTGGTATCTCGATAACATAAGGCAAATGGGAATTGTTTTAGGTACAGGCGAATGGGATATGTGTCTTGATGAAAATATTAAGATGTCTAAAATCTTAGCAGACAAAGGAATAAATCATTGGCTGGATGTTCGAAAAGGTGTTGGGCATGAATGGCATTGGTGGAGAGAAATGTTTCCTTCTTATTTAGAAAAAGTGGGCTAAAATAATTAATTAAATTCTTCAAAAATTTTCATCGATAATTATTTAAATCTTAAAATTATTCAGGTGATAAATGAAAAAAATTGGAATACTATTTGGGCAGGAAAATACTTTCCCTTCTGCTTTTGTAGATAGAGTAAACAAAAAAAATGAAAAAGACATTTCAGCAGAGTTTGTACAAATTGATAAAGTGCTGCAAGGAGAACCTTGCGGTTATGATGTTATTATTGATAGAATTTCTCAGGATGTTCCTTTTTATCGGGCATATTTAAAAAATGCTGCTTTAAGCGGAACTGCAGTAATTAATAATCCTTTTTGGTGGAGCGCCGACGAAAAATTTTTTAATAACGCTTTAGCCACTAAAATCGGAGTAGCTGTTCCAAAAACGGTTATACTTCCTTCAAATCAGCATCCGCCGGATACAACTTCTGCTTCTTTCACAAATCTTTCCTATCCATTAGATTGGGAAGCAATTTTTAACTACATCGGATTTCCTGCTTACTTTAAACCATTTGCAGGCGGCGGATGGAAGAACGTTTACAAGATTGATTCTGCAAATCATTTTTATAGAACTTATCACGATACCGGGCAGCTAGTAATGATGCTTCAGGAAGAAATTATTTTTTCAGATTATTTTAGATGCTATTGTCTTGGATAGAAAAAATGTTCATATTATGCAGTATGACCCAAAGCAGCCGCATCATCTTCGTTATGTTAAAGGTGCAATGAAAGCAGAAAAAAAATTAATTGAAAAAGTTGAACAGGATGCAATCAAATTAAACAAAGCACTTGGTTATGATTTTAACACTGTTGAGTTTGCTGTAAGAGACGGTGTTCCTTATGCAATTGATTTTTGCAATCCGGCACCTGATGCAGATTTAAATTCTGTTGGCGAAGAAAATTTTGAATGGATAGTTGAGAATGCTGCAAACATGGCAATTGATAAAGCAAAAAATCATAAAGAAGGTCAAAACAATTTAACCTGGGGCGAATTTTTAACTTCATTTGTAAACAATAAACCGTTAATAAATTTTTCCATAATCAAATAAATTTTCTTGTAAAAATTTTATTTAATGCAAAAAAAATTATATACACTTGGTATTGAAGAAGAATTTCAGATTATTGATCCTGAAACAAGAGAATTACGTTCTCACATCCAGGAAATTTTGGAAGATGGTAAAATGGTTCTTGCTGAAAATGTTAAAGCAGAAATGCATCAGTCGGTTGTTGAAATGGGAACTGATATTTGTGAAGATATTCATGAAGCAAAAAAGCAAGTTACAAAGCTTAGAAAAGATTTAGCAGAACTTGCTGTCAAACAAGGCTTGAGAATTGCAGCCTCCGGTACTCATCCGTTTTCACATTGGAAAGACCAAAAAATTACTGAACATCCACGGTACAAAACAATTATAACAGATATGCAGCAGGTGGCTCGTGCTAATTTAATTTTTGGTCTGCATGTCCATGTTGGTCTTGAAGACAGGGAAACTGCCATTCATATAATGAATGCTGCAAGATATTTTCTGCCTCATATTTTTGCATTATCAACTAACTCCCCTTTCTGGCTGGGAAGAAATACAGGATTTCAAATCTTACCGAAGTAAAGTATTTGATAGATTTCCGAGAACAGGAATTCCAGATTATTTTAACAGTCTCGCTGAATATGATAATTATATTAATCTTCTTATTAAAACAAATTGCATTGACAATGCTAAAAAAATCTGGTGGGATATTCGTGCTCATCCGTTTTTTGAAACTTTGGAATTTAGAATTTGCGATATTCCGATGCGTGTTGATGAAACAATTGCAATAGCGGCAATTTGCCAGGCTGTAGTTGCAAAGCTTCATAAATTGATAAAACAAAATTTAGGATTTAGATTATATCGAAGAGCATTAATTGCCGAGAATAAATGGCGTGCTGCACGTTATGGCATCTCTGGAAAATTAATTGATTTTGGGAAAAAGGAAGAAGTTAATTTTCCAGTTTTAGTGGAAGAATTGCTTGCATTCGTTGAGGATGTAGTTGATGAATTAGATTCCCGCCAAGAGTTAAATTATATCCGTCAAATTTTATTGAATGGAACCGGCGCAGATAGACAGCTTGAAGTGTGGGAACAGTCATTTGATACAAAAAATGTTGTTGATTATATTATTCAAGAGACACATTATGGCTTAGGAGTTAAGATTTAATTTAAATGAAACGGATAAAAATTTTTCATGAAAAAAAATGAAGTTAAAGTTGCAATTATAGATTTATATAATAATGAAAAAAATGAGGGAATGAGATGTATAAAAGAAATAGTGGAAGAAGTTAATACAACTAATTCTCTCCAAGTTTCTTATGAAGTTTTTGAAACGCGTTATAAAGATGTAATCCCAACTATGGATTACGATATTTTTATTTCATCCGGCGGACCTGGAAGTCCATTTGAAGACGAAGGGAAACCATGGGAGAAAAAATATTTTGATTTGTTAGATTCTATCTGGAATAACAATCAAAAAAATGGCAATCAAAAGAAACATATATTTTTTATTTGTCATTCATTCCAGTTAATGGCACGCTTTTTCAAATTTGGCGATATAACTGAAAGAGAATTTAAATCATTTGGAGTAATGCCCATGTTAAGAACATTCGTGGGTGAAAGCGATGCTATACTTAAAGATTTAACAAATCCGTATTATGCTGCTGATTTCAGAAGATTCCAGGTTATTAATCCAAATAAAAAAATTATTAAAGAATTGAATGCTGAAATAACTTCTGTTGAAGTGGTTCCGCCTAGGAGAAAATCATCCGCCAGCTTTAATGGCTATGAAAATTTCAGATGAAATTTATGGCACTCAATATCATCCGGAAGCTGATGCAGAAAGTATGATGTATCATTTAAAGCAGGATGAAAATAAAAAAATGGTTGTTGATAGATTTGATGAAGAGCGTTATAATCAAATGCTGGATTATTTAGAACAGGATGATAAAATTAAGTTAACAAGAAAAACTATACTTCCCACTTTTTTGAATAATGCAATTAAATCTTTAACTATTAATTAGTGTTTAATTTTATGCTGAATTTATTTCAGCATCTCTTATTTTTTAAAGTGGTTAATTATAAATTCTTTACAATAAATTTTTCTAAGTGTAACTCAGTGCTTTAAGTGCCTTAGTGGTTGAGAAGAATTTTACCACTTAGACACTAAGCACACTTAGGTGCACAAAGATTAATAATACATAGATTGTTATTTGCAAAACATGTTCATATATGTAGATAATAAATTATGATTCCCGAATTACGAAAAAAATATAATTCCGAATTCACTCAAAAGAAATATGAAGATTTTCTAAATGATATTAATACATGCTTAAGGTTTCCAACTGATTTTAGAATATCTGAAACTCCTGTTTTTCTTCCAGATGATTTTGCTGTTGAATTAATTATTGCCTGCAATGAAATTGTTGAACAAATTCAAACAAAAGAATTTAAAGAAAAATCCTAATAATGCAATTCCAAAAGGTTTAAATGTTCCGAACGAAGATGAACATCCTTTATTTCTTCAAATTGATTTTGCAATAACAAAAGATGAAAACTATCATTGTTTCCCAAAGTTAATTGAGCTTCAAGGTTTTCCTTCTCTTTACGGATTTCAATATTTCATTTCAAAAAAAATCAAAGAACATTTTGACATTCCTAATGATTTCACACCATATTTCAGCGGTTTAACTTCTAATTCTTATTCGAAGAAATTTAAGGAAGCAATATTAAAAGACAAGAATCCGGAAAATGTTGTTCTTTTAGAAATTCATCCTGAAAGACAAAAAACCAGGATTGATTTTGCAGCAACTGAAGAATTAACAGGAATTAAAACAGTCTGCCTTACAAAAATCAAAAAGAAAAACAAACAGCTTTTTTATGAACAAGACGGTAAAGATATTAGAATAGAAAGAATTTACAATCGGGTAATCTTTGATGAACTAAATCGAACTGGAACTAAATATAATTTTGATTTAACAGATGAACTTGATGTTGAATGGGCAGGACATCCAAATTGGTTCTTTAAAATCAGCAAACACTCGCTTCCTTCTTTAAAAGGCAAATATGTTCCCCGCTGTTATTTCTTAAATGAAATTGATGCTTATCCGCCTGACCTTCACAATTATGTTTTAAAGCCGTTATATTCTTTTGCCGGAATGGGAGTGGAAGTAGATCTTACAAAAGAAAAATTAGATAAGATAAAAAATAGAGAGAATTATATTCTTCAGCACAAAATTGAATATGCCCCGGTAATTGAAACTCCCGATGATTTTTCAAAAGTTGAAATCCGCATGATGTTTATCTGGGATAAAAAGCCTATGCTTGTAAATAATTTAGTAAGGATGAGCAAAGGAAAAATGATGGGGGTAGATTATAATAAAAATAAAACTTGGGTTGGATCAAACTCTGCTTTTCATAGGGTGAAATCGTAGTTTTTTTTTAATATCTTTATAGTAAATGACATTAGTATAAAAATTAATTATTAATTATAAAATCATTCAAATGAGTGATTTGGAAATTTAAATTATGTTGTTCTCTATTAATTCTAATAATAAAATTAAAAACAAAATTAAATTTGATTTTCATGTTTCAAAAAATGCACGTGAGAAATATGATTTTGACCAATCATTATTTTCAATTATTGGCAATTTAATCATTGTAAACTCATACCAAGCGAGACTATTATCGGATAAAATAAATTCAAAACGAAAAGAAGAAGGAATTCACGATGTAGTTGTAACTGCCGGGATGATAAATGCTTTGGGACTTGTTCATGAAATCTTTCATTTCCTAATGAGATTATATGAAGAAAAAGAAAATCCCGGTGTTTTTTCAAAGAGTTTTAATCATCTAAAGGAAAAATTAGGAGAAGAAAATCTTAACAAAACTTTACTTCATTTTATACATGACTTCCCTCCTCTTCCGGTTTATAATAATTTAATTTCTGCAGAAAATTATTTAAAAGGCTCAACCGACAATAAACCTAATAAAGAAATTATTCTTGAAGAAATTATTCTTCTAAATTTAGAAAATATTAATCCTGCAACTTCCGCACTTGAAGAATTATATTCCGATAAAGAGTTCGCCAAGAAATCAAGCTACATCAATTTGATTGATGAAACTGAAAAATTTTTCCTTACTGAAAAACCATTTGGCAGCGAAAATCTTCCTTTAATTCATTTTTTAAGAAAACCAATTATCACCAGCCCATATAATATAGAAGGACAGCTTGATTATATAAGAGAAAAATGGGGTGTTTATGTTTATGAAAGATTTAATGATAGGTTATTGAAAGGTAAAGATTTAATATATGAAGATGTAAAGCTGTTCGTTCAGCATGGCGGAGGTGAAAAAGCAACTCCCCCAGTTCCGGAATATAAATTTGATGCTGAATTCTATGAATCATTAAAAAGAAAACTTGCCCGTGGTGAGGAATTAACTGAAGATGAAATGCGCTTTTATTATTCTGAGCCGGAACAATTTACTGCTGACACTGATTGGATGCCCAATGTTCTAATGATTGCAAAAAATATTTTTGTTTGGTTAGACCAGCTTTCAAAAAAATATCAACGCGACATTAAAAGACTGGACCAAATACCTGACGAGGAATTAAACCAGCTTGCTAACTGGCATTTCAATGCTTTGTGGTTAATTGGAATTTGGGAAAGAAGCAGCGCCTCCAAAAAAATAAAACAATATACCGGCAATCCTGAAGCAGCACCTTCTGCTTATTCACTTTATGATTATATTATTGCTGATGAACTTGGCGGTGAAGATGCATTCTTAAATTTGAAAGCGCGCGCATTGCATCGCGGAATAAGAGTAGCCAGCGATATGGTTCCAAATCATACCGGAATTTATTCGAAATGGGTGGTAGAAAAACCGGATTACTTTATTAGTTCAGATTATCCTCCCTATCCTTCTTACACGTTTTATGGGGCTAATCTTTCTGAAGATCCAAGAGTTGAAGTTAGAATTGAAGATAAATATTATTCAAAATCCGATGCAGCAGTTGTTTTTCAAAGACGTGACAGCTATACGGGTGATGTGAAATATATTTATCACGGCAACGACGGGACAAATATGCCGTGGAATGATACAGCTCAATTGAATCTTTTAAATCCCGAAGCGCGGGAATCTTTAATTCAAACCATCATGCATGTAGCAAGGAAAACATCAATTATCCGGTTTGATGCTGCAATGACATTGACCAAAAAACATTATCAACGATTATGGTTTCCTCAAGCCGGTAGTGCAGGTGCGGTTCCATCCCGTTCTGATAGTTCGATGACTCGTGCTCAATTTGATGAAGCTATGCCCGTTGAGTTTTGGAGGGAAGTTGTTGACCGGATTAATAAAGAACTGCCAAACACGCTTCTTCTCGCTGAGGCTTTCTGGCTGATGGAAGGTTATTTTGTTAGAACTCTTCGGAATGCACAGAGTATACAACAGCGCCTTTATGCACATGCTCATGAAAGAAGAAAATGATAAGTACAAACAATTGATTAAAAATACTTTGGAGTTCAATCCGGAAATTTTAAAGCGTTATGTAAATTTCATGAGTAACCCGGATGAAGAAACTGCGGTTAATCAATTTGGGAAAGGTGATAAATATTTTGGTATAGCAATGTTAATGGTTACTATGCCCGGACTGCCGATGTTTGCTCACGGACAGATTGAAGGCTTTTCTGAAAAATACGGAATGGAATATAAACGGGCATATTACAATGAATATGTTGATGAAAATTTAGTAAGAAGGCATGAGGCGGAAATTTTTCCATTAACTCAAAAAAGACATCTATTCAGTCAGGTAAATAATTTCGAGCTTTATGATTTTATTGATGATTATGGAAATGTTGTTGATTCTGTTTTTGCTTATTCAAATTCAGTAGACGGAGAAAAATCATTTGTTATTTATAATAATTCTTATTCAGAATGCCGCGGTTCGGTCAATTATTCAACCGGGAAGGTTGCTAACGGCTCCGGATTGCAAAGCAGAAGAATAGCTGAAGCACTTGGATTAAATTCTGATTCCAATTTCTTTTACATAATTAAAGACAGCAGAACAAACCTAGAATATTTAGTATCAGGCAAAAACATAAATGAATACGGCTGGTACTTTACTTTAAACGCTTATGAATATAAAGTTTATTTGAACTTTAAAGAAATACAAGATTACAGTGGGAAATACTGGGAACTTCTACATACTTTAGGCGGACGACGGTGTTCCTTCGATTGAAAATGCTTTTAAAGAATTATCTTTAGCTCCATTACATAATTCAATAAAATCAATTTTAAATAATGAATCTGCTAATCAATTTAGCGAACTATGTTTTAATGCATCATCACAAAAAATTAAAAATGAAAAGAAGAAGCTTGAAGAATTTTCACAAGACATAGCTTCAAAAATAGATTCAATAAAAACCAATCTCTCACATTTAGATAACATTAAAGTTGAGGAAAATAATTTTGATGAAGAAATTAAATCTGAGCTCAATTCAATTAGAAAATTAAATGAAATCTGGAATCGAGAAATCTAATAAAAAACGTCCACTAAATTGGATTGCTGACTTAAAAGAAGATTGGATTGATTTTAATACTGATGAGAAAAACATTAACAAAGATTTTATTTTATCATTTTTAGTTACTGACAATATTCTTTCTTTAATAAAAAATGGTGATGATAATTCAAAATACTTTAATGAATTAATGCTTTATAAAGTTTTACTGGATTTTAATGATTCAAGAAAACATTTAAGGAATATTGCTGAGAATAAAACTCGATTGATGAATACGCTTCTATCAAATGAAATTGAAAATATTATCAAAAAGGAATTTTCACTTTTACATGTTAATGCCAATGGAAATTTAACAAAATCACTTAAAACTAAAACGAAATCAAATGTAAATGAATATTCTTTTGTTGAAAAACTTTTTGAAAATGATACTTCAAAATCATACTTAAATGTAAATACGTTCGAAGGAGTAACATATTTCAATAAAGAAAGTTTTGAAGAACTTTTAAAATGGATATTATACTTCACAAATCTTTATAGAGTAAAAGAAACATTTTATCCTTCTTTACCTGCAGCTAAGTCAAAAAAGAAAACTAAAAAAGTAACTTCAACAGTAGCAACAGACAAAGTTGCAATTAAATCCTTACTGGAAGATTTTAAGATTACTTCTGAGTCTTATAAGAGAATTAAAGAAGCAACTATTAAATCAGGGTACAAAGTTGAAGAACTGAAAAAACTTTTAACAACAAAAGTTGAGAAGAAAAAATCTATTAAAGAAACCAGTGAAGAAGAAAGTTTCTCAAAAACAAAAAAGAAAAAAGCGAAGAATAAATATTTATTACTTATTCGTGCCATCAATATGATAAATACTTTGCACAAGCTTCAGCACAATTTTCTCCATCAATAGCTGCAGATACAATTCCTCCCGCATAACCCGCACCTTCACCGCAAGGGAATAATCCTTCAATTTGATTATGCATAAACGTTTGTGAATTTCTTGGAACTCTAATTGGTGAACTTGTTCTGCTTTCCGTGGCTACTATTTGAGCTTCTTCTGTATAATACCCTTTCATCTTTTTATTAAAAATGAATAATGATTTTTTTAAGCTTGAAGTGATGAATTTCGGAAGTTCTTCATGCAATGCTGATGAAGTTAATCCAGGAATATAAGAAGTTGAAGGGAGATTAGATGATATTCTTTTTTCAACAAAATCAGTTACTCTCTGTGCCGGAGCACTTAAAGTTTTATTGGCAAGTTTGAAACATTTTTTTTCAATTTCAATTTGTAGATTTAATCCTGAGAAAGGAAAATCTTTTTCGTATTTCTTCCAATCTTTTTCACTAACTGTTACAACATACCCAGAGTTAGCAAAAGGAGAATCTCTTTTGGATAATGACATTCCATTTACGACAATTTCTTCAGGTGCAGTTGCTGCTGGAACAATAATTCCGCCCGGACACATACAAAATGAATAGACTCCCCTGCCGTCAATTTCACAAGTCAATGAATAACTTGCTGCAGGAAGATTTTCATGTTTGACTTTTGTGTGATATTGAATTTCATTTATTAATGCTTGAGGATGCTCAATCCGAACTCCTAATGCAAAAGGCTTTGGTTCAATTGAAATATTTTTTTTATGAAGAAGATAAAAAATATCGCGTGCTGAATGGCCAGTTGCTAAGATGACTGAATCAGCTAAAAATTCTGATTCATTATTTACTATCACTCCTTTTATTTTATTATCCTTTATAATAAAATCAGTTACAAGAGAATTGAAGTGAACTTCCCCGCCATTATTAATAATTGTTTCCCTCATTGCTTTCACAACATTTGGAAGCTTGTTTGAACCAATATGCGGATGAGCATCAATCAAAATATCTTCATGTGCACCGTGCTGAACCAAAACTTGCAATATCTTTTTTACATTCCCTCGTCTTACTGGAACGGGTGTAAAGTTTCCCATCACTGTAAGTACCGGCGCCGCCTTCTCCAAAACAATAATTTGAATTTGGATTTACTTGATGAAATTGCTGGATAGCTCTTAAATCTCTTCTCCTTGCTTGAACATCTTTCCCGCGTTCAAGAATTACAGGTTTAATTCCAAGCTCAATTAATTTTAATGCAGCAAACATTCCTGCCGGCCCGCAACCCACAATTAATACTTTCTTTTTTGAATGTAACTGGTTGATAGTTTATAATTGTAGATTGGATATCTGGAGATTCATTAATAAAAACATCAGCTAAAACTTTATATACCGGATTTTTAGACCTGGCATCAATAGACCTTCTCACTGGATTGACAGCATTAATTTCTAATATATTTTTACCAAGCTTGTTTGCTGCAAAACTTTTATAATAATCTTTATTGTGAAGTTCTTCGGGAGGGATAATTAATTCAATTTGTTTTATCATTTTAATGTCCTCTTTTTATGAGGAAAATTTCATGAATAATTTCTTTAAAAATAAAAATGCCGTGCTTAAAAGTAGGACAGACATTCTTGTCTGTCCATTTTAATTTTTGTCCTTCCTAAGGAACATACGGGAATATCTGTTCTACAACTAAACAATCTAAAAAATTCCTTTCACATATCCGCCATCAACCTGAATAGTATTTCCCGTTAGGTAACTTGCTTTCTTAGATGCTAAAAATGCTGCAACAGATGCAATCTCTTCCGGTAAACCTAATCTATTCATAGGAATTTCTTTTGACATCTCGGATATTATTTCTTCATGAGACTTTCCGATTTGTTTAGCTTTATGAACTGCAAGATCATACAATCTATGAGTTAAAGTGAATCCCGGAGCAATATTATTTACAGTAACATTAAACTTTGCCACTTCATTACTTAATGATTTGGCAAATCCAACTAATCCGGTTCTCAAAGAATTCGATAGTATTAAATTATCAATGGGTTGTTTTACTGTGATCGAAGTTATGTTAATAATTCTTCCCCATTCTTTTGATAGCATATCCGGTAAAACCAAGCGGCTGAACCGCACTGCACTTAATAAAACCTGGTCAAAAGCCTCCTGCCATTGAGGCTCAGATATTTCCGAAAATAGGCCTGCTGCAGGCCCGCCACAGTTGTTTACAAGGATATCAATACTTCCATATTCGAGTCTTGCTGCTTCAACCGTTGTTTCTATATCTTTGGATTTATTTAAATCGCAAACACTCCAAACAGGTTCTACACCTAATTTACTTTTTATATCCACTGCAGCTTTAATCAAATCATCTTTAGTTCGGGAACAAATTACAACCTTGGCTCCTTCACTTATTAAAGATTCTGCTATTGCTTGACCTATGCCCTTGGAAGAGGCAGTTACAATTGCAACTTTATCTTTTAATCCCAAATTCATAATTATACCTGATTTAATTTTTATAAATAATTATTTAAATGAATGAAAAATATTTATGAGTCCGACTCTTATCATCATTACAGCAATCGCAGCTAGAAACAATGATGCTATCTTCGCAAATGCTTTAGAACCTCCATCACCAATTAACTTAATAAGTTTATTAGCATTAAACAACACTATTAAAACAATTATAAAATTTAAGACCATTGATAATATTGTGGCAAGATATCCATGATTATCTATTAATATCAAAATGGTAGTAAGTGCCGCGGGCCCCATAATCAATGGAATCCCAAGAGGCACTATTCCAATATTTGCGCCTGGATTTCTCCTTCCTTCAGAGGAAGACATAATATCTGATATAGAAAGAATTAAAAGTATAATTCCACCGGCGATTCTAAAATCATCTATTGTAATTCCTAAAAATTCCAGGACAAGCTTTCCACCTAAAAGGAAAACGTTTGCAACAATAAAAGCAGCCACTACAGCTTCAATAATTAATTTTTTCCTTTCTTGATGGGAAATATCTTGAGTGTAGCCCAAAAAAAGTGGAGCGGTACCAATAATATCGATAGCTACAAAAAGAGGAATAAATGAAAGTAAAAACGTTTCAAGTGTCATAATACAATCTCTGGAAAAATTAGACCTTTAAAATAATATAGTTAAATGAAAGATGGGTATTTTAGTTGGTTTATTTTAGGGAAAATTTAACTGACTCTTACTTTTAAGATTTTCAAATAGTAACCTTAAGTTTATAAAGAGTTTGACTTAAAAAGCTTTCTAACCAAAACCTTAATTATAATTCAAACCTCACCTTAAAAAGATTGGAGTATTTTTTCCCTATTTTTTAGCAGCTAAAATTTCTTCCACAATTGTATGTGTATCCATTGCTATTACCAATTCTTCATTGGTTGGAATACGCAGCACTTTAACTTTAGAATTATCTTTAGAAATAATTTCTTCTTTCTTGTCATTTCTTTCTTTATCAAGTTCAATTCCAAGATACTCTAAATTATCACAAACCATTTCTCTTATTAACGAAGCATTTTCTCCTATACCGCCTGTAAAAACAAAGGCATCAAGTCCGCCCATTGCGGCAGTATAAGCGCCGAGATATTTTTTAATTTTATAAGCAAACATTTCAATTGCATACTTAGCTCTCTTATTATTTTCATTCGCAGCTTGAATAATTTCACGCATGTCGCTGCTTTCACCGCTAATACCAATTAAACCGCTATGCTTGTTCAATAAAGTACCGGCTTCACTTAATGATAATCCTTCTTTCCCCATAATATATAAAATTAATGAAGGGTCTAAATCACCGCTTCTTGTTCCCATCATTAAACCTTCCAGAGGAGTAAAGCCCATGGTTGTATCAATAGATTTTCCATTTGAGATTGCAGCCATACTGCATCCGTTTCCGAGATGAGCGGTAATGATTTTTAATTCACTTATATTTTTGCCTAGCATTTCTGCAGCTTTATTCGAAACAAAAAGATGTGAAGTTCCATGAAATCCATATCTTCTAATTTTATATTTTTTGTAGAGTTCATAAGGAATTCCATAAAGATAAGCTTTAGGCGGCATCTTAACGTGAAATGCAGTATCAAAAACACCGACTTGCGGAGTATTTGGCATAAGTCTTTGTGCTGCTTGAATACCTTTAATATTCGGCGGATTGTGAAGCGGTGCAAGTTCAATATTTTCCTGCAATGCATTCATTACTTCATCAGTAATTAAAACCGAATCTGAAAAAGTTTCACCACCATGAACTACCCGATGGCCAACAGCATCTATATCATCTTTATCATCAATTACACCGTGATTCTTGCTTAACATTACACCAAGAACATATTCAATTGCAATGGTATGATCTAATATTTCACCGACAATTTTAATTTGATCATCATCGTGTCTTGAATGTGTCAGCACTGCACTGCTCATTCCAATTCTTTCAACCATTCCTTTTGCCAAAGCGAACTTTTTTTCAGTGTCAATAAACTGATATTTGATTGATGAGCTTCCGCAATTAAGAACTAATACTCGCATATACCCCGAACTCCTATTAAAATAAATTTTAATTAAATAATTTTTCCGTTTTCGTCATACTTATAAAAACCTTCGCCGGTTTTCTTTCCCAGTTTTCTTTCCCTTACTAACTTACGTAAAATTGGGCAAGCACGGTATCTTGGTTCACCTAAAGTTTTCCACAAAGTTTCCATCCAGGCAAGAACTTCATCCAGACCCATCATATCCGCCATTTCCAGTGGACCATATTGAAAATTATATCCAAGTTTCATCGCAGTATCAATATCTTTAGCCGTTGCAACTCCTTCAAGAAGAATATACATTGCTTCATTTAAGTAGCGGAACAATTGCACGTGTTGTAACAAAGCCGGGATATTCATATACTTCAACCGGAGTTTTTCCAATTGAAGCTGCAAAATTTTTAGCGACTTCAACTGTACGGTTTGAAGTATGTAAACATTTAACTAATTCAACCATCGGAATTTTGGGAACCGGATTTAAAAAGTGCATCCCGATTATTTTATCCGGACGTGATGTAGCTTCAGCTATTTTTGTTAGGCTTAAAGTTGAAGTATTAGAAACAAATATTACATCTTTCTTAGCTATACTGTCCAGTTTTTGGAAGATAGCTGTTTTCAATTTAAAATCTTCTTCAACTGCTTCAATTATTACTTCACTCTCAGCAATTTTGTTTATATCTGTTTCCCATTTAATTCGGCTAAGTATTGATTTTTTTTCTGCCTGGGTAAGCGCCCATCTTTTAATTTCACGTTCAAGTGAATCTGATAAATCTACATTAGCCTTTTCAACATGAGTCTGGTCTTTTTCTATTAAAGTAACTTCAATCCCAGATGCAGAAACAGTTTGAGCAATTCCCTGCCCCATTATTCCTGCACCGATAATCGCCACATTATTTATTTGCTGGCTGCCTTCTAATATTTTAGACCTGCCTAGCAAGTCTTCTAATTTTAATCCTTCTTCTTTCATAATTTTTTTGAGTTTTTATTTTGATAATTATTCTTAACCATGTTATTTAATTCTTTAATTTCGTTTTCATTTAATTTGACTTTCAGCTGTACTTCATTGTTGTCAGCAGAAACATGTAAATTTTTTGTAACCTTTCCAAGTATAAAATTTTTGTTTGAAATTATATCCATTGCTACTGCACTTGAAATACCTGCTGACAACAGGTAAGAATTCTTTCTGCTGTTGCAAATCAAGTTTGATTCCACTTTCAGTCCACCTTCAAAATCAGCAGAGATTGTTAGCTTTTTAATGGAACGAATCAACTTTTTACCCGGTATATCTTTGAAATCACCAATGACTGTTTTAATTATTGATAATGTTGGCCTTCCGCCACTTACTGCCAACCAAAATTTATTTTTTTGTTTTATCTTTTCTATTAAATCAATAAACTCTTTGTTTGATTTCAATGATTCATTTTCATTATTTAAAACTTTTTCAAGATAATCAGTATTACTAAACATCAATAAAGTAGAATCATTTGAGAAAATATATTTTTCGTCAACTTTATTTCTAACTTGATAAACCTTCTTACCCTTTATCCGACTGACAGAAAATTTCTTTTCTTCTTCAAAATATTTATGAACATTCTTTATATTCTTTTTAAAGCTTACCGCAATAAGATTATTCCCATCTTCTGTTAACGATGAAACTAATTCTGCTGCATTTGCTTCAATGTTAAACCCGGTCTCTTCTTTAAATTTATTTAATCTTAGCTTAGCATCACTTTGATTAAAATAAGGTTTAAATAAGGTTTCCCATGCTTCAGTGCTTCGTACATCCGTTAAGTTGACATACATAACCATTTGAGATTCTTCAGGAATAAAAGCAAAAATTCCCCACTGGCTTTTACTTATCGGGTTGTGCTCATCGTGTCCCTTACATCCAATAAAACCAAAACTTAACAATATCAAAAATACAAATTTTTTCTTCATACTTAGAAGTCTTTTCTCGCAAATAAAAACACTCCAAAGCCTAAGACAACAATTAAAAATATAGTAGAAGAAATTATAGGTTGATAGTTTATTATTGATTTCCCGGTAGATATATCAAGTAAAATTTCGCTCATAAGCTCGGAAGTCTTTGGAAATATATAATATAAGCCTTTTAATAATTCCTTAAGAAAGTCGCTTATTGAGAACATTTCAACTTTAGATTTTACAAAGAACAACGCAGGGCTTAAAATTAAATACACGAAATAAGCAATCATCATTCCAAAAATTGAGCTGCGTGTAATAATTCCAAATAATACTATTATCGAATAAAGGACAGCATAAGTGAAGGTAATAATTATTATCGACCATAAAAACGAACCATCCCAATAAGAAAACTTTAATGAGATGATTAACCAGGTTCCGAAGATTAACAATCCAATATTTATAAGTATAAAAAGAATACTGCCTAAATATTTTCCAATTATTAATTGGATTCTGGAGATTGGTTTTGAAAGTAATAAATCTATATTGCCTTTCTCCAGCATGTTGGGAACAAAGCTTGAAGTTGAAAATATCGCCAGAAGTAAACAAAGTAAAGAAAGAGGAGTTATTAGCGAAACCTCCAAAAAGCCTATTGCTTGAGCTAACATCAATGGATTATTATTCTTGCTCATCGAGCTTAGAATTTGATTTGTATCCATCAGCGAAAAGGCAAATGTTAAACCAGCTAAAAATAAAATTGTAACTGCAATGAAAAAAATAAAAACTTTTCTTGCTAATGCTTCTCTTAACGTATATGATATTATAATTAAAATATTTTTCATCGCTGCCCCTCCTTATTGGATTCATTTATTATTTCAATAAATGTTTCTTCCAAAGAAAACTTCATGGGGACAATTTCTTTTATGATTTTATCATTTGACCTGATTATATCTATTGCTTTATTTAATCCTAAAGTATCATTTACTTTAGCTGAATATGAACCATCATTATTTTTGTTTATTGAAAATCCATTGATGCTTTCAAAAGAAATATTTTCAAGGCCGTCGTTTTCAATTGATATTTTAAACTCTTCAGTTTTCTCTGTTAGTTCTTTAACAGTTCCTTCTTTAAGCAGCTTTCCTTTATTTAATATTGCAACTCTATCTGTAATCATTTCTACTTCGGAAAGTAGATGGCTGTTCAGAAATATTGTTTTGGAACGATTCTTCAATTCAAGCAAAATGTCTCTTATTTCTTTTCTTCCAATCGGGTCGACACCATCTGTTGGTTCATCAAGAAAAATTAAATCCGGATCATTCAGTAATGCTTGAGCTAATCCCAAACGCTGCATCATTCCTTTCGAATAAGTTTTTACTTTAGATTTTTTCCATTTGGATAAATTCATTAATTCAAGCAGCTCATCTATTTTTTTATTAAGAACTTTACCATCCAGCCCGCCAAGCCTACCGAAAAACTTAAGAACATTTCCGCCGGATAGATAAAGAGGGTATTTATGATTCTCGGGGAGGTAACCGACTCTGCTTTTTATTTTATAATTTGAAATATCTTCATTCAAAATTCTTGCGCTGCCGCTTGTAGGAAAAGTTATTCCCAGTAGAATTTTTATCAAAGTAGTTTTTCCTGCCCCGTTTGGCCCTAAAAGCCCAAAGATTGAACCTTCGGAAATATTCAAGCTAAGACTATTTAATGCTTGCACTTCTCTTTTTTTAGCGAAAGAGGAGTAAATTTTTGTAAGGCTGTTTGTTTCAATTACATTCATTTTACAATAAATTTTATGAAATAATTCTGTAAATATAAGCAATTTTGAGATTGGTATTTTTATTATTTAATTGTTATTAAATTCGTGTTTTAACAATAACATTCAGAATAATCACTTTTTATTATGTGTAATTTTTTTTTACTTTGCGACTGAACGAATTAAAATTAAATGAAACCACAACAAGCCTTACAACGATATTTTGGGTTAAAATCATTTCGTAATTCCCAGCTTGAAATAATTGAATCAATTATTAAAGGTGAAAATGTTTTAGCTGTTTTACCAACTGGTGCAGGCAAATCTATTTGCTATCAAATTCCAGCATTGATTTCAGAAAATTTCTCTATCGTTATTTCACCTTTAATTTCATTAATGAAAGACCAGGTTGATGCACTTAACCGGAATGAAGAATTAGCCGGATTCATAAACAGCACAATGAGCTTTTATGAAGCTGAAGAAGTGCTTCAAAAAATTGCTTATGGACAAATAAAACTTTTTTATGTTGCACCTGAAAGGCTTGAGAATTTATCTTTTGCAGAACGGATTAAAAAGCTCTCTCCTACTTTTTTATTTATTGATGAAGCACATTGTATTAGCGAATGGGGACATAATTTTCGTCCCAGCTACAGTAAAATAAAAGTGTTTATTGATTTTGTTGAGATTAAAAATGTATCCGGTTTTACTGCCACTGCCACTCCCGAAGTTGTTAAAGATATTATTAAACAGCTTGGATTAAAAAAACATAAATTATTTGTAAGAGGATTTGAGAGAGATAACTTATTCTTAAATGTTATCATCACCAAAAAGAAAAAAGAAAAATGTTTAGAGTTAATTTCTGCATATAAAACTCCGGCAATAATTTATTGTGCCTCTCGGAAAAATGCAGAAGAAGTTTCTGAATATTTAGTAATGAATAGAATCAACTGTTCTTATTATCACGCTGGAATGCCGCCGGAAATAAGAAAGAAGATTCAAGAAGATTTTATTGAAGATAGAGTTCCCATTATAGCAGCTACAAATGCATTCGGGATGGGGATTGATAAAAAAGATATTAGATTAATAATACATTATAACACTCCCGGTTCAATTGAAAATTATTACCAGGAAATTGGAAGAGCAGGCAGAGATGGGAAAAATTCATATGCATTTTTGCTACATGAAGATTATGATATCAACATTCAAAACTTTTTTATTTCAAATGCACATCCAGATAAAGAATTAATCGAAAATGTTTACTCGGCAATCTGCGACTATGGAAAAGTTGCAGAAGGAATGCAGCCGGAAAACGAAATTCCATTAAATCACGAATACATAACTGCATATTGTAAAAGAAAAGTCAGTAAAGGGCTTCTTCATGCAACATTGAAAATATTGGAGTCCGGCGGATATTTAAAACAGCTCTCAGAATATGAAAGGAACATTTCTCTTCAATTCACAATGAGTACGAACAGGTTGAAAGAATTTGCCAAGCAATCTTCAATTGATATTTTAAGAGAAACGGTTCTTCAATTATTGCGGGAGTTTGGAAGTGAAATTTTAGGCAGTAAAATTAATGTTTCCATCGGACAATTATCAAAGAAATTTGATTTAGATGAAGACAATCTTGAAGAAGCTTTATTAACACTCGATAACCTTGGTGTTCTTTCTTTCAATAAAATATTTTCTAAAGAGAATATTCTTTTAACTTCTCCACGCGTGAATAAAAGTAGGCTTAATTTAGATTATAAAAAAATAAATGAAAGCTATTTAAATCTCCGCTATAAAGTAGACAGGATTGTAAGTTATGTTTACTCTCTTGACTGCCGGTTTAAATTTATACTCGAATATTTTGGAGAAGATGTTGCAAATTACAAATGCGGAAGATGCGATAAGTGTGTATCAAAACAAGGTCTAACAAACGAAACAGTTGAATACGTTAAAGAGACAATTCTTAAAACTTTAAAAGAAAGTAAAATTAAATTAACTGAAACTGCGTTGGTCCAAATATTAAGAGGTAAATCTAAATTAAGTTCTGCATCTTCTTTTAGCGCTTTTGGTTCCTTATCAAATTATACTTCGCATGATTTGAAATTAGTATTGCATCAGATGGTTAAAGAGAAATTAATTCATCAAAGCGGTACGAAGAATAAAATATTAACATTGGATTATAAGTCTTTAAAATTAGTTCCAATGGATTTGAATGAAAATAAAATCTCTAACTTAAATTATGAAGAGGATTTGGTTCTCTTCAATTCTCTTAGAGAAGTTAGAACAAAAGCAGCAAAAAAATTCATGCAGTCAACTTATTTGATTTGTCCTGATGAAATGTACTCAGAAAAATTGCTGATAAGAAACCTAAAAATAAAGTAGAACTTCTTTCCGTTGAAGGTTTTAATAACAGGATGTACAGCAAGTTAGGTGAAGAAATTTTGGAAGTTGTTAATGAATCTTTCAAAGAAATAAAAACTGAAAAACCAATGCAGGAAGAACAAAAAAGATATTCCCAAAAATATTTTAGAAACATACCATCTTTTAAAGGAAGGTTACAGCTTAAAAGACATTGCCTCATTGCGAAAATTGGCTGAACCGGTTATATCAATGCAGATTGAAACCATAATTGAATTTGAACCGGATACTGATATTTCTCATCTCTTTGTTGATAATGTTTTAAAATTAATCAAAGATGAAATTGACAAAGGTTATTCAAATCTAAAGGAAATTAAAGAGAGACTGCCAAAAGATATTTCTTATTCGTTAATAAGGATTGCGGCTGCAAAATATAGGACCAGATTTATACGGCAGGTTTAATTTAAAGGCTTTGCTTTCATGCTGTCAGATTCAGCAAGCACCTTCTCAAAAAATTTCTGCCATCTTTCCGGGTTTTGATTGTAATAGTCAACCGTAGCTTGATATTGAGCTAAGCTTACATTATGTTTTTTTAGAATTGAATCACGTGCTGCTGTTAGAGGATTTACAATCTGTAAACTATCAACATCTTCTTTATCTACAATTGAGTTCTGAGTAATTACCATATCAGTATATATTTTAACAAATTTACCCTCATTAATTCTATTTTTATTTTGGCAAGCTGAAAACAAAATCATATAAAAGACAAGGATTGAGAAATGAAGATAGTATTTAAAACGACACAACAAGTAAGCATCCCTTTAGAATGATTGATTGA
This sequence comes from uncultured Bacteroidota bacterium, assembly GCA_963777515.1. GTDB lineage: Bacteria > Bacteroidota > Ignavibacteria > Ignavibacteriales > Ignavibacteriaceae > CAVSWT01. Next base: position 235,430 of record CAVZQU010000007.1, read on the forward strand.
ATTGATGAATTATAAAATTTGGATATTAAAAGATTGCAAGATCACAAAATTTAAATTTTAATGAAAACGGTTTTCACTTGAACATGAGCTTGAACTTTCGTAATCAGTTTTGATTTATGAATTTTGATTTTTAACTTTTAATTTATTTCATTCTTTTGCTTGCTTCAAATAAAATCTTCTTTTCTTTCTCACTTAAATTCTGATAACCGGAACGACTAATTTTATCTAAAATAGCATCAATTTCTTTTTGTGAAACCTGATGCTCATCACTATCAGTTACATCATAATATGTAGCATCTTCAACATCATCTTTCTTTTTCTTAAATGGATTAGAAATATTTTTAAATTTGTTGGAAACATTCGAATAATTACTGTACGAAGAAGATGACCCGCCGAAAATATTTCTGAATGAAACGCTACCTTGATTAGTAAACATCATATATAAAAATCCATATAAAGCGCCGCCAATATGAACAAAGTGAGCAATGTTGCCTCCACCATTCGCAGCAAATATATCAATTAAAACTAAAAATACAATAAAGTATTTAACTTTAACGGGAATCAAAAAATAAATATAAATATATCTATTGGGGAAAAGCATAGCAAAGGCTACCATTACTCCCATTATTGAACCCGAAGCGCCAACTGTCGGGGCATTAAGGCCACCTAAAAAAATCGGGCTTAATAAAATTTGGAACAGACCGCCAATGACCCCAGTAGTTAAATAAAATATTAAGAATTTTTTTGAGCCCCACAAATTTTCTATTTCCATTCCAAACATCCAAAGTATAAACATATTAAAGAATATGTGAAAGAATCCCGCATGCATAAATTGATATGTTATCAACTGCCATGGATAAAAATGCCAAGTTATCGCAATATTGCCCATGGTAGCCGCAGTAAAACCACCGATAGGCAATAAAGCAAAATACTTAGTAATAATGTCGGCTAAAGTAAAACCAGAAGCCATTCTAATATTTTCACCCAGCATGGTTACGATAAAAACAGCACCATTTATAATTAACAGGTTTTTAATGACGGGTGGGAAAAAACTAAATCCGCCAAAACCACTCGGTCTATAATAATTACTCAAAATAAATTTCCTTAATAATCTAATACAAACAAATTATGCTTCGCTTAATGCCTCAACCCCTGGTAATACTTTTCCTTCTAAAAATTCGAGAGATGCGCCTCCGCCGGTTGATACATGAGATACTTTATCATCCAGCCCGGCTTTTGTAATTGCAGCAGCAGAATCTCCGCCTCCAATTACAGTAGTTGCACCTTTTGCTGTCGCTTCTGCCAATGCTTCTGCTATAATAAAAGTTCCTTTAGCAAAATTATCCATTTCAAAAACTCCCATTGGCCCATTCCAAACGATTGTTTTGGAATTCATTAATTCTTTTTAAATAATTCAATAGTTTTGGGTCCAATATCCAACCCCATCTTACTAGATGGAATATTATCTACACTTACTACTTCTGAGGGAGATTCATTTTTAAATTCATCTGCGACTACGACATCAACAGGAAGTAAAAAGTTCAATTTTTTGTTATTAACTTTTTCTAAAAGTTCTTTTGCCAAATCCAACTTTTCTTCTTCCAGCAATGACTTACCAATTTCTTTACCTTGTGCTTTGAAAAATGTAAAAGCCATTCCTCCACCAATAATAAGAGAATCTACCTTATCAAGCAGGTTATTAATCACATCTATTTTGCCTGATATTTTTGCACCACCTAAAATTGCACAATATGGGCGGTCAGGATTTGCTATTGCACCACCAAGATAGTCCAATTCTTTTTGCATTAAATAACCGGCAGCACAGGTATCAATAAATTTTGTTACACCTTCTGTAGACGCATGAGCGCGATGCGCGGTTCCAAAAGCATCATTAATATACACATCACCTAATTCAGCTAATTGTTTTGCAAAATCTGCATTATTTTTTTCTTCTTCTTCATGAAATCGTAAGTTTTCTAAAAGGATGATATCGCCATCATTCATTTCGCTAACCATTTTTTTAACTTCATCGCCAATACAGTCGGGAGCTAATGTAACTTTTTTATTTAATAATTCACTTAGTTTTTCAGCGGCTGGCTTTAAGCTGAATTTAGGATTTACTTTTCCTTTCGGCCTACCAAGGTGACTCATTAATATAGCTTTTCCGCCTTCGGAAATAATTTTTTTAATTGTTGGAAGCGCCGCAGAAATTCGTCTGTCATCAGTTACTTCTAAATTTTCATCCAACGGCACATTAAAATCAACACGAACCAGAACTTTTTTATTTTTTAAATCGACTTTATCAATTGATAATTTATTCATAATTTTTTTCACCCTTTATTTTATCTTAAAAAAGATGATAATAACATTTTATTTTTGCCTCTAAAGAAAGCATTGAAGTTTTTGGAAGGATAAAGAAAAGGAGACCAATTTCTGATCTCCTCAAATTATTTCTTCTTAATTACATTTTAGAAATTTTACTTAAAAGATCAACTACTCTGCAAGAATAACCCCATTCATTATCATACCATGAAACGATTTTGAAAAATCTTTTTTCATCTTTAAAGTTATTTTGCAAGGTAGCCAGACTATCATAAATTGAAGAGCGGTTATCGTGAATAAAATCAGTGGAAACAAGTTCTTCATTACAGTAGCCCAATATTCCTTTAAGGTAAGTTTCAGAGGCTTTCTTTAACAGTTTGTCAATTTCTTCTATCGATGTATCTTTTTCAGATCTAAATGTTAAGTCTACAACAGAAACATCGGCTGTCGGAACTCTGAAAGACATACCGGTTAATTTACCTTGAGTAGTCGGAAGTACTTGCCCTACAGCTTTTGCTGCACCGGTTGTCGAAGGAATAATATTTATAGCTGCTGCTCTGCCACCTCTCCAATCTTTCTTAGAAGGGCCGTCTACAGTTTTTTGAGTTGCAGTATAAGAATGAATTGTAGTCATCAAACCGGTTTCAATTCCTATTCCTTCTTTCAGAATTACATGAACTAAAGGTGCAAGACAGTTTGTAGTACAAGAAGCATTTGAAATAATATGATGTTTTGCAGGATCATATTCATTATCATTCACTCCAAGTACAACAGTTTTAACGTCGCCCTTACCCGGAGCAGAAATTATAACTTTTTTTGCGCCTGCTTCAAGATGCCCTTTAGCTTTATCTGAATGAGTAAATATACCTGTTGATTCAATTACATAATCAACACCTAACTCTTTCCAGGGTAATTGTGATGGTTCTTTTGTAGCCATGATACATTTAATTTTATGGCCGTCAATAACAAAAACATCGTCAGCTTCAGCACTTGGGCTGCTTTTTTCTGTAGTAATTGTTCCTTTATATCTTCCATGAACTGAATCGTATTTTAGTTGATAAGCAAAATATTTTGCATCAGTTGTAATATCCACAACAGCAACTACATCTATTTCTTTTCCTAATAGACCTTTGTCTACGAGAGCGCTAAAAACTAATCTACCTATTCGTCCGAATCCATTTATACCTACTTTAACTCCCATTTGTGAACTCCTTTAATTGAAAATTTAAGAATACGTTACAAAATTAGCTAAAGCCTATTTTAATTTCAATCCAATAGAAAAGTAAATAAGATATGTATTTATGAGAATTAAAAAAAAGGAGTTGCCAGTAGATTACCTTTAAAAGTTTCCTCGAGTTTTATTAAGGTAGAGACAACTCCCACACAAATTTTTTTACGAAAAATTATACTGAACGAATATTATAATATTCAACTTCATTCAATTTTTTATCATCTAAAAAAATATTTTTTTGCAAGGGCTTACCATCTGGATGATATTTTATCCAGGTTCCGTTTTTCTTCCCGTTAAAAAAGGTTCCTTCTTCCTTTAAAGAACCATCCGGGTAATACCATTTCCAATTACCTTCAGCAACATCTTCTTTAAAATTGCCTTCACTCTCTATATTTCCGTTTGAGTAAAAATATCTCCAGTAGCCTGAGTTTTTATTTTTGCTCATCTCCCCAATCATCTCAACATTACCATTTGAAAAATAAGTAATGAATGAACCGTCTTTTTTACCATTCTTTACATCATAAATTAGTTCTTTATCATTTATGCTTGTTTTAATTGTTCCTGTGTAAAGCTGTTGGGTATAAGAATTAAGGATTAATCCATCCTTATAAAAATATGAATATTTGTAGTCCATTTTTTTATTGCAGGCTGTAAATGACAGCATTATCACAAAAACAAAATAGACATAACATACCTTAAAATGGCTGTATAATTTCATAGCATCCCTTAAAGACTTTGAAATAGAAAATTTTAATTTTGCAGTTAAAACTGCTTAGCCCATTTTAAGATATTTAGGAGGGTTAAATATCTTGGGAGATAAATATAGAAATAATTTTGAATAGTTCAAGAGAAATTTAAAATTATTTTTTTATTGTGATTTTGCTAAAGTATCCCGAAATGCTTTCTTTTCAATTAATTTACCAGTTTTGTCATAACTGTACCAATCACCAACTCGCTCTCCTTTAAAAAAAGAGCCTTTTTCTTTTATAGTGCTGTCTGGATAATACCAATACCAAAGACTATCTGGTTTATCATTTTTAAAGAAGCCCTTGGATTCAAGACTTCCATCATCATAATAATAAAGCCATTCGCCTTCATTTTTATTATCCTCAATATTACCAGCCATAATCAGCTTGCCGGTTAAAGAATGAATTTTAAAAAATCCATTCTTTTTTCCGTCTTTAACTTCATATGTAACTATTTGATTATTAACAGTATCCGTAACAATACCATTGAATAATTCATTGCTTTCATATTTATATATCAAATTGTCTGAAACATAAAATTTTTTATTATTTTGCGTATTTTTTGAGTCACACGAATTGAAAATTAAAAGAATAATTATGTATATTAACCAATGTTTTGCTAATTTTAGTTTAAAAAATTTCAAATCAATATCCTCTATATAATTTTGATTAGTAAATTTAGTTTATATAATTTAAATTACCAATCATTTTTGAAATATAGCTTCTCTATTAAGAGAACTTAAATTATACTTTCTCAATTCTGAAAACAATTGTTCATTTTTTTGTTAAAATTTGAATTTCCTTTTATGGTTTAGTTTTTGTCATAAAAGCGACGCGTATTTCATAAAAATTATTAAAATAGCCGGGGTTATACGATGAAACAAAAAATACTATTCACAGTTTTCTTAGTCCTATCATTTTATTCATTTTCTTTTAGTCAGAATTATTATCTTGGAGTTGGGGATACCACTGATGCACAAGCGACATCATGTGCCAGTTGTCATTATAAAGGAGGCATAGCTTCACCAAAATTCGAAGAGTGGAAAAATACTTTGCATGCTGAAGCTCAAGATTCAATAAATAATTCACATTATGGATTTGCTTGTTTGCGGTGCCACAATACAGGATGGGATACCGAGAATATGAATTATGGAGCAGATGAATATGTTGTTATGGATACTAGCTCAACTCCAAATTACAAAATAACAGATGTTTCTAGTTTTAATAGAGTAAAGAATGTTCAATGTGAAGCTTGCCATGGACCAATGGGAACTGCAGATTCTACTCTATCGACTGATCACTGGGGATTTGGGACGACAAACAAATTAGATTATTCAGCAGAATTATGTGGTAAATGTCATCAGGGCTCTCATCACGGGTTTTATGAGGAATGGGCAATTTCAGGCCACGCTCATTCTGCAGATTCATCTTTAGCTTTTGTAGTTAATAATCCTTCATGTGTAAAATGTCACGTTGCACAAAGTTTCATTCGTTTTGCGGAAGACCCGGCAAATTATCAGGAGAAATTGGATGTAACGGGTGATGAAATACAACCTATTACTTGCGTTGCCTGTCATGATCCTCACTCAAAAGAATATCCGCATCAATTGAGATTTCCTATATCTGGAACAAGAGTTATTTGCGACGAATGCCATAATGCCGAAATCGAGGATACTGTTGATATAAATTCAACTCCGCATCATACAACATCTGAATGTTTAAGCGGATCAAAATTATTTGGGTATCAATATCCCGGGAAAACTTATCAAAGTTCAGCTCATAAATGGGCAGCAAAAGAAAGATGTATAAACTGCCACTTGAATGCTGAAGGTAACGGACAATTCGGTTTAGCACATGGACATACATTTAAACCAAGAGTTCAAGCCTGTCTTGATTGCCATGCTGATTATCTTTCTGTAGTTGATACTTCAAACCATGATAAAATGTTCGACTATAGAGGGACTCAAACCAAAACAGATAGTCTAATCGCGGTTCTACAGGACGCACTAAACAATGTTTCAGATTCCTCAACTAATGTATTTAAAGAAGCAAACTATAATTTGATGGCCTGTCAGCAAGAAGGAAGTCATGGAATTCATAATACAAGATTGGTTCAAAAATTATTAGAAGATGCTATAGCATCCTTAAATCCAACATCTGTAACAAATGATAACTCTATATTACCAACTCAATACAGTTTAAGCCAAAATTATCCTAATCCATTTAACCCAACTACTCAAATTGATTTTGCTATTCCAAAAGCAGGCAATGTTAAAATTGTTGTTTACGATGCAATAGGTAATGAAGTAGCAACTTTAATAAACAAATTTATTCAGCAAGGGAAATATACAGTTGAGCTGGAATGCTACCACATTAGCTTCTGGGGTCTATTTGTATAGAATAGAAGCTGATAATTTTTCAGTGGTCAAGAAAATGGTTCTGTTAAAGTAACATCTATTCAAAATAAATTAAATGGAGAGTCCTTAATGCACTGCTAAGTTGGACTCTCCAGTTATAACAATAATAATTCAATCAAAAAAAAATCTGGAGGTACAATGAAAATCAAATCAATTTGCACGCTAATAATATTGTTGGTATCTCCCCTCCTAATAGTTCAAAGCATATACGCACAGGGAGCCGATAAACCAAAAGAACATGAATTTGTCGGTGCATCAACTTGCGGCATGTGCCACAAATCTGAAAAACAAGGGAAACAATTTGTTATTTGGCAAAATAGTAAAGCATGCCCAAGCATATAAAACTTTACAAACTGAAAAAGCAGATGAAATAGCAAAAAAAGCAGGTTATAAAACAAAAGCTGTTGAAACTGAAGCTTGCTTAAAATGCCATACCAGCGGTTATAATGTAGATGCTGCACTAATAGGCAAAAAATTTAAAGTTGAAGATGGGGTTCAATGTGAAACATGCCACGGAGCAGGCGGTGATTATAAGAGCTTAAAGATTATGAAAGATAAAAAAGAAGCAATTGCAAATGGATTAATGGAACATACAGATCTAAAGGCATTTTGCTCAACCTGTCATAATCCTGATAGCCCTACTTATGTTGCAAGAGATTTAGATAAAATGTGGGCTCAAATTAAGCACCCAATTCCAGGTAAAGAATAAAAATTCACAAAGTTATAGAAAATGAAGAAATATCTTTTTACACTACTGCTAATTACTCTTTATATTCCGCTGAATTTTTCTCAAAATATTAATGGAAGATTTTCTTCTTCGTTATATGCATTTCAAAGATTTGATACCACAGATGTTTCAGGAAAATATCTAAGATCATTTCAAATGCTTACTCTTAAATGTAAACGAGGGGAAATTTTCTTTAAGATCTTATTTAAACCTTGAAGCTGATTTATCGAATAGTTTGCAGAACGACCCGAGATTAAGATTTTATAATCTTTATTTTGAAGGTAGAAATCTGTTTGATGTTCTTAGCTTTAAATTAGGAAGGCAGCCGATATTCAGTGGCATTGCCGGCGGCACATTCGATGGTTTAAATGTTGATTTGAAAAAGTCCGGATATAAATTAACTGGATATGTAGGCGGTAATGTTCCGGCATATCAGAAGCTTGAATTAACTGATGACTTTAAAAATGATTATATAGTCGGCGGGAAATTTACAGCAGCTATCTGTAAAAGATTTTCAATTTGCTCTTGGATATGTAAAGAAAAATTTCAAAGCCCAGGATTACTGGGCTTTGCGTTATGATGCAAATTTAAATCCGATGCAGGTTTTAATTCAAAACGAATCAACTCAATATCAATATGCAAGTGCAGAAGTTAATTATGAAAAGAAAAATCTTTTTTCAATTAACACTAAATATGATTACGACATAAATTTTGAAATGACATCTAAGATTGAAGCTTATGGCTCATACGATCAAGTTAAAAATCTTAGATTAAATGCTTATTACAATTTTAGAGAACCGAGAATTAAATACAATTCTATTTTCTCTGTTTTTGATTATGGCAATTCGCAGGAGTTTGAACTTGGCGCAGATTACGATTTAACCAAAACATTTACTGTAATCGGAAAGTTTGGTGACGTAATTTACAAAGATGATAATTCGCAAAGACTTACTTTAGGTGTAAATTCAAATTACGGTAGCGTGAGCTACAGAAAAACATTTGGATATGAAGGCGAACTTGATGCATTATCACTTTATTCTGCCTACTCATTTCTTGAAGGTATGTTAACACCTTCAGCAGGTATATCTTATACCAGCTATAAGCTTTCTAAAAATGACAATAAAAATCATTTAGTTACTATTTTAGGCGGATTGAACTATAGACCATTTGCTTTTTTATCGTTTGATGGCCAGGCTCAATATATGAATAACAAAATTTACAAAAACGATTTTAGATTCTTCTTTAAACTAAACTACTGGTTCAATACAAATTTTAACTGATGAACAATGAAATTTAAATACTTATACTTTATTCTGATTCCTATATTCGCCGCTGCTTTGCTTTTTGCAGCTTTCAAACCTGATGGTGATGACGGGCCAAAAGATAATAGTAAACTGATAAAATTTTCTCATAAGCTACATGCTGATATTACTGATTGCGCATCATGCCATACAGCAGTTCCAACCAGCACATCATTAAGTGATAATCTCTTCCCTACTCATGAAAGCTGCGGAACCTGCCACGATGTAGAAGATGAGAAATAATTGTAATATGTGCCATTACGATGATAATTATGAACCTTTAATTAAGAAAAAATCCGAGTTAATTTTTAACCACAGTTTTCATATTTCAACACGAAAAATTGGAATGCGAAAAATGTCATGTAGGATTTAAGGATGTTGAATATAGTAGCGAATTAGCAAACCCAAATCCGCCGATGGAAACATGTTTCTCATGTCATGGCTCCACAAAAGCAGCTCCAAGTGCTTGCGAAGCATGTCATATTTCTACTGCTAATCTTATTCCGCAGAGTCATAAAAGCGGTACTTTCTTAAAGGCTCATAAATTTGCTGCAAGAGAAATGAATGCAAATTGCATGATGTGTCATGATAATAATTCATGTGAAGAATGCCACGATGCTTCGAATGTAATTATAGAAAAAAATACTAAAGATAATTTTTATCAACCTTATTCACCTAGTAATTTTAAGCCTGGAGTTAAACAGCAGCAAATTACTAGGGTCCATTCATTAGATTACCAATTCACACACGGAATTGATGCAAAAGGAAAAACAGCAGATTGCCAATCATGCCATGATCTTGAGAATTTCTGTACCTCTTGCCATCAAGGGAAAGATGCAGACTATAGTTTAGGCGGTATTGAGCCTTATTCACATTTGCAACCAAACTTTATGATGATAGGTGTTGGAAGCGGCGGTGGAGAACATGCAACTTTAGCAAGAAGAGATATTGAAAGTTGTGCAGCTTGTCATGATACTCAAGGCGCTGATCCTACTTGTATTAAATGCCACTTAGACAGTGATGGAATAAAAGGAACGAATCCTAAAACACATCCAGCCAATTTTATGAGAGATACTCATGGTGATTGGCACGACAATTCCGGTTCTGTTTGTTACAATTGTCATACTAGTGCAAGTCCTCAAACACCTTCAGGAGTCGGATTCTGTGGATATTGTCATGGTGCAAAGGGGGGCCGATAAAATGAAAATTAAAATGAAAAAAATATTTCTAGTTGTTTTATTAGCATCCATTTTTGGATTAATTATTTCAGGCTGTAGTGATCTTGAAAACAATATAACTCCTCAAGCAAAAGTCCAGGTTCATAAAGAAGGTTTTATTTCAAAAAGCTCTTCTAACTTTCACGGACTTATGATTAAGAATGATAATTGGAATATGAAAGATTGCCAGCAGTGCCATGCTGCTGATTTTTCAGGCGGTTTAACCGGTGCAAGCTGCTTAACCTGTCATACAAATACTGGCGGGCCGTTAGCTTGTAACACTTGTCACGGAGATTTTGCTGATCCAACTCGTATTGCTCCTCCGAGAGATATTAATGGTGAAACATCAACTACTGCTATGGGCGTTGGGGCGCATGCAAATCATTTATATAATCATACTCTAAGCAATAATGTTACTTGCGATGATTGCCATAAAGTTCCGACTTCTGTTTATGATGCCGGCCACCTTGATAGTAATTTACCTGCTGAAGTTACTTTGAAAAATTTAGCAACTAATAATATAGCTTCAAACGCTACTTTCGATCCATCTGATGGTTCTTGTGCAAATACTTACTGCCATGGTAATTTTGAGTTTGATAAGGCTAATGCTGCTCCCCAAGATACATTTGTATTTGTATCGGATAAAATTGTTGGTAATAATAAAACAGTATAACTGGACAAAAGTAGACGGAACACAAGCTAAATGCGGTTCATGTCATGGAACTTCAGAGAGTATCGCTCCCTTAGGCCATATTCAAGTGCCTTTAACAGCTTGTTCAAGTTGTCATGTTGGAATAGTTGACGCACAAGGCAATATCATTGATGAGTCAAAACATATAAATGGGATTATTAATGTAAGAGGAAATAGCAATGTTAAAGGGAATTAACATTACTTAAATTTTTAAAATAAAAAAGCTGCTCAAATTTTGGGCAGCTTTTTTTATGAGAATTTTTTATCTAATCAATTTTGGGATGTTCACTGCACCATTCTTTAATATAATCTCCAATAGCAACAGTTGAAGCACCGGGAGTAAATAATTTACCAACTCCCATTTCACTTAATGATTTTATATCTTCTTCAGGAATAATTCCTCCCCCGGTTAATAAAACATCATTCAATCCTTTTTCATCCATTAGCTTTTTTATTTTTGGAAGAATGGTCATGTGTGCACCAGATAATATACTTATTCCAATTACATCAACATCTTCTTGAATTGCAGCTTCTACTATCATTTCAGGAGTCTGCCTTAAACCAGTATAAATTACTTCCATTCCTGCGTCTCGTAAAGCTGCGGCGATAACTTTTGCACCTCTATCGTGTCCATCTAATCCTGCTTTTGCAACTAAGACTCTTATTTTTTTGTCCATTATTTCCCTCTTTTATTTTATCTCTGAACGAATTTTTTCACCAAATAATTTGAGATTACCGTTTTGGTATTTCTTTAAGTTTAATTTTATTTTAAAACCGTCATCGTGAAATCTTGGTATGATGTGAAAATGGAAATGAAAAACGGATTGCCCTGCTGCTCTTCCATTATTAGCCACAATGTTAAATCCATCGGGTTTTAAGCTTTTATTAACAGCTTGAGAAATTATCCTGGTCCCATTTACCATCGCCTGTAAATATTCATCCGGCACTTGTAAGAAATTTTCAAAATGCTGCTTAGGAATAACCAATGCGTGTCCGTAATTCATTGGGTTTATATCAAGAAATGAGATTATTTTTTCATTCTCAAATAAAATTTCTGCATTTGCTTTATGATTTACGATATCGCAAAATATACAATTCATAACTCAAAATTACGCTTTATAAATTCAAATTAAAACCGAATTAATGATTCATTAAGCTTTCAAGTATTTCAATCGTTTATCAAACACTCCAAATATTCCACCTGTATGGATAAATAAATTTTTCATTCCTTTATTTTTAGATAAGAAATTATCATAATAAGCTTTAAAAGCTTTTCCCGTGTAAGCAGGATCTAAAATGATTCCGGATGAAAGAGCGAGTTTTTTTATCAGATTTAATTTATCATTAGTAATATTTTTATATCCCTCAGAGGAATATCCATCAAGAATTACAAGATTATCAGGATTAATTTTGCAATTTAATTTATAATCGAGAACACAACCTTCAGCAAGTTGTAATATTTTTTTTCTGATTATTTCGTCGGGATGAATAACATTAACAGCATAAACTTTTAATTTCAAATTTAACATTGCCGCACCAACTAAAAGCCCGGCTGATGTTCCTCCTGAACCGGAAGCAGTAGTTATTCCACTTAGATTATTAACATTTATTTGTTTACTCAATTCATTCATAAATGAAATGTAACCCCAGATACCTAAAGTTGTAGAACCTCCTCCAGGAATAACAAAAACTTTTTTCCCTTTTTTAAGATATTTTTGTCTTTCTTCAAACATCATATCATTAACATTTGCATAGTCTTTTTTATTAAGAAACATAATTTCAGAATTAAAAAATTTATCAAGAAAAAGATTGCCTTCCGGGTTTGATCTATTCTGTCCCCATAAAAATATTTTGGATTTAATTCCGTTTTGTGAGGCTGCAATAACAGTAGCGCGTGCATGATTTGATTGTTCCCCGCCTTCTGTAAAAACATAATCTGCTTTTTCTTTTTTTGCCTGATAAATTAAATACTCAAGCTTTCTTACTTTATTCCCGGTTAATTCAAATCCGGTTAAATCATCACGTTTAATTAGGAAATTCCTTCCTTCAAAATTAATTTTCTGAATAGGTGTAGGAAGAAACGCTAAGGATAATTTTTTTGGTATTTTCATTTTTTATTTTTTTTAATTTTTCTTGAATAATAAAGCCTTGCACGTTCCAAATCTTCAGGAGTATCGACCGCAAGGTTGTCAAACTCAGTAACTACAATTTTTATTTTCATACCATTTTCAAGCATTCGAAGCTGCTCAAGGTTTTCAATTTGTTCTAAATCTGTTGTAGCCAATTGAGTAAATTTAAACAAAGCTTCTCTTCTATATACATATAAACCAATATGCTTATAAATATCGGCTTTCTTTATTTTTTCAAAGTTGGATCTAGCCTCCCTAACAAAAGGAATTGGAGACCTTGAAAAGTATAAAGCAAAATTATGATAATCAAAAACTACTTTGGGAATTGAAGGTGATTTAAATTCCTCAACCGTTTCTATTTTTTTTGCAAGTGTTGAAACTGAAACATTCGGATCAAAAAGCAAAGGTTCTATTGCCTGGTCTATCATTGTTCCGGATATAAATGGTTCATCGCCCTGAATATTAACTACAATATCAGCTTCCTTAATCCCATTTAAGATATATGCGATTCGATCGGAACCGGTTGCTATATCTTTAGGAGTCATTATAACTTTGGCCCCAAATTCTTGAGCAACTTTCGCAACTTTTTCATCATCAACAGCAATGATAACTTGTTGAAGCAATTTTGATTTTAAGGAACTTTCATAGGTATGCTGAATCATTGGTTTGCCGCCGATATCGGCAAGCGGTTTCCCCATTAATCGTGTGGAAGCAAATCGTGCTGGAATAACTCCAAGTATCATAAAAAATCAATTATTAAACCTGACGGGTGCCAGGCAGATTAAAAATTAAAAAATAAGTTAGTTCTCACCAATTACTTTTGGGACTTTGAAAAATTCTTCATCTTTATCAGGAGCATTTTTTAACGCGTCTTCTGTTTCGATGGATGGTTTTACCACATCTTCCCTAAAATTATTTACACCTTCAACCGGATGTGAAAGCGGTTCAACATTTTCTGTATCCAATTCATTTAGCTTTTCCACGTATGTTAAAATTTCATTTAATTCATTTGTAAATTGATCTAGTTCTTTTTCTTCAAATTTTAATCTTGCTAATTCGGCAATATGTTCAACGTCTTTTCTGCTTACTGACATTTTTAATTTCCTTTTTTATTTTCAATTACAATATCTCTAACTTTCTGCATAAGCTCAAGCTCATCTTTTCTATTTGAAATATTCTCTATTGAAATCGGCTCTGCAAAATGAAGATGAATTGTTCCCGGATTAATTTTTAATTTTCCCTTAGGCAATATTTTTTCAGAACCGCTTATTGAAACCGGTATAATTGGGAAACCAGCTTTTACAGCGAGATAAAAAGCACCGCGTTTAAATTGTTGAACTTCACCAGTTTTACTCCTCGTACCTTCTGCAAAAATAGTAGCGGATATCCCTTTTTTTGTCATTTTATTTTTTGCTTCATGAATGCTTTTAATTGCTTTTTCCGGATTCTGCCTGTCAATCATTATATATGGTCCAAGCCAAAGCTGCCAGCCAAAAAAAGGTATTTTAGCAAGCTCTTTTTTAAATACAATACTCATATTATTAGGAATTCCAAATTGTAAAGCTGTAATATCAAATTGACTGCTATGATTTGATACAAAGACATAAGTTTTTTTATGATCAAAATTTTCTAATCCGGTTATCTTTAGCTTTACTCCGCTAATAAATAAAATTCCACCTGAAAAAACTTTTGCCAGCTTAAAATATAAATAATTACTTCGATCAAAAACTGCGAAAAGAATTGCAAAGATGGAGCAAATAAAAGTGTAAATTATAATTAATAACAGCTTAAAATAAGTTATCAATTTTCTTCCTCAAAGGCTGTCATTTCAGCTTTTTTATCCTTACTCAACTGCTCATTATTTTTAACTAAATCTTCAATGGCACTTATTCTTTTTTTAACAGAAGGATGGCTATAGAAAAACCACTCTACAAATGGATGAGGGTCCTTATCTCCTAAGTTCTGATCATTCAATTTGTTTAAAGTTGAAATGAAAGCGTCTGCCTTGCTGGTTGACTTGATAGCGTATTCATCAGCTTCATATTCATATTTACGAGATAATATATTTGACAATGGAGATTGAACTAAACCGATTAACATGGCCCAGAGTGTCAGCAGCGGCAAAGCTGCAATATTACTAATTGATTCAAATCCAAACCAACCGATTGAAACTCTATATAAAACTGCAATGAGAAAAAGTGTAACAAAACTTGAAACAGTTCCAATTATTATATTTTTTATTATATGCTTTTTCTTATAGTGGCCAAGTTCATGAGCAATTACTGTTTCAATTTCATCATCAGTGTAATTATCAAGAAGAGTATCACCCAATAAAATTCTTTTTGATTTTCCAATACCGGTGAAAGCTGCGTTGGCTTTTTTAGTGTTCTTGCTCATATCAAACTTGAAAACATTTTCAACTTTAATACCGGCGTCTTTTGCTAAGTTGCTTATTCGTGTTTTCAGTTCTTCATTTTCAATTGGAGTTACTTTATAAAAAATAGGAAGAATTATAATAGGAACAATTCTTGCCAAAACAACTGAAATCAAAAAGAGAGCAATTGCAAAGGGCAGCCACCACAATTGTTCAAATTTGTTTAATGAATAGAAAAAGAAAAGTAAAATTGGAATTCCAATCACGCTGGACACAAGAATTCCTTTTAGCCCCTCCCAAATCCATTTAGCGAAGGTTTGATTTGATAAATTATATTTATGTTCAAGATAAAACCCGGAATAATACTTAACCGGAGAAAAGAGAATTGCACTAGTTATTCCAGACACAATAACAAAACTTAAAAACAATAAGTATTGATTTGAAAAAATATTGCTTAAATAATTTTCTAACGAAGTACTTAGTCCGGTTAGTACAAAAAGTAGAATGACGATAAAAGTCATTATACCTTCACCAATTCCAACAGCTAATTTTATATTGTTATATTTTTTTGAATCCATAATGTAAAAATACTTAGTATGTTGCCTTCAATCAATTTATTGTTTATTTGGACACATAAAAAATCCCGGAATTAAGTAATTGCCGGGAATTAAATATGAGTATTTATGTATATAACTTAAATTACCCTAAGTTTATCGTCTGATACCCAACCAATTTTACCATCTGGCAGACGAACTTTAACCCAATCATTTATTTTGTCTTCAACCTTAACTTTTAATCCCTCGTGAACTACAAATGCATCATTACTTCCCGAATCCGGCGCTGTTTTAATATTTACAACTGTATCAGTAATAATAGCATTCTTAATATTTTCCTCCCTGTTCAATCTTATTGTTAAGAGAATCGAAGAAAATATAAATAAACCGAGGAAAATCAATCCACTAAAAAAACTATATTTCTGTATCTTATTTTGCTTTGAAAAAAAGTAAAGTCCAATTGCCAGCAATATCAATAAATAAAATATATATGCAGTTATTGTCCATCCTTTAATGGTAAAAACAGCCAGCAAAGCTTCCCACCATTGAAAAATAAAAAACTTCGGTAATGGTTCAATTTTATCAACAGTCTTTGAATCAACTAAAGCTATATTGTGAATTATATCTTCGTCGGTCGGCTCAAGCTTTAAAGCTTTTTCGTAATATAAAATAGCGTGTCCAATGTTACCTTCCCTGTAATAGGCATTTCCTAAGTTGTAATACAAAGCTGCTGATTCATATCCATCATCAATAAGCTTTTTATATTCTTTAACTGCGTCTTCAAATTTATTATTTCTGTATAAGTCATTCGCTTTATTAAATTCATTTTCAGCATTCTTTGACTGCAAAGCAAATGAATAAGAAAATAACGATAAGAATATAAGTATGATATTAATTTTCTTAAACATGTTTTTTATCCGAAAAAGATTTTTCAAGTTCAATAATTATTCTAGTGGATTCTTCATACATATCATTCATGGTATTTACACCATCTTTGGAAGCAGCAAAACGAATATATTCACATTTCTCTGCACATGTTTTAAAATCATTAATTAAGTCATCTTTAATATTATTATTCGTCAGTTCATTGATAGCTTTATCCAAAGTGAAATCTGATTTAGCAATTCTGAATTTATCTTCTAAGTAACCAAAAAGCGCTTGAGATATTTCAGAATAAAATTCAGTCTGCTTATTTTCTTCTTTAAGCTTCTGTGCAAGTTTCAAACGGTTGCGGGCAACTTTTTGTGCTTTTTGAAATTTAAGTAGTTGAAGATTACCTGCAAGTTTGTCTGTTTTCTTTTTCCAGCTAACTAAACCGACCAACAAGACCAACGGTAATGCTGCGGCAGACCAAAATCCAATGCTATATATTAAATATGTATCTTTCTTTTCAAGTGCTTCATTAGAAGTTTTGATAAAACGGATATCATTATCTAATACTTTTATATCCTCTTTCCCGGAAGAAGTATAATTTGCAATTTGTTCACCTTGATCAATTTTTATTTTATATTCCGGTGTCGATAAAGTCTCGTAAGATTTCTTATTCGGATTAAAATAAGAGAATTCAATTGGAGGAATTGTTTTTGTCCCAGCAATTCGTGGAACAATTAAATAATCAACATCCATTTTACCTGAAACAACATTCTTTCGGCTTATATCTTGTTTAACCTGGGGATCATATTTTTCCATTCCAGTTGGCAGCTTAACTTCAGGAGCGTTTAATAACTTAATGTTACCTGTTCCACTTATATCTAATTTAATGTTAATTGGGTCATTTGTTTTTGTTTCAGATTTATCAAGGCTTGAAGTCATTTTAAAACTACCAACAGCACCATTAAAAGAAGGCGGCACATTTTTACTTGGCAGAGGCAACACATTTAATTTGATAGTATTTGATTTAGCTAGATAATTAACTGTCTGCCCGGTATCAAAAAAAGGATCATTAAAAAAGTCATCAAAGAAATTACCGTTGCTTTTATGTTTCTTTCTTACTTGAACCGGGACATTTAATTCAAAAGGAGAAACCTTTAATTCACCAGTCTGTGAAGGAAATAAAGCTGCTTTCTTCAAGATACCAACGCGATACTGTTTTCCATTAACAACTTCTGTAGTAAACATAATAGTTGGTGAAGTCTCTAACTCTTCCGCCCAAAAACCTTGATACTGGGGAAGCTTAGAAATGCTCATTTGAGCAGCAATATTCACTCTTGTATAGAGTTTATAAGTTACAATAACTTGTTCACCAACATAGACTTTTTTCTTATCAGCCACTGCTCTTATAAATAAATTATCTCCAATCTCTTTATTTGTGGCTGTATTATCCAGTTGCTGCTGCTGGTTTTGAGCTTGCTTCTGCGGTTGGGATGAACCTTTAACAACTTCTACAGTTATAGGATCAGATTTGTACTTTGTTCCTTTATAATCAATTGAAGCCGAGCCAATTATAAACTTTCCGATACTCTTGGGCTGCAAATAATATGAAAAAGAAATTGATGCAGACTGTGCGCCATTTATAAATTGAATGCTTGTTGATTGATTAGGGCCTGATAGAGTTAAAAAATTACTGAATGACGGGGCAGAGAAATTTTTAATATTGTTTATGTCCGTTCCCGAAAAAGTAAATGTAATTTGGAACCTATCCTGCAGTCCAACCGGATTGTCACTTACAGATGCAGTAAGCGATTGAGCAAGTATACCGCTTGTACAGAGAAAAAATATTATTGCAAAATATTTTTTCATCTTACCAATCCTTGTCGGTTTTAATAGGATTCCCTCTTTTTCTTCTAATATTTTTCTGCAATTCTTTTTCATTGTTCTTTAATGCATCAAGAATTCTTTCAGCTTCGGCTTTTGTAATTTTATTTTTATCAGGCTGTTTTAGATTATCCTGTTTTGCTTCCTGGTTTTTATTTGGCTTATTCTGATTCTGCTGATTTTGCTTATCTTGTTGCTGTTTTTGATCTTTGTTTTTATTCTGCTGGTTCTTATTATTTTGGTCGTTCTTATTTTGATCTTTATTTTTCTTATCTTTGTTTTTATCGTTTTTATTCTGGTTCTGTTGATTTTTATTTTTATCCTTATTCAACATTGATAACGCATAAGATAAATTGTATTTAGTATCATCATCGTTCGGATTAAGCTTCAATGAATTTTTATATGCTTCAATACTTTCCTTAATTTTTTTCGATTTTAATAATGAATTACCAATATTATGGTAAACTTTAGCTTTATCCATTTTATCTTTGCTCTCCGATAAAGCTTTTTGATATGACTTTAGAGCTTCTTCATATCTTTTTTGTTTGTAATATGCATCACCAAGATTAAAATTTCCTTTAAAGTTATTTTCAGAATTTTCAAGACTCTTTTTAAAGTTTACTTCAGCATCAGCATATTTACCCTCTTTATATAGATCAACGCCGTCATTATTCAAACTTCTGGTGCTTTGGGCGTTTGCTTGACCAACAATTAGAAAAATTAAACCAATAAAAAATATTTTATACATAATTAACTTTTAATTTTTATTCAATTCCTAATTTCTTGTTTAGCTTACCATACAAAGGAGATTTTCGTTCCGAAATAAAAAATTCAAGTATTAACAGAAAAATTGCCGGTGCTAAAAAATAATAAAACCTGTCTTCGTAATCAGTAACCTTTTTTACACCAAATTCAGTTTTTTCCAAAGAAGAAAGATCTTTGTAAATCATATCAAGCTGATCTTCATAATTAGAACCACGGTAATATTTGCCGTTACCCTCGGACGCTATTTGCTTTAAAATATCTTCATCCAGCTTTGTTAAAACGATATTCCCGTTTTTGTCCTGTTTAAATCCAGACTGTACACCTCTTGAATTAAAAACCGGGATAGGGACACCATCAGGGGAACCCAAACCAATTGTATAAATTTTTATTTTTTTATCAACAGCATTATCTACAGCTTTTGTTATATCGCCTTCATGATCTTCACCGTCAGTAATTATTATTATAGCTTTTTGAGTATTTACCTTATAATCAAATGACTTTACAGCAAGATTTATTGCTGAAGCTATTGCAGTTCCCTGTTGGGGCACAGAATTTTCATTGACTGCAGAAAGGAAAAGATCGGCAGCAGAATAATCAGTAGTTAAAGGAAATTGTACATAAGCATCTCCGGCAAAAACAATTAAGCCAATTCTATCTCCATGAAGCTTTTTAATTAAAGTAGAAATCTGGTATTTAGCTTTATCAAGCCTATTGGGTTTTATATCCTCTGCCTGCATACTTAAAGAAACATCCAGGCAAATCATTACATCTATACCTGTTTGCTTTACTGTTTCCATCTTAGTACCAATCTGAGGGTTTGCTGCTGATAATATTAATAATTCAAAAGCTACAAGAAAGATTACAATTTTTATAACACTCTTGGCGTTACTGTGGGAGGAAAATAAAATGTGATGTAGTTTTTTGTCAGCAAAATTTTCAAGCAGTTTTCTTTTTCTATACCATAAGTAAAAAAATAGCAAAGCGAAAACTGGAAGAAGGTATAAACCGTACAGGTATTCCG
The DNA here is from genome assembly GCA_963777515.1 of uncultured Bacteroidota bacterium. Classification (GTDB taxonomy): domain Bacteria; phylum Bacteroidota; class Ignavibacteria; order Ignavibacteriales; family Ignavibacteriaceae; genus CAVSWT01. Next base: position 255,679 of record CAVZQU010000007.1, read on the forward strand.
AATGTTCAAATCTAAACATAAAATTAAGGAATCTTTCTCAAAATTGTTTGGGATAAGCCTAATTCTAAAAATATTAAATATTATTCCTCCGCCAAGCCAGGAATAAAATAATTCATGAACATTTTTATAGGATGTTACTTCTATTTTGGTTTTTTCAAGCTTATCTATTTCGTTATAAATTTCTCTTAGTTTTTTATTATTAGTTGCCCTAAAATATTTTCCGCCTGTGATATCAGATATTTTAGTTAAAACACTTTCATCAATCTCAACAGGAACCATTTGATATCTTGTCCCAAAAGGAGTCTGAACTGGATATGGAGCTTGCCCTTCCGTACCTACTCCAATAGTGTAAATTCTTATCCCAAATGTTTTAGCTATTTGAGCTGCGGAAATTGGGTCGACTTCTCCGCTGTTGTTTACACCGTCCGTAAGTAGAATTATTATTTTACTTTTGGCATCGCTATCTTTTAACCTATTTACACCGTTGGCAATAGCATTCCCGATAGCAGTACCGTCCTCAATCATTCCGCTTTTAACCTGGCTTAATAGATTCCTAAGAACTGAATAATCAACTGTAAGCGGACATTGTGTAAAAGCATCCCTGGCAAAAATCACCAAGCCGATTCTGTCCGATGTTCTTCCTTTAATAAATTGATCAATAACATTTTTAGCTGCTTCAATTCTATTCGGCTTTAAATCTTCTGCAAGCATACTTCCTGAAATATCTAAAACCATAGCGATATCAATTCCTTCTGTGTATGTATCTTCGCCGGAAGAGAATGTCTGAGGACGCGCAAGTGCAATAATCAATAATGCCAATCCTAATGCTCTTAGAATTGCTGGCAGATGCCTGAACCTTTCTCTTAAAGTAACAGGAATTCCTTTGAATAAATTCAATGATGAATAAGTTATTGAAGGTTGTTTCTTCTTTCCTCTAAACCAATAATAAGCCAGCATTAACGGAATTAGAATTAGGAAATACAAAATCCAGGGATATGCAAATGTTACTCCTTTAAACATTTACTTCCTCCTTTTTGATTTCCGGTGCCGCTGCTTTTGCTGTTTTATTTACAATTTCTCTCGCTTGTGCCATCATCTCTTCATTCACCTCAACCAGCGGTTGAAACTTTGCAAACTTTACTAAATCAGCATTATTCAAAAAACTATTTGTGATATCTAAAATTATTTCGGCTTCCTTTCTTTTTCTTAAAGCATCAATGGCTTCCGAAGTAGTTAATTCAAGCGCGGGAAGATTAAATCTATCTTCAAAATATTTTCTTATTATTTCTGTTATTTCTGAATGATACTCTTTTACTTTTCCTTTTTGCCAAAGCTGTTTTTCTTCCAGTCTATTTAATGATGCAATCGCTATAACATGCGGCGGCTGAACAATAATCTTCTTTTCAACAACAACACCGGCTTTCTTCTTTTTATATCTTCTATAAAAGTATATAATTGCTCCTATAATTATTAAGCCAATAAGAATAAACAAGACAATTAGTTTCCAATCAAGAGGAATTGTAACCGGGGATTTTACATCTTTTATATCTTCTTGCTTGTTTACTTTCATTAGATGGATAACAAATGAAACCGGGTTTGAACTAACTTGTTTTAAAGTTGAATCCTGAACCAGGTTACTATTTTGCGAAAGCACAGGAGCGCGCTTTAACTAAAGTATCTTTACCAACACGGTAATCAATTGTTATTGGAGGAATAGTAACCTCTGCAGAATCAAATCTTGAAAGAGTGACAAAATAAGTAGTTATTTTTTTATTATCCGTAACAGTTGTAATTGGACCTTTACTGCCAACAACATCAACGTTTGATATTTTTTTTAAGATGTCGGGGTTTTCAATTTTTATATTCTTTGTTGTATTCAACTTGCAGCTTGTATGTAATTACATCGCCGATATAATAATCTGTTGTATCGGTAGTTGCCAAAGCAGTTATATTTTGAGCAAAGATGCCGGCAGTAAAAAAAGAAACGCACAGTATTATTAATATTTTCAATCTTACCATCTTTTTTCACGCCGTTTAAAAAATTGAACAAGTGGAGTTATATAATTTTGTCCGGTTTGGATTTCGATACTATCCAGTCTGCTCGAAACAAATAATGATTTTCTCTTTCTATTTAATTCTTCTTTTTGCTGCTTAAGCATACTTCTAATTTTTTTATTGCTGGTATCAATCCATCTTTCTTCACCGGTTTCAGCATCTGTTAACTTGACAAGCCCCATTTTAGGTAATTCATTTTCTCTCGGGTCCTCAAGTACAACTCCAATGAGGTCATGTTTCTTGGCTACAATTCTTAATATTTTTTCATAACCTGAATCCATAAAGTCAGAAAGAAGAAAGAGTATGCTTCTTTTTTTAATTGTGCTGTTTAGAAATTCCAAAGCAGATTTTATATCAGTTGATTTACCGACAGGTTGAAAAGAAAGTACCTCTCTAATAATTCTTAAAACATGTTTGCGTCCTTTTCTTGGAGGAACAAATTTTTCAATCTTATCAGTAAATAAAATTAATCCTACTTTATCATTATTTTTCAATGCGGAAAAAGCAAGGATAGCACTTAGTTCGGCAGCTATTCTTTGTTTTGTTTTATCAACAGTTCCGAATATCAACGAACCGCTTAAATCAGCCATCAGCATTACTGTAAGTTCGCGCTCTTCTTCGAATATTTTTATGAAAGGATGACCGAATCTTGCGGTAACGTTCCAATCAATGTTTCTTATATCGTCGCCGAATTGATATTCACGAACTTCGGAAAATTCCATTCCTCTTCCTTTGAATACGGAATGATATTCTCCCGAAAAAACCTGATTGACAAGGCCCCTGGTTCTTAATTCAATTTGACGAACTTGTTTTATTATTTCTTTAGTTAGCACTTATTCTATTTCAATATTTAAATTGAGTAAATTTTTGTAGTTTGATTTTTGATCCGCCTGGCGGATTGACTTTTTACGGTACTTCTACCTTATTTAATATTTCTGAAATTACTGTTTCCGTGGTAATCTCTTCTGCTTCTGCTTCATAAGTAACAGCAATACGGTGACGCAAAACATCCTGACAAATTGCTCTTACATCTTCAGGAATTACATAGCCTCTTCGTTTAATAAACGCCATAGATTTTGCACCGAGAGCCAAATTGATTGTTGCTCTTGGTGAGCCGCCGTAACTAATCAAATCTGTTAATTTATCAAGACCAAATTGTTTTGGAGAACGTGTCGCAAAAACAATATCCAAAATATATTTTTCAATTTTTTCATCAATATAAACATCATGAACAACTTGTCTTGCTTTTAAAATATCCGCAGGTGAAATAATTGGATTCAAATTCATATTATCTTCATTAACATTTTGCCTCATTATTTTTAATTCTTCATCGCGGGTTGGATAAGTGATTTTAACTTTCAGCATAAATCTATCAACTTGAGCTTCAGGTAAAGGATAAGTTCCTTCCTGCTCAATCGGGTTTTGAGTAGCCAAGAACTAAAAATGGCTCTTCAAGCTTAAAAGTATTTTCACCAATTGTGATTTGCCTTTCCTGCATTGCTTCAAGTAAAGCACTTTGCACTTTGGCGGGGGCACGGTTAATTTCATCCGCTAAAATAAAGTTGGCAAAGATTGGTCCTTTTTTAATCAAAAAATTTCCATCCTTTTGATTATAAATCATAGTTCCAATTAAGTCAGCTGGCAGTAAATCCGGTGTAAATTGAATCCGCTGAAATTTTGCTTTCATTGTAGAAGCAAGAGTTTTTATGGCGAGTGTTTTTGCCAAACCGGGAACACCCTCCAAAAGAATGTGGCCGTTGCCAAGCAACCCCACAAGAAGTCTTTCAACCATCTGTTTTTGGCCGACAATAACTTTACTGATTTCGTTCATCAACAAATCAATAAATGCACTTTCAGTTTTTATCCGTTCGTTTAATTCGCTTATATCCAATGGAATCCTCTTATAGATTTATGAAGAAATATTTTTACGAATGATTTTAGACGTCTGCAAACATAAAAATGTTGCATGTTTTATACAATTATTTTTAGGGTATTTTACTATGGGGAAATTTTAAAAACGGCAAATTTTAAATATGATGTTTCAGGCATTGCAGGCAATTTAGGGTGGTCCAATGATGCTTCATTAAAATGAATTAGCTGAATTTGTTTCGAAGCTTTTTGTGCTGCAGAATTGATAATTTCAAAGAAATCACTTTTATTAAGATGATATGAACATGAAGAAGAGACTAAATATCCATCTTCATTTAGAATTTGCATCGCCAGTTTATTTAATTTTTCATATCCCTTTTTTGCAGTAGGCAGATTTTTTTTGTTTTTTGCAAAAGCCGGGGGATCAATCATAACAACATCATACTTAATATTGTTTTTAATTTGCTTTTCGAAAAAATCAAACACATCAGCAGACAACAAATTCCGACTTACAATTAAGATTATTCAAATTCAAAATTATTTTTTGCACCTTCAATTTCATTTGATGAAGAATCAACAAAAGTAACAGAAGTCGCACCAGCTTTTGCAGCATGAAGCCCAAATCCACCCGAATTACAAAATGCATCAAGAACTGTTTTATTTTTGACGAGCTTTTCAATAAAAAATCTATTATCGCTTTGATCAAAATAAAAACCGGTTTTATGTCCGCTTTCAAAATCAATTTGAAATATTTATTGATCCATCATCAATTACTTCCTGAATTCATTTCACCCAAATAAATTTTATCTTCTTCAGGCAAGCTTTCAAGTTTTCGAAAATAGCTTTCGTTTTTTGTAAAGATATTTTTTGCACTGAAATTACTTTTTAATATATCACAAATAGCCTCAATATTTTTCTCCATCCCAAATGAATAAACTTGAAGAACGAAAGTTTCATTATATTTATCGATTATTAGCCCTGGCATAAAATCACTTTCACTAAAAACAAAACGGAATGAATTACGATTTGGATAAAAAGTTTTTCTTAATTCAAAAGCAGAATTTAATTTTGATTCAAATAATGAGTTCTAAATCTTCAATTTTTGATTTGCTAAGTAACCGAACTGAGATAAGAGAATTTTTATTATAAAACCCTGTTCCAAGAAAATTATTTCTTGAATCATATACTTCAACTAAATCACCATTTTCAATTTCGCCTTCTGTGTTTTGAATTTCATTACTAAAAACCCAAAGGTGGCCTGATCGTATTCTTCTTTCTTCGTTTTTCTTGAGTATTACTTTATTCATAAGATTTTGAAAATGATTGATGGAAATTTAAGTATAAAATTCGACGTAAGAAAAGAATGAGTTTAGATTGCAAGATTAAAATATTCAAAGATTGAATCGATGAATGATTGAATGTTCGAGTAAACCTAAAATTATTACCGAATTCAATTACTTGAACTTAAACATGAACCTGAACTAAAGTTGAACTATAAAATATTCAATAAATATTGATATCTCTTATTTTGTCTATCTCAATATTCCAATTGTAAAAACTATTGCCTGATCTTTATAATCATTAAATGTATAAATATAATCAAGGTTTAATAATATTTGGAAATCATAAGTTCTAAATAAACGCAAACCGGTATTTAAAGTTAGTTCAAATCCATCTGATTGTTTATCCGCATTATTATTATAATAAGATGAATTTTGAGTTGTTGTATAATCAACAATGTAAGTATGAGAAGTGTGACTTACCCAATGAAATCCAAAAGCTCCGCCAACGTAAGGGCAAACATCTGTCTTTGTAAATAGATAGTCTCCATAAATATTAGCTGCAAATCCTTTACGTATTGCCAATAGCATCCCAAGTGCTGTTTGAGGCATTTCAAATCCGGCCCTGAATTCAAAAACAAATGATTTTTCATAAGCATCATATCCACTTTGGGGGAATAAATATCCAAATGAAATACCTGCCATTCTTTCAGCTCCTCTTCTTAATTCTGGCACCTGCTCTTTTTCTGTAATTGTTCCTACTTCTGCGGTTTTATTTAGCGGTTCTTCACGGGCTACACTTAATGCAATTCGATTCATAACATTCTCAAGGTCTTCAACTGATAAAGCAGAAGTAGTTTCGCTTAATATTCTTTTCGAAGTCTCAACATTCATAAGAACAAACTGGATTATAATCTTTTCTCCGAGCTTGCTCATATTACACATAAAAGATTTTTGTGCATTATGTTGTTTACCAAATTCAACAGCACAATTTTCATTTGAACAAATTTGATTCGGTTACTTCAATATTCCAGTTACAATATTTCTCAAGATCAAATTTGAAAAGATTTTGAGAAGTGTTAATGAAATTGAATCAACACCTAATGCATTAAAAGGAATGATTAAAATTTTTATATTACTATCATCAATTTTATTATTCTGATCTGAAGCAATTAGGCTAGTACTTAAAAGAAAAGACAAAACTAAAATAACCGATAGAGTTTTCATACTCCCCTCACAAATTGTTTAATAACTTTTGCAATAATTATGTTGAACATAAACCGGTTTCTTTAAGAAACCGATTTATTATTAAATCTAAACTTTATCAACTATTTCACGAACAATAACTTTTCTCCTCTCAACCTTAATTACTTTTATTTTTTTCCCATTTTCGATATAAGAAGATTCAGTAACTACATCAACTCTCCTACCATCAAAATCAGCTGTACCTGCCGGGCGTAGAGTTGTTAATGCAATTCCTTCAAGTCCCATCATTTCGCTTGCAACTGGATTTGAGAGAAATCCTTTTTCAGAAGTTTCACTTTCATTTAATATTAATCTACTAAAAGCAGATGATTTAGGAAGAAATTTTGCCAAAATAGCAACCAAAACTAATGCCCCTACAATTGATACTGCAAGCCGAATTATTGCAGAAGAAATTTCGCTTGCACCGACAAATTTAAAATTACCGAGAAGAGCTAAAAAGATTGAAGCTAAAATTAATAGTATTCCACTAATACCTGTGATTCCAAATCCGGGGACCACAAAGATTTCAAGAGCTAAAAGAACTATACCAAGAATAAACAAAATAATTTCAATACCAGTAGCCAATTGAAGAATATATGAAGAACCAAAAAATAAAAGCAAACAGATAATTCCCATAGTTCCCGGTAAACCCCAGCCAGGGGTTTTAATCTCTGCTATCAAGCCAAAAAATCCAAGCATAATTAAAATTGAAGAAACGATTGGATTATTTAAGAACTTCACAACGTCTTCGGCCCAATTTTGATTTACAGTAATGACATCAGCATTCTTCAATCCAAATTCATCCAAGCACTTCAGTTAAATTAGAAGCAGTGGTATCAGCTATTTTATACTCAAGTGCTTCATCTGTTGTTAGTGTAATTAATTCAGTGCTGTCTACTAGACCTGGAACTATTATTCTTTCGTCAACCATTCCTTGAGCAATATCTACCCTTCTTCCATTTTGTTCTGCAACACTTCGCATTTCAGAACGCATAAACGACTGATATTTTTCACTTTGTTTTTTCCCCGCTGCATCAACAACTGTTGCCGCTCCAATACTGCTCCCGGGAGCCATTACAATTTTTTTACATGACAAAGCAATGAAAGATCCGGCTGAGATGGCTCTATTTTTTATAAAAGCAATAGTTAAAATCTTTGTGGAAATAATTGCATCTTTAATTTGAGTAGCAGCATCAACTCTACCACCAAAGGTATTGATATGAAAAATTATAGCATCCGCATTATTTTCTTCAGCTTCATCTACCACACGGCTTATATAAGGAGCCATTCCCAGATCAATTTCACTTTCTATTTTTGCGTAGTAGACTTTTTTCTGTTGTGAAAATGATAAGGAAGTGAAAATAAATAAAACTAAAAATGATATAACTGAAATGCGTTTCAAAATTTAGTTCTCCGCTTTTTAATATTTAAAATAAAAAAAGAGACTATAAAAAGTCTCTTTAATCTTCTTGCAAAATAATATGTCCCATCTTATCGCGTTTAGTTTTCAAATATCGCTCATTGTTTTCATTCGGGGGGATTTCAATCGGAACGCGTTCAACAATTTCCAAACCATAGCCTTTTAATCCAATTACTTTTTTAGGATTATTAGTCAGCAGCCTAATTTTTCTAACACCCAAATCAAGAAGTATCTGTGCTCCAATTCCATAATCTCTTAAATCCGGTTTAAAGCCGAGAGCTTCATTTGCTTCCACAGTATCTTTGCCTTCTTCTTGAAGCTTGTAGGCTTTAATTTTATTTTCTAAACCAATGCCCCTGCCTTCCTGCCGCATATAAACCACAACACCTTTTCCTTCAATGTTTATTTGTTCCAAAGCAGTGTTAAGCTGATCATGGCAATCACATCGCATTGAATGAAATACATCTCCAGTTAAACATTCTGAATGCATTCTAACTAAAACCGGTTCGCCTGGATTTATTTCACCTTTAACCAGAGCAACCTGTTCTTTATTATCAAGCTTGCTTTTATATAAAGTTAAATGAAAATCTCCATGAATAGTTGGAAGATTTGCATCAGTTATTTCTTCAATTAATCTTTCTCTCTTTAATCGATATTGAATTATATCTTTTACAGTTAGAATTTTCAAATTAAACTTTTCTGCAATTTCAATTAAATCAGGAACCCTTGCCATTTCTCCATTCTCTTTAAGAATCTCACATAAAACTCCGGCAGGTTTTAAATTTGTAAGATGGCAAAGATCAACAGCAGCTTCTGTATGGCCGGCTCTTCTTAAAACACCCTCATCAAAAGCACGTAAGGGAAAGATATGTCCGGGACGGGCAAAATCAGATGCTTTAGAATTTCTGTCAATAATTTTCTTGATAGTCAAGGCTCTATCTGCGGCAGAAATTCCAGTAGTAGTCCCTTCGATAGCATCTACAGTAACAGTAAACTGAGTTCCATGTAAAGCAGAATTTGAATCAACCATCAGCGGCAATCCTAATTGATCAAGCCTGTCGCCGCTTAATGCTACGCAAAGCATTCCCCTCCCGTAAGTAACCATAAAGTTTACAATATCAGGAGTAACATATTCAGCAGCGCAAATAAAATCCCCTTCGTTTTCACGATCTTCATCATCAACTACAATTATTACTTTGCCATTCTTTATTTCTTCTAAAGCTTCTTCAACTGTACAAAACATTTTAAACCCCATTTTTTTTCAAGTAAATATTTTGATTTATAGAAATCAAACAAAAATTATTCCTTAAATTCATTCAAAATTTAATACTTAAACACTGTCCAGAAAATTTATTTCTAATTAATTAGAATAGTAAGAGAAATAATTTCTCCGTGACATAAAATATAATTAAGAGCTTTCTTTTGTGCTAATAACTGAAGAAACAGCACTTCTTTCTACTTTTAATTTTACTTTATCGCCAACATCTAACAAAACTGTTTTCTCATCTATGCCAGCAATTGTGCCATGGACACCGCCGCTAGTTACAATCTTATCGCCTTTTTGAATGTTAGCCAGCATCTTGTCTCTTTCTTTAGCTCGCTTCTGCTGCGGCCTAATAATCATGAAATAAAAAATTAAAAATATAGCACCAAACATTATGATGGTACTAACCATTCCACCGCCACCGCCTTCACCGGACTGCGGTGCCATTGCTATTAATTCTAACAATTATTCCTCCGTATTATTTTTTCCATTTAAAGTTATCTTTTTAATTAAAGTATTTTTCCATTCAATAAAAGTTCCATTTAGAATCTGCTTTCTTGCCTCCTTCACCATATTTAAATAGAAGTGGAGGTTATGAATGCTTGCAAGTTCTAATGCTAAAATTTCACCTGCAATAAACAAATGCCTTAAATAAGCTTTTGTAAAATTTCTACAGGCATAACAATCACAGTTCTCGTCAATTGAAGTAAAATCACTTTTATATTTCGCATTACGCATTGAAAGAACACCGGTTGAAGTAAATAAGTTTGAGTTGCGTGCATTCCTTGTTGGCATTACGCAATCAAACATATCCACTCCTCTTTCAATAGCTTCCAAAATATTTTCAGGACGTCCGACACCCATTAAATACCTTGGTTTATTTTCAGGCATAAAGTCAGTGGTAAAATTAACAAGCTCATACATAGTCTCGGTCGGTTCGCCAACTGCCAGGCCGCCAATTGCTAATCCATCAAAATTAATCTTTAACAAATCATTAGCAGATCTTTCGCGCAAATCTTTATACACACTGCCCTGAATTATTCCAAATTGAAATTGATTATGTCCATATATAGGGTTTGAATTTTCAAAAGCTTCTTTATTTAAGATTGCCCATCTGGAAGTAAGTTCTGTTGACTTAACAGCATAATCATAATCGCATGGATATGGAGTACATTCATCCAAAACCATCATGATATCTGAACCAATGCTTCGCTGAATTTCAACGACTTTTTTAGGAGTGAAGAAATGCTTGCTGCCGTCAAGATGAGAACGAAATTCTACCCCGCCTTCTTTTAGTTTTCTCAAGTCAGACAAACTAAAAACCTGGTAGCCTCCACTGTCTGTTAGAATCGGTTTATTCCAATTCATAAACTTATGGAGTCCTCCGGCGTTTTCCAGAACTTCCGTTCCGGGCCTCAAATAAAGATGATAAGTATTTGAAAGAACAATTTGAGCTTTTATATCATGCTCTAAGTAATTTTGATTAACAGCTTTAACCGTACCCTGGGTTCCAACCGGCATAAAAATAGGAGTTTCAACTTTGCCGTGATCTGTTTCTAAAATACCGGCTCTTGCTTTTGAATTAGGATCTTTGCCTAATAAATCAAATTTCAACAAATTTTTATATCAAATTTTAACAATATTTTCCAAAGAATATCTACAAAAATACATCAATTTTTGCTCAACTGCCAAAGAAAGTATTCTTTCTAATTGCTAATCAAAATTAAGTTAAATATTCAAATAAAAAACTCATCTAAAATTTATAATTTCTTGATAATTTAGCTAAAATATCATAGGTTTAAGTGCCCTTCAATTCACCAAAATAACAAGAAATTTATTAACGGTTTTTTATGCCTGAATATAATTCAGAATTAACACAACTTCTAATTCAATACGGAAAAGGGAATAAATCTGTATTGAGTGAAATATTACCTCAAATCTACAATGAATTAAGGAAAATTTCTTCTAAGTACTTGCGAGACGAATATAGGAATCATACTCTACAGACAACAGAGCTTGTACACGAAGCTTATATTAAACTAATGGGTAGCCAAAATCTTTCATGGCAGAATAAGGCACACTTTTTTAGTATAGCTGCACATTCTATGAGGCAGGTACTTGTTGACCATGCCAGGAAAAAGAAATCAATAAAAAGAGGTGAGGGCAAACCAAATATTTCCCTGGATGATGTATATGAAGTTTCTGAAAATAATGATGAAAAAATTTTAGCTTTAGACGAAGCATTAAAAAGACTTGAAAAAGTTGAAGAAAGATCAAGTAAAATAGTTGAGCTAAGATATTTCTCCGGGCTTACTTTTGAAGAAACGGCAGAAGTACTAAACATTTCAGAATCAACTGTTAAAAGGGGATGGAATTACGCAAAAGCCTGGTTATACAGGGAAATGGATACAGTATAATCTGAAAAAGGAAATCTTTTTGGATAAGCAAAAAATTTTAAAAGCCAAAGAACTTTTTGAAGAAGCTTTAGAGATACAATCTTCACAAAGAGAAAAATTCGTTGTTGAAAAATGTAATGGAGACATTGAAATTAAAAATGAAGTTTTGTCTTTATTAAAATCTTTTGAAGATAATGATAATTTTTTAGATAAGCCGTTGGAGGTTGACTTAGAAAATTCAGAATCGTTAAACGACCCATATATCGGCAAACAAATTGGGAAATATATAATTGAAAGTGAAGCCGGGTTTGGAGGGATGGGGATTGTATATGCCGGGATTAGAAATGACCAGGAGTTTGAACAAAAAGTTGCTATAAAAATTTTAAAGCATGGAATAAATTCTGATTATTTACTAAAGCGTTTTCAAATAGAACGGCAAACGTTAGCAAATCTTCAGCATCAATACATTGCAAAACTTCTTGATGGTGGAAGTACTGATGACGGACTCCCCTTTTTAGTTATGGAATTTATTGAAGGAACGCCCATAACCAAATATTGCGATAAAAATAATTTAAGTATCAATGAACGTATAAGGTTATTTCAGAAAGTTTGTCTGGCTGTTCAATATGCTCATCAAAACTTAATCATTCATCGCGATATAAAACCGGGAAATATTCTGGTGATGAATGACGGTGCTCCTAAGCTTCTTGATTTCGGTATTGCCAAACTGATTGATGAAGATTTAATTGATAGTGACGAAGGATTAACTAAAACAGGAGTTTGGCATTTAACTCCTGAATATTCAAGCCCGGAACAAATTAATGGGCAAAGGATTACAACTGCAAGCGATATTTATTCATTAGGAGTTTTATTATATAAGATATTAACAGGCGAACAACCTTATAAAATTACTAACAACTCACCAATTGCTATCAGCAAATTCATAGAAAAAGAAAGCGTAACGAAACCTAGCGATAAGGTTAAGATAACTTCTAATATTAATAATGATAAGATTTCTAATCAGCTTAAAGGTGATTTAGACAATATCATACTTAAAGCGATGGATAAGGCTCCCGAAAGAAGATATGTTTCGGTTGAACAATTTTCTGAGGACTTAAAAAGATATTTAATTGGCTTACCTGTAATAGCACAAAAAGATACCACAGCATACAGACTAACAAAATTTATTAGAAGACACAAAGTAGGCTTTTTTTCTTCATTCGGTTTTGCAATACTTTTAATTTTTAGTCTCATTGCAATCTCCTGGCAAGCAGATATTGCATCTAAAGAAAGAGATAATGCAAAGGTTGAGGCTAAAAAGGCTGAAGAAGTAAATTCATTTTTACAGGGAATGCTGTCATCTGTCGATCCATCGGAAATTGGGAGAGATGTTAAGGTCTATGATATTTTAGATAAAGCCGCCGAAGACATTGAAACAAATTTAAAAGACCAGCCGGAAGTTGAGGCAAGTTTAAGAAGCACTCTAGGGAATACATATATGAATTTGGGGGAATTTACCAAAGCTAAGCCCTTTATAGATGAAGCATTTTCAATTAGCAAAAAAATATACGGCTATGAAAGCAAAGAAACTGCAAAAAGTCTCCATGATATAGGACTTTATTATGATTGGGTTGGTGATTACAAAAAAGCGGATTCAATTTATGAAAAATCAATTAAAATTTTTCGTAAAGTCTTAGATGAGCCAACTAAACAATTTTCAAATGCACTAAATGATCGTGGACTAATAAAAATGTATTTTGAAAAATATGATGAAGCAGAAAAGTTGTTTAAAGAAGCTTTAGATGTTGCCATAAAAAGTAATGGAGAGAAAGACCCGAATACAGCCGTCATTATGAACAATCTGGCATTAAACTATATGGATGCTGGAAAACTAGATAAAGCGGAAGAATACAACAAAAAATCTTTGGCTCTAAATCTAGAATTACTCGGTGAAAACAGACCGGAAGTTGGAACCAATTATAACAATCTGGCTTATCTATATATGCTGAAGAAAGATTATAAATCAGCTGAAATATATTTGGAGAAATCATACAAGCTTAAATTAAATTTAAAAGGCGAAGATCACCCGGATGTTGGCTTAGCATTAAATAATTTAGGCGTACTTAATGTAAACATTAAGAAATACAATGAAGCTGAATCATATCAGCTTGCTGCGCTAAAGCAATACAAAAAAACATTAGCTTCTGATCATCCTTACGTTGCCCTCAGTCAATATTGGCTAGGAAAAATCTATTTAGAGACGAACAAGTTTGGTTTAGCTGAAGAATATCTTAGAAAATCGCTAAAAACAAGAATAAAAAAATTTCCTGCTGAGAATAAAGATATTTGGCGTTCTAAAAGTGAGTTGGGAATTTGTCTTTTAAAACAACATAAATATAGTGAAGCTGAAAAATTACTCACCTCTTCTTTAGAATTTTATAAATCTAATTTTGAAGATGATAGCACTCAAATTAACAGATTGTATAATAATGTTGTTGATCTATATGGCTCAACCGGGAATAAGAAAAATACTGATAAGTATAGAAAAGAATCAGAAAAATTTAATATTTATAAGCACGCTTCAAAATAAAATATTTTTTATAAAAAATTTTTGAAGATTAAAAAATGTAATTTTAATTCTGCGAGTGGTCTGTAAGTCTAACCAAATCTATTTTGATATTATTTGCACGTGCAATTAGAATTTCAAAATTGTCAATTTTAACTTTTTCTCCTTGAGCAGGTATTTTCCCAAGGTTAAAATTGATATATCCCCCAATAGTCTCGTAATCCCCTTCCGGTATATTTAAATTATACTTTTCATTAATATTATCAATCTCAACTTTACCGCTGATTAAATAAATATTCTCTCCTATCTTCCGGCAAATATCTTCTTCAACATCATACTCATCTTCAATTTCTCCAAAAATTTCTTCTATTATATCTTCCATTGTTACAATGCCGGCAGTTCCTCCAAACTCATCAATTACAACTGCAAAAGAAATTTGTTTGCTTAAAAATTCATTAAGCATATCAAAACTTTTTTTCGTCTCTGGGACAAAAGAGACCTCACGCATAATGCTATGCAAATTTTGAGGATTTTTGAATAGATCATAAGCAAGTATTATCCCTTTAATGTTATCAAGGCTATCATCGTAAACCGGCAATTTAGAGAAGCCGGATTCAATAAAAATATCTAAAGCTTCTGTTACATCTTGATTTATTTCAACACCAACTATTTCCGTACGCGGCCTCATTGATTCATATACCCGCTGATCTCCCAATGCAAATACTTTACTTATTATATCACTCTCTTTTTTATTTACAACTCCAGCCTCATGACTCTCTTTTACTAATGATTCTAAATCTTCTTTGCTGAAAAGATTATTAATATTTTCTTCCGTAACATTTGAAGATTGGGTTAATTTGGCAGACAGCGCAGAAGTTAATTTGATGAAAGGGTACATTATAAAATTTACAACTCTAACAGGTAGAATAGTCAGTAAAATTACTCTATCCGCAAGTTCCCTGGCAAAATATTTTGGGATTAGCTCTCCGATAATCAACAATACGAATGTTGAAACAATTAGTATTACACCTTCACCCCAGCCAAATAATCTTGCAAGAAAGACTGCACTCACGGAGGCAAAAGCTATATTTACTACATTTTGACCAATAAGTATCGTAGAAAAAAAATCCTGAGATCTATTTGTGAAATATAACGCATTTTTTGCTGCAAGGTTATTTTTACGTGCTCGTATTTCAATTTTAATTTTATTGGAAACAACAAACGCCATTTCAGAGCTCGAAAAAAAACCGCTTATTAAAATCAGTACTAATAAAAAAATCCAATCGTTCATCTAATACACTTTTTCTATTTTAATATTTTCAGAAGTTAATTCAAGAAATTTATTGTCAGAAGCAAAGGAAAACTTGACCGATATATTTTTCTCAGTATCAAACTCATTTTTTTGCACTAAACCGGGATTAGTTCCAAACTTAAAAGACCTGGTCTGTTTTGGAGCGAATGCAGTTGATTCTGACAAAGTTACATCTGTAACTAAAGGATTAAAAGAGTAAATCAATTTTTTCCCTTGATAAATTCTAATCTTTTCCAGATTTAATTCTTTAATTATACTATCAGTATTATTTTTTACTTTATATTCACCGGCAATGTAAAACTTATGACCGCTGCCCGGCATTAAATTTAACCATGGTTCAATTTTGGTAAACTCAACTTTTATATTCAATCTATTGGATGAAATATCTGTTGAACAACCAGTTATCATGAAAAATGATAATATAACAAATCCGATTCGAATATTTCTATTCAATTTTTTATAACTTTATTAGAAATAAATAATAAAGGACGTCACCAATACGTAAAGAATCACGTTTAAAATCATGGATAAATCTTTTATCAAAACCTCTGTTGTATTTTCCCCTGCTTATTCATATACACAAGATACATATATCTAAAAATTCCAAACACAACAAACGGAGTTGTATAAATTAAATTTTCTGTACCAAAAACAGTAACTGTCCTTACTGAAACCGTATAAAGAGCATAACAAATAATTACTGCTGCTGCTGCAACCGTAGCCATTTGATCGGTAAACTCTTTTGAATAATAGACCAAAACCTTTCTTGTAACAGCAACATCATCGTACTCACTTAAAGCAAGTTCTGTTCTTCTTTTCATCACACCTAAAAATAAAGAAATGAACATGGTGGTTAAAATCAGCCAGCTTGAGACTTCAACATTTATAACAAAAGCACCAGCTAAAACTCTCAACATAAACCCGGCAGCTATACTAAAAATATCTAAAAGCACAATATGTTTTAAGACAAAGCTATAGAAAATATTCAGTATAAAATATGCTGCTATAAAAATTGAAAAATGATAATTTAAGAAAAACAAGGAAGCTATAATTAAAATAGAAAATACTACTATGGATATTATCGCTTTTCCAATTGAAATTTTTCCAGATGCTAAGGGGCGGTTCTTTTTTTGAGGATGAGCTCTATCTGCTTCAACGTCTACAATATCATTAATAATGTACACTAAACTTGAAGTAAAACTAAATACAATAAAAGCAAATAATGTAATTAAAAATAAATTGGATTTTAACAGATTCTGAGAAAATAATAACGGAACGAATACGAATAAATTTTTTATCCACTGCGGGATACGGAATAATTTAAAATATTCTTTCAGCATTAGAAGACTGCAGCCTCTTCGTATGTTCCAAATACTACTTTTAATTCATTAACCATTTCACCCAAAGTAACATAATTCTGTGCAGCTTTAATTAAAACAGGCATCAAATTATTTCCGTTTGCAGCAGCATAATTAATTTCTTTTAAGCTTTCTTCAACTAATTCTTGATTTCTACTTTGTTTTAATTCGGCAAGACTTTTTTTCTGAGCTTTTTCTACTTCAGGGGATATTGTTAAAATAGGAATTTCAACTTTCTCATTTTCTTCTACAAATTCATTCACTCCAACAATAAACTTTTCTTTCTTTTCAACTTCGCGTTGATAACGGTAAGCTGCGTCAGCAATTTCTTTTTGAAAATATCCTGCTTCAATTGCTGGAATTACTCCGCCTAATGAATCTATTTGTTCAAAGATTTCATTTGCTTGTTTTTCCATTTTGTCTGTTAATGATTCGACAAAATAGCTTCCGCCTAAAGGGTCCACTGTATTTATCACACCCGTTTCATATGCAATTAATTGCTGTGTACGCAAAGCAATTTTTACTGCTTTCTCACTTGGCAGTGCCAATGTTTCATCCATCGAATTTGTATGTAGAGATTGAGTGCCGCCTAATACTCCAGCCAATGCTTGAAACGCTGTTCTGATAATATTATTCTCCGGCTGCTGAGCTGTCAAAGTACAGCCTGCTGTTTGCGTATGAAATCTTAGCCACCATGAGCGCGGGATTTTTAGCTTTATATTTTTCTTTCATTCGTTTTGCATAAATTTTTCTTGCTGCTCTATATTTTGCGATCTCTTCAAAAAAATCTAAATGAGAATTAAAGAAAAATGAAATCCGAGGTGCAAATTCATCCACATCCATTCCTCTTTCAATACATGCTTCGATATACGCAAATCCATCTGCAAGTGTGTATGCAAGTTCCTGAACAGCAGTTGAACCAGCTTCACGAATATGATATCCGCTGACTGAAACCGGATTCCATTGAGGAATTTCTTTTGAACAATATTCAATCATATCAACAATAATTCTCATCGAAGGATTTGGTGGATAAATATATTCTTTCTGCGCAATGTATTCTTTTAAAATATCGTTTTGTAATGTTCCTCTTAAGTTTTTAAAATCTACATTTTGTTTTTGAGCTACTGCAAGATAAAAAGCAAATATCATTGCTGCAGGAGAATTAATTGTCATAGAAGTTGAAACTTTATCAAGCGGAATTTTATTAAAAAGAATTTCCATATCTTTTAATGAAGAAACAGAAACACCGCAAATTCCAACTTCTCCTTCACTTAATTCTGCATCGGCATCCCAACCCATTAAAGTTGGAAGATCAAATGCAACAGATAATCCGGTCTGGCCATTATTCAGTAAATAATGGAAACGGTTATTTGTATCTTCCGGCGATCCGAATCCGGCAAACTGACGCATAGTCCATATTTTACCGCGGTATCCATTTGTATGAATTCCTCTTGTGTACGGATATTCACCCGGGAAACCGATTTCACTTAAATAATTAATATTTTCAATGTCTTCGGGATCATATAAAACTTTTACAGGTTCACCGCTAACAGTTGTAAATTTCATTCCCGTGGATTTAGCTTTCTCAACATTATTACAGTAATCCCCTTTTTGCTTTTGAAAATCATTGATGCTCATAAGAATCCTTAAAATGTTTTAGTTTTTTTGAAACTATTTATTATCAAATATACCTTTTGGGCTTTTGATAAATTGTAATTTAAGTTCTTCCAAACCTTCTGTCAAATTCATCTAAAGATATTTTAACTACAATTGGCCTGCCGTGAGGACAAACATACGGCATTGAAGTGGCAAAAAGCTGATCAATTAATAATCTCATTTCTTTTTCAGAAAGCTTATCGCCCGCTTTAATTGCTGTTTTACAAGAATAAGATTTAGCGATATTATCTTTGGTCTCTAATTTTTTTTCTTGTTGATTTACGGTGTATTCATCAAGCAATTCAAGAAGAATTTTTTCTTCGGAACCACGAATTACATCATCAGGAACACCTTCAATAACTATAGTATTCTTACTAAAATATTTAACTGAAAATCCAAGCTTAATCAAATAAGGCTCAATCTCTTTAAGTAATTCTATTCTTGCCGGATCCAATTCAATTGTTTTTGGAAAAAGAAGCTGCTGTGAAAAAGGAAGATTTGCATCAAATCGTTTCAATGCTTTTTCATATAAAATTCTTTCATGTGCAACATGCTGATCAACTATCATCAAACCGGTTTTAATTTGAGTGAGAATATACTTATTGTGCAACTGAATTAAGAAAGGTGAATCGACTTCTTCCATGGTTGAAGAAGATCTTTTTGATTCTTCATGAAATACTTCTCTTTTTTCAGGTTCATCAAATGGATGAGAATCGTCAGAACCTCTTGCAGGAGGTGTTACTGTTTCAGGTAAAGTACTAAATATTAAATCAATATCTTTATCTGAAAAATTTGTTTTTGTAAATGATTTTTTTTCAGTAAATGAAGGACAGTCTGAGAAATCATTTTTTTCAACTTTGATTAAAATGATTGAACTTTAATTTTTCTTCATGTTCGACGTCATCATTAAAAGCCATGGTGGGAACAAGGTCATGAGTAGCAAGACTTTTTTTGATAACAGCTAAAACAAAATTGTAAACATCTTTTTCATCTTCAAATCTTACTTCAAGTTTTGAAGGATGAATATTTACATCAATTCTTTTAGGATTAATATCAAGAAATAAAATAAAAAAAGGATAGTCACCTTTTTCTAAGATATTTTCATAAGCTGTAAATACAGCGTGATTGATTTGCTTGCTTGAAACATGACGATTATTTAAAAATAAATATTGTTCGCCTTTACTTTTTTTGAGCATTGTCGGCTTACCAATAAATCCATGCAAGCTGAGAAACTCAGTTTTTTCTTCAACAGGGACAAGTGCATCCAGCATATTATCTGCAAAAACTTTTGTAATTCTTTCTGCAAGATCAGAGGATGGATAATCAAAGATTAAATTATCATCATTAAAAAATTTAAATTGAATTGAAGGATAGCTTAATGCAATTCGGTTAAATGTATCAATTATATGTTTTAACTCTGTTGCATCAGTCTTTAAAAAATTTCTTCTTGCCGGAGTGTTATAAAAAATATTTTTTACAGAAATACATGTTCCTTTTGCAAAAGCACCTTTTTCTTTAATTAATTGTCCGTTCTCATCAATTCGAATTGAAGTTCCAATTTCTTCATTTGAAGTTTGTGTTTTTATTTCAAGCTGACTGACAGCAGCAATTGAGCTTAAAGCTTCTCCTCTAAATCCAAGAGTTTTTATAGCTTCCAAATCATCATAAGTTGTAATTTTACTTGTTGCATGTTTTTGAATACAGACAATCGCATCTTCTTCACTCATTCCAATTCCATTGTCACAAACTTGGATCAAAGATTTGCCTGCCTTTTTTATTATCAATTCAATCTCTGTTGAACTAGCATCAATAGAATTTTCCAATAACTCTTTAACAACCGATTCAGGCCGCTGAACCACTTCTCCGGCGGCAATTTTATTAGCTAAATTTTCAGGTAATATTTTAATAATTGATGACATATAAATCTACTTTCTTACAAACTTAACAATATCAAATTCATTTCTTTTTTCTCGTGATTCTTCAATCCAAATTGAATTATCAATTTCTAGGAAATAATACATCTCCTTCTGCTTCAAATTTCATAAATGAAATTAACATTTCATCAACCAAATTAATTGACTGCTTATATATTTCACCGCCGCCAATTATAAAAACTTTTTCTTTATTAAATTCGTCAGCAGCCTTAATAGCATGCTTCAATACTTTGAAAACTTTTACTTCTTCAAATGGGAAAGATAAATCTTCATTTCTGCTTACAACTAAATGGGCCTTCCTTTCAATGGCTTTCCAAGTGAATTAAAAGTTTTTCTTCCCATAATCATTGGGAATCCCATAGTTGTATTTTTAAAGTGCTGAAATTCTTCTTTTACATGCCAGGATATTTCGCCACTTGATTTTCCAATCACACTATTTTGCGCAACAGCAGCAATGATAATTTTTCTCAAACAGCAACCTCAAATTTTATCTTATCATGATGCTGATAACCAACAAGTTCGAAAATCTTCAAATGTAACTCATCAATCGGTTTTTTAGCAATTATTAATTTTGGGAGAGGAAGGGGTTCACGTTTTAATTGTTCTTTCAATCCTTCAAGATGATCATATTTTTCCATCTCTGTATTTTTATCGCCTACATAAATATGAGCATCAATAATAGTATGAGCAAATTGTCCGACTTCTAAATTAGTTTCCTGCGCAATAATTTGAGTTAGCATTGAATATGCAGCAAGATTAAACGGAATTCCTAAAGCAATATCGCCGGAGCGCTGCGTTAAATGACAATTAAGCTTTCCATCACTTACATTAAAAGCAAAACTATAATGACAAGGCGGAAGTTTACTTTTCGTTGCATTACCAGGCTCCCAAGCTGAAACTACAAGTCGGCGGCTGTAAGGTTTCTTTTTTATTTCATCAATTACATATTTAATTTGATCAACTTCTCGAACCTGCCACTCTCCATTTTCATCTTTTTCTGCACTCGGAAAATGACGCCAATAATATCCATACGCTGTTTCAAGATTTCCATTTTCATCAGCCCAGGCGTCCCAAATTTTTGTATGTTTTCTCAAATTTCTAATATGATTTTCACCGGATAAATACCAAAACACTTCATGCAATAAGGATTTCCATTCCATTTTTTTAGTTGTAAGCAATGGAAATCCTTTAGATAAATCAACTTTATAAAAAGCGCCAAAATATGAAATTGTATCTACGCCGGTCCTGGATTTCTTTCTAACACCTTCATCCATAACCAATTTAACTAACTCTAAATATTGCTTCATTTTAATTCCTGAACCAAAATTTTTAATAAATAAGTTTGAATTTATTTTTAGACAATTTAATAAAAAAAGAGTAAGGTATAAAATCCTAATCCAAGAGAAGATTCTTGATTTTATCTGAGGCTAAAATTAAACCTTTTTCAAAATTTTTTATCGACTCTTCTTTTGAATTGAAAAATGATGATAATTCAATTACTTCAAAAATCTGAGGCAATTTATTCTTAACTTCGGGAGCAAAGTATCCTGCAATAATTATTATTCCTTTTGACTTGATCTTTAAAGTAATCAATAATAATTCCTGGTGCCTTATTCATAAAGCTTGGCTATCAAATGCTCCCTCCCCTGTTATTATAAAATCAACATTATAGTAATTTTTCAAATTCAAATCATTCAAAATAAAATCTTTCGAAGATTTAATTTGAGAATTAAAAAATATTTGAAATCCAGCTGCTAATCCACCGGCAGCACCGGATAATTCTTTAGAAGAATCCAATAAATTATTTTTATACAATAGATTAACAAGATTATTAAAACCATATTCAATCTGCTCAAGCTCATTTTCTGTTGAACCTTTTTGTTTTCCAAACACAAAAGTTGCTCCATTTTTCCCAAGCAAAGGATTATCGACATCAGTAATAATTTCAATATCAAAACTAAAGCGATTCTGACTTCCAAGTCAGAGATTTCACTTTATTAAAGTTAGATGGAATAGTTTTTAATTCATTATTCAATTCATCATATAAGTTTTAATCCTGAACTGGGAGCACATTCCAATTCCGAGGTCATTTGTCCCGCTGCCGCCAACTCCAATAATTACTTTTTTAATCTTTAACTTGCCTGATTCGGATTTATTTTGAAGTGAGTTTAACAAATCACCCATTCCTTTAGAGCTCAATTTTATCGGCCTTCTCAATTCTTTTGGTATTAAATGTAAACCTAATACTTTAGCAGATTCAATATAAATTGTCTGAGTATCTTCTTTATAACCAACTGGAACATTAATTAAAGTTTCATCATAAGGTGTAGATGTTTTGAAATTTAATATTTCCAGATTAAAATGATGCTTGCATAGCTTCTAAAAAACCATCTCCTCCATCTGAAATAGGAAAAGGAATTAAATCAAAATTTTCATTTGATAAATTATTTTGAAGAATTTCAATTATTTTATTTGAAGATGCACATTCTTTAAAACTATTTGGGGCAAGTAATATTTTAATCTTTTTATCCAATTCTATCTATTAATTATTTCTTTTAATCTTTCAAAAACTTTTTGGGCATCTATTCCTCCTTCTCCACTGAATGAACATTTTTTGGGATCACCAGGACATTTATTCTGACAATAATCTTCTTCAGGTAAAATAATTTCCGAATAATTTCCTTTCGGACCCCATAAATTTGGAGAGCAAGCTGTAAGTGGACAAAAGAGCGAAAGTGTTTTTACTTTCAGTGCTGCTGCAATGTGCATTGGGCCTGTGCTTGCAGAGATTAGTAAATCCAATGAAGCAAAATTCACAATTGATTTTCTTAAATCGTTACATTCATTTATATAAATTACATTATTTAGATTCTTTATTTCATCCGGGATTAGTAAATCTGTTATCGCAATTTTAATTCCTTCAATCTCACTTATTTTTTTAACCAGAGTTTTATATTCATCCACAGGCAAATTTGGAGCCGAATTTCCGCTTGTTACATTAATCCCAATGAATAACTCCCTGTCTGTGCAAATATTTTTTTTAATATTTTTAGCTTCCATCTTTTCTTCTTCAGTTAGAAAGATTTCAGTATCTAAATTATTTGTTTCAATTCCAAGTTTTCTAATTGAATCCAAACAATAATCAGCTTCGTGCCTTAACGGAATATATTTATTTCGATAAACACTTTTAGTATTTGTTACAAATTGATAAAACTTATGCCCTACTCCTATTCTATTTTCTATACCAGCAAAGAATAAAAGCCAATTTATTCTTTCGGTCGGCAACAACATTATTGAATGAGTAAAATTATAGCTTCTAATTTTCTTTATTAACTTCAGCTTATCTAACAAAATTAAAAGAATCTTTTTCATCAGGATAAATTATAATTTCATCAACATTTGGATTATTTAAATAGATATCTTTTGCGTATCTTCTAACAAGAACCGCAACATAACTTGATGGATATTTCTTTTTTATTTCTCTTGGAATTGGAGTTGACAAAACAACATCACCCAAGCGGTCTGGACGTGACATTAAAATTCTTAATTGACTCATATTCGAATATTCTTAACCGATTCATAAATTTCTGAAGATCTTTGTGCTATCTTACTCCACAAGAAATTCTCTTGAATAAAATTTTGAAGTGAATCTGATTTAGCAGCGTTTAATGACTTTTCAACTCCCTGCTGAATTGATTCTATCGAATTGGGTTCAACATATTCAACCATATTTTTAAAATAATCTTTAGTACCGCCATAAGGTGTAATAACAATTTTAGCACCGCTTAAAGCAGCTTCCAGTGCAGCTATACCAGGAGTTTCAAATAAAGATGGTAATACAAACGTGTTACAAGCCGCATAGGCAGAAGCAAGTAATTCAGAATCGTTTTCTAATTCATCAATAAGCAGAATATGTTTATTCCTTTGTATGATTTGCTTTACTGATTCACTTTCACCTGTTTCTAATATTTTTCCTATTATAACAGCCGGATGATTTATTTTCTCTAAGGCTTTAACAAGAGAAAGAATATTTTTTCTCTTTGGGCCAATATGTCCGACATTTAATATAAAATTTTTTATACCATATTTTTTATAAAATATATCCGGATCGGCATATAAAAATCTTTCTGAAACACCGTTTGGTATTATCCTAAACTTATTAATAGGGATATTGAATCCGTTTGAAATTAAATTTTGTTCTTCAGTTGTATTTGGCAAAACTAATTCAGACCAGTTACAGATATCTCTAATAAATCCATAATCAAACCAAAGACCGGGAATAAATTTTCTTGTGAATTTGTCTATAGAATTAACTCGTCTTAAAAAGTTAGTTGAGTGAGAGCTGAAAAAAACCGGTTCAACTAAAAATTCTATATTGTTATAAAATAAATTCCTTGCAAAACCATAAATAGAAAAATTAGAGCCAACAAGATGAACTATATCATAGCTTTTAAGTTTATCAACCGATGACCACATATTAAAAAGTTCAACTTCATGTCCAAGCTTTTCCAATTCTTTTTTGCATTCCATTATTTTAATATAAGGCCCGCCTTTGGCTATTGGAACACCTTCGTATGTAGCAAAACAAATTTTCATTGTTTTGACTTTCTATATTTAAATAGCATATCATGTCTAATCATACGTAAAGAAGTTTTTCTCATTTCATTTGGAGAAATTTTATATTCAACTTTCGAATTAGCATTTTCTATTTTCATTACTTTTAAATCATTACCATTCAACGGAGCTAAATAAATTTCTTTGTTCGGATAAAATGTTCGCAGCCAAAATATATTTTCATTAGATTCTGTTTTTATCTTAATTTCTCCATCAATTAATTCAGCTTCCCATTTTAAAGAGGCTCTTTTAATCCACCAGTCATAAAAATCGCTAAATGTTAAAATAGGAATATTTAAAGAATTAATTTTCTTAAATATTTTATCTAAAATATTTAATCTCTTTTCGCCGGGATGGGTATATAAAATAATTGGTTCCTGCAATGATAATTTTTGTTCGATTATATTTAGGAAATAGCATAACATTCCATCATCATTATGACCGCTCCATTTTAATCTGCCAAAACTTAATGGATGAATAGGTATTTGTAAAACTTTACTAATTGAATTTTTCGCAAAAGGGTAAAACGGAAAACTATCATACGCATAACTAAACTCTGAAGAATATTTAAAATCTAATTCTTCCAAAGATTGGTTCAATTCCTCATTCCACTCACCAAATGGTGCTACATAACCAATTGGACTAGGATTTATATTTTTTAACTTTTCAATTCCCAACTTTGTGTTTTCATAGTTTTCTTTATAATTGTTGAATACACGATGTCTATAGCAATGTAATGCAATTTCTTGATTGGAAAAACTTTTGTATAAATCTATGATTTCATTATCAACCGATTTTGTTTCAACAAACCATGTTGCAGATAATATTATTTTCTTGAAATAATTTATTTAGTTGGCTCAATTGATCATAGGTCCCGAAGTCAGTATCAACTCTAAATGAAAAAATACTTTTCTTCCCATTTGGGAATTGCCATAAATTAATGAATGGAAGATTTCTATGGTGATACAAATTTTCTAACGCATTTTTTATTAAATGAACTATTGCTCCTTTTGAAACTTGGGCTACTCTTTCATTGGTTTCTACATTTCCATATTCTGTATAAAAATTTTTCCTTTTTACTTTAGATGAAATCATTAGAGATGAAAAGCCGGAAGGGAAAACAATTATTTTACCTTTACCAATATTAGTGGCATAGGTTGTATTCGTTCTGTTTTGATTTGGAAGATGATTTGATTCTTTTGTAACTCTGCAATATTTAAATACATCACAAATAATATTTTGATTAAATATTTCATCTATTTCGGACTGTATAAATCTAATAAATATATTTTTAGTTTTAATGTTTAATACTTTCTCAACTATATCAGCTTCTGTAATAACACAACCGCCACTTTGGACATAACTTAAAAATGATTCTTTATTAACCTTCTTATCACTAACTATTATAACAGGGAATGTATTTTCGCTTAAGGAATTTTCTTCATTGATAATTCTATATGATATACCAATTTGCGAAAGTAAAATTTCCCAATGAGGTTTTAAGGATGTTATGCCTACATTTAAATTCAGACGAGTACCTTATTATTAAAATATCTTTATAAAATTTCTTTAAATATTTTTTAGTTCTTTTTTTAGAATATTAACAATTCTTTCAGCAGATTTGCCATCCCCAAAAGGATTATTTCCCTTAAAATAATTGTAATGATTCTTTAAGCGCTTGTCTATTTCCTTAAAAGTTTTTTTTATTTTTTGCGAATTGCTGCCCGTTAAAAAAGCATACCCAGCTTTTATTGCTTCATTTCTTTCCGTAGCATCGCGCATAACAATTAGTGGTTTTTTAAAGACAAAGCTTTCTTCTTGTATTCCACCGGAATCCGTTAATATAAAATGACAATTATTCATTAAGTAAATGAAAGATAAATAATCCATTGGAGGAAGTAGAAAAATATTATCAACATCTTTTAAGATTTGCTTAACAGGGAGCTGCACATTTGGATTTAAATGAACCGGGTAAACAAAATTGTAATCGTAATTTTTTGCTAAATCTTTAATTGTTAAGAGCATCTTTTTAAATTCTTCACCAAATTTTTCTCTTCGATGAAGAGTTATCAAAATAAATTTTTTATCAAAAAAAGTATTAGGCAAATATTTGAAAACATTACTTTTAATTTTTTTTGATGATACTTTATTTCAGTATTTTTTTATTTGCTTCATTTAGCGAATCAATTACTGTATTTCCGGTAATAAATATTCTGTCCCTTTTTATTCCTTCTTTAATAAGGTTATCTGCTGCGGCTTTTGTAGGAGCAAAATGGTAATCAGTTAATAGCGAAATAATTCTTCTATTGATTTCTTCTGGATAAGGATGGAATTTATTAAAACTTCTTAAACCGGCTTCAACATGTGCTATTTTAACTTTTTTGTAGAAAGCTGCAAGCGAAACAGTAAATGCTGTAGTTGTGTCACCTTGTACGATAAGTAAATCCGGATTAACGTCTTCAATAATATTTTTGAATTTTGAAATTGAATTAGAAGATATTTCAAATAAGTCTTGATTCTTCTTCATGATGTTCATATCAAAATCTAACCTGATATTAAAGACATCAAGAACCTGCTTCACCATTTCTTTATGTTGTCCTGTTGAACAGACAAAAGTCTTAAATGATTTTTCTTTTTTCAATCTCCTAATTACCGGGGCTAATTTTATTGCTTCCGGCCGTGTTCCAAAAACTACAAGAATTCTTTTCATTATTGTTTGAGCAAGTGTTGTAATACTTTTTCTAAATTAGAATCGCTGCTATCTTTACTAAATAAAATCAGATTTTCATTGTTTATATCTTTTATACAGCCCATGCTGGGGCTATTACTTTCTTATTATAGTTCAAAGCTAAAATTATACTGCCTGAAGTTAGAATATCATCAAAATTAAAAATTACGAAATCCGAAATCCCAAAAAATAAATTTAATTCTTCTTCGTCAATAAATTTACTTATTATAAATATATTATCCTTATTTCCTGAAGCGACTAACATTTTTTTGAAATAACTTTCGTTTCCCTTTTTGACTAGTCCGGCTATAATTAAAATTGAATTGTTATAGGCACTAAAGAGATTTATAATTTCAACTAGACCTTTATATTCAGCGATTGCGCCAAATGTTAAAAATATTTTTTTTTGACTATCAATTTTGATTTGAGGAAATTTATTTTGTAATAATTTAATTGACTTTTGCTTATCAATAATTTCTACTTTGAAATCAGGATGCTTAACAATAAAAAATTTTGATTCAGGCACCTTTAAAATTGGAGCCATAATTTTAATTGCTGATTCGCAATGCACATGAAGTCTATTCGAAATCTTTGCTAGATATCTGAGGAAAATAATATTTAGAAATTTATATTTGTTTGAGTGCGGAGATTTATTGTGAATTGTCCAGATTATCTTGCCGCCAATTATTTTGTAAAAGGTTATCCAAAAAATTTTCCAAAAACTTCCGGATAGAGATTTTAAATCAGTTACTTCAAACCAATGATAATGAAGTAGATTATTTTCATGGTAAAGCTTTTTAACAAATATTTTAAAATGAAGATAAACCGAAAGAAACTCTATTCTTAAATTACCGGCATTTCCTTCTATGATTTCTTTATAAAACTGGTATAAGTAATCAGTATTTTTATTTTTTGGATTTGAGAGAGGAACTACATAAATCTTTTTGAGATGAGGAACTAACGCAAAATATTCTTTTAATAATTTTTCTTCATTCATTAAGAAAACGCAAACCTTTTGTAAGATTTTATTGCTATCGCTGCAAATGGCAATAACAATATTATATAGGGATATTTATATCTAGCACCTCCAAAAATAATCATTGTTATTATTAATCCTAAAAAAAAGAAGACCACTAAAATTAATAAATTAGGGTTCCACATTTTCGCTTTAGAGACACTCTTTACACCTATAAAAATAAGTAAAAGCAGAGCATAATAATATAATAGATTTAATGCTTCCAGTATAAAATATAAAATGATTCTAATTGTTGAATAGCCGTGAAAAATGTTAGAAATACTTCTACCCTTAATAATATATTTAACAAATGCAGCAAAATTTAAATTAGGCATTTTAAGTATATGGTTTAAGGTTATGTCATCCCAAATATAAGTATGAATAATTTTTAACGGCATAAACCCAATCCATTTCAATTTATTTTTATTTATCCAATCTATTGATTCATTTCGCCATATTTTATCTTTTTCAACAAATGTTTTTTTTGCTGTGTCGGGGATATATCCAAGATTTCCTTTTTCAAATACGTGATCGTTGTACCCGCCATTTGCCAAATCATTAGCTCCAATTAGAAGGTTATATCCTCCAGTTACTGAAGTAAAGATAAAATAATTAAAATTATAATAAGTGATTGCCCCAAAAATTAAAATAAAGAAAGACACTCCGGTTAGATATAATAGCAACTTCTTCGGCACTATCTTATTATTAATCCAATTATAAAACTCAATTACCATTATAGAAATTAACAATGCCCATCCAATTGGCCTTACGCCCAAAGAAGCAGCAGCAAGCAAGCCGGAAATAAAAATATATTTTTTTTCCGTTTTCAGATAAAAATAAATTGATGATAAAACCAATACTCCAAAAAACATTTCGGTTAAGTCTAGAATTATCATTCCTAGACTATTTAGATAAAACATATATAAAATGGAAGTTATCTTAGCAACTGATTCGTTAAATACTTTTTTTGATATTTTATATAGAAAATATAACTGCAGAATATTTAAGATTATATTTAATATCCCAATTGAAATAACAGAATGATAGATTGAAATTACAACGATGATTAAATTGATATATAACGGGGCAATAATAAAATCATCATATAAATTCATCGGTGCCGGATAAATAGTTCCTTTGCTTAAGCAGTTTTGTGCTATTTCATAATATTGATAATATTTAGGAATATCATTTTCTATATAAGAAATTGAAAAAATTAAAAATAAGATTTGAATTAAAATGTAAATTATGATTAGAGTTTTGAAGTGTGAAATAAAATAATTTAATATTTTACTCATCTAAAAAGGGAAAATTATTAAAGGATAATTTTTAAATAACAAATGATAAGTTAGTTAAAAACTAAAACTTAATGAAATAGAACTGCCGGAACCCAAACCTAATTTTAAAGGAATTAAAGCATAATCAAAAACTAATTCTCCCCAACGGATACCTGCTCCTGCCGTAAATCCTTTTGATAAGTAACCTGTTTGGTAACCAGCCCTGATTGCAAAAATTCCATTATATGATGTTTCTCCGCCAAGATTAAAATGAATATCATCCGTACTAAGATACTTTTGAAATTCCCCTGCCATAGTAAAGCTAAATTTACTATCTGGTATTGCAAATTGGTAAGCAGGGCCAATTCTTATTTCAGTTGGTAGTTTAGTTTTTTCATTCCTCAAGGGAGACATTGAACCTAAATTTTTTATAACTGCCGAAGCAAATAATCCTTCAATATTAGTTTTATATCTCAAGCCAAAATCAAAGCCGAAACCTTCTCCCTCATCGTTTAATAATCCCTCGTATAAATATTTAATCGTTGTTCCAAAGGATAAATTATCACTTAGAAAGAACCCAGTGGAAATACTTCCACTGAAATAATTTCCATTGAAAGTTGAAATTGCATCACCAGCAGTTTGACGAACAGGAATATCACTTATTGTAGTTACATTGAAACCAATTGCAAAAGGAAGACTAAATAAATCAAACTTTACAGCGCCAAGTTCATTTCTGACATCTTGAATCCATGAATTATGCATAAAAGTTAACTGAGTATTTTCCATTCCAGCCAAATTAGCGGGATTATAATTTATTGTAGTTACATCATTAGCCACTGCCGCACCTGCATCACCCATTGCTATATTTCTTGCACCAAAACCTAATTTCAAAAATGATAGCCCAGTGTTACCGGCAGATTGCGGAAATATAAATGAAGCTGATATAATTATAAGTAGAACTATTTTTTTCATTATTTATTTTTTTTTATTTCTAAACTGTTAAATATTTTTCATATAAACATTCAACTATTTTCAATTTTCTAAGGTCAGAAAATAACATTTATACCAACAATATGTCTATCCTGAGGAGAATATTGTTCAATCATAAATGCATAATCAACACCGAAATCTATATTTCCAAAATTTTGAACAAATGAAAAACCAAGTGCAGGTTTAGGCGGCTGATCCAAATTGCTTATATTAAACTGATCTATGCCTCCTCTAAAATATACTTTATCAAATACATTATATTCCACTCCGGCTCGCAAAATATTGGATTGAGCATTGCTATTTTCAAACTCTAACGATGCTAAAAGCCCAAGTTCTTTATTCAAATAGCTAACCCCAAATTTTCTAAGGTTAGGAAAATTGTCCGAAGTAGAAACACCATTTTGTCCGTATATACTAGTAGAACTCCAATCATATTTGGAATTAATGTCTGTAATAACAAATGAAATATTGAATTGGTTATTTATTTTATACAAAGCACCAAAATCTAGCCCAAATGCAGACGAAGTGATATCTTGATATAATTTATAATAGTAAAATTTAACTTCTAAACCTAGTGATAACTTATTTGAAAAAGACTTTGCTATACCAAGGAAAAATTGGTTTTCAGAAG
This sequence comes from uncultured Bacteroidota bacterium, assembly GCA_963777515.1. GTDB lineage: Bacteria > Bacteroidota > Ignavibacteria > Ignavibacteriales > Ignavibacteriaceae > CAVSWT01. Next base: position 287,289 of record CAVZQU010000007.1, read on the forward strand.
TAGACAGTTCTCCGGTTTTTATATCACTGGCATCACGTTCATCTATCTTACCTACGCCCGAATTAATTATTCCTGCACTAATTCCGGCACTTGATTTTCTAGTAAGATCTTTTGATGAATGAAGATCAAATTTTCGGGTAAAATTTAAATAATTTAATGAACGGTCTAATGACAAAAATGAATAAGAAGTTTGAACCAAATTGTCTTGCTGATATATTATTACAGCGGGATTATAATATGAAACTAAATTTCCTTCAGTAACTGCCGACATTGCATTACCCATCCCAATTCCCCTAGCACCAAATCCCATCCTGCTGAATGCCCCAGGCATGGAATTTATACTGCTGAATTTAGGTTGAGCAAAAACTATTTGAAAAGATAAAACAAAAAATATTATTAAAACTTTTTTCAATTAAACCTCAATTAAAGTTCAAGATTAAGCCCGCCTACGGGACAGGCAGGTTCATGTTCAAGTTTATGATCAAGTGTTGAAACTTAAACATGAGCTTGAACAAAATTACTGTATTACTAAAATTTTCCCGTAAATAGGGTCGTTTGAACCAACTTCAACTCTGTAAAAATAAACACCATTAGGCACCATATTGCCGGAATCATCTTTTCCATTCCAGTAATCAATAACACCATTCCCTAGTCCTGTTTCAGCTCTATCAGCATTTTGAATAACGGTTGCCACGTAACTCATAGAAAAATTAAAAATTCTTATGGTTACTTTTTCGTTCTTTCCGCCTGTACTATATTTTATATTCAATTTACTATCTAATCTTGGAGAAAAAGGATTGGGGAAAGCATGTGTTTCACTTTGCGAAGCAAGACTTTGTGAAGCAAAATAAATTTTCCATTCACCTGACCACATTATGTTAGTAGTTTCGTTTAACCTTGCAAGACCCTCATCAGAACCTAACCAAACAAAATTATTACTCTTACTCACTGAAGCAGCGTAAAAAGCAACTGTAGTTATTTTTGTACCTGACTTTTCATCTACTATAGAATTTGGTAAAATCCAACTAATCCCCATATCAGATGACCGGAAAGCACCAGTTGTTGAAGCTGCTATAACATCATTATTTTTAAATCCGAAATTATAAACTTTACTTCCATCAAGTGAAGTTTGCCAGCTTTTTCCTCCATCGGATGAAAAACTAACACCACTTTTTTCCAGATGATCTGTATTTTCACCAATTTGCGTTGCGCCCCATATTGTTTTATTGTATTCATTATAACCTAATCCTACAACCCAATCTCCGCCAATTGGATTAGCTTGATTTTGATGATTGAATTTAACCCAGCTTATCTGTGGCAGCGTATCGTTTGCATTGGTTGTTTTATTTATACCATTTACAGTCCCGACATACAAAGTAGAATCATTTACTGATACAACAGAAAAGCCCATATGATTTAACCATCCTTCGTTTCCTGCTTTTGGACGAAGTGAAAACCTAACTGTATCAGTCGGCTGCAGACTATTTAAACTATCAGAAGGAAGAAGCACTCTTTGCCAGGTTTGTCCCTTATTAGTGCTTTTACGCAATCCACTTGACCAAGAAGTAATCCAAACAGTCCCAGGAGTAAATGCAAAATCATAAGTTACATTCCCAGGTGTTACAGTTACGGGTAAAGCATGAACTTTTGAGACTTGAATTCCATCATTTATCCCGTAAACAAATAGAGAATCTCCAGACCCGTCAACAGGTTGAGGGATATCTGTCCATGTTTTTCCTAAATCAGTTGAATAGTGCAATCCGGTTCCCATATCAATATCTGAATTATAAGGCCGTGCAGTTGCAACCCAAATAGTATTTGTATATTTATCATAATTTACAGTAGAAATACCATCATCGGAAAAATTATTGGTATTAATAAAGTTTTCCCACGAACTTCCATTATCAGTTGAAATACTGAGCCCTCCTCCTGTTCCAACTAAAATTGTATCTCCAATAGTAACAATATCGGAAATACCATTACTAGAAGGTGTTGCACTTGATAATCCCTTATTTAATTTTTTTAAATTAGAATTTAATTGAAAATCTCTAGGAATTGACTGTGAAAAAACAAGATTGGAAAATATTAAAACAGATATTGATATAATAAAATATTTTTTAATCATTTAATAACTACATTATGTTTGATAATATTGCTGAGTGCTCCTCTTCTATCTTCGGCCTGGAATTCGAAACGATAAGTTCCTTTAAGATTACTTGGAGTAACTTTAATTATTATGGAGTAAATTCCGTCACCAGCAACCTGGTCACCAGAAAAATCCCCACCATCATCCAGCAAATAAAATGGGCCATTCATTGTTGAATCCGGTTTATAGCTGATGAAGCTGACAGTCTTTATATCGCTTAATCCATTCTCATCCGCTGCTTTTACTGTAATAAAACTCACAGTTGTATCCACAACAGTGATAGTATCTGCAACAACTAAATCTGAAATTACCGGGGCCACATTTGTCTGTCCATTATCATAATAAAATTGTTGTTCGGCAACTTTATTAGTCTCTTCATCTTTCCCGGTTACAAAAAATTCTACCAGATAATTGCCAATTGGATTACTTCGACTAAGAGGAAATTTATTTGAGAAAGTTCCGTCATCAGCAGTAAAATCGCCATGTGAAGCGGTATTTCCATCATCATATAAAATAACATCTGATGAATTTAATTTTTTTGAATCCGAAGAATAAATATTACAGTAAACTGAAGAAACATTTTCGAAAGATGAGATTTTTACAAACAAAGTTATCAAAGAATCATTGGGGAAATAGGAAAAATCTTTAAAAGATGAAACTGCGGTAACCTGGTAGTTGGATGATTGGTTATTTACTACTGTATTGAAATCTTTTTCGCATCCCCCAATTATAAGGATGGGAAGTAGGAGAAATAATATTTTTTTCATGTATTAAATATTGGTTTATAAATTAAACTCAACAAGGTAAAAAAATATCCATAATTATTATAAATTACATTAGCTTATAGATAATGGAACCGGTGAAAAACAAATTACAAAAATAAAAAAACTTATATAGCCAATAATCTTTCTTCTATCATCAAGTTCAGTATAATCCGGCACATTTGGATGTTTTAGTTTTATTATAAAAAATAAAATTAAAGCCCAAAACAGCCATCCAGCCCATCCAATGCCGGTGTTCAATTCTAAATAAACATCTGCAAACCCTATAACGCCAAATACAAATAAAATTGCAAAACTTATTACTGCAATTTTATAATGAGTTTTTCCACCGAAAAGAGTATAACTTATATGCCCGCCGTCAAGTTGTCCGATAGGAATCATATTCATAGCTGTAATTAACATTCCAAACCAGCCAACGCAAAGATAAGGATAATGATAAATTTCTGTCATCGGAGGGAAAAATTGATGCGGATTAATAAAAATCCATTTAAAGAATGAAAAAAGAATTGTGTTTCCAAATTTTAATGCTAAAACATTATTCCCAAAATTCGGATCAAAATAATCTGGATGAATAGATAAAATATAACTTATGCCGGGCACATGAGTAAAACCATAAACCAAAACAATCAAGCAGGCAATAAATCCCGAAATAGGGCCGGCAGCGCCAATGTCAAACATTGCTTGCTTTGTATAAATCGGAGACCTGGTTCGAATTACTGCTCCCATAGTTCCGAAATTTACAAAATCGGGTATATAAGGGAATGGGATATAATATGGCAGCGTAGCATCAACTTTATGATACCTCGCTGCGAAATAATGTCCAAACTCATGACAGGTTATGATAAATAATATTGAAATAGAATAAGGCAATCCTTTTAACAAAAATGAAATCTGAAAGGATACTTCTGTACCGGCAAGCCACTGCGCCCCGGCTATAGTGGTGGTAATAAAAGTAAGTATAAAAAGCCCGATATGAAGTAGATAATTATTTTTTTTGCGAACCTCTTTCGACTTGAATGTATCAGTATAATATTGTTCTTCTAAATTTTCTTCAGGCATTATAAATCCAAATTGAATCCAATTGTTGAATAACTTTCATTATTATTAAAATATTCACCGTGAATGCTTTTGCCCGAAAAATATGAATATAAAATACTGAATCCTTTTTTATTATAATCTCCAAATTTTAGACCGATACTAAAAATATTGCTTCCGGTAAAACTCCTAATTTTTTGAAGCTTAAAATCATCAGCAGCAAAAGGAGTAATTGATGAGTTTATTAAATTAGGCAAAAAATAATCAAAGCCTAATTGATAAATCCCCTTTCCAACATAATCGGGATTCACATGGAAAAGATAAGTTAATCCTGTATAAACTCTAAATGAATTAATTTTATAATAAGGAAATAGTTCTATAAACTCTCGACTATAAATATGCGGATTTATTCCATTACGCCAAATATCATTTGCATAATCATACTGTCCATCTACAAAGTGTGCGCTAATATGGCTCAATCTAAATCTTGCACCGTATTCACAATTCTTATTTTCTACCTTATAACCGGCATTAACACCAAATAGATAATCAATAGCTTCAACAGGAAAATGAAATTCTTTTTCAGATCTTAATTTTGTAAAAGTAAATAAATCGCCACCAAATGATAAAACCTTATTACCATTTGTATAATGATAAATATCTGTTGAAGTTCCAATGTTTAAAAGTATATTACTGTTCATAGTCAAGTAGTCAAATCCGGCTTTTGGCTCAAGGTGATTTGCTGTAAATGGCTGAATATTTAATTCATCAGGGAACCATTCTTTTTTAGTTTGTGAAAATATTGTTGAAGTAAGAACTATTATTAAAATTATAAATAGATTTTTTTTCATTTTATTGATTCAGTATTCGTGAAGATTTTTTGAATTTTTGCTTAACAAGTTTTTGATAGCTGTATTTTACCTTTGAAGGAATACTCATAATTGAATATAGATTTGTCGGGAAAGCAAAGGACGGCTCGAAATAACAATTAACGGTACAGCCTTTGCAGAAATCAAACCTGCCTTCCATCTTTTTATAATACTTTAATTTTTCAGATTCTCTAATCTCTTTAATAGGCTTGTCAATTTTGATTGATTCATTTACGAAATGATAGCACGGTAAAATAATTTCATTATTAGGCGAAATTACTATTACTCTGCTAACAGCTTTGCAGCTTGGTTCGTCAATATTATTTCCGCCATCACGGCGTAGTTTTATAAATGCTTTATTTAAATAAATATCAGATTTACCTTCAACATATTCTTCGATAAAATCCAATGCTTCATCATTCAATCCAGGATTGCCAAAATAAGAGAACACCGGATTAACCATTAAAACCAAATCGTGTTTAACAGCTATTTCATACATCCGAGGAAGCTTTTTATAAGTTTCGTTTGTAACGGTAAAAAGTATATCCGGGAAATTCACCAAACGATTTCGCAATATCTATACTTTTTAAAACACTTTTGTAACAATCTACTTTTCTAATTTTGTTATGCTCTTCTTCATCAGGAGAATCTAATGAAAAGTGCAATAGATTTATATTCCCTGCAAGCCGTTCAGCAAATTTTGGATAAAGCAAACCATTAGTAGTAATGCTTGTCTGCATCTTCAAACTTTTAGCATAAGCTGCCATTTTATCTATTTCTTTATGAAGAAGCGGTTCCCCTCCCGTTAGATCTATAAACTTTACTCCTAACTCGGCAAGTTGTTTTACATTAGATTTAAAGTCTTCAAGCTTTGCATAAGGAGTGTCTTTAAAGTTTTCATGAAATCCAAAATGGCAAAACTCACAATAGGCATTGCATCTATATGTCACATAATAATTACAGAGAAGCAGCATTAGAGATCCCTTCCCTTCCAAACAACTTTTCTATCAAACAAAAGAACAAAAGGAGTGGCAATAACATAAAGTGTGAAATAAACCTGGTAAGTTAAAAAATATTTTAGATTTTTCTTTATGCCTAAATTATTATGAACACTGTACAATACAAAAAAGTCTGTAATAACCTTAAAGAATACAAGGTAAAGCCATGTAGTTGAAAAAAAGAAAGGAGTTAGCAAAACACAAAGGTTGGTTAGAAATCCCCATGCCATAACCATGTATCCTGGTAAAGGAACTCCTAATCCTCCGACAGACCAACGCTTTTTTTGTTTATATAAACTTCTAACACTTTTACATGGCATTGATGTTATCAAAGCTTCTTTATCAATAGGATAAATCAGTTTATATTTTTTCAATTTGTAAATTGCATTTAAAAGACTAAAATCTTCTGTAACGCTAAAAGGTAATTTTTCGTACCCGCCAACTTCATCATAAGCTTTTTTTCTGTAAGACATGTTATTGCCAATACAAGTAATCGGCATTCCAATATTTATGGTACCGGATGCAACAAATAGAAGATAAATAAAATCAATGCTTTGCATGCCGCTAAAATTATCAAAAGCAAGCTGGGTTGTAAATCCATTAACTATAGCTACATCTTTTTGATAGTACGAAGCAATAGTGTAAGCCCATTTGGGATGAACTTCACAATCAGCATCTGTGGTTAAAATGATCTCACCTTTAGCCATACCAATCGCATTAGCAAGAGCATTCATCTTGCCAATTAATTTCCCTATTTCTTTTTTAGTTACAATTTTTTTGAATCTTTTTTTACCGGCAATAAATTCATCAACAATTTTTCCCGTTTCATCAGTTGATTTATCATCAACTATAATAATTTCTAATTTCCCATCCGGATAAACTAATTTATCCAAAGATTTGATGCATCTTTCAATATTATCTGCTTCATTTCTTGCAGCGACGATTACAGTTGCAGTTGGAAATTCATCTTCTTTAATTTTAGGAAATTTTCTGGTTACTCCAATTACAAAAAGAACCGACTGCAAAAAATAGCCGCTTAAAACAACAATAAAAATTATTTCAAACATCCGGCAGGCTCTCCGATTTGAAATCCGTTTTTATCAGCTTCTTCTAAAACTATTTTAATCGAATCTATAATTAAATTTTTTGATTTGATGCTATCGTGCAAAACAATAATTGAATTTTGTCTTAAATATTTTTGAACTGCAAATTTAACAAGTTTTATGTCATTTTTATAATCATAAGTTAATAAAGACCACATAACGTTTTTTATTTTTTTTTCTCGTAATAATTTAGAAGTTGACAAATTAAATTTCCCATGAGGAGGACGAAAATATTTTACTTCATAATTAAATTTTTCAGAAATTAGCTCATTGAACGAATCTATTTCCGAATCTCTTTCTTTTACATTCAATTTATTTAGTTTTTTGTGATAAAAAGTATGGTTAGCAATTAAATGATTTTCATTTATTATTGAAGATACAAGTTCAGGATATTGTTGACAATTTTCTCCGACACAAAAGAAGGCTGCTTTTAATTTTTGTTCATTTAAAAATTTTAAGATGATTTCTGTTGTTTCAGGAATCGGACCGTCATCAAAAGTTAAAAGGATTTTATTATTCTTTGTTTCCCAAATAAAATCATTAAATAACTTTTTGATTAAGCCGGGCGGATTATATAAATATCTGTTCAAATAATTTTAATAATTTTTCTAAAAAGATTTATCTGCAATTTAAAAAGAATTCAATAAACATTTCTTAAATTAGCACTTCCACGTTTTAAATTATTTGAATATATGTTTCAACTTAGTGAGCATAAAAAAGGTTTATTAGCTGTACTTGCTGCTGCAATGCTCTGGAGCACAGGCGGTATGTTCATTAAGCTAATTACATTAAATGCTATTCAAATTTCTTTTTTCAGATCATTCTTTGCAGCTCTAGTATTTGCGATAGTATTTAGAAAAACTGTTTTTTATGCAAATGGATTTACATTTATAAACGCAATCTTTTATGCTGTAGTTTTAATCCTTTTTGTGATATCAACAAAAATGACAACGGCCGCAAATGCAATTTTTCTTCAATACACAGCACCAATTTATGTCTTAATATTCGAACCGATTATAAATAAAACTCAATATGAAAAAATTAATGTCATTACTATTATCATTTGTTTTTTAGGAATGATATTATTTTTCATGGGAGAACTTACTCCAGGACATTTAGAGGGTAATTTACTCGCTCTTCTTTCCGGAGTTGCGTTTGCAGCTTTGCTTCTTGGTTTGCGTAAAAATAAAAATGAATATCAATTAAGTTCAATTTTCTACGGTAATATTATTCTTTCTCTTGTATGTTTCCCATCTTTATTTGAAATAAAATATTTAAGTCTATCCGACTTAAGCATGGTATCTTTTTTGGGAATCTTCCAGATAGGAGTTGCTTATGCAATATTCACTTATGGTTTGAAAAGAGTTTATGCAATTGAGGCTTCATTAATTTCCATGATAGAACCTGTTCTAAATCCAGTCTGGGTTTTCCTTACTTATCAAGAAATTCCTTCTGTAGGAGCGATCATTGGAGGGATAATAATTATTACAGCAATTTCAATTCGAGCATTTGTTTTAGAAACACCGATGATGAAAGCAAAGTTAAAAGCAAAAGGTTAGTGGTAATTGCGGATAAATTAGTAGGGATTTAACGCATTAAACCCCTACAATTTTATAGGGAAAGCTTTAAAAAATATTATAATCCAAATTGTAATCCAGCAGAAATTACATAAAAATTAGCATTCGTATCTCCCGTTCCAGGAATTGTTTTAAAGTCATAATTCAAAAATACATACTTTATATCAGCTGTTATATAATTGTTTGAACTCAATCCAAGCGGAAGTTCAACACCGGCACCAAAATGCCACCCTACTTTTTGTTTTGTTTCATCTGCAATTCCTAAATCATTTATCTGTGAACTAAAATCAAATTTTGTATTGTACCAGCCGAAGCCAACTTCACCATAAACAATGGGGAGAACATATAATAATCCGCTTACCATAACCGGATAACTTCTAACCGTTACTTCATCATTTAAATATGATTCTTGCCTATAATTTATTGATCCCTCTACACCAATAAACGGCAAGCCATGTAAACGTGCAGCTATGCCAACCATTATTTTTCCATTATCTGCATCTGTTGCTTTTTGATAACCTATTTGAGGTCCAAGAGTAATTCCAATATGCGGAACCTGAGCAAAGCCACTATTGAATATCATTAGTGACAAAAAAATAATCAGCAAAAATGATTTCTTATACATTATTGTTTCTCCTTAATTATTTTCAGAACGTAAATAAGTTATAATTTTTAATTAACATTGAATGTGATAACCCAACTTTATATTTGAACTGTGATATAAGCCAATTTTTTAAAATAATTACATGAAATTTATTTAAATTTTATAAGAATAAAAGAATTCTTGCCAAATTATTTATTGTTATTTATATTTAGTCTTAATAAGCATAGTAATTAATAATTATATATATACGACTTTGAATATAATAATCGCGGACCCAAATTTTTTAACAAGAGAAGGTTTTAAATTTATAATAAACGACAATAAATCATTAAACGTTGCCGGGGAAATTACAAAAGGTAAGGAACTATGGCCGCAAGTTGAAGCTAAAAAACCAGATGTTTTAGTTATGGACTATAATATTCCTAATTTTATTGAGATTGAAGAGATTGAGAAAATCAATACGGTATCTGAGAAAACTAAAATGCTGGTAATTTCTGATGATAGAAATAAAGAGAATATTTTAAAAGCAATTAAGTTTGGAGTAACAGGTTATCTTTCGAAGCAATGTGAAAAAGAAAAAATAATTAATGCACTTTTCACAATACATAGAGGGGAAAAGTTTTTTTGCAATAAAATTTTAGATGTTATTTTAGAAAAAGAAACTAACAGGCCAATTGATACTTCGACATTAAATTTAAGCGAACGGGAAATTGAAGTTATAACTTTAATAACATCAGGCTATTCAAATAAAGAAATTGCCGATAAGTTATTTATCAGTATTCACACACTTTATACTCACCGCAAAAACATAATGAAGAAATTAAATTTCAAATCACCGGTTGAACTAATTCTTTTTGCTTTAGATTTAGGATTAATTGACAGTAAAAAAGTAGATTCACTTTCTACTAAGGAACTTCTCAAAACTTAATTAACAGATATTCCAAGAATTCTCCCAAAAATTTTTTATAGAAATGTTATAAATTCTTTATGAATTCATCCATAAATATCAATAGATTTCTGCTCATTGATTAACTGAGGAAAGAAATGAAATCTATAAAATTTATTAAAACTGTTTTTATATTTTCTTCAATATGCCTACTAACTGCATCAGATACTAAACCAAAAACTGGTAAAGACAATTTATTTGATATCCCTAATAATCCTAAAGAACTTGGCTTTGTTTTTTGGAATAGAGATTATGATAATGCAATAAAACTAGCAGAAAAAGAAGACAAACCTATTTTAATTCTATTCCAGGAAATACCCGGCTGTAACACATGTGTTTCCTATGGAGAACAAGTCTTAACTAATCCTCTTGTTGTTGATGCAATCCAAGAATTGTTTATTCCCTTGGCAATTTATAATAATCGAGATGGCAGTGATTTAAAGACTTTAACGCAATTTAATGAACCTGCATGGAATAATCCTGTGGTCAGAATTATAACAAAAGATGGTAAAGACGCTGCTAAAAGAGTAGACGGTGATTATTCAATAAAAGGAATTACAACATCAATGATACAGGCATTGAATAATACACATAAACCGGTTCCACAATATTTGAAGCTAATTAATGATGAATCAATTTCCAGATCACATGATTTAAAAACAGCTACATTTTCAATGTATTGTTTCTGGGAAGGTGAAGCATTTCTTGGAAATTTGAATGGAGTTATATCAACAAAACCAGGCTACATTAATGGCCAAGAAAGTGTTGAAGTAAGATATGATCCTTCTATAATAACCTATAACGAACTAAAGCAAAATGCTGAAATGAAACAATGCTCGATTACAAAAAATGGAAGCTTAAAAAAGGATAACGATCCTAAATATTATCTTTCAAAAACCATTTTAAGATTTATTCCTATGACGCAAATGCAGGCTGCTAGAATAAATTCGGCAATTACTGGCGGCATCAATCCTAAACACTATTTATCCCCCTCTCAAATAAAATTGCTGAATTATATTCAAAATCATCTTGAAAAAAAATGGCGTAATTATATTGGGACAGAAAATTTAAAACAAAGCTGGCAAGAAGTGATAAACAAGGTAAAGTAAAATTAGTTAAAAAAATTGGATAATATTTAAACTTTTAAACCAGCTTGTTTTATTTCTTATAATCGTTAGTTAATAATTTATAGATTTAAATATCTTCTATATTTAAATAAACCATGGTTTGATTTAACAATTGGTAAGCTATTTCGCCAAAAGTCATCGGTCCGGTTATATTGGCGGTTTTCTTACCTTCCAGCTCAGAATAAAGATAATTTAAGATACAGTTGCATGAGAAAATAGGAGAAATATTTAATCTTGAAACCTGCTGTATAAAGGAACTTACATAATTTTTTATTGGCTTTGCAATCTTGTATTCAACATCTTTAAATACAGGGGCATAAAAACTGACAGATTTTTTTTCCTTATCAATATTACTGAAACTTGTGTTAACCATAGCTCCATAATAATTTGCAACTAAAGGCAGTCTAATATCAACATTTTTTTCTAATAAATATTCAGCCAGATTTTTCTTCACACCATTCACAAAACAATCATTTGCATTAAATCCGGTTGTAGGAAACATAATTGTATCACCATTCCCCTGCTCAAATAAATTTACTATATCAAGGGTTGGGATTTTATTTGAAGGCAATTCAACATGCATTGCAACTGATTTGTTATCAGAACTTTCTCTTATTAAACCATTAAATACTTTGGGAGTGACTTTTCCTAAATCAGCCAGGTCAATTCCGGCTATCCAGCCAACCAACGGACTTAAAAATATATCTTTATATTTATTTGAGTTTTCAGCAAAAGAAATGTGTATAGAGCTAAATCCAGGTATTATTAATAATGTATATCCGTTTTCATATGAATCACCCGCTATACTTGGTAGAGAATTTTCATCATATAATTTTATTTTTACATTTTTAACAAAGTCTGGTATGTCATCAACAAAAATTTCATTCTTTGTAAATGTTCCTCCTTCGTCACCCATAAAATAAGGAATTGTTCCACCTATCCAGTTTCCTTTAGGAAGTTTACTCAATAAATTTTCGTCAGCTGCTAATATCAGCGTTTCTCCTTTAGTTATTCTTTCAATAACTTCATTGATTGGCAGTAATTTTTTCATTTGCTCTCCTATCCAAAAATTTGCTTTATATCTTTTTGGATAATTTTTTCGTACTTATTAAAAAATTCGTATACCTCGCTAATACACTTATTAATATTTTGAGCAGAAGGGTCAACTTTTGTGCTTAATATAATTCTGTTCATCAAAATTTTAGCCCCTAATAATTGGAAGTTATATTGTTTTTCTCCTAATACCATTTGCTTCCAGGCGTTATGTGATATTGACGGTAACATAGGAAACCCTAATAAATGTTGATTAAACATTTTATTATCGAATAAAATCGAATAATTTTTACATTTATTTTCAAAAAAAAAAAATTATTTCTAGAATAATTTGAGGACAGCATATTGAATTAAAATTTCAAATTTGATTTTAATTCAATTTTCAGTAAAGAAATGGAAAAATTGAACATTAACATAATAGAAATTTACTATTGAATAAACAACAATATTTTTACTTATAATTAAACTATTAAGGTGAAAGTCTCTCTATTTTCCAATCGTTTTTTTCTTTTACATATTTTATTCTATCATGCAGCCGGTTTTCTCTCCCCTGCCAAAACTCAAACGAATTCGGTATTAATTTGAATCCTCCCCAATAAGGCGGTAATGGTACTTTTCCTTTGTCATATTTCGTTTTGAATTCCTCATATTTTTTTTCAAGAATTTCCCTATTGATAATTTGTTTGCTTTGATTTGAAGCCCATGCACCTAACTGGCTTTCATAGGGCCTTGTTCTAAAATATTCATCAGATTCTCTTTGGCTCACTTTTTCAACTTTGCCTGAAATTCTTATTTGCCTTTCCAAATTAAACCAGAAAAATAATAAAGAGGCATTAGGATTTTCATGCAATTCTCTTCCCTTTTGGCTTTCATAATTAGTATAAAATTTAAATCCATCATTTTCAACACCTTTTAATAATACAACTCTCGAAGATGGGATCCCATTTTTTGTAGCTGTAGCTAATATCATAGCATTCGGTTGTTCAATATTAGCTTTTACAGCATCATCAAACCATGTTGAAAACTGGTCAAAAGGATTTTTACTGACACTTTTTTTACGAAGTTCTTTTAAAGTATAATCTTTTCTTAGGTTAGAAATTTCGTTATTATTCATCTTACTCTTATTTTTGACAAACTAATTTTGCACTACATTAAAATTACATTTTTATTAAATTAGAAAGCACAATTTCCAAGCTTATCAATAAAAGGGTATAGACAACACACAAGTATATTTTTGTGTTTGTTGTCTTTGATTTTTATTGTTAAGTGATTGAGATAATCAAGAAATAATTAACAACTGTAAAGTAATATAAAAAAATGAAAACGCAAGAATTAACAAAAGAGCAGCAAGAAGAATTAGAAAAATTTGGAGCTAATACATGGTTCGTAGAATATCTTTATAAACAGTATCAGGAAAATCCCGAAGAAGTCCCCGATCAATGGAAGAAATTTTTTGGAGATACCGATAGTAAAAGTAACGGTAATGTTGAAGAACAGCTTAATGCTTCGTTATTAGCTGCTTCCAAGGATATATCTCTACCTAAACCAACAGAGGATGATGAGACACATATAATTGCCGGAAGTTCAGCTAAAATTTTAGATAACATGAATAACAGTTTAAGCATCCCGGTAGCAACTTCACAAAGAACTATTCCGGTTAAGTTGCTTGAAGAAAATAGAATCATTATTAATAAAACATTAAAGAAAAGAAATGAGGGTAAAATATCTTTTACTCATTTAATTTCTTGGGCAATTTTACGCGCAGTTAAAAACATGCCCGCGATGAATAATGCTTTCACGATTATTAAAAATAAGCCTCAACTAATTAAAAGAAAGCATGTTAATTTAGGATTAGCTATAGACATTGAAAAGAAAGATGGTTCACGTTCTTTGATTGTTCCAAATATTAAAAATGCAGATAAGATGAACTTCAAAGAGTTTTGGGAATCTTATGAAGATTTAGTTAAGCGTTCAAGAAAAGGATTGATTGATCCTTCCGAATTTTTAGGAACTACAATTACTCTTACTAATCCTGGAACTATCGGAACAATCACTTCTATACCAAGATTTAATGGTTGGACAAGGAACAATAGTTGCAACTGGTTCAATTCAATATCCTGCAGAATACCAGGCGATGTCTCCCGGAACAATTTCTACTCTTGGTGTAAGTAAAGTTATGAATATTACCAGCACTTATGATCATAGAATTATACAAGGTGCTGAATCAGGATTATTTTTAAAAGATATTACCGAACTATTACTTGGTGAAAGAAATTTTTATGAGGAAATTTTCACAGCATTAAAAATTCCTCACCAGCCTCTTTCATGGAAAACGGATTACTACCCAGGCGCATTTAATAAAGCGACAAATACCGAAGAGATTGAAAAACAAGCACGTGTATTACAGTTTATAAATTTGTATAGAGTTCGGGGACATTTAATTGCAAACCTTGATCCTTTAGGAACCCCAAATACATATCATGCTGAATTAGATCCGGCAACCTACAAGCTAACTTTTTGGGATTATGATAGAGAATTTATTACTGGAGGTTTCGGCGGTGTTCAAACTGCAACTTTGAGAGAAATAATTGATATTCTTCAAAAGACTTACTGTGAAAAGATTGGTATTGAATACATGCATATTCAAAACCCGGAAGAGAAATCATGGCTGCAAAGTAAGATGGAGCCGATTAGAAATTCTCCTGAATTTGAAATTGAGTTGAAAAAGAATGTCCTTAACAAATTAATAATAGCTGAAAATTTTGAACACTTCATTCATAATAGGTTTATCGGACATAAAAGATTTTCACTTGAAGGATCTGAAACTTTAATTCCGGTTCTTGATTTGCTTTTAAATGAAGCAAGTGAAGATAAAGTAAGTGAAGTTGTTTTGGGAATGGCCCACCGTGGAAGATTAAATGTACTGGCAAATATAATTGGTAAAACCTACGATTCAATTTTTTCAGAATTTGAAGATATTCGAGATCCAAATTCAATTGAAGGCTCCGGCGATGTAAAGTACCATCTGGGAGCTTCAGGGTTGTATCAAACAAAAAACGGAAATGAAATTGCTGTTTCTCTTGCATCCAATCCAAGTCATCTTGAATGGGTTAATCCTGTTGTCGAAGGAATTGTAAGAGCCAAACAAACAAGAATGAATGACAGCAAAGAACACAGAAAAGTTATGACTGTGTTAATACATGGCGATGCTGCTTTTGCCGGCCAAGGAGTAGTTGCGGAAACATTGAATCTATCGCAGCTTAGTGGTTATAGAACGGGAGGCACTATCCATATCATTATTAATAATCAAATCGGGTTTACGACAACACCGGAAGATGCACGTTCATCTGTTTATGCAACGGATGTAGCTAAAATGATTCAGGCTCCAATTTTCCATGTCAACGGCGATGATCCTGAAGCATCAATCTGGGTTGCTCAGCTTGCATTTGAATACAGGCAGAAATTTAAAAAAGATGTAGTAATTGATTTATTCGGGTATAGAAGACATGGTCACAACGAAGGTGATGAACCTGGATTTACTCAGCCTTTACTTTATGAAAAAATTAAAAGCCATCCTTCTGTAAGAGAAATTTATTCAGGTTCTTTATTAAAGAATAAAATTCTTTCAAAAGAAGAAATAGAACAGATGAATGAAAAAATAATTGATAAGTTGAGCGAATCTTTTGATAAAATTAAAAAGCAAAGCACCGAATTTAATACAGATGTTCCTTTGGCTGTACCCAAGGAAAAGATGGATTCAATTGAACCTGTAAAAGACACAAATATATCTGAAGAAACTTTGATAAAAATTGTAAATGCTATAACTACTGAGCCTGAGGATTTTCACATCCATCCCAAACTGAAAAAATTTCTTGGGAGCAGAAAAAAATTAATTGATGGATCAATTGGTGCAGATTGGGCATTTGGCGAATCCATTGCATTCGGAAGCTTGCTGCTGGAAGGTACTCCGGTTAGACTAAGCGGACAAGATAGTGTTCGCGGAACTTTTAGTCAAAGGCACCTTGCTTTGACTGATATAGAAACCGGAAATGAATATTATTATTTAAATCACATTTCAAAAGAACAAGCAAGACTTGAAGCTTTAGACAGCCTGCTTTCAGAAGCTGCTGTGCTTGGATTTGAGTATGGCTACAGCACAGCCGATCCATTGGCTTTAGTAATCTGGGAAGCGCAGTTTGGAGATTTTTCAAATGGAGCTCAAGTTATTATTGATAATTTCATTGTAGCATCTTATGAAAAATGGAAAGTGCCGAACAGTGTTGTAATGCTGCTTCCCCATGGATTTGAAGGTCAGGGGCCTGAGCATTCAAGCGCAAGACTTGAGAGATTTTTAATCCTTTGTGCAGAAAATAATATGCAGGTTTGTTATCCTTCAACACCTTCACAATATTTTCATTTGTTAAGAAGACAAATTTTACATGCTGAAAGGAAACCATTGATTGTGATGACACCTAAGAGTTTACTGCGTCGTCCTGAAGCTAAGTCTTCAAAAGAAGAATTTATAAATGGTAAATTTTATGAAATTATAGATGATGTTACCGTTGAAAAGAAAAAATTCGTTGAAAAAATAATTTTAACCAGCGGAAAAGTTTATTACGACTTATTGAAATATAGAACCGAAAACGAAATTGATGATACAGCTATTGTTCGATTAGAACAATATTATCCTTACAAATCAGAAAAAATGAAAAATGTCTTGTCCTCATATCCAAATGCAAAATCTGTAGTCTGGGTTCAAGAAGAACCAAAGAATATGGGTGCATGGAATTTCTTAACCCAAAGATTATATGATGATTTATCTGATTGGCAAAAATTAGTATACGTCGGCCGTCCTGAAAGTGCCAGCCCGGCAGTAGGCTCATCAAAGATTTCGGGAAAACAGCAAGTGGATTTGGTTAAAGAAGCTTTTAAAGTTTAACTCTTTACTTAATAATCGCACTATTATAAACCCAATTTCTATGAGAAATTGGGTTTATCTTTAATTAACAACTTCAATCATCTTAACAAAGTAACATAGTTTTTAGAATCTAAAAAGAAATTCTCTTTATTTTTTATTATTTCTTTTTTATCAACACTTTCTACTTTCTTCAATCTCTTAAAGATGATATAGTTTTGGCCATAAGGTATTGGTTTTGATATCTGGCCTTCTTTTAAATCTGAAAGTATTGATGAAATATTTTTAGAATAATTTTGAATGTTCACTTCTCCTAACAATCCATTATTAGTTCGTGATGGACTTATAGAATACCTACTTACAATCTCGTTAAAACCACTTCCCGCCATTAAGGCTTCATATGCAGAATCTGCTTGCTTCAAATTCACAAAAACTATTTCAGCAAGGTTCATCATTTCAGGCTCTGCAAGTTGAATCCTTATCTTTCTACGGATTAATAATTTTACAGGTTTCCCATTATACGTTGCCGGACTAAATTTCCATTTAAGAATTGATGCTAAAGCAAGAGCATCCCAATTTTTATCACCGCTACCTTTGACAAAACTCGCCCTTTCGACCGATCCATCCTCTTCAACCAAGATATCACTAACCAAATCAATATCCTGATGATAGATGTTTTGAGTAATTAATGGTAAAGTAACTTGCTTTAGTAATTCGGGTTCTGAGATTAAAGACCTTTCGGTTTGTATTGAGGAACATCCGGCAAGCAAAACCATACAAATTAGAAATGTTAACTTTTTCATATCTCCCTCCTAATCCTAATTTTAACAAACATTAAAATTACAAAACGCTTCGGGAGAGAAATTAGTTCAGAATGCAACCCTTTTTATAGTACAATTAAAAATTCTTTCTCTCTCGGAGTAGAGAAGAATTACATGTTGTATTGTGCTAATAAAAATTGAAATAGTCAAGATAATAATGATATAAGTTGATTTGATAAGAAAGGTAGAAAAATAAAGCTTCAATCCACATGAATTGAAGCTTTTTTTGTGGGGGCTGAAGGATTCGAACCTACGACCCCCTGCTTGTAAGGCAGGTGCTCTGAACCAACTGAGCTAAGCCCCCGAGAATCAAAATTTTGAGGTACAAATATTAAATTATTTTAGAAGAAATCAAAATAAAATTTATTTGCTTTTTCTGAGCGAGCGACGGGGCTCGAACCCGCGACATTCAGCTTGGGAAGCTGACACTCTACCAGCTGAGTTACGCTCGCAATTTTAACAACTCAAACATATTCAATTTTATTCAAGTTGTAAAGTTTCTTTTTTCTGAAATAAAATCATATAAAAAATTTTCAATCTATCTGAATTAATGATCTTAGCTTTTTATTTCTTGTAATTAATGCAATTAAATGATAAAGTGAAAAAAGTTCCAAAGCAAAAGGAATGTAACCTAAATAACCAAGTAATGGCATTTCAAAAATATGAAGGAAGTTTACACCAGGGACATTATAAACCCATTTAGGATATGAAAGGTAATTCCACATCTCCCAAAAAAAGCCGCACGTTAATCCACCAATTGATAATGATATAACAGGCTTCCAATTCCCTACTCTTGTATAATCAAATAAATTTATATTTTGTAATTTATAGTTTAAAGGTTCAATGATAAAAAAAACGGAAAGCCATATAAACACATAAAAAATATTTGGCATAATTAATAATAAGAATAACATCAAAATACCAGCTGCAAAAAACAACTGCAGGTTATTGTTTGTCGGTTCAACAATAAAACTTTTTCTTATATTTTTAATCCAGTTAAATGTTGAAGCTAATTCTGCAGTGCCTAATACCGAAGGCATTACAGTTGAAAAGTTTAAAGAAGCATAAATATTATATTCAAAATTTGTAAAGTACTGGCGACCTGCATAATACCAGTTGTGTGTAAATTGATTAAATAACTCAAAGAGCCACCAAACCGGAATTGAAAAAATAAATAATAAGATAAAACCATAGAGATTGCGGCTAATAATTGATGTCCCCTTTCTATAAAACACTATTCCATCAATTGTTAATGAGTAGCCCAGCCACAAAGGAAAGAAAGCCCACTGAGTTCGAAGTCCGCTCAATGACCAATTTAAAGTCCATGAAATTATCACTAATAAAATTCCTACATAAAAGTACGTCGGGAATTTTTTCATTTGTAAAATTAATTTTTGAGGGAGTTGACCAATTTTTTCTATGTTCATATTGAAAATATATAAATGAAAAATGATAATCTAAAATCTGAAGAGGCATGAAACGTTAAATAATTTATTTTGTTGCAATTAACATCAATTTGAAATTGCATTTTATCCATATCAAAATTATTTTAACACCACACAAACTTGAGGGGTTTTTATGTTAAAGTTAAATCATTTAGACTATTATAGATTGCCATGGAATCTTACTGATAATTCAATTTCTTGGTTAGAACCAACAGCAGCATGCAATCTTCATTGCGATGGCTGTTATCGTCAAAACGAAAAAAATAGTCACAAATCTTTAGAACAAATTAATGAAGAATTAGATGTATTTACCCGCTTACGTAAAGTTGATGGAATTTCAATTGCCGGCGGCGACCCTTTAACTCATCCGGATGTTATAGATATTGTAAAATCAGTAAAAGAAAGAGGACTTAAACCTATACTAAACACCAATGGATTAGCGTTAACTAAAGAACTTTTAATGGAATTAAAAAAAGCTGGTGTTTTTGGTTTTACATTTCATATAGACAGTAAACAAGGACGGCCAGGTTGGAAAAATAAAAATGAGTTAGAACTAAATGAACTCCGCTATCACTATGCCCGCATGCTGGCTGATGCAAAAAATATTTCATGTTCCTTCAACTCAACTGTTTATGAAGATACAATGAAATATGTACCCGAAATGGTTAAGTGGGCACAGAAGAATATAGACATAGTACAGGTTATGGTTTTTATTCTTTACCGTGCAGTTAATAATAGTCAGGTTGATTTTTATTTAGGCCCTAAAAAAATTGACATGGATAATTTGGTTTATAATGAAGAAATAACAGAAAGAACAGACATCCAGGCTGATGAAATAGTTGAACTAATTAGAACTGAATATCCTGATTTTGATCCATGCGGATATTTAAATGGATCGGAAAAACCAGATTCATTTAAATGGCTGCTTACTGGAAGGCTTGGTAGAAAAGACAAAATATACGGCTACATGGGAAGAAAAGGAATTGAAATTATTCAAACTTTCAATCACATGCTTTATGACAGATATCTAGCTTATGCAGCTCCAAAGGATACTAGAAAAGGCAAACTAATGCTTCTGTTGGGAGCATTTGATAAGAAACTTAAAAAGACGTTTTTAAATTACTATAAAAATCCATTGAACATTTTTAAGCGGCTTCATTACCAATCGGTAATGATTATTCAGCCGGTTGACTTTCTTGAGGATGGCAGGCAGAATATGTGTGATGGTTGTCCGGATATTACAGTTTGGAATGGTAAATTAGTGTGGTCATGCAGAATGGAAGAACAATTAAAGTATGGGCATAACGTTAGAAGCTATCCTAAGAATTTTATGAATTAATATGGAGCATTCCACTCCCTTCACCCGAGGAGAGTGTTAATGATTAAAGTAATATATTAGATTTAATTAAACCCAATTTCTTTAAAGAGAATTGGGTTTATTATTTGAACTGGTGCCAATTAAAACCTCAAATATCTTTCCTGATTAAGGAAATTTTATATAAATTTGTTCAAAATTTTCAAGAGAATTAAAATGCGGACAATATATTTAAGAAAAGACTATGATACTCATATAAGAAAAGTCTTAATAGATATGGCTTACCTTGTATCTCATAAAAAAATCCGTCTTCCTAAATATTATTTTGAAGAAGGACTTTATCTTCCCCACACTTCAAAAAACGGAAATGAAATTGAAAATTATTTTTTAACCAAAGATAAAATCTTATCCGAAACCAAAGACCACTACTTTTTCGACTTCCCTTTTAAAGCTGAAGAAGTAGAAAATACTGCATACTAGAATTCAGATAGAATTAAAAGATTGCTTGGTCGAAGACTCCTAGCAATGACATCTTCTTAAAGTATAATAACCGAATTTTCTGAATCTAAAAAATAAGTTGGAACATGCTTATCTGCCTGTTCTTCATTCAGCCAGGTAGTATCATCCAATAAATATCGAAATTCGTATTCGGCGTTATTATCCAGTTCGATTGATTTTGAAAATGATCCGTCTTTTTTCGACTTATTCATTGGCGTGGCTTTTTGGTCCCAACTATTAAAGTCGCCAACAAGCACAGCTTTCTTAAAATCCTTAGCAATTTCTTTCGGTATAGAAAAAGTTACCTTAGTTTTAGGTTTATTTTTTACTTTTAGTTTTTTAATAGCCATTAAAATTCTCATTCCTTTCGATGCTTTTTTTGTAGAAAACGCACTTAAAATATAAAAATTTCCGAATGCGAAGAAAATCTAAAAAGAAATATCTATATGGGATTTATAAAATTGAAAACTTGTCTTTTTAATAATTTTTACTTTTAATACTCAAGATGCAATTCTTTATAAAACTTTTCTTTCATCAGCAAAATATTTTCTCTTACAGTACCTTCCGTGCTTTCATAAACTTCAATGCCTGCAGAATGGAAAATCCTGGAAGCATTTGCTGTGCAGCTACCGGTTATTAAAGCATTGACTCCATTTTTTACAATTAGGCCTGCTCCGAAAATATCAGAACCGCTGATGGATTTTTTGTGCGGATTGAATACAGTTTTATAATTATCGACCTCATCAAGATCAACAATAAGAAAATAATTTGTTTCGCAGAAATGAGGTGAGATTAAAGAATCCAAATTGTCTTCAAATGCTGTTATGGCGATTTTCATTTTATTCACCTTAACTTTTATTGAATAAAAATTAATTTCAAATAACTAGCTGTTCGTATAGCGTAGATTCTAAAAAACAATTGCGGCTATGATTCTTGAATTTTAAGTGGAACTGGAATTAATTCAGAAGATTATATTTTTTCATTTTACGCCAAAGGCTTGTTCTGTCTATTCCAAGCGCCTTAGCTGTTTTACCTCTGTGACCTTTAAACTTTCTCAAATTTTTTATAATAATTAGTTTTTCGGCACTTTTTAATGTATACTCTTCATCATCTTCTTTTTTAGCTGACGGTTTATTCAATAAAGGCCACAATCTTTCGGGCATATGTTCAGGCTCAATTAAAGAGCCGTTAGACATAATAAAAGCATGTTCAAGGACATTTTCAAGTTCACGAATATTCCCCGGCCAATTATAATTTCTTAAAATCCTAAAAACAGATGGAGAAATGTTCTTTGGATCACGTTTTAGTTTATTGGAAAGATTTTCCAGGAAATAATTTACCAGAGAAGGAAGATCTTCCATTCTTTTACGCAAGGGAGGTAAAGCTATATTGATAATATTAATTCTATAAAAGAAATCTTCTCTAAATCTTCCGGCTTGTACTTCTTCCTCAAGATTTTTTGATGCTGCAGCTATAATTCTTGCATTTAAATTTAAAGTTTCTGTGCCCCCAATTCTTTCAAATGCCCGGTGTTCTAGCACACTTAGTAATTTTATTTGAAGAGAAGTAGATAATTCATCAATCTCATCAAGAAAGATTGTTCCGTTTTTTGCAAGCTCGAACTTACCGGGTTTAGAAATGTAAGCCCTTTCAAAAGCACCTTTTTCATATCCGAATAATTCACGTTCCAGTAAATCTTCCGGGAGAGCATTGCAGTTAATAATTAAAAAAGGCTGAACTTTTCTTTCGCTGTTTAAATGAATGCTTCTCGCAATAATATCTTTTCCTGTACCGCTTTCTCCGGAAATTAAAACTGTGTTGTCATTTTCAATTACAGTTTCTATTAAGCTGTATGCATGTTTCATCGCTTTACTTTTACCAACCAGGCTGTTAAACTTGAATTGCTTTTCAATATGAGAAGTAAGATTAAACAATTCACTCATATCCTGAATGGTTTCAATTGCTCCGACTTGATTTCTATCACTGTCATAAATTGGAGAAGTACTAACACGAACTGGAATTTTTTTATTTTCTTTGTTAGTAATGTAAAGTTCTTCTATTGATTTTGTTTCAGCAGATTTAATTGTACTTGCCATGTGACATCCGTTATGGCAATTTTTTGTTTTAAATATTTCCCAGCATTTCTTTCCAATTACTTCATTAAGTGTGTATCCCGTTAAATCAATTGCTTTTTTATTAAATGAAGTTATCTCCCAATTTTTATTAATGCTGAATATCCCTTCCTGCCGGCAATTAAATATCGTCTCAAGTAAATTTGATTTTGAGTTTAACTCTTTTGTTTTTTCACTAAGATGATTAAACAACAAACTTATTTCTTCAGAGTCATGAAATACTATAATTGCCCCGGTTATTCCTCCGTTAGGTTGTTCTAGTGGAGTTAAAGAAGCCAGCACATTCCTTTTCTTTTCTCCCGCGCAAAGCAATCCAAGTGAAATGTTGCTGAAAGAATTATTTTCATAGATTGTACTGAAGATTATTCTCTTGTCTTTTTCCTCATTAATTACATCGCTAATCTTCTTTGAAAGAAATTCATCTTCATTATAGCCAGTAATCTTTTCCGCGGAATCATTGAGAGCTATAATTTTACCTGAGCTGTCAATTGCAATAATACCATCAGGGATTTGAAACGGTTGAGAGGAGGCTTCACTTATGTTTTCTTCGATGTTCATGGCGCTTTAACCCGAAAAAATATTTTAAGTTATTTGGGAGGAATACAATCTTATTTTTTAGCCCAACAATAATTCTCCCCAGCAATTAGTCCGAATGTTCAGTTATTTCACACCATTTTTAAAGGGGCACAAATTATGCCACCCAAATATATTTCCATGAGAAATTTTTCGCTATTTTTTTAAAGAAATCAACACTGATTTTGGTTTGTTTATCGGGAGGTGACAATAATTTTTCACAATTGAGAACTGAGGAATTTATAATTCTAATACTTCAAAAAATGTTGCAAATAGGTTTGCGCAAATTCACATGAGTATTCAGCATATTTTAACATAATAATCAGTATATAATGTCAAAATTATCTTCTGCAGATTAACGTAATTTTATCATCATTTTTGAATTTAACTGATAAAATTTTGGCTTCTTTATCCACAAAAAATCCTTGAGCAGCTTTACTTAGCTCATCAAGAGATGAACATTTTCTTAGTGCTTCCCCATTAACCTCAACATATGAAATATCTTCTGTGTTGTAAAAATGTGTTAGATAACTTTTTATTCCCGCATCATAATGATTATAAGTTTTACTAATATTGAGTTGAATTTCATTACCGGATTTCAACTCAAATTTTGTCAAAGAGTAGATATCTCTACTTGTATGATCTTGTGTTATTCCATCATCCTGGTATAAAGTGTATTCACTGTTTTTTCCAGGAAATATTTTTAATTCCAATTGTGTTATTTTCTTTTCACCAACAAAATTCTCTACTTCCTGTATGGGGATAATTCCACCTTCTTTGATGAATAAGGGAATTTGATCAATTGGCGCTTCAACTAATATCCACTGTTTGCCTTCATACACTTTATGTGTCCACCAATCAAGCCATTTGCCTTCAGGTAAATAAAGCTTTTTTGTATCTTCAGTTTCAGAAAGAACAGGAGCAGCTAATAAATTATCTCCTATCATAAATTGATATTGGGCATCAGTGGCATAGCACTCAGAATCATCTTGATAATTTAAAATCATACTCCTCATTACCGGAAGTCCGGTAGTTGATGTAGTATAAAATTCATTGTAAAGAAATGGAAGCAGCTTATATCTTAACTCAATTATTTTTCTATTCCATACTTCTGCATCTTCACCATAAGTCCATGGCTCTTTAGATTTTAAATAAATAGCTGAATGCGCTCTAAAAAATGGAGTTAAGCAGCCAAGCTCAAGCCATCTTGTAAAAAGCCTTTTTGATGGAACTCCGTTAAATCCGCCGACATCACTGCCTGCAAATGCAATCCCACTTAATCCCATTCCTTGTACCATTGTGCACGCTAACTTTAAATGCACTTCACTGGCAACATTATCGCCTGTCCACACAGCAGCATATCTTTGAATACCTGAAAATCCCGCACGTGTTAAGATAAACGGACGTTTATTTGGAAATTCTTTTTTAATTCCATTAAAAGTTGCCCGAGCCATTTCAAGCCCATAAACGTTATGAATTTTTTTATGATTGGCATTAAATCCATTATCATCAAATTGAACTATATCGGGAAACCACCTTCCCCAAACAGCTGGTTCATTCATATCATTCCAAATGCCGGCTATGCCTTGTTTCATCCAATCCGCATTTTTTTGTCCCCACCAATCTCTTGTCGCTTGTTTTGTAAAATCAGGAAAGTAAGCCCACGACGGCCAAACTTCACCTTGATACACTTCACCATCTGGATACTTTGCGAATAGATTTTGAGTCAGCCCTTCTTTAGCAGGAGAATAATTATCTGTATCAGCTTTAACGCCCGGATCAACTATTGTAATTATTTTAAATCCTTGATTTGATAAATCACCCAACATTTTTTTAGGATTTGGAAATCTATCTTTATTCCATGTAAAAACCCGATACCCATTCATGTAATGTATATCAAGATAAATTACATCACATGGTATTTGTTTATCACGAAATTGATTTGCGATAGTTCTAACTTCGGATTCGGGATAATAACTCCATTTACTTTGCTGGTAGCCTAATGACCATAATGGCGGCATTTCCATTCTGCCGGTTAACATTGTGTAAGATGAAATTACATTTTTTATAGTTGGGCCATAAATAAAGTAGTAATCTAGTTCACCTTTATCAGCGCCAAACCAATAGAATCTGTTGTTAGCCGCACCCAAGTTGAAATAAGATTTATAAGTGTTGTCAAGAAATATCCCGTATGCTGATCTTAAATGTTCTCCGGATGAAATTTTTCTAACTCCAATAAAGAAAGGAATTGACTGATAAATTGGATCTCTATCACTTTGATAACTTGGGATATCCGAATTCCACATTGTCCATTGATTACCACGCTTATTAAGATTGCCTGTTTTCTCACCTAATCCATAAAACTGCTCATCGTCAAACAACTTTTTAAAAACTCTTACTTCATCATTATCATAGCTGACTCCAAAACTTTTATCATCTTCATTCAATAAATTGCCTTCTATATCATAAATACTAACCCGGCAAGGTGATTTCGTAATAATTACTTTTAAATCCTTTGTTGTTATTTCATAATTATCATCAAGATTTTTTAAGTTATAAACAACTTTAGCAGGTTTATAGATTACTGCATAGGAAGGTGCTTTTGAAAACTCATCTCTATTTGTAAATCTAAACCTGATAATATTATCAGAAACGAAATAAAGGTTGAGCTTTGAATTACTTAGATTAAATTCTATTCTGTCATCAAAGTTCTTACTGGAAACTATATTCCCTAAAAATTTAAATTCGGCTTGTGAAATTTTAGTCATAAAAAAAATTAATAAAAAAATGGATAAATATTTATTCATATTAAAACTCTGGATGTGATGATAAATCGTTGGTAATAATTTTAGTAAATAACAACTCAAATTTATACAAAGTAAATTTCAATTAAAATTGTATCCACGAAGTGAATTATTTATTAAATAAGTTTACCTTAGTTGAATATGATATTATTTTTAATGTGAATTTTTTACGGCAAGCTCTACTTTTCCTTTTTCTTCCAATATATTTTTTTTAAGCCTTTCCCCAAATTTTTCATTAGCATAATTTGTATAGAATTTTTTATTGATTAAAAAATCTAATTGGATTTTCTGCCATTCCAAATCAGAATATCTTTTATTAAAAAGAAGTTCCCATTCACGCCTTAGCAATTTCCCTTTATCTTCAAATTTTTTCCTCCCAATGTGGGCAAGGTCAGCGTCTTTAATAATTTTTTCCATAATATTTTGAGGTTCTCGGCCATTCTCAGTACTTAAAATTAAATTAGCAATATCATTAATTTTTTCTTCATTATAATTTTGACTTTCCAGGAAAGCTTTCATGATCTGCACACTTTTTTCTTCATGATCATCAGTTGAAAAAATATAACCTGTATCATGAAACCACGCTGCCAAAAGTAGAATTTCAATATCTTCATTGGATAAATTGGATTGTTCTGCTATTTCAAAACAAGTGTCGGCCACTTCTTTTGTGTGCGTATAATTATGGTACAAGTAATTTTCTGATAACTTTTCTTTAAAAAGTTTTGTAACAAAAGTTTTTGCATTATCAACTAGTTTAATATTCACATCCATTTCTATCCTGCTTATTTGTACAAAAATTCCTAATGTTTTAGTCAGTTTCTACAGTGAACTTAATAAGATCAGCTTAGAAATTGAAGGCAATATTTAGCAAAAGTAATTTTTAGAATTAAATTGTGACAAGCGCCAAATTGATGTGGAAATACAATTTCACGATATTTAATAGAAATGAATAATAAATGAAAGATTTTTTAAGTGTATTTTTTCACCAGTGATTTTCTTTTCTCATAAGCTTCACGGGAAATTTGCATATCTTCTATAAAATGCGGCAGCTCTTTCAACAGCAATGCTTGCGGGCCGTCAACTAAAGCCTTCAACGGTACAGGATGAAAGTCAATTAAAACCATATTAGCTCCGGCAATAACACCTTGTGAAGCTGCATGAAGAATATCAAGAATACCATCAGGTGATGTTTCACGTGAGCCAACTGAATGAGAAGGATCAACGCAAATAGGCATTCTAGTTAATCTTTTTACCGCCGGTACATGAGCAAAATCAACAAGATTTCTATGAGGATCTGAAAAAGAAGTTTTCATTCCACGAAGGCAAAATATTACATTTGCATTTCCCTCACTGGCCAAGTATTCGGCTGCGTTTAATGATTCACTCAAAGTAATTCCAAACCCCCTTTTTAATAAAACTGGATATTCGTTTTGCCTTCCTATAGATTTAAGCAGCTCAAAGTTTTGAGTATTCCTGGTTCCTACTCTGAATCATGACCCCAGTTGGACGGCCGGATTCTTCTAGTATGGAATTAATTTCGTCAATATGACTCTCATGAGTTACTTCCATTGCTATAATCTTAATCCCATATTTACCCGCAAGCTCAAAAACATAAGGTAAACAGTTTTTCCCATGACCTTGAAATGAATATGGATTTGTCCTTGGTTTATAAGCTCCCATCCTGGTGCACACAAGACCATTTTCCTGCAAAGCTTTCATCATTAATTCAACATGCTCTTTTGTATCAACAGCACACAAGCCGGGGAATAAATTTAAATTTTCCTGACTGAAATGCACACCGTTATAATCAAAGCCGGTTGCCCGTAAACCATCTTTATGCCTTCCTAATATCCGGTATTCTTGTGAAACTCTTACTACCCTTTCAACTGCCGGTAAAGTTTCAATCTGTTCCTTACTCAAAGCAGCAGTATCACCAGTTAAATAGATTTCGGTTAGTAATTGAAGCTGTCCTTGAACAATATGCTTTTTGAGCCGGATATTGGGAAGATCTTTTAAATAATCCCAGGTCTTTTTAAATTCTTCAGATTTTTCGTTTGTATCAGGATGAAGTATAACTATCATTTTTTCCTTACTGGATTGAAATATTTTTTATAATTAGAAGTATCAATTTAGAAAAAGCAAAACCAAAATCGAAAATATTTGTAGAGTAAAAATCATTCTACTGAATATATATTACTAATTGCAAATAACTATTTATTTAAATGTCTTTCTGTTGGTATACTTAGCATTGAAATAGAAGAAATTAACCCAAATAAAAATGCACCTGCCCAAAGAATTTGTGGACCAAGTATTTCAAGAACTGTCATCCCAAGCCAGGGCCCAAGTGTGAATGCAAGACTAAAATTTATTTGATAGAATCCCATATATTCTCCTCTTTTATTTTCAGGAGATATGCTTGATATAAAACTAGCACTTGCAGGGAATAAAATCATTTCACCGAAGGTCCATATTACAATTGTAATCACTAATCCAACTATACCACTTGCCAAAGCCATTCCTCCAAAACCAATCGCTGTAAGCAAAGCTCCCACTGCCAAAGATTTTTTATCATGCCAATGATTTAAATAATTGTTAAGTGGAAATTCAATTAAAATTATAAGAACCGTATTTATTGCAAATAGAACTCCAAAAGTTGCTTCGGAAAAATGCAGATACTTAACTACAAAAACTGCCATAGCTGCTTGATGCTGAAAATATACGATTACTACCGGCAGAATAGATATAATAAAAAATATTAACCTTCTATCCCTCAATGCATCACTTTGAAATATTGACTGTCTAGTAATTGCATTGTCTTCGAAAGAATTATGATTATCAAAAGTCCTTTGCCAGTGTGAATAAATCAAAAACAATCCGGCACCAATTGATGTTAATCCATCTACATAAAATAAATAAGCAAAATTAATTTGGCTCAAAAAACCACCTATTACCGGCCCAATGCTCATCCCTAAATTTATAGCCAGCCGGTACAAAGCAAAAGCCGGCTTCCTTTGATCTTGAGGGACAATTTCGGAAATAAGTGACATATTTGCCGGCCGGAAAGATTCATTTATAATTGCCCAAATAACTGTTGTTATCAATAAAGGAATGAAACCTTGAATAAATGGATAAACAAAAAGCATTAATCCAGATAAAATAAGCGATAGTTTCATTTGTTTTAATGCACCAATCCGGTCACTCATCCTTCCTACAAAAGGCGCAGTAATTAAAGCTCCAAATCCATAAGCAGTTATAATTAATCCGGCAGAACTGGTTGATATATCAACACCCCGTGTTAGATATATTGCAAGAAAAGGCAGCACCATAGTTCCGGCTCGATTGATCAATGAAGCTGTACATAAAAGCCAAAGGTCTTTCGGCAGTTTATTTAAACCTTGCCAGGGATTCATTTAAGTAAAATATTTTAGGGAATTTTTATAAATGTATTTAGAAGAGCAAATATCTAAAAAATTTATTTCATTTAAAAAAATTAATGTAACTTTTTGTTTTATATTTCATATATTGAATTTCATAGGTGCAGGTTCTTCAAATATTGAATGTTATTATGTTTTTTATATTATATTTTTGATTAAATATTAAACATTTCCAAAAATATTCGATAATATAAAATAAGGAATTGAGTTCTTCGAATTATATGAAAATGAAATAAATTATTACCAATTTACATTATTAACCGTTCGCATAGACTAATTAAATCAAGACTGAGTATTTACTTGTTGAATGCGGAAGAAATTTTGAAATATTTTTACATCCATAAATGAGAAACGACGATTTTAATAGTCAAATTCAGAATGATGATTTTCATTACATGAAAAGAATTCATTCTATCCTAAGTTCTGTAAATCATATCATAGTTAGAATAAGAGATAAAAAAACCTTATTAGATGAGGTCTGTAAAACTATTAACGAAAAAGGCGACTATGATGTAGTCTGGATCGAATTAAAAGTTGATGATGAAGAAAGGTTTAAGGTTTATTCTTCTCACACAAAGAAAGAGCACTCTCCCATTAATTTGGACCAACTATCCGGTATTATATCTGAGAACAATTTAGAACTTACAACTCTTCGCGAAAACGGTTATACTACTCAAAACAATTTACACAACAAGGTAATAAATGCCGGGCTATTTGGAAGCACTGTTATTACTATTTCATCATACCTTTATACTTTCCCGGTAATAATAGAAAATAATCTTGAAGGAAAGTTAAGACTAATTTCAAATTATCATAGAATTATAAAAGATGAGGAGCTCGACCTTTTAAAAGAGATTTCCGGAGATATTTCCTATGCTCTAGAAAGACTTAGGCTAGAAGAAAAAACTATTGTAAGTGAAACAAAATTAAGAGAAGTAATTGAAAACAGTACAAATCTTTTTTATTCCCATGATACTAATTTTTTACTAACATATATCAGCCCTCGCTCTAATGAGTTCTTTGGTTGTACGCCTGAAGAAGCAGCGGTTAACTGGACTAAGTTCCTTACTGATAATCCAATCAATGAAATCGGTATTAAAAGAACAATCGATGCGATCAAAACCGGTAAAAAACAAGAACCTTATGAATTGGAATTAAAGAGAAAAGATGGTAAGAAAATTTGGGTGCAGGTTAACGAAACCCCTGTGGTTAAAAATGGAAAGACTGCTTCAATTGTTGGGGCATTAACTAACATTACAGAACGTAAAAAAATTGCAATAGAAAGAGATAACTTTTTCAAATTTTCCAATGATGTAATGTGCGTGATCGATTTAGAAGGAAACTTTTTAACATCCAACACTGCTTGGGAAAATTTACTTGGTTATTCAAATGATGAATTAACAAAGTTAAACGTTGGTGATCTTGCACATCCGGATGATGTCCATTTATTACTAGAAGTTAAAGAAAAAGTATTAAATGGAAAGAACAGCAGTAACTTTTTATTGCGTACATGCCACAAAGATGGTTCGTATAAATGGTTATCGTTTAATGCATTTCTAAATGAAAATAACATTTACGGACTTGGAAAAGATGTAACAGAATTGATAGAGACTGGGGATAAATTAAAGAAGGTTTTACACGGTTTAGAGAAAACCAATAAGGATCTTACTAGATTATCACGTGCTGTTGAGCAAAGCCCGGTTTCAATTGTATTAACCGACTTAAATGGGAATATAGAATATGCTAACCCCAAATGTCTTGAAACTACAGGATACACCCTGGAAGAAGTGATTGGTAAAAATCCCCGCGTATTTAAATCCGGCGAAAAGTCCCCGGATGAATATCAAGAACTTTGGGAGACCATTTCTTCGGGGAAGGAGTGGAAAGGTGAATTTCACAATAAAAAGAGAAACGGTGAGTTATACTGGGAATTGGCTTCCATTTCGCCGGTGAAAAATAGTAAAGGGGAAATAATTAGTTATCTCGCGGTTAAAGAAGATATAACTGAGAGAAAAAGAATGATCGATGAGTTAATAGTTGCCAAAGATGAAGCAGAGGAAATTAACCGGATTAAATCAAACTTTTTCTCTAATATGAGCCATGAATTGCGAACTCCGCTAGTAGGCATAATTGGATTTTCAGATATGCTGATGGAGGAAATTAAAAATAAGGAACAAAAAGAATTTGTTAAAAGCATACTCGATAGCGGAAACAGGCTGCTTAAAACATTAAATACAATCTTAAATATTTCCAAGTTAGAAGGTGAAAAAGTTAAGCTGTTTCTTCAGACTTTTAATATTTATGATGAAGTTAAATATGCGGTTGAGTCAAATAAAAACAGTGCTGATACAAAAAAATTAGACTTAATTTTATCATGCAATGATAAAGAATTGTATGCTGAAATTGATAAAAAAGTATTTAGAGTTATTATAAATAATCTTATAAATAATGCAATTAAATTTACCGATAAGGGAAGTGTTACTGTAGATATTACCTCTAAAGTGAAGGACTCAAAAGATTATATTATTATCTCCATTGTTGATACAGGGATAGGTATTTCCCCGGAACATTACAATATTATATTTGACGAATTTAGACAGGGCAGCGAGGGATTGAACAGAAGTTTTGAAGGCGTTGGATTAGGATTAACAATTGTTAAAAGATATGTTAACTTATTAAATGGCAACATCTCAGTTTCAAGTGAATTAGGAAAAGGGTCTACATTCACTCTAGAGATTCCTGCTACTCTTACTAAAAATAAATCAAATATTACTGGGGATAAGAAAATTTTCACAACTAGCTTAAAAGCAGCTAAGTTTAATAAAAAGATTAATATATTATTAGTTGAAGATGATAATATAAATCGAAATGTAACAAAATATTTTTTAAGGGATGCTTGTAACCTCGATTTTGCAAAGACCGGTGAAAGTGCTTTAGAATTAATTAAAGATAATAAATACGATTTAATTTTGATGGATATTGCTTTGGGTTCAGGGTTAAACGGATTAGAAACTACAAAATTGATAAGAGAAAATAACGGATATAAAGATGTCCCCGTAATTGCCTTAACTGCTTACGCAATGTATATAGAAAAAGATAAATTCTTACTAGAAGGTTGCGATGATTATCTATCAAAACCTTTCACTAAAAATGATTTAATAGACAAAATTAATAGCGTGCTCAATAGCGATCAAAGCTGAAGTTTTAATTAGATGATAGTCTGCCGAATTACTTTCTAGATTCTCACTAATGATTTCAGAAATCTTCCCTTTTTCAATTTTAATCTTGAAGGAATTCACATTTTTTTTATTCGTAAACTATCGTGTGGTAAATATTAAATAAATACCGCCAAGAATAACCAGAGCTCCGCAAATTCTTTTTATCAAAAGAATTGTTTTCGAACCCTCACTCCAGTTCAAATATTTTTGAACTTTTCCGGTTAACGTTCCGGCTCCGACAATTACTGAACAATGCCCTAATCCGAATGCCAAAAGAAATGTTACTGCTTGTAAATAATTTGTCTGCGCTGTTTGGAATACAACACCAAGCACCGGAGCTATAAATGCAAAAGTGCAAGGCCCTAACGCCAATCCAAACAGCAATCCTAAAACTAAAGCAGCTAATAATCCTTTTGATTTTGTTTTTTTTAATCCGGCTGAATTCCAATCTACTTTAATTATGTCAAGGAGATATAAACCTACAAGAAAAAATATTCCTGCCACAAGATAGTTCCCCACTCCTCCAATATCGCCCATCAATCTTCCGAGTGAAGCAGTAATTATTCCTATCAAAGCTATTGTAACTAATATTCCTACCGAGAAGATTAAAGAAATATTGAAAGTTCTTCTCAATGAAATTTTTCCTTGTGAACTTATAAATCCGACAACAAGCGGAATGCTTGAAAGATGGCATGGCGAAAGTAATATTGATAATATCCCCCAAGCAAATGATGCAAAAACTGCAAGCCAAATTGCGCCGTTCATTGCTTCGTAAAGTGAAGTAAAAATTCCCTCAAACATTTTAACCCTTATTATCTTTTAGTTTTAATCCCTTAGTTTTAAGAAGTTTGTGAATTTCCTCTTCGGGGTAAAACCCTTCATGCCGGAAAAACTCTTTCCCATTTGCATCCAGAAATACCTGGGTTGGGATTAACTTAATACCATACTTTTGAGCATAAGGTTTTTGTTCATCTGTCCAAACATCATAAAAAGTAACTTTTACTTGTTCCCCATATTTTGCCTCAATCGCTTTCATTACCGGCTGCATTGCTTTACAGGGTATGCAGTTGATAGAACCAAGTTCAATAAAAGTAACTTTTGGTTTTGTTATTTTTTTTTCGGCTTTTTTCTTTTGTGCATAAGCTGAAAAAGTTGTTAACATAAACAGAAGTGAAATTATAAAAATATTTTTTTTCATTTTAGTTTTCCTTTAGCCATTCTAATAATTGCTCTTCCTTAGGTATAATACCGCTGCTTTTTAGTTTTTCATTTATTACCAAACCGGGCGTCATCATTATTCCATAGCCCATCATTTCTTGAATGTCTTCAACTTTTATTACTTCAACTTGAAGATTGTTGATAGTGATTAAGTTTCTAACCTTTGCCTCAAGCGTTCTACACTTCGAACACCCAACACCGAGTATTTTTACCGATGTCATTTTTATTCCTTATTTATTTATTAAAAAAATCTTATATCTTATTATCTCTGCTGAAAGTACACCGCCCGGATAAGATCTGCAAGCAAGAGACGGGTTTTGAGAAGATGGTAAATCTTCAACGTCTTTTCCTTCAATCAATAAAGTAGGTGAACCACCAGAAAACAATATGGTTATTAGTATTCGGTTTAACATATTTCTAATAAATTAAATTGAAAAGAAATCCCACAATTATAATCCCCACTGCAACTACTCCGACAAAAACAAAAATCAGTTGCAACTTGAGAACTTTTTTAAGAATGATTGTCTCGGGAAGCGAGAGGCCTATTACACTCATCATAAATGCAAGTACAGTTCCAAGCGATGCGCCTTTTTCAAGAAGTGCTTGAACAATCGGGATAATTCCAGCAGCATTAGAATACATTGGAACACCAAGCATAACGGCAATCGGAACAGACCACCACGCTGATTTTCCCATCAAACCAGCCATAAAATTTTGCGGCACGTAACCATGAATGCCAGCGCCGACTGCAATTCCAATTATAATGTAGATCCAAACCTTGCCGACGATTTCTTTTACTGCATCTACTCCGGCAGTAATTCTTTCTCCAAAGGTTGGCTTTACTTCTTCTATTTGGGCCTGGTTAACTTTTATCTTATAAACCCAATCTTCAACATATCGTTCAAGTTTTAATCTTCCGATTACAAAACCGGAAATCATAGCTATAAGTAATCCGGTTGACATATATAAAAGTGCAGTCTTCCACCCAAACAGACCAAAGAGAAGAACAACTGCAACTTCATTTATCATAGGCGCTGCAATTAAAAAAGAAAATGTAACACCAAGCGGTACACCGCTTTCTACAAATCCCAGAAACAATGGTATTGCTGAACAAGAACAGAATGGCGTTACAATTCCCAACAAACTTGCTGAAACATTTCCTATAAAAAGTTTTTTACCGCCAAGCATTTTTCTTGTCTTCTCAGGAGAAAAGTAACTTCTGACTATGCCAACAACAAAAACTATTAATATAAGAAGCAACATGACTTTTGGCACTTCAAAAATGAAGAAGTTTATTGCACTTGTTAAATGAGAATTTTTGGGAAGATTTATCAAATTTAATATTATCAAATCTGTAATGCTTTGAAGGCTTAAATAAATAATAAGCCATAAAGGCAAAAGCAATAATGAAATTGTAATTTTTTTATTTTCCCCTTTTAATAATTTAAACTCTACGAAAGAATTCATTTTAACCCCTTTTTATGGACAAACATTAGGCGCTTTTACGGTTCCTTCTTCAACTTCCATGAAATATTTTTTTTGAAACCACAAAGCAACATTTACCAGGAGAATAAGAACAGGAACTTCAACAAGTGGCCCTATAACAGCAGCAAATGCTTCACCGCTATTAATGCCAAACACTGCTACCGCAACAGCAATAGCTAATTCGAAATTGTTGCTCGCTGCAGTAAATGATATTGTTGCCGTCTTGGAATAATCTGCACCGATTTTTCTTCCCATATAAAATGAAATGAAAAACATAATGATGAAATAGAAAACCAATGGAATTGCTATCCTTACAACATCAAGCGGAATTTTCACAATGTATTCGCCTTTAAGTGAAAACATTACAATAATTGTAAACAACAATGCAATTAGGGTTATCGGGCTAATCTTTGGTATAAATTTATTCTGATACCATTCTTTGTTTTTTAATTTTATTAATGTGAACCGTGTAATTATTCCGGCAATAAATGGTATCCCCAAATAAATAAAAACGCTTTTCGCTATTTGACCGATTGTGATATCAACCTTAAAAGTTTTCAATCCTAAAGCCGAAGGAAGCACCGATAAGAATACATAAGCATAAATCGAAAAAAACAAAACTTGAAAGATTGAGTTGAGTGCAACCAATCCGGCTGCATATTCTGTATCGCCTTTAGCCAATTCATTCCAAACAATAACCATTGCAATGCAGCGTGCAAGACCTATTAAAATTAATCCAGCCATATATTCAGGGTAGCCTTGCAAAAAGATTATAGCGAGTGCAAACATTAGTATTGGGCCGATTATCCAATTCTGAATTAGTGAAAGAGACAGTACCTTTACATTTTTGAAAACATCTCCAAGCTCTTCATACTTAACTTTTGCCAGCGGCGGATACATCATCAAAATCAATCCTATTGCAATCGGGATATTTGTTGTACCGGTTTGAAATGAGTTCCAGAAATCTACTATGCGGGGGAAAAGATAACCGGAAAATACTCCTATAAACATTGCAATAAAAATCCATAACGTAAGATAGCGGTCAAGGAATGATAATCTTTTTGTTACTATTGCCATTTTATTTTACTTCACCTTCAGCTAATAATTTACTTTCAACCTCTCTTATCCAATTTTTTATTTTAATTTTTATTTGGTCTCTAATTATACTCGTCTTTAAAAGCTTTTCCTCATAAGTCCCTTCAATTGCAGCCGGATCCGGAAAACTCCAATGCAGTCGTTCACAAACCCCGGGAAATATAGGACACCGTTCTGCCGAAGCTTCATCACATACCGTAATTACATACCTGTACATTTTCCCCTTCTTAAAGAAATCAAATACGTCTTTTGTTTTATTATTCGAAATATCAATTCCGTCTACTTTCATTGCTTCAACAGCAAAAGGATTTAGGCTGCCCGGTTCAAGTCCGGCACTTTCTGCTTCAAATTTTCCGTTACCGAAAAGATTAAGATATGCTTCAGCCATTTGACTGCGGGCACTGTTATGAATACAAACAAAAAGTATTTTCATTTTATCCATAATTACTCTGATTTAATATTTATTCCTTCAAATGCATCCATCAACCAGTGAGTTACTGTAGATTTAGTAGGCAGCTTTCCACTATGAATTACTTTCCCATTTACAACAAGTCCCGGTGTGCTCATTATTCCGTAGCTCATTATATCTTTATAATCGGTTACTTTTTCTATCTCTGCTTCAATGCTGTTTTCAGTTACTACTTCTCTGCAAAGTTTTTCAAGATTTATGCAGTTCGTACAACCCGATCCAAGTACTTTTATATTTAGCATTTCTTAACTCCTTAAATTGTCTTTATAAAATTTATAAAAGTCATTTTTAATTTCATCTCTGATTCTTCTAAACTCCGAGATAATTTCTTTTTCAGTGCCTTTTACTTCTGCCGGATCTTCAAATCCAATGTGCAATTGTTTGCCAACCTTACCGATAAATACCGGGCAAGTTTCCTTTGCATTATTACAGACTGTAATAACATAATCAAAAGATTCATTTATAAATTTCTCAACGCTTTTGGGAGAATTATTATGTATGTCAATTCCTAATTCTTCCATGACTTTTATTGCTTTGGGATGAACTATTGAAGAAGGATTTGTGCCTGCCGAATTTACTTGCAACTGTGAATCGAAAGATTTTAGAAAACCTTCTGCCATTTGACTGCGGCAGCTATTGCCTGTACAAAGTATCAAAATTCTTTTATTCATTAATAAATTATATTTTATTTATATTTTATAACCAACAACTGTAATGCTAAAAATTCCTTTAAGGTTTTCTTTGTATTCTTTAATCCCTTCATCCGTTAAATATTTTTCAAGTATATCTTGAGGAAGTTCTATAGTTTTCTCTTTTTTTATTTCAACATTATGAAAACCGGCTTTAGAAATAATTTCTAAATATTCATCATGCTGAACGGCTCCAGCTACGCAGCCGGCATACATTTCAGCAGATTTTTTCAGCTCAAAATTTAACTGGCCTTTAATTACTATATCAGAGACACAAAAATGTGCACCAGGCTTTAAGATTCTATTAATTTCTGAAAAAGCTTTTTGTTTGTTTGGAACTAAATTTAAAACACAATTACTTACTACTACATCAACGATGCTATCTTCAATCGGCATTTCTTCAATATCACCTAATTTGAATTCTACATTTTTATATCCGAGCTTAGCATTGTTTTTATTGGCTTTCTCTATCATTTCCTCAGTCATATCAAGCCCAATAACTTTTCCTTCATCCCCAACTATTGCACGTGCGACAAATACATCATTGCCTGCTCCAGCACCTAAATCAACAACAGTATCTCCTTTTTTTATTGCCGCAAACTCAGTCGGTAATCCGCATCCCAATCCTAGATCAGCTTCTGAAACATAGCCTTCAACATTTGAATAATCATCTTTCATAATTGAATAGTCAACTACTTTGGAACTATTACATCCGCAGCCGCATCCATTATTTAATGTTGCAGTAGCAATCTCAGCATATTTTTCTTTAACAACTTTTTTCAAATCGTTTGAAGTTTCCATTTGATTCTCCTTTTATTTTAACAACAACCTATTTTATTAAATAGCTTATCCAATGAATTTTTAGCTTTCAAAAGCGCTTTATTATTTACACAATAACAAATTCTCGGACCATCTATTTCACCCTGAATCAAACCAACTCGTTTTAATTCTTTTAGATGCTGTGAAACAGTTGCCTGTGCAAGCGGCAGTTCATCAACAATATTGCCTACCATACAGCCGTTTATTTCTGTTAAAATTTTCAAAATTCTAATTCTCGCAGGGTGTGAAAGGGCTTTAGCTACATCTGCCAGCCAAATATCTTCTTGTGTGAATTCTTGTTTTTTTGTTGCAGCCATTTTATTAATTCCTTAATCGCTTATCGTAAATATACGATAGATATAAATCCATGTCAAGATTATCTAATGAAATATTTTAAATAATTTTAGTATACCTATAAAACCCTAATCTAATTTCATTATCTTATACTTGAAAATGTATAACTGAATTATTATTATATTAAATAACATAATTAAACACATCCTTTGCAATGGGCATAAATCTGTAAAATGAAAAAAATCTCAATATTAGTTATAGAAGACAACCGGCTTTTGCGGGAAGGATTAACTTCTATGATCAATGAACAAACTGATCTTAAAGTTGCAGCTTCATTTGGAGATTGTTCAAAGGCAATACAATTTATTCGCAATACTCAACCCACTTTAGTACTTTTGGATTTAGGTTTACGAAATCAAAACAGCTTGCAGCTTGTAAAAGAATTAAAAAAAGATTTTCACAAGATCAAAATTATTGTTATGGACCTTGTTCCCTTACAGGAAGATTTATTGGTATTTGTACAGGCAGGCGTCTCGGGATTTATACTAAAAGAAGCAACTGTTAATGATTTTCTTAGAACGATTAGATCAGTTGCAAGTGGTGAGAATATACTGCCGCCTAATCTTGCAGAATCACTTTTTTCTCAAATTGTTAATAAGGCTGTAAGTGAGTCAAATCATTCGAAGTTAAACAGCTCGGTTAGAATGACGAAACGGGAACGGCAGGTGATAGAATTAGTTGCAGATGGATTAACAAATAAAGAAATTGCTCAGAATCTACATCTCTCAACATATACCGTAAAAAGCCATATTCATAATATACTTGAAAAGCTCGCTCTTCATACCCGTGTACAGATAGCAAAATACGCACATACATCTGATGATTATAATACTGTTGTAAAATCGATTTCACTTTTAGACAAATAAAATTTTAAAACATCATTACTCCCTTATATTTTAACTTTTAAAGATTCTTTTCCATTGATTTTCTTTAGCATATAATTCTAAATTGAAAGATATGATTGCTCCATCTAAAGAAATGATTGTATTCCCATTTAGCGTCAATTATAATATCAATTAGATTAAAGGATTAACTACTTTTTCATCCCTTTGAATGATTTTATATGCAACGGTTTATTTGTAATATAATTTGACATTAATAATCAGGAAAGATAATCTTATGTATCAAATAAATAACAAAGGAAATTGGAAGGCTCTTAAAAAAAAGATATTGCTGGCATATCCAACAATAACTGAAGCTGATTTAAAATTAGAGGATGGCAATGAATTTGAACTTATTGCCAAATTACAAGAAAAGTTTTTAAAG
The DNA here is from genome assembly GCA_963777515.1 of uncultured Bacteroidota bacterium. Taxonomy (GTDB): domain Bacteria; phylum Bacteroidota; class Ignavibacteria; order Ignavibacteriales; family Ignavibacteriaceae; genus CAVSWT01. The sequence continues at coordinate 328,079 of CAVZQU010000007.1, forward strand.
ACCAGAAGTGAAATTGTTAGAATGATTGATAAGCTGTAGTATATTATTAAAACCCACATTGTATTTAAGAATATTTAATAATAGCTATACAACACCTACATTGGAAAATATATATAATAAAAGTTTATAAAAAATCCTTACCCAGCCAAATATTACCTACATCTATCACCCAAAAGGATTAATCCTTTTTTCATTCGTTAGAGTCATTTATAATATATCGCATTATCCTTAGTTTATTCAAAAGTAATGCTGTATGTTAGTCACTTCATTGCTTTAAAATAAATTTAATCCCTTATATAGATACAATCAATTAATATATCAGCAAAGAAAGAATATACAATGAATCGCAAACTTAGAGTAGAAATTATAGATCTTGTTTCACAAAAACCGAGTAAAAAATTATTTGCCCGAATTATGAATGCAAACTTTGCAAGCATAATGCCTCAAATTGTAGGAGTATGGTGCGAAGAAGAGGGACATGAAGTCAATTATATTTGTTATACTGGTAAAGAAAATTTGGTAAATGAACTATCGCTCGATGCCGATATAGTTTTTATCGGTGCTTTTACCGAGGCTGCACAAACAGCCTATGCTTTAAGTAATTTATTACGCTCTCACGGAGCTGTAACTGTTTTAGGAGGGCCGCATGCGCGTTGTTACCCTGAGGACGCAGCAAAGTATTTTGATTATGTAACCGGTTTTACCGATAAAGATATAATTCATGAAATACTGCATGATTGTTCTCCTCATCGACCTATTGGTTTACATCTTTCTGCACCGAGGCAGCCTCTCTCCTTGCCAGGTGTAAAGGAAAGATGGAAATTTATTGAATCTGCTCTTAAGAAGGCCCCGTTAATTAAAATGGTTCCTATGCTTGGCAGTTTAGGATGCCCTTATACTTGCAGTTTTTGTATAGATTCAACAGTTGAATACCAGCCGTTAAACTTTGATGTAATGAAAGAAGATTTAACTTTTTTACTCACCAAGTTTAAACGGCCTCTTGTCGGATGGCATGACCCAAATTTTGGAATTAGATTTAATGAATACATGGATGCAATTGAAGAAGTTGTCCCAGAAGATAGTATAGACTTTATTGCTGAAAGCAGTTTATCTCTATTATCGGAACCTCATGTAAAAAGGCTGAAACGTAATGGATTTGGAGCAATGCTGCCCGGTATTGAATCATGGTTTGACCTGGGGAATAAATCTAAAACCGGAAGCATGATTGGGTTAGATAAAGTTAAGCATATTGCCGAACAAGTTAATATGATTTTAAGATACATCCCTTATGTTCAAACTAATTTTGTTTTAGGACTTGATTCAGATGAAGGAGAGGAACCATTTGAACTTACAAAAAAATTCGTCGATTTAACTCCTGGTGCATTCCCGGGTTATTCCCTTTTGTCAGCTTTTGGTCAAGCTGCACCTCTTAATTTGGAATATCAAAAACTTAACCGTGTAATTCCCTTCCCGTTTCATTTCCTGGATAATAATCACGCAATGAATGTGAAACCTATGAATTACTCCTGGCCGGAATTTTATTCTCATTTAATTGGATTAGGTGAACATACTTTTTCCTGGAAAGCGATTGGAAGAAGACTACTTGCTACTAACGCATTTATTCCGAGATGGATGAATGTTGTTCGTGCAATTTCTTCTGAAGGTTTTGGAAGGATTTCATATAATAAAGAAATATTAATGCAGCTAAATTCAGACATAAAATTCCGTTCGTATTTTGAGCAGGAAACAACAGAGCTTCCGGATTTCTATAAAAATATTTTAAAGAATGAACTTGGCCCTTTATGGGAATGGCTGCCTAAAGGAGCAATGTTCCATGACCAAAACGCATACTTAAAAACTATAGCAGAACGAATTGCTGTTTAATATTAATTTAACCTATGATGATATAAAAAATGAATATTCTTTTAGTTTACCCAAGTTATCCTGATACTTTTTGGAGCTTTAAACATGCGCTTAAATTTGTTTCAAAGAAAGCAAGCTTTCCCCCATTAGGATTACTTACAGTAGCATCTTTATTGCCTGTCGACTATAATAAAAAACTTATTGATATGAATGTAACCGAATTAAAAGATAAAGATATTTTGTGGGCTGATTATGTTTATATAAGTGCGATGTCTGTCCAGGGAAAATCAGCGGATGAAGTAATTGAAAGATGTAATCAACTAAATAAAAAAATTGTAGCAGGCGGCCCGCATTTTACCAGCAACTATGAAAAATATGATAATGTTGATTATTTAGTTCTTAAAGAAGCTGAAATCACTTTACCTCAATTTATTAATGATTTGGCAGATGGAATGCCGAAACATATTTATACCACGGATCAATGGTCTGATATTGCTGCAACACCTTTGCCTCTTTGGGATCTTATTTCATCGAAGAATTATTCGTCGATGAATATTCAATATTCTAGGGGCTGTCCGTATGACTGTGATTTTTGTGACATAACAGTGCTCTATGGAAGAAGGCCCCGCACTAAAACAACCGTGCAAGTTATTGCTGAACTGGATGAATTATATAACACAGGCTGGAAAGGCCCGGTCTTTTTTGTAGATGATAATTTTATCGGGAATAAAGTTAAATTAAAAAAAGAAATTCTTCCTGCAATTATTGAGTGGAATGATAAAAGAAAAAACCCGTTTTATTTTAACACTGAAGTTTCAATCAATCTTGCTGATGATGATAATCTGATGAAGCTAATGGTTAAAGCAGGATTTGAAGCTGTGTTTATAGGCATAGAATCTCCAAATGAAGAGAGCTTAGTTGAATGCAATAAATCTCAAAATAGAAACCGCGACTTAATTGAAAGTGTAAAAAAAATTCAGAGTGCAGGCCTGGAAGTTCAAGGTGGATTTATTGTCGGCTTTGATAATGATCCTCCGTCAATTTTTGAAAAGCTAACAGAGTTTATTCAAGAAAGCGGAATAGTAACTGCAATGGTTGGCTTACTAAATGCACCGGAAGGTACAAAGCTTCATAAAAGACTTGAGGAAGAAGGAAGAATGTTAAAAAGTTTTTCAGGCGACAATACGGATTTTTCAACTAACTTTATCCCCAAAATGAATATAGAAAAATTGCTTGCCGGATATAAACAAATACTTGATAAAATTTATTCCCCAAAGCATTATTATGAACGAGTTATGAGATTTATGAAAGATTACGAACCTAAAAAGAAAAAGGTTTTTCACTTAAATCCCAATTACATTCTCGCCTTGTTTAGGTCAATAATTAAATTGGGAGTTATTGGTGAGGAAAGAATATATTACTGGAAATTATTTTTCTGGTCACTTTTCAGAAAGCCGCAATTGTTTTCTCTGGCAATCTTGTTTACAATTTATGGTTTTCATTTCAGAAAAGTTTCAAGCGGAATTTAATAAATTTTTAATTATTCTTAGTAATCCACAGATTATTGTAATCGTCTTAATGGATTAATTCCTTTTTCATCCCTATGCACGATTGATACAGATCATTTCTCTTCTTACTTTAACTTAGAATTCAAAAACTAAAATTTAATGAGATAGGATACTTACATGTTATACAAAATCGCAATTATATTAATTGCTTTATGGCTTTTGGGATTAATTACATCGTTTACTATGGGTGGAGCAATCCACATTTTCTTAATAATTGCAATTATAATGATTTTGGTAAGAATAATAAACGAAAGGCGTGTGTTATAATTAAATGCTGCTAATAAGAATTTGAAAATCATGGACACAAAAAAACAAAGGAACATACTCCTTGTAGATGACGACGCGGCTGTTGCCTTGAATGAAGCCATCCAATTAAAATCTTATGGATATAATGTTGTCTTTGCCTTAAACGGACAAAAAGCAATTGAAGCTGTAAATTTAAATACACCCCCGATTGATCTAATTCTTATGGATATAAACCTTGGCGAACAAATGGGCGGCACTGAAACAGCCAAAATAATTCTTAAAGATCATGACATACCTCTTTTATTTCATTCCAACTATACAGACCGTGAAATTGTAGATAAAACTGAAAACATAACTTCTTATGGCTATGTTGTTAAAAACGGTATTACTGTACTAGATGCTTCAATCAAGATGGCATTTAGGCTATATGCAGCATATCAAAATCTTAAAAGTCAAAAGATGATGACTGATTCAAAACAAAGCGAATTACTCATGTACGAGAAACGATACCGGAGGCTTTTCGAATCAGCTAAGGATGGAATACTAATACTTAATGCAGACAATGGAATGATTACAGATGTTAATCCTTTTCTTATTGAACTGCTGGGGTATTCTAAAGAAGAATTCCTTCAAAAAAATATTTGGGATCTCAGTGCTTTTAAAAATATTGATTACTCAAAGAGATTGTATAAAGAGCTGCAAGAAAAAAAATATATCCGGTATGAAGATTTACCTTTGGAAACTTCAGACGGAAAGCTAATTCATGTAGAATTTGTTAGTAATGTTTATCAAGTTGACAATGAAAATGTAATCCAATGCAACATACGTGATATAACAAACCGGGTTAAACATGAAAAAATACTCTCGGATGATATAAATGCAAAAAATGCTTTGCTAAGAGAAATACAGCACCGGACAAAAAACAGCTTTGCTATGATAACCAGCTTTATTCATCTTAGAACCGATGCAGTAACCTCAGATGAAACAAAAAATGTACTTGAAGAATTAAGTTTAAGGGTACAATCAATTTCAGATTTGTATTCATTATTGCATGATACTAATTCCTTTTTTAATGTTCCGCTTAATATTTACATTGAAAAAGTAATTGAATCTACACTTAAACTTTCAAATAAAGTTACGGTCAATAAAAATATTGCTGAAATTAAAGTGCCTTCAAAAAATGCGGCCACAATAGGAATGATACTTGTTGAGCTATTAACAAATTCTTTTAAATATGCATTCCCTGAAACCACCACTGGAATAATAAATGTGAATTTAAAAGTAAACGGCTTTCGAATATTATTAACCATTGAAGATAACGGCATAGGATTAGGAAAAGATTTTGATATTAATAATGTAACCAGTTTGGGGCTGCATCTTGTATATTTAATGGTAAGCCAGCTTAATGGAAAAATTAAATTCATTTTAGAAACAGGAACTAAAATAGAAATTGAAATCCCTTATTGAGAAATTATATTAATGATTATAGGCAAATTATAATTTAAAATAGAATATTTTCACTTATAAATGATGTAGTTCTATTTTCATCCTTTCGATCGATTGATCGGTAAATAACTTTTCCATAACATATTGCAACATTATTACATTTAAATATTAGGATAAAAAAATGATTAATAGAAAAGAGACCGCAATTCAGCAAAATACAATTTCTAATAATTCAATAACAGAAAACTGGTATATCAAAAAAGCTAAACTCAAGAGACACTATCCAGCTTTAACTGATCGTGATTTACTTTTTGATGAAGTTAAAAATGGTTCTATATGGGATAAGCTTAAAGCAAAGCTTGGTATAAGTATAGTAGAATTGCAGAATATAATTTCATCGCGTTGATTTTCTTTAACAATTGAGTAAACTGGAAAATCATTTGGTAAAATAGAATTACGGATGTATTAATATTGCACCAATGTTAGTGATATTTATAGCGCACTATAGTGTATGTACAAGTTCAAGGAAAAAACAAAAGAAATTTATTGACTCAAAAACAAATATCTAAACAGCAATACTATAGAAAAATGTTCGAACATGGACCAAAAATTAAAATGAGTTTAAATGATGTTAAGAAATTATCTCATTATGCAGATCAGTTAAAAACTCATGTAAATTATCATCTTTAAATAATATCCGATATTATTTTGCCTGCTTTGAATGGTAAATCGAATTTAATTGATATTCATTTGAATACTCATTGCTTTGAGTTTAGTCGATTTAAATTCTATTTTTGAACTGAACAAAGATATTATCAATATCTTAGTCAACCAGCGATACATAATTTCTGAAACTTCTTTCTAACAAATGCATTCATATTGATTGAAGTTATGCAAAAGTAGAAAAATGTAGATTTTCATTTTGAACCTGGCTTGTTCATCTGCGGTCTATTTTAAAATGCTGTCCGATGAACTAAAATCTTAAAAACGGCCAGAAAGTAATTGCATAATTTTAATAAGAAATAAAAATATAAATTTTTTGGTAATCGGCCTCATTTATATTTTAGGGCAAATATGAAAAAGAAAGTCAGTCATAAAATATCCCCAATCAAAAAAAAGAAGAATAAAACCATTGAAATAACTTCCTCAAGTAATTCATTTTATATAGTTGGAATAGGCGCATCTGCTGGCGGCTTGGATGCTCTCGAAAGATTTTTCGAAAACATGACAGAAAATTCCGGCATGGCTTTCATTGTGGTTTCACATTTAGACCCCAATCATGTAAGCATTATGCCTGAACTAATCCAAAAGTCTACTAAGATGAAATTATTTAAAGCAGAAGATGGTATGGCAGTGAAACCCAATCATGTATATGTTGCGCCTGCTAACCGGGACATAGGAATACTTCACGGGACAATACAGCTAATTGAACCTCTTGAACCACATGGTTTCAGGCTGCCGATTGATTTTTTCTTCAAATCATTTTCAGCAGATTTAGGAGAGAAAGCCATTTGCATTATCCTTTCTGGTATGGCTTCAGACGGTACAGCCGGACTGAAAGCAGTTAAAAATGAATTAGGAATGGTAATGGTTCAGGATCCAAAATCAGCAAAATTTGATGGCATGCCGACGAGTGCCATTAAAACTGGTTTAGCAGATTACATTTTGCCTCCTGAAGAAATGCCGGATCTTTTGATTAAATATGTTTCCCAAAAAGTTAAAGGAGTATTTTTTGATAAAGGAGATACACAAGGTAAATTTCCGGATGTATTTCAAAAAATTTTTATACTAATCAGAACGCACACCGGACACGATTTTTCAAACTACAAACAAAATACTATCTACCGCCGTGTAGAAAGAAGAATGAATATTGCCCAACTTGATAATGTTCCAAGTTATATTCGCCTTCTGCAGGAAAGCCCCGCTGAAATTGAAAACTTATTTAAAGAACTTTTAATTGGAGTGACAAATTTTTTTAGAGATCCGGAATCTTTTGAAAAATTAAAGAAGATATTATCAGAGTATATAATAAGTAAACCGGATAACGGTAAAATTAGAATCTGGATTCCCGGATGTTCTACCGGCGAAGAGGCCTACTCAGTTGCAATTGTATTACTTGAAAGTATGAATTTAACCAAGAAGAATTTAAACGTACAAATATTTGCCACAGATATTGATAGCGATGCTATAGATAAAGCCAGGATTGGTTCGTATTCAGCAATCGAACCAGATGTTAGTAAAGAACGTTTAAAATTTTTCTTTATAAAAGACAAAAATCAATATCACATTCGAAAAGAAATTAGAGAAATGATCGTATTTGCACCTCAAAGCGTTGTTAAAGATCCTCCATTTACTAAACTTGATTTGATCGTGTGCCGAAACCTTTTAATTTATTTTAATACTGAATTACAAAAAAAAGTAATTCCTATATTCCATTACAGTCTTTTATCTAATGGAATACTTTTCCTTGGTTCCTCTGAAACTATCGGCGGGTTTGTCGATTTGTTTTCAATGATAGATAAAAAATGGAAATTTTATAAAAGAAGAGATTCTATTTACTCGGCACAGCCTTTTATCGAATTCCCGGTGTCACATTCAATCGGAAAAAATTATGAGATTCCTATGAAATTAAATGAGGTTAAAAATATATCCAGGGTAGCAGAAAAAATTATTCTCCAAAGCTACTCTCCAAATTGCGTTATAATATCAGGGAATGGAGAAATATTATATATTCATGGAAGAACCGGCAAATACCTGGAACTCACTAGCGGCGAAGCTAAGATGAATATTTTTGAAATGGCACGGGAAGGATTAAAAAAAGAGCTTCCGGCAGTGATTAGAAAAGTTTTGACAACTAAAAAATCGGTAACGGTTGAAGGAATTAAAGTAAAACCCAACGGCAGCACATTGTTAATAAATCTAACGGTAAAGCCCATTAAAGAACCGGCAGAGATGAGGGATTCATTATTACTAATTTTTGAAGATTTAAAACCTCAAAAAATAGTACCGGCATCTAAAAAAATTCATTATGATAAAAGATCGGAAAAAATTATAAAAGATCTTGAGCACGAATTAAAAAACACTAAAGAAGATCTACGATCCACTATTGAAGAATTGGAAACTTCAAATGAAGAACTTAAATCTACTAACGAGGAAATGCAGTCTACAAACGAAGAAATGCAAAGCTCAAATGAAGAAATGGAAACTTCCAAAGAAGAATTGCAGTCACTGAATGAAGAACTAGTTACAGTAAATACCGAGCTGCAAAACAAGAATGATGAATTATCTTTGATTAATAATGATATGAAAAACCTTATGGACAGCATTGATATACCAACTATTTTTCTTGATAATAATCTGCTCATTAAACGATTTACACATCATATAACGAAGATTGTGAACTTGATTTCATCGGACATCGGCAGGCCTATAAACCACATTGCTACTAATCTTAAATATGAAAAGTTTATTGAAGATGCAAAGGAAGTATTAAGAACACTTTCTTTTAAAGAAATTGAACTGCAGACAAAAGATGGAACCTGGTATCAAATGCGGATAATGCCTTACCGGACAACAAACAATATTATTGACGGTCTTGTAGTAACATTTACTAATATCCACAAGCTGCAAACCGCTAACCAGGAAATCCAAAAGTTAAATCAAGAGATTCAGCTTGCACGTGAATTTTCCGACAATATTGTTGATACTGTTAGAGATTCACTTCTAATACTTGATAAAAATTTAAAAGTAGTTTCAGCTAATCGTTCTTTTTATAATATGTTTAGTACAAGCAGCGAAAAAACTATCGGTAAGTTTGTATATGAACTTGACGATAAGAAATGGGATATTCCTGAACTTAGGAAACTTCTGGAGAAAATAATTCCTAAAAGCAGTTTTTTTGAGAATTATGATGTCGAATACAATTTTAAACCTGGTGATAGTAAAAAATTACTCTTAAATGCCCGTCAAATATTTCGCGGTAATAAAAATTCTCAACTTATTCTTTTGGCAATCCAGATAAAAAATTTAACATAAATTGGATTTGAATATGAAACAAATTAAAGAAGCATCGGGAAAAGAAACTAATAAAAAAATCAAGAAAAAAACTGAAAAGAAAAATAAAAATATTGTTAAAAAAGAAATAGATGATGTACAAAAGCTGGTGCATTTATTACAAGTTCATCAAGTTGAACTGGAACATCAAAATCATGAACTTAGAATTGCACAGGAAGAGTTGGAAACTTCAAGGAATAAATACGTTAATATTTTTGATTTTTCACCAATCCCCTATCTTACTTTGGACCTTAATAGCATAATCAATGAAGTAAATTTGAATGCAAGCAAAATGTTTGCAATTGAAAGGAAAAAATTAATAGGCAAGAATTTTTTTACTTTTATTTCAATTGATCAAAGAGATATTTTTAATTCTTTTATTAAGTCGGTTTTTACTTCTTCGATTAAATGCTCCTGCGAATTAAAAGTTACAAATAAAGATAAGCAGGTATTTAATGTACTGATTGAGGGCATAAGATTAGATGAAGTACCGGAGGGAACTGATCAAAACTGCCAAATTGCTATAATAGATTTAACAGAGTATAAGCGAATAGAAAAATCTTTAAAAGAATCTAACGAAGAATTAAAATTTCTCAACGCATCTAAAGATAAATTCTTTTCTATTATTGCTCATGATTTAAGAGGCCCTTTTCATTCTTTGTTAAACGCATCTGAATTACTTGCTACAGAAATTGAAACATTATCTCAGGAAGAGATAACATATTTTAGCAAAAGTTTAAAAGATAATTTAAAAAAATTATTTGTACTTATGGAAAATTTGCTTAATTGGTCAATGATGCAAAGAGATTTGCTTGTATACAATCCAATCAATATTAATCTTCATGAATTTACAAGTGAAATAATCGGCACATTAAAACAGAGCGCTATTGAAAAGGATATTACATTATCTGATAATGTTGAAAACGAGACCTTTGTTTATGCAGACGCAGACATGCTTCGCTCTATACTTCAAAACCTTATTATAAATGCAATCAAATTCTCAACCAATAACGGAACGATAATTATTTCTTCTATTAATAAAAATGATTTGGTCGAAGTTTCTATAAAAGATAAAGGGATTGGGATCGAACCACAAAAATCTTCTGCACTTTTTAACTTTAACCAGTTGTTTACAACTACCGGAACCGCAGGAGAGAAAGGAACAGGGCTTGGATTACCCATTTGTAAAGAATTTGTTGAAAGAAACGGAGGGAAAATTTGGGTTGAAAGTGAAGTTGGGAAAGGATCAAAGTTTACTTTTACTTTGCATAAAGTAGTCACATAAATCTATCGTCAGAAGATACTGAACAAAATCTTTATTTAAATTAACCGGACATTCATGAAAAAAATTAAAATATTGATTATTGAAGATAATAGACTTTTGCGTGACGGCATTGCATCAATGCTCAAAAAGCAGGATGATATGCACGTTGTTGCTGCGGTAGCAAACGGAGAAAACGTTTTAGATCTAACTAATAAACTCAAACCAAATATCGTACTACTGGATCTCGGTTTAAAAAATCAAAGCAGTATAAAAGTTGTAGAATTGATTAAGAAAAATTATCAAAAAACTAAGATAATAATAATGGATCTTTTACCGCTGCAGTCAGATGTATTCGAATTTGTTAAAGCAGGAGCATCTGGGTTCATTCTAAAAGATGCAAATATTAAAGAATTTTTAAAGACTATCCGATTAGTTTATCAAGACGCTCAGGTTTTACCACCGAATCTAACCGGCTCACTTTTTTCTCAGATAGTTGAACATGCTGTAAATGATTTTAAACCCTCCAAGTTTGCCGAATCGATTCGTTTGACAAAACGTGAACGGCAAGTAATTGAATTAATTTCGGATGGAAATACCAATAAAGATATTGCGCAAATCCTTCATTTGTCCACTTATACAGTTAAGAGCCACGTACACAACATTCTTGAAAAATTAGCACTACATACTCGTCTGCAAATTGCAAAATACGTCCAACTTTCTGAAGCCAGTAATAATAAAAATTCGTCAATCAACGAATAATTAATTTGCTTCAGCCCATATAAGAGATGTAGTTCCTTTTTCATCCCTTTGCCCGATTGGATTATTTTAATTCTCTTCATAGCTTATCATCAAACATATATTCTAAAATTTTCAAGGAAAGAATTATATCATGTTATATACAATAGCAATTATTCTTTTAGTTCTGTGGCTTGTCGGCCTGCTCAGCTCTTACACTTTGGGCGGTGTTATTCATGTTCTTCTTGTAATAGCTATCGTGATGATCATTTTAAACATCGTTCGTGGACGCCGTGCGCTTTAATCAATGCGTGAGCATGCAAAAAGATATTGAGATTAACGCTTAAGGGAAAAATGTAACTGTATTACCTGCTGGTTGCTGCAAAACAGCAGAGTATAACGGATATGAACAAACTTGGATTGAATCTTATACGGAAAATTATAGAAAGAATTATTGTATGAAAAAAAAATTATTGTTCGGTATGGTTTTGGGATTAATGCTGATTTCGGCAAAACCTATTTCAGCACAGGATCGTGGATTTGGCCTTGGAATTATTTTTGGTGAACCAACAGGGCTGAGTGCAAAACTTTGGACTTCTAAGGTGAATGCTTTTGATTTTGGACTTGGCTGGTCAGTAGGTGGAGACCGCATCTCTAATAAAAATAGATACGAATATAATGGCAGCCGCGTACATTTTCATATGGATTACCTCTGGCACTCGTTTAATGCAATAAGCTCAACCGAAAGATTTCCACTTTATTACGGAATTGGCGGAAGGTTTAATAGCGGCGGAAATTATGATGGTTCTTTTGGTATAAGGGGCGTATTTGGAATAGCCTGGTTTCCTCATTCAACTCCGATTGATATATTTCTTGAGTTAGTGCCGGTATTACAGTTAACTTCATCCACTGGATTTGGAATCGACGCAGGGCTGGGGATAAGATATTTTTTTAAATAAAAGAAAATAATTTTGAGCAGTTTACTTTCTGGCATAAACTGCTCACTAAATAACGATGTTAGTAACATTAATAATCGCTAATGATGATTACAGCAATATTATTTATTCATATAATTTAAATCCTGTTAGTATAATAAAAAGGCCTATCGATAAAGCCAATCTCCATGAAAGTATTAAAAAAGTTCAACTGACTTAAACTGGTTTAAGAGAAAACAGGTATTTTTATATTCATCTCATCTCTTTGAGAATTAGATTTTGGAATAGTGTATTTATTTTATTTCTTAATCTGGAAGGAATGCTATTTTTATGGCAAATGTTTTTATGAAATTCTTCTGATTCAGTTTCATTAGTTCTTTCGAACAGTTGGATTAAATTTGTTTTGAAATTCTCAATTTCAGTCAGGTTTGGTTTAACTTTTAAAAAGGCTTTATTCAGAGCTTTTTGGGGGGTCAATATTTTAAATCCATTTGCAAATTTTGTTTTAACTTTGTTAAAACAAAAAAATTGTATCTATATTCTTGCATAATGATATTTATAAAACCTGAAAAGTAAATTCATGAATTGATATTTCGATACGAGCTTTTCAGCAATTCTGATTTAAAAATATAAAGGCGATTCTAATAAAGAATCGCCTTTTTTAATTACATGAATGAATTATATTTTAATACATTCCGCTCATATCACCCATGCCGCCGGACATTTGGGGCATAGCAGATTCTTTTTCTTTCATCTCGTAAACAACTGCTTCAGTTGTAAGTAAGAGAGAAGCTACAGAGGCTGCATTTTCCAAAGCAGTTCTTGTAACTTTTGTAGGATCTATAACGCCTGACTTTATTAAGTTTTCATAAGTTTCAGTTGCTGCATTAAATCCATAATCATCTTTACCTTCCATTACCCGCTGCAATACAACGGAACCTTCTATGCCGGCATTATTAACGATTTGTCTTAACGGTTCTTCAAGAGCTTTTTGGATAATTTTAACACCGGTTGATTGATCCAAATTATCTCCTTTTATTTTATCAAGGCCAGGGATAGCTCTAATAAAAGCGACACCGCCGCCGGCAACAATTCCTTCCTGAACTGCTGCACGTGTTGCATGAAGAGCATCTTCAACTCGTGCTTTTTTCTCTTTCATTTCAATTTCAGTTGAAGCACCTATCTTTAGTACAGCAACACCGCCGGAAAGTTTTGCTAATCTTTCCTGTAATTTTTCTTTATCGTAATCGGAAGTTGTTTTGTCGATTTGAGCTTTTATTTCATTAATTCTTTTCTTGATGTCTTCAGTTTTACCGGCACCTTCAACAATGGTGGTGTTATCTTTATCAATTACAACCTTTTTTGCACTGCCCAAGTAAGATATAGTTGCATTTTCCAATTTGAATCCTCTCTCTTCGGAGATAACCGTACCGCCTGTTAATACAGCTACATCTTCCAGCATAGCTTTTCTTCTATCGCCAAATCCCGGAGCTTTAATAGCTGCAACCTTCAAAGTTCCTCTTAATCTATTAACTACCAAAGTAGCAAGAGCCTCTCCTTCAAGATCTTCTGAAATAATCAGCATTGATTTTCCAGCTTGCGCAACCTTTTCTAAAATTGGAAGAAGTTCTTTCATTGCGGATATTTTTTTATCATGAATCAGGATATACGGATCTTCGAGTACTGCTTCCATACTTTCCGCATCAGTTACAAAATATGGTGATAGATAACCTCTATCAAACTGCATACCTTCAACAACTTCAAGTGAAGTCTCAGTTCCTTTTGCTTCTTCAACAGTTATAACGCCATCTTTTCCAACTTTCTCCATTGCATCCGCAATAAGACCGCCGATAGATTTATCATTATTAGCTGAGATAGAACCTACCTGTGAAATCTCATTTCTCCCCTCAACATCGCGACTTATAGATTTTAAATATTCAACAACATTGTTAACTGCCAGGTCTATCCCTCTTTTTAGGTCCATTGGATTTGCGCCTGAAGTAACATTCTTTAAACCTTCACGGTAAATTGCCTGTGCCAAAATTGTCGCTGTTGTAGTACCGTCACCGGCAACATCACTTGTTTTAGTAGCAACTTCCCGAACCATTTGTGCACCCATATTTTCAGTGGGATCTTCCAGTTCAATTTCTTTAGCAACAGATACACCGTCTTTTGTAATTGTAGGAGCGCCAAATTTTTTCTCTAAGATTACATTACGGCCTTTGGGGCCTAATGTTACTTTTACAGCATTAGCCAATTTATCTACACCTTTTTTTAGTTTAGCACGGGCTTCAACATTAAATTCAATTAATTTCGATGACATTTTTAAACCTCATTATATTTCATATTTTTCAAAATTTATTTACTAATTACTGCGAAGATATCACTCTCGCGCATAATTAAATATTCTTCGCCTTCAACGGTAACCTCAGTCCCGCTGTACTTTCCATACAACACTTTATCTCCTTCTTTTACTTCAAGCTTAACTAATTTTCCTTCTTCAGTAACTTTTCCTAAGCCAATAGCGACAATTGTCCCTTCAATAGGTTTTTCTTTTGCCGTATCTGGAACAATAATTCCACCTTTTGTTTTTTCTTCTGTTTCCATTGGTTTAACAATAACTCTGTCGCCCAATGGTTTTAAATTAACCTTAGCCATTTTTACCTTCATTCTAATTAAATTTTTGAATCGTTAGCACTCTTAATGGGTGAGTGCTAATATACACTTTAATAGTTGTGTTAACAAGAACTATTAAATTTATCTCTCTAACTGAATCTCATATCACACTGTTTACCGCCATCTCAATTTTAAAATCCAATTAAGTTAGAATTTTGATACAACCAAAAGAAGTAGTTCCCTTTTCATCCCTTTGCCCTATTGTAAAATAGCCTAAAATTATCTTAACCTTCATTGTTAAAATAAAGGAATAATTCTATGAAAAATTTAATTTTGATACTCTTTATGCTAATTCCATTTTCAATGTTTGGACAGGAAATAGTTGAAGTCAGCAATTCGGCAGCAAATGCTCAAACAGATCTTTGGATGAATAAAATTTCTTCTGATTCTGAATTGAGGGTCCAAATGATGGATATGATGATTGAGAAAACAAAGGGCAGCCAGGAAGAAATGCAAAAGCTGGTAAATTCTATGGTAAATAATCCCGGGATGAATAAATTAATAATGGCATCTCATTCAGGAAATAATGAAAATAAAAATAATAATTTACAAATGCCTATGATGATGAAAGACAGCGTAAGGGTAATGAAAATGACCCCAGCTAAACCTGTACTTAAGAACTAAAAATATTAAGATAAAAAAAATCTATTAATTTTAGATAGACCATGGTTGTGTAACTCTGAAAATTTAATATTTCAAAAGTCATTATTAAATTTTTGCAGGTAACTTAAGTAGAAAAAAATTGACCTATTGTTTAAAATGTAAGGTCAAATATAAAAGTTCAGTACATAAAATAATACAGGTGAAAAGATGAAAAAAATTAATAGAACATATTTGTTTGTGGCTCTTCTAGTTGTAGTAGGGCTTTTCTCCTATTTCGGAAGCAGCGTTATGATGGATGGCGGAGTGAATCGAATGATGAATCAAAATAGTTGGATGATCGGACGTGATTGGGGTTGGTTACCAATAATATTCACACTTTGCCTTATGGGCGTAATTGGCTGGCTGCTTTATAAAAAGAAAGCTTAAAATGAGGTATTTATATACTTTCTTATAAAGTCGCTGACGAAAGTAGTGTTGATCTTTTAACAAAGATTCTAAAAATGGAAGAAGGACATATTGATTGGGCAGAAATACAGAGCATACAGATTGAACAAATGGGAATTGAAAATTATTTAACTAACCAAGTTGAAGAAACAGCAAGCTGATTCAAAATTATTTGATATTATAAAAGTTGCTATAATTCAGTTATACAAACAAATTATGAAAGGATAAAACTATGTCATTAATTTCTTTAGTTATCGCTTTGGTTGTTGTTGGTGTAATTCTCTGGCTAATTAATAGCTACATACCAATGCAAACAACAATTAAGAAAATATTAAATGCAGTAGTGGTTATTGTAGTGATTCTCTGGTTATTGAATGCTTTTGGAGTTATTGACAGTCTCGGTACTATTCATATCTGAAGTTGATCTTTGAAGGTATTGTTATGATAAGGCTTTCACTAATTTTAAAAATACTCGGTTATTTAGAATAAAATTGGCAGCACTGAATAACTATATTTTTATTTATGATTTAATCAAAATTAAAACTCTTCATTTTTTCCCATGACAAAATTGTTTAATCATTTTTAAAATAAAAAGCTCCAAAAATAATTTGAATCGTCTATGTATTGTCAATATCATAAAAAAAACTTAGTTCCATAATTTTTACGTCCATGAGATGTAGACCTTCTTTCATCCCTTTGCCCGATAGTATATAGTATTTATCATTAGTACATTATTTTGAATTTAAAAAGAGATTTTCCGTTCTTAAATAATAAGAATTGAAAATAAAGTTAGATAACAATTAAAAAGGAGTATCCAATGAAGTATATGAAGATAACTATGGTCGCGGTGTCCATGCTCTTCGGCATAGTGATCGCAGGCTGCGGAAGTAGCCCGGCATTAGTCGATGAAGAAGGTACCACATCAGCAATTCGCGGAGCACAAGAAGTTGGGGCATCTGATATTTCAAGCGCATCTCTCTATTTACAGCTCGCAAAAGAAGAACTGGTTAAAGCAAAAGCTTTTGCTGAAGATGGTGAAAAGGAACAAGCTGAATCAATGTTGTTGCGTTCGAAAACAGATGGTGAATTGGCAATAGCTCTCTCTCGCAGTGATGCTGATAAAAAAGAAGCAGCTGAAGCGATAGAAAGAGTTCAAAAGCTTCAACAAGAAAACAAATAATTGAAAGAAAGGAATTAAATTATGAAATCTATAAAATATTTGATCACAATAGTAATTGCCGGTTTTCTGTTTGGCTGCAGTGCAAGCTTGCCGCCATCAGAACTCGTAGAGGCACGTGCTGCTTTCCAACATGCCAGTAACGGGCAGGCTGCACAATTGGTTCCAGCAGAATTGCATAAAGCACAAGTAGCACTTGATCTGGCTGAAAAATCTTTCCTCGAAGATCCCGATTCATATCAAACTCGTGACCTCGCATATGTAGCAGACCGTAAATCTAAGATAGCCGAGGCACTTGCAGTTACAAATGCTGAGAACGCCAGTACTGCAAAGTCTAAGAAAGATTATGAAAAAGCTCAGGCCGAGATAATGAAGAGTAAAACGGAGCAGATTGCTAAAGAGCAAAAAGGAAGAATGGATGCTGAAAAGATTGCTGCTGATGCGCAATTAGCTCTTGCTAAACTCGCAGCAGTTAAAGAAGAAGAACGCGGCCTTGTAATTACACTTTCAGGAAGTGTCCTCTTTGCCTCAAATCAATCAAACCTTTTACCTGCAGCACAGGATCGTCTGAACAAGGTTGCTGACGCACTATTAGTAACCAAAGAGCGTAAACTCACTATAGAAGGTTATACTGATTCACAAGGGACTTCCAGTTACAACATGGTTTTATCACAAAAACGTGCTGATGTAGTGCGCTCATATCTAATCTCAAGAGGTTACCCGGGTGAGCTTATACAAGCCCAAGGAATTGGTGAAGAAAGCCCTGTTGCAAACAATAACACCGCAGAAGGCAGAGCCAATAACCGAAGAGTAGAGATTGTAGTAAATCGCGGAACCAATCTTCAATCAAGTAATTAACAATTAACTTGTCAATTTGTGACCCGGAATTATCCGGGTCTTTTTTTTGAATTTTACTGTTACCATTAATTAAAAATACAGTGTTCTGAATAAATTTAATACGCTGTTAAAGTTGTACATTTAATTAGGGTTTAACGGATATAAACTAATGGAGTAGTTCTTTTTTCATCCTTTTGGGCTATTGTTCAATTCCTAACTTCTACTTAATATATTCATAGATATTTTTTTATTAAGCTTAATAAGAAAAATTATTATTAAAGGATTTATGAATGAAGTTATTGAATAAAAGTTTATTCAGTAGCAATTCATAATTAATCGGGGCCAAAAATTAAGTCTGGATCTAAACGAATAATTTTCATGATGTAATGATTTAGTGGATGGTCCTGCCATATATTGAAACAACATAGTTAATAAATTTTAGAGACAAAGGAGAATAAAAATGAGTAAGGGTCAAAATACTAAAAGAAGCGATAAGAAAACACCTTTAAAAACTATGAAAGAAAAAAAGGCAGCAAAAAATTTGAAAAAAAACGAGAAGAAACATCCCGGTTTACTAAATGACTCGAAATGACGATGGCAGGCTTGTTAAAATTTTTGTTTTCTCATCTATCACCCGTCTAGAATATATTCTATTATTTAGGATCAATAAAATGAAAAATAAAATAAGACTACTTCTTATTGAAGATAACAGCCTTCTTCATGATGGTATTCTTTCTATGCTAAAAAATCAGAATGATATTAAAATTGTGGTAACACCTAAAAAAAATGAGAATCTTTTAAAAAAAATTGGTCGGTTAAAACCAAACATAATTCTTCTGGATTTAGGATTACGTAATCGTAATAGTTTGAACATAGTTGAATTGGTAAAAAAAGATTTCCCCGATGCAAAAGTGATTGTTATGGATCTTGTGCCGGTTCCGGGTGATGTTGATCTGTTTGTAAAAGCAGGAGCATCAGGATTTATTTTAAAAGATGCAACTCCTGATGATTTTATAGCAACAATTCGTGCTGTCGCTGAAGGGGCAAATGTAATTCCACCTAACTTAACTCAATCTCTATTTTCACAAATAGTTAAAAATGCAGTTAACGGCAAAGGTGTAAAACTTGATGGAGCGGTAAAGATATCAAAGCGGGAACGAGAAGTGATCAAATTAATTGGTGATGGAATAAATAATAAAGAAATTGCGAAACAACTTCGTATTTCAACTTTCACAGTAAAAAGTCATATACATAATATTATGGAAAAACTTGCACTGCACACGCGATTGGAAGTTGTAAACTATACACAATCAAATAAAGTTAAGAAACTGGCAGAGAGAAAAAATCCTCCAGGAAAATAAAAATCATTATATGAGAGTTAATATATTTAGTTGTTTTGTAGGTAAAATCTTAAATGATATTTTATATAAATATAAAAATTATTTTGGAAGAAGATAAATCAAAAAGTCACATTTAACTCTATGAACTTTTTAAATAATTAATAAAATAATTCAAGTATCAAAATAAAAGCCTGGTTTAGATTCCAGGCTTTTCAACAATTTCTGTTTCTCTCAAGAGATTACCATCTTCTACCGCCGCCGCTTCCGCCGCGGTGTCCACCACTACCACCTGGGCCACCTCTTCTACCGCCGCCGCCTCTTCCACCGCCGCCTCTTCTATCTGTTTTTGGCCGGGCTTCATTTACCACAATTTTTTTACCTTTAAGATCAACGGTATTTAATTCCGACATTGCCTTTTGTGCTTCAGCCTGTCCTGGCATTTCTACAAATCCAAAGCCTTTTGATTCTCCTGAGAATAAATCCCGTATTATTTTTACACTTTTCACATTTCCATATTCTGAAAACAAGTTTTGCAGATCTTCGTCACTCACTTCTTTTGACAAATTCCCAACAAAAATATTCATAGCATATTTCCTTTATTTATTAATTGATTATTTATTTTACCCAAATATTAAAAGGCTGATGTCGGAGAAGATGACAGTTTGCAGACTTTATATTGTGGAGAAAAAATTAATTAAAAGTTCTATTTAAACTAAAAAATATATTAGCAATAGTTAAATGCAGAGTAAATTAAAATTCCTAAAACTTTCTAGAATATCATCTATTATAGTAAGTGTAATTTTATTTTCCTTTTTTGCTTTACTCAAATTTGGACTGAGAATTCCTAATTTATTTAGTAGACGTAAATGGAAGGTTTAATATTTTAAATACACTACCGAGACTTAAAACACCCTAAATTAAAGTAGTTCATCATACCTATAATAAAAGAACAAAAAGCTACCTAATAAATTAATTATTTTTATTAGCGAGTTCTTAAAAACTTAAATACTTTATAGTTTAAAATCTTGACGTAAAGCTAACTAAATTTATTTTAGAAAACAAAGAATAAGCGCAGCCCCATTCTGATAATTATTAATTAATTTAGTTTTAAAAATATCAATAATTAAAAATCCCGAAACGCTAAATAAGCAAATAAAAAAATAGTTAAATGTTAGATTATTCTAAATTCGTCTGTACCATTTTAGATACCGGATGGATATCAATCTGACGAAGTATTCCTTCACCGGTATTTGTAAATTTATGCGGCACATTTGCCGGGGCTACAATAATTTGTCCGGCTTCGGCTTCAATTGTCTCATCACCTACAATAAAAGTTGCCTTTCCTTCAAGATGAATGAATACTTCTTCATAGGGATGGTAATGCAATTTT
Source organism: uncultured Bacteroidota bacterium (assembly GCA_963777515.1). Classification (GTDB taxonomy): domain Bacteria; phylum Bacteroidota; class Ignavibacteria; order Ignavibacteriales; family Ignavibacteriaceae; genus CAVSWT01. The sequence continues at coordinate 348,656 of CAVZQU010000007.1, forward strand.
GCACCTTTCCCTGGAGGTGCCTCTATAATAAAAAAGGAAACATTTGTATCATTAAAATTAAATCCTTCAAATTTCCAGCCGGTACCGGTTCTGAATAAATCATCTTTGTTAATGATAAGTGCCATAATTGATTACCCTTTATTTTTCAAGTAATAATAATATTTAAATTACTTTTTTTTCAAGTTATACATGCCTACCTCAAGCATCAGCAAGGCTAATTCAATTTCTAGCAAGCGTAGACTAAAATGTAAGCCATTATTTCTAATCTAAAATTTACTGCAAGATTAGCATAACGTTCAATATCTTATTTAAATTTTAATTGATTTTTATGATACTTTTTTGATTATTGCATTATAAAATAAATTCTCTTTAATCGGGGTTATCAAAATTCTTCAATAAAATAAAAATAAATGACAGGAGAAAAATCCGTGAGTATTTCATACAAAGATCTTCTTAATCTAACAGGAGAATGGGAAGGGACAGGGCATGCCGAGTATCCTACTATTAAACCTATTAATTATCGTGAACAGCTTATTCTTTCATGTAACAGCAAGGACCCGGCGATACATTATGAGCAGCGTTCATGGATCGTATCAACAGATACAAAAAAAGAAGAACCGATTTTTTGGGAATCAGGTTTTATAATTGATCTTGGAAATGGTTCGTTTGAATTAGTTAGTGCTCAAAAAAGCGGGCGTGTAGAAATTCTAAGAGGTAAAGCAGAACTGGTAAATAAGAAAATAAAGCTTGATTTAGTTAGTATTAAAATTGTAAATGATGAAAAAATGATTCGTTCGGGGAGAGTTTTTACTTTTTCCAAAACAGCTATAGAGTATGAATTGAAAATGAGCATATCATCAAATCATGCTTATCAAAAGCATCTTTCTGCAAAGTTAACTAAAAAAAGATAAAATTTATTTTGAATATATTTAATAAATCTATCCTTATATCATTACTTGTATTTATTACTTCATTTTCTTTTGCTCAAGATGAAGTCATTGATATTTGGAATGGAAACGTACCGGGAGCAATTCAGAATGATTCGGTTAAGGAAAATATATTTTATTTAAAAAATGGCGCTCCAAGAATTAGGAATGTTACTGATCCAACTTTAACAGTTTTCAAACCTTCTGATAGCAAAGCAAATGGAACAGCTATTATTATTTGTCCGGGAGGTGCATACAGCCATTTGGCATATGATCCAGAAGGAACTGATGTAGCAAAATTATTAAATAAATATGGTGTTACTGCTTTTGTATTAAAATATAGACTACCCGATGACCGCATAATGAAAGATAAAAGTATTGGGCCTTTACAGGATGTTCAGGAATCGGTACGTATTGTAAGAAGAAACGCTAAAGATTGGAATATTAATCCGAACCAAATAGGGATTATGGGATTTTCAGCGGGCGGACATCTGGCTGCTTCTGCATCGACTCTTTATAAATATAAAGTTTATGATTCAGATTCAATAAGCGCTAAGCCAGATTTCTCAATTCTTATTTATCCTGTAATATCCATGAAAGCAGAAATTACTCATAAAGGCTCAAGAGACAATTTGCTCGGCAACAATCCCAATGAAAAATTGATTGAACATTTTTCTACAGAACTTCAAGTAAATGAAAATACTCCTCCCGCTTTTTTAGTTTGTGCAGAAGATGATCCCGCTGTCCCTATTGAAAATAGTATACAATATTTTTTAGCACTGAAGAAATATAATATACCGGCAGAGCTGCATATTTATGAAAAAGGCGGGCATGGATTCGGACTGGCAAAAAATGGTGGCACAGAATCACATTGGCCTGATGCATGTATTAATTGGTTAAAAGAAAACGGACTTTTATAAAATATGTTTAATATTATTGCTTAAACTAAAATTCTACTTTAATCAATTCAAGATTCTCTGCTTATTAATTCAAGAAACACAATTAATTAAAATTGATTTAGATTATTATTTGCATTTCAATCTCTGATATATTTAGTATATATTTTAAATATTTCTATTCATTTTAATTAAAATTTAAATATTTTGAGCACACATAATAAAAATAAGGAAGTACTGATGCGGAATAGATTTTCAATTTTATTTTTAATAATAATTTTTTCGACTACATTTCTATTTGCCCAAACTAATAAACCTGATTCAGCAAAAAGTATTTTAAGCCATTCTGTTGAATTAGCTAAGAAATCAAATAAAAGTGTTTTCGTCATCTTTCATGCTTCTTGGTGTATTTGGTGTAAACGTCTTGATGCAGCGTTGGAAAGCAGTGAGTTAAAAAAAATTTTTAACGATCATTTTGTAATTGTTCATATCGATGTTTTAGAAAGAAAAGAGAAAAAAGATGAATTGGAAAATCCCGGCGGAGAAAAAATCATGGCTGATTTAGGAGGCAAAGATGCAGGACTGCCATTTTATGTTTTTCTTAATTCTGATGGAAAGGAAATTGTCAATTCAAAGTCGATGCCTAAAAAACAGAATATTGGTTATCCTGCCGCAAAAGAAGAGATAACAACTTTTGTTAACCTTCTGAAAAAAAGTTCAAGCAGTTTAACAAAACATCAGTTGGCTAAGGTAAAAGATTATTTACAAAAGAATGCCCCTAAAGGATAAAAAGGAGTAATTGAAATAGTGAATTATAAAGCAATAATTAGTTTAGCCCTGATACCAATGTATTGTTCTTTGCTTGCTCAGGTAAACAATAATTTGAGTGAACACTCAACGAAGATATCTAAAACTCAATCAAAAAAAGACACACTTTATCTATTCAATGGGAAAAACATGGACAATTTTATTTTTGTGATGGATAAGTTGAATCCTGATAAAAAAGATAAATATGAAATTAATAATGGACATTGTCCATTTATATGGTGTTCAACTTGGGTATTTTCGCACAAAAGAAGAATATTCTAATTATGAATTGCATGCTGAATGGCGGTGGCCGGAAGTAAATGAAAAAGCAAACGGCGGAATATTGATTCACACTCAATTACCGGATACCGTATGGCCGAAGTGTATTCAAGTACAGCTTAAAGAAGGTAGGGCTGGTGACTTTATTTCTATGAATGGAGCAGAACTTAAAGAGACAAAAGATAAACCAAAAGACACGGCACCAATGATGGCATCTTCAAGTGAAAAGAAAGAAGGTGGATGGAATAGCTGTGATATTATTTGTACTAAGAAATCTATTCTTGTTTATGTAAATAAAAAAATGCAGAACAGCGGTTCGGAATCAAATTTTGAAAAAGGATTTATCGGCTTTCAATTAGAAGGAAAACCAATTGAATTTAGAAATATTTATTTAACCAAGCTAAAATAAATTAATTCTATTCACTTTTTATTTTTACTAATACAACACCGTGTGATGGTACTGATACTTTATAATTGTTTTCAAATTCTCCAACATCTTTTTGACGCCAGAGATCTCTAATCAAACATTTTCCTTTTAACCCAAGTAAATTAAAATCTGCAATTACATCAATTTTATTATTTCCTCTATTGAACAATCCCACCGCTTTTGACCCGTCTTCCAAATCTTTCGCCCAAACTTCTGCCTCTCCATATTGTGAAATTCGGCTTGCTTGCCTTCCAAGAGAATCTTGACTAACTGCGAGTACTTCATCATTGGTAAGCAGATTTAAAGTGAATTCGTCAAGCCTGGTCATATCACATCCGATAAGCAATGGTGAATCAAGCAGGCACCACATGCTAATATGAGTATACTGTTCATTAGGTGTTAACCTTGTTGGATGAAGATTTTCTCCCCAACCTACCATACCGACAACCAGCATATCTGGATCATTCCAATGTCCTGGCCCGGCATATTTTTCATGTCCTGCCTGACTAAATGCTATGCCGCTCATACTCTGCCATGTATCTGTAATGTCACCTGTCGTTCTCCAGGAATTGCCGCCAACACTTGCCCCCCATTTCCAAACATCTCCCATTCCATACTGGCAAAGGCTATATACGATATCGCGGTTAACTTTATTTAATGCATCCCTCATCACGAAATAAGGTTTTTTTAAATCGGATAAATTATTTCTGTCACCATCGTATGAACACCAATCATACTTAAGATAATCAACACCCCATTCGCCATATTTTTGCGCGTCTTGATTTTCATGCTGAAAGCTTGCAGTGCATCCGCCGCATGTTAATGGCCCTGGTGATGAATAAATTCCCATCTTTAATCCTTTATCATGTATAAAATCGCCGAGTGCTTTCATATCAGGAAATCTTTTATTAGGATTAATAAATCCGTTTGAATCTCTTGGCTCTCCTTGAAGAGTCGGATCATCCGAACCTGGTTGAGTTTCCCAAAAATCATCTATATTAATATAAGTCCATCCGTGATCAGCTAATCCACTTTTAATCATTGCCTCAGCTGCTGAACGAACTTTTTTATCGCTTACTGAACCAGCAAAACAATTCCAGCTATTCCAGCCAAGCGGAGGGGTTAATGCAATTTTATCTCCACATACTATCCTAAATTTTTTCTCCGATACACCAAATTTATTTGAGGCTTTTAATGTTATTATATATTGGCCTTTTTTACTTATTGATCCTGTAATAATCCCGTTTGTTTGATTAATGATTAAACCATCAGGCAAGTTTTCTGCAGAAAACTCAATTGGCCTTTCACCGGTCGCCGGTATTTTATATAAAAATGGATTATGCGGCCTTACGCCATAAACATTCGGTCCGTTAATTTTAGGGTTAAGAGGAGGCTTTGGTGTAAGAATTATATACTGACTTTTTTTTGCTTGAATGAATTCATTGTTTATAAGTTCAATTGATAAAATACTATTTGCTGCTGAAGATTGTTTTAAAATTAATTCAGAAGTTTCAGGCGAAATATTTTTAACTTCATTCGCATATCTTTTTGCTACTTCAGTATAATTTCCAGGCGTCCAATCTTTGTTCCAAATATTTGTATTACGAACCCAGGATATTTCAGTAATTTCATTTAAACCAGGAAAATCTCTTTCAATCAGACTCCAAATTAATTCTTTAGGATCGTATTTATGAAGTGAAAAGTAAAAACCATACTGCCCTTGATTATTATTTATCTTCATCAATAATTTATTATCACCTTTTACTAATTTTAAATCCGCGATTTCTTCATTGGCACTGCATGCTCTATTAATATCATGGCTAATTAAAAGTGAATCATTTAACCATACTTTAATTCCATCATCGCTGCCGAAGTATGCTTTTATAGAAGTATCGCGATCACTATGAATATTTCTTTGTAAATACATAGAAGAGTTAACAGAGTCCGGGAAATAATTAATAGTGCCGTCATTCCATGAAGGCTGTGCCTCCCACTTAAATTTGCCATTATCATATTGAACATTTAGGTCACTATTTTGTTCAGGGGGAAATATTTCTTCAAATGATTCCCCTTGTTTACTTTTAAAGAAACCAACGCTATACCATTCTCCTAATATCAGCTTGAATTTTGAATTAATTTCTTCTTGCTGTTTTATAAAAGTTTCTCTTGATGATATTAAAGTCTCTATCCAAGTATCTTTCTTATTATAAAAAGTATTGTCTTGTGCATAACAAAAAGAAATAGCAAGAAGCACAATTGCAAAAGATAAAATAATTGTTCTATTCATAATTGTATCCTAAATGAATATAAAATTCTATTAAAAATTTATTTGATGGGTAAAGATTATAAAACCTCAATCAATTTACCTCTAATAAAGCAGCGGCACACCATAATACCGGAGCTTGTCCATGCAAATCGCCGGTGTTTCTTTTTCTGTCTAAATAATATTGAAGATCATTTTAAAGTTTTACTTCTCTCCAAATAATTAACAGACAACGGTTACATTTCAATAGGTAATTTTCTTATGCGCTTACCTGTAGCAGCATAAATTGCATTGCATAGCGAAGGTGCCGTAGTTGCCATTCCGAGTTCTCCAACTCCCCCAACCGGGAAAGTATTTTTCATAATGTGAACTTCTACTTCCGGCATATCTTCATACGTCAACAACGGATAGCTGTCAAAATTACTTTCTACTACTCCGCCGTTTTGAATTGTTATTTCTTGTAATAATGCAGCGGATAGAGCAAATCCAATTGCACCTTGTATTTGTGCTTCAACCGTATCAGGGTTAACAACAAGACCGCAGTCCATGGCACATGTGACTTTATCTACTTTTATTTTATTTCCCTTTACTGTAACTTCTGCTACATAAGCGCAATAACTATCATAGCCTGAAAAACATGCAATCCCTTTCCCTCTTCCCTTATCTAATTTTTTGTACCAATTAGATTTCTCGGCTGCAACTGTAAGTACTTTTCGAAGCCTAGAATCTTTCGGCAATAAATCTCTTCTAAATTCATAAGGATCTTTTTTCACTGCAATTGCAATCTCATCAATAAAAGAATCTAAAGCAAAAGGATTTTGTGAATGATAGACAGATCTCCAATAACCTATTGGGACAGGCGAATCAATTAAGCTGCCTGTCAATTGCATATAAGGAATTTGATAATCTTTTTCTAAAGCTCCTCCGCCAATATCATAATGACTAGGTTCCATCTTAGCATTCCATCTATTCTGAGCTATTGAAGGAGCAATTATATGATGATACAATGCAATTAATTTTTCATCTTTATCAATCCAAGCTTTTAATTTATTTATACTTGGGGGGCGATAAAAATCATGTTTCATATCTTCTTCGCGTGTCCAGGTAAGTTTCACCGGTTTTTTAATTGCATTCGATATTTCGGCAGCTTCAACTGCAAAATCGGAATTGCCCCTTCTTCCGAATCCTCCGCCCATAAAGGTTACATAAACAATTACATCTTCATTTTTCAAACCTAATACTGTGGCTACTTCTCTTTGTGCACCTTGAGGATTCTGTGTAGGTGCCCATAATTCAGCCTTACCATTTTTTACATCAGCAGAACAATCCATAGGCTCCATAGTTGCATGAGCTAAATATGGAACTTCATATACTGCTTCAATATTTTTCTCGCTTTGGTCTTTTATTTTTGAATCACCCTGTGCATGCATTTCTTCGCCTGGTTCATTTAGTTTATCAGACATAATTTTGTGAATACTTTCTGAGGTTACATTTTTATTTTTACCGTTATCCCATTGAACAGAAAGTAAATCTTTTCCTTTGAATGCAAGCCAGGTTGATTCTGCAATTATTGCTAAACCGCTGCTAATTTTTATTACGTCTATAACACCTTTTAATGATTTAGCTTTTGAAGCATCGAAACTTTTAACACTACCGCCAAATGTAGGAGGATGAAGAACAGTAGCATAGTACATTCCAGGAAAGTTATAATCGATACCAAATTTTGCGGTACCATTGAGTTTTTTTGGTGTATCTAATCGATGAATTTTCTTCCCAATTATTTTATAATCCTTGGGATCTTTTAATGGAACGCTTTTAGGAACAGGAAGCTTTGAAGCATCTTCTACCAAGGAACCATAAGATAATTTTTTATCGTTGATTTTATTTATTACAAAACCCTTTTCTGCTCTGCATTCTGAAGGATTAATTTTCCATCGAGCAGCAGCAGCACTAATTAACATAGCTTTTGCCGTAGCTCCAGCAACACGTAAGGGTTCCCAGGTGCGTCTAATGCTTGTACTTCCGCCGGTACTTTGGTTCCCGAATTTTTTATCACTAAAAGCATTTTCAACTTTAATGTTTTTCCAGTTTACTTCTAATTCTTCAGCAACAAGCATTGGAATTGCTGTAAATACTCCTTGTCCCATTTCAGATTTTGGAACTATAATAGTTACCTGACCATTTGAATCAATTTTAATAAATGCGCTTGGAGAAAAGATTTTAGGTTCTCCTCCCTTTCTTAAAATTTCCATTCCCTTCAATGGAACATATGAAGCTAAAAATAGTCCAGTCCCGCTTAAGCTAACTACTTTTATAAATTCTCTTCTTGATTGTTTTTTTAATGTTCCCATTTTTAGTCCTCCCCTACAATATTATTTATTGCTTCTTTGATACGATAGTAGGTTCCACATCTGCATAAAACTCCCGACATCGTATCGCTGATTTCTTTTTGAGAAGGTTTAGAGTTATTTTCTAACATAGCAGCAAGTGTCATAATTTGTCCTGGCTGGCAATAACCGCATTGAGAAACTTCAAGGTCAATCCAAACATTAAAAATTTTATGATTCTTTTCTGCTGCCAATCCTTCAATTGTTTTTATAGATTTCCCGGCTGCTTCTTTTATTGTTACCGAGCATGACCTTTCTGCTTGTCCATCAATATGAACAGTACAAGCGCCGCAGAATCCTTCTCCACAACCAAATTTAGTTCCGGTCAGGCCTAAAGTATCTCTGAGCACCCACAATAATGGGGTATCTTCATCAACATTAACTTTCTTTTTTTGTCCATTAACAGTAATTGAGAATTGCGCCATAAGACCTCCCTATTTTAATATATAATTCAATTTTTTTTTGACTTAAATATTCGAATAACTTACTGCAATAATGCAGCTGCACTCCAAAGCACTGGTGCTTGCCCGTGTAGATCTCCAATATTTCTTTTTCTGTCTAAATAGTATTGCAAATCATTTTTCTTCCCGGTTCCTTCACAAACATTGTGAGTATCTCCGTGTTCATCAATATAATTTTGAAGCCCAAGCCAGCCTTTTCTTGCTGCAGGTCCATAGACATCTTTATCAAGCCAGCCGTGTTTTACTCCAGTGATGAAAGCAAAAGTAAACATAGCAGAAGATGAAGTTTCCGGCCAAGAAATATCAGGCTTATCAATAAGTTGATGCCACATCCCGTCTTCATCTTGATACTTTAAAAGTGTTGCCATCATTTTTTTATAACTGGATAAAATTCTTTTATAGTTGGGATGTTCAGGTGGAAGAACTTGAAGAAGAAGAGACATTCCCGAAGCCATCCATCCATCTCCCCTTCCCCAGAAAAATGGGACATCAGGGGCATGATAAAAAAGTCCGTTAGGCTGTTGAAGTGAATCAAGATATACTACCATTTCATTTGCAGCACGATTCAAATATTTTTCGTCCTTAGTTGCTCTGTATGCTTCTGTTTGAACAGCTGTAATCATAAACATGTCGTCTATCCACATGCGGGTTTGCCAGGTTAATCCAAGTTCATAGAATTTTTGAGATTCATCAGTTTTATATTCACCAATCGGAGGCTCCCATTGCTTATCAGCAAACGTCTTTCCCAACTTTCAAATATCGAATATCATTTGTTTGAATATATAATTCTAAAGGAACCGAGCCAAAGACAGTATTATCAACATGATCCGGTTTGGGAATGAGAGTATCTTCTTTTCCCAATAAAGGCTCGAAACGGTGAGCCAATTGTTTAAACAAAGTAGAGTCACTGGTTGCTTCAGAAAATTTTAAAGCTCCAAACCAGGTACAAACTTCAGGATAAGTAATAGTCTTACCGGGATTTAGTTTATTAATCTTTGAATGAGGAGTTTCAATAAAATGTTCAGCTACTAACTTTCCAATTGTTTGAGGAGATTTTCCTTCAGGCCAGTTATTAAAATATTCATCCCGAGATGTACTAATATTTGAGCTTGAGCAGCCATAAATTGAAATAATAATTATTAGAACACACGATATAAAAAAATTGTTTTTCATCTTTTTTCTTTAAAATTTGTTATGACATTGGCAGGTGCAAAAAATCCACACGTAATTAAACATAAATCCATATTAACTCCCGTTGAACCCCGTTAGTAAAAATAGAATTAAAAACTTCCGATGAATTTTTATGATGAAAACAAAGATGGTATAAAAATAAAGAGAAACATATATCAATCCAAATTTATATGTTATAACAAAACCATATACAATTTAAATGATTAATTAGTCCATAGCATTTCAGGGAATTTAAGTATTGAAGAATTTTTATCTCTTGTTATGGTAATTATTATTTCTTTAATTTTATTCGAATCATAATTTAAATCCCAAATACCATTTGCCGGAATAACTTTTACATCACTGTTATTTACTTTTATTTCAGCTTTAGGTGTAGCACTAATTTTTAAGCTCTTATCTTTTCCATCTAAAAAAGATTTAGAATTAATTACCGAAGCAAATGGTTTATTTTCCATAATTGATTTATTGTAACTGACCATAGCATTAATTTCTGTAGAGTCTGGATTTAAAGCCCCTGGACCAAACATCATATCTTCGACAACCATTTTAAGCGAGTCTTCGCTTAAATTACCAAAATTTTTTCCATAAGTAGATCCTTCATCACCATGGCAGCGCGAACAATTTTCTTGAAATGTTGGAACAGGTGATAATGAAATATTTTCTATTTTCGTTATTCCTGATTGCGCCAGCATTACTGAAGAAAAGATAATCACTAAATGAAATGAGATTATTAAAATTATTTTAACCGTCATTTAGTCCCTACATATTTTAATCTGTAAATCTTATTCATTTTGTAGCCATCAACTTCACCATTGCCGTCGTCACTAATTAACAACGTTCCGTCCGGTGCTTGAATAACATCAACCGGTCTTCCAAGAACTTTTTGGTCGTCGGTTAGAAATTTGACCATAGAGAGTTCTCCATATGGTTTTCCATTTTCGAATAATACTCTTGTAAGCTGGTAACCGGCTTTAACAGATCTATTCCATGAACCGTGATAGGCAACAAATGCATCACCTTTAATTTCTTTAGGAAATTGATCACCTGTGTAGAACATCATTCCGCAGGGAGCCCAATGAGCGCCACCACACCATTCAGGTACAATTGTTTTTGCTGCTAGTTCTATTAAATCTTTTCTATTCATAAACTCATACCGAGGAATCCGGTTTCCGACTAGAAATGGATGCCCATAAAAACCACCTTCTATATATTTATTCATTTCTGCAGGCGGATTGTAATCAGTAATCGGCTGGTTTCCTCTTTCATCCCCTACTTCTCTTCCAAACCAATCGCTGCCGTGATCCATTCCCCAAATTTCATCTGTGCCCGGACGAACAACAAGTTTTTCTGTGTTACGAATTCCTGAGCTCCATAGTTTTTTATCTTTTCCATCCAAAGAGTATGTCCAAATTTTTTCTCTATCCGTATTTGTCTGATCACTTAAATTTTGAGGATCGCCAATAGCAGTATATATTCTGTTATTATGTATTAATATTGGCCTCCACGAATGGCCTCCGCCATTAGCTAAAGTGTTTTCAGGAAAAACTGTTTCTCTTTCATCTGCAATGCCATCATTATTCTTATCTTTTAATTTATAAATAGCACCGCTTTCAGAATACCACAATTCACCTTTGTACCAGAAAGGATAATAAACAGAGTTTTCAGAAGTATAAAACTTTGTTAAGGTTTCATAATATCCATCACCGTCTTTATCTTTTGCTGCCATAATTACTTTATCAGGAGTTGTTGTATAATAAAGTGTCCCATCCGGACCTAATGCCATGTGACGGCACCTTAAATCTGAACTTACTGCAACTGATAATTCATATCCTGGACGAACCCAAATTTCAGGATTAACTTTATTATCATTGTTCTGCGCTAATGAGTTAATATTCAAGACAAGTGCCTAAAATAAGAGCACAAGAATGATTCAAATAATATCCATCTTTTCATTTCTATCCCTCTAAGTTTTAATTGAAATTAATTGAAAGACCGCTATACCAGCTTCTCGGGGCAGAAGGCTCAAAGAATCTATTACCGGCAGCATTTGAAATTATCGAACCGTTGAATTTAGAATTTAATAAGTTAGTTATTCCAAAATAAAAATCAAATCGAGCAAAGCTTAAATAGAAATTATATTTTAAATTGAAATTGATAGTTGAATATGCATCATTCATAAAATCAGAAATATTTTCCGAAGAAGTAGGCTCAGGCCCGTTCCAATCATTCGCAAAATATTTATCATTCCATTTACATGTTATTTCTGATTTTAATCCGAACTTAAATTTATATAAAAATCCCAATCCAAAAATATTTTTAGGAACACCTGGAACATGCTTACCGCTTAATTGAAATGATTGAAAATTGTTATTAAGTGATAAAGTTTCAATCAAATCATTGTATTTAAAATCCATGAAAGAATAAGAAGCTGTTAAATTAAAATCACTCAATAGTAAAATAAGTGAAACATCAATTCCATTATTCACTGCTTTACCTGCATTCTTAAAAAACACAATATCACTTTGGGAATTAGGTGCCTGATATGGAATTAACATTTGACTAATAATTAATTTATAAACAGAAAGATTATAAAAAAGATGATGATTAAAACTATTCCCTCTTAATCCAAGCTCAATATTTTTTAGTTGTTCAGGTTTTAATGAAGTATTAAATCCTCCGCTCCCGTCTTCTCGATTACTCAATTCGGAAGTTGTTGGCGTTTGAAATGCAGTTGAAAAATTTGAATAAAGCTGTGCATCACTATTTATATTAAAAATAATTCCAGCCATTCCGCTTAAATTTTTCATAGCAATTGAACCTGAATTATCAACACCATCTGAAAAGAGATTATCAATTACTGAAAAATTATATTTATCATAGCGTAGCCCGAACGAAAGAGAAAGTTTATCAATCGGACTAAATTCAATTTTAGAAAAAGCACCAAGTCCATTTACTTTCTCTTTTTGATTTAAAGATTATCCCCAATCTGAACATTATTAATAATTTCACTGTTTGATAAGTCAGAATAATCACTTACTCCGTTATTTTCATATTCTTTTCTATCATCATTCTGGATCTCATAATCTAAACCGGTTAAGATTTTAAAATTATAACTTAACAAATGAAGTGAGAAAGAAAAGTTACTGCGAATCCCTCCCGAAAATCTTTTTAGATCAATTATATTTCCTGGAATTGGATTAAACATTGAACGCCATATCCCATATAAAGTAGTTTCTAATTTTTGATTTTCTTTGGGAATAAAGGAAAATGTAATACCTGTTTGCGTCTGAGTTATCTTTTTCCCGGACCCCTGTTGTTTTACAAATTGCCTTGCTTGCGAAGGATTATTTTGTTCATCACTTTTATTTAGTGAACTTGGATTTAGAAGATAAGGTGCATCATAATAATTTAATACTGCCTGCAAAGAAATTTTATTATTGAACTTCTGCTTTGAAATTATATTTATAGAACTTGTACTTACAGCAGAGTTTTCTCTAAATCCTTTTGAAAATATTTTATCCAGGTTAATAAATAACGAGTTATTTCCAATTTTCCCCGAAGTATTAAAAGAATATTTTTGAAGTCCGAAGCTGCCGAATGTAACACCTGGAGTAAAATTAAAGCGGGAAGATGAAACTTTTTTACTGGTAATATAAATTACTCCCCCAGCAGAATTACCGTACAAAAATGAACTTGGCCCGCGAATGATTTCAATTCGTCCTATGGAATTTAAATCAAGATTATTTAATTGTGATTGTCCATCTGGGAAAGTTAAAGGAATACCATCTAATAAAATTTTAATTCCTCTTACACCAAATTGTGAGCGCGATCCTATTCCTCGAATAATAATTCTATCACCTTCGGAAAGATTATTTCTATTGTTAACAATTATTCCTGGCACTAAATTAAAGAGTCCTTCTGTGGATAGACTTTCATTTTTCAAACTTAAATTTTCAGAATCTAATACATCAATTGAAAATGGGATTTGATTAATAGGTTGTTCAAATCGGTCGGTATTTACAAAAATAGTATCTAACTGATATTTAATGGAATCTTGTTTTACAAGTTGTCCATATAAAAAAGATTGATTAAATAAAAAAACAAATAACAGCAATAACATCTTTTTCATTAAAAAAGAATTTTTATTTGATTGGATTAGAATATGGTTTGCTAAAATAAAGATTATTTTGCTCTAATTTAAAAGCATTTTTTGACAAGCAAGAATAAGAATATATTTAGATTGATTAATATTGCTTTTAGAATTGACTTGTATGTAAATATTAAATAGTAGTTATAAAATTGAAATGACATTAAAACAAAGCTTAATTTTACTAGAATGCCTGCCTAAAGTTGATTTCTGTTAAGAAAGACTTCATACAGGCATTTACAGCAAATCACATTTATATTCCTAAGAATTATATTGTTCAAGGGCCATTGTCTGTAGCTTTTCTTTTATTGTTTTAGGTAGAATTACTGTTTCATAATATTTACCATCTTTGCCTTTTTCATCAGGAGAGGCTACAAATAAGCCGTTAGCACCATCTACTATCCGGAATCCTTTTATAATAATCTCATCATCAGTTTGAATATCAAAGAAAGCAAGTGTCTTTCCACCTCCATTGCTTTGTAATTTATTCATTCTTATTATTTTCATTTTATCCTCCTATTATTTATTAAATACTAACCTTTAACTGGTTAGATTATTTGTGAAATTCATTAAGAACCTAATGAATAATTAGCCACTCGTTTAATTTTATTTATAGAATAAATAAATGACTTTTCTGAAAAAACGAACTGTATTTTTTAATAATTATAAAACGTTGGATACTAAATTAAGTTTTATAACAATTATTTAATTTTTTATTAAAATTAATTTAATCCGGCTAAGTTTATATTTTTATAAAATTATACCTGTATAAAATGAGAATTTATGAATTAGTTATACTTAGTTTTTGCCGGAATAATGGAAATCGGTTGGGTCATCAGTTTGAAATATACTGAAGGCTTTACGAAGTTTATCACCATTATTTTCTATGCTTTTTTGGGATTCACCGGTGCTTTTTTTTTCACATTCGTTAAAAACACCTCTAATAGAAATCGCATATTCAATTTGGATGGTTATTGCGGTTATTGGAACCACATTAGCAGAATATTTTATTTTACACAAAACTTTTGAGATTACAAAAGTTTTTACATCATTTTAATTATCATAGGAATAATGTGGCTAATGTTATCATCATCAAGTTTACATCATTGAGAAAAATCCAACTGCAGTTGCATCTTTTGGAGGGAAAATATTTAATTGTTCATAAACTAAAAAACCTCTCACTATTTGAGAGGTTTTGATTTTTGCGGGGCCGACGAGACTCGAACTCGCGACCTCCTGCGTGACAGGCAGGCGTTCTAACCAACTGAACTACGACCCCGTATTTTTAAGAATCAAAACAAATTTTTAACACCATTTTTCAGTAAAAATTATACTTAAAATGGAAGTCAAATATATATTATGGCGCTGCTAAAATCAATATTAACAAAATCTAAAAAAATAATATTTATTACTTTTTACCTTCGCCAAAAGAAATACCAACTGACTTTGCCGCAAACACAGCTTGCGTATCCGGCTTTACTAACTTTTGGTGTGAAATTGCATCAGCTATCTTAACGTTTTTAATCTCATTCCCTTTTAATGCAACCATTCTGCCAAATTTTTTATTTGAAGCTAATTCAATTGCAAATGCCCCAAACTTTGTGGATAAAATTCTATCAAATGGAGTTGGACTGCCTCCTCTTTGCAAATGTCCAAGTACCGTTACACGTGTTTCCCGACCAGTATTTTCTTCAATTTTTGCAGCCACAACTTCAGCAATTCCGCCCAACTGATTTGGATCGTGTCTTTTAATATCCTGCCCTTTCATAACCATCTCACCATCTTTTGGTTTTGCACCTTCGGCTACACAAACCAAGCTGAATTTTTTACCCATCAATTCTCTTTTTAAAATCTTATCATAGATTGCTTCATAAGAAAATGGTATTTCAGGTATTAAAATAATATCTGCACCTCCGGCTAATCCTCCATTTAAAGCAATCCATCCGGCATACCGGCCCATCACTTCTACAACAATTACTCTATGATGTGATGATGCAGTTGTGTGAAGTCTATCCAATGCTTCGGAAACAACATATACAGCCGAATCATGCCCGAATGTTAAATCCGTAGCTTCCAAATCATTATCAATTGTTTTAGGAACACCTATAACATTTATTCCCATTGCACTTAACTTATTACAAATATGCATTGTTCCATCGCCGCCAATTGCAATTAAGACATCCAGTCCCCAAGCTTCATAATTTTTTATCGCTGCTTCAGCTTTATTTACAATTTCAATTTTTCCATCTTTTAAAACGGGCCAATGGAAAGGATCGCCTTTATTTGAAGATCCGAGAATTGTTCCGCCTCTCGCCAAAATACCGGAAACGTCAGTATTTTTTAACTCTCTTGCTCTTCCTTCTACAAAGCCTTCAAATCCATCAATAATGCCGTACACAGACATTCCATAATCTTGAGCAGGTTTTGTTACACCTCTGATTACAGCATTTAACCCTGGGCAATCACCTCCACCTGTTAATATTCCTATCCTTTTAACTTTTGATATTGCTGCCATTTTTCTTACCTATTAAATCCAAATTTGTTTATAATATTTTTTTTGTTGTTTTAAAATGTAGCTTAACTAATGAACCTAATACTCTGTCGTCATATTGTTGTTTTATTTTGACGGCTGTTTCTTCCACTTTTGATGAAGCACCTTTGGGAAATATGAATCCGAATTTTTTATTTTGGATTTCAAACCATTTGTTTAATTTGCTCCTTGCTAAAATTGATGCTGCCGCTACTGCTGTATATCTTTCAGCTTTGGTAAATTGGTGAAGAGTTATCATCTTCCCTTTTTCTTGCAAAGAATTTTTTATCAATTTTTCATCACCAAACTTGTCACTTATTGCTTCAACAGCTTTATTATTTTTAAGAACATTCTCAATAACTTTTGCATGACCCCAAGCTAACAGCCTATTCAGGTTACCAAATTTTGTATAAAGTGAATTATACTTTTCGGGAGATATTAATATAACGTCAAAATTATTTTTGACAATTTTTTTGATCTCTAATGCCAAGTTGTTTATAGCAGAATCGTTTAACAGTTTACTGTCCTTAACTCCAATATTTTTCAAATCAGCTTTAGAGCTATTATCGACAAAAACTCCTGCAATTATTAGAGGCCCGAAATAATCTCCTTTACCAGATTCATCTGTTCCTATATACGCCTCAGGTTCTGTTAACTCATTCGTTTCTTGCTGAAATAATTTTTCTCCAAATATTATATCATTTAACCTGGAATAAAGCTGCGAGTTTTTATTACCTTGAAGAACGGTTTTATTACCGTTTTTTCCGAAGTAAACCAGAAGTTTTGTTTTA
Organism: uncultured Bacteroidota bacterium; assembly: GCA_963777515.1. Lineage (GTDB taxonomy): Bacteria > Bacteroidota > Ignavibacteria > Ignavibacteriales > Ignavibacteriaceae > CAVSWT01. Next base: position 365,761 of record CAVZQU010000007.1, read on the forward strand.
TCAGAATTGTCAGAAACAACAATTTCATAACAATATTCTCTTCTAATTGGTTCGGAAATGTGGATATTTTTACTGGTTAAAATATTTATGTAAGAACTAAGTATTTTTTTTGCTGAATTTTCTAATGAATCCAATTCTATATTCAATTTTAAAAAACAAAGATAAACAAAAACTATAAATTTCTAAAATTATTTAAGTTTTTCTTATTTTACTGCCAAAACAAATATTTGCTCTACTTCACGGCATTATTATTGAGACTTTAAAAGAAATTGATTTTTCTGTTATATCATATTACTTTTTAATCAGCCGGTAATGGAATAATTTAAGGGAGTAAAAAAAATGATAGAGAGAAGATATTCTGAAAAAGAAATTATTTGCATACTAATTATATTATTAGTACTTGTCGGAACAATAAACTGCATGGCTCAGACTAATAATATTGCAAAAGACATGTCTCAAAAACTAAAAGAAAAAGTCTTATTAAGTGACAATCAAACTGACAGAATTGAAGGTATAATTGATAACTATATCGCTGCTAAAAATAATAATAAAAGCTTAACAGAATTAGAAAAAATTAAAAACAGTGTTTCCAATTTATTGGATAGTAGACAAAAAATAAAATTTGAAGTAATCAAAAATAACTGGTGGACTGAAATTGATGAAGATATTTCGGGTCCAAAAGCTAAATAGTAAAATTTAATTTTTAAGAAGAAAATTCTATACGGAATTCCGTATAACCATTTCTAAGTAAAGAAAGTGTCCCCCCTAATTGATCGGTTAATGTATTAACCAATTGTAGCCCCAAAGATTCTGTATTTTTATAATCTAAATTATCAGGAAATCCCACTCCATTATCTTTTACTGCCAAAGTAAACTGATGTTGTTCAAATTCTTTCATACTTATAACCACTTCGCCTTTTCTGCCATTTGGAAAAGCATGCTTAAAACAGTTGGTAATTAATTCACTAACTATAAGCCCGCATAAAATTGCAGTATCAATTTCTAATTTTACTCCTTCAAAATCGCTTACTAGTTTTATTTTACTTGCATCAAGATTATACGACCTAAATAGATCTTTAGATAAAGATTGAATGTATTCTGAAAATTCAACTCTATTTAAATCTTTTGATTGATAAAGCTTTTCATGTATCAATGCCATAGAGCGAACTCTATTCTGACTTTCCCTAAATATTTCGAGTGATTTTTGATCTTCTATATATCCTGACTGAAGATTTAATAAACTTGAAATAACTTGTAAATTATTTTTAACACGATGATGAATTTCTCTCAGTAAGACTACTTTTTCTTGAAGCGATTCATTAATTCTTTCCTGGGCTTTTTTTCTTTCCTCAATTTCCCTCAATAAATTTTTATTTGCTTTAGAAAGTTCTGCCGTTCTTTCTTCCACTCTTTTTTCCAGTAAGTCTTTCGACCTTTGAAGTGCTTCAAGAGCAACTTTACGTCTTGTAGTATTGCGGATAATACTTAATCCCCCCACTACCTTATTATTTTCATTTTGAATGGGCGAATAGTAAGCTTCGAAATAACCTTTCTTTCCAGTTTCAGGCAAGTTGAACCATTTATCTTTTGAAATGGTGGATTGTCCTTTCAAGGCCTCGTCTATACTTTTGTCTTCGCCTATGTCATGTAAAAAAGGGAATACATCATAAACAGATTTACCAAGTGCATCAACCCTTCTTATTCCAGTCATTGATTCTAATCCAGGATTCCATACTTTTATCAAAGAATTTTTATCAAATGCTAATATTCCATCAACACTGCTTTTTAATAGACGTTCAGAAAAATCACTTGCCATTCGAATTTCTTTTTCAACTTTTTTACGTTCATTAATTTCGTTGTTAAGAATATAAAATCCGCTTAAAAAAATTAAACAACTTACAAGAGTTCCAATTAAAATAGTAATTGAAGCGTTCTTCACCATCTCTAAAACTTCTTTATCTTTTTGAATAAGTGATTCGAATTCAGTTGTTTCCATATCATTGGTAATATGCCGTATATTATTCATATACTGCTGCCATATACCTTTCCGAAGGTTTTCGATTTCAGTTTGCAGCTCTTCATCTTTTTGCAAAGTTATTCGCTGCTGCAAAGTTTCGAACCTATACATAATAAGTTTTTCAAGCGAATCCAATCTGCTTACTTGTATTGGTTCTTTTTTAAATAATGTTTTTAAGATATTTATTTCATCAGCTATCTGCAGTTTTTCATCTTGTATAGGTTTTAAAAATCTATCCTGATTGGTAAGCAAATAGCTTCTTTGATTCTCTTCAGCTAGAGCAACGCGGGTAAGAATTGATTCAATATGGTTCAATACTCGGTATGAGTTTTGGCGCCATTCTGACGCTGTAAATACTTCTGTTATGGATCGATAGGTAACTAATCCAATTCCGATTATTACGATTAAGACTAAAATTAATGCGCCGGAAATCGTTTTTATTTCAAGAAATTTTTTCATCGGATTATTTTATAAAAATGCTCATATAATAATAAAAAATTTAGCAATCTTTTGTGCTTGAGCGAAATCACTTCACAACTTAAACTTTAATCTTAGATGATCTAATGTGTTAATAATTTCATCTAAAATTAATATATCTAAATCTCTTTATTAAATATAAGCCTAACTTAATAAAGATAGGTGGAATGCTTCGCACTAAGATTAATTAACTTCAAGCTATATTCGTGTTTAAACTTAGTAAAGAACACTAATGAATACTTTTGATTTAAAGTATAATTTATTCAAGTATTTGAATTGTGAGTTAGTTCACCTTGTATTTTCAAATATTATTCTACTTTTGCGATGATTATTTAAATGGAATTAAATAGCATGAAATGGATACTCATAATTTCCCTATTTTTGTTATGGCTTGCGGGGATCATCTTAAGGATCAATGAAGGTGGAGCAATACATATTTTAATAATTACTGCGACTGCAATCCTTGTCTATGATTTATTAAAAAAGGGAAAAAGTAATATTATTAAGATTGATTAAAAGAATTTTCTTTTAAGAATAATTTTACTTTATCTAATTCCTTTGAGCATACTTTTCTACCTCTGACCAAACTCTAAGTAGATTTTCAGAACAGATTTTATGTATATCTTCATCAGTATAACCACGCTTTAAGAGTTCATAGATCAAATTCGGATAACAAGAAACATCTTTTAATTTGTCCGGCAAAAGACTAACTCCATCAAAATCAGAACCCAAACCTACATGATTAATTCCGGCAACTTTAACTGCATGATCAATTTGATTTACAACATCATCTATAGAGGCTTTTGGTAAAGGATTAAGTTGATCATAATCTTTAATTGTCTTATCAGGATGTTCAGCTAAATATATTTTACTCACTGAATCTCTTCGATCCGCAGCAAATCTAACTTTATTATTAACAAGGTACGAACCAAAGTATATCTGAATAACACCGCCATGTTTAGCTAATTGTTTTATCATATCATCACTCATACTTCTTTTATAACCTGAAGTTAATGCCCGGCATCCTGAATGAGAAGCAATAACAGGTGTTTTAGATAACCTTATAACATCATAAAAAGTTGAATCGGCTACATGTGATACATCAATCATTATTCCCAGTTTATTCATTTCTTTAACTACTTTTTCACCAAAAGGACTTAGACCGTTCCACAATAAAGTATCGTCACCCGACGAATCACAGATACGATTATTTTTAACATGGCATAAAGTTATATAACGAATTCCTTTATTATAAAAATATTTTAAATTATTTAAATTGCCTTCAAGCGGAGCTCCATTTTCCATGCCCATAGGAAAAGAAATTCGATGATTTGAAAATTGCTTTATCACATCTTCAGGTGAATCAGCAAGAATGAATTTATTAGGAAATTTTTTGGTTAAATTATAAACTATATCAATTAATGAATCAGCTTTAGCTTTGGCTCCATTATCTTCATAAGATGTAGGAATATAGATTGACATAAACGCGGCGTTCAGTCCGCCATCAATCGCTCGCTGATAATCAAAATGTCCTTTGTCTTCTTTTATGGAAACATCATAGTAGCCATGATCTAATTCATAGGGTAAATCAACATGTGTATCTAGAATCAAATATTTTTGTGCAAGATTTTTTGCTTTTGTCATAAGCTTTTCATTATTCTGTCCATAGATCGAAAACGGAACAATTAATAAAGCAATTACTAAACCAAAAATATTTTTGCTTATTGCAATTTTCATTTTTACCTCTTAAGGTTTATATTAAATTAATTTTTACCCCATTTTAAAACATCAATTCTAACTTTAGCAATTCCGCTTTGAACCATATCCAATTTTTCGGCAGCACCCAATGAAAGATCAATATCTCTTCCATTAGTATCCGGTTTTCGGTCATTTATTTTCAGCACTACTGATTTTCCATTTGATAGATTTGTCACTTTTACTATAGTTCCAAGGGGATAACTGATATGAGCAGCGCTAATTCCATACATATCATAAGTCTCGCCGCTTGCGGTTTTTCTTCCATTAAATTTATCTGCATAATAAGAAGCAACTGTATATTCTGTTTGAAGTATAGATGCGTCATTATAATCTGTTATTTCCGAAGTGGTAGCATTAGAAGATTCGCTTTTGGTTATGTAACGTGTAGTGCTTGCACATCCAAAAAATCCGAGTGCGGATATAATTAAAATAAAATATTTGATTTTCATCTATAAGTAAATATTTGTTTTGATAAATATATAAATGTTAATTAAAAGATGAGATAGAATAGTCAAAAGAAATTAATATTTATTTAATTGATCCTGAGGGTATTCGTTGATTTTATAGTAAAGCTCGTTGTTATAACGAGCCTCACCTAAAATAATCTTTTTATTTTAAAAGAATCATTTTTTTTGTTACCACAAAATTGTCCGCTTTAATTCTGTACAAATAAATTCCGCTTGCAAGGTTGGCAGCATTAAAATTTACTTCATAAAATCCGGGAGATTTTACTTCGTTTACCAATAACTCGACCTCCCTTCCCAGCAAATCATAAATTTTTAATATAACCAAACTTCCACCTTTTGAAGAATTGGGATTTGAAGGAATGGAATATTTTATTTTTGTACTTGGGTTAAATGGATTTGGATAATTCTGATATAATTGAAAAACGTTGGGAACAAGATTTTTATCATTCACACCAACTAAAGTTTGGTTTGCATACCAAAAACCTGAATATAGGTCATTAGTAGAATTGCTTGAAACGCCTACAAATGTTTGTCCGACAGTTCCGGCAATGCTGTTATTTGCCGAAGCTGTAATACCCCCTCCATTCCCAAATACACCTCTTTCAATTGTGTATTGGGCATTAACACTTTGACTATTTAACAATATCCAGCAAATCATGAATAATATTGAAATTACTAATTTCATTTTTGCCTCTTAATTTTAAATTACAAAATTAAAATCACTATCACTTCTGAAGTAATTGCTCTAATCTTTCAATTCTCTTTTGAAGTTCTTCAATTGTTTTTTGCTGCTCCTGTATTGCTTTAATCGCTATTACTCCAAATCCACTATAATCTAAACCAAAATGCGTTTCATCATTATCAGCATTTAACGTATGTACTAACTCCGGAAATAGCGGCTGCACGTCCTGAGCTATAAAGCCTAATGTTAATGGCGCGGTCGATTTGTTATCTAAATAATGAAATGTTTTGGGCTTAAGCTGCATAACTTTTGAAAGATAAGTTGAACTTACTTGTTCAATATCTTTCTTCATTCTGACATCGGATAGGGTTACATAGTTTCCGCTAACATCATCGAACGCCCCTTTTTCAACACCATTGAAAACCAAATATAAATCATTTAAACCATTTGAAACATAAAAAGTCCATTCATTATTGTTAGATGCGTAGTTGTGAATTTTAAATCCTTCGTTTGTATAGCCTCCACCCCCATGCTCAACAGAAATAAACCCTTTTTGCTCAATATATAAACGTCTTTCGTCACCCCCACCGCTATATTCTTCGTATAATTGCAGGTCTTGTCCCCCATTCAATGTAGTAAATCTGTAGCCATCGCCATTATTTGGATACCCGAGCTTTATGGATCCGATATTACTATTTACCTTTAAGGTACCATTTATTTCTAATTTTTCAGATGGTAATGTTGTTCCTATACCAACCTGCCCTAATGAATCTACTACTAACTTAAATCCATCATTATTGTACAGTTTCCAAGCTTTATCATTACCATCCCATGTAGTCCATGCACGTCCAACTCCATTGGATGCAAATCCATAAAATGGCCTGCCGGTTGCTGATTGAGTTTCTACATACATTCCACCATAATTATTTCCAGAGGTAGTTGATCGAATACCAAAAAATTCATTAGCAGTTATTGGAGTGGAACGGCCTACAAACACTTTACCTGCATCATAAAATAAATCGCTTGCATTGCTTTGCCATGGACTACCGCTAACCGAGCCAGGCGCCCAATCTGAGCCATTCCATTGTAAAACCTGGCCATTTGTTGGCGCTGTATTTAAAATATTTCTTCCGCGTATTTTGTTTACCATTGGATTTGGATAAGTGCCTGATAGATCTCCTCCGGCATTTCCTCCAGGGGGTAAGCTTAAACCAGGAGATAATTTGTCTTGAGTTACAGCTCCATCAACTATTTTTTCTGTGGTTATGGTGCTATCTTCTACTGTCTTTGCAATTAAACTATATGCCGAAGCGGTTAACATAATTCTTGGTTCCAGTTCAGCATCACCTTCAACCGAAATTCCCAACCAGTATGGTTCATCGAATGCCAACCCAAACGGAACAACAGCTCCCAAAACAATATTAAAAATTCCATCTCTTACATCAGCATTTTGTGTCTCATTCCATAAAGCAGTTCCACTGGTTGCTACATCATATAATTTAAATGTTAGAGATTTTGAGCCATTAACAAGATTACCTGCATTATCTTTCAATACACCCTGGTAATTTATTTTTGCTGGAACCTGTGCAAATGTTTCGCAAGCAATAAAAACTAACAAAAATAAAAAAGTTGTTACAAAGTTTTTCATTAAGACCTCCTATTATGATTATTAAAGAATGGCTGTTTTATTCATAAAAAGTCAAACTTAATTATTTCATCTAAATAGTATATTTGCTCAATAAATTGGATGCAGCGGAAATTGGAAATTGAATTAAATCATTAAAAGTGAAATCAATATATATTAAGCATTTAAAAAAGCATATAGAGCAAATAGATTAAATTTTCATTTTATTTTGTGTAAATAGGATTGTTTATTTGGAATAATAGGACAAATGAACTAATAACAATAAAAACATTGTTAAATAAGTTCATTAATCATTGAGGCACATTTAATAATTGCGGTTTCTGTCCTTAAGCGATTAGAGGCTAATTTGTATTTGTCATTCACATTAAATTGATTTAATTCTTTTTCGCTTAGCCCTCCTTCCGGACCAAAGATGAAAAAATAATTTTTAGAATTTTTTAAATCTCTACTATTAAATATTTGCTCAACATTTTGTTCAAAAACAATTTTTTCCCGAATAAGATTTATTTATTTCCTCCAATAGAATTAAGATGCAGATATTTTAGGCAAGTAACTTCTTAGAGATTGTTTCATAGCTGAAATTAAAATTTTATTCCATCTTTCAATTTTATTTCCTTTGGCAACAGTTCTTTCAGAATCAAAGACAATAAAATTTGTTATTCCAAGCTCGACACATTTTTCTAGCGCGAATTCAAATCTATCAGGACTTTTAAGTTTTGGGATGCAGAAAGTTATATTTGAAAATTTATTTTCGTATTCCATTGTATCTTCAATAATTGCCGTCAAAGAATTTTTATTAATTTCTGAAATTTTACTTTTAAATATTTTTCCTTCTCCATTTGTGACATAAACTTCATCATCAATAGAATGCCTCATTACTTTAACAATATGTTTAAAGTCTTCTGCTTCATTAATTATTATTTCATTCTTATTTTTTATTTGAGATGAATAGTAAAGCTCTATGTTTGAAAGATATTTATTCATTTATTTTAAAAAGATGCCCCAATATCAAAAATAAATTCGGAGCGGAAATGCTCATTAAAGGCAACTTCAAAACGAACGATGTTATATGGTAAAATTAAGAGAGTAAGTCCCAGTCCGTAACCCGAATTAAAATCATTTATACTTATGTGCTGCCCTTTAAATTGTGTCGCTCCGGTATCACCGAACATCTGTAAGTAAAGAGCAACTCTGTATGAAAGAAGCTGGTCCGGAATAATGGGAACAAAATCAAGTGAAATATTAAAATCTTTAACTATTGGATAATTAAATTCAAGTGAAGCTAAATATAAATTATTCCCTTCGCTCTCATCAAAGAAATGTCCTCTAATTCTTTCACTATAACCTAAATAAGAATAATCATAAAATGGAACCAGTTTTCCCATCGTGAACCTTGAAGCTAATCTCCATTTGGCGCCAAGTTCTCCAATTAATTTTCTGTATTCCCTAAAATCAATTGAAGCTATTTGATAGTTAATGCCATCTATCCCCAAACCTTTAAATTCAAAACTAGCTGCCCCTAAAATTCCTTCGCGTGCAAATTGACGCAAGTCTCTGGTGTCATAAGAATAGCTTGCTCCAATTGAAAAAAGTCTATCTATCCTATCATTAGAAGCTGAAATTCCTTTTATATAAGAAGGAGATTGTATGTAATTATAGTTTAAACTTATTCCAGCCTTTTGAAATAATCCTAATCTTTTACCAATACCAATACCAGCGCTGATAAATTTCTGATTAAAATCTCCCCCGTATAAATATTTTGCTATACTGCTAATGTTCCGTGTATCGTGATAAGCAAGTGCAAGCTCTAAATAAATATTTTCATCCCATATAAAATATGGGTTTGAATAAGACAGAGATAAACTTGGGTCATAACCGAATAATGTTCTTGCCCGTAAAGTTTCATTTCTTCCTCTAAAATTTTGAATTACTACATCAAATCCATAAGATATCTTTTTCCAATCTCTATCTTTCAATTCGGCCAAAGGAATCGGATAAATATACCAGCTTTCATTTACTAATATTTGCACAACATTTTTGGGAAAAGCTAATGGATCACGAACCAATCTTACTTTTGTAAATAAGCCAAGACTAAAAACCCTTTCAGAATTATATAATAGGATTTTATTGTTAATCGTATCGCCAACATTAAATGTAAGTTCCCTTAAGATAATCTCTTTATCCGTTATGTCGTTTCCTTGTATAGCAATTGAATCAACAACAAAACCATCTTTATAATTCTCATCAATTGATGTTCCCAAAATGGATTGTGTAAAGCAATTTTGATTAAATACAATTAAAAATAAAAAAGGGAGAAATAATTTTATCATTTAAATTTTATGATATGACAAACAGTGGGTTAAAATAAAAAGAATATATTATCTTTTACAAGTAAGAAAAAATATAGTCCACTACAAAATATCAAAAAATATATAAGTACCGTCACACTTTGACAAACTAAGTTTGACAGCATTTATATCATACAATTTGAGATAATTCATTATTTATGAAATCGGTTCTTCGATATAATCTTCAATCGGGTTACAGGTACAAATTAAATTTCTGTCTCCATAAGCATTATTCACTCTACCAACGCTCGGCCAAAATTTATTTGCTTTCACCCAATCAGTTGGATAGGCTGCTTTCTCACGCAAATACTGATGATTCCAGCTATCTGAAATAACACTAAAAGCTGTATGGGGCGAATTTTTCAGAACATTATCTTTCGAATCCATTGTACCATTTTCAATTTCTCTAATTTCTTCTCTAATTGAAATTAAAGCATCGCAAAAACGGTCTAACTCTTTTTGGCTTTCACTTTCAGTTGGTTCAACCATTAATGTACCTGGAACTGGAAATGAAACTGTCGGCGCATGATAGCCGTAGTCCATTAATCTTTTTGCTATATCTTCAACTTCAATTCCGGCGCTTGTTTTAAAGTTTCTCATATCAAAAATTAATTCATGCGCAACTCTTCCCTTGTTACCGGCATACAATACTTTAAAATACTTTTCTAATTTTGCTTTTATATAATTTGCATTTAGAATAGCGGCTTCTGTTGCTTTGGTTAATCCTGTTTCCCCCATCATTTTTATATATGCATAAGAAATAACTAGAATACTAGCACTGCCCCATGGTGCTGAAGACACTGCTGTAATTCCATTATTATGGTTTAACATTACAACCGAATGATTTGGTAAAAACGGAACTAACTTTTTGTTAACTCCTATTGGCCCCATCCCAGGCCCGCCGCCGCCATGAGGAATACAAAACGTTTTATGCAAGTTTAAGTGACAAACATCAGCCCCGATAGCTGCAGGACTTGTTAATCCAACCTGGGCATTCATGTTTGCACCATCCATATAAACCAATCCGCCATTCTGATGAATGATATCGCAAATTTCTTTTATACTTTCTTCAAACACACCATGAGTTGAAGGATAAGTTATCATTAAACAAGCAAGATTGTTTTTATTTGCTTCAACTTTTTTCTTTAAGTCTTCTAAATCTACATTGCCTTGAGGAGTTGAATTTACAACAACTACTTTCATCCCTGCCATTACTGCACTTGCCGGATTTGTGCCATGGGCAGATGAAGGAATGATTGCAACATTACGATTATCATCACCATTATTTTTATGATATTCTCTGATAACCATCAAACCTGAATATTCTCCTTGTGCACCGGAGTTTGGCTGCAATGAAATTGCTTCGAAACCAGTTATAATTCCTAAATCTTTTTCCAGCTCAGTGAACAATTGTTTATACCCTTCTGTCTGCTCAGCAGGAGCAAAAGGATGAATCTTTGCGAACTCAGGCCAGGTTAATGCAATCATTTCTGTAGTTGCATTCAATTTCATTGTGCATGAACCAAGCGGAATCATGGAATGAACAAGTGACAAATCTTTATTTTCAAGCCGCTTTATATACCGTAACATTTCAGTTTCTGAATGATAAGAGTTAAATACTGCATTAGTTAAATAAGAACTTGTTCTTTTAAATTTGAAGGATATCCGACTTCAACATCAACAGATAATTCGACTTCATTTTTTTCACTAAATTTATTGCCGGATGCTTCAGCAAAGATTTCAAGTATTTCAAATATTTCATGATAATCGGTTTCTTCGCTAATAGATATTCCGATTGAAAGATCATCAATATATCGGAAGTTTAATCCTTTTTCTAAAGCTAACAAGTTTATTTTTTTTGTCTGTCCCGGTGTGTCTGTTTGAATTAAAAGAGTATCAAAATAATTAATATTCTTTTGTTCGAATCCATATTCAATCATACCAACTTCAAGTAGACGTGCAAATTTATTAATTCTCTCAGCGATTGCTTTTAATCCTTTACTGCCATGATAGACTGCATACATCCCGGAAATAATTGCTAATAAAACTTGTGCAGTACAAATATTACTTGTTGCTTTTTCTCTTCTTATATGTTGCTCACGTGTTTGAAGCGCCATGCGATAAGCTTCATTTCCATTTGCATCGACGGAAAGACCGATAATTCTACCAGGAATATTTCTTTTAAATTCTTCTTTGGTTGCAAAGAAAGCCGCATGAGGTCCGCCGAATCCCATTGGAACTCCTAACCGCTGAGAATTACCCACAACAGCATCAGCTCCAAATTCCCCAGGGGGATTAATAATGTTAAACTTAATAAGTCAGCGGCAACAATTTTATAAATATCTCTTTTCTCAGCTTCATCAAATAAGTTTTTGTAATCATAAACTTCACCATATCCCGCTGGATACTGAACCAAGACTGCAAATATATTTTCATTTAATTCAACATCTTGATGATTACCCATTTGTAATTCAATTCCTAAAGGGTTTGCTCTGGTTTTTAATACATCAATTGTTTGAGGAAAAACTTCATCAGATACAAATAAAATATTAGCGTCTTTATTTTTTCTTAATGAATAAAACATACTCATAGCTTCTGCAGCAGCAGTACCTTCATCCAGCAGCGAAGCGTTTGCAATGTTCATTGCGGTCAAATCAGAAACTACTGTTTGAAAAACTAAAAGTGCTTCCAGTCTGCCTTGAGAAATTTCCGCTTGATATGGAGTATATTGTGTGTACCATCCGGGGTTCTCAAGTATATTTCTTTGAATAACGCTAGGAATTCTGGTTGGATAATATCCCATACCTATATATGATTTGAATACTTTATTTTTAGCAGCAAGCTTCTTTAAATTTTCAATAAATCGAAATTCTGTTACTGATTCATCAAGTTTTAATTTATCTTTTAATCTGATTTGCGGCGGTATTGTTTCATTAATCAAAGTATCAAGTGAATCAACCTTAATTTGTTTTAACATCTCTTGAATATCTTCATCACTAACACCAATATGCCTGTTAACAAATTTATCAGGATGCTCATATATTTTCATAGGACTCTTTCAGAATTAAATTTTTTGAAAAAAAATCTGTTTTTTTAGTAACCAAATTTAATTAAATATTTTGAGAAAATTTTTCTAAAAAAATAAGATTAATACAAGGATTTTTAGGATGGATAGATTAATCTGCTTCCTGCTGTTTTATTATTGACAAAGCCTTTTGAGCTGCTTTTTGTTCGGCACTTTTTTTATTCTTCCCTTTCCCGATACCATACTCCATATCTCCAATTAAAACCCGAATCGTAAAAGTCCGGTTATGCTGCGGCCCTTCTTCTTTCATGACTTGATAAACCGGGTTATCTAATTTATGTGCTTGCGCATATTCCAAAAGCTGACTTTTATAATTTTCATCTATTAAATATAGACCGGCTTTAGTATTCGGGACAATTAATATTTTATTAATAAATTTCTTAGCAGCATTCAATCCTTTATCAAGATAAACTGCACCTATAAGTGCTTCAAGCGCATCGCTTAAAACAGTTTTTGAGCCATTGGAAAAAGTATTGGAAAGATTCTTACTAATTAAAAGGAAGTCAACCAAATTAATATTCTCGGCAGCTTCTGCAAGGGCAAATCTATTTACTAATTTAGCTCTAACTTTTGTTAAAAAACCTTCATCTTTTTCAGGGAAACTTTCAAAAAGATATTCTGCTACAGTTAAGCTTAAAACTGAATCCCCAAGGAATTCGAGCCTTTCATTTGAAACTTCAAACTCTTCGTTTTGTTCGAGGAAAGACCGATGCATCAAGGCTTGTATAAAATATTCCCTATTGTGAATTGAGAACCCTACTAATTCTTCAAGCTCTCTATATTTTTCTTCAGTAAAGAGGTCTGAAATATATTGAGAACTTTCTTCTTCCTGGCGCTGTTTTAATTTTTCAACCAGCCAGCTTAACAGCTTACTCAAAGCTACCCCTCTAATTTCTTAAACAGAATAGAAGCATTATGGCCGCCGAACCCAAATGTGTTGCTTATAGCATAATTTATTTTCTTGTTAGTAGATTTCAAAGGGCTATAATTCAAATCGCATTCAGGATCGGGATTTGTAAGATTAATTGTTGGTGGAACAATATCATTTTTAATTGACAAAACAGTTGCGATAGCTTCAATACCCCCTGCCGCACCAAGTAAATGACCTGTCATAGATTTTGTAGAACTTACAACCATATCATAAGCATGCTTGCCAAAAACAGTTTTGATAGCTTTAGTTTCATTAACATCATTATATGGAGTAGAAGTTCCATGAGCATTTATATAATCTACTTGTTCAGGATTTATTTCCGCATCAATTAAACAGGCTTTCATAGAACGAACTGCACCTTCACCACCAGGTGCCGGAGCAGTCATGTGATGAGCATCCCCGGTTAAACCGATTCCAACAACTTCCGCATATATTTTAGCATCACGATTCTTTGCATGTTCATATTCTTCTAAAATAATTGTACCTGCACCTTCTCCCATTATAAAACCATTTCTGTCTTTATCAAATGGTCGGGATGCTTCCAGGTATCTGTCGTTCCAAGTAGAAAGAGCTCTCATTGCATTAAAGCCGCCGATTGATAATTCTGTTATTGCAGCTTCTGAACCACCACACATCATTAAATTAGCACTTCCTCTTTGAATATGAATGAACGCATCAGCAATTGCGTGAGAGGATGTAGCACATGCTGAAGTTGTAGCATAATTCGGCCCCTTTAATCCATACTTAATTGAAATCAATCCGGCTGCCATATCCGAAATCATCATTGTAACAAAGAATGGACTTAATTTTTGAGGGCTGTTATTTTCAAAATAAACATGATGCTGTTTTGTTAAAGTATCAATCCCGCCAATACCGCTTCCGTAAATAACACCAAATTTTTCTTTATCTAGTTCATCTCCATTTATTCCGGAATCCTTATATGCTTCATCGGAACTTACAAGAGCATAATGAGAAAACGGGTCCATTCTTTTAACAGATTTTTTATCAAGATAATCTTCTGGATTAAAATTTTTTACTTCGGCAGCGAATTTGGTATCGAAATTTGTTGTATCAAATTTAGTTATAAGGCCAACACCGTTTCTACCTTCAAGCAGGCCTTTCCAAAATTCATTGACACCAATTCCGATAGGAGTAATTGCTCCCATCCCGGTTACAACTACTCTTCTCTTATTCATAGGTTACCCCTATTTTATTTATGAATTGCAAATTTAAAAAATTAAGCACAGTATGTTTACCATTCCTAAAAAAAAGGAAAGTCGAGAAAATATTTTTCCCGACCTTAAACACTTAACCTAATTTTTCTTTTAAATATTTTGTAGCGTCACCAACTGTACCAATTTTTTCCGCGTCTTCATCAGGAATGGAAACTTGAAAAGCACTTTCAAAACCCATCACCAGTTCAACTATATCAAGTGAATCAGCGCCTAAATCATTTGTGAAAGAAGCTTCCGGTGTAATTTGAGATTCTTCAACACCTAATTTGTCCATGATAATCTCTTTTACTTTGGCTTCAACGTCCATTTTATTTACTCCTATTTATTTTTTGTGATAGTGAATTATAATCTACATTGCCATTCCGCCGTCGACGGAAATTACTTGACCTGTTAAATAATCAGCATCAGAAGATGCCAGGAAGACTGCTACTTTAGCAACATCTTCTGGCGTACCTAATTTTTTTAGTGGAACTTGTGTAAGAATTGCTTCTTTTTGTTTATCGTTTAATTTGTTTGTCATATCCGTTGAAATAAATCCAGGTGCAATTGCGTTAACATTTATATTTCTTGAAGCGAGTTCTTTTGCTGTAGATTTTGTAAAACCAATAACGCCGGCTTTGGAAGCCACATAATTAGCCTGGCCGGGATTACCAATTATTCCAACTACAGAAGTTATGTTAATAATCTTACCTGCTTTCTGGCCAATCATTGTTCTTAATGATGCCTTGGTATAATTATAAACACTTTTAAGATTTGCATTTATCACAGCATCAAAGTCATCTTCGGACATCCGTAAAAGCAAATTATCTTTAGTTATGCCCGCATTGTTCACTAAAATATCTAAACCTTTTATATTTTCCAAAGTAAATTTAACAACTTCTTCTGCTTCTGAAAACTTAGCAGCATCTGCTTTTATGCTAAATACTTTCTTTTGATATTTTTGTAAATCGTTTTCCAATGCTTTGGCTGATTCTTCCGAGTTGTGATAAGTAAATACAACATCGCAACCGTTAAGAACTAATTGTTCAACAATTGCTTTCCCGATTCCTCTGGTACCGCCGGTTACAATTGCTTTTTTGCCTTCTAATTTCATGCTACTTCGTGTTCCTGTGAATTATTTGAATTTAAATATTCTTCTTTGTAAGCTTCCAGCTCGGCTAATCCTTCTGCACCTAAAAAGTGATGAAGCTCTTCCCTGCACGCATCAAAGATTGATTGTCCGTTGTTAGCTTCTTTATTACAAGTTTTTAATCTATCAATATGCTCATCGTCAATGGTTAAAGCTCCTTCGTAAATTGTTAATGGAAATAGGACACAATAGATTGGTTTATATTTCCATTTATGTTCGCCTTCCATCATTGCAAGCTTTTGTAATGTACATAAACCGTCTTTATCAAGAAAAGAACATTTGCCATTAATTACATTTGTTCCAACAGCCACACCGGAATCAAAATCTTCATCTTCTTCGGGTGGTTCAAACCAAGTTGAAATATCTTTTGATTGAGTTTCATCAAACAAAGGCAAAACTTTATCTTTTATTTCTAAAATAGCTTCACTCTCTTTTAAATCAGTATAAACACCATAGTAGCAGCATTCGCCTGAACATTTGCAAGTAAAAGGAAAAGTGAAAATCTTGGGGTCTATTTTTATCCCATTAATTTCTTTTGTGAATTTTTCTACTGGAAATTCTTCACTCATTATAAATATTTCTCCACATCTGAATATTTATCAATTCCGAAACTTTTTACATCGGGGTTAATTCGTTTAATTAAACCTTGTAAAACTTTGCCCGGACCAATTTCATAAAACTCGGTTACTCCATCCGCTATCATGTTATTAATAATTTCTTCCCATGGAACGGGAGAAGTTATTTGTTCTATTAACTGATTTTTAAATTCATTTTTATCAGTGGTTGGCTTTGCAGTTACATTTGTATAAACAGGAATTCTTGCATCATAAAAATTTGTTTCATCAATCGATTTTTTCAATTCAACTTTCGCAGATTCCATTAGAGGAGAATGAAAAGCGCCACTTACAGTAAGCTCTTTAACTAGCTTTGCACCGCCTGCCTTACAAAGCTCCATTGCTTTTTTAACACCGTCAACAGAACCGGAAATGACGATTTGTCCAGGAGAATTAAAATTAGCTGGCTGCACAATTCCAGATGAAGATGCTTCTTTGCAAAGCTCAACAACTTTATCTTTTCCCAATCCAATTATTGCCGCCATGGTTCCGGGATTTTCAATTCCAGCTTTTGTCATTGCTTTCCCGCGTACCCGTACCATTTTAACAGCTTCATAAAATTGAACAGCACCTGCAGCAACCAAAGCAGCGTATTCGCCAACTGAATGTCCAGCAACAGCATCAAATGAAAGCGTTCTAATTATACTTGATAGAATAACACTGTGTAAAAAAATTGCAGGCTGTGTATTTTCAGATTGTTTTAATTCTTCTTCAGGCCCATTAAATAGGATGTATGATAAATTAACTCCAAGTGCGTCGTCCGCAGTTTTTATCATCTCTTTGGCTTCAACAGAATTTTCAAATAAATCTTTAGCCATCTCAACATATTGAGATCCCTGACCTGGAAATACAAATGCTTTTTTTGACATTAAAACTTTTTATTTTTATTAAGAATAATTTTTAATCCATTGACCATACAACATAAGCTGAACCCCAGGTAAACCCGGCGCCAAAAGCAGCAAGAATTAATTTATCACCTTTTTTAATTTTACCATCTCTATAATATTCAACTAAACATGATGGAATTGTTGCTGCTGTTGTGTTTCCATACTTCTGAATATTAACCATTACTTTGTCCTTACTTAATCCCATGCGATTTGCAGTTGCGTCAATGATTCTTAAGTTTGCTTGATGAGGAACCAGGTAAGCAACATCATCTGAAGTGAGATTATTTTTCTTCATTATATCATAAGAAATATCCGCCATACCTTTTACAGCAACTTTGAAAACTGCTTTCCCATCCTGGTAAAGATAATGCATTTTGTTATCAACCGTTTCATGAGTGGGAGGATTAAGGCTCCCGCCGCCTTTTAAATATAGACTCTCTTTCCCGCTGCCGTCAATTTTTAACAATGAGTCCTGTAAGCCCAAGTGATTTATCTTCAGAAGGTTCAAGTAATACTGCGGCGCCTGCATCACCAAAAAGAATACAATTGTTTCTATCAGTATAATCAACAATAGAGCTCATTTTATCTGCGCCGATAACCATTACTTTTTTATAAGCACCGCTTTCGACTAAAGACGCTCCGGTTTGAAAAGCGAATAAAAATCCTGAACAGGCTGCCGAAAGGTCAAATCCCCAGGCATTTGTAGCTCCAATTTTTTCTTGAACTAAACATGCCGTAGCGGGAAACATCATATCTGGAGAAATTGTTGCTACAATTATTACATCAATTTCATCGGCAGACATATTTTTTGATTTTAATAAATCTTCAGCAGCTTTTGCAGCCAAATCACTGGTAGCGCCTTTTTCTAATAATCTTCTTTCAACTATACCGGTACGTGTTCTTATCCATTCATCGTTTGTATCAACTATCTTTTCAAAAAATGCGTTATCTAAAACTTTATCCGGGACGTACATCCCAACGCCTGTAATTACTGCACTAAATTTTTTGTTATTGTTTGTCATTATACACTCAATTTAATTCCGAATATTTTTTTATTGAATTACTAATCTTTTCAACTAGATTTTTTTCATACATCTCGTTTGCTCTTAACACCATATTCTTAATTGCTTTAGGTGTGCTTGAACCATGGCCAATAATACTAATTCCATCAACTCCAAGCAAGGGTACACCGCCATATTCTTGATAATCAAAATCTTTTAAAACTTGGCGAAGCACTCCGCGCACTAAGCCGACTTTTAATTTATTTATAAATCCTTTATCAGCGAATTGCCTTAATTTAAATCTTAAGTAACTAACTAATCCTTCACCAAATTTTAATAAGATATTTCCAACAAAGCCATCACATACCACAACATGTACCGTTCCTTTTAAGATATCTCTTCCTTCAACATTACCGATAAAATTCAATTTAGTTTTACTCAATAATTCGTAAGCTGCAACTGAAACTTCATTACCTTTTGATTTCTCTTCACCCACACTCAACAAACCAACTTTTGGATTTTGAATTCCATAAATCTCTTGAACGAATATTGTACCCATTATAGCATATTCAAGTAAGTGTTTTGCCTTTGAATCTACACTTGCACCTACATCAAATAAAGTTGAAATACCTGCTTCATTTGGGATAAAGCTACCAATTGTCGGCCTTCCAACTCCAGGCAACCTTCCAATAATTAAAGTTGATGCAGCCATCATTGCACCAGTATTCCCGGCGCTGACAAATGCATCTGCTTTATGATCTCTTACCCAATTGCATCCGACTACAATTGAAGAATCCGGCTTTGATTTAATAGCTGTGGTTGGTGTTTCTTCCATTTCAATCACTTGTTCAGCATTAATAATATTTTCATGATTGAATGAAAGATTTTCTGAAGTTAAAACTTTTTTAATTTCCTCTTGTTTCCCGACTAAAAGCAATTCGAAATTTTTATTTTCATTGAATGCTTGTATGGCACCGACTACAGCGTTACGGGGAGCGAAGTCGCCCCCCATGGCATCAACAATAATTCTGCATTTAGATTTATTAGAATCAGAATTGGTCATTAAAAGGATTAAAGTTTATAAATTAGCTTTTTGGTAAAAACATTGAGCGTTCATTGTAATAGCCGCAGGATGGGCATGCACGATGAGCAAGTTTCATTTCACCGCAGTTTGAACATGTACTCAATGCCGGAGCTGAAGTTTTATAATGCGTTCTTCTTTTATCTCTTCTGCTTTTAGACCATTTTCGTTTTGGATTTGGCATCGTCTTTCCGTTTTAATTTATGTTTAATTTATTTTTTAATTCTTGTAAGGGCAGCCATCTTGGGTCAATCACATCTTTACTGCAATTACAATCGCCTTCATTCAAATTTTTACCGCAATTAGCACATAAACCTTTGCAATCTTCTTTACATAACTTTTTCATGGGGATTGCCAGTAAGGAATAGTCCCTTACATCTTTTGTAATATCAATTTTATCTGCTTCTAATGGAAGATATGAAATATCAACTGAATCATTATTGTCAGGTTCTTGCCCAAACAAATAAACCATTCTATATTTTGTTTTCAATTCCGTGTTGTATTCATCGCTGCATCTGTCACATTCAAATTTTGCTTTCAAGAAAATTTCGGAATCCAAAATAATTTGATTGTGAGACTTATTCAGCTCAACCTTTACAGTAAAATTATCATAGAACGGTTCGCTTAATCCTATTTCCTTAATTGATTCATTAAAATTATAAGTATGAACACCGTCGCTTAAATTAGAAATTTTAATAATCATCGGTCTCTCAAAATTTCGGCAAAAACAAGCCAAAATATAGATATACTTGTTAAGATAGTCAATGATTTTTGAAACCATAGTACTGAGATAAAATAAGGTTTTATGCAAATAGTTCTAAAATAATGATAAAATCTAATTTTGAAATTCACTTGTATTGTTTCTATATTTACAAGCTAAAATAAAAAATGCTGGCGGGGTAGCTCAGTAGGTTAGAGCAGTGGAATCATAATCCACGTGTCGGGGGTTCGAATCCCTCCCCCGCTACCAATTTAAGGAGTTAATTATGTATACAATACTTATGTCTTTTGCAGCTATTATCGGTGTTTTATTAATGATTATCGTTTTACTTCAAAACGCTAAGGGCGGCGGTTTAGCTGGCGGTACTTTTGGTGGTGCAGCAGGCGGTATGGGAACAATGTTTGGGGCAAGAAGAACGGCAGACTTTTTAAGCAAAGCGAGCTGGTGGCTGGCAAGTGCTTTAGCACTAATTGCCATTGTTGTGAATTTGTTTTTCTTACCGGGAAGAACTACTCAAAGTGAAAGAGAAAGTATAATTCAACAGTCGAGTCAGCAGCATTCAGTACCAACGCAACCAAGTTTACCTCCGCAAACACAAACTCCTGCTCCAACACAAAATTCTAAGTAATTTTTCAGCCCCGGCGTTTTTAAGCCGGGGTATTTTTAATCCCAATTAGCAAGTATCTCAATTACTTTATCTTCAATATCTCTATAGAAATTTGCTCCGCCTTTTTTGAACTCAATTAGTATACTTAAAACCAAATCTTCATCTCCTTTTGTAGTTAAATAGCCTGAGACTGAAGAAACTCCGTTTAATGTTCCGGTTTTACCATGAAAATTATCTTCAGCCAAAGTTCCGTACATTCTATCACGAAGTGTGCCGTCAACTCCGGCAATACTTAGTGAATTATAATAGTCCTCGTAATTAGGTAAGTCAAAATACATTTTTTCAAGCACACCAGTAATTGCTCCTGGAGTAATTTGATTAAATCTTGAGATCCCCGAACCATCAACAACAGCAGTTCCTTTGGCAAAAATGTTATTATCAGAAATGAAATCTAACACAGCTTGAGTTGAATAAAAGGAGTTCCCTTGTTTTTTACTAACCTCAGCTCCAATAGTTTTAAACAAACACTCTGCCATAAAATTGTCGCTATGTTTGTTAATCATAGCAATCAAATCTTTTAATAATACTGACGATTCGCAAAGTTCCGTAACATCGGTTGGAGTAATTCCTTTCACTGCGCTGCCGCTAATGGTAACTCCCTTAGCAATTAATTTTTTTTTCAATAATTGAGCAATATATAAAGGTGGATTTTCAACATGCCTAATGTAATATCTATATCTTCTTCCTACCTTTTTTCTTGTGGTAAATCTGTTTCTATCAATAACCATGGCAGAAATTGGAGGAAGATTTACATTTGCTACTTCGCCTCTTATCCAGTCATCTCTTGAATAAATTTCATCAAAATAAGAATCATCACCAACAACATTTCCAGTAATTTTTTTTATTCCCAGTTGTTTCAATTTAGTGACCATGGAATCCAGATCATAATGTGTAAAGGTTGAATTACCATATCCTTTTATGTATAAATTTCCATTGATGATTCCATCTTTTAAATCATTTTTATCAATTAGAATTTTAGTAGATATCTTAAAATCTCCCCCAAGATAAGATAGAGCAGCTGCAGTGGTAAACAGTTTTGTATTTGAAGCGGGAATCATTGAGGCATCAGGATCCATTTTGAAAACAGTATCTTGTGTAAGCGGATTATAGATAAGAATTCCAATTCTGCAATTTGCCGGTAACACACTAAGAGCATTATCAATTTTCTTTTGAATCTCTTCTAGAGTAGCAGCGAAAAGAGTGCTTTGAATTAAAAATATTGTGAATAATAAAAGTTTCAAATTTTTAATCATAAGATATCTTAAAATATTTATTTGTTTCTTCTTTTATTAAAAGAATTAGTGTTTTATTTTAACAATAGTAAATTAAAATTTTCAGAAAATTGATTCAAAATATAAAACATTAATTCATAAATAAAATACTCACAATTGTTACCTCCCATTATCAAACATCTATATAATAATTATTTGTCAACTTCAGGTATAAGCGAAAGGAATTATGACTACTAGCAAATCACCTTTAAAGGCATATGAAAACTTAGACTTCTTAAATTCTTCTGATGCAAGAATTATTAGAATACTTTCAGAATTTCTTGAACCTAAATCAAAATTCAGAAGACATAAAATTGTAGATACCATTGTTTTCTTTGGTTCTGCAAGATTAAAATCAAAGCGCGATGCACTAAAAGAATTAAATAGATTTAAAACCATAAATCCTAAATCGACCAGCTCATTAGCTGAAGAATTGAGAATGGCACAGCATATGGTTAAGATGTCAAAGTATTATGAAGATGCAGTGGAATTGTCAAAAAGACTAACTGAATGGTCATTAGGTTTAAAGACACATGCAAACAGATTTATAATTTGTACCGGCGGTGGCCCTGGAATAATGGAAGCTGCTAATAAAGGAGCTAAATTAGCGGGAGGATACTCAATTGGTTTAAACATCAGTATTCCATTTGAACAATTTGTTAACAAGTATGTATCAAAAGAGTTGAGCTTCGAGTTTCATTACTTCTTTATGAGAAAATTTTGGTTTGCTTATCTGGCAAAAGCTTTGATAGTATTCCCAGGCGGCTTTGGGACAATGGACGAATTTTTTGAAATTCTTACCTTGGTTCAAACAGAAAAAATTAAGAAAAAACTATTGCTGGTTGTGTACGACGAAAAATATTGGAAGAGTATAATAAACTTCGACGGCTTAATTGAAAATGGGACTATTAGTAAATCTGATATGAATAATATTTCTTTCTGTAATTCTGTCGATGATGCTTTTAAATTAATAACCCACCATTTTGAAAAACATTATTTAAAAGAAAAAGAAGACGTAACGGGAGAGCCGAGAATCGAATTGAAGTAAAATAAAAAAGCCCCTAAATTAAGGGGCTTAAAGATTAATCAAAATTATCCATACGGTGTGCGCGTCTAGCAGCTTTCATCTTTTCCATTCGTTTTTTTATAGACGGCTTAACAAAAAAAGTTCTCTTTTTATATTCTTTAAGTACACCGGATCTTTCGTATTTTTTCTTAAATCTTTTTAGAGCTTTGTCTATAGACTCATTATCGCCAACTGAAATACCAACCAAATTATTTCACCTCGCTTTATTGGTTTTTAATTTTTAAGATATTGCTTCAATTAATTTTTTATGACCTAATTTTTGAAATTCAACTGAGATTGAGCTTACACCGTTTGATAAAATTTCTTTTGAAACAACTTTACCAAAATCATCCCAATTCTCGTGATAAATAGCTTCTCCCACGGTAAAAGATTTTTTAGGTGAATAAACAGTACAATCTTCGTTTTCAATTCCTTCCAAAGACGGTTTCTTTTCTTTAATATCTTCAACTAAATCAATGATCATAGTTTGTTTGCATTTTTTGCATTTAGCCCATCTTTTATTTTCACCTTCAATCGCAACTACCTCCCCGGCTAATTCCATTTTTTGCACTGTATTGCAAACACTGCAAAAAGCCTCAATATTTTTTACTCTTGCCATTTACCTATCCTACCTTTCGGAAAAACTAATTTTAAATATACCAAACTCATATAGTATTCGCAAGCATAATAGCAGTAACCTAAACCTCTTTTTCAGAAGGAGTTGTAACAAGAACAGGTTTTTTGGAGTATCGAATTACTTTTTCAGCAACGCTTCCAAGCAAAGTATGAAGAACGCCGGTCCTTCCGTGCGTTGCAACTACGATTAAGTCAATATTGTTTTCCTTACTGTAGCTAATAATTTCTTCGTAATCAATTCCTTTCCTAATAACTGGTTTAATCTCCACATCTTTTCCACCTCTGATTTTTACTACAGACTCTTCAATAGATTTTTGTGCATATTCATCAATTGATTTTTTTATTTTATCTTCGGATAAATCTAATGAGCGTATAGCTAGAATTGGAGGAGTTTTTTCAAGCACATGAAGCAAATGAATAACTGCACCATATTGAAGCGCTATTTCAACAGCATAATTTCCCGCAGTTAATGATAATTTGCTAAAGTCGGTTGGCAGAAGTATATTTTTAATTTGAAACATGATTGCCTCTTCTTTTGAAAACAATTTTAATTTTTAGTTAAATGAGAAAGGACATCTATGTAATATTACAATTAAATTTTCAAACAATAAAATTAATAAATCAATGCATTCTTTATATCACCAATACCTGTTTCAACATTATGAACAAATCCGTTTATAACCACATACTTAACCACATCATTCTTTTTAATTATAAAATTAGGCGTGCTTCCTAAATGTATTTCTTTAGTGGAATTGTCATGACTTTGAGTCAAAATATTTATTGGAAGCTTTGTATATCTTTCCTTAATTTTTATTGACGAATCAATCAAAACATTCGTATAGCCTTGCTTATACAAATTATTAAAATCAAGACTTTCAATTTCTTCAAGTGAGTTAAATTTATCAGGATATGTTTTCCCAATTTGGATTTCACATCCTTTTAAATCTAAATCATTATATCCGAAATAAACTGATAAGTCTCCTAAATCCTCCACATGAGACCTAATATAAAAATCTTTGGCACTATCAATATTTACTTCAGAATAGTTAATACCAACATCAATCAAATATTCATGATCTTTATTTTTATATTTTAAATTCCGCAATACAACATCCATTATATTTTCTTCGTTGAAAGGAATATCATCATAGACCTGCTCATCTTCTTGGGCATAAGTTTCTTCAATGATACTTCTGAACGCAGAAAGCAACACAATAAAATTAATTTTACGTATATATTGTTTTTCAACATCATCTTTCCAACCGCCGGATTCAATTAAAATTGTACTAGTTCCCCCTTTTTGAAAATTGTCTCCAAAAGCACGCGGCTCAAAATCGTCTTTATATTTGGCAATATGCCCAGGTATTATGGTTGATAAAATTTCATATAACTCCCCGATTAACTTTATTGCATTGTCTCTTACCGGGTTCACAGTTTTTTCATAATTAATTGCCGGAGCAAGAAATGAAATTGTAGCAGATTTGAAGCTGTTGCCGACAGAATATCTTGTATTTTGATCATGAAGATTAAAACCAAAATCAGCGTGAATTTCATCATAGGTTTTTCTAAGAAGAATTCCTTCCGGAGTTTGCTGTCTTTCAAAATCTCTATTTATATCAATCTCAAAGGAATTTCTCCTATGGAAAACTTCTGCTCCATCTGGATTTACCATTGGCATCACGTATAGAGTTGCTTGATTAAATAAACTGTCACGGAAAGCATTATAATGATCATTGGCATTTAGAAAATTAAAAATATCAAATAATGCCATGGTTGCTGTTGATTCATCCCCATGCATTTGCGACCAAAGAAATATTTTTTTCTCACCATGACCAATTTTAATAAGATAAATATCTCTTCCCTCTGCAGATGTTCCGGCTTTATTAACCTCAAAATTATTTTTATCTTTTAAATGTTCAATAAGTGGAACAATATCGGAATGTTTAAATCTTTTATGATTTAAACTCTGTTCATGGTATTGTTGATAATCATAGTAAAGACTATTGGCAAAATCAAATCCCTGTGCCATATAATTTCCGGTAGTTATTATTAGAAATAGTAAAAGTTTTTTAAGCATTTATTTTTAAGAAGATTATTTTTTGATTTAATTAACTTAAGAAAAGTAAAGGACTTTATAAATGAGTACGACAAAATTAAAAATTGGATCTGATATTCCTAACTTCAATTTGCAAAGTGTAGATGGAAAAGGATATGATCTGAATTCATTTAAAGATAAAAAGGGATTAATAATTATCTTTAGCTGCAACCATTGTCCCTATGTTCAAGCTTACGAAGATAGAATTAAAAAAATTGCAGAAGATTATAAAGATAAGATTGGAGTTGTTGCAATAAATTCAAATGACGATTCGCAATACCCCGATGATTCTTTTGAAGAAATGGGAAAAAGAGCCTCAATTAAAAAATTTAATTTTCCTTATCTTCGAGATGAAGACCAAAGTGTGGCAGCCGCTTTTGATGCCAGCCATACTCCTGAAATATTTCTTTTTAACGATGAAAGAAAGTTAATTTATCACGGTAAAATTGATGACAATTGGAAAGAACCGGAAAAAGTCCAAAGCAATTATTTACGAGATACCATAAATGAATTTCTTGAAGGAAAGGAGATTTCTGTCCCGGAGACTTTTTCAATTGGATGTACGATTAAGTGGAAGAATTAAATTGGCACAAAAGATAAAACCCAATTTCTTTGAGAAATTGGGTTTAAAGCAAATACATTTCCTTCAAATTAATGCGGCAGCTTTTCCCTAAATCTATTATACAAATAAGCTCCTAGCACTGCACCGATTAAAGTAAAGATAGCCGGGTATGCACCAGTTCCAATTTGTGCAAAAATTGGCCCTGGACATGCACCGGTAATTGCCCATCCTATCCCGAAAATAATTCCGCCGATTACAAATCCTTTATGAAATTTTTTACCGTTAAAATTGATATCTTCATCATTGACAGATTTAATTTTTAAGCTTTTTAATATTTGTACAGAAATAATTCCCACAACAACCGCTGAACCAATTATTAAATACATATACGGTTCTTTGAACGTAAACATGTTATGAATTCTAAACCAGCTAATAACTTCAGACTTTGTAAGCACAATTCCGAAAACTATCCCAAGTACAATAAACACAAAATTTTTCATTTATACTTTTATCCTCTCAAAAATAATGTGATGCAAATGTGAAAATTAATCCGCCGATAAAAAATGAAATTGTTGCCTTTAAACTTGCTGATTGGAGCAACGACAATCCGGTTATTGAATGTCCTGAGGTACAGCCGTTTGCATACCTGGTTCCAAAACCAACTAATATCCCGCCAATAAATAATTTTATAAATCCGGGGATTGAATAATCGGAAGCTGGTAAAAATTTTTCCGGTTGTGTTGATAAAAAATCATTTGCTACAAATGCACCGATGACAATTCCAATGACAAAATAAAACTTCCAGCTATTGTCGCTCCAATTATATTTAAATGATTTTATTTTTTCTTTTGGAAGAATAATAGTACAGATATGTTCAAGGGCAGAAGATATTCCAAACTTTTTATTGCCGATTATAAATAGCAGCGGCACAAATAATCCAATTATAGGGCCGGCAATATACCAGTTCCATTCTCCAAATATTATTCCCATTAACTTTTCTCCATTTTATTTTTCTAAACTAAACGAATAATTTATTACAGCAGTCTTATTTAAGATTGCGGTGACCGAACAATATTTTTCCATTGAAAGCTCAATTGCATGCTTGACTTTTTTCTCTTCAAGCTCACCTTTAAATTGATAATGAACATTTATCGTTTTAAAGATTGAAGGTATTTGATTTTCAATTCTATCTCCATCAATAGTTATTTTTAATTCATCAATTTTTTGCTTTTGCTTTTTAAGTATTGAAATAACATCCATTGCTGTGCATCCGCCAAGGCCCATAAGTATTAATTCCATTGGCCTTGCACCGGCATTTTGACCTCCAATAGAAGAAGCTCCATCAATATTAATTTCTACTCCAGCAGAACCAGTAGCTTTAAAGTGACAATGCTCATTAACTCTATTTAATTCAACTTGCATAAATTTTATTTTTCTTTCGAATTTGTTAAGGCTTGATTTATATCTTCAATAATGTCATTTATATTTTCCAAACCCATAGATACTCTAATTAATCCGGGAGCTATACTTACCTTCTCTCTTTCTTCTTCTGTTAATTTTGAATGAGTAGTTGAAGCTGGATGTGTAATCGTTGTTCTTGTGTCACCAAGGTTTGCAGTTATCGAGCAAAGCTTTATTGAATCAATAAATTTCTCAGCTCTCTCTAATCCACCTTTTGGAATAAATGTTACAATGCCGCCGCCAAGCTTCATTTGTTTTTTTGCCAGCGAATATTGAGGATGAGAAGGCAGAAAAGGATACTTCACATTTTCTATTTCTTCATTTTTCTCTAAAGCTTCAGCTAACTTTAAAGCATTCTCACAATGTTTGTCCATCCTAACCGCAAGAGTCTCTAAACTTTTTGAAAGCAGCCAGGCATTAAAAGGTGAAAGCGCAGGCCCGGTTTGGCGAGCGAAGAATCTTATTTCTTTTATTAAATCTTTTTGACCCACAATCGCACCTCCCAAAACTCGTCCTTGTCCGTCAATAAATTTTGTTGCCGAATGTGTAATTAAATCGGCACCAAAGTCCGATGGATTTTGTAAATAAGGTGTGGCGAAACAATTATCTACATTTAAAATTAGTCCATATTTTTCTTTAAGTTTGCCCATCCATTCAAGGTCAATTAATTCCAATCCCGGATTGGAGGGTGTTTCAACAAAAATCATCTTTGTTTTTTTTTGAATTGACTTTTCCCATACATCAGGATTTGAAGCATCAACATAAGTATGTGTTATTCCCCACTTAGGAAAAATCTTTGTTAGTAATTGATGGGTAGAACCAAAAAGTGAGCGGCTTGCCAAAACATGGTCACCGGATTGAAGTAATGCCCCAAGGCTTGTAAACACCGCAGCCATCCCGGTTGCAAAAGCAAAACCATCTTCGACTTTTTCAAGCTGAACCAACTTATCAATAAATTCAGTAGTATTCGGATTTGAAAAGCGTGAATAAATGTTACCTTCAATTTCGTCGGCAAACAATGCTCTTCCTTGCTCTGCATTTTCAAATACAAAACTTGAAGTTAAATATAAAGGCGTTGAATGTTCTCTATTCTTCGATCTTTCAGTTTGGGTTCGAATAGATTTGGTTTCAAAATTTTGCATTTGTACACCACTTTTACTTTATAACAAAAAAGCCTTTCGTTTGAAAGGCTTTATAATTTAATTTTCTATCTTATTATTAAATACCTTTCAAATAAAAACACCTTTCATACAGCAGGTTGCCATACAACAAGCCATTTGCATTATTTGAAAGCGATTTAATTTCATCTTTGTTTAAGTTTGTTTTGATTACAACTGCAATATAGGAAAATAAAATTTATTTTCAATAGGATAACCTATATAGTACGAAGCAAAATTTGTTTAAAACTGTCCTGCCTAAATTTATTTTATTAAAGCAAAAGGTTTATAAATAAACGGTTTATGGTAAATGTGATATGAATGCAATAATATATACTTTTTGAAGGATCAGACAATAATGAAATCAGAAATAATACATGCAGTTATAATAATTGGGGAATTTCAAATACAAGTTCAAATAACATCTTAAGAGATAATATATGTGAAGATAATACTGTTTATGGAGTGAATTTAGTGGGTGGGACTGCTAACCTGGGGAATAATGATGTGAGTGATAAAGGTGGAAACACATTCAGAAATAATGGATATTATGATGTTTACAATGCAACCGCGACTGCAACAAATGCCTACTACAACTATTGGGGAACAATTGATGCAACAACAATAGATTCACATATTTATGATAATGAAGAAGGAACGGCGGAAGTTTATTTTGATCCTTGGTTAAATGCACCAATGCCAGTAGAACTTACAACTTTTACAGCAAGTGTAAAAAACAATTCTGTTTTACTAAATTGGCAAACAGCGACTGAGGTAAATAATTATAGGTTTGAAGTAGAAAGATTATTTTCTCAAAATACCAAATGGGAAAAAGTAGGATTCGTACCAGGGCACGGGAATAGTAATTCAACTAAAGAATATTCCTTTGTAGATTAACCGGTTGGCAGTAATAAATTTAAATACAGACTAAAGCAAATTGATCTTGGCGGACAATTTAAATACTTGCCGGAAGTTGAAGTTAGTTTAAATATTCCGTTTGATTTTTAAGTTAAACAGAATTATCCTAATCCATTTAACCCTGCAACAGATATTGAGTTTTCCATTCCTACAGATAATAACGTGGAAATAATATTGTTTAATGTTCCTAGAAAAGAAGTGGCAACAATATTAAATGAACAAAAAAAAGCCGGGACTTATAGAGTAAAATTTAATGCAAGCAGCTTTTCAAGCGGCCTTTATTTTTACAAAAGTTAGTAGCGGTAATTATTCTGAAACAAAAAAGATGATTTTATTGAAATAATTTTGTCGACTAACTGGCAGCTTAGAACTACCGTATTTAGTGATTCAGAGATTTAGGATTCTTTTATATTCTGATGAAAAAGGATATTGAGTTTTTAGGGATCATAATAAAGAGAATAATGCTCCATAATTGCAATTGCATATTTATAACATTAAGTTAGTAATCAAGGGATGAGTCCACTATTAAAAAACCCAATTATAATTACCATCCCTACAAAAATGGGGATTTATTTTATTTTAAAAATTACCCAGATTCCCATTTTCATGGGAATTATTTTTTAAAGTGGAGTCAAGAGTAAATTACTATAGCATTCTTATACAGGAGGGAAACATGCCGCTCAAAAAATCTTTATTTAATAAAGTTTTGTATCTGGGTCTTTTATTTACCTTTTCATCATTGCTGCTTTTTCAAAACTGTTCAAAGGATAATAACCCGGCTGCTCCCCCTGATGACCAGTCAAGTGCAGCAAAACTAGATACAACAATAAATGTTGATGCAGCAGATGCCTACATTTCATATCAAGATAGTCTTGTCTTGCGTATTCCCCAGGGAACAGTTTCCGGCGATACAAAATTAACGATTACAAAGTTAGCAGAAAGTTCAATTCCAACAGATACCGAAATGGATTTTCCTGATGCTTATGAGATAACTTTGGGTTCGCAGCATGTTTTCGATAAACCATTGAGTTTGACATTAAAATATGACCCGGAAAAATTAAATGAGGGTAAATTGAAATATCAGATTGGTGCTGCATATTATGATGAAACTTTGAATAGATGGGAATTATTCAAAGGCGTTTCAGTTGATACAATTAATAATACGATTTCTTTTTCTACATCACATCTTACAAAACTATCATGGTGGCATTTTAAAAAAGTTTTAGGTTACACTGATTATACAACAAGCCCCCATTTCATAATTTATTGGACTGATGGAAAAGTTCCCTCTGATGCAGATTATAAATCTTCTTTAACGAATCATAAAGGTACTAACCCGCATTATGTACAGGATATTCTTTATTACCTGGAGGAAGCGAGAGCGGCTTACAAAAAAGAAAATTTAACTGTTCCCACTGATACAACGAATAAAGCAGAGGTTAGAGTATTGGAATTAGCAAAAGGGGAGGATGGTAATACCAGTTATTTTGGTTTTATTAGAATAAGCCAAAACATACAAAAAGATAATGATTTTTCGCAAGAAGAATTAGTTAAAATTACTTGCGCACATGAATTGCTGCATTACGTTCAGGATTATTATTATATGTTCACATTTGAAGGGAATATTATAAAATGGTGGTTAGAATCTACTGCGGTTCAGGCAGACAGAATAGTCTGGCCTGACAAATCAAAATTTGAAGCCATAAGTTACGCAGATGGGTCATTAAGTGGACAGTTGGAACGCTCTTGGGATGATTGCAACGAAGACCCTAATTTCTATACTGCTGGCGGCTTTCTTACTTATTTAACTGCATATCGTGCCGGGTCAAAATTGAGTATTCCGGAAAT
This sequence comes from uncultured Bacteroidota bacterium, assembly GCA_963777515.1. Classification (GTDB taxonomy): domain Bacteria; phylum Bacteroidota; class Ignavibacteria; order Ignavibacteriales; family Ignavibacteriaceae; genus CAVSWT01. The sequence goes on from CAVZQU010000007.1 coordinate 397,523, forward strand.
TATAATTGAAACCGGTAAAGCAAAAAATGTAAGTTATTTCAGGACTACATTGAATGATTATCTGGTGAATAAGATGTCTTCACATGGGATTGGTTCTGAATATAGAGATTATGTTAAATGGGCTTATGAACACAAGGGGCCAATTAAAATCGATTATATTCCCCCTCTTAGCAGCACAAATGATAAATATGTTGTGCCTGTGATGTTAACTGAAACAAATCCCACTTGGAACGGGAATGTTACAATCCCATATTTAGCGGCAAAGATGGTAAAAATTATTTCACCTACATCTCAAGGGGCAACGTCCTTTAATATTGTCCTTAAAAGCCAGGATACCCAAATTGAACAATATGTTTATGTGTCGGATAGGAATCAAGCCGTTTATAAAAAATATCTTGTTAAAAATGACACATTAAAAATTAATTTGGAAAGTAAAAACCAATGGATTGATATTCTGAGTAATAATGTATTCAAAGATGGGAGCGGCAGTTTTGATCTAAGTGTTGAGCTTGTGCAAAAGCCTACTATAATCAGTATCACTCCCAATAGTGCAGCTGTTGGAACTGTTGTACAAATAAAGGGCAATAATTTTGGCGCATCCCAAAATAAAGGTGAAGTATGGTTTGGAGCAGTTAAAGCATTAGCCTCTGATATTGTTTCCTGGGTTGATACTCAAATAGATGTAAAAGTTCCGGCAGGTGCAACAACCGGAAATGTTCATGTTGTGGTCAATAATATTAACAGCAATAATACTTCATTCACATTGTCTAATGGTGCAGAAATAACCAATGTATACTTGAATGATACTAAATTGGAATTCACCGCTCCCAAAAATGCTTTTTCAATAAAGGGAAAGAAATTTGGTACTAGCGGTAAGGTCTATATCAATAACTCTGAAATCTCATATAATTGGTACTGGAGTGATACGTCAATATATGTAAACTCATTACCAGAAGATATTGCAACAGGGTTGGATTCTATTTATATAATCTCAACCTCTAACGGACAATCAAATACATTTCAATTTTATAACGGTGTTCCCTTAAGTTATTTGTCTGCTCTTGACGCACCGGGATATGATATTTTGCTCTACGCTATTTATGGAACTCAAAGCGAAATTGTTGCAATAGATCCTAATAGTGATGATGGACTAACAAAGTCGTTCAATTGGAAAAATAATGTTTTGAATATTGAAATCAATAGTTCACGGGTAACTTATATATACACTGGAAATATTGAATGCACCTTTTCTGCCGACGGACTTAAAATTGAGAAGCTCTTGATCAATTATACTTTTGAAAATTCAAGCACTTCCTCGTCGGTTGATAATTTAGAATTCCATTATCAGGCAAAAAATATTCCTTATTTTATTTACTGGGATGGACGAATTAGCTATCAAATGGGTTATTCCGGATTACAAAATGCAACTGTTAGTACTTCGGGAAATATTTTTGTACGTGATTTAAAGACTAATGAGATTGTATCACGCCCATTCTCAGGAATTAGAACAGATCTATCTACCTCTGGAATTCAAATTGAATTTCCTCCTAAATAATAATAGGAAGTTCAATTCAAATAGAGGAAAAGAAATATTATAATGCCGACAGCGGAGATTTGAGAATTCAAATAGAGTAAAATTATAAAATATTTTAATTTTGTTTTTCAATTATCCTCAATATCGAAGGAAGCACAATTAATAAAAGCGGCAAAGCTATAATAAATCCTCCACTTATTGCTATTGCCAAAGGCTGATGCATTTGCACGCCTGTACCAATTCCAAAAGCAAGCGGCAGCAATGCAATGATTGCTCCAAATGCCGTCATAAGTTTAGGGCTCAGCCTTTTTGAAACCGCATGAACTATAGCATCTACATGTGTGTTATCCTTTTTGGGGATATTATGAAATTATTTATTATTATAAACTTTCAACCGGCGATTTTATTCAAACGAGAAAAATGATTTTATTAAAATGATTTTTTCATTTAAACACGTTAGTTGTTAAATTTTATGAAGCCAAATTCTTTGTGAATTGATTCAAATATTTTTGAGACTGTTTAATAAAATTGTTTTTTGCAAATAAAGTCGTCCTTTAATTATTAAAATTTAAATGCCTTCAGGATTTTTATCTTGAAGGCTTTTTTTTGTATCATTCCAAATTTGAGGCCTCAATCGTTTTATTAATTATAAAAAGATAATCTAATTTTGATAACTTCATTTCTAAAATTGTTGTGATACATGTTACACTCATTTCTTTAAACCTTAACATCACTTTTAGCGTCTAAGTTGTTGGTTATAATAAAAATAATTTATAAGCCGGAAATTTAAAGAACTTCAACCGGGAGTAAAAAATGATAAAAATATTTGTTTTATCATTATTTGTTTTCGTTATATCCTTTGCTTCAATAAATGCACAAATACGTAGAACACCAAAAGAAAGAGCACAAATGTTAAAAGACCAGCTTAGTCTAACTGATTCACAAACCACAAAAATTGAAAACATTTATATAGCCGCAGATAAAAAATTTCAAGAATCCAGCCAGGGTAATTTCGACAGATCAAAATTCAGAGCTATAATGGATAGCACCAATATTGAGTTAAAAACACTTTTGAATGACAAGCAGAAAGATGCATTTGATAAATTTATTGAAGAAAGAAGAGGCAGAATGCGCGGTAATAAATCAAATTCTACATTCGAATTAAAAATTCACTTATTATATAATCGGAAAAAAAATGAAAAAGAAAGTAATTATTTACAGCTTAATTGTAGTAGGATTACTTGTGTTAGTTTATTTCTTATTTATTAAAGATGACAACAAAGCACCTATATATACTTTTACTGAATTGAAAAAAGGAAACATAAGCAACACCATCACCAGCACAGGAACTTTGGGAGCACTTAAAACTGTTGATGTTGGAACTCAAGTTTCAGGAAAAATTGATAAAATATTTGTAGACTTTAATTCAGATGTAAAAAAAGGACAATTGCTCGCAATACTTGATACCACAAATCTTGCTTTGGCTGTAAGGGATGCAAATTCAAACTTAGAAAAAACAAAATCACAATACGAACAAGCATTAGCGCAATATAATAGAAACAAAGAATTATATGATAAAGGATTCTTATCGGAATTAGATTATATAAGTTCAAAACAAGCTTGGAATCATCCTTATCAGATTATCATTCTGCGCAGACTTCTCTTGAAAGAGCAAAAACAAATTTGAACTATGCATACATCTATTCACCAATAAACGGAAAAATAATTAATAAAAATGTTGAAGAAGGTCAAACAGTTGCGGCAAGCTTTTCATCTCCAACTTTATTTGAAATTGCAGAGAACTTATCCAATATGCAAATTTTAGCTTCTGTAGATGAAAGTGATATTGGACAAATTAAAGTTGGGCAGGAAGTTAAGTTTTCTGTTCAGGCTTATCCAAACAAAGAATTTACAGGCAAAGTTGTTCAGATAAGACTTAATTCTGAGGTTGTTCAAAATGTTGTTAACTATACTGTTGTAATAAATGCAGACAATAAAGATAATTACTTACTTCCCGGAATGACAGCAACTTTGGATTTTTATGTTGAAGTAAAAAATGATGTTTTAATGGTTCCAAATTCTGCTTTAAGATTTCAACCTTCTGCAGAAGTCTTAGCTAAATATGAAAAACAAAATGCAAAGCAAGCGAGCAGTTCAAATGGAACTTCATCCGACAGTCTTACGAAATAAATTTCGAATGATGCACAATGGAAATTTTGGTTCTGGTCAAGGTTCCAGCAGTTTTCAAAACAGAAGTTTCGGCAGAATTTGGTATTTTGATGATAAAGGCAAATTACAAATGGCAAGAGCAGTTTTGGGTTTAACTGATGGTAAGAATACAGAAATAGTAAGAAGTAGAGATTTAAAAGAAGGAATGAAAGTAATTACCGGGCAGCAGAATGCAGATGAAAATGGAACATCAAATATTTCAAATAGAAATTTCCCTCGCGGTTTGGGAGAGGATTTTAAATTGGAGAACGGAATTGAGTAAAAATATAATTAACACTGTTTCATTAACTAAAACTTATTTCATTGGTGATATTGAAGTCCATGCATTGAAAGATGTTGATTTAAAAATTGATGAAGGTGAATTTGTAGCAATAATGGGTGCTTCGGGTTCAGGCAAATCAACTTTAATGAATTTAATAGGATGCCTTGATAAGCCAACTTCAGGTGAATATTTTCTTGATAGAGTTAATACAAGTAAGTTAACAAAAAATGAATATGCTGAAATTAGAAATCAAAAAATTGGTTTTGTATTTCAAGGGTTTAATCTTTTAGCAAGAACAACTACTCTTGAAAATGTTGAACTGCCTTTAATGTATGACAGGCAGAATCGTATAAAAGACCCAAAGAAAAAAGCAATTGAAGTCCTTGAACGAGTTGGATTAGGCGATAGATTAGAGCATGAGCCTAATCAGCTTTCAGGTGGACAGCAGCAGAGAGTTGCAATAGCCAGAGCTCTTGTAAATGAACCTTCATTAATTTTAGCGGATGAACCAACCGGAAATTTAGACAGCAAAATGTCAGTTGAAGTTTTTAATCTCTTTCAAAAATTAAATGATGAAGGAATTACTATTATACTTGTTACGCATGAAAGAGACTTTGCTCATTTTGCTAAAAGAATTGTTGAGCTAAAAGACGGACATATCATCAAAGATTTTGAAATTAAAAATAGATTAATTGCTTCTGAAGAATTAGAGAAATTAAAAGAAGAAGTTATTTAAAAAGTTTTAGGATAAAAAATGCACATAAAAAACATTTTAAAAGTAGCTGGTAAAAGTATTTTGAAATCAAGGATGCGAAGCCTGTTGACAGCACTTGGAATTATTATCGGTGTTGCCGCAGTAGTTGTAATGGTTGCTATCGGCGATGGCGCTCAAATGCAAGTCGAGCAGCAGATATCCGCACTTGGTTCTAATTTACTTATAATATTTCCTGGGTCTACAAATCAAAGGGGAGTAAGAATGGGTGCGGGCAGTTTTAATAGATTTACTATGGAAGATGTTAACAAAATACGAGAAGAAGCAACATTAATTAAAGGCAGTTTCTCCTATTGTGCGGTCGGGCGGTCAAATAATTGGAGGAAATGGAAACTGGAGCACCCAAATTCAAGGTGTAAGCCCAAACTATTTGGAAATTAGAAACTGGCCTTTGGCATCAGGAGATTTCTTTACCGATAAGGATATGTTATCAAGATCGAAGGTTGCTGTATTAGGACAAACGGTAGTTAAACAATTATTCCCCAATGAAGATCCAATTGGGCAATTAATCAGAATAAGAAATGTTCCATTTAGAGTGATTGGTGTTCTATCATCTAAAGGTCAGGGTGGTTTTGGAAATGACAATGATGATATAATTTTTGCTCCCGCAACAACAGTTCTTGATAGATTGACGGGCGGAAGATATATTAATTTTATTCAGGCAAGTGCTGTTTCATTGCAGCAAATTGGACAAGCGCAAGCTGAACTTACAAAAATTATGAGAGAAGCACATCATCTTCATCCCGGCGAAGACGATGATTTTACAGTTAGGAATCAGGCGGACATAACAGAAGCAGCAACAGCAACATCAAAAGTATTAACTGTTTTGCTTGCTTCTGTTGCGGGTGTTTCTTTGATAGTGGGCGGAATTGGTATTATGAATATCATGCTTGTATCAGTTACTGAAAGAACAAGAGAGATTGGTATTAGGTTATCAGTTGGTGCAAGAACTTCGGATATATTAATTCAGTTTTTAACTGAAGCAATTGTGCTCAGTTTGGCAGGAGGTTTAATTGGTATTTTATTGTCTTTCGGCATCACTTATATTTTAAATAATTATACAGGCCAGTTTGCTTTTATCCGGCCTGAGATAATTATGATTGCTGTAAGCTTTGCCGGTGTGATCGGAATATTTTTTGGCTTTTATCCGGCAAGAAAAGCAGCAAATTTAAACCCAATTGATGCGCTTAGATATGAATAATATTTGCTTGATATAAACTTAATTACTGAGGTTTATGAATAGTTACTCTACTTTTTGTTGACTAAATAATAAATATAATTATTCACTCAAAAGCGGAGTATATTATGAAAATCAATCCCCTGGATAGAAGCAATTTTTTTAAGGGCTTATTAATTCTTGTTGGAAAAGAAAAAAACTTCACTCAAAATGAATGCACCATGTTAAAAGATATAGCTAAAAGCTTAGGCTTCAATTATGAGTTTGCAGATAAAGCAATAAAAAATTTCCTGGGGAATAAATATATAATAGAAGAGCCGCCTGTTTTTTCTGATTGCAATTTTGCCGAAATATTTATTAGAGATGGAATGAAAATAGCTTTATCGGATAAGATTTTAAATGTTGACCAAATTGAGTGGCTATCCAAAACGGCACTAAAAAATCATTTATCAAAGCAATGGGTTTTCATTGAACTGGAAAGCTTGCTTGATAATTTTAATTCAAGGGTTGAAACAAATTTTGAAATTCAAAAATATGCTGGCCCTATCTATAATAATAGTTCATTTGCAAATTGAAATAGAAAAATTCCAGAAAGTTCAAAAATGATTAAGCGTTTTATTTTACCTTCTTTGCTTTGTGCATTAATTTTATGGTCCAATAATTATGCTCAAAAACAATTATCATTAAATGATGCAATCACAATTGCTCTTCACCAAAATACCGATTTAATTAAATCTCAAAACAATTTGGCAACAAATTCAGCTGCTATTAAAAATGCTTATGGAGAACTGCTGCCGAATTTAAATATTAAATGGCTCATGGAGCTGGCAAAGAGTAAGCGATAAAGGTGGTGAAACTCAGGTTGATTTTTTCGGAAGAGAAACTACTCTTCCCTCTTCTGAAACAGATACAAGAAATTATTCTTTATCTGCAGGAGGAAATGTTACTTTGTTTGATGGTTTATCAAACATTGCAAATATAAATCAGAAGAAAAATAATTTTGAATCAGCAAAACTTAAATCTTGAAAGACAAAAACAAAATATTATTCTGCAAACGGCTAATTTTTATTTCGCTATAATTAGTTATGATTCATTGCTAAAATACCAGGATGAAAATTTAAAATATAACCAAGAGCTTCAAAAAGAAATTAATGAAAAGCAAAAATTAAAAATGGTTACTTTGGCCGATGTATATTCTCAAGAAGCTCAAACAGCTAATTCCCAATTAGCTTATCTGCAAGCAAAAAATAATTTTGAAAAAGCAAAGATTTCTCTTTTGGATTATCTTTCACTCGATATAAATGAAGATTATATCTTTCAGCCTTCCATCAAAAAGTGAATATGATTCCAGCCTTACAAGCGATAATTATGATCAGCTTTTACAATTTGCACTTATCACATCGCAATGATTATCTAAGCCAAAAATATGCTGTAGAAAGCAGTGAAAACCAGTTAACAATTGCTCGTTCGGGATATTTACCAACTTTAAGCGGGAACTACCGTTTTTCTACTGCGGCAACAAATTTAAATTCAGTATTCAACAGAAAAACTTACAATGTTGGTTTAACATTAAGCTTACCTATTTTTTCTAATTTCAATACTGAATATTCAACTGAAGCAGCGGATGTATCACTTCAGAATACAATGAAGATTTAAAACAATTGGAAAGACAAATTAAATCGGATGTAAAAAATTCATTACTCGATTTACAGACATCAAAGCTGCAGCTTGATGTTTCTAAAAAAGCTTTACAATCTGCAAAAGAAAGCTGGGATATTAAAAAAGAAAGTTATAATGTTGGGGCAGTAACTTATATCGACTTGCAGCAGACGTACAATAATTATCTGCAAGCATTAAACAATCAAATTCAATCTCAATACACATATTTTACGAAACAGTTTGCTTTGTTAAATGCGATTGGGGATTTAAATCAAAATTAAAAGTTTATTCTCCCAATTGAAATGAATAATCTAATAATTCGTCATAAGCATTCTTTATGATGAATGACGACAATTTTGCCATAGTGTTATATTGGAAATTAGGGTTGATCGTGCTTTCATAATATACTTCAATATTGTTATTCTCAGTTGGCTCAATGTTTTCCATATTCCAAGTTAAAATTGAATCCTGTAAATTGTAACTTTCAGGGTTTGCCTCAAAAGATGATTGATTTGCAGATATACCATCTTTTAGTATAACGTAGGTATCAATTGACTCTATTTGATCTTTCCAAACAGAAGCATGCGCTAAATTAATTAGAAAACCTCTTTTACCAGACTTAATAACATTTGTATCCAAGCCAGGTAATGAATCAATGTTAGCCAATGAAGTCTCTCCCCAAAAAAGTGCTTTAACAGTTCTAGTTTCATGAGGCTTAAATCTTGTTTGAATAGTGTACCATTCTTCATTTCCATCTTGGATAAACTGAGGATTTCTTCTTTCTCCTTCTACCCATAATTCAATACTAAGTATCCCGCTGGAAATTCTACTGCCTGGTTCATCACTGTTTTCATCATGTCCGGTAGAAGGTAAAGCTAATTCTTGTTCCAAAAAATCATCGGTAGGGTTGGTAAAATTTGATTCTGAATAAACAGCTACCGCATTGGAATAAACAAAAACTATAAATCTTTGATAATCTAATTTTAGTGAACTTTCTGCGTTATCTGTTATTGTTCTGCAATGAAAAGGCGGAATGATTGCAATATATTTTTCGTCTTGTGCTTTATTATTCTGAAAAATTAATAGAGTTATTGCAATAATTACTAACAGTTTAGTAAAAAAAGTTTTGATCATAAAAAATAAGCCCTTCTAAAAAAAGATAAATTCAAATTCCATTATTAAAAAGATAAGCTATATTTTAAAATTATTACAATAATTTTTGTTTCTTTGTCCAATCCTTAAAACCATTCTCCAATTGTTCGAAGGATTCAATGGCAAAAAGAATTGGCTGCAAATGCCAAACATCGTATTCTTGATGAATAATTTTTTCAACATCAAAATCTTTCACTTTTACATCTTTTGAAAGTGCATGCTGAACTTCGCCATGTGAAGAAACTATTCCCGCTCCATAAATTCTCATTTCAGAATTCTGTCTTATTAATCCGAACTCAACAGTAAACCAATGAAAAGTTTCCAGCCATTTACGCTGCTCGCCTTTTGCATTTAAAGCTGCTTCACCAAACATTTGATAAAAGGATGCAAAGTTTGAATTAGTTAATAATGGCATGTGTCCAAACATATCATGAAATAAATCCGGTGCCGGAGTATAATCCAGCTCGTCTTTCCCACGTATATAATCTGTAGAAGGGAAAACTTTCTTTCTTAGTAAGTCAAAAAAATCATTTACATCAATCAATCCCGGTACACGAGCAACTTTCCACCCTGTTGTTTGCATAAAAACATGGCTCAGATCTTTTAATGCCGGAATTTGTTCCGGAGTAAAATTTAATTTTTTAACTCCTTCTAAATATTCCTCGCAAGCTTTGCCTGGCAGATATTTCATTTGGCGCTCATAAAGAAATTTCCATGATTCATGATCGGATTGAGGATAATTAGGATAAATAATTTTATCATGTTCCGGCGGTGGAGATGTTAATTTTTGAGGAATACATCTTGGATCAATTCCCTCTTTTGCAGCTTTTTCATAAGCAGACAAATTTTTGTCTTCTTCTTTTATGTTGTTCATAAAGTTTCCTTCTAAAAAGCAAATAAACTTTTGATCTATTTCTTTTAGGTTAATTTAAGTAATTGGGTTGATAGTAACTTAGTGAGATGAGAAATTAAATTCAACTTATTTTATCTTCGGACTGAAACAAAAAGAGCAGCTCATAATGTTGACTGCTCAAATAATGATTAGAATAATTATTTTAAGAAAATCATTTTTCGAGATAAATATTTTACCATTCTTCTTGAAGCCTGTATATATAAATTCCACTTGAAAGACCTAGTTGCGTTCCATTTAACTTCGTGTTTCCCCGATCTCAATTTTTTGTTAACCAATGTCGATACTTCTCTGCCAAGTATATCATAAATCCTTAATGTAACAAGACCTTCCTTTTCTAATATTAAAAACCAATTTTTGTACTTGGATTAAAAGGATTTGGATAATTTTGAGATAATGAGAAATTAACAGGTAAATAATTTTCTTCAGCAACTGATGTAATTGTACTATCAGGATATGAAACTTGTAAATTATCAAAATATAGTGTTCCGTTGTAATCTTGACCAACTTGCCTGCTGCTAGCAAGTTTAATTATAATTTGTTTTAATGTAACTGGATAGTCAAACATCGAACCTGTAACTAATGGAGTTGCATTTTAAGTGCTCCACCCATCGTATCAAATCTATCAGCTATCTCAAAATATTTTTTTACGGGGACGTTAAATTGTTGATGATTCTGTTTTCAATGATATAAGAAATTAGATGTTTCTGTCCATCTGATTTAGCATCCAGATATTATTGAGTCAGGCACACCAGATAATGGGATAATTAGTATTTAAATAAATATAATTTAATTTGCTCGCGTCGTAAGTAAACTTATAATCAATTTTAAACGATCCATTACCTTGAGTTAACTCGTTATTTGAAATTGTAACACCAGTTCCAGTTATGAATCCAAATTATCAAATGTAAAGGACCAATTATTAAGATTTTCCATTGAATCGATTAGCTGATTGCCATGCTTTATCACTACTGATATTAATGGCAGTGTCAGTTAAATCATTATAAGATGTAACAATTACTTTTGTTATCCCTTGGAGCATCCCTTTAAAATTTCCCATTGAATCAATTGACTCCAATTGTAGAATCACTTAATAAGCCAGGAGAAATTCATTAAGAGCTATATTTCTTTCTATCCCTTCAGAATCATAGGATTTCATTTTAAATTCTTGTGATCGAATAGTATCGGTAACAGCATCTTTTGGGAAAATTGAGATTGTCGAAATTCCCTTTAATAATTATCATTGCAGAATCCTTTAATCCATTATAACTAACATATACCCAGCCAGTATCAACTTTATCTCCAGCAGTGAAAAAACTCCATTGGATGTAACAGTTCCAAAATTATGACTTAATGAATATTGTATATTGGCAGGATCTAAAGACATAAGATTATAAAACCCATCAAAACCTTGTAACTTAAATTGAACATGTTTCTCCTTATATAATTTAAAATAATCCGGACTAACTTGAACTGAATTTAAACTCCTTTCCCAGCTTTTGTAAGAATAATAAGCTATTGGACACTTCACGTTCATATCCACCGGAAGGCATATTAACTACTGAATCTCGCAGCACCATAGTTGTGGAAGCACCTCCGTCTAAGTTTAGTCCGGTATAAACTCCATTGCTATCATAAAATCGGCAAGTTCAGAAAAAGTCATTCCCAGCGCTAAAACCTCCTCTTCTTCCATCAACTGCAAAAACATAAAGTTTTGTAGTATCCTTCGAAAATCCAATGGCAGTTCGAGGTTCTCTGCTTACATTATCTCCCTATATTTTTACCATCAATGACAAGCTTAGGATATCCACCAATTACTTCCTTAATCTTGGGAAGTGATATGGATAAGTTATTAATAATTCTAACTGTATCATCCAACACTTAATAATACTATCTAAATATGCTTTTGAAATTCCATGTCCAGATAAGAACTGCTGTGGTATCGAGAGATTCATGTCCCCAATTCCATTTTCTTTATTCATTACTATACAGCGAACTGTATCATTCACCAACCAACTGTCAATTGCTTCTATAGAAATTTCTGTCCCAAAATTATTTGTTCCCGTTGAAGTCCCATAAAAATGATTATACAAAATAAGTTGGTCAGCTCCTCTACTGGAGTTAATTCCGTTTATATGATAGTGAACTATCATTGTCTATTATTTTTCCGCTATATGAATATATTGATCAATAAAAGGTGATATAGTTATATATTAAATCCAACAACTGGTCTGCCATTTACTGCCTTTGACTATTTCTCCTTGGCTTATTTGCATGTTTGTGGGGATACCATTTCCCTGTATTATAAAAATCACCGTTGACAGCACCAATAACAGTATGGCTATCATAGCTATTCCTTGCTGCCATAGAACTTACTGTTTCAAAACCTTCAGTTTATCTTGTGCTTTTACGGTTTGAAAAAAATTATTTGTATCCGTTAGGTTAACCTCCAAGCATATTTATACTCCATGGAACTGCTGGTGCTATGATTCTTCTGTAAATAACTTCCAGTTCCAACATTAGTAGTTTCGACTGTATCAAAAGCAATTTGTGCTTCTATCTGCATTGCAGCAGCAAATGGAAGTAAAAAAAAGAGTACCAAATTTAACTTCATAATGAAACCTCTGTAATTTTAAATTTGTTGGTATTTGTTTGCAAAACTAAAATAAGAATAATAATAGTTGATTGATATTATATAAATATTAAATATGTTTATTATCTGAATAATATAAATGGAAATCCAATAAATGGGGTTGTTGCAGTAGGTTAAAATCACAATATTTATTTTAAGATGTTAAGATATATCTAATTAAATCACATTTACTTCTTCTTCTAATTCAATTCCAAATCTTTTTACGATTTCACTTTTAACAAGGTCTTTAAATTTTAAAATTTCTTCTCCGGTAGCATTCCCATAATTTACAATTACTAAGGCCTGATTTATGTGAGTTCCAGTATTGCCTATTTTCTTCCCCTTTAATCCTGATTGTTCAATGAGCCAACCTGCAGGAATTTTTATCTTATTATCTGTTAATTTATATCCAACAATATTCGGATAATTCTCTTTTAGATTTTCAAACTTGTTCTTGCTAATTTCAGGATTTTTGAAAAAACTCCCGGCATTTCCAATTTCTTGCGGATCAGGTAATTTACTTCTTCTAATATCGCTTACTACCCTGCTGACGTCCTTTACTGATAAATTCTGTTTCTCTAATTTCTTCAACTCTTCTTTAATACTTCCATAAGCAATATTCAATAACGGGTGTTTATTTAGAGTTAAACTCACATCTGTGATTATAAATTTATTTTTTAATTTGTTTTTAAAAATGCTTTTTCTATATCCAAATTCACATTCATCTTTCTGAAAAATTTTTTCTTTAAGATTATCAGTAAATATTCCTTTAATGATTTAAAAGTATCCTTTAATTCCTGCCCATATGCTCCAATATTTTGAATTGGAGCTGCACCAACTGTTCCCGGAATTAAAGAAAGATTTTCTATCCCGCCATAATTTCTTTCTACACAATATAAAACTAATTCATGCCAGATTACTCCGGCAGAAGCTTGAATTACAACTTCATTTTCATTTTCTTCAATAATCGAAATTTCATTGGAATTAATTTTTATAACTAAATCCGTCATAATCTTTTGTGAAAAGAATATTGCTGCCGCCGCCAAGTATTAATTTATTTTCATTCTTAAAATTGGAGTCAGAAAGAATAGTTCTTAATTCATCGGTTGAATAAACTTCTGCAAAATATTTTGCTTTTATATCTATTCCAAAGGTATTATATTTTTTAAGTGAAAAGTTTTCTTGGATTTTCATATTAAATTTTAATTAACTTTTAAAAGATAATCATAATTGATTTTAAACTAAAATTTTCATAGTTCTTCTTTCAAGAGTATTTTAAAATAAACTTAAGAATAGAGATAAAATTATGACAGAAACAGAAAGAATTGCAGATCAACTTACAAGAGCAATTGAAGGAAACGCCTGGCACGGCCCGGCGCTTATGGAATTATTGGAAGATGTGAATTCAGAGAAAGCATCATCAAAAAAAATTGAAGGTGCTCATAGTATTTGGGAAATTGTAAATCATGTTATTGTCTGGATGGACGTTGTTGCAAAAAGAGTAAAAGGCGAAGTTGTTGAAATTACACCCGAAGAAGATTGGGCAGAAATAAAGGATTTTTCAGAACAAGCCTGGCAAAATATAATTGAAAAATTAAAAGCAACTTCAAGCAAGTTAAAAAATATAATACTTGATTTTCCATCCAAAAAGCTTGATGATAATATTAAAGAAAGTGAGCAAACGTATTATTTAAATTTACATGGGACAATTCAACATATTATTTATCATGCGGGGCAGATTGCTATTCTTAAAAAATAAATTCAAAGTCTCTTCCTATTTATTGGGAAGAGACTCTTAATTATTTTTTTTAGTAATTATGGATAAGTAATATCACTTTCATCCACATGTACACGAGGATTAAATTCATTAAACATACCATTAGGATTATTATACCATACCCAGGCATGGCATAACCATAAGCCAAAATCTGTGTTATTTTCCCATACATCAGCATCTCCTGTAAAACCCTCAGGTCTAGGATCTGTATTTGGAATAGCATATTCCACAGCAACCAATCCCATTTTTCCATTTACAGGATTTTTTGAATAAACCAGTAATGCTGGTTTGGCGGGATCAAAAGTATGACTAACATTTTCTATTTTCATATAATGATATCCCATATTCTGTACTACAACATGAATATCTCCATAACCATCTGCCATTGCCATGTCTATATCATGGTATTTTGCTGTTGCAGACCTTGCAAGTGCTAATTCTTTTTGCAGTTTAGAAGCGTTTGATGATGATAGACCTGAATTGTTTTTTGATAATGATTGTGTATTCATATCTGCAGGTTTTGTTTGAACTGCAGTTGGTTCTACCATTGAAGAATTCTGACAGCCAATCATTAAAATAAATATTAACGAAATCAGGCATGCTAGAATGAAATTCAACTTTTTCATGATGACTCCTTTTTAAATTATTTATAAAAATATGGATCTAAGACAGTCACTTCTGATATCTTATCAACAGGTAATTTATTTTGTTTTGCTGCACGACGGATGGCATCTGCTGATGGGGCATCATAGATGCAAAACGTCTTCTTTTTATCTTTAGTTACATACGATTGAACCCAGGTTACCTGGTCTTCAGCATTGTTTGTAACTACATTTAAACACATATCTTGCCCCACTTCATTTATAGGAATGTTCAATCCATTTGGAAACGTTCTTTCTACAACATAGCGATGCATAGTTGTTTTTTCATTTGTTTTTTTCTGTGATTTTTCTTGCGCCATACTGTTATTGGCTAATATTCCAACTAATAGTAGGGAAAATATGATTGCGAATATATTTTTCATTTTTATGACTCCTGATAACTTTTAATAATTTTAAAAATAGAAATATGGATCCAGGACGCGGACTTCTGTAATTTTGTCCACTGGCAGGCTGTTTCTATTAGCTACTTTTCTTATTGCCTCGGGTGAAGGCCCATCGTAAATACAGAAAGTTTTTTTCTTGTCATCACTTACATAAGAGTGAACCCAAGTAACTTCGTCTTTGGAATTATTCCCAACAACATTCAAACAAACATTTGCACCTCCCGTATTAATCGGAATGTTCAAACCATCCGGGAATGTTCTTTCGATTACATAACGTGGCATATTTACCTCCTTAATATTTAAATTGTTTTTGTTTACGATACAAACGTAGGTTTAATTGCAAATATGCAAATCGGGAGAATTCCCTATTTAATTAACTGTGGTTCCCTATTTTTTAGTATGGATTTTTAGAATGTATTAACGCTGCTGCTTCGGTTCTTGAATGAATTTTTAATTTTGAAAATATTGCAGAAATATGGTGGTCAACTGTTTTGGGTGAAATGTAAAGTTTATTACCTATTTCTATATTGCTTAATCCCTTGCCTAAAAGATTTAAAACTTCAACCTGTCTTTGTGTTAATCCATTTGGATTTGCTTTAGTTGTTTTCCTAGGACCTTTTGGAACACTTTTTATTCCTGACTCCCTCATTTTTTGCTTAATGAGTTGTGATGAAGCTGATGCACTTAATTTATCAAATATTTCAATGGCTTCTTTCATTGTTTGCTCATTACCTTCACTTAAAGCCATTGCTTGTTCATATGGGCAATGTAATTTTTCCCATATATTTGCAGCCTCTTTCCAATTTCCTTGAATTTGAAGCAGATATGGTTTGGCAATAACTTTTGGAATTTCTTCTAGATTACCGGCTTTCCAAACCCAATAGGCAATTTCTCCAATAGCCCAAGGATTATTTGATTTTAAAACCTTTAAATAAATTGAATTTAATTCCTCAGCAAAATCTTCTAATTTATTCACAAGCCAAAAATATTCAGCCTTAGCTGCAGAAACACTTACGATTTTTTCTATCTCACCCATATTCAAAGCCATTGTCATGCATTCATTTATCAATTTAAAAGCGCCAGGATCATTCCGTCTCGCTCTTATTATTGCAAGCACATTAAGAGGCATCACTGTATTTCCCGGCGGAACGTTTTTATGTTTCAAAACATAATTAGCTAATTCTATACTCTCATCCAAAGAACCTAAATGTAATTTGGCTTTTGCATAATGACCAGCCATACATAGACTAAATACATAAATATCTTTTTCATTTCCATATTCCAATCCTTTTGTAAAGTATTTTTCAGCAGCTAGAAGGTTTCTTTGCTGCAAGCTTATAGAAGCTAAATTAACGTAAGCTCGTGTTGCATGTTCAAATAAATCATTTTCCAGTGAAATATTAAGGCTTTTCAATAATGTAGCTTCACCGTCTTTTTCACCAGCAGCCATTTTACAACATCCTATATTGTTAAGAGCATGAGCTTCAATTTCTGGGTCACTTAATTCCCTGGCAAGTTCAAGAGCTTTTAATCCCCAGCTTAATGTATTATCACGATCTTCTCTTATTGAATATGTTTGAGATTTATTACTGTATGCCATTGCAAGTTGTCTACTCGACGGTAGTGTCTCTAAAATTTCTATTGCTTTATCAAGCGCCTCTTCTCCCTTTTCATCTTGGCAATCATACCATAAAATTCTGGATAACCTTCTATATATCTCACCCTCTCTTTTAGGATCGGGATACTTTTTTAGAATTCTAATTACTGCTTTAGCAGAAATAATTGCTTCTTCTATCTGTCCTGTTAAAAAACATTCTGAAGACCTCCCTTCATACGTGTCCAGCAGCTTCAAGACAGGTACTTCATCAGCAAATTTTAAAACATAGTTATAATGATTGGCAGCCAAACGGTGGGCACCTAGCAGTGAAGCCTGCTTTGCTGCTTCCGGTGCATAATTAATTATTACTTCTTTATTATTAGCTTTATCAGCATGGTGTATAATCCTTGCAAAATAGTTTTCTATTTTTTCCTGTTTTAAAAGAACTTGAAGAACTTTTTCGTTGAGAAATTGCCTCTTCGATTCGCTTAATGACTCCTCAACTGCCATTCTGCTCAACTCGTGTTTGAAAGAAATCGAACTGTCTTCCAAGTGAATTATGCCTGAGTTAATACTTTCTTCCAATGGTTTATAATGATCCAAAATAATTTCATTAATAAGCCATTTTTCCGCGTGTGTTGGGATTATTGAAACTAGTTCAACAAGGCTACGACCATTTTCTGACAGACGAGAAATTCTAGTAAGCACCGAATCTTTAATTGTTGATGGGACACTTTCATCCCGATGGACAAGCAGTTCACTCAGCAAAAACGGATTCCCGCCAGTTATTTTAAATAGTTCTTTAATTCCTGAAGATTCTGCAATTTTATTAACTGTTTCTTCTGACAAGAGAGGAAGTCTTATCTTCAACAAATCCTTTGCTGGAATATCTCCTAATACAAGCTTTAATGGGTGTACTGAATTAATTTCATCATCGCGGTATGTAATTATCAAAAGTGAATTAGTTTTGCCAATCCTTCTTCCTAAATATTTTATAAGGTCAAGCGTAGATTCATCAGCCCAATGAATATCTTCTATTATAACAATATTCTTCTGCTTTGCACGCTGCAGGTTTTCTATAAACTTCTGGAAAAGTACCGGACGTGACGCGTGATTGTTTAATAGATTAAGTAAACCATTTTCTAATTGTGATGCTATATCGTAAAGGGGGCCTAATGGACGTGGCGTAAACAGCGCATCGCAAGCTCCCCATAAAACATTTGCTTTGTTTTCATTTTTTTTTAGAAAAGTTTCAACCAAAGAAGTCTTGCCTATTCCTGCTTCTCCTGAGATTATTACAACGGCTCCGCCGTTTCCGGTTAAATTGTTAAATGTATTTTCCAATTCGTATAAATATTTTTCGCGTTCTAATAATTCCATAAAAATTCTTTTGCGTTAATTAGATTTACAATTTTTTTTATTTAACAAGAAAAAATATATTTTGCATTATAAATTTGAGATAAGAAGAGCACTAAGTGTTTATAGTTCATTAACAATATAACTGAAATTATCTAAAAAGAAAATTCAATAAATATTTTGAAGTTAGAGTTTAATTTTAATCAATCAGCAGTCATACCTTACAGAAAAAAAGAAAATAATCTTGAAGTTTTATTAATAACTTCGATGAAAAAGAAAAAATGGATCGTGCCCAAGGGTTTTATTGAATTTAATTTAACTCCTTTTGAATCTGCAAAGAAAGAGGCTTACGAAGAAGCCGGTGTAATTGGAGCAAATGAAACAGTCGAACTTGGAAGTTTTAAACTGCAGAAATCTGCTGGAGTAAGTAATGTAAAGGTTTTCTCAATGGAAGTTGTAAAAATTTTGGATGAATACCCTGAAAAGGAATTCAGAAAAAGGAAATGGTTTTCAGTTGAGGAAGCTTCAAAGACAGTTCAAATTCCACAGTTAGTAAATTTTATTACCTCTCTAAAAACTAAAATAAATAAATCTCTTAGTTGAGTTCATCATCAAGTAATTTGTTTATTGCTTCCTTACCAGTTTCAAAATCATAGCCTCTTGAATATAAAAAAGAAAAAAGCTTTGATTTTAATTTTTGATTATCAAGGCCACGGTTAGAAAGAGTTTTTAATTTTTTTTCAACAAGTGAAATTGCAGCTTCAACCAAATTACCTTCAGGAAATTTTTCTTTTAGAACGTCATCTATTATTTCTGAATTAATTCTTTTTTTTAGCAGCTCAGCTTTAATTTTATTTTTCCCCCAGAGTTTTGTTTTTATTTTTTCCTCAGCTAACATTTGGGCGAATTTATAATCATCAAGGTACTGTTTTTCGATTAATTCTTTTAAGATTTCTTCGACAATTTCTTTTTCATAATCTTTCTGAAGAAGCTTAATTCGCAATTCATTTATTGAATGCAGCCTTCTGCCTAGCAATCTAAATGCTCTTTGCTTGATATGAAATTTTTTATTCTCATTGATTAAAAATGAAAAATGGTCTTCGGAAATTTCTTGATTTTTCCTCAGACCATTCATCATAATTACTTCTTTAGTCAGATAAAGTTTATTACCGTTGTCTAAATAAACTATAACATTGTTTTCATCTTTTTTTAAAAGCCTTTGAACTTTCATTCATCCATTCAAAAATTAAATGATTCATTGAATTTTTTACTTTGATTTTTTTTCTTTCCCTGTTGATTTCTCTTTTTCTACCATTTCATCTTTCCCATTTTCTTTTTCAGCAGGTATGACCCCAAGCTTTGTTTTTACCTCTTTTGAGATCTTTTCATAAAGTGCATTATCCTCAACAAGTTTTTGCCTGAACTGTTCTCTACCCTGAAATCTATCTTCTTCAAAAGTAAACCATGCACCACTCTTTTTTACTACGTTGAAATTCACTGCCATATCAAGTAAATCACCAGTTTTACTAATTCCTTCATTGTAAAGAATATCAAATTCAACTTCTTTAAATGGGGGAGCAACCTTGCTTTTTACAATTTTTACTTTTGTTCTGTTTCCAATAATATCTGTACCGTCTTTTATAGCGGCTATTCTTCTAATGTCTAAACGGAGAGAAGCATAAAATTTTAATGCATTTCCGCCCGTTGTTGTTTCAGGGTTACCAAAAAATACTCCGATTTTACTTCTTAATTGATTTATAAATATTACTGAAGTCTTTGATTTTGAAATAGCGCCGGTAAGTTTTCTTAATGCTTGGGACATTAATCTTGCTTGAACAGCCATTGTTGCATCACCCATTTCTCCTTCAATCTCAGAACGAGGAACAAGCGCAGCTACTGAATCTATAACTATAACATCCAAAGCATTGCTTCTTACTAAAGTGTCGGTAATTTCTAATGCCTGTTCGCCAAAGTCCGGCTGTGAAAGCAGAAGGTTTTTCGTATCAACACCAAGTCTCTTAGCATAATTAACATCAAGAGCATGCTCTGCATCGATG
The DNA here is from genome assembly GCA_963777515.1 of uncultured Bacteroidota bacterium. Classification (GTDB taxonomy): domain Bacteria; phylum Bacteroidota; class Ignavibacteria; order Ignavibacteriales; family Ignavibacteriaceae; genus CAVSWT01. Next base: position 417,682 of record CAVZQU010000007.1, read on the forward strand.
AAAGCTGCAAGTCCACCTGTTTTCTGTGCTTCGGCAATTATATGCAAACATAAAGTTGTTTTTCCGCTTGATTCAGGCCCATAAATTTCTGTTACTCTACCGCGTGGCACACCACCAATTCCCAATGCATAATCGAGAGATAATGCACCGGTGGGAATTGATTCTACTTGATTAATTACGCCATCACCTAATTTCATTATAGAGCCTTTTCCATAAGTCTTTTCGATAGAGGCAATAGCATCTTCAATAATTTTCATTTTTTGTTCTTTATCAGAACTCATTTTTCCTCCAAATCTTTTAATTTATAATTTATAATTTCCGTATATCTTGAAGTATCAGAAAGTAATTCGCTTTTGAATAGAGTGATTTCATTTGAATAAAATTTTAAGTAAGGCAAATTAAAGTTTTCAAAACTATTAATGAAATTTTTATCAATTTTATTTTTTACTCTTAATAACGTTAAATGAGGCTTGAACCTTCTTTTCTCTTTTTTAATTCCAAAGGTTTCAAGCTTAGTTTCAATTTTTTCTACTAATCTAATTAACTCATTATTATTTGAAAGCCCCAACCATAAAATTTTAGGATGGCTATCTCTAAAGAAAAAACCAAAATTTGTTAAATTTAATTCTATGGAATTATAATCATTTATGAATGAAAGCGAATCAGAAATTTCATCAACTAATTCTTCTTTAACATTTCCAATGAATTTTAATGTTAAATGGAGCTTTTCTTTTTTCTCCCATTTCATATTTTGATTATTCTCAGATGCCTCATTTCTATATTCAATTATTTTATTAACAATTTCTTCCGGAAATTTTAAGGCAACGAACAATCTAATCATTGTAAGGAATCCCTAATAGATATCGTCGTAAAGTATCTAATGCAGCTTGAGCCGCTCTTTGCTTATTCATAATTCTATCATCACCAAACATGAATTTTTTTGCAGTGCATACTTTTTCGTCGCATAAACCAATATAAACTAAACCTATTGGTTTGCCTGGAGTAGCTCCGGTTGGGCCCATTATTCCTGTCAAAGATATACCTAAGTCAGCACCACTAATAGCTTTTACTCCTTCAGCCATTTGCCTTGCTACTTCAATACTGACGGCTCCTTTTTCAGCAATCACATCTTCATTAACTCTTAGTATTTCAACCTTTGCAGCATTACTGTATGATACAATTCCTCTTTCAAAATAATCGCTGCTTCCGGATATATTTGTTAGTAAATGAGAAACATAGCCACCGGTACAAGATTCGGCTAAAGCAACTTTGAATCCTCTTTCTTTTAATAGTCTGCCGACTGTTTTCTCTAATTCTTCTTCACCGGTCGCATAAATATACCGGCCTGCTTTGCTTCGAATCTTTTGTTCAATTTCACTTAATTTATTTTTTGCTTCATCTTCATTTTCTCCCTCAACGGTAAATCGAAGCTTGACACCAAACAGGCTCGGAAGAAAAGCAAGCTTGGCTCCTTGCAATAACTCGTTTAAATCCCCCAATCTTTCATAAAGCGTTGATTCAGGAATCCCTGTTGTCTGTAATACTTTTCTTAATTTTATTATCGGAAGATTTTTGTTCTTTTCACTTAACCTTGGAACGATAAATTCATTCATCATTTCTTTCATTTCATAAGGGACTCCCGGCATGACTATGAAATACTTATTGTCCTTCTCAATCCAAATGCCTGGTGCGGTCCCAAGGCTATTGCGAATTGGCGTTGCTATTTTAGGAACAAGAGCTTGTCCTTCATTTACTTTCGTCAATTCTCTCCCTCGCTTTTCAAACATTTTTTTTATGTCTTCAAGAACCTCTTTACTTTGAATTAATTCCGTATTAAAAAACTTTACTACACATTGTCTTGTAACATCGTCGTGTGTTGGACCTAAACCACCTGTAATCAAAATAACATCATTTTCTTTCCAACATCTATCGAATTCAGATAGGATTTCATTTTCTTCATCACCGACAACAGATGTACTCTTAACATCTACCTGAATTTTGATTAAAGCTTCCCCAATAAAAGCAGCATTGGTATTTAATGTCTGTCCGATTAAAATTTCATCCCCAATTGTAATTACATGAGCTTTCATTTTCTCTTTCTAAATAATTATAAAAAATTATAATAAATTTGTACTATTATATGAACAATGAATAAACTATAAAACCCGGCAGCAACATCGTCCATCATTATACCAAGCCCACCTTTTAATTCCTCTAATTTACCAGCAGGATACGGTTTTATTATATCCAGCACTCTCCAAATTAAAAAGGCGACTAGTGAGATTACAAATCCTTTTGGTAAATATAAAAGTGATATCCACATGCCGACAACTTCATCAATTGTGCATTCGGCTGGATCTTTCCCAAATTTAATTTCAAATTTATTTGCGATATAAATACCATAAAAAGTAAAAAGAATAATGGCGGGAATCAATATTATAGGTTTTTCAAATCCAGGTATCCAATAAATAATTAAAGCTGCTAGGCTTCCGAAAGTACCGGATGCAAATGGAATATATCCGGTATAGAAACCTGAGCCAAGTAAGTTTTCAATAAAATTAATCTTCACGGCTAAATAACCTCTTAATCAATTTCCTGTTATTATATAAATACGTAATCCCGGAATGAAAAGTAATTATTGTAATAAAGAGCATTGTAAAAAAGATAAAAGTACTATTTAACAAAATTGCAAAAATATTTTCGTGTCCATTATAAACTTGAGGAGTTCTACTTCCAACAAAAACTATAAGAAGATAATAAAGAAAAGTCATTTGAATGAAAGTTTTCCATTTAGCATAATAGCTAGTAGGAAAAGAAAAATCTTTGTAATCAGCATAAGCCCGGAGGCCTGTAACAATAAAATCTCGAAGCAAAATAATTATCACCATCCATAGATCAATAACTCCAATAAAAACAAATCCGAGAAAAGCAGCAGATGTTAAAATTTTATCTGCCAAAGGGTCCCAAAATTTTCCCCAGTTAGTTATGTAGTTAAATTTCCTTGCCAGCCAGCCATCATACCAATCAGTTAATGCAGCTATAATAAAAATTCCCAATGATATTTGCTTAAATAATGGGTCGTCAGATAGAAAGAAAAAAAGGAATACCGGAGTAAGAATTATTCGCAGTACCGTAAGTTGATTTGGTAAAACCATTTTTTAATATAGAGTAATTAATTTTGTGCAAGCTGTTTGAGATATGTATATTCATAAATACCTGTATTGTGCCCATCTTTCCATACCACGGAAACGGCATAACTTCCTACTTGCCTAATGTTTTCAATTTTTTTCTGATTCTCATTAAGAATAGGTATATAGCTTAAACTTTGCTTTTCCCTTTGGGTAACGCAGGTTGCACATGGACAATTTTCCCTAAGCTTTTTTAGGCTTATTCTTGAATCAGTTCCATCGTTCCATTTTAAATACAAATCTTTTTTATTATCAACTTTAATTAAAACCGGGTACATTTAATCCAATATTTCTCCGCTTAATTTATAAAGTGCATCAAGATATTTCTCACTTGTCTTTTGTATAATTTCTTCGGGAAGCTTTGGAGGAGGCGGTTGTTTATTGAAATTAATTGATAATAAATAATCGCGAACAAACTGCTTATCATAACTTTCCTGTGCTCTGCCCTTTTCATATTTATCCTTTGGCCAGAAGCGGGAAGAATCCGGTGTAAGTAATTCATCAACAAGAATAACTTTTCCTTCATAAATACCAAATTCCATTTTTGTATCGGCGATAATTATTCCCTTTGTTAAAGCAAATTCAGATGCAGCTTTATAAATATTTAATGCTGATTCTTTAATTTTTTTAAGCACATCTTTACTTGCCACATTTTCTGCTTCTTCTATTGAAATGTTCTCGTCATGAGTTCCAATTTCAGCCTTTGTAGATGGTGTAAAAATTGGTTCCGGTAACTTTTCTGATTCTTCTAATCCGGATGGCAAATTTATTCCGGAAATCTTTCCTGTTGCTTTATAATCATTCCACCCAGAGCCTGAAATATAACCGCGTGCAATGCTTTCAATTGGTATTACTTCTGCTTTTTTAACGAGCATCGAGCGGTCTTTTAATTCTTCAGCATAAATTTTACATTCAGATGGGAATTCATTAACATTGGTAGCGATAATATGATTCGGAATAATGTCTTTTGCAAAATTAAACCAAAACTCAGAAATTTTTGTAAGAACCATTCCTTTATAAGGAATTCCTTGCGACATAATTACATCAAAAGCAGAAAGTCGATCTGTAGAAACAATTAGAAAATATTCTCCCAAGTCATAAATATCCCTAACTTTTCCTTTTTTAACTAGTTTTAAATTTGGGAAATCGGTCTGTAAAATAATTTTGGGATGCATAAAATAATCTCGAAGTTTATTGACAAATATAAAAACGTAACGTTGATTTAACAAAAAATATATAAATATTTCTGTTTTCTACTGCATCAAGTGTAAGCAGAAATGAAAATAGTATTTATTAAAATTCTCAATACTGCAAAATGAATCATTAAAAACAATATTAAATACATATAAAAAATAAAATTTTAATGTGGTATATATATTGTTTGAAAGAAATGAACGTAAAATTACTCTTTTGGAGGTATTATGCTGTTATTGAAATTAAAGCACTGGATTCAGGATTACAAAATGATTGCTTTTATGATATTCATTTTTTTTGGATGGATTATCCTGTACACATTATATATGTTTTTGATTCTTCTATTTAACCTATAGTAAAAGATTAAATAAAATTTTGTTATAATAATTTAATAACAATAGCAGACAGAATAATAACGGCAATAATCAAGGTTGTTAAAGAAGAACTTGCCTTTATTCTTCCATTTTCAATAAATTCCTTTTGTAAACAATCATCATAAGTTAGACAACTAATACAAGTGTTAAAGTCTTTGCAGTCACAATTGGTCATTTACTTACCCCTCGACAAATAATAAGTAATTTTGAATTTAAATTATTGTAAAATAATTTAACATTCAAGAATTTTAAGTAATTTTTATTGAAAATTAAGAAATGATTTAACTCACAACCATCGTTTCCTCAGGTATTCCCTGATTGTTGAAAATACGTCTTCAAAATAACTTTTTAGCACTATGGATAGAATTTTAATTGCACTTTGGATTTTAGCTCACTGCGTTCTGCTTTATCTTTCCGGATATGCAGAAAAAATGCTTGTGAATGCAAAGAAACTTCCTTATTCAAATTGGAGTGAATTAACTCAATACACTGATAAGTTTTTCCCATTCTCCACTACAAACCTCCTGCATTACGATATAACAGAGTTTTTTGTTTATGTAGTCGGCGGATTAATTATTTACCGTATAATCAGGAAATTTTATCAAGTAACTTAATTATAGTTCACTTTAAGTAAATCATCTTCTTTGTTTGAATAAAAACTTTCCCCGAATTTTTATTTCCATTTGGTATTTTAGCCTCTGGGCTACTTACTTTGAGTTGGTAGAAATAAATACCTGATGCTAAGTTACTTTGATCTGCCGCTGGATTAAATTCTATTTTATATTTGCCAGCAATCCTGTATTCATTAACCAATGTAGTGACTTCTCTACCTAATACATCAAAAATCTTTAGTGTCTGAACACCACTTATTGGTGATTCCCAAGTAATTATTGTAGATGGATTAAATGGATTTGGATAATTGTTAAATAATTTAAAATTATTTATAACAGCATGATTTTTATCAACTGAAGTCAAAGTACTGTACTCATATACATTCTTATAATTATTTACCCAAATGGTATCCTCCCATGTTACATAATAATTGTCTATTAGGTTACTATTTTTATCATAATCATTATATGTTTTTGCAAAGTCCATCCAGTTTGCACCATCCCATGTTTGATCAACTTGATAAGATAATAATGAATTACTATATGTATATAATGACTTTGCATTATTATCCCAGCCTGAACCATTCCAAAACTTTGTCTGCTGTTCTGTTAAGTTGTTATTGTCATCATATGTGTAACTATAATACTGATTATTCACCCAGTTATTATTCCACGTTTGATAAGTTTTATCAGTTAGGTTATTATTTCCATCATAAGTATTTATATACTTTGAAATATTTACCCAATTAGAATTATCCCACGTCTGTTCGATACTCAAAGTTTGATTTCCGTAAGAGTCATATTCATAATTAAAATTTGAAATATTTACCCAATTAGTATCAGTATCACTCCATTCCTGGTTTGTTAAATTGGTCAAATTATTATTTGTGTAAGTATAGGTTGATAAAAGATTATTAACCCAATGGTCTAAATTCCAGATCTGAAAGCGTTCTTCAAGAAGATTATTGTTTTCATCATAGATATATAAAAATTCTCCGCTAGCTACCCAATCAAAACCGTTCCAAATTTCCCAAAGTGCTTCTGATTGATTATTATTATCATCATATATATAACTATACTTTTTATCATCAGTCCATCCATTTCCACTCCAAACTTGAACTAATTCACTACGTAAATTATTATTAACATCATAAGTATAAATATGTTTGGAATCTTCTTCCCAGTTTGTACCATCCCAGATCTGATTAATAGCCTCGACAAGTAATTTTTTGTTGTTATGATCATAAATTGATTTTGTTAGATCAATCCAACTTGTATCTTTCCAAGTTTGGTAAATTTCTGTCACTAACAAATATACATCACTTAATTGAGTTATCTGTTTAGTAATTTTAAAGAGCTTATTTTTTAGCTTAAATTTTTCTTTATACAATGGATAATCAGAAAAATCGTATTCTAAATTATGAAATAAAAATGATTTTAGTTGTATTCTTGCTTTCCCGCTCAATTGAGACCTATTTAACTCTTTTATTGATTCATTAATGGATAAATAATTTATATTTGACTTATTTGTTTGAGAAAAAGTTGAAATTGCAGTTAGTACAGCTGCTAAAATTATGGTACATATTATCTTCATCTTATTCCTTTTTCAATTAAAATATAGGTTTATTAAAAAATTATGGTTTAAATAATTTTTATTTCTATATAGAATGTCTCATAGGCTAATTTAATAAAAGAATAAAATAAATACTTTGCCGCATGTTATATTGGAATGTCATAAAACAAAAATCCCGCCTCGGTAAGCGGGATTGTAATGTGGGCAGAGAGGGAATTGAACCCCCGACACAAGGATTTTCAGTCCTTTGCTCTACCGACTGAGCTATCTGCCCTTCAAAATTTTAGAGTCCAAAAATAAATATATTTCTTAATAACTCAAAAAATTTCACCCTATAATTTTATTAAATGATTCCTTTTTCTTTTAAGATTTTCTCTATTGTAACTTCTCCAATTTCCTGAAGCTCATATTTAACCCTGGTTGAAGGTTTATTGATTTTTAGTATCCTTCCCAAATCAATCGGGGTTCCAATTACCACTGAATCACAATCAGTTTTATTTATTGTTTCTTCCAGATCTTTCATTTGTTTATCTCCGTATCCCATGGCTGGTAACAATATTCCTATTTTAGGATATTTTTTATAAGTATCTGTAATAGATTTCACTGTAAATGGTCGTGGATCAACTATCTCTGCGGCTCCATAATTCCATGCAGCAACCATTCCTGCTCCATATTCCATTTCACCATGAGTTAATGTTGGGCCATCTTCCACAACAAGCACTTTTTTTCCTTTTATCAATTCAGGCTTTTCAACAAATATTGGAGATGCACCTTCAATTACTTGTGCTTTTGGATTAGCAATTCTAATATTATCCCTAACTATTTTGATGTTTTCGGGTTTGGCTTCAACTATTTTATTTATTATTACTGCGTCTGCTAATCTTAAAGAAGTATTACCTGGATAATAAGTCATTTCATGACCAGGCCTATGAGGATCAACAACAGTAAATGTTAGATCAGATTTATAAAATGGAATATCATTATTGCCGCCATCCCAAATTATTATATCTGCTTCCTTTTCAGCTTCAGCAAGAATAGCCCCATAATCAACACCGGCATAAATTACACTACCCATTGCAATATGCGGTTCGTATTCTTCCATTTCCTCAATGGTACATTCATGTTTTTTCAGATCCGCCAATGAACCAAATCTTTGAACCTTCTGTTTAACAAGATCACCATAAGGCATAGGGTGTCTGATTGAAACAACTTTTTTTCCGGCTTCTTTCAAAACTTTAACTACTTTTCTTGAGGTTTGAGATTTCCCACAGCCGGTTCTAACAGCAATAATTGATATTACCGGTTTCTTACTTTTAATCATGGTTTCATCAGTTCCTAATAAACGGAATGAAACTCCGGCAGCATTTACAATTGATGCTTTTGTCATTACATAATTAAAAGGAACATCGGAATAAGAAAAAACTACTTCATCAACTTTTAAATCTTTAATTAATTTAAGAAGATCTTTTTCGTCATAAATCTTTATCCCTTTGGGATAAAGTTTCCCGGTAAGTTCATGAGGATAAATCCTTCCGTCAATATTTGGAATTTGAGTGGCGGTAAAAGCTACAACATTATAATCTTCATTGTCTCTGAACAGTACATTGAAATTATGAAAGTCACGTCCAGCGGCACCCATAATAAGAACATTTTTTTTAGACATAAATCGTTTCTCCCTGAATATATTTTTTGTACATATTTTTTACTTAAACTGTTTATCTTTTGGAAACAGTTTTTTGAAATTAAATTTCTCTATTCAACAGTAACACTTTTAGCTAAATTTCTCGGCTGATCCACATTCAAACCTTTCTTAACTGCAATATGATATGCAAGCAATTGTAAAGGTATAACTGTAAGAATGGGCATAAGCATTCTTATTGTGTCAGGAATCTTTATTGAATAATCAACAAGTTTATCAATTTCTGAATCATTTTCGCTTGCTATCGCTATAATCTTTCCTTTTCTTGCTCTAACTTCTTCAATATTGCTAATGATTTTTTCATAAGTTGAGTCTTTAGGTGCAATAAAAACAGCGGGCATATTTTCATCAATTAAAGCAATCGGTCCATGTTTCATTTCAGCAGCAGGATAACCTTCGGCATGAATGTAAGATATTTCTTTCAGTTTTAATGCTCCTTCCAAAGCAACCGGAAAGTTATATCCTCTTCCCAGGTAAAGGAAATTCTTTGCATTGACAAATTGATCTGCAATCTGTTCAATTTGATCATTCAATTTTAAAATCCTCGAAATCTTATCCGGCAGCATTTGAAGTTCATTCGCTATAGTTTGGCCATCTACCTTACTCATACTTTTTTTACGTGCAATTGCAAGTGTGATTAAAGCAAGAACAATTAACTGCGAAGTAAATGCTTTTGTTGAAGCAACACCTATCTCCGGACCAGCGTGAGTATAAACACCAGCAAGACTTTCGCGTGCTATTGAACTTCCAACTACATTACAAATACCAAATACCATGGCACCTTTATTTTTTGCTTCTTTCATAGCTGCTAAAGTGTCTGCAGTTTCACCACTTTGAGTGATAAAGAATATTGTATCATCCTTACTCACAATAGGATTTCGATATCTGAACTCTGAAGCGTACTCGACTTCGGTTGGAATTCTAGCAAACTGTTCAAACATATATTCTCCAACCAGACCTGAATGCCAAGATGTTCCACAAGCAGTTATTATAATTCTTTTTGAGTCTGCAATTTTATCAATAACATTTTCAAGTCCTCCAAGCTTGCTTGTTCCTTCTTCAACTAAGATTCTTCCGCGCATAGAATTAGTAATGGATTCTGGTTGCTCCATTATTTCCTTAAGCATAAAATGAGCATAACCTCCTTTATCAATTTCGTCAAGGGTCATGCTTATTTCAAAAATTTCTTTCTCTATGTCATTATCATGTATGGTTTTAGCTATGTATTTATCTTTATGAATTTCAACTAATTCGCCATCTTCTAAATATATAACTTGTTTTGTATGTGCTAATATTGCAGATACATCTGAAGCAATAAAATTTTCTCCTTCTCCAATTCCAATTACAAGCGGTGAACCTTTTCTGGCTGCAATTAATTTATCCGGTTCTTCTTCATACACTACGGCTATACCATATGTCCCTTCAACTTCGTTCAAAGCCATTCTTACAGATTTAAAAAGTGTGTGTCCTCTTTTTAAGAAGCTGTCTATTAAGTGTGGCAATACCTCGGAATCTGTTTCAGTTAAAAATTGATAGCCTAATTTTTTCAAACCGGTTCTTAATGTTTGGTAATTTTCAATGATACCGTTATGAATTACACATAAAGTTTTATCACTATTGAAATGCGGATGTGCGTTGATTTCATTTGGTGCACCATGGGTTGCCCATCTGGTATGCCCAATTCCTATAGATGAGGTAAAATTTGTTTTATCTAATTTATCCTGAAGTAAAGAAACTTTACCTTTATTTTTTACTATTCGTGTCCCGTCATTAGTTAATATCGCAACCCCGGCTGAATCATATCCCCTGTATTCTAGTCTTTTTAAGCCGTTTATTAAGATAGGAATGCAATTTTTATCACCAATGTATCCAACAATTCCACACATTTCTTTTACCTTTTGATTTTTTGAAAGAAGCTAAAAAACAAAAATGGTGCCTAATTGATATGTAAATAATTAAGCAAATAGGGAATGTTTTTTAATTGAAATTTCATATTGAGAAAACTATTTAACTTTCGCCAATTTCTCCGTTGCTGTCTTAACAATTCCATTATTTTTATACACAATTTTGTAAAAATATAAGCCATTTGCAACCTCATCTCCATCCTGATCCCTCCCATTCCAATAAAATTTATTTAAACCAATATCTAGTTTTGAAGTAGGTATTGAAATGTCTCTAATTAACCTTCCAGCGACTGTATAAATTTTAATAAAAAGTTCTTCCGGCACCTGTGTCCCTCTAAGTTCAAAAGTAAAATATGTAGCATCCTTAAATGGATTAGGAATATTAAAAATGTTTTTAATATCATTTTCGATATATGTATAAAAAATAATTCGGTAAGAAGTAGTATCAGAATAATTGCCGGACGCATCTCTTGCTAAAACTTCAAGAACATTTTTACCGTCTTTAAGTTGCGGATTCCATTCAATTATAGATTTAGAATTCGGATAAGGTATATATGAATAATTAATATCCGGTTCTGAAAAACTCAAAGGTTCATTGTTATAAATTAACGTGAAGAAACTTGTATCTAAAGGAAGCGGACTGTTATCCTCAAGTGTAATTAATATTTTTGGATGTGATGACACAACATCACCATTTAAAATTTCTTTCCCGTCAAATGTAACCTGCATTTTCGGATTGCTTGAATCTCTTGCTACATAAAAGTCTTTTTTAATTATATTATTAACCATAAAGTATTCAGGCGTTTCTGTTTCGGCAACAACCTTCATTTCATTATTTAATAAAAAACGTGTAGTAGGGATTGTATTATTTATTATAGTGGAACTATCTTTAGGAACAGAAACTGTATAACTAAAATATGCAGAATCTGAAGAAGTAGTATCGGATACATTTAAATAATATTTTACATTCAGATTTGGAACATTCAAATCTCCGATATTTCTTATTTTTAAACTTGACTCAATTGGCAATCCTTGAAGAATCGTATCTGGGGAAAATGTAAAATTATTTTTTGATAAAACAATTTCTGCTGGATTTTGATAAGAGACATTTAAGCTTTTAAATTGAAGTGGATTTGAACTTCCGTATGTTGAATCAACAAAATTAAATTTCGCTCTAATGTAATTATATTTATTTGGATCAACACTTGAAATATCAAAATCATCTTGAAGATTATCTTGCAAAACATCCCAGTTGCCATTATTTTTATTTAATCCTTCTAAGCTTGCCGAGTATGTTCCGCCTGCTCCAGTCGCATCTATACTATAACTAATGTTGTTCCATTCTGATGCCGGGCCGATTGCTGGAGAAATAACACTACCGCTTGCATCTTTATATCTACCGGCAAATTTGAAAATTTTAGGAGTAAAACCTGATCTAAAAACTGAAGAGTAAACAAAATCATTTTGCCAATCATAACACCATGCATAAAATCCTTGATAAGGTTCATAAGAAAACCACTCTTGTTCAAATGCGCCATTCAACAAATTATATCGTCTGATAAAACCAGATTCATAATTTTCATAAGCATATAAATAACTATCGGCGACGAAGAATCCAGTAAACCCAACATAGCTGTTACCAGATAAAGTTATATCATTTTGTATTCTCTGCCAATTATTTGAGGGATTAAATATTCTTAAAATATATTTCATCTGGCCCAACGTATCCCGCCTGGTCAAATTGTATACATATTTTCCATCAGAGGTTAAAAAGAAGGATCCGTCTTTAGTCTTTGCATTTTCATTAAGCAATCCATCCGGGATCGAAACCCTACTAGTGTCTCCGGTTTCGGGATTTATTTTTAACAGAGATTTATAATCTCCTGTTGCTGCATATAAATTGCCATCACTGTGATAAAACATTGTATGCCAAATTTTTGCGCTTACATTTGGTATACTTCCATAATTTTGACCGACAACAGTTCCGTTAAGCCCAGTTCCCAATTTATAGATTTTACTAGGTCCAGAATTATTAAAATATGCCATGCTTGCAAAATATATATATTTGCCGTCAGTAGTTATACTAGAAAGGTTATTTACATCAGAAGGTAAAGTTAAGTCAATCTTTGATATAAATTTTTCTGTGGACGGATGAGGAGGTGAATATTTTGTATTTAACAAAAGACTTTTTAATGAATCTGAGTAAACAATATTAGAAAGTTGAAACATCTTTAATTGTTTTTTATTGACATTATATCCATTCTTATTAGTTGCATTTATTTCAAAAGTCCTTGTTTTACTCCAAGTACTTGAATCTTTTCCATTATTAATTCTTGCTCTCCAAAAATATATACCATTCGAAAGATTTGGAGATTTCCATTCCAACAATCCACTACTTGGTTTAATTTGACCAGAAGAAATTAATGGGTTGTTAAAATTTAGTGATGTGTCAATTTCTATGAAGTAAGATAAATCCAAATTCAAATAGTCGCCATTATCAATCATAAGAAAATCAATTGAATTATTCGAACTAAGACTTCCATCAATTGGTTTAACTATATTTGGTTCTCCCAAATCATATACTGCAAATGATGCTGAAGTTTCATTATCAGAATAATCAACTTCAGGAATTGCATTGGTTTCATTAATTTTTGTTGTTAATGTATACAATCCGCCCCTTTTGGGAATCCACGAAAAGATTACAGAATCTTTTTCTTTAAAACTGGCAAATTTATGCTCTCCAACTTTATATGATGTATCTGATGATGACGCATATAGTTCCAATACAACTGAATCTGGTTGAAAGATAATACCATAATTATTAACATTAACTTTTACTTTTATAGTGTCGGTTGTTAAAGGATTTTCTGGATTTATTGAAATATCATTTTGATTAACAACAAAATCAGGTTTATCCGGAATAGCTAATTTTAAAACCGGATCGCCAAACAAAGTTAGTAAAGCAACTTGACTAGAATTATAGATACCTAAACTCCCTAAACGTATTTTTGAATCCAAAATGGCTTTTCCCGAAATGCTCTCTTTCTTATTAAATGTCACATCATAAAATATTTTATTTATATACTTTCCTGTCTCCCACCAGGTTAACCCGGAACTTCCCCAAAATGCAATACAACCTTTACCAGGAACCTTCAAGAACTTTTCACCAAAAGCATCCTGGTTATCAAAATGCGCGGTGTAACAAGTTACGCTGCTTATAAAAGGAAGTTTCTCTCCATTATTTAATTCATAAATATCATCATTTAAGAAAACCAAATCCCATTGAGCACTGCCGCCATGTCCATAATAATTTGCCATAACAGCACCTTGATTGAAACCAGCTCGAATTTCGGGGCCTTCACCCTTAAATGGATATTGTGCTGGTTTATTTGGATATCTAAAAACTTTTGTAGCTGTCAACCCGTTTGGAGTCAAATATGAGCTTTCCAATAGTAGGCACTCATCATTAAAATTATGATTTAGCTCATCAGCATTATTTTGCCCGGAAGCAATTAGAAGCACATTCTGCTTCCATTTCTTTGAGTTATCACCAGGATATGAACTTAATTTTTGGATTATCACTTCGCCCTCAGCTACTGTTTCAATAGATATTCTTCCGATCGCAAGGTCCGGCACTAAATCATTACCACTTACTGTTACTATATTATTATCGCTTGCCGACTGTCCGTATGTATAAGCGTGATATGGAATTGAAGGTATAAAGTTAGGGCGGCTATCTTTTAGTATATGACGGTAATCATAGCTCATATCTCCAATTAAAACCACATAGGTTGGAGCCGGTGACTGCCAGTTTTCAAAAGCATATTTAACAAATTTCTGAAGAGCGAAAGGGTCTAATAATCCACCGGAAAATTCGTCATAAATATCCCGAATTTGGACAATTTTAATTCTGGGATTTTGAATAGAAGTATCAGGAAAGTCTTTAGTTCTCAAATCGTAAAGCTGCTGTGCGATATTCAAAAATTTTTCATGAGTGATGATTATGTAATCAGCTCCATTTGCCGTATTTCTTAAGTCTGAAATATGATTATCTTTAACTATGGAATCAGGCTGCAAAAAATAATCTTCAGCAGTACAAAAAAATTCAGTTGTATCCTGAACATCATACATGAATATGGTACTCCCATAACTATCATGTGTTATATTAGCATTTTTAATTATTTCCCCATTTTGAGGAATAAATATTTTCATATCATTTTCAGTCCAGCTAAAAACATTATATCTAGTTTTACCATAATATCCAGGGGAACTTCTAAACATAAAATGATTACCATCGGACCTTAACTGTCGCCAATATTCAATTTCAAACCAATTAACTCTTATTTCATCCGATTTTGTTGATGATGGATTTTGCGGATCTGGCGGAATATCACCGTACGCAGCTACTTGAAAATTATTTGTTGAATAAAGATGAATTTCATTTGTATTAATTTTAGTAGTAAATGTTGCCGCAGTTGGCCCATCCCAGGTAAACGTTCCAATGGGTTGTGAGGTTAATGATACTTTCACTTTATGATCTGGATTGACACGATCATTATACGTCATGCCGTGCATATTTACTCTAATAGTTATATCTAAAGAATCTTCACGTCTTTTTAGAGGAGGTGGAAAGCTAACAGTAAAAAAATTTAAAAGCGTTCCATTTTGACCGGAAGATTTTCCCCAATACCAATAATCACGTTTATCATCTAAAGCATGCCCTAATCGTTCGTACAAAGAATCTTTTTCATAATGAATAACTTCATATGAAGATTTGAAATCATGGACCCAGTTTTTAGCTGTGCCATCAATACTTTTATAACGCATTCCAGAAGTGTCAGCTTCATAAGAAAACCAATAAACATTGGAGAGATTATAAATATTTTGCCAGCAATAAGGAGTTGCTTTGGGAGGATAGCCTACAAATTCAATGTAATCTCCGCTGTCAAAAACATTATTAGAATCTGCATCCTTTACATAAATTGGGATTTCCTTTTCGTCATTAAATAATTGAAATTTATTTATTGATACATTTTGAACAGGCAAACCAGCATTAACCAGATACTCATAGGATAATCTGTATACACCTTTTTCTTTTAAATAGATCTTATAATAGTTCTTTTGTGGATTATACCAGTAATCATTTGTTATTACCTTTGCAAAATTTTTATATGATTTGCTAACCCAACCTTTTGCTTCTTTATAATTAACTACTGTAGATTTTAATAATTGAGAGTCTGTTTCATCATTTATTGAATGATAACTAGCAATTCCTGGCTGCGTTGAATTGTAATTAATTCTAATTGTGAGTTTTTCATTCTTAATTAATTCTCTTGTTACCGGGTTGAACTGATAAGGATAAACACTTAAAGTTATAATTCTTGAAAACCTAAAGACAAAATCATCTGATATTTTAGAGTTAATCTGAGGGAAAAATTTATTTGTTTGATAGATTTCTTTCTGAAATGATTCCGGTTTAGTTCCGTCAATTAATGAATCGGCAAAAGGGGCGATAAACTTGTTTGTAAATGATTTTTTTTCAGAATTAACTATCAATAAAGTAGGGTTTGAAGATCTTGGGACACCAATATTTACACTAACAGCAGGTAAGTCCGGTTCACCGATTTTTGATGCAGATTGTTCATCGCTTTTGACAGTAGAAAAAGTCTTTCCATTAATGTTTTTATCTATTAAAGGGAAATTATTTTTAAAGTTAAATTCTATAATTATATGGTCAGATTTTGATTCTAAAACCTTGTATGATTGTCCCCATATATGTGAGCAAGCAATAATCAGGATCAATAAAAAGTATTTAAAACTCATTAAAAACCTTTTTCAAATTCAGTTCATAACATAGATTTTTGAACGCTATGGAACAAGGGGGAAAAATTGCCAAGACGCATTTTTACAAACACTTATGAGCTATATATCTCTCAATTATTCAAAATTCAACTTGATAGAAGTCCAAAAATTATTATCATTAGAAATTACATTTTCAGAAGAATACCTTTGGTGCTGAAATACGAAATCAAAATATATTCCGTAAGTCAATTCCCATTCAAAATTAAAATTAATATAGTCTTTAACTTCCCTTATTCCATCTAATAAGTAAGCAAAAGGAGAATCTTCACTTCTATAATTTTGCAGATCATCTCCACCTACATTTTTTATTAAATTCCCACTTCCATCATAAATATTTCTGCCGTGAAGCTGATGTTCATATTTAATTCCTGCAGATATTTGGGAAGTAAATCGATAATCAAGTTGTAACGAAAATAATGTAGAATTCGGCTGTAAATTTGAACCAAGCAGATATCCATTTGTAGTGTAGGTTAAATCAGCGTATCCTCCCGGATGAGAAAAGATATACGGTCTAAGTTGTATATATTCAATTCTGAAAATCATATTATCAGGCAAAATTGGCTCAGTAAAAAAACCTCCTATTTGCCAGGCGGTACCATTGTTACTCCCGGCCCATTCACCTTTAAATAATCTTTTAAAGTTTATATCGTCAAACATAATTGACGAATTTAATTCTAAACCATCAGTAAATAAAAATCTTCCGTCAAAAGTTAGAAACGAGTTGTCAAGATCATTCATCGACCTCTGTGCTGACTCCCAGAATAAAAACGGATTTAAATACGCTAATTCAAACGGACGATTGGAATATATTACTGATTGTGAAACACCAAGATTTAATGAAGTTATTGGATTGTAATTCAACCTGCTGATTGCTACATACTTTGCCGGCTTAGTTCGTATATCTAAATTTAATGAATCAACATGAAAATCAATTCTTGGATGGACCAGCCAGCCATGAATAAAAGAATAACTCAAAGTTTTATAAGCGATGTTAAATTTAACAAAATCAAATATGGGAGGATTATTTCCGAGCTGCAGTTTATTAGTATATCCTGTCCCCCATAAAATTCTTTCCCTTCCAAGCTGAAGATTTAATATTCCTTTTTCAAATCGTAAATATCCTTCTGTGTTGTCAAAATTATTCAAGCCTGTGTTGTTGAAAGTAAAACTCTGTTCAACTCTTTGATCCAATCTTGCAACATTACGATTACCCATTTCTATTCCGTTAGTAGCTTTTACGTAAAATCCGAACCAACCATCATAAGAACCTCTTGCAATTCCTCCAAAATCAAATAGGAATGAGTTATTTTTAAAACCGGAACTGTATATATATTTGTATTCTACCGATGGTTCTATACTGAAATTAATTAATGAATCGTTAAAAGAATATAAGTGCTTTTGCATATCTTCTGTTAGATTATTAAGAAAATCAGACGGGAATTTATCAAAGAGATCTAATGCAGCGTTTTCCAATTTATTAGGAGGATAAATTTTTTCTTCCATTCTCTCCAAAAATTCAAAATCAACTTTCGATAATTTTGATTTGTTTTTTCCAATTTCGTTAAGCAATTCAATAATCTTTTTTCTTGATAATGGAATGACCACATCATTATAATTTTTAATAACGCCTTGTACTTGCATTTTTTTTAAAAATAAATAAACCGGATGACCGGCAGGAATATTCTCAATTTGTGAATAAAGAAATATTTGATATGACCAGATAGATAATAATACGAATGAAATTATTTTTAAAAATGAAATCTGTCTCATCAAATTGAAGTGAATTTAGATTTGCCTGCTGCAAGCAGGAAGGATGAATTAACTTTTTAATTAATCTTCGTCAAAACTATTTTGAAGAAGATTTAAATGAATTAAAGTCTAATGTATCATTCTCCATATTCTCAAAAACTATATCAGCCTGCAAAGTTGGAACATAATTTTTGAAAAGCAAAAGCCATTCTTTCTTAGTAGCATTTCCAATCAATTGCTTAAAATCTTCGATCATAAAATCAATAGAGGTTTTATTTTGCATATAAACCAGACGAGCTTTAAAAATCTTTGGATGATTTGTTGCTATAACACCTTCTTCTGCGGTTAAAACTTCCTCATACAACTTTTCGCCTTCGCGAATACCGGTATATTCAATTTTTATATCCTTATCAGGAATCAAATTATTTAGCAAAATCAGATCTCTTGCTAAATCAACAATTTTTATAGGTTCACCCATGTCAAGTACAAATACATCTCCGCTTTTACCAGTTACTGCAGCTTGAAGAACGAGGGCAACAGCTTCCGGAATGGTCATGAAAAATCTTCTCATTTCAGGATGTGTAATAGTAATTGGTCCACCATTTTTTAATTGTTCAATAAAAATCGGTAGTGCACTTCCCCTGCTGCCAATTACATTTCCAAACCTTACTGCGACAAAATTTGTCGAACCATATTTCCCTGCACCTGTAACAATATGTTCAGCAATTCTTTTCGAAGCACCCATTATACTGGTTGGATTAACTGCTTTATCCGTGGAAATGAAAATAAAGTTTTTCACATTATATATGATAGAAAGATCCGATAAAATCTTTGTCCCGAGAATGTTAACTCTAACAGCTTCTTCAGGAAATTTTTCCATCACAGGAACATGTTTATAAGCTGCGGCATGGAAGACTGTATCCGGCTTAAACTCTGAGAATATCTTTTCAATCTTTTGTTCATTTGAAATATCACATAAAAACATTTGAATATTCGCAGATGGGAAATTGCGAGAAAGTTGTATTTCAAGATTGGCCAGGTCACTTTCATTTACATCTAATATACCAATTTGTTCAGGTATATAATTTAAAACCTGATGAGAAATTTCGGACCCAATCGAACCGGCAGCACCAGTAATAAGAACTCGCTTTCCTTTTAAAAAGCCAATGATCTCTTTTGTATTTATGGAAACTGCTTGCCTGCCGATTAAATCACTTAAATCTATATCACGAATATCCTTAACCCCTACTTGAAATGAATTCGAAACATCATTAACAGAATTAATAACTTTAATATCAGTTATTCCAGCATCACGTGACATATTCAAAATTTTTCTATGAAACTGACGGTCAGCCGAAAGAACAGAAATGAGAATAGATTCAATATTATATTTGCTAATAATTTCTTTTAATTGGCTGGTTTTTCCTAATACTCTGATTCCCTGCAAATAAATATTTTGTTTAATTGGGTCATCATCAACAAAACCAACTGGATGGAAACTTCTTTTAGGGCTTCTTTTAATATCGCGAATAAGCTGTTCCCCGCTGCTGCCTGCACCAATTATTAAGGTTCTTTTTAATTCTGAAGTACCAATACTTTGACGCATTACTTCAACATACATTCTTTTGGAAATTTTAAATCCGGATGAAATTAGAAAGGTTAAACCTAGATCAATTAATAAAATACTTCGCGGGAAGTTTGAAAAAACCGGGAACTGGGTACCATAAATTATAACAAACAAAATCCCGCTGCTTAAAATGCTTGCCTTGGCAATATTTGCAACATCCTGAAGTGATACCAATCGCCATGAAATGTTGTAAAGTTTAAATGAATAAAAAACTACTACTTTAACCGGAATGAAAATAAGCATGAAAAGGAAGAGATTTTTTCCGAATTCTTCAAGTCCGTTAAATTCACTTCTGATATGAAAAGCCCAATAAAGTGAAAGTGAAAAAGAGATTACATCAAGAAGTATAAATAGTAATTTTCTTTTAAGGAATGACGGATACAAAATATTAGAAATAATTTTTTTCATTTAAAAATAGTTCTTACGGTTGCAAATATAATTTTAATATCAACTAAAAAGGAAATTTCCTTTAAATATTTTTTATATAGATTTATTTTTTGAGGAAGTATTTCATCTAAATAAAAATTCTCTCTATCAACCCGATTGCTTAAAAGTTTTTCTTCGTTTCTAAATGCCAACGAAGCATAATCAGATATCCCGGGTTTAATTGATAATATATCCGAGTACTCAACCTGATAATAATTAGCATATTTGAAAACTTCCGGACGCGGCCCGACAATACTCATATCCCCAATAAAAACATTTATAAATTGCGGGAGTTCATCTAATTTGAATTTTCTTAAAATCTTGCCAATCTTAGTCACCCTTTTATCATCCGAGGAGGATAAATTTATATCAATCTTATCGGCGTCTTTTATCATCGTTCTAAATTTAATGACCTTAAATTCCTTCCAATTTTTGCCAACTCTCTTTTGTAAATAAAATACCGGAAAGCCGGATGTAACAACAATTCCAAAAGCAATAACAATAAATATTGGCAGAAGCAAAATTAAAGCCAAAAATGAAACAATTGTATCAAACACTTTTTTTACAAAAAAATACATAGATTAAATTTATTAGCTGATTAAATACGCCAAAGTTGAGTATTTTTTACCGTTTTTAATAAAGATTTCTAATATTTGACACTACTTAAGATATTTTGAGATTGTTTTTTCTATTGAAAAAATGACCTTTTCGATCTGCTCTTTTGTCATCCCTGGCCAGATTGGTAAAGAAATCATATTAGGATAGACTTTTTCAGATATAGGGAAATCACCAAATTTTAATTTGAAAGTATTTTTATAATAAGGATGCCTGTAAAGAGGAATAAAATGCACACTTGTTCCAATTCCTTCTTTTTTTAATTCATCTATAAATTTAGATCTATTGATATTCAACTTTTTGAAATTAATTAGGATAGGATATAAATGATGTGATGATTCTCTATCATTCTTAGTCTTAAAAATTTTTATAAGCTCATTTTTTTCGAATGCTGCATTGTACTTATTATATATTTTCTTTCGAAGTTCCAGCATCTTTTTTAATTTTTTCAATTGAGCTAACCCCAGAGCGGCCTGGATATCTGTAAAATTATATTTATAGCCAGGGGCCACAACTTCATAATACCAATTCCCTTTTTCCGAATACCTATTCCATGCATCTTTATCTATACCATGCAAACGCATGATTGAACATCTTTCTGCTATATCCTTATTATTAGTACAAATCATTCCTCCTTCGCCCGTCGCAAGTGTTTTTGTTGCATAAAAACTAAAACAAGTTACATCACCTATTGTTCCTATCATTTTATTTTTATAATAAGCTGGCAGTGCATGGGCAGCATCTTCAATTATCTTTAAATTATGCTTTTTTGTTATCGCAATTATTTCATCCATGTCACAAGGTTGTCCACCATAATGAACTGGAATAATAGCTTTAGTTTTCGATGTTATTTTCTTTTCAATTTCATTCGGATTGATATTGAGAGTATCTTCTTGAACATCTACAATAACCGGCTTCGCTCCAAAGTAGCAAACAATTTCCGCAGTTGCCGTAAAAGTAATAGATGGAATTATCACTTCATCATTAGGTTTTAATCCAATGGCTTCCAAAGATAGATGCGCTGCTGCTGTCCAAGAACTTACAGATACAGAAAATTTAGATCCGATAAACTTGTTGAACTCACTTTCAAATCTCAAAGTCTTTGGTCCCGTTGTCCACCATCCGGATTTTATTGTATCAACAACTTCGTTGATTTCTTCTTCAGATTGATACGGTTTATGAAATTGGATGAAGTTAGTTTTCATTAATAAACTTTATTTAAATCACTATTGGAATTATACAATTAGTTCCAAATTATTTTTTAAGAATTTAAGAACCTTCCGATTATCTTTTATGTCAGTCGGCAAATTCACAATCATACTTGAGATTTTTACTGCTTGTGGAAAAAATTCTTTATTAAAATTCCATCTTTCCAAGTTTTCTTTAATTGGGTGAAGAGGTGAAATAAACCAATCTCCAAGACTAATATTTTGCTGCTGTGCAATTTCAAAAAATTGTTGACGGTTTTTTACAAGTAATGGATATTTAAGAAATAAATGATTATCAAAAAGATTTTCTTCTACAAAATTTTTGTTGTTAGCTTTCAAAAACTTTGTGTAATCTTGTGCATTTTTTTTTCGCAAAAGATTTAGATTATCTAATTTTTTTATCTGTTTTATTCCTTCATTTATTTGCACTGTAGATATATTCTTAAAAAATCTGTTTGGTTTTTCTGTCCCCGTTAATTCCTCTCCTTGTGATGAACCGATTATTAAATTATGTTTACTTAAAAATCTAAATATTTTAACAAGAGCGTTCTGAGTAAATTCATTAACTAAATATTTTCTAAACGGTATTAAAAAAGATAAGGTGAATTTATCAATAAAAGAAGGCTTAAACTTATCTCCTTCTAATTCATTTACTTTTTGAATGAGTAATTTATTATTGACAACTAAAAATCCTCCAATTCCTGTAGAAAATGGCTTATTCCATTGGGTAGAATAAAAAGCAGCATCGCAATAAGACCCATTAGGTTGGCCATTATAAAGACCTCCAAATCCGTGTGTACAATCTTCGATTGTAAATAAATTATTCTCTTTTGCTATTTGTATTATTTGTTCAATGTTAGAAGAAAGGCCAAATGTATTTTGACATATAATTACTTTAGTTTTATTTGTTACTGCTTCTTTAAGTTTTTTGAATGAGACATTAAAATTGTTGAGGATTTATATCAACATAAACAGGTTTTGCTCCTAAATAAATTATGGAGTTAGGAACAACCACACACGTAAAAGCCGGTAAGATAATTTCATCACCTTCCTTTACTCCCATTGCTTTAAGAGCTGCGTAAAGAGCAACCCTCCCCTTCCAATAGAGAAAAATATTATCAGAACTACATCCTAAAACAGATGCAATTGCTTTTTTATATGTGTTCTCATTCATTCAATTTTTCTTTAATAAATAATCAATCCTCAATAATCCGATTAATGAGCCCACCCCATATGAGAAATGCAAAATCCAAAAAGTAAATATTATATAAAAAAAGGAAGTACTCTTATCAGAAATTTTCGCAGTCATTATAATTGTCATTAATGAATACAAAATAAAACTGATTGCCGAAATTATTCCAATAATAGGTGTCCAACTCATCAATAACAATGGTACTATCAAAGACAACAAAAATAATAATGGAATAAAGTGCCTTATACTTAATGAATTGAATTGTTTCGTAATGTATACTGTTAAAATATTCCAAAGACCATTTTGAAAACTATTTTTTAAGATTCCTAAAAAATTTTCGCGGGCGTAGTATGTACATTTAGCAGATGGAATTAAGTATATTTTTTTATTCGCATTGATTAATCTTTTGGATAATTCTATATCGTGATTTCTAATTAATCTTTCATTATATAATCCAATATCAATCAATAGACTTTTTTTATAAATACCAAATGGAACAGTATCAACTTGTCTTGGATGTTCTGCACCAACTCTAAACATTGAATTCCCTACTCCAAACTTATTTGCTAAAACCTTACTAATGGAAATAGTTTTTTTATTTTTATTTTTTACATCTGTTAGCATAAAACCACCGACAACATTGGCATTTAATTCGTTAATAGCTTTTATAAGTTCCGTGATATAACTTTTCGAAAAAGATGAATGAGCGCTTGCAATCATAATAAAATTACTTTTTGCATTTCTGATGCCAATATTTAAAGCGTGGGGGGTAATTATTTTCGGATTATTTAGAAGCTTAATGAAAGAATATTTTTTTTGAATTTGTTGAATTATTTTTTTTGTATTGTCCGAGCTTTCACCATCAACAACTAATATTTCTAATAATTCATTTGGATAGTCCATTTCAACAAATGACAAGAGGCATTGTTCAATATAATTTTCCTCATTTTTACATGGGATTATGATTGAAATTGTTTTATCACCATTATTTAATTTATCCATCTGTTATTTTCTGTTCCATCAATTTGATTACTTTAACAGGATTCCCCACGGAAGTGCTATTATCGGGAACACTTTTATTTACCAAAGATGCAGCTCCAATTATTGCATTCTCCCCAATACAGATACCATCTCTACCAGCAATTATTGTAGCACGCATTCCGATATATGCTCCTTTTTTAATCAAGATATCTGTATGTATTTGATCCTTTCCATGCAAAGCAAAATAACATCCATAAGAAATGGTTACATTATCTTCAATTATTGTACACTTTGGTTCTAAATCATCAAGATAGCACTTCATACCAATGAAAACATTTTTCCCTATCTTATATCCAACTAAATAACGGTATAAAAATATTCTTAAATTCGAAAACGGTATATTGGGAATTAATACAACATTGAAAAATTTACGGATTGGTTTCCAGATAATTAACCACAAAGGATACTTCGCATAATATGGGACTTGTTTCTTTTGGACCTTATAATATAGTTCAGCAATTTTCATGTCTTATTTAATATGACGTAATTATATTTTTATACTATCTATAATATAAAAAGTTAAAAGATTAATTTTTACTATTTGTATTAACTTCTAACAATTTCTTGTACATTTTAATCATATCTTCAACACTTTTATTCCAATCATATAATTTAAAAACTCTTTCTCTTCCGGCTTTCCCCATTTCATTTCTTAGTTTTTCATCTGTTACTAATTTTATAATTGCGTCTGCTGATTCATTTATATTTTTTCTATGTACTACAAATCCAGTAATATTTTTATCAACAACCTCAGTAAATCCGCTAACATCTGAGACTACTACCGGTTTTTCACAAGCTGAAGCTTCTAGAACAGCAACGCCAAAACTTTCACTGTCTTCGATTGACAATGCGACATAAATATCAATTTGGTTGTGGTATTTAACAATATCTGAATAATTAATATAACCTGTAAAGTTAGTATCATTACTAACTCCTAATTCTATCGTTAACTTTTTAAGAGCATCTTCAAGACTACCTCCCCCGACAATTAATAATTTTAATGGAATGTTTGGTAATTTATCTTTAACAATCTTAAAAGATCTAATTAGATATTCTATTCCATATTTTTCTTCCAAAGTTTTTACTGTCCCAATTATAATTTCATCTTTTTTTATTACTTCACTTTTTTTAAAAATGTTTGTATCTATTCCAAAATGAATAACCTCAACTTTTTTATTAATAATTTTTTTTATTTGTTCTGCCATGGAATTACTGGTTGATAATATTTTATCACACTTATTTAAACTGTATTCCATTATCTTTCTATGTATTATACTTATCAAAGGGAAATTATAAATATCGGCGCCCCAAACAGATATAACGTATGGATGGAAATTACAAAGTGCGCCAATAAATCCGTAGCTAGAGGCGTAATGAGAATGTAGAATATCAGGATTAAATTCTTTGATTCGTCTTTGGATTTTCCTTATTGCCGTTAAGTAGATTACTTTATTAAATTTAGTTTTTTTTTGATTTGCTATTTTATTTGAAATATTAAAAGATTCGGCAGAAACATTTTGTATGTCAGAATATATTTTATTATTAATTGGAGTTAAGCTCATTAAATGTATATTGATTCCAACTTTCGATAAAGCTCGTACCCATTTTATGGTATGAGAAGAATTAGCATCAGATAGAAGCAATACTTTCATTTTTATTTCTAAACCTTGTGGGCATTCTTTGTGATTTCCAAATCTTTTAATAATTCAATTACGCCATCATAAACTTCGTTTACTTCTAACTTATTCATACATTCATAATTTGGGCAATTCCTGCCGGCATTTGTAAAACAATACTGCTTATTTTTTTTAGGTGAACAAGAGATTTTCTTTTGAATAAATCTATGAAAGTTACCAAAAGGCAAACTATATTCGGGATTAGTCGGTCCATAAATAGTGAATGTTGATTTCCCTAATATATTTGCTAAATAGATTGGGCCTGAATCATTGGATATCATTAATGAAGCTTCTTTTATTTCTTCAATTAATTCTTTTAAGGAATTTGTTGCTATAAATTTGATATTATTCTCAGCAAGTTTATTGAATAATTGTCTATCTGTTTTTACATTAGAAAATATAAATGCACAATCGTAATCTGCCCTTAATAATTCAGTCAACTTTATGAATTTGTTTATCCCCCATTCTTTTGCTTCCCAGCCTGCAAAAGGATGTATTAAGATTTTTCTGCTTTCATCAAATGAAACTTTATATTCTCTCTCAATTTCAGCCTCATTAATTTCATGTTCAACGCTAACAGGATCCAAATACAAATCTATTAAATGCGGAGTAGTTCTTTTGGGAATAAAATCAGAATAAAGAGCTTTAAAATAATTATCATTAAACCCAATAATCTTCTTTGTATGTGAATTAAATATCAAACTTGCTGAAAGGATGGTTCCCGTTAAATCAAAAATTTTTTGAGGATTAATTTCTTTAATTATTTTTCTGTATCGCCCTTTAACAATCCTTCTGCCGAATTTTAATCCAGAATCATTAACAACAATATATTTAAACTTACTGAAAATTAATTGGTAAATAGTTTTCGAATTATCATAACAAACAATAGTTATATCTTTATATATTTTGCTAAAAATTTTAAGTGCAGGAATAGTAAAAACCGTATCTCCAATTCGGCAAAATGATATAACTAATATCTTACCCGAGTTATTTTCTTGGGGAAATGATAATATCCTCACTAATTTGAAAAGTAAATAACAGATATAATTAATACTCTTATTTAAAATAGGTATATCTTTTAATATGAGCGATAAATTAAATTTCATTCATTAATACTTTTATTAGATACTTTTTGATGTATATACATAAGTATTATAAAGGCAATCCAAAAAGGTAAGTCTCTAGTAATCCATCCATTCGTCAATACTCCTGTTGACTCTAAAAATGCTCGTCCTAATAGTCCTGCCCCTATGCTACTAATTGAAATTGTTAATAAATAATAAACTGAATTTTTATCATTTATTTTCTTTTCTGTCTTAATTCCAGTTCGGAAAAAAGTATAAAAAAGATAAATTGCAGTTATAAAACCTAATATCCCATTTTCAGCAAATTTGAACAGGAAAAAATTGTGTGCAGTTCCACTTCTTGCCCACCAAATGGACTGCTCCTGGAAACTACCTAACATAACTGTAAGATTGGGATATATTTTTGTATCAAATAATCCAGGGCCAGTACCGAAAATAAAATTATGCTTAATTATTTGTAATGTCATATCCCAAATATAATATCGTGTGTTTTCAAGAATTCTTCCAACTCTGAAATAAATATTTAGATATTCATTAAAGATTGGAATAACCAATATCAACATTGCTAATATAATAACCGTAATAAAAAGGTTACGCAAATATTTAGAATTATATTTCCAAAGAATAAATAAAATGCTTATAAATACTGCTCCTATTGAAGCTCTTGAATCTGTTAATATAAGCACGACAATTAGAAAAAAGAGAACTATATAATGCAAATATCTGTATATATTTTTTTCTCTACTTTTTATTAATACTATACCTATCCATAATGGAATTGAAACTGTTAGTAAAAGACCAACTGCATTTGGATTACTGTATAAACCAGAAAATTGATTGACTGTTTGACTTTGTATTGAAAAAAGTGTTAAACCTTTAGAAAATATTTCGTAAAAAATTACTAACCCTAATATTATGCTTGAAATTACTAACGCATTTATAAAATAAAATATCATTTTCTTAAATCTTAGAAATTTTACCAACATAAAAACTATTAAAAAGAAAAGTATCTGTCTTGCGGTTATAAAAAAGGCATATAAAATTTCATCAGAAAATAAGGAAGAAATAAACATTGAGAATAAAGCTAATGTAACAACATATTTTACATCTCGGGGTATTTCATTGATAATATTTAGAGTTATACCAAAATTTTTTATGTACAAGTAAATAATAAGAAAGATTAAAAAGATATTTATATAATTTCTATAAATTTCTGTAAAATCACTGGTAAGAATTAAAAAAGCTACTATAGTAAATGGAATAATAAATTTTTCTTTATATAGAAAACAAAGGAATGCAAATACCAGACTTGCTATTAATAAAATTAAAAATTGATTAAAGGCAAAGATTATAAGAACAGATAAAGATGCAATCAATTTAACGTTTTTGTTTCTATCTAATGTATTCAGATAATTCATTGTATTATAAGTTCAAATCAAGAATTGTTTTCATTTTGTTAAATGTAATACCATATTCTTAACCCACAAATATTCTTCATGTCCTATGAAATGAATATTAATCCAGTAAACACCAACAAATAAAATAATATTCAATATAACATCTATTAGCATTGTAGTGTGAATTAAAGACTCAATTTGTTTACTAATAAACAAAGCGATGGTAGCTGATATAATTAATAATAACCCATTAACTAAAATTTCTTTTGTGCCCCCTATTTTTACTTTATATTTTACAATTAAATATCCAATCAAGCTAATTGCAGCATAGCAAATTGTTGTCCCTAACGCTAAGCCTTCCGTGTTTAATGATTTAACAAAGCTAAAATTCAAAACTACTTTTAATAGGAAAATAAAAATAGAAACTAGCAAAAGTTGTTTGATTAATCCGGCACCATAAATCATTTTATTTATTACTGCGTAAGGTGCAAAAAACAAAAAACTGAAGGCATAAATTTTTAAAATACTGAATGTCATTACAGTATCGTTTGCCGTAAACTGTCCGCGTTCATAGAGCATCTTTACTATTCCATCACCGAAAAAAATAAAAACAAAAGTTACCGGCATAAAAATGAAAATAATGATTCTCAATCCGCGGTTAAAATGATGCTGCAGTAATTCGTGATTATTTGAATTAAAAGACTGCGATAATTGAGGAAAAATTGCCGTGGATAATGCCAAAGAAAATATAGCAACCGGCAGTGTAAATAGAACCGTCGCAAAATTTAATGAAGCAATTCCGCCTGCATTAACATCTGAATAAAAATATCGATCAATCAAAATATAAAGCTGATTTATAACTTCTATAAAAACTATAAAAATTATAACCCGGTTTGCTTTTTCAAAATGAAATATTTTTAAGCTAAAGTTTGAAAAAGAAAAGGCATGTAATTTTTTAACATTAAAAAACAAATAAGAAAATTGAAGCAGTATTCCTACAACATAACCAAGCGGAATAGTAAAAATTCCCCAGTTTGAACTGAAAAATAAAACGAGAAATATTATTGAAATATTTAAGAATAGGTTTGAAATTGCAGGTGATTTGAATTTAAATTCAGCCTGCATGTATGATATAAAAACAGAATTACCGGCGTTAAAGGGAATTGTAATTAAAAATATTTGAAATACTTTTAAAGCAATTTCTTTTGATGATAAGCTTGAATTGCCAAGATAAAGACTTATTATTGATGACGATAACAAGAATAAAATCAGACTAAGTAAAACTGCTGAAAAAATAAAAAGTCCAAAATGTGTTATTAAAAAATACTTTTGCTTCTTCTTTACTAACCTGCTGCTTTTGATGATATGCCGGTATAAAATAATTTTGAGATAAATAGAGAATTGACGTATTTATAATAATTGGAACAACCGCACCAATTAAATATATATCAAATTGATTTTGAAGTCCGAATTTACTGGCATAAGTAGCTTCGCGTATAAAACCCAATCCCCTGCTAATTAATCCCACGCTTGTAATTAATAACGATGCGCCGGCAATTGTGGAAGTGAACTTTTTTGACATTAAAGTCAGCTTAAAATTTTATAGTTTTCTTGAAATAATCTATTGTGATCTTTAATCCTTTGCTACGGTCTATTTTGGGTTTCCAGTTAAGAATTTTATTTGCTTTACTAATGTCCGGCTGCCTTACTTTGGGATCGTCTACCGGCAACTCTTTATAAATTATTTTGCTTTTGCTGCCGGTAATTTTTAAAACTTCTTTAGCAAATTGTTTGATTGTGATTTCTGCAGGATTACCAATGTTTACTGGTTCTTTTTCATTGGACATCAATAATTTATAAATTCCATCTACAAGGTCTGCAACAAAACAAAAGCTTCGAGTTTGCGAACCATCTCCAAAAACAGTAATATCTTCACCTCGTAAAGCTTGATCACAAAATGCCGGTAATGCTCTTCCATCATCTAATCTCATCCTTGGCCCGTAAGTATTAAAAATTCTCACTATTCTAGTATCAACACCATGATAACGATTATATGCCATGGTTATTGCTTCAGCAAATCTTTTTGCTTCGTCATAAACTCCTCGCGGACCAATGGGATTTACGTTACCCCAATAATCTTCATTTTGAGGATGAACTGACGGATCTCCGTACACTTCAGATGTAGAAGCAAGTAAGAATCTTGCTTTCTTCTCTTTTGCCAAACCTAATGCTTTGTGAGTTCCAAGCGAACCAACCTTCAAAGTTTGTATAGGAAATTTCAAATAATCGATCGGACTTGCAGGGGAAGCAAAATGAAGAATATAATCTATTCTTCCAGGGACAAAAATATAGTTCGTAACATCATGCTTTATGAATTGAAAATCTTCATTTGTAAAAAGATGTGCGATGTTATCCATATTTCCAGTAAGTAAATTATCAATACAAATAACTTTGCATCCCTCAGCTAATAGTTTGTCACATAAATGTGAACCAAGAAATCCAGCACCTCCGGTTACTACTGCAGTAGGTTTATACAAGTTTTTTCCTTTCTAATTATATTATTCATTTTAAAAATTTACTAAATGCCGCGAACCCAATTTTTTGAAGAAATTGGGTTTGTTGTTTATTTAATATTAATCTTTCTTCATTGTAGTAGTTGACATCGACAAAATCTTTTTCTCTTTATAAACAAAAAACAAAGACATCAATAAAAATATAAAAACACCACCAAGCACTGTAGAAAATACTACTCTTGGCGATGATGCTTTAAGAGGAGGAATTGCTTCATCAAGCACTTCAATAGTTGGGATATCCTTTTTCTCTTGGATTAATTCCTGGTAATATTGCTGCTGTAAAACCTGGTAAACTTCATTTTGAATTTTAACTTCACGAAGTAATTCAGTTAACTCTTTTCCTAAAGCCGGAACGTCTTTAAATGCTAATAAATAATCTGCACTCCCCATTTCCATTTTACTGTATTGCTGCTTCAATTCAACAAGTTTATTTTGGAGTGACATAATTGCTTTATTATCTTCTCTTAAATTCTGTTTCAGCATTCCAATTTCAATTTCAGTTTTAGTAATCTCTGATTTTAACTTGGCGGCAGCATCAATAGATGCACTAATCTGTTCAGGTAATGAAAAGGTTTTGTTTTTCTTCTGAAAGTCAGAAAGAGCATTTTCAACAGAATCAAGGCGCGCCCTTGTTATTTTAATTTGAGATTCAATATATTCTCTTGCTCTCTTTGCCTTGGATGATAATTTTTGTTTATTAACTTTATCTAAAGCTTCAATAAAAGAATTAGTAAGTTTTGCTGAAAATTTTTTAACTGTATCTATATCATCAAAAATTTTGGGAAAAAATTTTGTTTTTACATCAACATTTAATTTGATAATCCCTTCCTTCGTAACTTCAACATTTAATTTCTTACTTAACTTTTCTGCGGCATCATAAATATTTTTTGAATCAAGGTAATTAAATAAATTATCCTTTTTCACTACATATTCAGCAGCTGTGCGGCTTTCTAATACCTGCATATAAAGCTGCGAGTTGGCGGAAGAATTACCACCAAGCAGATTTGTAAAACTGGAACCATTTAATAATGCACTGAGATTATTGGAATTTGATTCATCAGTTGGGGGAAGAATTGTTGCTTCTGATTTAAATGTTAATGGATAAACAAAGTAAAGAAGAAGAAATAATAGAATAGTTGAAAAGATAGTTACTCTTAAAATTATTCTTCTATTAAATATTATAATATTAAGTATTTGATGATAACTCAAATTCTCACCTTGTAGCTACTATTACCGCAACAGTGGCTGCAATAACTGCAGCTACCTGACCTAAAACTTGAAGTGAAGTCGTGAATACATCCCAAAACTTCGGGCCTGGCAAATCCTCAGGCACCCAGATTGTATCGCCTGGTTTTATAACATCCACATCATCGGCATCTATCCATTCACCGGTATTTGCCCTAATTACCCTTACATCTCCTTCCAATGCCCGCCATCCGAATCCGCCTGCAAGACGAATATAATCACCAATAGTATAATCTTTATTATAAATAACATTACCGGGATTTGTTACCTGGCCAAGCATTATTACATAATCAATTTTTTCTGGAATATTTATTACATCTCTTCTTTTAAGAACAACATCTTCAGACATATCCTGGTCTTTAAATAATTTTACAAAATCAACAACAACTTTTCCAACTTTCTGTCTGGATTTAGCTTTTAAATATGCATATTCATCATCAGTCATATCCGAACGCTGGGTGTTTTTCAGTCTTTCATATTCAGGATCAGCAGTAGTATCAGCAACCGTTCGTCTTAATGTTGCATCAGATAAAGAAGCTTCTTTTCTAAATCCTCCTGCTTCAGCAATTATTTCACTTAATGTAGTTTTATTTTCTTTAATTTTATAATAACCCGGATATTTTACATAGCCTTTAATCATTACATATTTTGCTTCAAGATAATCGGGAATTTCTCTGATCAGAATATTATCTCTATCATGCAATAAAATTTTATTGGTCATAATTTCATTGTAAGTGTAATATTCGCTAATTTGGTTTTTTCCTTCTTTATCAAATCTCACTAGTTCGATTGAATCAGTTCTTGCTTTGGATAAAACTCCTCCAGCAATATTAATTAAATTTGCTGCAGTTTCTCCTTCAATAAATTCATAGGCTCCCGGATATTTTATTCGTCCATTTATTAAAACAATCTTATCAACCTTATCTACTATTACAACATCATCATCATTTAATAGAGGATTATTTGTAATATCTCCAAATCTTAAAAAAGACAGGAAATCATAGTATTTTTGAGTTTTATCCCGGCTTATGATTTTTATATCTCTATAATTTGAAGTCTTTGTAAGTCCAAAAGATTTTACAATCAAATCCATTAATCTTGAATTGGCAGAAAGAATATAAGTAGAAGATTTAGCCACATCACCTAAAAGCGAAACTTTTATTTTCCTAAAATCAATCAGTGAAATAAAAACTTCAACATCTTTAAAATATTGAAGGATTGATTTTTTAATTGAATTCTTTGCGTCAGTTAAAGTCTTTTTCTTTAGATCAACTTCACCTACTTTTGGAATAAAGATTTTATCATCCTGGTTAACAATTATATTATAATTGAAATCATTAAACCCGTTGATTGAAATATAAAATTTGTCTCCAGCCCCAACTATATATTCATCGGGATTAACACTTCCGCTTGAATTTCCATATTCAAACATCTGGCTTTTTAATGAATCGGAAATATCTGAAAAAGATCTTTCTTCATAGTTAGGAACTATTTGTGCATAAGCTGAGCTTAAAAAAGAAAATAGTATAAATAAGAAAAGAATTTTGAACTGCATATTTAATTTAATATTTGTCCGATTTCATAACGATATAAACCTGTTTTCTCCAAGAGACCTGGTTTATAGATAATTATTTTTTATTTCAAAACAATTGTTTTTTTAAATTTAATCGCTAAAAATTAAAGAATATTAAAATTACATCAAATCTTTAATGAGATTTTTCTTAATGTAAAAAGACTTATACTTGCAGAAATTATGGGGCCGATCAACAGCAAAGCAACGAGATAATAAACTAAATTTTTATCGATGAAAAAATTAAAAAATGTGCTGTTATTTATGTAATAAATTAGAGCTAAAAATATTCCGAATGAAATTATCCCTGCAAAAAACCCGATATAAATTGAATTCAAAATTACAGGAGCTTTTATTGTTGAAAGCTTTGCACCAACAAGTTTCATTGTTTCCATTTCTTTGTACTTTGAATTTGTAATCAGTTTAACAGTGCTATAGACAATATATATTGATATGAAAAATAAAATTCCTGTAAAAATAAAAATGTATTTTTTAATGTTATTTAAATATGAAAGTAAAGTGTAAACGAATTCATCCTTAAAAACGACTTCATCTACATTAGGATATTTTTGAAGTTTACTAATAATTGCTTGCAATGAATCTTTATTCACAAAATTTTCTTTTAACGAAATAGAAAATGAAGCTGGCAACGGATTGTAATCTAAAATTTTCCGGAAATCTTCACCGGTTTCTTTAATAAAATTATCGGCAGCTTGTTCTTTGCTTATAAACTTTACCTGTTTAGTAAAATCTTCGCTTTTCAATTTATCTGCGAGTTGTTTTGTATCATCCTTTCCAATTGATTCTTTTAAGAAAACGTTAATGTTAATACTTTCTTTAATCCCGCTTTGAAGTATATCCGAAATTCTAATTAATATTAAAGAAGTAATAATTAAAAAGACCGAAATAGTCATAGAAATTAATGAAATAAAGAAAGAACCTTTTGCTCTTCCGATTAGTTTAAAGGATTCTTTTAACCAAAATTTAATCATGAAAAAATTTGTTTCCTTATTAAAAGTTTGACTCGTCCACCCATTTTACAATAGCCCATTTATGAGTAGTCGGATTTTTCTTTAAAGAAAGATTTACTCTTCCGTCATACCGCTGAATATCTGTTGAAAATGTTACGGTCAAATTATAACCTCTTACGTAAGTAGCCGTGGTTGAATCAACGGTTGAAAGGAGAATGCTGTTCCATATTAAATCAAGCTGCTGAGTGTTTTGAAAAAGTCCATACGTTGCTCGCATTTCAGTGTCTCTTCCCCAGGATACATCCACACTTTGCTCATAATCTCTATAAGTAAAAACAAAATCCTGACCAATTAGCTGCCCGTAAATAATAGTGTCTTTAAATGTATAAGCATATTGAATATTTTGAAAAACACCTTCCGGCTTCTTTAAATCTGAGATAGCAAAGTTAGAAGAACTTTCATTGTTATCTAGCTTTGGAGAAAAAATATTTGTACATCCAGTAAAAAGCAGAACTATAATGAAACCATATTTAAGAACATCTTTAATAAAATCTTCCTTTCAAATCACTCCAGCTTGGTAAATCACTATTTTTAAAATCTTGCCAATTATAAATGACCCACACTGAGGAAAAGGAGTCCCTTATCAAAGTAAATTTTAAATCACCCTGGTAATCTTGCGGAATAGTCGCGTCTGTAAGCGGGACTGTTAAAGTATAACTTGCAGAATAAATTAAGCTATCAGTAAACTGAATGGATGCATCATTAAAAATATTTAATCGTATTAAATTATTATCCGGAACTTTACTCATCATGTTTCTAAAATATGTTTCCTCGTGTTTCAAATCCCAATTATCTGTTAATGAAGGAAATTGCGATATAGCACTTGCCGACGGTATAAATTGAAAACTTTTATCTGAAAAATTTGAATCTGCCAAACATTTTAAATAATTAACGGAATTTTTATCTTCTAAAGAATTTTGAAAATTAATAATTAGTTGCTTGATTGTTGTTGCCGGCTGAAAAGCAGTCCCAGAAGTGTTTGGTTCTTCAGCAGGCCTTGTTCCAAAAAAATTACACCCTAAAAGAAATTGAAAAAATAATAGAAATATTTTTATAGTTATTTTCATTTACGGGCAAAAATAATAACTCTTGGTGATGTGGAAAAGCTAAAAGAATTTCCATCAAAATCACCTAAGACTTCATGGACATTAAATCCGGTTGAAACAACAGCAGAAATTAACTCTTCCGGCTTAAACATTCTAACTGATTCTAAAAATTTTTGTTCTACATCGTATTTGTTAATAGTTATAAGTTTTTCGACCCTGCTGTTTTCAATTTTTCTTTCTTGTGTTATTAATCCGCCTGGAATGATATCAACGGATTTATTTATTAAATTTTTTTCAACATATCCTTGATTAAAAAAATCTATAATGAAAAATCCATTTTCTTTTAAATGATCAAATGCAGTTTTAATAATTTTAAAATTTTCATTATCCTTTTCAAAATAACCAAAGCTGGTGAAAAGATTAACTACCAGGTCAAATTTTTCACTAATTGCAAAATGACGCAAATCCGATTCAATAAAATCAATATTTAAATTTACTTCTGCGGCAGTTTTCTTTGCCACTTTAATAAGCTTTTCACTTAAATCAACTGCAGTAACTTTAAAACCATGTTGAGCAAATAGAATGGAATGACGTCCGGCTCCACAAGCCATATCAAGGATTTTGCTGCCTGGTGGAATATTCACTTTTGATAGAATTAAGTCAACTAAACCTTTTGCATCATCTTCATTTCGATGCCTGTAAACATCTAAATATTCTTCTGTATTAAACCAATCTTTGAACCATTCAGCCATGTAAATAAAATCTAAATCGAAATTCTTCCTAAAACTGCTCTTCCAATAGTAGCTTCATCTGCAAATTCCAGATCTCCACCAATTGGAAGTCCGCGGGCAATTCTTGTTACTTTTATTCCAAACGGCTTAATCAATTTTGCAAGATACAAAGCTGTTGTTTCCCCTTCCGTATCAGGATTAAGTGCTAAAATAATTTCATGAATTTCTTCATTTTCAAATCTCTTTATAAGTTCTTTTATTTTAAGAGATTCCGGATTAGTGCCTGATAATGGAGAAAGTACTCCACCCAGAACATGATAAAGTCCATTAAATTCATGAGATTTTTCAATTGCAATTACATCGCTCGCTTCTTCAACAACACATATTACAGTTGTATCACGTTTATGACTTCTGCATACATCACAAAGATTTTCTACAGAAATATTAAAACATCTTTCACAAAATCTTAGTTTGGTTTTTAATTCTTTTATTGCTTGAACCAAACTGTCTACGGAAGTTTCATCACTTTTTAAAATATACAAAGCCAGTCTTTGTGCTGTTTTTTTGCCAACACTTGGCAATTTACTAAGTTCTTCTATTGCTGTTTGAAGCGGCTCAGCTATTTGCAAGTTTAGAGCCCCGGGATGTTTAAACCTGGAGGAATCATACCTTTTGTAACTTTAGCCATTTCTTCTTCAGCGCGTTTATTTGCAGATTGGAGTGCTTTATTTATAGCGGCGACTACCAAATCTTCTAAAATTTCCTTCTCGTCAGCGTTTATGACTTGCGGGTCAATTTCTACACTTATTATTTCTTTATTTCCATTTGCTGTTGCTTTAATCATTCCGCCGCCGGCTTCTTCTGAAACTGTAATATTTCCCAGTTCACCTTGCACTTTCTGCATCTCAGCCTGCATTTTCTGAACTTGCTTCAGCATTCCTTGCATTCCGCCTTTCATCAAATTCCTCCAAAAGATAAATATTTAATAAAAAATGCTAATTATTTATAATTT
This sequence comes from uncultured Bacteroidota bacterium, assembly GCA_963777515.1. Classification (GTDB taxonomy): domain Bacteria; phylum Bacteroidota; class Ignavibacteria; order Ignavibacteriales; family Ignavibacteriaceae; genus CAVSWT01. The sequence goes on from CAVZQU010000007.1 coordinate 455,311, forward strand.
TTTTGAGCAAATATAATATAATCAATTGACTTTATACATTGAAATTTCATAATTTCTCATCTAAAATTTAAAGTAGGTAATTTTGTCAGTAAAATTTAATAATAACAGAACCTTAATAGAAGAATTAAATAAAAAAGAACCGGTAGTTTTAGACCGTGATGATTTTATAAATTTAGAATATTCTGATCATTTTCATTCTAATGGTTCTACAAAAATTAAGAGTAAAAACCTTGGTGAAAAATTTGCACACTTAAATTCTTTCTTCTTTGACTATTTAAAGGGTTATCATATTCCTACTGCTTTTGTTAAATCTGAAAATAAAAATACTCTTAAATTCATTAAACATGAGCGTTTACCTTTTACTATTAAAATTTTGAATATTGTAGATAAAAGAACCGCAAAAATTTTTAGTAAAAAAGAAAACGAAATTTTGAACTTTCCTATTTTTGAATTTCATGTTGGTAATGGAAAAGATTCATTAGTGTCTGAAAGTCATTTAGTTTCTTTTGACCTTTGTTCTGTTGAAGATTTAAAACTAATAAGTAGAATTTGTTCCAAAGTTAATGCAGTATTAAAATCTTTCTTCGAAAGAAGAAATACCATTTTGGCAGAAGTTTCATGTGCTTTTGGGAAAAATGACAGTAGACTTTTTTTAGTAGATGACTTTACTCCCCGCAGCTTAAAGATTCTTCCGGTTGAGGATGATAAAAAATGGAGTAATCCTTACAAATTAACCACAGCCCCGGAAATAAAAAAATATACGGACTTGCTTCATAATATTATGAGCTCGTAATAATGTTTACCAAATACGGATATTTTACTCTTGGTGTTGTTTCTGTAATTGTATTCATTTTGATTTCTTTAAGTTTCTTTTTTCAAAATGTTTATATCAAATCTTCTTTTATTATAATCCCTTTAGCTTTCCTTCTTTTAACATTAAATTTTTTTCGTGATCCGGATAGAACCACTCCGAATAAGAATAATATAATTGTTTCTCCGGCAGATGGAAGAATACTTATTTATAAAAGATGTTGAGGACAATAAATTCATAAATAGTAAAGCAAAACAAATTTCTATTTTTATGTCGCCTTTAGATGTGCATGTAAATAGAATTCCAATTGACGGAGAATTAGAATATTTAAAATATTATCCTGGTAAATTTATTTCTGCATTTGATGACAAGGCATCCGAGGTTAATGAAAGATGTGAATTTGGAATTGAAAGCAAATTTGGGAAAGTCTTTTTTACACAAGTTGCCGGATTTGTAGCAAGAAGAATTGTTTATGAAATTAAAGTTGGAGATAATGTAAAAATTGGAAAAAGATTTGGAATGATTAAATTTGGAAGTCGCGTTGATGTAGTTGTTCCCGCATCATCCGGATGGAATGAAAAAGTTAAGAAAAACGACCGCGTAACTGCAGGTGAAACAATCCTTTTCGAAAATATAAATTGAAATGAACCGCCGAATAAGAATAACTCCTTCCGTTGTCCCAAACCTTTTTACAACAATGAATATGTTCAGCGGGTTCCTATCAATTATTAATGCAAGCCAAGGGGAATACAATCGTGCAGCATGGTTTATTGTCACTGCAGCAGTTTTTGATGCCCTTGACGGATTAGTTGCTCGTTTAACAAAATCAAGCAGTGAACTTGGAGTTGAGCTAGATTCTCTTTCTGATATTGTAAGTTTTGGTGCTGCTCCTTCATTTTTAATCTATAGTGCTTATCTTCATCAATTTGAAACGATTGGAATTATTATCAGTTCTTTACTTATGATAGCCGGCGGATTTAGATTAGCAAGATTTAATATACAACTTGTGGGATTTGATAAAGACTATTTTAAAGGCTTACCAATTCCAGCTTCAGCACTTACAATCTCAAGTTTTCTTATTACTTATTATAAAGAACCAACTGGTTTTGAAAAACCATATTCAAATTACATTATTCCATTGATTATAGTTTTATCCATTTTAATGGTTACAAGAATTAAATATGACACACTCCCTAAATTCTCTTTCCCGGAAATAAAAAAGAAACCTTTCCATTTTACATTTGTCATAATAGCAGTTGCTTTACTTATTATTACTAAAGGCCAAGCGCTTTTTTACATATTTGTTTTCATAATTCTATTTGGTATTTTTAGGCATATTTTTATTAGATATTTTAAGAAAAAGTAGTTCTTCTTTCCCTTTTTATCACTAAAGTATCAGGAATTAAATTTGTATAAAGCAAAAGTAATTATTAAAAGAAGGCCTTCCATTTTGGACCCTCAAGGGCAGGCTGTTGAAAAAGGTGCCGCCCATCTCGGTATAAAGAATATCAAAGAAACACGCATCGGAAAATTTATTGAATTTACTGTTGATACTGATAATCAAAGCGATGCAGAAAAAGAAGTAGATAACTATTGCAACAAGCTTCTTGCAAATCCAATTATGGAAGACTATGAATTCAGTTTGGAAAAAATATGAGTAAGCCCAAATTTGGAGTAGTTGTTTTTCCCGGATCAAATTGTGATCATGATGCATACTACGCCTTAAAAAAAGTTCAGGGATATGATGTAGATTTTTTATGGCATAAAGAAACTGATTTGCAAAATTCAGATGTAATAGTTCTTCCGGGAGGTTTTTCTTATGGAGATTATTTAAGAACTGGTTCAATAGCTCGCTTCTCTCCAATCATGAATTCTGTTATAGATTTTGCAAACAAAGGCGGGTATGTAATTGGGATTTGTAATGGGTTTCAAATCTTGCTTGAAGCTGAATTGCTGCCTGGCGTCATGTTGAAAAATAAATCGCTACAATTTGTCTGTAAAGATGTATATCTTACCATTGAAAATAGCGATTCTGTCTTTACGAAAGGAATTGAACAGGATAAAGTTCTTAAAATTCCTATTGCTCACGGTGATGGAAATTATTTCGCTGATGAAAACACTTTGAAATCTTTAGTTGATAATGGACAAATTGTTTTTAAGTATTCATCTCCACAAGGTAAAATTGAAGAAGAAGCAAATCCAAACGGCTCAATAAGTGGAATTGCAGGTATTATGAATAAAAAAGGAAATGTTTTAGGAATGATGCCTCACCCGGAAAGAGCTTGTGACCCTTTGCTTGGGAAAAAAGACGGTTCATTAATTTTTAATGCAATCGTAAATAATATATTTAACTAATAGGTGAAATCATGTTTGGAAATTTAGGGACCGGTGAAATAATTCTTATTGTGCTGGTAATTTTAATTTTATTCGGCGCTAAAAAAATTCCCGAACTTGCTCAAGGGTTGGGGAAAGGAATGCGTGAGTTTAAAAAATCATTGAAAGATGTTGAAGATGAAATTAAGTCTACAGATAAAGACGAAAAATCAGATACAAAGAAAAGCTAATTAAAATAATATTTAAGGAACTGACATGTTTGAAAGTATTGGCGGCGGAGAGATATTAATAATTCTTTTTGTAGTTCTCTTATTATTCGGCGCTAAGAAGATTCCGGAAATTGCTGGAAACATTGGCAAAGGTATTAAAGAATTCAAAAAGAGCATAAAAGAAGTAGAAGAAAATATTAAGATTACTGATAAGTAATTCTTCTAATCAATAATTTTTTCCACAACAGAGGGTGAACAAAAAGAAGACGATAATGTCACACTGAACATGTCTAAGCTTGCCTACCGGCAGGCAGGTGTGAACTTAATAAGAAATGTCAGTTTTCGACAAACTCAAACTGACAATTTTACTATTAACTGTTTTTGCTCACCAAATAAATCAATAATAAACTTAAAAAGGTAGGAAGCTGCTTGTCTCAATACTCTAATCATTCCGACAAATTAGAAAAGATAAAACAAAATAAATTATCATTAATTCAAAACGTTGATAATTTTTTAGAGAAGATTAATGAAAAAAAGAATCTAAATGCTTTCAATTTTGTTTTTGAAGAAGATGCAAAAAAACAAGCAAGAGAAATTGAAGAGAAAATTAAATCCGGCAATCATGGAAAACTTGCCGGAATGGTAATAGCAATCAAAGATGTTCTATCTATTAAAGATAAACCAACTACCTGCTCCTCAAAAATACTTGAGAATTTCACTTCACTTTACACAACAACTGCAGTTCAAAAATTAATTGATGAAGATGCGATAATAATCGGTAAGACCAACTGTGATGAATTTGCAATGGGTTCTTCTAATGAGAATAGTGCATTTGGGCCGGTATTAAATCCAGTTGATAACGAAAGAGTTACAGGCGGTTCAAGCGGCGGCTCTGCAGCGGCTGTTGCAGCTGGTCTATGCGATGCGGCATTAGGAACTGATACTGGAGGGTCAATTCGTCAGCCTGCGGCATTGTGCGGCGTTTATGGCTTAAAACCAACTTATGGAAGAGTTTCAAGATTTGGATTAACTGCCTTTGCATCATCTTTTGATTCGATTGGGCCTTTTACAAATAATGTTGAAGATGCTGCTTTAATTTTACAAGTAATGGCTGGAGAAGATAAGCAGGATGCAACTTCATCAAAAGTATCTAGTTCCGAGATTACAGTAAAAATCTTATCCAAGAATTCAAAATTAAAAATAGGTATTGCCGAAGAATATTTTGGAGAAGGCTTATCTCCCGAAATTAAAAAAGAGACTGAAACTGTAATTGAAAAATTAAAGTCCAAAGGATTTGAAGTAAAAAATATTCATCTCCCGCACAATGAATATACAATTGCGGCATATTATATTTTAACAACAGCAGAGGCTTCTTCAAATCTTGCCAGATACGATGGAGCAAGATATGGTTATCGTTCAAAAGACAGCCAGACTTTAATGGATATGTATAAATCTTCACGCTCAGAAGGATTTGGAACAGAAGTTAAACGTCGAATTATGCTTGGGACTTATGTTTTATCTGCAGGCTATTATGATGCTTATTATAAAAAAGCACAAAAGGTGAGAAGATTAATTAAACAAGATTTTGATAAAGCATTTAATGAAGTTGACATTATTTTAACTCCAACTACTCCATCAACTGCATTTAAGATTGGCGAGAAATCAAATGATCCTCTGGAAATGTACTTAAGCGATATTTATACGACTTCTGCAAACCTTGCAGGAATTCCAGGGATCAGTATCCCGGCAGCTAAAAGCTCAGATGGATTGCCAATTGGAGTTCAATTACTTGCAAATCAATTTGAAGAAGAAAAACTTTTTCAAATGAGTTATTTTATTCAAGAAAATATTTTGAAATAAAAATTTCAAATATTTTAATCCAAATCTGGAAACTTTTCATATTTCAAATCAATATCCGAAGCAGCCGCATTTTCTTTTACTTGCAGCGACGTTTTTCCTCCCGGAATTACTGTTTGGCAAGCTGGATGTGAAATACAAAACTTAAGGCTCAATTGTGCCATTGAATATCCTTTATATTCATTAAAAAAGTTATTCATTTTTTCAAGCTGAGTTAAATATTTGTCCAACTTCTCTGCTGATAAATTATTTTTCCGATGATCAGTTTCAGGAAAAATAGAACTCCTATTAAACTTACCGGCAAGTAGTCCAAACAAAATTGGAATTCTAACTATAACACCAATTCCGTATTCAATCGCTTTTGGAAATAAAACTTTCTCTGCCTCACGCTCAAGTAAATTGTATCTCACTTGAATAACGTCTATTAAATCATTATGCTTATCAAGTATAAATGCCTGTTCAGTTTCTTTAAAAGACTGTACACTCCATCCGGGATGCTTAATTTTCCCTTCATCTTTAAGAATTTGCAAAGCTTCCCATGGTTCATCCTTTTCAAGCAGATCAATTGATGGACTGTGTAATTGAAGGATATCAATTACATCAATGTTTAATCTTTTTAGTGATTGTTCAGCAGCAAAAATTAGATGCTTTTTACTATAATCCGGATTACCCGGAGTAGTTTCAAATTCTTTTCCTAAATACGGATAAAAATTGTTACCGGCTTTAGTAGCTATAATAATTTTATCTTTATCATTTCGCTCTCTTAGCACTTTTGCAATCAATTCTTCAGAATGCCCGAAACCATATGTATCTGCAGTATCAATAAAATTTACTCCATTATCTAAAGCTGTATGAATTGCATTAATTGATTGAGTATCATCTGTAGTGCCCCAATCACGACCACTGATTCCCCATGCACCAAATCCAACGGTAGAAACTTCAGGTCCGCGTTTACCAAGTTTTGTATATTTCATTTTAAGCTCCACATTTTATTTCAGATTTGAAATATTAAAATTACTAAAAAATGATTTGTATTATAAAATTTATATCTGAATATTTTCCGGATATTATTTAAAAAGAATTTTTATTAACGGTCCTAAGAAAAAGTTGATATTTTCTTAACTATTAAGCTCACCAACCCGGAATACAGGTTTCACTTTTCACTTTTAAAATTCTTATCTTTGAAGCAATAATTTTTAAAAGAATTCTTAGGATTATCGTTTATGAGCATCTTAGTTGATAAAAAAACCCGTCTTGTAGTTCAAGGGATAACCGGAGGAGAAGGTTCTTTCCACACACAACAAATGATTGAATACGGAACTAAAGTAGTTGCTGGTGTTACTCCCGGTAAAGGAGGAACAGATTTTAATGGAGTACCGATTTACAATACTGTTGACGAAGCTGTAAAAGAACAAAAAGCAAATACCTCAGCAATTTTTGTCCCCCCTGCTTTTGCGGCAGATGCAATTTTAGAAGCAGCTAATGCCGGCGTAAAGCTGATTGTATGCATAACTGAAGGCATTCCTGCTAATGATATGCTTAAAGTTTATAATGCTATAAAGCATTTTGATGTTGTTTTAGTTGGGCCTAACTGCCCTGGAGTAATTTCACCAGGCAAAGCAAAAATCGGAATAATGCCAGGCTTCATTCACAAAAAAGGAAATATTGGCGTTGTCTCACGCAGCGGGACCTTGACCTATGAAGCAGTTAAACAATTGACTGATGTTAAACTTGGGCAAACAACATGTGTAGGAATTGGCGGAGACCCGATTATTGGTTCTCAATTCACTAAAATTATTAAAATGTTTAATGAAGATCCTGATACAGATGGTATTGTAATGATCGGTGAAATTGGCGGATCTGCTGAAGAAGAAGCAGCTGACTTTATAAAGAAAAATGTAAGCAAGCCTGTGGTTGGATTTATTGCAGGTAGAACAGCACCTCCGGGAAGAAGAATGGGCCATGCAGGAGCAATAATTTCCGGCGGCAAAGGTACGGCAGTAGAAAAAATGAAAGCAATGAAAAAAGCTGGAATACATGTAATTGATAGTCCTGCTGAAATTGGCTCTACAATGATAAAAGCTCTGGATTCACTAAAGAAGAAAAAATCATCTGTAAAAACATCCAAGAAAGTTTCAAAAACAATCAAGAAAAAAAGTTTAGTTAAAAAGAAAAAGTAATAAGAAGGAGAAAAACAAATTTGAGCAACAGAACACTTGCAATTATCAAACCTGATGGTGTTGAAAAAAATCTAATCGGTCAAATCATAACAAAAATAAATGAAGCCGGATTTAAAATTAAAGCAATAAAAATGACAAGACTGACAAAAGAATCTGCAGGTGGATTTTATGAAGTTCATAAAGAACGCCCTTTCTTTAACGACTTAATTAATTATATGACTTCCGGACCTTGCGTTCCAATTGCTTTGGAAAAAGAAAATGCAGTTGCAGATTTTAGAAAATTAATAGGAGCAACAGATCCGGCAAAAGCAGAAGAAGGAACTATAAGAAAATTATATGCAGAAAATGTTGAAAGAAATATTATTCACGGCTCAGACTCCGATGAAAATGCTAAAATTGAAATTTCTCATTTCTTTTCAAGAAAAGAATTACTTGAAAATTACAACAATTGAGTTCCAATAAATTATTACTCCCATTGGGAATGATGATTTTAATGATTGTCATTCCCTTTTATTTTTTAATCAATTGAAGGCATCAAATTGATGTTTAAATTTTTAAAATATTCTCTTTCATTTTCAATTTTTACTCATTTTGATATTAGCTCAGGAAAATCATAAAAAAAATACAATTGTATTTGGAGCTGATAGACTCATTTCAGAATATTCAAGATTTAATTGAAGGCAAAAATATCGGGATAGTCACAAATCAAACTGCCTTGCTATCAAATGGAATCCATCTAGTTGATACTCTTTTTAATGATAAAAAATTTAATATAACTGCTTTTTTGGACCTGAACATGGAATAAGAGGAGAAGCCCCTGCCGGAGAAAAAATAAATAGCAATGTTGATCCTAAAACAGGCATACCGATTTATTCATTGTACGGAAAAATAAGTAAACCAACAAAAGAAATGTTAAAGAATGTTGATGTACTTATTTATGATATTCAAGATGTTGGTGCCCGTTTTTATACCTATATATCAACATTATTTTATACAATTCAAGCAGGCGCTGAAAATAATATTCCTGTAATTGTTTTGGACAGGCCCGACCCAATAAATGGAATATTATGTTGATGGCCCGATTAGAAAAGATGACGAAAGATCATTTGTGGGTATTGCTCCAATTCCAATTGCATATGGAATGACGCCAGGAGAATTAGCAGAATATTTCGTTGGGGAAAAACTTATCGGCAAGGATTTAAAGCCAAATTTAACCGTAGTTAAAATGAAGAATTGGAACAGGAATTCTTACTATGATGATTATGATAATATTTGGGTAATGCCTTCACCAAATATTCCGGATAGAATACGGCAATTGCATACCCGGAATGTGTTTAATTGAAGGGACAAACGTATCTGAAGGGAGAGGAACATATCATCCTTTTTTAACAATAGGTGCTCCATATATTAATTCAGAAAAATTTAATTAGTGAACTGCAAAAATTTGGTGAAATTGGTATTAGTTTTAAGCCAGTTATCATTTACTACCATTTTCAATCTCAACAATGTCAACATCTCCGAAATATAAATTTGAAAAATGTTATGGGATAAAATTAGAAATTAACAACAGAGAGAAATTTAATTCAGTTGGGTTTGGGATTAGATTGCTATGTGTACTTAAAGAAATTATACCCGATGACTTCAAATTAAGAAATTCTTCAATTGATAGATTGTCTGGGGATAAAAAAATCCGAGAAATGATTGAGGCAGGAAATTCACCTGAAGAAATTATTTCATATTGGCAAAATGAATTAAATGATTTTAAGCAAATTAGTAAAAAATATTTACTTTATTATCAGAAAGGACCACTTAGTGGAAAGGAAAGTTAGATGAATAAAATAATCATAATATCATATCAGCTTTTATCTTATTTGGCTGTGGAGAAAAGAAAGAACAGAAAACAGCAACGGATAATACAGGTAGTAATTCTGAATTCGAGTGCAGAAAATTTAAAAACGCTCCTGTTGAAAATATTGATGGATCGTTTTTGATAAAATACAAGTTTGAAAAAGGTAAAACATACAATTATAAAATGACATCTGTTTCGGAAGATAACCAATCAATACATGTAAGAGATACAGTGTTAAATCAAGTTGTACATCAGAATATAGTGTACATGATTAGCTTTGAACCAAAGGAAATTGATGCTGACAGTGTAACAGAACTTAATTGCAATGTTTCATCAGTTAAGCTTAATGCTGATGCAAACGGACAAAGTTTTTCCTATGAATCCGGTACCTCTGTCGATTCAGCTTCTCAAAATCGTTATGCTCAATATGCTGCATTGGTAAATAATCCTTTTGGGGTTAGAGTAAGTAAGGAGGGCGAGGTTTTGGAAATATTTAGAGTTGATAAAATTGTAAATAAATATCTTACTATCAAAGGATATGCTGACTCAGTTACATCGGCAGAAAAAGAATCAATGAGAAAAGATATCGCAGAAGGTTCATTAAAGCCATTGAATGACTCAAATGATAAGGAAATTCCCTGACCATTCAGTTGGAAAGGATTCAACCTGGTCAGTTAAACAGCAGCCAGAACCATTTATGATTTTCACAATTAATAACACAACTACATTTAAAGTAACTAATTTGCAGAAACAAAATGATAACAAGCTGGCTGTAATTGATGCCAGCATGAATTCAAATGTAACAGGAAAAACAACATCAACTCAACAAGGTGTAAGATATAATTTTAAAAAACCTAAAGCTGTGGGAATGGTCATTTTAATTTTAATATTACTGATGGAGTAATGCAAAAAGCAAAAACTTATACAGAAATGAATGTTGAATTTTCAATGGAAGCAAATACGCCACAAGGCAAACAAACAGGCTCACGTTCGGAAATAGTTAAGAATACTTATTTGATTGAGAGGATGTAAAAATTTAATTTTATAAACCGAATTAAAAGAGGCTGTCTCAAAAGATCGGGTTTGTCAGACTGAGCTTATTGAAGACTGACATTTTCAAGTATAAATCACACCTGCCTGCCGGTAGGCAAGCTTCGATAAACATAGTGTGACAGTATAAATTACTTTTAAGACAGCCTCTTTTAATTTTAATATTTATTATTTCAATAAAACCATCTTCTTGGTTTGAATATAATCCCCAACTTTAAGTTGATAAAAATAAATTCCGCTTGAGAGATTATATTTCCCGGCATCGAATTCAACTTCATATTCTCCGGGAGATTGTTCTTTATTAACAAGAGTTGCAATTTCATTTCCTAAAATGTCATAAACTTTAATTGACATAAAGCCTCCCCTAATGAGGAGCTTCTACGGTGGGGACAGTATATTTTATTTTTGTAGTTGGATTAAATGGATTAGGATAATTCTGATATAGCTTAAATGTTTCAATTTGATTCTTAGATTCATGAACACCTACTGTAAGCTTTGAAGCAAAAGATGCGGCAACAACCAAATCTAATTGGGTAACTTTTCTAACTAATTCCATATTTAATGTTTCAAAAGTGTCTGAAGATGTATGATAATAAGGATTAGCTGAATAGAAAGTATTACTAGTCCATGGAGGTGCATTTTCAATTAGCAGCACAGATTTATAACCTTCATCCCAAAAAGAAGCGTGATCACTATAAGTATCCGATGGAAAAGGAGGATTATTAATTGTTAATCCGACTGAAAATAAATCATTTGCTTCTATTATTTTTTCACCAAGCAATTTAGAATTGTTATTAGCTACAATAGCAGTATAATCATAATTGTCATTGTAACCCACCATATCCATAATCATTGCACCAATAATATTTTCATTACTATTTCGCAGCTCGTTTGTAAATTGTTTACTGCCATAATGATGCCCCGGATATGCAGGCCCATATTCTTCGGCACCGAAAACAACTAATTTAATTCCATAACTATTTAAATAATGGAAGGTAGTATCGGACAAAATCCTTGCAAGTTCAATTAAACCTGCAACCCCGGTAGCATTATCGTCAGCGCCGGGTGCTTTTATTGTCTGCCACTGCTGATTCCATATATCAGTTCCCATTCTGCTTGCAGAACAATCTAGATGTGCACCAATAATAAAAGTTCCATCAAGATTTCCTTTGATAGTCGCAACAATATTATAGATTGGTTTTTTGTTAAAAGGAGAAGCAGCATCAGAAATATAAAATGTATCTAATTCTACCGAAGTTAAATTTGGGTTTAATTCAAATTGATTTTTAACATAAACAACAGCACTATCAAAACCTGGAGTTAAATTTACTCTGCTTTGATACCCGGAAGCATATTGCAAAGCCTTAATATGATTTGATAAATTTCCAATTGAAATAGAATCTTTCATTTTATTTATTTTATCAAAAAGTTCCTGCTGCGCTAAGGCACAGAAATTTGTTAGAAGAATTATAGAAAATATTAGAAAAGTTCTTATCAAATCTTTTTACAATTTTATTTTAATTACACTGAGTAATTATTTGATCAGTACTAACTTTTTTGTTTGGGCAAATGATCCGTCTTTCAATTGATCAGACTGAATCGTTAAACGATAAAAATAAATTCCACTAGATAAACTATACTTACCGGCATCAAATTCCACTTCATATTCACCTGGAGATTGTTCTTTATTAACAAGAGTAGCAACTTCGTTTCCCAAAATGTCAAAAACCTTTAGCTGTAGAGACGGCTATGCCCCGTCTCTGTAGATGGCACAGAATATTTTATTTTCGTAGATGGATTAAACGGATTAGGGTAATTCTGATATAATTGAAAGGAATTAATCTTTTGAATAAAATCATTTATACCAGTTAATGAATTTGGGCTTCCGGCATTTATCCAGGCAGTAATAATTAATTCAGCTAAAGATTTTGAGGCATGCTTGAATAAACTTATTGTAAAATTACCTGATAACTCCCAAAGTTTTTGATAATATTGATCACTGTTTGTATTTCCCGCGTAAGATTTTGCTTCTTTATCAGCATTTAAAACAGAATCAACATATATATAATTTCCATAAATCATATTAAAAACATAATCACTTACATTATCAACATAGAAATAGAATCAGATGAATAATTAATTTGTGAAGAATATTTATCTAATCATGTCTGTTTCATATCTGGAATGAACGCCATACTGATTTGTGTATTGTCCATTATAATTTTTTGTGATATGCAGCGGCATGTGAGCATCACCGACATAATGGCCGAGGTCTGCTGCAATTAATACAGCTTTGTTATAATCTTCTTTTTCAAATGCAGCTTGAAGTGAATCGGTTGTATTTATAATTGCCCATGGCAAAATGCCTATATCAATTACTTTACTTAAACCATAAACAGAAACAATAGAATCATAATCTTGAATTATATGACCGCTATCAATAAAACTTTGATAGCTGTCAATATCTATATAATGTTTTGGGCTTTCGCTTGGATCAGAACTTTTTCTATAATCTGCATCCGATGCATGATCCCCAAGCTGCTGCATCCAATCAAAATTAAAATTAACCGGGAAAAATTTAACTGCATTTTATTTATTATTAAATGACCGGTTCTTCCCCATCCTGCCAACAATAAAACAGAAAGGACTAAAAATATTTTCTTTAACATTCATACCTTCAATAATATACTACTTCAATAATATCATTTTTTTTGTACTTATAAAACCTCCAGCTTTCAATTGATAAAAATAAATCCCACTTGAGAGATTATATTTATCCGGCATCAAATTCTACTTCATATTCTCCTGGAGATTGTTCTTTATTAACAAGAGTTGCAATTTCATTTCCAAGGATATCATAAATTTTAAGTTGTATCAAAGTCCCTCCTCTGGAGGGGATTCTACGGGAGGCTGGGATTGCATATTTTATTTTTGTTGTTGGATTAAATGGGTTTGGGTAGTTTTGCTGCAACATAAAATCAAATACTTTATTTACCTTATCTCCAACCGAAGTAGTTTTACCCCAAACACATTTATAATATCCCGAATCAGGCGAAAAAGATGTATCAGGAATTATCCCTTTTGTTTTTGCAAAAAATTTATATTCAAAACAATATCCACTCTTTAGTAAGAGGGTATCCAACATTGTTGAAATTAGATATTCTTTGGTTTTGAAAATATTTTGTGCAAGGTGGTATCATTAAATAGAATTGAATCATTTTTTATGTAACGACTTATCATATAAACTGAGTCAATGAAATTGAGGCCTGTATGTGGTGTATTTGGATCAAAAAAACTAGAAAATTTATGATTAACAGAAAATTGAATTTGAAAATTAATACTGTCAATTTTAGTTATTGGTATTAATGTTATTTCTGGTTTATAATGATAAGATAAATAATGAGGTGTATTTGTAGAATCATAAATGATTGCCATGATTAAATTGTCTATTTTATCATAATCTGGACCTGCGTACATGGAATAACTATATGAGAATGGACCAACGTTTTCTCCAAAACTTTCATGTGAATTTCCCCAAGAGCCCCAAACACTTCCAGCAGAAAATCCCTTATAGTATATCGAAGAATCAAAAAGATTGGTAGTTCCAGTAAAAACAGATGCATAATCCAAATCTTCAGTTCCAATATAATGTGGAAAGGTAGCCATATCAGGCAGATTAAAATCCATATATATTTTAGCTGAATCTTTATACCATATATAAAGTTTCTTTTCTTTTTCAGAATAATGTAACCATTTATTATCATATAAATAATATTTTATGTTATTTATGATGGTATCTTTTTCAATTGAAAATGTTTTTGCAGAGTAAGTCCATATACCTGAAGCAAATTTATAGCTAATAAATTGCCATTTATTATTTAAATGCATAGGGAAATAATTATTTCCGACATAAGTGGGAATAGATGGATTGAATAAATATAAACCTCCTGAAGATGCTACATAAATTTTTTTATTATATTCTTGAATCTCACTTGCTTCAAAAGAACCGCCAAGATTATTCCATGAAATTCCATCATCGCTTGATTTATAAATACTACCAAATCTACACCCATACAAATTATCATTTGAATCAATACTAAGTACGCCATCAACCAAATAAAGATCGGAAATTAATTCCCATTTTTTGCCATAATCTCTTGAGGTGGCTATGCCATGAATTGTCACGGCAAAAATTTCGTCTTTGCTGTTTATAATTATGTAGGAAACTCCACTATTCACAACTTGATTATCTATTTTTATCCAATTAGAGCCATCATCAGTTGAGGTAAAAATTCCATTTCCATGGGTAGATAAAAATATTTGCCCGTTAGATGCAATATCAATATTATTCAAATGTTCTGAAGAAATAGAGTCCGCAACTTTAACGGAATCCCAAGTTCCTCCATTATCTTTGGTAATATAAAATTCTCCATAATAATTGACTGCATAAGTAATCCCATTCTTAGATTTCAAATCAGTAATTTGATAAATATTTTCCAATGAGACTGTCCAGCTTTTAGCTGTATCATTAGATTTATAGATTTTATTTTCACTTTGTGCATAAGCAAACATTGAACTATTAATACTATCATACTCAATTTCCAAAAAGGTAAAAGCATATCTAAAAGGGTTTTTATTTTCCCATGTTTTACCGCCATTATTTGTATAAATTAAATTATAATTTAAAATTGCAAGGAATGATGAGTCATTTAATATAACAATATCTTTACAAGAATTTGAAGTAAGTTTAATCCAATTTAACGGTTGTGCAAATGAAGAATATTTACAGCATATTAAAATAAATGCTGTAAAAATAATTCTATTATAAGAAGACATGCTATCTCCCCTTCATTTAAATAATCATTTTAAAAATAGCATTTTATTTGTTTGAATAAAACTGAACCAGCTTTTAACTGATAAAAATAAATTCCACTTGATAGATTATATTTACCTGCATCAAATTCAACTTCATATTCTCCGGGAGATTGTTCTTTATTAACTAGAGTTGCAATTTCATTTCCAAGGATATCATAAATCTTCAATTGTACAGATGAGGCATGCCTCGTCTCTACCAATGGAATTGTATATTTTATTTTTGTTGTTGGGTTAAATGGGTTTGGATAGTTTTGAGATAATGAAAACTTTGTTGGAAGATTATTCCCCTCATCTTCTATTCCTACAACTGTTGTGTCTCCATAGACAATACCATCTATAACGGCGCCGGTCAAATTATCTTCGGTCCCAACTAATTCCCACCATAATTCATAATTTAAACCTATACCTTTAATTAAAGAGAATTCATGTAGTGGTGTTGATTGCCCTTTATACTCTCTTTGGGTAGAATTTAGTCCCCATTTACTTATAGATTTTTCATTTTCTAATAATACGGGCTTATGCTCTTCCACATAAAAAGTATCGCCAACTTTTGCTGTTAAATCAAGAAATAATGATTCACTTACTAATGTATCACTATCAAAATATGCTCTGTAAATTTTCTCGGAGCTTGAATCTACTCGATAAAAATTTCCATCGAAAGAGGAACCACTTAATTCAAAATAGTTTTTACCTTTATAAATCATACTTCCACTAACTTCAACATATTTTTTAGTTGTTGTAGCTTCCGATTCACTTGTAAACGTTGAATTATAAACCCATTTATTACCCTTTTTTAGTGGAAACCAGCTAAAAATATCAGGATTTACGGATAGGTTTTTAATTGGTTTAATTGTATCTGAGGTTATTTCATATAAATCATATTTTGTTGCTGCGTATAGAATATTTGAATTAGGTTTTTTGTAAATGCCGATTATATCTCTATCTAAAGATTTATATAAACTAAAATTTTCACCGTAATTATTAGAGGAATAAATATTCTTTCTATTTGAAAGGAAAATTGTTCCGGTTTGTGAATAATCTAAGCTAATAAAAATTTTATGTGCATCACTAAACCGTTTTGTCCAGCTAAAAGCATTGCCCTGATTATTTGATACAATAAGGCTGTATGAATTATTATTGTAAAATACTCGATATACATAATTAGTATCTTTATCAAACAATATTTTATTATCTCCGCTGTAATTTGATTTAGAAGTATCAACAACTGAAAAAGTTTTCCCCCCGTCCGTTGATTTGTTTAATTCGCCTAAATTTGTTGCAGCAAAAATAGTTTTATCATTCCTTGGTGATAATGCGATTAAATTAATTGGTAAGGTTTTAACGGTATCCCATGTCCATCCACCATTAGTACTTTGGAATAATATTTCTCTTATTGATGAATAAATTAAGCTGTCATTTTGCTTTGATATTTCTAAATTACCATCATATCCGCCAAATACATCAAGTAATTGCTTTTCTGAATCATACCTAAAAATAAAAGCAGTCGGATCAACGGTAACTCCAACAGCGTTATAAATAAATTTGTGAGGATTATTATCCCAAAATTCATAATCCGTGATTGACTTATAACCATTAAACAAGGTTCCACCATCAAACAATAGAAGTGAATCTGAATTTGTTTTAGTATCCAAATGATAAATGCTGTTCTCCTCATAATCATCCATTGGTGGATTTCTATGCTGGTAAAAATATAATCGGTAAAACAATTGGGTATTGCCGCTGATATCTTCCATTCCCTTTAATTCAGAAAAAGTATAATATTTCTGTTGAGCAAAGATTGAAGACGTTAATAGTATGACTAATAGAAAAGTAAATATTTTCATTTTGGACCCCTTATAAGAATAATGCTTATGCTATTTTAAGCTTTTTTATTTCAAAAAGCAATTACGAAATTGTTAAACTCCGCTGTCTTAAAATTTCAAAAAGTATTATGCCTGTCGCAACAGAAACATTTAATGATTGAATGTTCCCCTGCATTGGAATGTTAATTAAAAAATCACAGTTATCGGCAGTTAATTTTCTAATTCCTTTTTCTTCATTCCCGATGATTAAAACAGCAGGCAGTTTATAATCAACCGTTGCATAGTCTTTTGAATTTTCTGCTAATGTTGAGCCGAAAATCCAAAAACCGTTTTCTTTTAACTGCTTTAATGCTTGAGATAAATTTCCAATAGAACAAATCTTTGCATATTCTGTCGCACCAGCAGAAGTTTTAACAACTGTTTCATTTACTGGTGCGCTGTTATGTTTTGTAATTATTATTCCGTCGACACCGCTGCAGTCTGCTGTCCTTATAATTGCACCAAGATTATGTGTATCTTGAATTGAATCTAACATCAGAATGAGAGGATATTTTGATTTTTTTGATTTTGAAATTATATCTTCAAGAGAAGAAAACTTAAATGAAGGTTTAGTTGCAATTACGCCCTGTGCATTTTTGTTGTCGGTTAAAGATTTGAATTTCTGAATTGGAATTTCATTGCACTTAATTCCCTTCTTTTTTGCTGCTACACGAATTGCGTTTATTATTCCGCCTTGCTGCCCATACAAAATATAAACTTGCTCAAGCTCTTCATTCGAATTGATTGCTTCAAGAACTGGTTTTCTGCCAATAACTAAATTCATTTTAAGAATTCATAAGTCAAACCTGCGTGTTGTTAGAGAGTTTTGCGGAATTAAGTTATACTGTCACATTGAGCCTGTCGAAATGTGAATTCATTTTTTAAAAAATCAGTCTTCGACAAGCTCAGACAGACAAAACAAGGCTTCCGCAAAACTCTCAATAGCAGAAGTTAAAAAATTATTTTGATTACTTTTTCTTTTTCTTTTCCGGTTCAAGCTTTAATGGCGGAGGTGTAAATCTATTTATATCAGGATGAGTTTTAAAATAATATAATCCAATGCTTCCCCCGACAATCATTACAATAGAAATTAATTGCGCTTCAGATAATCCAAATAAGAGCCGCGGATTTAATCTTAAAAATTCAATTAAAAATCTTTCAATTCCCTGAAGAATTAAATAGATCATGAATAGCTGCCCATAAGGCCAATCTTTTTTTCTTAATTTCCAGAGAACCCAAAAGATAACCATCATCATCAAAAATTCATATATCGGCGTTGGGTGTAATGGAGTATTATCCGGAACAATTCCGTTTGGAAAAGATTTGGCAATTTCAGTTCCGTTAAACATAATATGCGGCGGGACCGTACCGTGTGAATAATCAACCCCCCAGGGTAAATTGGTTGGAATTCCGTAATCACCATCACCAGCCAGGTGGCATCCTATTCTTCCAATTCCATAAGCAATGGCAAGTGAAGGAGCTGTTGCATCTGCTAAAAATAAAAATGGAATTTTCTTTCTTCGTGTATATATCCAGATAACAATTATTGATAAAATTAAACCACCATAAAATGTTAATCCGCCAGGAGAAAAAGCACTTCCAATAGGGTCTTTAATGAACATATCCCAATTTTCAATTAAGTCGAGTGCTTTGCTTCCCACTATTCCAAATATAATTGCAAGTAAAGTAACTTCTGTGGCAATATTTGGATGCAGTTTTCTTCTTTCAATTTCTTTGGTTAAAAGATAGCTTGCAACAATAAATGCAATTCCCAGCATTAAGCCGAAACTGTATACTGTGAATGGGCCTATTTTGAATAATTCAGGATACATTTGTTTTCCTTAAAAAAGTCAAAGGTTAAAATTCAAAAGTCAAAATCTAAGAGTTATTTTTTTATTTTTGGCTCTTGCCTACTTCTAGGCAGGTTTGACTTTTGAAATTTGACTATAGATATCTTGTAATTGATTAAACGGAATCATTTTCTGCTCGCCGGATTCCATATTCTTCAATAAATATGAACCGGTTTTGTATTCATCACCGCCGACAAATAAGACATATTTTGCATTCATTTTATTGGCTTCGCGCATTTGCGCTTTTACACTTCTATCAAGATAATCAAAATCAACTGATAAGTTATTATTTCTTAATGATAAAGAAACTTCAAAAACTTTATCTGTTAATTCTTTATCAAGCTTAACAATATAAACATCAATTTTTTCATCCGGCAGATTTAACGATTTTTCATTTTCACACGCTAAAAGTATTCTTTCAATTCCTGCAGCGAATCCTACGGCTGGAGTTGGTTTACCGCCAAGCTGTTCTATCAATAAATCATATCTTCCGCCGCCGCATAATGCACTCTGTGAACCAACTTTGCCGCTGATAATTTCGAAAGTAGTTTTGGTATAATAATCTAAGCCTCTTACCAGCTTTGGGTCAACTTCATATTTTATATTTGCTGAACTTAATAGTGATTTAACTTGTTCAAAGTCATTTTTACTTTCTTCATCAAGATAGTCAATTAACAAAGGGGCATCTGACATGATCTCCTGGTCGACATCAATTTTACTGTCAAAAATTCTAAGAATATTTTTATCAAATCTTTTTCTGCTGTCTTCGGAAAGATTATCTTTTTTGTCTAATAAAAATTCTCTTAAAATTTTTTTATAATTTTCTCTTGATTCAGGAACACCAAGAGAGTTTATTTTAACAGTTAAGTCTTTCAATCCCAATTGTTTTAAAATATTATAAACCATTAAAATAATTTCAACATCCAGAAGCATTGAAGTGCTTCCGATTGCTTCTGCACCGAATTGATGAAATTGTCTTAGTCTTCCTGCCTGAGGACGTTCTTGCCTAAACATCGGGGAAATATAGTAAAGCTTGTTCAATGATTGCTTAGCAGCAAGTGAATGCTCATTAAAAGCCCGTACAACTGAGGCAGTCATTTCAGGTTTTAATGTTAAACTTAAATCACTTCTATCATTAAAAGTGTACATTTCTTTTCCCACAATATCGGTTTCTTCACCAATGCCGCGGGCAAATAAGGCTGTCTCTTCAAAAATTGGAGTGCGAATTTCTTTATAATTAAAATTGCTGAAAATATTTCTTACTATATCTTCTAAATGTTTCCAATAAGGAATATCAAAAGGAAGGGTATCTTTTGTTCCGGTTAATGCTTTAATCATAGCTATGTATTTACAGAAAATAAAAAAGTTCTTTAGGTGGGTAATCCAAAAGTAATTTTCTGAATTAAATTCTGTCAGTCTGAGCTTGTCGAAGACTGAAAATCGATTAAATTGTCACACTTCGATAAACTCAGTGTGACACTACATACTTTTTGATCACCCACAGGGGAGAATTAAATTAGGTTAAACTTCAAAATAGTTTTCTTCTTCTTGCTTGAAGATTTCATATATCTCTTCATTATTATTAGCATCAATCAGCTTTTGACGAAACTCATCTTTATTCATCATTCTGGAAATTCTGCTTAACAATTTAATATGAGTACTTACCAGGTTATCTTTTCCAACCAGAAGAAAAACCAAATGCACTGGCTGCCCGTCAAGTGCATCGTAATCAATATCACGCTTTGTTTTTCCGAATGCAGCAATTATTTCATTTACTGCATTTGTCTTTCCGTGCGGAATTGCAAATCCTTTTCCAACTCCGGTAGACATTATTTTTTCTCTTTCTAAAACTGCACTTCTAACTTTTTCAATATCGTTTATTCTTTCATCATCTTTAAATAAATCAATGAGCTCATTTATTACTTCTTCTTTGTTCTGACCTTTCAAATCGGATATTAAAAACTCATTTTTTAGCAATTCTACTAATTTCATTATTAACCGCCGTTAAATAAAAATATTTCTAAAACTATTTAAAATTGAAAAATAAATTTAATAATACGCCAGGCTTGAAGCAATTAAAAAGGGAATTTCTTTATTGTGAAGATTCTGCTTTTGAGCACAAATAAGCACAGGTTTGTATAATTAATTGAGCAGGCTTGTTAATTTTGTTAAAGCAGATTTAGCTTGTGCGTAATCGGGATTTATTTCTATTGCATCTTTGTAATAACTGATAGCTGTATACCAGTCGCCTTTTTTCTCATAGATTAATCCCAGGTTAAATAAAGGATAATACCTAAAATCATATTTAGGTGCATCTAAAGCTTGTTCAAGCCAATATATTGCTTCATCGTATTGCTTAAGTATTATTAAATAAGAACCTATATCATTATAAGGATTTCCATATTCAGGGTCTAATTCGATTGCAATTTTACATTCTACTATTGCATCTTCCAATTTGCCCTGTATGCTGTAAGCCCAGCCTAAAAAAGTATGAGCTTTTGCAGTTGGAAAGGTTTTTATTGATTTTTTGTAATATTCAATTGCTTCATCAATTTTACCATCAAGATGAAATTTATAGGCAAGATTGAAATCGTCAATTGCTTCGCTATATTTATCTTTTTCTTTATTCATAATTCAAAATTTGTATTTATTCACTGAATCCGTTCATGTCAATTATTAGTATCTCTTATACTAAAATTTAGCATACTTTGTGCCAAACAAAATCGACAAATAATTTATTTTTTTTAGTTTTATTTGCCTCATTAGATGCTTTAAACTAATTTAGGTGTAACAAATTTAATCGGGGAAATAAAATGGATATAGAAAACAAAACGGTATTAGTTCTTGGCGGATTTGGATTAGTTGGCAGCGCTGTTGCGCGAAAATTAGTTTCACAAAACCCAAAAAGGATTATTATCACATCACTTAAGCTTTCCGAAGCTCAAGAGGCTGTTGGAAAGTTTGAGAAAGAATTCCCGAAAAAGGGAAAAGATTTTTTCATCCCCTGGGGTGGAGATATTTTTGTTCGTAACGAATTCAGAAATCTTAGGCGATTTGAAATTCTTGAAGACGAACAAAAAAGAAAAACCATTATTACCGACATAATGGACGAACTTTCCGACGAAATTTTAAAAGCCTCATCAATCTACCAACTGCTGAATGAATACAAACCTGAAATAATTATTGATTGTATTAACACAGCAACAGCTATTGCCTACCAGGATATTTATACTACTTACAGAAGTATTTCAAAAGTTATCAGTAATAAAGGTAGTTATGATGACTTAGTTTCAGAAGTTCAAAAGCTTTTGTGCACTTTATATATTCCGCAGCTTATTAGGCACATACAAATACTTTATGCTTCGATGGGAAGTGTGAAAACAAAAGTCTATATGAAAATCGGAACAAGCGGAACCGGCGGAATGGGTTTAAATATTCCTTACACTCACAGTGAAGAGAAACCTAGCAGAGTATTATTGAGCAAATCTTCAATTGCAGGTGCGCATACACTGCTTTTATTTTTGATGGGAAGAACTCCCGGCGGTGCTATCACAAAAGAAGTTAAACCAACTGCAGCTATCGCCTGGAAACGAATTGAGTTTGGTGAAATAAGGCGAAGAGGTGAACCGATAAAAATTGAAAACGTAGAATTAAGTGAAACAATTCCGCTAAAAGGTGAATTTACAATTTGCGAAAACAAAAAGTATAAAACTACTGGCGAAACTCTTCAATCTGTTTTTATTGACACAGGTGAAAACGGAATTTTTTCTAAAGGTGAATTCGAAACAATTACTGCTCAAAAACAGATGGAATTTGTCACTCCTGAAGAAATAGCTGATATAGTCTTATATGAAGTACAGGGCGGTAACACTGGTCACGATATTGTGAGTGCATTAGATCATGCGACACTTGAACCGACTTACCGTGCTGGCTACATGCAGCATTCCGCGGTTGAAAAATTAGCAAGCCTAGAGAAAGAAAATAATATTCACAGCGTAGCATTTGAATTATTAGGCCCGCCGCGACTTTCAAAACTTTTATATGAAATTCATCTGCTGCGATTATTTAATAATTCAATGTTTGATATTATTAATTCTTCACCAGAAGATTTATTTGAAAAATCATTGAATATTATTTCTGAAAATTCAAAACTAAGAAATGAAATTATTTCAATTGGAATTCCAATTTTGTTGCCAAATGGAGAATCTTTACTGCGTGGAAGCGTAATTAAAATTCCCGCATTCCGAGGCGAGAACAAGCTTGAAATAAATGAGGAAAATATTAATCGCTGGGCAAATGAAGGCTGGATAGATTTGAGAATAGAAAATATGCATAGATGGCAAATTAGAATAAAAGAACTGATGGAAGAAGCAGGGACTATCCCTGAAGACGATTCAAGTTCAATGCATGTAAGAACGAAAACTTATTGGAACAATTTTGAAGAAATAAATATTGGAAAGATTTGCAGCTGGCTTTTCATTCATGAAGAGCAAGGCACAAGAATGAAATCTTAATTTTCCTCTGTGTCTTTGTGACTCTGTGGTTAATTGTTTTTTCTTACCACAGAGACACTGACGCAAGTCGCAAGACACAGATAAGCATGATTTAATCTTCTATCTTGTAATCATATTCTTAATCGGAACATCAACCTTCATTTTTCCGGCAACTTTAAAATAAAATGTAACTTCCGCCTTTTCCCCTTCTTTAATATCATTATGCAAATTTATAAACATAACATGATGCCCGCCTGGTTTGAATTTAAAAGTTGAATGCGGTTTGACAACGACATTTTTAACTTCTCTCATTCCCATCATATCGCCGTTTTTATATGTCTCATGAATCTGCACAAGCTCAGCCAAATTTGATTCGACTTTATATAAAGTATCTGCTTTATCAGAATTATTAACAATATCAAAAAACATTGCTGTATTCATTCCTGCGCCGGCAGTTCTTAGCCAGGCATTTTGAATCTCAATTTTATCTTTGGGTGAATTTATGAACGTCATTAAAAATATTAATAAGAACATTTTAGTCTCCTAATGATTTTATATCTTCTACAATTTCGTCAATGTTTGCCCTGCTTCCACGGTAATCTTTTCTTACATTTCCCTGTGGGTCAATTAGAGAAATTCTATCCGTGTGCACATAAAAATAAACCGGCTTACCATCTTTTGTATAAGTCGTATCTCCGGAAAATGCTTTTACATTCATTGCGGCAATTAATGAATCAACCACATCTTTTTTGCCGGTTAAAAATTCAAAGTTGCTTAGATCAATATTACGAACTTCAGCATATTCTTTTAATACACTCGGAGTATCGCGGTTTGGATCAAAGCTCAATGCGGCAACTTGAACATTTTTAATATTATCTTTTTTTAATCTTTCTTGAATCAAGTGCAGATTGTTTGTAGTGAGAGGGCAAATATCCGGGCAATTGGTAAATATAAACCCCATCACTAAAATCTTTCCTTTAAAATCATCGGGGAAAGTAACTTTGGCACTATCCTGATTGACTAATTGATAAGAAGTAAAAATTTTTCTTACAACCGGAAGAGAAGGTTTGCAGCTATTTATTGAAAGCAATAATAACAACAAAGCTAGTAAAGCGATAGTATATTTTTTTTTCACAGAAATAATTTTTAGTGTCACACTGAGCTTGTCGAAGTGTGACTGTAATTTGAATGTCAGTCTTCGACAAGCCCAGACTGACAAAGAAATCATTTGCAACGATCTCTTGCTAGTATCTTAATTAGTTAGATTTGTTTACAAAGTTATTTTTAATAAAGGTTAGATACAATGCAGAAGAATAAGTTTCACTAATAATAATCCTCAGTTCATTGTTTTATACCGTTTATTTAATTTACAATGAAATTAGAAATATTTTCTTTTAATTTGGGAATCATTTCAGGAGGCGCTTTGAACAAAGAAAATACACTTACCAAAAAACTATCCTCAACAAACGCTATTTTAATTTATCTATCCTTATTCAAGCTAATATTACTTTTAGTCTTTGCCGGCAACTATGGAATATTTAGAGATGAATATTATTACATAGAAACTTCAAAACATCTTGCATTTGGATATGTCGACTTACAGCCGCTCTCAGCTATTTTACTTGCTATCTCTAGATTTATTTTCGGTGATTCGATTTTCGGAATAAGAATATTTTCTTATCTCGCCGGGTCTGCAATTGTTTTTGTTACCGGATTAATTGCCCGCGAACTTGGCGGAAGTAAGATTCGCTCAAATTTCATCTGCATTCCTGGTAATTTTCTGCGGAGTTGTATTAGGAGCCTCAAGCTATTTCTCAATGAATTCATTTGATATTCTTCTATCCACCTTAATGCTTTATTACTTGATAAAATTAATCAATACCGGTAATCCAAAATTGTGGATTGTTATAGGTTTATTATTTGGAATCGGACTAGAGAATAAACTTTCTTTTTTGTTTTTAGGATTTGGACTTGCAGTCGGATTGCTTTTAACAAAATACCGAAATCAATTAAAGGTAAAAGAACTCTGGATTGGTGCAGCTTTAGCAGTAATAATTTTTCTTCCAAATGTTATATGGCAGATTGCAAATCATTATCCAACACTTGAATTCATGCACAATGCTGCACTGTATAAAAACAAGCCGATGGGCTTATTGGAATTTTTCAGCAAATCATTATTCGAATTAAATCCGGGTTATACAGTTTTTATTTTTACTGCATTATACTTTTTATTTTTCAGCAGCGAAGGTAATGGGAAGCCACCACTTCGTGGAAAATATATTTTAATTGGATGGCTTTATGTTGCAGTGTTTTTTGTTTTTGCTTTCAATAATGGAAAGCCATATTACATGGGCGTTTTGTATCCAATGATTTTAGCTGCCGGAGTTGTTGGAGCTGATGTTTTAATAACTAAATATTTAAGAAGCTGGGTTAGATTTGCTCTTGCTGTTATCGTTCTTCCTTTTAGTTTTATAACTGTTCCTTTTGCAATTCCTCTTCTAAATGTTGATGCATATATAAATTTACTAAAGCAATGGGAATGAAACCGGAAAATGCTGAGCGCTCTGAATTAGGTTTGCTGCCGCAGTTTTTCTCAGATAGATTCGGCTGGGAAGGAATGGTAAAGCAAGTTGCAGATGCATACAACCAATTAACACCTGAAGAAAAAAAGCACACATTAATATTTGGACAAAATTACGGCGAAGCCGGAGCAGTTAATTTTTACAGAGAAAAATACGGTTTGCCCCAAGCTATTTCTGCACACAACAACTATTGGATTTGGGGATATCCCAAAGATTTTAAAGCAGATGTCATAATTGTTATCGGCTCATCCTTAGAAGATAACAGCAAATACTTTGAAGATGTAAAACTTGCCGCACACCATTTTAATAAATACGGAATGCCTTTTGAAAATGTTGATATATTTATTTGCAAACATCCTAAAAAACCTTTGAAGGATGTTTGGGATAAGTTGAAGTTTTATATTTGAGTTAGAATAATAAATAATTATGAAGTTAGTTGAATACTACTAAAATTTGTTTTTGGAACGTTTTAGTATTTATCCATTAGATGGAAATTTTATTTGGAGTGTATGAAAGTATTATTTGGAAATCATAGTATGATTACAGCGTATGTATGAGTATTTTTAATAAATCATAATTTAAACATTTGATAATTATTTAAATAGTTTATAATGCATTATTATGATTTAACAATGAAAGTATATTTGAGAGACTTAAATCATAATATATGGAACAATTAATAATGTGGCTTGCTGCTATATGTTAATTCCATCATCATATATAAAAGCATTAATATGAAAATCCAGTTAAAACGTTTTTTATGATTATTGAACCAAAGTTCATACTCAGTTATTTGAACCTATTGATAATCATATGGAGATTTAAGACTAATTGATTTATGTCAGATGCAAAAACTTTATAAAAGATTTAGTTTCTCTATATTTAAGTAAACCTCTGGAAAGATTTAGCGCAATTTCAGTATTATATCCGATGTGAATAACGATAAAAATATGATAAAGTATTATATTTACTTTAAATATACACATTAATTGAACAATTTTAATTGAACAAATATTAATTTTTCGGAGGCTTTATTTCTAAAAATGCAAAAGATTAGAATTTTGGATGCATCCTAATAACAAAAAGTATTCAATTTATTAAAATCATGTTACTTAATTGGAAATTATAGACATAATAGTTCCATATGATGAAAATACATGTAAATACTTTTTAAAAACACGAGACTTTTATCATTCAGAAATAAACTATTGGAGTTTTAATACATTAAAGAGTACACAGAGATATAAATTTAAATTTAAATATTTAGTAAAGAAGATTTAGATATTGAATCATATAATAAAGGGGAATGAAATCTAATGAAAAAGAATAATCAAAAATGATTGTTTGTTAAAGCTGCAAAAGAAAGTATTAGCCAAAAATAAACGAATAAATATTCGTTTAACTTCAAAAGATTATCATGATATACAGGTTAGAGCAATCGAAGAAGGCAATTTACATAATCAATCATTGAATTAATAAAGCAATTAATATCTAAATAGAGACAAGAGACTAATTGGAGATAAATTAACAACTACTTTGGATATACATCCATATTTGTAGTGACAAGCCACAGACTTGTCACTACACTCACATGAATAAACTCTTACAACAACTCTTCTTCCAAAGCAATTACTTTCGGAAATAAAATATTATTTTCAAGATGAACATGCTTATGCAAGTCTTCTTCAAAATCTTTTAACTCTTGATAAGTAACTTTAAATGTATTGCATGCATCGGCAGGCGGAGTATAATTATTTGAAAGATTTCTTATATCATACAATTCATCACCGGCAGCTTCATGTTCAGCTATCATCATTTTAATTGGATTTTTTGCTGTCCCGAAAAACGGCATTTCAGCTTTTGAGCCTGACTTTTTTGCCTTTGCTAATTTTTTAATGTAAGGAAATAATATTTCTTCTTCTTTCATCATGTGCATTTTTAAATCTTTATACACGACTGCAAATTTCTGTGCAATTTCAATAACTTCTTTATGATTTTCACCGTGAACAGAAGCAACTTTTTGAGTATGTGCTGCTAAAATAGGAGTCATTTTTCTAACATAAGCATGATGATTATTTATTATGTAGTCAGTTAGAAAATCTACATCCCAATCATCATATTTATTATCATCAACATTGGAATTTGTATTTAAAGTATTAAGCTCATTTATAATTGCAGAACTTTCAATTCCCTTCTCTTCACAAGCTTGTGAAATTGGCTTGTTGCCGCGGCAGCAAAAATCCAATCCGTATTTTTCGAATACTGCTGCTGCTCGAAAATTATCTTTAACTATCTGTGACAAAGTTATGTCTGTATAATTTTCGGTTAATGTTTCTTCTTTCATTTTTTACTCCTTTTATGTTTAGTTAAAATCGTGTCATTCCGAACTTGTTTCGGAATCTGCTGTTTACCTTAAGATGCTGAAACAAGTTCAGCATGACTAAGCGCTCACTGTTTTCCTTGCGCTGCTGATTCTTTATTTAATTCTTTCACTGCAGTTGTCCCTTCAGGGTGTCCGTATGAATTCATCATTTTATAATGAATTAAATAATCTTGTTTGGAAATATTATTATCCCAATGTCCGGTAAGCATTCCGATACCCGTAACAGCCATAAAAATTACAACCACAGCAATTGCAACTAATTTTTTCGATATCTTTTTCTTCTTCGGCAGCATGGATGTAAGATTTAATGTATCCGCAACAGGACAAGCATCTACACAGCTTAAGCAGGTTGTGCATTCATCAGAATAAACTGTTTTTACTTTATCAACTTTTATATTTGACGGACAAGCTTTTGCACATAATCCGCAATCAATACAGCTTACAGGATTTCTTTTAATTTTGTTCGGGCTTAAAAAATTGAACATACCGAGAAGTGCGCCGTAAGGACAAAGATACCTGCACCAAAATCCGCGAATGAAAATTGAAAGTACAAATAAAACAGACAAGATTATTACAGCGGTTCTTGATAAATCCGCGAAGAAATAATACATCTTTAAATCCGCAACTTGATTATAGGGACTGTCAAGAAATGCTTTTAGTGCCATGTCAGACATCAAAAAGAAAACCGTGTAGAATAAAAATCCAAGCAGTAAATATTTTAAGCTGCGAAGAGGATAATCCAGCCATTTGGGAAGTTTTAATTTTTTCTTAAATATTTTTTGCCCGAAGTCCCCAACCAATTCGGAAATAAAACCAACCGGGCAGAACCAGCTGCAAAATGATTTTCCAAAAACTAAAGACATCAAAACAATTGCAAGGAAGATAAACATTCCTGCCGGATGAGCATGATGTACTTGTCCGGTTTTTAGGAATAAATAAAAACTCATCAGCGAACTGATTGGAAGAAAGCCGTCAACTCCGGGAGGCCGGCTTACAAATTGTGCTGCTCCCCCGCTGCTTAAATATTTTGCGAAGAAATAAAATTGAACTCCAATCCAGATGCATAACAGAGCAAAAGCAGATTGAATAATAAATCTTATTTTTTGAATTGGTTTTTCAGTGTTCCTAATAATTTTTTTCTTTGTTCTCTTTGCGGCTTTTTCAATTACATCAGTGTTCATAATCAGACTATTTTATCTTATTTATGGTTAAAAAAATATTAAAGGCTGTTTACCTTGTTTAAAGTTTTATCTTTCAGTTGATCTAAAGTTTCATCAGTTAACATGTTGTAAGCTTTTGTTCTTAGCTCTCCCCACTTTGAATGAAGCGGGCATGGATGATCCGGCGAACATTCCGGGAAGCCAAGCACGCAGCTGTTAAAAATATCAAGTCCGTCAATTGCTCCAACAATGTCAATCAATCTGACTTTTGCAGGATTCTTGGCCAAAGCAAATCCGCCAGACTTTCCTTTTTTAGAATATACAATTCCGCTTTCAGTCAAGCTTTGAAGAATCTTTGAAACAAATTCTTTTGGAATTCCCAGCTTCTTTGCTATCTCATCAACAGGCACTACTTCACTTCCATTGTTTTTTGCAGCTAAGTAAAGTACTGCTTGCAATCCGTATTCACACTTTTTAGAAAATATTACTGTCATTTCTATAATCAGATAATTTTGTCTGATTAAATATATGGAGAAATTATTTACATGTCAAATTAATTTTTATGATGGTTATAAGTTCTAAAAGAACATTGAATTGAAAGGATGATAGTGTTAAAGTTATTCTACAAATAAGCCCTTCCATTTTTTAAGGGAAGGGTTGGGATGGGTTTTTTGAATGACTGAACATTTTGAACCCTCTCTAAATCTCTCCCTTGAGAAGGGAGAATTATATCAATGAAGCACTTAACATTATCCAATTCTATCTTAATATAATTTACCGATAGACAAAGACTCGCCCTAATTTGGAAAATTACTATTTCTTAAAAATTAAAGGGAGCTAAGTTTTAATACTAAATTATTAAGTAAAAAAAGCCTGCCCAAAATATTCAGGCAGGCTTACATGAACATGGTTTGAGGGCATCTATTGAATTGTAATAAATCTTTCTCTTGGAGTCATAGAAATACCACATCTTTTTGGTGCTTCACCATCATAAGTATTTCCACAAGTTGTACAAACCATATAAAGTGATGAAAGTGTACTCTCTTGTTTATTATTTAATTTCTCGAGTGCATTCTCATACATTGCTTTATGTTTTTTCTCTGTCTGATAAGCATAGTTAAATGAAATTAAAGCTAAAGTAACATTACCCTCTTGTGCATTTTTAAGAAATTCAGGATACATAGTTGCTGATTCATAAGATTCACCTTTAATTGCATCTTCTAAATTTTCTTTAGTTGATTTTACTTCATACTTAGGTTCAATCTTTCCAACTTTAACATCTAATTGCTCAAGAACAGCTTTATGATTATTTGCATGAATTTTTTCTGCTTTAGAAGCAGCTTCAAATAATAAAGCAACTTTGTTATAACCTTCTTCTTTAGCTTTTTTAGAGTAAGCCATATACTTAGCACTTGCCGTTGTTTCACCGGTTAATGCTTCTTTCAAATTGTCAATTGTAACTAATTCAGCTTTAGTAGGACTTTTAGCAAAGTTTGACGAACCGGCTACTAATACTGCAAGCAATACAAATAATAATGTTTTTATTTTCATCTTTAACTCCTTTTGATTGTTTAATAAATTTTACATATCAAAGTTACAATCAGGAGTCTAAAATGAACTTTAAACAATTCTTAAAAATTGATTAAAAAATTTTCTTTGGATTATTCTTGTGGAAAATTAATAAACACAGTTGTACCCATTTGAGGCTGGCTTTTAATTTTAAGTTTAATGTTTTGAAGATCGGAGAGTTTTTTTACAATTGCCAATCCAAGTCCGTTTCCCATAATTTTTGAGTTTCTTGATTCATCAGCCCGGTAAAACCTGTCAAATATTTTATCAACTTGCTCATTCGTCATTCCAATGCCTTCGTCTTCTATCGAACAAACAACTACTGAATTATTTTTCTCTATTTTAATTTTAATTTGAGACCCTGGTTCAGAATACTTTACAGAATTTGAAATAATATTTTCAAAAATTATATCCATCATTTCCGGATCAGCTTTCACAAAAATATTATCTGATTTATTTTCAATATGAACTGATATGTTTTTTATTTCCATTTGATTCTGCAGTCGCAGTAAAACCGGTTTTATCTTATCACCTATTCTACACTGAACAACTTTGGGAGTAATTTTTCCGCTTTCGTACCGGGCAAGCATCAATAATTGATCTATAAGATTGGACATTCGATTAACTTCAGTAATGCAGTATGTAATTTTATTTTCATACTGCTCAACTTCTCTCGGTTTTCTTATTAAAACTTCCAGGGTACCTTTAATAACAGCGAGCGGAGTACGAAGTTCATGCGAGGCGTCTGCAGTGAATTGCTTTTCACGCAACACAGCATCTTCAAGCCTATCCAGAAGATTATTTATAGTTGAAGTTAATTTATATAACTCATCATTATGCGGAGGAAGTTCAATTCTTTCATTAAGATTTTCTTTTGTGATTCTTTCAGCAGTTGAAATTACTTTATTAATTGGCTGTATACTTTTACCTGCAAAAAATCTTGTTATAAAAAACAAAACGAATAAAACGAAAGGATAAGCTATAAAAAGAACAATCTTTAAATTATATAAAACAACGGCAGATTCTTCAAGTGGAATGGCAACAATTAAGTATCCTAATATTTTGCCGTGAGGGTTTAATATCGGCATTTGAAGCTGTCTTGTAGGCTGATTTGAAAGTTCAGCATTAAAATATGATTTAGTCCGCAGCTTTGAATCAAAATTCAATTTAATATCAAGAAGATTTCCAGACTTATTTATAATATTTCCAATTGTATCAGTTACTTGAATAAAAGTAGGATTAACCTCGATTTGACTGTGTTCTTTTTCTTTCCATTCAAAAGGATTTGCAAATATGAATTTATTATCCAGAATAACAATACTATTAAATACTTCACTCACTTCAGCATTTAAATCACCATCAAGATGAGTGTAAACTGTTTTGTGCACAACATAATAAATTGTTAAAAACAGGATTAGAATTAGGACTGCAGTTGCCCCTAAATAATAAAAAGAGATTCTATTTCTTAAGCTAAGTGTGTTCATTCTTCTTTAATAATATAACCCACTCCCCTAACAGTTTGAACGAAACTTTTACCCGGGCTGTTATCTAATTTTTTTCTAAGAAAATTTATATAAACATCAATTACGGAAGTATCGGCATCAAAATGAATGTCCCACACATGTTCAATTATACGGGTTCTCGTGCAAACTTTATTTTTATTTCTAATAAGAAATTCCAGCAGGGCAAATTCTTTTTGGGTTAAAGTTATTTCAATAGTATCCTTAAAGACCTGGTGAGTATTAAGGTCTAATCTTATATCATTAAAAGTTAAAACCGACTGCTCGCCTTCTTTGGTTCTTAACTGAACCCTTATACGGGCAAGCAGTTCTTCAAATTCAAATGGCTTTTTGATATAATCATTAGCTCCTGCTTCCAAACCAAATACAGTATCCTGCACAGTATCTTTTGCAGTCAGAAAAATTATCGGGACTGATTTATTTTGACTTCGTACTTGCCTGCAAACTTCAATCCCGCTGATACCCGGAATCATCCAATCTAACAGTATAAGATCATAATCATTAACTACAGCAAGCCTTAAACCCGAATTACCATTATCAGCAACATCAACAGCAAATGATTCTTCTTCCAAACCGTCTTTAATAAAATTAGCTATACCAATTTCATCTTCAACAATCAAGAATGCGCATATATGTATTTTAATCCTCATCTTCTATATTATTGTTTGAATTAAAATCCATTCCAAAATTTAATTGAACACCGGCAGCATGTTTAAAAACTAATTCACCGCCATAATAGCCGGTTCTTGCAATTGAAAGTACGCCGATAAAAAATAAGGCTAATGCAATCCATTTATAAGCTCCGGAATATTTTTTAAATGCTACAAAACCAATGCGGACAACAGAAGCAATAACCATAATCCATAAAGATAACATTGCTGCCGATTCATGAGTTTCTAATGCCTGCTTTTAAAGCTCCAACTTCTGAAATACCGTCACCTGCCAGATCCCCGGAAAAGTATGCTGCAACTACTCCAAGCGTTCCCAAAATCAATAAATAAAAACCTGCTTTGCTGTAAAAGTCTTTTTTAACAAAAGTTCCAATTAAATCAAATAAAAACCCGACAATTAATA
Source organism: uncultured Bacteroidota bacterium (assembly GCA_963777515.1). Classification (GTDB taxonomy): domain Bacteria; phylum Bacteroidota; class Ignavibacteria; order Ignavibacteriales; family Ignavibacteriaceae; genus CAVSWT01. The sequence goes on from CAVZQU010000007.1 coordinate 488,969, forward strand.
ATGCAATCGGGAAATGGACTATCATTGGGTGGATATGTGTTGTGTCTATCATTTTTGTATCTCCTATAAAATTTTATATACAAAAATAGATTTGCACCTTTAAAACATTCTAAACGGTTTCTTAAAATTTGCTTAAAAGAAATTTTAGTTAATAATTTCCGCTTCTCTTAGCTTATTATATTTTCTATCCTGGTATAATTTCCCTATTCCGGCTCCAATTATAAACACGATAGATGAATAATAAATCCAGAATGCCACCACAATAATTAAAGCGTAAGTCCCGTATATTTTCCCAAATGCTGAATAGTTATAAAGATAAAATCCAAAAAGCTGCTTTGCTGTTTCCCATAATAATGCTGCCCAAAGTGCACTTATTAAAGTCGCTTTTTTCCTTAATTTTTTAATCGGGACAAAATAATAAAGAATTGTAAAGACAATAAATATTATTGTGATTGATATAAGTGAAAATATAAAATGTTCAAAAACTCCGGATCTCAAAAAAATTCTAGTACCATCGAATTTTGTTGCATACTGCCGCAATAATTCAAGTACAGGCATTAAAATAGTTGTGATAAAGAAAATTAAAATAACCATCAGCACCAAAGCAAAATCTTTTAGCTTTCCTAATAGTACATTTACGTCAGTACCTGTTCCGTATATTCGGGTTAAGATTGTTCGCATACTGCTGAATAAGTCCGCTTGCTGCAATCAACAAACCAAAACCACCAACTAATCCGGCAATGTTTCTATATTCAATAACCTCATTAATTCTGGTAAAAATAATTTTTTTAACAAACTCTGAATATTTGTAATATGGAATAATTGTATCGATCAAAAGATTGATTTGAGATTGCATGTTTGCCGAATCAAGAATATTTCCAAGCACAGCAAAAATTATTAAGCACAAATGGGATAATACAAACAAAAAGAGAAAATGCTAATCCGCCGCCAAGTAAGAATACATGATTGTCATCAATAATTTTTATAAGGCCGCCGAAATAATGTTTAACAAATCCCTTTACACTGCGGAAGGTCGGAATTAAATGAAGATAGAATCTAACTTTTCTGAAGGCTAAATATAAAGCCGAATTTTTTAATTGATCTTTAATTTTATTGATTCGAGCATCAATCATTCATAATTCTTGGGATCGTTAAATAATACTTTTCCGCTAATTCATCTAAGCTGACATTTATCTCATCATTTACTTTCAAATTCTTTCCACCGGTTCTTCCAAGATAAGTAAATATTTGTTTTGAATCATTTAGAATTTTTTCAAACTCATTTTTGTTTTTAGGATTAATTGAAACAATTATTCTTGATTGACTTTCAGAGAAAAGTGAAAAATCTTTTCGAGTTTTAATTGGAATATTTACATCCGCACCGATAAAATTATTTTCATCCATAATGCAGCATTCGGCAATTGCAGAAACAATTCCGCCTTCGGAAATATCATGTGCAGAATTAACTAAGCTTAAAACAATCAATTTTAATAAAGAATCATGTAAGTTTTTTTTCAACTTCTAAATTTAGATCTTGGTGATTCGCCGGTTACTTTGTTATGAATGACTTTCAAATATTCACTGCCGCCAAGTTCTTCAAAGTCTTCCCCTAATAACATAAATTAAATCATCATCATTTTTAAAATTTGAGGTTGTAACATTTTTCACATCTTCTATCAAGCCAACCATTCCAATTGTAGGTGTAGGATAAACAGCAACATTAGGCGATTCATTATAAAAGCTGACATTGCCTCCTGTAACCGGAGTATCAAAAAATCTGCATGCTTCTCCCATTCCATCAATTGCTTCTGTAAACTGCCAATAAACTTCTGGCTTGTATGGATTACCGAAGTTTAAGCAGTTTGTAATTGCCAATGGTATTCCGCCTGAACAAACAATATTTCTTGCTGATTCAGCTACTGCAATTTTAGCTCCTTCTTTTGGATTTAAATAAACATAACGCGAGTTGCAATCAGTTTTCATTGCAAGCGCTTTATTCGTTCCTTTAAGAAAAATCACTGCAGAATCAGATGGTCCAGGTCCGACAATTGTATTTGTTCTTACCATCGAATCGTATTGTTCATAAACCCATTTTTTTGAAGCAATATTTGGGGAAGAAAATATTTTTATAAAAGTGTCTTGAATACTGTTTGGTTCACGCAAAGAAGAAAAATCAAAAGCTCTTGTATCTTTTAAATATTTAGGTTCTTTAGTCTCGCGATTATAAACAGGAGCTCCTCCACCAAGTACGAGTTCATAAGAAGGAATAACTGCTTTTTCTTCTCCTTCATAATTTATATGAAGAAGTCCATCGTTTGTTACTTCACCAATAATTTCGCAATGCAAATCCCATTTAGTTAAGACTTCTTTTACTTTATCTTCATATCCTTTTTTAACGCAGCAAAGCATTCTTTCCTGGCTTTCGGAAAGCATAATTTCATAAGCTGTCATTCCCTTTTCACGCAAAGGGACTTTACTTAAATTGATATTTAATCCTGCTTCACCTTTAGCGCTCATCTCGCTTGTTGAACATGCGATTCCCGCTGCACCCATATCTTGAATTCCAATCAGCCAGCCGTTCTTTACGATTTCAAGAGAAGCTTCTAGTAAAAGTTTTTCTGTAAATGGATCCCCAACTTGAACTGAAGGACGTTTCGCTTCAGATTTTTCTGAAATTTCTTCCGATGCAAATGTAGCTCCATGGATTCCGTCTCTTCCGGTGGATGAACCAACTATCATAACAGGATTTCCTTCACCTTTTGCTACAGCACTTGCGACATGCTTTTTATCAACAATTCCGACAGACATTGCATTTACCAATGGATTGCCCTGATATGATTCATCAAAATAAACTTCACCAGCAACTGTTGGAATACCTAAACAATTTCCGTAATCACCAATCCCCTTTACTACACCATCAAATAAAAATCTTGTACGAGCATCTTTTAAAGAACCGAATCGAAGAGAATTCAAAGAAGCGATAGGACGAGCACCCATAGTAAATATATCCCTCATTATTCCGCCAACTCCTGTGGCTGCACCTTGATACGGTTCAACAGCAGAAGGATGATTATGACTTTCAATTTTAAATGCAACAGCAAGTCCATCGCCGATATCAACAAGTCCTGCATTTTCTTCACCGGCACCAACCAGTAATCTTCCACCTGAACGCGGTAAAGTTTTTAATAATGCAATTGAATTTTTATAGCTGCAATGTTCACTCCACATCACACTGAAAATTCCAAGTTCAGTAAAAGTTGGAACGCGACCTAAAATATTTTTTACTCTTTCAAACTCTTCATCTGTTAAGCCGTGTTCTTTGGCAATGTCTAAATTTACTTGAGGTTCTTGCATTAAAAGAATTCCGTTTCGAATTAATTATTAGAAAAATTTGTGATACAAATATACTACTTTACTTAATGCTATTAAAAAATCGGGATTAAAAATTAGTGCATTTGTTCTATGTACATAATAATTTCTAAAAACTAAGTTGTATCCATAATTGCCAAACATAATAAATAGGGAAATCACAAAAAAAGTGAATAAAATGATTGAAATTAAAGAAAGTATCAGCGTAAAATATCCACGTAATAAAATGTTTTTATTTATCAGCAATTACAGAAATGATGTACTTTGGCGTGAAATTGTTGATGAAATTAATGCTCCTCCTATTGATATAATAAATATTGGAGTTAAAACAAACGAAACTATTAGTTTTCTAGGGAAAAAATTTTCATCGCCTGCAGAAGTAAAAGAATTCCAGCCTGATAAAAAAATTTCACTTCAAAATTTAGATGATGAAATAAAGATTTTCAGTTCACGAGAAGTTTCAGGAAACGGAGAAGAAACTGTTTTTCATTATTACTTAAAAGTTGAACCAAGGAAAATAAATAAATTTGTAATTCCACTTTTAAAAAATTCTCTGACGAAGCAAATTAGGAAAGACTTGCAGCGTTTAAAAGTTGTAATGCAGAAAATGCCTGAGAATCAGATTTCTCTTTAGAGAAAGAAGTTTTAAAGATATTATAAAAATTTTCTATTTATTTAAGTGTGTATAGATATAATGATTTAAATACTTTTTAGTAAAACAATTTAGTCTACTAGTTTAATTCTTGCTCTTGAACGTTATACCAATCTGTGCTGCGTTCGAATATTCTTCTTTATCAAATTTCAATCTGTTGAAAAGTATATTTGATAGTTTTGAAGCCTTATTAGGTTTTTAAACTATCAATAGCATCCGATTTTAATATTAAAATATTTATTTAAAAACTAATAAATGAGGTAACGTTATGAGGAGGCTTAAAATACATTTTATTTTTTTTACTTGCACAATATTTTTACTTCAATTTAGCGACGCACTTGCTCAATGGGAAAAATCAAAGGGCGGTTTGAGTTTTAAAAGTGTTTGGTCAATTGCTGCGGCTGGAAGTACAATTTTTGCAGGAACAAGTAGCAGTGGAGTATATGTTTCTACAGACAGTGGAGAAAATTTTGAAGAAGCAAATAACGGCATCACTAACAATTTTATTCCAGCAATGATAATTTCAGGCACAAATGCTTTTGCCGGCACTTATGGTGACGGAATATTTAAATCTACAGACAATGGAGCAAGCTGGACAGATGCAAATTCTAATGGCTCTGATACAACTGCAATATTTGCTTTTGTTAATTCAGGAAACAATATCTTTGCAGGAACTGATGTCGATGGGATTTACTTAAGCACTAACAGTGGTGTTTTATGGAATGTTGTTAATAATGGATTAACAACTAAAATAATTCGCGCTTTAACAACTGTAGGATCAAATGTATTTGCAGGAACTTTTAATGGCGGAATATTTATTTCATCGGATAATGGTGCAAACTGGAATGAAAGTAATATGGGACTTCCAAATTCCACATCAATTAATTGTTTGGCTGTTTCAGGAACAAATATATTTGCTGGCACTGGCTCGGGTACAAGTAACAATATAATGTATAAATCCACAGATAATGGAGCCAGTTGGAATGAAGCGAGCAACGGATTATCTAATAGTACAAAGATTACTGCATTGGCCACTAAAGGTTCCGATATTTTTGCTGCAACAGGCGGTGATGGAGTATTTTCGTCAACAGATAATGGCGAAAGCTGGAATGAGATAAATGACGGTTTAACGAGCAAATATACTTTTTCATTAGCTATTTCAGAATCCTATCTGTATTTAGGTACAACAGGAGGAGTCTGGAGAAGAGCACTTTCGGAGATTACTGATGTAAAATTAAATTCTAATACTATACCTATTGAATTTAAGCTGGAGCAAAACTATCCAAATCCATTTAATCCTACAACAAAAATAAAATATACAATTTCCGCCTTAATAAATTCCGCCAAAGAAGGGGCTCTAATACAATTGAAAATTTATGATATACTTGGGAATGAAATAACTACTCTTGTTAATGAAGTAAAATCACCAGGAGTATATGAAGCTGAATTTGATGCATCATCTTATTCAAGCGGAGTTTATTTTTACCAGCTTAGAGCTAACGAATATATAGAGACAAAAAAAATGATTTTATTGGAGTAATTAAAAACTTCAAATTGAATTAAGAAAAAAAATGAATAGTTATTTCCTATTCATAGGGGAAATTTTATGTCTTTGTATTGTACTTTTTAATTAATTGATTTAGTTTAATATCAATTGTTACACTTATTTAAACAGAAAGTATGAATAGGGCCAGAAGTGCTATACTATCCCCAGAGAAAAGAAAATTAGGTTTAAAAAGAAAAATTAAATATTTGATATATGAAAATAGATTTTTTGTGTATCAATTAAAATCAGGATATCTAACTCAGCATAATTGAAAATTAGCTGTTAAATTATTCGAGGCATATCTGATATGAAAATCTTACAAAGTAAATATATACGAGTTTTGTTATTTATTATTCTTCCTTTCTACACTAAAAACGCCTACCTTTTTTTGTCGTCCTTTTACACTGCATATTCCAACTGATTCAACCATATAACCATCATCAACTTCACTTAGCATACTAAGCAATTCTGCCGATATTAATATTTTTTTCTTAAGCGGATTACAGCTTGATCTTATTCTTGCCGCAGTATTTATTGCATCTCCATGATAAGCTAATTCTTTTTTCATCTCACCAACTTCAGCAACTGTAACTATTCCATAATTTAATCCTGCTTTAAAATCCGGAACAACTCCGTATCGTGATTTGTAATATTCCTCTTTATCTTTAAGTGTATGTTCAAAATCAAAAAAGGCATTTAAACAATTATTATCTTTAATTCCTTTACTGCTTTCCCAGGTTAATACTACTTCATCACCTACGTACTGATAAATTTGTGCTCTGCAATTTATTACCACATCAGTCAAATCACTATAACAATCTTGTATTAACATACTATATTTTTTATGTCCAAGTATTTCAGCATATTTAGTTGAAGAAATTAAATCCAAAAACATGAATATTCTAACTTCTTCTTTTGGACTATGATATTTCCCAAGCAAATAATTAAATAGAATCCCCTGCCCTATCTTTTCGCTTATTTGCAAAACAAATAATGATGACATTACAACAAAACTCCAATACAACATTAATGCCCATACTTTCGGACTCTCAAGAAATATCAAATATCTTTCAAATACAGAAAAGTGAAACGGCGATTTACCAAGGATAAAAACTAAACTAATATAAGTTGCAAAAGAGGTTAAGAAAAAGACGCTAAAAAAATAAAAAAGTGTCTTAAAAATAAGTACTTTACCAAGTGGTTTCCTTCTGAATAATTTATTAAAGTATAAAACTTCAAAAGCCGCTAAAACAGAACCGCCAATAAGTACAACTGAAATTGCTATGACTAAAACACGGGCAAAATTATATGTATAATTCCATTTGTAAATATTATAAACCGAAGCAACATATCCTTCAATAGCCATTTCAAAGAAAACATAAAAGACAGCAGCAATCAGCCAATAGCCAATGAGAAATATAATTTTATAAAATTGGTTTTTAGTCACTAATAATCCCTAAATATTGATTGGGAAAAACTAATGCACAAAATGAATTATAAAAATATTAAATTTATTAAATCCAAATTATGAATTAGAAATTTTTGTCATACTTAGTTTATCGAAGTATGACAAACGGTTGAAATTCACACTTCGAAAGGCTTAGTGTGACATTTTGTAAGTGATTTTAGTTCTAATGCATAATTTACGCTAACACCATTCTAGTATAAGAATATTATTAATTATGCGGGTAATTCAATGCTATAAATATTTACCAATTTTTTCTTCCCTTTTAAATTTACATCTCCTATGTAATTTTTTATAAATCCGTTTAATTGAGTAATCTTAGCTTCTAAATTTTCGGAAATCAATAAATCTTTTCCATACTCCTTGCATTTATCTTGAATTCTTGAAGCAGTGTTCAGAACATCTCCATGGTAAGCTATTTCTCTTTTAAGATCACCAACCTCGGCTACAGTTACAATACCGGCATCCATACCTCCTTTAAATTCCGGTAGCACATCAAATTTTTTTAAATAATAATCCCTGCGTTCTTCAATCTTATTTTTATAATCAAAATACAATTTTAATGAATTCAAGGAATCCAATCCTTTTTTTTCATCCCAGCTTATCACAACTTCATCCCCAACATACTGGTAGATGTCTGCTTTATATTTGATAACAAAATCAGTTAACTCATGATAACAATTTTGAAGCAGTTGACTATATTTATTATGCCCTAGTTTTTCAGCTATCGTAGTTGAATTCTTTAGATCAATAAATAAAAAAATTCTTTTTTCATCCCTTGGCTTATGATATTTGCCGGTAATTAATTTTACTAAGTTGCCCGGCCCTATTTTTTTATTAATTTGTATGACGAATGTTATAAAGAGAATCGAAAATATAAAAAATATAATCCACGATATTATCATTCTCAAATTTATAATCTTTAATAAATTTTCCGGGTATTTAAAAGGGCCAATTTTATAAATATAAAAAAGACCGTAAACCGCGCCAAATACTATGGCAATCATAAAAACATAAAGTAAACTTTTAATAAGAATAATTTTACCGAATGATTTTCTTCTTATCGAAGTTTGATCAGTTAAATAATCAATCAATGAAAAAAATATTCCAAACAGTATTGTGCCGGAAATTATTTCAAAGTGTATATACCAGGTACTGATATAATCTTTAATAATATTTTCAGCTAAAAAATCATATAATCCCCAATATGATATTATAAAATAGAAGTAGAATAACATTGCCCAGGCAAGTATTATAAAAATCCATTCCTTCGCAATTATTTTTCTTTTTAGATTCATAATTTTAATCTATTCTGTATGAAAAAGTTATTGCATTGATAGTAGGAACAATCGTAAAATTATTTTTTGTGTCTTTGTTGTAATTATTAAAATTGATTATTGAATTTGATATTGTTAAACCTAAAGCAGTACCAATAACAATATCAGAAAACCAATGTCTGTCTTTGTATAGTCTAGATAAAGGTGTAAGTGCAGCTAATCCGAACAAACCGATAGTTGCAGCAGGATGATCTATTTGATGGGCTAGAATATTTGAAATTCCAAATGCTACTGCTGCATGTCCGGAAATAAATGATGCTCTATCTTGTTCTATACCTTTTAGAAATTTAAATGATGCATTTCCCTTTCCTGAATAAGGCCTGGCTCTGCCAAAAATTATTCGAGACGGTACTTGTATTATGCCGATAACAACTATTGTTTCAGTTAACATTAGCCCGGTATCACGAAGCCAATTATTATTAAATAAGACCCCGGCTGCATAGATTAATAAAGAACCTGATAAAGTGTTAAGTGGAGCTCCATAAGCATATCCTATCGGTTCTAACTTATCAAATGTTTTATTTCTATTAATTAAAAAAACTTTTCTAACTTCATCATCAAGTAAAAAAGAGCTCGCAGATAGAACTAAAAATCCTCCTGCATAATAAAGATCATCTGTTTCCCAATTTAATGGAGAAGAAAGAGTACTGCCAATTGTATTTACAAATTGTGACCCATCATCTGAAAATGATCTATTATCAAGGCTCATTCTATAATTAAAAGAATTTGATAAATACAACTTGGGATGTTGGATAAGAGAAGGAATTTCTTGCGAGAAATTATTTGAAAACAATAAAAATAATATAGTGAATAAATTAAATTTATTCTGACTAATAGTTTTCATTTTTTATTAATATTACAATTAGATGTAATTTATTTTATATTTATAAACAATATTCTAAAGTAATAATAACTGAAATATAATATTTTTTCCTTTAAGAATTCCCCTTAGCCGGTGAATTAAATTTAGATAAATTAATTTCTTGTTCATTAACAAAATTTATAATAATGATTTATGGGGTTAAAAAATGAATACAGAAATAATTAAAAAAGTTGAATCATATATTCATGATTATTTTCATAAGCACCAAACCGATAATTTAATTTATCATAATATTGCACATACTACAGATGTAGTAAAGTCAGTAGAAAAAATAGGAGCGGGCTGTGGTTTGTCAGAAAATGAAATGGAGATAATAATAATTTCTGCATGGTTCCACGACATAGGCTATATTCATAGGAATGAAAAACATGAAGAAGAAAGTGCCTGCATTGCAGAAAAATTTCTGAATGAAAACAAGTACCCACCTGACAAAATTGAAAAAGTAAAGTCTTGTATTCTATCTACGAAAATAACAGTACATCCCCAAAACAAACTCCAAGAAGTTTTATGTGATGCTGACCTTCGCCATTTATCGAAAAAGAATTTCTTAGAACAGAGTAAACTTTTAAAGTTGGAATTTGAAAAAACAAAAGGCGAATTTCATGATGAGCAAGGATGGTTTGAAGAGACTTTGAAATTTATGAAGGGACATGAATTCCATACAAAGTATGCTAAAGAAAAGTACAATGATAAAAAACGAGAAAATGTTATTAAGCTTGAAAATTATCTTAATAAAATATTAATTAAATCGAAGTCAGATAAACTTAGAGAAGAAAAGTTATTACTTGAAAAAGAAAAACTAAAAGATAAACATGAAGCCTCTAATAGAGCAGATAGAGGTATTGAAACAATGTTCAGGAATGTTATTCGTACCCATGTCCAATTCAGCGCTATGGCGGATAGCAAAGCTAATATAATGATTAGCGTAAATACATTAGTACTAACAGCAATTATAGCGATACTTGCCAGGAAACTTGATACTAATCCCCATTTAATAATTCCTACAGTCATTTTAACCATAGTAAGCTTAAGCACATTAATTCTTGCAACATTTGTTACGCGTCCTAAAATTACAGACGGAGTATTTACCGAGGAAGATATAAAAAACAAAAAAACCAATCTTTTGTTCTTCGGAAATTTTTATAAGATGAAACTAGATACCTTTACCTGGGGAATGAAAGAAATGATGAAGGATAAAGAATTTCTTTATGGTAATATGATCACAGACTTTTATTATTTAGGACAAGTGCTCGGAAGAAAATATAAATATTTAAATATTTGCTATGGAATATTTATTTACGGGATGATTATTTCGGTAATTGTATTTGGTATTGCAATCTATTTAGCTCCAGGCACTACAAACTTAGGGAACATAATTAATTAAATTAAAAATTGAAACCCAAACCAAAAGAAAACAAGAGTGATTCTTTGGAGTTTGCAAGTGTAGTTACAATATTGAAAGTTCTATTCAAATAGGATAACCATAATCCGCCGCCATAGCTGGGATGCCAAATCTTAGAATTGCTGTTATCTGTAAACACTCTTCCAGTTTCAGCAAATGCATGAAAGCCAAAATCTCCATTTATAATAAATTTTACCTTAGATAATTTCATTCTCATTTGAGCAATTCCGTAAAGAGCAGCATCTCCTGAAAATCTTTCACGTCGATATCCCAATAAATTTTCTGAACCGCCTAAAAAAGCGGCTGATAAAAATGGATATTTCCCCCAAACCTTTTTTCCCAATAATCTAAATGCGAATGTGGTTTTTGTAATAAATGATGAAGTAATATATGAACGTAAATCAATTTTACCTTTTCCAAAACTTTCCTTATTATCTAAAACCCTGGGGAAAAAATTCACACTGCTCAGCAGGTAAAATCCCTTTTGAGTAAATGATTTGCTATCCCTTGAATCATATTCAAAACTAAGACTTGATTCAAGCGAAGTAAATTTCCCTAGGCCATATTTCATATTTGGAAATGCATCCAAAAGATTTTCATGTGATAATTCATTGTGGGAATAATGATATGCAAGGCCTAAATTCAAATTCAATTTGGATAATACTCTGTACTGTAAGTATGAATGAATACCAATATAACTTTGCTCTAAACGATAATAATTTTCTTCGTTTAACTTGCTGCTGTAATTAGTTTCATTTCCAAATCCATAATAGCTTGTAAACTGTAATTGTGTTGCATCAATATTAAAATGAAGTGAAACATTTTTCAGAATCGAATTAAAAATAATATTAGTATTTAATGATCCCGCAGAAGGCCTGGTTGCATAATGAGCAGTTATAGAATATTTATTTTTAAACGGAACTGTCCTAAATCCATAGCGTGTAATTAAAGAACCTCCGCCTAATATAAAACCATCATCGCTGTTATAATTTACAACCGGATAAAAGAATATTTCGCCGGACCTGTCTCTTTGCATTGGCCTATACTTTTCTTCCGCACTTTTAGGTTTTTCAATTTTTTCTTTATCTAAAGTTGTTCCGGCACCATAAATTATATTTGTCTTTTTACCGTGATCATAAACTTTTGTTTTATTCTCTGCATCACTTATGGGAAATATCGATAGAAAGTATCCATTGACCTTTGAACTATCAATAATTGTATCTGCTCCGTCTTCACCAATTATGCGAATCAAAATTCCATCATCCACTTCTCCTTTAAGCCCTACCACATCATCACCGTCATTAAGATAAATTCTAATTTCATCTGTTATGTTATTATCAAATATTTTTTGGAAATATGGCAATGTCTCGTCAACAGGCTGAGCATCAATTTCTTTATATAATTTTAACTCAGTTTGATCATCATTTATTCTGATTAATCTCCACATAATCTTTTTTATTACCTCCGTAAATGTCTACCACAGTGTTGATAAATCTATAATATTCATCTGATAATTCTTTTAAATTATCTCTTCTCCATTTTATTTTTTCGCTAATCTCATCAGCACAAAGATTATAAACTTCAGGTGGTAATTTATTTACAGCTTCTTTTATTAATGTATCAGTCAATTTATTTTGAACAAAACTTGTTACAGAATCCCATTCAACTTTTGTAAGTTGAATAAGAAAATGTTGATCAACAAATCTTCCGTTCCAGGTTAAATGTTCAATATTATTAAATGATTTACCAAAACTGTTAAATTGTGGAATTATATACTCCGCAATGCTTGGGAAAAATCCATCAAATTTTGAAAATGCCTGATCGCGGTCTCTTGGAATTGGAAGCCAATATTTTTTCCCACCATCTTCATAGCGTGCCCATTTCCATTGATCCGCATGTCTGTCCCAATCACCAATTAGTATATCTATTAGTCTTACCTTCAAATATTCGGTTGAATTAACATATTCATCTTTCTTTTTCTCAAGTCTTTCAAATAAATCTAAGGTTCCTTTTACTTTATCGGATTCATCGAAAAATACTCCTTCATCTTCATCATATTTTGGATGAACTTCTAAAAAGCCAAACGTTCCACCAAATTCTTTTCTAAATTCACCTAACTCTTCAACATTAGGCAAATAATAAAGATATGGTTTTGATTGTAATACATTAAGTGAATCTAAAATTGAAGCAACTACTAATGCTGCATATGGATTTGAGGAACTTATTTGATCATGTACAATATCATTTGCAATAGTGTTTTGAAGGTCTTTAGGTAAAGTTTTGGAAGGATCTTTCTCTATTGATCGAAACTTCCAATATTGATTATCATTTCCTTTGAATCGCAAAGATTTTGTTTGAAAGCCTCCTCCTTTTTTAACCGGAGTTAAACCATTTGCAAAATCTTGTAAATCCAATATTTTTGTTTTTACAGGAGTAATCCAGGCATCCCGCCAATGCTTTCCAAAAAAAATGTTGTGGAACCATCCAGATTTATATTCTTCACCGGCAGCAATGATTAAGGTGCTATCGCCTAATTGAGCAAAACTTAAAGTACTAATAAGAATAAACAATAAAAATGTTTTTATTATTTTCATTTTTATACTTTTTAAGATTCAATCTTTTTCTATTGTATTTCTCTTGTAGATAGTAATCTTTCCTGATCTCCCGGAACCTTCATCACTTATAAAAATATCGGAATCTTTATTTATTGCAATTCCTTCCGGTTGAGGATGTTGTTTAGAACTTAATTTTATGTGATTGATTAATTTACCTTTAGCATCAATTTCAATTAATGCTGGATGACTTTTTGATGAAAGAATATAAAAATTTCCATTCGATTGTATTTGAGTTATTGCAGAAGGATAAAAATCTTCTATACCAAATTTATTTTTTAATTTCTTGAGTGAGATTAAAAATCTTGGGGTTTTATTTATTTTTTTTGCCTTAAGTGAATATGAAAATACGGCACGGTATCCTTTATATTTTTTACCCGGGTATTCTTTAGAGGCAATTAATAACGATTGTGTAGTTTTATCATAACATAAACCTTCAATATTAAACTTTGAAGAAAAATCCAAATCAATTTCTTTGAAATCAACCTTTTCTAAATTTTTCCCTTCAGAAAATTCATATAATATTCCGTTGCTGGTAATTAAAAAGAATTTATCTTTAACAATTGCAATGTCTTCAAAATCCGCTTCAAGGCCTATTACACCAAGCTGAAAAGCTTTTATAATTCTACCGGTCTTAAAATCAATCTGGTAAACTACACCCTGTTCATCATTATGTCCAAAAAGTTTTCCATCGTCAGAAAAACAGATTCCGGATACTTCATTTAATTGTGGTGGAAGTTTAATTTCGATTGGATCGTTTTTATTTGAATCATCATTATTTTTTTTATCATTTTTACAATGTAAAAAAAGTAATGACAACATTAAGAATAAAATTATATTCTTTTTTGAGGGTCCCATTTTATTGCGAAATAGATTTTATCTAAAAAGTAATTTAATTAAAAAAATCCTTTTTATACATTTGGTTTTACAAAACATTTTAAAAAAAATACCATTTAATTTTTTAGGACTTATTAGCCCTTACAAATTAATTTTCGTACCTCTGTAATTATTAGTAGCCTTAAATATTCAACAACTACCGTTGTAATGATTTTACCAACAAATTGAATAAAAAATATTTGTTGTGTAATTTAGCTTATCTAATTCATCAAGGAGGGACACATAATTGAAAGAGTTTAGAGTTGCATATATAATATTAAAAATTTTACTTTTTAGAATTTAAAGAATATTCAATTAATATTTATCAAGATTGTGTAAATGCAGATAAATATGGAAATGATTATAAAATGACCACAACAAAAATCATAAAAGATACAAAACTAAATATTAAATCTTGCTCCTACCGGCGGCTGGACTGCAAGGATTTATAAAATTGAATAACCATTAGAAAACTATGACTCTCAATAAATTTCTAAATATTCAAAAACTCATTCCAAATTTTATATAACTGGTAAGTTGCATTGATATCTTCGCCACAATAGACTGCTATATCTTTAATTCTACCGGCTTCATATAAATTTTTAACTTCCATACCGGAAACTTCATGACTCTTTGGTGATTTTATTCCAAAAGCATGACAGTAAAAATCTAAATTAAATTTTCTTGTAGTAGCATAAAAAGTGAATTGTTCAAGCAGGTCGATATGAGTTGAAGTATCAAACCTATTTTTAAATAAATTTTTAGTAGGCTTAATTTTATTGATTGCTGATCTCATCATCATAAAAGGGATGTCAAAATTTCTCCCGTTAAAAGTAATCACCTGATCCGTTACATCAACTATTCTCCAAAATGATTCAATCATTTCAATTTCGCTTAATCCTTTGTAATGGATATTTTTCTCTTCAACTGCCCATTCTTCTTTTTTCTCATCTTCGAAATAAACAAATGACTTTTCTTTTTCTACATCATAAATTCCAATGGCAATAACTTTGGCAGTAAATGGATACAAGCTCAAATACCTTATGGCATCATCTTTCTTTTGATTTTTAATTTCTTCATTGGATTCTTTTTCTGCATATCTGAGCAGATATTCTTGCTGGCTTTCAGCAAGTGACTCGAATGGATAACTGCTGGTTTCAATGTCGAAAATGATTCTTCGCATTTTAGACTCCCTTTTTTAATTGAAAAATTACTCCCCTTCTTTGAGTATTCTCACCTCTTTTTCATATTTCCCAACTTTTTCATAAAAATCGTTAGGAAGATTTGTTGATTGCCGTGTAACCGGATCAACATGGACTATTACTCCTGAACCTTCAACAATAATATTACTTGTTTTAGTGTTTACAATTAAATGGTCAAAACCGAAACTGCTGTTTTTAATAAATGATATTTTAGAATATACTTCAAGTTCATCATCATAATGTGCAAAACCTTTGTAATTCAATTCATTTCGAACAATAAAGAATAATCTACCATCTGAAAAAATTCCTTTCCCAGGCATTAAGCCCAACTCTTTAATATATTGAAGCCTTGCATGTTCAAAGTAATTAAGATAAATAGCGTTGTTGCATACTCCGAGCATGTCTACTTCGTTGAATCTTACAGTTACTGATATTTTATGTTTGAAATCTTTTATCTCCACAAACTGTAAACCTTTACCTCAGTCCCTTAATGGAAGGGGATTTTATACTTATTTATTTTACTAATTATTATAATAGAATTAAAAAGATGAATTTCTAAATCCTTAATTAATTTTATTTAGATTTTACTTAAATACCTCTTTAAAGATTTTAATTGCTGTGTCAATATCATTTGAACTAACATCCAAATGAGTGACAGCTCTAATTGAATCAACCTTGCCGACTGAAATTAACAAGCCTTCGTTTTTACATTTTTCAATAGCATCTTCCACAGAAATTTTCAGTGGCTTAAAGATTAAAATATTTGTCTGAACCGCATCTTAAATCAATTTCAATATTTTTAATTTCATTTAATGCTTCGCCAAGTAACTTTGCTTTTTGATGATCTTCTTTTAGTCTTTCAAAATTATTTTGAAGAGCATATAAGCCCGCAGCTGCTAAAATTCCAACTTGCCTCATTCCCCCGCCCCAGGCCTTTCTTACCCGGAAAGCTTCTTGAATAAATTCTTTGCTTCCCGCGATAATTGAACCAACCGGTGCTCCTAATCCTTTTGAAAGACAGCACGAAATTGTATCAAAATGTGATGCATATTCTTTTACAGATATCCCGGTTTCTACAGAAGCATTCCAAATTCTTGCCCCATCAAGATGATATAACAAATTATATTTTTTTGCTACCTTTTTTAGTTCAATAATTTTATCCAAAGGCTGAATTGCACCGCTTGCACGGTTATGTGTATTCTCAACTGCAATTACCTTTGAACGAGGCATATAATATGCGCTGGTTGGACGAATATATTTTTCAACATCTGAAGCAGACATTACCCCTTTAATTCCATCAACCGGCAAAAGCTGTATACCGCTGATTGCGGCAGGTGAACCGGACTCATAATTGAAAATGTGTGCATCTCTTTCACAAATAACTTCATCACCCGGATTGGTTAAAACATTTAAACAAATTTGGTTTCCCATTACTCCGCTGCTAACAAATAGTGCCGCTTCTTTTCCCAAAAGATTGGCAGCATACTCTTCTAATTTGTTTACAGTAGGATCTTCACGAAAAACATCATCGCCAACTTCAGCTTCATACATTGCTTTTCGCATTTCCTGTGAAGGCCTGGTTACAGTATCACTCCTTAAGTCGATTATTTTATTCATTATCGTTACACCAAACAATTATTATACTTTAAATTTTACTTTTAATTTTTTGATCAAAAACATTCCAGCAATCCAAACAGATATAACGCAGCTAATAACCGGAACTATATACGGATTTTTAGTAAAAAAAGTCTCATCTTTTTGAATAATTACATCACCGACAATGTAATCTTTTGTAAGCATTTTAGATTGGGTAATAGTTCTACCCAAAGGATCTATGATACAGCTTATTCCGCCGTTAGCTGCTCGCACAACCGATTTTCTATTTTCCACCGCACGTAGGACTGCAATTTCTTCATGCTGATAAGGACCGCTTAAATTACCATACCAACTATCATTTGTAACTACTGAAATTAAATCAGCACCTCTTCTAACAAATTCAGTAACAAAATATGGATAGATAGATTCATAACAAACCAAAGCATTAATCCTTAAAGTATCATCTTCTCTCAAACCATATTTTTTTCTTAATTTCATTTTAAATACAACTGTATCTTTACCAACATTCCAGCCTGTTATTCCAACTCCCCATTTTATTAAATCACCAAGAAAAGGAAGCTGATCAACAAAAGGAACACGCTCGCCAAACGGAACTAATTTCATCTTACCATAACGCTGAATATGTTTTGTACCTGGATTAAACATATACACACCGTTATAAGTCGTATAATAAAAATTTCCCAGCATCACTATATTTCACATCTGACGGCATCTTTTGCCCTTTTTCGTAATAGACAATATCAGGCATGCCAGTTAATAAACTTACTCTTATTACTATCGACAAAATTATAGATTGAGCTTAATGTGGAATGGTACTTGCCCCTTTTATAAAAACAGGCAATGCAGTTTCCGGCCAGACAATTAACTCTGCTCCTTTATTAATTGCTTTTTGTGAAAGGTTAAAGTACATATTTGTTAATTGATCAATATCTCCGCCTTGCCACTTTTCCCAAGGATCAAGGTTAGGCTGTATTAATCCAACTCTAACTCTTTCATTTAGATAATTTATAATTATATAATTTGAAATTTCCGTAAATAAGAATACAGCAAATTAAAACTAAAAAACTCACTAGCTCAGAAGAAAATATATTCTTATTCTCTTTGTATTTTTTCCAGCTTCTGTATAAAAGGATATTAATTAATATTGCGATAAATGATAATCCTACAGCGCCTATAATGTCTGCAATTTGAATGAATGATAAAAAGTGAGCCATCCCGCTGCCTAACGTAAGCCAGGGAAAACTTGCATCAGTAAGCATATACAAGTATTCATAAGTAACCCAGAAGAAAGGGAATAAAAATATTACAGATGGATAAGGCAAAATCTTTTTCGAAAAGTAATAGAGAGTTGATGGGATTAAAAATAGAATTGGATTAAAGAATACTAAAACGACACCTGAAATCATTAAGAAAGGATCAGCAGTGGGCTGCCAGCTTCCAACCCAATAGAGAGTTACTAAATTGAAAAACCAGAAAGCAAAATAAGTCGCACGGTTTATTTCTCCCAAACCATTTTTAGTTTCAATAACTTGGAAATAAGGAATTAACGCAACAAGCATTAATAAAGTAAATGGAAAAGGAACCGGCGGGAATGCAAGTCCCAATAAGATACCGCTTGCAGCAAGTAGAAATCTTTCTTTCTTTCGAATCTTTTTTTGTTCAGATGTTAATAGAATTTTATGTCTAAAGGAAAATTTCAACTTGTTTTCTTTTTCTTCTGAATAAAAAATCTAATTACAAAAAACAAAATCACCACAATGGTTACTATTATAGCAATGTTATTGTATGTGGAAATTAAATAATCAACCTTTTTTATATTGTACCCGAAAATCATTCCGAGATAAATTATAATTGCATTCCAAACAATAGCACTGATAGCACAAAGAATAGTTGTTCTTTTAGCATCAAGCTTGCTTAAACCAGCAAAGAAGGAAATAACAGAGCGGGTTCCAGGTAAAAAACGATTTGCAAGAATAATGTAATAACCATATTTCAAAAACCAACCTTCTACCTTATCAACAGATTCTATGGAAATGAATTTAATCTTACCTGCATGCACAACTTTTTTATCTAACTGGCTACCGATAATAAACAATGTCATAAAACCAACTACACTGCCGATAGTTGTTAAAAGCAAAGTTGGAATAAAATGAATTGTGCCTTCAGCAATTAATGAACCCCCAATAACCACAACTAAATCGCTTGGTGATGGCGGAAACACATTCTCAATAAAGGAAAAAAAGAATAGCGCAACATATATCCAGAATGGCGTCAATTCAGATATGTATTTTAGAATATCTTCAACCATACTAATTATTTTTTTACCAGCAGTACTGTTGCCATTGAAGACACACCCTCTACCCTTCCAACGAAACCTAACTTTTCTGTTGTTGTTGCTTTGACAGAAATTTGTTCAATTGAAGATTCTAAAGCACCAGAAATATTTTTTCTCATCTCTTCAATATAAGGAGATAATTTTGGTTTTTGCATTGCGACTACTGCATCAACATTTCCTATGAAATAATTTTTACTCTTAATTAAAGCAAAAACATTTTTTAATAGTTCTATGCTGTCGGCATTTTTATATTTTGGATCGGTATCAGGAAAGTGCTTGCCAATATCACCCAAAGCTAATGCCCCAAGCATTGCATCACAAATAGCATGCAGCAAAACATCGGCATCGGAATGTCCTAGTAAACCTTTTCCAAAAGGAATATTAACACCGCCTATAATTAACTTTCTGCCTTCAGCAAAGGCATGGACATCAAATCCAATTCCCGTTCTGTAATTATTCAATGTCTTACCTCAAAAGAATTAAATTCGTTTTTATATTCCTGCCAATAAATTTTACAGCTATTTACCGAAGAATGAGAAGGGCCGACTTTTATTTTCAGGAACAAATCTTCTATGACTGCTTTTGGGCCTTCAACCACAGTTTGAACTTCACCCGTATAAAGATTTTTTGTAAAACCCTTTAGATTTAAACTCTCAGCATGACGTAAAACATAATATCGAAAACCAACACCCTGGACTAATCCATTTGCAATTATTTCAGCACGTGCTTCATCACTGCTCATAATTTTTCTTTAATCTTTTTTCTAAAATTTCGGTTACTAAAAGCCCTGTAAATATAAGTATACAGCCTATAAACCCAAAGTTAGAAACTTTTTCACCTAAAATTAAAAAAGCAGCGAGTGCAGCAAAAATAGGTTCGAGAGAAAGAATAATTCCTGCTTTAGTAGGTGTAACTGCTTTTTGAAATTTAGTTTGAAGAGTAGTTGTTAAAATTGTTGCAAGTATTGATGTATATAATAAACCAATAACTAAATTTGAAGTTAGATTAAAATGAATTTGTTCAAGATTAAATGTGAAATTAAAAGCCGAAACTATTAATGCACTTAAACCAGTAACAAAAATTTGTAAAATAACTAAAGGCATAAATGGATTTTCCCGGGTAATCTTATCGAGATAAACCATATACAACGCAAAGATTATTGAACAGAGCAAAGTTAAAAAATCTCCGATATTAAAATTACTTCCTATTTCAGAAAATATATCTAAAAAGTTTTGGCCTTTGCTCGATAGAAAAATTAGTCCTATAAAAACAAAAAATACGCCCAATAAATTCATCTTTGAAGGGACTTTCTTTTCTATAAAGAATTGCAGAAAAGGAATGAACACCACAAAAGTACCGGAAATAAATCCTGATTTAGTTGCTGAAGTATATTTTAATCCAACTGTTTGAGCGGCAAATCCAAGAAAGAATAGAAAGCCCAAAAGTGCGCCGCCCCATAATGTTTTTTTATTTATACCCTTAAATATTTTAGGAATAAATGGAGATAAAATGACAAATGCAATTAAAAATCTAACTCCAAGAAATAGCATAGGTGAAGCATCATTCAAAGCAGACTTGATAATAACAAAAGTGCCGCCCCAAATTATGGTATTAAGTAGTAAAGCGCTTTCACCTAAATATTTTTTCATTTTTTAATGGATATAATTTGGCAAGAAATTAAATAATCTAAAACTTTATTGCTTGTCTTTTGAGTACCCAAAAGATTTTAATTGTTTTTCGTCGCTTCGCCATTTATTGCCGACTTTCACACGCAGTTCAAGAAATACAGGATGCTGCAAGAATTCTTCAATGGCTTCTCTCGACTTCTCTCCTAATTTTTTAATTGCTGCCCCCTGCTTACCTATTATAATTCCTTTTTGGCTATCTCTCTCAACTACAATTTCAGCACGAATAAAATTCTTTTTATCTTCACGTTCTTTAAAATCATTTATCACTACTTCAATGCTGTATGGAATTTCCTCCTGGTATTGTTCCAACACTTTTTCACGAATGATTTCTGAAACAAAAAATCTCTCATTCTCATTAGCTACAATATCTTCAGGATAATATTTCGGGCCTTCCGGTAGAAGCTCAACTATAGAATTTCTAACTTCAATTAAATTAAAATTTTGTGAAGCAGAAATTGGAATTACTTTATTGAATTTCTTTTCATCTTCAAATTTTTTAATTAATTCCACTGTTGTTTCTTGTGTTGATAAATCAATTTTATTTAATAAAAGTATTTTAGGCTTTTTATTTTTTTCTAAAATATTAGCGGCAAAGACTTCTTTAAATAATTTTTTAGCTTCCCGATCATTACCTAAATCAACAATAAAAATTATAACATCCGCATCTTTTATTGACTGTCCAACAAACTCCATCATTTTTACCTGCAGTAGATAATTTGGTTTTAAAATTCCAGGAGTATCTAGAAAAATAATTTGGTAATCTTCTTCAGAAAGAATTCCTAAAATATTTTTACGCGTTGTTTGCGGCTTTGAAGTTATAATTGAAACCTTTTGCCCAAGCAAGCCGTTCATCAGAGTGGACTTGCCCGCATTGGGTAAGCCTATAATTGCAGCATAACCGGATTTGTGATTCATCTAGTTTTAATTTTAATATAATTATTCTAAAACTACTGCTGTACCGCTAGCAGTTACCATTAACATATTTCCTCCTCCGCCGCCTATAGTTTCATAATCTAAATCAACTGCTAAAACTGCATTACCTCCTAAATTTTTTGCTTGATCTGACATTTCCTGAATCGCAATATCTTTAGCGCTGCGCAATTCCTTTTCATAAGCAGCAGATCTGCCGCCAACAATGTCTCTTATCCCGGCAAAAAAATCTTTAAATATATTTGCTCCCAAAATTGCTTCACCACTGACTATTCCAATGTATTTAACAACTTTTTTACCTTCAATGGATGGAGTTGTAACTACAAGCATTTTGTCTCCTTAATTTTTATGATTAGGTAATCAAAGATAAAAGATTTTGTGGTGAATCTTAAATTTAAAATGGAAAGAGGTTCTCTTAAAAGTCAGGTTTTGTCAACCTGAACATGTTTCAGGTTTTGATTTAATTTTAAAATCTAAATTATAGATTCCGAAATAAATTCGGAATGACAGTTTTGAAAAAATCTCTTAAAGTTGAAATGCAAATATTTTTAATTCAATTTACTTAAACTGTCCTTTGTTCTTTTATGATTTTCATACAAAGTAAAAATGCTGATAATGAGTCCGAGAGATATTACCATTCCGAAAATTGAAATACTTTTTGATGTGAAGATATTATTAACAACTGAAATTACTTGAGAAGCATAATCCGCAATTTTATCACTAATAGAAATTGTAGAGCTGCTAAGTGGAGCAGAAATTATCTGAGAAATAGCTACACCAATAAGGACAAAAATAATCAATCCTATAAATGAAGCAATTGAAAAGACAAAATTTCTATCAGCCTTTTTAACTCTTGCTTTCTTTAATATCTTCTCCATAATGTTAGAAGTAAACTGCTCGTTAACTTCATCAGCTTTTATATTTTTTAATCCAACATGAATTTTTTGAAGCTCGTTCAATTTACGTAAATCTTCAGGTGAATTTTTTAATTGATCTTTTACTGCTTGATAAGTTTCTCTGTCAAGTTCATTATCAATAAACTTATTTAGAATTTCATCAGTTAGTCTAATCATAACAGTTCCTCTAAATAATTATTTTTAACCACAATATCTCTTAGTGCATTTCTTGACCTGTAAAGCATAACTTTTACATTTGAAACAGATATTTGCATAACTTCACTAATTTCTTCGCAGCTCATTTCTTCCAAATAAAACATGCTGATTATGGCAGAGTATTTTTCAGGAAGCTTTTCAATTATATCTTTTAAGAAATTTGAAAAATCTTTTTTCTCAGAAATCTTAAAATCATCATCATCAAATAAATTTATATGATCATCAATTGAAGACATTTCATTTGTAATTTTTCTTTTTTGAACTAGAAAGTCTTGTTAATGCCGAATTATAAACAATTCTATAAAACCAGGTTGAAAATTTTGATTCCTGTTTAAAACTTTTCAGTCCGTTAAATGCTTTCAAAAAACAATCTTGAAGAACTTCTTCCGCCTCCATTTCATTTTTTAGCATTCTTTTCAGAAGCGAAAATGCTTTATTTTTATAGCGATTAATCAGCAGAGAAAAATCAGAATGATTCCCGCGCAAAACTGATTCAATTATTTCCAGATCGCTTAAATTTTTCATCTGGTTTTTAGACCGTTTTTATTGCTTAAAGGTTACAGTACCGGGAATTGCGTAATGCTTTGATGAAAAGTACTTGTTGTATAATTGAAAATCAATTATTTCAAATAAGTGTAACCTTAAATACAAATCCATTGTCATAAGAGATAGAAACAAATTGAAAGGTTACAAAAATGGATAAGTCAGTTGTTGCGGTTTTTATACCTATTATTTTTATTTTAGTTGTAGGGTTGATAGTTATAGTGTTTTATTATTTCC
Organism: uncultured Bacteroidota bacterium; assembly: GCA_963777515.1. GTDB lineage: Bacteria > Bacteroidota > Ignavibacteria > Ignavibacteriales > Ignavibacteriaceae > CAVSWT01. The sequence continues at coordinate 512,775 of CAVZQU010000007.1, forward strand.
GATCCCGTGAAAGACAAATGCTAATTGAAAAGGGATTAGACGCTCAATCTATAAAGGAATTTTTTGAAAATAAAAGAGATCCTTACACTTTATTAAAAATAGGAGTTATTATAGTTGGCTTTGGATTAGGCCTTGGATTAGGATTAATTTTGGAAGATGCATATAGTAAAGATTATTGGGTTCCATTCTTGCTATTTGTTTTTACCGGTATAGGATTTATAGTTGCAAACAGATATTCTGTAAAACAATATGAAAAGATTAAAAAGAAAAACGCCTCTGCTTAAGAGGCGTTTTCAACTTCAACTTCTTGTTCTTGCAGCCAACGTTCGGTATCGATTGCAGCCATACAACCAGAACCAGCGGCAGTAACAGCTTGACGATAAACTTTATCAGAAACATCTCCAGCAGCAAAAATGCCTTCAATTTTAGTTTTTGATGTTCCCGGAACAACCTTCAAATAACCTGTATCATCCAAATCTAAAATATCTCTGAACAATTCTGTATTTGGCTTATGCCCAATTCCAATAAATAAACCATCAGCAGCAAATTCTTCAGTGCTGTTATCTTTTGTATCTTGAAGAATAACGCCGGTCATTAATTTTCTCCCGTTCTCTTCTTTACCTAAAACTTCTTTTACAATTTTGTTAGTTAATAATTTTATTTTAGGATTTCTTTTTGCACGTTCAAGCATAATTTTAGAAGCTCTAAATTCATCACGTCTATGAATAATAGTAACTTCTGAAGCAAATTTTGTTAAAAAATTTGCTTCTTCCATAGCTGTATCGCCGCCGCCAACAACAATTACTTTTTGGTTTTTAAAGAAAAAACCATCGCAAGTTGCACAAGCAGAAACACCATATCCCATATATTTGCTTTCGCTTTCAAGACCTAATAATCTTGCAGAAGCGCCGGTTGCAACTATAACTGCATCGGCTGTATGTGTTTCATCATAAGTCTTAACATAAACGGGCGATGTGAAAAATCAACTTCAACTACTTCTTTATAAATTGATTTAGCCCCGAATCTATGAGCTTGCTTGCGCATTGTATCCATCAACATTGGCCCTTGAATTCCATGTTCGAACCCAGGATAATTTTCTACTTCAGTTGTAATTGTTAATTGTCCGCCAGGCTGCATTCCTTCAAAAATTACAGGTTCTAAATTTGCACGGCCAGTATAAAGAGCAGCGGTAAATCCTGCTGGACCGGATCCAATAATAATTACTTTATGATGATTATTGCTTTCTGACATTTCTACTCCATTCAATAATTTCTATAACTTCAATTTTAATTTAATATTTTTGTTTTTAAAAATATATCTATAATCATTAGATACGTTGTAAGTAAAAAAGTTTCAAATTATTTAGTATTTACTATAAATGAAGCGTTTCTCTTTAGCCCTTTCAGTTTTGTTCTTTTAACCGGACTATTCTTAAACCTTTTGCTGAACTGCTCCTGGGTCATTTCAAGGATTTCATCAATTTCAATTTCTTTGTTGCTGTTCTGAGGAATAAAATCGGGATTTTGAGTATAAGTAGAAAATTTATTATTCCAGGGACAAACATCCTGGCAAATATCGCATCCAAAAATCCAATTATCAAATTTCCCTTTAAACTCTTCTGATATTTCACCCTTATTTTCAATTGTGAGATAGGAAATACACTTATTAGAATCTAACACGTAAGGCTTTACAATTGCGTTTGTTGGACAAGCATCAATGCATGCAGTACAAGAACCACAGAAGTCTTCTACCGAAGTATCATACTTAAATTTTTTATTACAAATAATATTAGCTATAAAAAACCAGCTTCCTATTTCTCTATTAATTACATTTGTATGTTTGCCCAGCCAGCCAAGGCCAGCTTTTACTGCCCAGGCTTTATCCATGACAGGTCCGGTATCAACATAAGAAACAGCCTCAAAATCCGGCTCTACATTTTTTAATTCTTCAATTAGCTTATCTAATTTATTCCAGATAATTAAATGATAATCTTTTCCCCAGGCATAACGAGAGATTTTTCCTTTAGATGAAGTGTTGGAATGAGATTCATCGGTATAATAATTTAGGCCTAATGATATTACACTTCGTGCAGAACTTATAATATTTTTTACGTTTTTTCTTTTTTCTAAATTACGAGACATGTAGTTCATGCCTGCATGATAACCTAATTTAAGCCATTCATTAAGTTTCTCAGTTTCGTTTTTGAGCTCCTCAACTCGTGCAAATCCAACAAGATCAAATCCAATTTGTTTCGCTTTTTCAATTACAAATTCGTTAGTCAAATTCATTAAAAAATCACCAATTATAATTCTTCTTTGTTACTTTTGCATAAACAATATCATCTATTACTCTTGTTTCAAAAATATCCAAACCGCCATATCCCATTGGCGTTTTGCCGGTTCTAATATTAAACATCCAGCCATGTGCGGGACAAACAATACATTCATCTTCAACAAAACTATCATAAATCAACGGTGAATGCTGGTGAGGGCAAATATTACTTACTACAAATATTTCTTTATCAATTTTAAATACAGCAATGTCAATATCATCTATAATAAATCTTTTTCCTATTCTATCAGCAAGAGCGTTAATAGGACATATTTTTTTGAAACCGTTAGAAATTATTTCTTTAGAGAGATTCATATTTTTCATCTGTATCGAAACCTTTATCTGTTCTTTTAACTGTAATTACAGCGCTGTATGGATCGTGTTCTAAAAATAACTTCCAATTTTCTTCAATCGCAACAGGCAATATTTTTTTCTTTTCTTCAACTGTAACCAATGGCTGTAAATCATATCCCATCACATAAGGCAAACTCACATGTGAGGAAGTTGGGAACATATCAGCACAATATAAAATTGTATTTGATGAATCCGATATCTTTAAAATCTGTTGAGCGAATGTATGTCCATTTACAATCATAAATTCAATTTCGTTATCAAAATTTTGTTCGCCGTCAATAAGATTTAAAACACCTTCATCCATTAAGGGAATAAAATTCTTTTTTATGTAGCTGCCAGAATCTCTTTCGGAAGGTGAAACCGCCCACTCATAATTTCTTTTTTGAACATGATATTTTGCATTTGGAAATGCCGGAATAAATTTCCCATTCTCATGTTTTACCCCACCGCCAGCATGATCAAAATGTAAATGAGTCAATATTACATCCGTAATTCCTTCTGGTGTAATTCCGATACTTTTCAAAGAAGATTCCATTGAATTTTCAGACTGATCTATCCGATAAATCTCTTTAGATCTTACATCCCATTTATCTCCCATGCCAGTATCGATTAGGATTTTTTTACTTTCCGAAGTAAGTAATAAATTCCGCGTAACCAACGGAATTCTGTTTTTTTCATCTGGAGGATTACTTTTCTGCCACAATGATTTGGGGATAATTCCAAACATTGCACCGCCATCTAAGGCAAAACTGCCTGAATTAACAACATGTAATTTGTACTTTCCTACTTTCATATTGAAATGTTTAAATGGAATAAAAATTGTTTATTTTTTTTTCGCAAATTATTATTTTCACCCTCGCTTTTATGTACTATGCTTATTTTAACATGAATATTATTAAATGACTTTATGGGAAATACAATAAAAATTTTCTGATAAAATTGATTCTAAAGATACACATTCAAATTTAGTTATAAAAAAAAATTAAATTATCCATTAAAATCAAAGGAAAGAGATGCCCGAGAAAGAATTTTTACAATTTCAGTCTCACTCCCAAAAAATCGATTCAATAATTTCCAGAACAGATTTATTAGAAAAAATTAGGGAAGATTACAATCTAGGAAACTACGAAACAACTATAACAAAAGCTTTTAAATATTTGGAAGAAAGCTACATTTCAACAAATTTTCAACTTAAAGACGCAATTACTCTTTCAGAAAATTTCGATGAAGATTTATTAGATGTAAAAACATCTTCAGAAATTAAATCTATACGTGTAAAGATGTTAGGAGCTGTTCATTGGATAAAAAATATGATGGATGAATATAATGGCAGCAGGGAAGCTACAGCCCAGGTTTTAGCTTATGTTGATTTGCAATTAAAATTGCTTAATTGGCAAAAAAATTAAATAGATAGTAAAATATTTTAAATTCTAATAACTATTTCCTTAATTAGTTTACATTATCGTTTCTTCGCTAAAGGAACTGGGGAATTTTTTTATCACTGCCCTCCCGATTATTTCTGCAGAACCATCATATCCGAAACTGCTGGTATTAACAATTAAATCATAGTAAAGTGTGTCTTCAATATTTTTTCCAAAAGAAGACATTAAATACCGTTTCCTGGATAAATCTTCTTTCTTTATAAAGTCTATTGCTTCATCCGAATTAAAATTATACAATTCTTTTACATGCTCGATTCTTTTTTCCAAAGGTGCAACTAATCTTACATGAAAAGTGTTTGGCAGTTTTCGAGTAACTATATTTCCGCCTCTACCGATAATAATAGCATTCCCGTTTTTGCCAATTTGCAAAATGGTTTGAGTAGTTTTATGAATTAAATTCCAGGTGGATGGTTCACCACCTAACCATTCGTTCATCATAGAACTTACAACAGAAACCTTTTTTTCCTGCAACACTTCACTTAATCTTTGGGGAAGATTATGATCTTCTAAAACTTTATCAATTAAGTTTTTATCAAACACTGTCCAATGAGGAGTATTGGCAATATGTCTTTTTTCAAAAAAATGCAGCAAATGCTGGCTGACTCTATCAGCACCAGCTCCACTTTCACGAGAAATGGTAACGCACACCCCCGATTTAATATTTAATTTACCTAAATCCTTGTCACGAGTTCTGGCATATAATTTAGCTTTTTCGTATGAACCTTGAGTTAGCATATTCATGTCCTTTCGAGGATATAAGATTTATTAGTCGAGTGAATGGATAACGGAAGCAATTTAATATTTTTTTAATATATATGAAATACATATTAAAAAATACAATTTAAATAGCTTCCGTTTCTTTTAAATTTTAAACCAGATTATGAATAAACTTTAAAAACTAATATTTGATTAATATCTAATTTTAATATTCATCAAGATTTATTAGTGGAATTAATTGATAAATTATTTATAACGTCAAATGCATCAGTTTTAAATCTGATTAAATTGGCGGCCATACTGCTTTCAACTTCTGTATTTACTTTCCCAAATAATAATATACTTCCGTTATTTACGATAATATGAATTGGTGGATTTACAGAAAAAGCATATCCCTGAAAAGCCGGATCACTATAAATATATCTTGCGGCCAGAATTCCAAGTCTTCCAGGACCAAAGGTTTTTTTAATTTCATTTTTAATTTCTACAATACCTGGAACTTTTTCAGCTTCTTTTTGAAATGTATTTTTAAACCATGGAAGGTGCACATAGCCACTTAATGTAAGAACTCCGTTATTATAGTTTGCTGTAACATAATCAAATACACCATAAAATGTTTTATTATAAATATTATCCATTACTTGTTTAACAATTTCTTCAGGTGTTGAATCAGATGGCGCAATTTTCAAATTATTAATTACATTGTAATCCGAACAAACTGATTCTGCATCTTCTTTTGCTTCATTTCTATCAGCAAGTGTTTTAACCATACCACTTAAGATAATTTTACTGTTTTCAACATTTACATTAATATCATTTTTGTCAAACAAACCATCTTTTGCTAGATTATACTGAACATAAACCTTTATTGTTTTTAGAGATTTATTATTTTCCTCTGCATTTGAAAAACTTGAAACTATAAAAATAAAAACTATGCTAAATAATATTATTTTAAATAATTCATTCCTTTTCATTTCATGCCTCCATATATCTTTATTCATTTTAAAATTATAAAGCTGTTAAACTTGTTCTTTTTATAAATTTAGACATGAATAAAAACTAATAAGTTTGAATGGAATTAAACTTTGTAATCTTTATCACTAATCTTCTCTTTCCAGACATTTTTAATATCGTAAACCATAAACCCAATTTCTCCAAGAAATTGGGTTTATTTTAAATTACGCAATGCAATTTATCCATGCTGCTTATCAAGAATTAATAAAAAAGTCTTTTTATAATTTGGTTTAGTGTTTGGACTGTATAAGTAGCTTTTTACAATTTTAAAACTAAAAAGGGCATCACCGAAGTGATGCCCTTTTAGCTCCCTTTTTGTGTCAATCCAAATCCCCCAGCAATCTTTCCCCGTCAATCCCTTATTATTATCTCCCCGTGATAATAATATCAAACTTTAATTTATTCAGTCACGCAGCAATCTACAGGACAAACTTCTGCACATTGAGGTGATTCATGAGTTCCATCGCATTCAACACATTTATCAGGAACTATATAAAAATAATCATTTGAATAAAATCCTGTTTTACCTGAAGGAGCGGCGTCATTTTCGCCATAAGTTTTACCATCAAGTTCCCAATCATTTCCGCCTTCATAAATTGCATTGTTTGGGCATTCTGGTTCACAAGCTCCACAGTTTATACATTCGTCAGTTATCTTTAATGCCATTTTATTGGTCTCCTATAATTTCTATTAGGGATTCAGTTATTATATGAACTTTCTAACATTTAATTTCACTTCTTAAATATTTACGAATTCTGTGCCAGTTATCATAAGATGCACATTTTAGGATTTTTTTAGATTTTTATTTAATTAGGAAGGATTTCTGAAAGAACTGTTTTCAATGGTGGGAATTTGAAAATGGATTTTCTCTTTTTTGGATATATAATAATTCAACACCCATCTATAGGGCATCATTTAAGATGCCCTATAATGACAATAAAATCTTTATTTACTATCTGCCTATCCCGTCAAGATATTCTTTTCTCTTTAACAAGGTTTCTTCATCTTCTTCGTGTTTCGGATCCGGAATACAGCAATCAACAGGGCATACAGCAGCACATTGAGGTTCATCATGGAAGCCTTTGCACTCCGTACACTTATCAGGAACAATGTAAAAAAATTCTGTTGAAAAGAAACCGTCAGCACCACTGGGTGCAGCATCACTTTCCCCAAAATCTTTTCCTGCTAACTCCCATTCTGCTCCTCCTTCATAAATAGCTGTATTAGGGCATTCAGGTTCGCAGGCTCCACAGTTGATGCATTCTTCAGTTATCATTATTGCCATTAATATTCACTCCTTATTTTTGTAAACTTTTTAGATATTTCAATTAAAGAAAATCCATGAAATTATTTTAAAATCGATGCGAATTTTACAAAATCATAATTAAAACTTCAATAACAATTAAGCATAAAATTATTACCAACCGCCGCTGGCCCCACCTCCTCCAAAAGAACCACCCCCTCCGCTAAAACCACCTCCACCAAATCCTCCCCCACTAAAACCACCGCTTCCTCCACTTCCAAATCCGCCGCCATAATAAATAAATCCTCCTGGCCCGCTTCGTCCTCTGCCTCGTCTAAAAAAATTAAACAAGAAAAATAAAATCATTAATATTACAATGAATGAACCGTGGTGTGAATTATTATTATCAGAGTTTTTATTGTCTTCTGCTACATATTCTCCGGCAATTGTTTTAATGATTGCATTCATTCCATCACTAATCCCAGCGTAGTAGTTATCATTCCTAAATTGCGGAATCATTACGTTTCTAATTATTGAGCTTGCCAATGCATCGGGCAACGCTCCTTCTAATCCATATCCAACTTCTATCCGTGCTTTGTGGTCATTTTTTACTACTAAAACCAAAACACCATTTTCATGCTTCTTAGTTCCAATTTTATTTTGTGTTGCAACTTCAATAGAATAGTATTCAAGCGGATAATCATGTAAAGTCGGAATCATTAATCCAACCAACTGGTTACTAGTTGAATCTTGATAAGTCTTCAGCCTATAATTTAAATCCTGAAGCTGCGAAGACGTTAAAGTATTGGTGCTGTCAGTCATCCAATATTTCAACTCTGAATATTTACGGTCATTCTGACTATAGCTTATAGAAATTAATAGTAAAATTAGGATAAAAATTTTATTCATTAGAACTGAACCTTTGGCGGTGTTTCTGCACCAGCAACTGCTTTAAAATATTGTTTCTCTCTAAAACCGAAAAAGTTTGCCATTAACACAGTTGGGAATCTTTTAATGTTAGTATTATAATCTCTTACAACTTCATTAAATCTTCTTCTCTCAACTGAGATTCTATTTTCAGTTCCTTCAAGTTGGGCTTGTAATTGAAGAAAGTTTTCATTCGCTTTCAAGTTTGGATAATTTTCGACCGTCACTAATAATCTTGATAAAGCGCCACTCAAATTTCCCTGTACTTGCTCAAACTTCTGAAAAGCTTGAGGGTCATTTAATACGTCTGAAGTAACTTGCATCTGGCTGACTTTAGCTCTTGCTTCAGTAACGTCAGTTAAAACACCTCTTTCAAAATTTGCATATCCTTTAACAGTATTAACTAGATTTGGAATTAAATCTGTTCTTCTTTGATATTGATTTTCAACCTGACTCCAGCTTTCACTTACATTCTCATTTAGTTGAACCAGCTGATTGTAAGAATTTTTTCCCCAGAGCACTAAGGCTATAATGATTATTAATATTACCCCACCAATAGCACAGCCAATTTTAGTCCCTTTTTTCATTAAACCTCCAATATGGTTTTCAATATTTAATTAAAATGAGTTTAGGATAATGATTGAAAAGATATTTATTTAATATAGCATAATCAATTGAGCTAAATAAGCTTGTTTTATTTATGGTTTAAGTCCTCTATATTGATACTGCAAATAGTATAATGCATGATTGCTGATTTTTAAATTATTTTCTTCAGCAAATTTTTTAGCGTTCTGTAAATTACCATTATAAAATCTTAACCACAATAAATTAGCAACTGCAAATCCATCAAAGATACGATTGTCTATAAATGCATTAACAGTAACATAACCCCAAAGAACATTCCAGCCTAAAGAAAGCAGTCCGCTCAAATAATGTCCGGTATAAAATTGACCCGAACCCGGAATAAAAACAGAAAGGACAGTTGCTAAAACTGTTGAATATCTTTCATCATCAATGTTTTTACAAAATGCTGAAAGAGATGTATCCATTTTACTTTTTTCAAAATCAATTGTAGCTTGGTCCCAATCGTCTGAAAAAATATCTGCCCAGCCGCGCCAATAATTTATTTTATCAATTTTATCATTAAATCTCTTATCACTTTCAAGTTCATTTAACAATTGTTTTGCATTCTCTGTTGTTCTTCTTAAAATGTTACAACGTATTTTTTCTATTTTAGATTTATAAATATCTTCATTATTTGTTGCCGCAATTTCTGCTTTTGTAAAATAAATTATAGCATCAGAAAACTTTGCCCCCATTTTATAAGATTTACCTATCATAAAATTGGAAAGAAAAGTGTATTCTTTATCATTATCAAAAAATAGTAGTCTTTTATATTCTGTTATGGCATCAAAATATTGTTCATCATTATAAAGTTGTTGTGCATATTGAAACTGTTTTTTTAAATCCTGTGGTTGAGAAAAAATGAAACTTGACTTACTTACTAAAAGGGATAGTATTATTAAAAATATTTTCATAATAAACTTTATTGGCAAAAACTCATCTTTGGTATAAAATAATTTTTGTTGTCTAAATAAACATTTAAGCTGGCATTAAAGTTAAAAAATAATTTTGCATTATAAATTTGAGCAGCAGCAGCACAGCCATAAATATTCCCAGCATAAAATAAACCTCCTAACCCGGTAAATATCCAGCCTCTAAATTTATGATTTGCATGAAAATTATCATAAGCTAAAAATGTTAATAAACCTGTAGCAATAAAAGCAGTAATGCCATCACTTATTTGGTCTGTATAAATTTTCCCAAGCCCTGGAACAATTGCAGATAAAATTGATGCTAAAACTGGTGATTTAGTTGGCGGGTTTATTTTGAAATCATAGAATTTATCAATTTCCTCTTTTTCTTCATTATTATAAACAGATAAAAATAATTCCTTTCCCGGAAGCTTATTGTTTGTAAAAAAGTATGAAAAATTATTAAGCCTTAAGAAATTCCCTTGATTTGATTTTAAAATATAAGTTTCATTTATATTGTTCCGAAAATGCAAAACATCATTCTGAAATGATGCTTTATAAATTTGTAATCTGGAGTCACTAAATAATGGGGAGAATGAATGTATCTGTTTAAAAGAATTTTCCGCTTCTGAATATTTCTGCATTCTTGAATATGCTAATCCAATCTTAAATATAATTGTATCATTATCATAAGACTTTTCACATAGTGATCGATTCCGAAAATATATTTCATATTCTTCGATAGCTCGTAAATAATCTTTACTGCAAAATAAAAAATCGGCAAATCTTTTTGATGTTTACCGGAGAGTGAAATATGTTAGAAGAATCTTTACTTAAATCTTGTGGGAATAATATAGAAGCTAATAATATCCACCATAGAATAATTCTAATCATTATTCATTTACGGTAGTTGCAGGAGGTATATAGTTTATTTTTGAAGTATTAAGCTCATATAAAGTTATCGGGTCATAAAGATGGCCATCTTCAACTTGAGGATAACGATAGTTTCTATTTACAAAATCCATATCGCGTGTAAACCTATCAAAAAACATTAAAGTTCCCTTTACCAAATTTGTTTTTTTTATAGATTCAACAAAAAATGATGAACAGGTTGGACGGAAAGGACAATTATCACCATCGACATCCGAAATAAAAAACCAATATGCTGATGTAAAACTACTTACTAAAACTTCGGTTACATTATTACCTTTTAATGAATAATTTCTTTGTAGATAATTGTCCTTCATTTGATAGCTGTAATCACTTTTCCCCCACCTCTCCCAATCAGTTTGCGAAAATGAAACCGAAGTAATAATTATAAATATAAAAATAAATTTCATCTTAAATTTATTGGCCATCAAGCAAAGCACGTGAGATTACCATTTTTTGAATCTCAGAAGTGCCTTCATAAATTTCTGTTATTTTAGCATCGCGCAAATATCTTTCAACCAAATATTCTCTAACATATCCATAACCACCATGTATTTGAATTGCATCAAGTGCATTTTCAACAGCTACTTTAGACGCATATAACTTTGCCATAGCAGCTTCCTTATAATATTTTTTACCGGCATCTTTTACAGCCGCAGCTTTAAAGGTTAACATTTTAGCGCAATCAACTTTAACTGCCATATCACTTAACTTAAATTGAATTGCCTGGAAGTTTGAGATTTCTTTACCAAAAGCTTTCCTTTGTTTTGAATATTTTATTGCTGCCTCAAGTGATGCTTCGGCAATGCCTATAGCCTGTGCAGCAATTCCAATTCTTCCTCCATTTAATGTATTCATTGCAAAGTTAAATCCTTTACCTTCTTCCCATACTAGATTTTCAATTGGGACTTTACAGTTTTCAAAAGTTAAACTGCATGTATCGGAACTTCTTATTCCAAGTTTATCTTCTTTCTTCCCTTGACCAAAACCTTCCATTCCTTTTTCAACTAGTATTGTTGAAATCCCATGATGCCCTTTTGATTTGTCGGTTGTTGCCATAACCAAATAATAATCTGCCGACTTGCCATTGGTAATCCAATTTTTCATTCCATTTAAAACAAAATGACTTTCATTTTTATCAGCAGTAGTTTTTTGTTTGGTTGCATCGCTGCCGGCTTCTGGCTCTGATAAAGCAAATGCACCAAGCTTTTCACCTTTAGCTAACGGTATTAAATATTTTTCTTTAATAAAATCCGAACCGTACTTTTCCAATCCAAAACAAACTAAGGAATTATTAACCGACATAATCACACCAACACTGGCATCAACTTTTGAAATTTCAATCATTGCAAGCACATAACTAATCGTATCCAATCCGGCACCGCCGAATTCAGGCGGAACCATCATTCCTAAAAATCCAAGCTCGCCAAGTTTTTTAACAATGTCTTTTGGAAACTCTGCATTGATGTCGCGCTCAACTGCGGAAGGTGCAATCTCGGCTTCAGCAAATTCTTTTGCTGAATCCCGGATCATAATTTGTTCTTCTGTGAAGTCGAAATTCATTTTAATTCCTTTGAATATTAGTGAAATTACTTTTGGTAATTATTTCTTATATCTCTTCAAAGACTTTTGGTCTTGAGAGATAATTATTTTATAAATTCAAAATAACAGATAAATCCATATATAGCAATTGCCAATGTACTTGACTTTGTATCGCTAAATAAATTTCAATTTATCATTATATTGAATCATGATTACTCAATTTTATAGAATTTACTTTATGGCTATATTTGCAGAATGAAAAAAGATAATGACAACATATTAATATCTGAAAGCAAAACTGCTTCAAATAATAAAAAACTTCTTAAAGGGTTAACATTAGAGGAGTTGCAAAATTATTTTGTCGAAATAGGAGAACCCAAATTTCGTGGAGAACAGGTTTTTAGTTGGCTCTATAACCATAGAATTTTAAGCTTTGATGACATGCTTAATTTACCGAAATCATTAAGACAAAAATTAAGGTGCATTGCAGAAATTAAAACTTTAAAATATGTAAATTCTGAAGTTTCGAGAGAAACCGGGACAAAAAAGTTTGTTTTTGAAACTAAAGAAAAAAATCAAATTGAATCAGTAATTATTCCTGAAGACAAAAGAACAACACTATGTATTTCTACGCAAGTCGGCTGCCCGCTTGATTGCAAGTTTTGTGCAACGGGATTAATGGGTTACAAAAAAAATCTTTCTGCCGGAGAAATCTTTGACCAGTTCCTACTTGCATCCCAAGATTATGGAAGAGATAAAATTTCAAATATCGTTTATATGGGAATGGGAGAACCTCTTTTAAATTTTAATTCTACAATTAAATCATTAAAAATTTTTGGAGAAGAATTAACTACGGGTATCAACTTAAAAAAAATTACGGTTTCAACAGCCGGCATTGCCCCTAAAATCAGAGAACTTGCGGATACTGAATTAAAAGTTAAACTGGCATTTTCACTACATTCATGTTTTGAAGATATCCGTAATAAAATAATGCCCATAAATAAAAAATATTCGTTGAAAGAAAACATTGAAGCTTTAAAATATTATGTCGCAAAAACCGGATCCAGAATTACTTTTGAATATGTTATGTTGAAAGATTTAAACGACCGTGATGAAGATTTGCATGCTTTAGTTAAACTTTGCAGTGAGATACCATCAAAAATAAATGTTATCCCTTTTAATTCATTGAAGCACATGAACCCAACTGGACTATCAGCGGAATTGCAGCCAACTCCAAAGAAGAAAATTGATCATTTTGTAAAACGACTGCGTGATAAAAATATAACAGTTATTGTACGTTATACACAAGGCGAAGATATTGCTGCTGCGTGCGGCCAATTAGCTGTTAATTATTGAACTTCATATTTTTACTTTTAAACTTTTAATTATGAAAAAACTCACCCACAGTGAAATATCCCAAAACCGAAGCACACTTGAAACCCTTCATAAAGTAAAAAAGATGCCGGTATATGTTATTCTTAACAGCATAAGAAGCAATTACAATGTAGGCTCAATTTTTAGAACATCAGATGGAGCAATGATTGAAAAACTTTATTTATGCGGTTACACTCCCCATCCTCCTAAAAAAGAGATATTAAAGACTGCACTTGGCGCAACGGAAAGTGTAAAATGGGAATTTGTAAAAGATCCAAAAGAAGATAGTGTTAAAATTAAAAAGCGAAGGAGTAAAAGTTTGTGCGCTTGAGTTAACAAGTAAAAGCAAACTTTACTATAAAATTGATAAAAATGATTTTCCGTTGTGCTTGATAATTGGAAATGAAATTACAGGTGTATCACAAGAACTTAATTGATCTATGTGATTACTCAATTGAAATTCCGCAATATGGAATTAAGCAATCTTTAAATGTAGCAGTGGCTTATGGGATAGCCGTTTTTGAATTAAGAAAAATTTTTGATTCATTATTATAAAACTGATTTTGACATTTGAATTTTGACTTTTGATTTTATTACTGCCTGCTCGTAAAATACTCTTCCCCATTATCTTTCGTATGAATCATTAACAAATTTGCGCGAACTAATTTGACAAGAGTTCTACTTGCTCTTCTTTCTGAAATATTAATTAAACTACTTAATTCTTTTACAGAAATTGTTTCATTCTTGTCAAGATAATCAAAAACAATTTTTTCATTTTTTCCGATTGAATATTTTACAAGCTTCATATTGTTTGATTCTGCTCTTAAAATTCTAACCATCTCTTTGCTGGCTTGAATGCTTTTATCATTCACACGGACTGTAACTATTGCCTTAGTAATATCGAAGTCATTTAAATAATCTTGCAACCTATGCGGCTTATTATCTGATTCAGGAACTACAACGATAACAATTTCTTTACCGTATAATTCTTTATACTGAATATCAAATTCTATTGGCGGCTCTATATAATTTTTGGCAACATCTATAACTAATTCTGCTTCGCCTTTTTCACTTTCAACACCGATAATTTTTTTATCGTCATCTATTCCAAATAATATGTATCCACCCTTGGTGTTGGCAAAAGCCATCATCTCTTTGGCTATTTTTTCTTTTGAAGAAAATTTTCTTTTAAATTCACAATGAATATTTTCCCCTTCTTCAATTAATTCTAAAATATCTCTTCTATTCATAATTAATTTTTAGGAAACAAAATAACATCATTTAGCCTGTTCCTTGCAATTGACGCTCTTCGTAAAACATATTTTGTATTTTTATTCGGCTGATGTATCAAAGGAGAAGGAATAACTGCTGCAAGTTTTGTACATTCTGAAGTTGTTAGCTTATCTGGTTCTTTATTAAAATAGATTTCAGAAGCCTTTTTAATTCCGAATATTCCATCGCCCCATTCAACTGCATTAATGTAATTTTCAAGAATTGCCCTTTTTGATATTTCTTTTTCCATTCTAAAGGTTACCAGCATTTCTTTTGCTTTTCTTATAAAAGATTTCTTAGTGGTAAAATATAAATTCTTAGAAAGCTGCATAGTGATAGTGCTGCCTCCTCTTGAAATTCTTCCGCGCCTCTGATTTAATCGGAGCGATTCTTTTAATTGTTTCCAGTCAACCCCATTATGTTGAAAAAAACTGTCGTCTTCCAAAGCAATAATTGATTTTAATAAAATTGGATTGACATTATTAATATTAACCCAGTTTTGACGGGGATAAAAAATCAATTTATGTTCAATGGCTCTTTGATCCATCAGCGAAGTAATCCTAAACTCTTTATATTGTAAAAGCGGTATTTGAAAAGCAGGTATGCTTAAATAAAATATTAAGAATAAAAAACCCAGCGAACTTTTAACTTTGTGCTTTTTAATAACAGGAAGAATTTTATCTAAATATAAACCAAGTTCATTTTGGGGGAACTGAGTAACATGCATTTGAATTTCACTAAAATAAGTTTGAGATAATTTAGTGATTTTTTTGAAAATATTTTTAACTTTATGGTGAGAAAACTTTTACACTGTCTTGCTGATTTTTTCCTTTTTCATTTAACTTACTCTTTTCATCTTCAAACTGTTTTTCCGAATTATTTTGATTAATTCTAGATAGTGAATCTAATTCAATTTTATTACCAGACACTTTCAGACTGTCTATTGTATTTCCAGTTAAATTTTTTCCTGCATTCGTAGAATCGTTAACGGAAACATTTTGACCATTTACAGTTGTTTGTAAATTGTTTTTTGTTGAATCAATGTTTTTATTTTTTAGTGCGTTAATTGAATCTTCAATCGCTTTTTGTTTTCTCTCTTTTTCCGACTTATAAAAATTAAGCTTGGGTAAAATTTTAGAAGCATAGATTGTTTTAGGATAAATACTGGC
Source organism: uncultured Bacteroidota bacterium (assembly GCA_963777515.1). Taxonomy (GTDB): domain Bacteria; phylum Bacteroidota; class Ignavibacteria; order Ignavibacteriales; family Ignavibacteriaceae; genus CAVSWT01. The sequence goes on from CAVZQU010000007.1 coordinate 528,625, forward strand.
AATGCTGTCATACATAACTGCTGCCGAGTCATTTTCTTCTAATTTGTTTTCAAGAATCCATCCACTGGCATACAAAGCTTTAGGTGCATATTCCGACGAAGGGTAAGACTTAAATATATTGTAAAAATTATTAACCGAGGTTTTATATTGATTATCCAGCATCTGCTTTTCCGCCTTGGCATACATATCTTCAGCGGGATCATAATTTAAATTTATCAACGGTTTTTTGAGCTTATCTGCGGCCGCATTTACTATACTTTCTGTTTTATAATTATCATAGATAACATTATAAACACTATCAGCCTTTTCCATATCATTTTTTGTTTCATAGTAGCTACCAATGCCGAATAAAGTTCTCGCAATGTATGGAGAATTTGGATAATCATTTAGAATGTGCGTGTAGTGATAATAAGCCGAATCAAGTAAATCAAATTCAGTAAAAAATAAATTTGCAAGCTCAAATTCCGATTTGGCAATTCTCGCCTTTAAGGAATCAGTACTAATATTAGGCTTTTGAGGTGGCTTCCTATTAGTAATCTTTTCAACATTTGTTTTTGTTTTATTAATATCAAAATTCCTATTGCCTCTTTCACCTCTTCCCCTTATATCGGATCCCCGGATATCATTATTATTATTATCATGCTGCTCCTCATTTTCAACTTTTAGTGAATCAAAATATGCCGCTGAATCTTTTGTAAATACTTCCGGATTAAGTATATAAATTAATCCCCGGCTATCCTCACTTATACTCTTAGTTAAATTATTGTACTTTTGAAATTTTTGATTTTGATCAGCAGCTTCCTGTAAAATTTCCGGGGGAGCTTTCGTGGTTGAAGCCCTTTGATAGTAAAATGCAGCACTATCAAAATTTTGATAATCTAATTCGAATATTTGACCCAGCTCATAACGCGCATAGCCTGCTTGAATTGAATTAGGATAGGAGGTATCAACATCCGCGAACATATTTTTTGCATCATCAATTTTGTTCAAGTCAATTAATGTAATACCAGTCTGCAGATCAATTTCATCATAATTATCTCTATATTTATCATCTTCCCTCATATTTGAAAATAAACTATATGCATTTTCAGCTTCTCCTTTTTTGCGAAGCACTTTGCCGAGTTCTATATTTGCTTCATACTGAGTATCATAAGATGGAGAATAGTCAAAGACCTTTTTAAAGGCAATAATTGCATTTTCAATATCATCCACGTCCCTGTATAATTTACCAAGCTCAAATTCTATATCTGCATTAACTTCATCATCATCGGAAAGATTTATAAATTCATTTGCTAAGCTAATAGCGCCTTGATAATCTTGAATTACAATTTTGTGCACAATTTCTTCTACATAAGCATCCTTAATAAAATCATCTTCTCCTTCTTCTTTTGATTCCTTAATAACATCTGTTAAAGTTGCAAGTCCATCATCATATTCTTTTAATCGCATTTGAGTCTTACCAATCCATAGTTTTGCTTCAAGGACAAGATCACTCTCTTTTTGAGTTGCCAGCAGTTCATGAAATTCTCTTAATGCTTTTTGATAATTCTTTTGATAATAGAATGTTTTACCGAGCATTAAAATCGCATCATCAACATAAGCAGATTCCGGATGGAACTGTAAAATCTTGGAGGCTTTTTCTACAACTTTGTTCAATGATTGATTAACCGAACTGGGGATAACCAATTCTTCAGTAGAAAATAAATCTCTCTTTTGTTCAAAAATTGTTTCTTCAGCTTTGTTAAACTGGTCGGAGGTGTTATAATATAAATTAAAATAAGTGGTAAAATCACCCCATAAACCGCAGCCTGAAAAGAAAACTGCCGAAATGAATATAGCTGTTAAAAACTTAAATCGATTTTTAAAAATCATGAAGAAATCTATTAAAGATTATAAATAATGAAAAGGTAAAATATCCTGCCTGCAAGTTTAGAGTGCCTGATTTCCTGCTTCTTCAGTGCGGATTCTAATAGCATCTTTTACATCAATCACAAATATTTTTCCATCCCCAACCTGCCCTGTTTTAGCAGTTCTTAAGATTGCATCTATAACTTTCTCCGCAATGCTATCGTCAACCACAACTTCAATTTTAATTTTGGGCACAAATTCTATCCTATATTCGCTTCCCCTATATGTTTCTGTATGCCCTTTTTGTCTTCCGTAACCCCTAATTTCTGAAATTGTTAATCCTCTAATTCCTTCTTCTACCAAAGCTTCTTTCACGTCATCTAATTTAAAAGGACGGATGATAGCTTCTATTTTTTTCATATAGTTTCTTTCTGCTATTCGAAATTAAAAATTTATAAGTTTTTTGAAAATCCACTGCTCAAAGTATTTAATGTAGAATTCCTTGCTTAAAAGAAATTAAGAATTCTTTATTTATCTGCCGTGACAATTTTTATATTTTTTCCCGCTGCCGCAAGGACAAGGATCATTTCTTCCGACCTTTGCTTCAACACGAACCGGCTGAGGTTTGCCTGCTTTTTGTTCTTCTCCGTTTCCTCTGTTAGTTGTAAGGCCTATATTTTGTGTGCTTTGCTTTGATTCTGTAATCCTCGACATTGACGGTTGTTTTCTTCTTTGCACTTCTTCAGGAGCTTGAGGCCAAAATTTAAATACGAAAGACACTACATCATTTTTTATTTGATCCAGTAGGGAAACAAATAATTGATAGGCTTCAACCTTATATTCAACTAGCGGATCTTTTTGACCATAAGCTCTAAGGCCAATTCCTTCTTTAAGGTCATCCATTTCTCTTAGATGCTCTTTCCATTTTTGATCTATAACACTTAGCATGGCATATCTTTCAAGTCTCGCCATTAATTCAGGACCAAGCATTTCTTCCTTCTTTTTATAAAAATCTTTAGCTGCATCTAACAATTTTGCTTTTAATCCTTCGCTTCCAAGTGGTTCAAACTCTGTTGCTTCAAGATGAATATCAAGCAAGAAATTATGGCGCATTTCTTCTTTTATATTATCAACCAATACATCATCAAAACTTCTATCAACAATTTCACCGATGAATTCATCCAACAATTCAAAAATATCACTTTTTAAACGATCACCCTGAAGAGCACGGTTTCTTCTGGTGTAGATAACTTCCCTCTGCGAATTCATTGCATCATCATATTCAAGAAGTCTTTTTCTTATTGCAAAATTATTTTCTTCAACTTTCTTTTGTGCTCTTTCAACAGATTTGGTAATCATTGGGTGCTGAATAACTTCACCGTCTTTAATACCAATTCTTTCCATGATTGAAGTAACTCTATCGCTCATGAATAAACGCATTAAATCATCTTCAAGAGAAATATAAAATTTTGAAGTTCCGGGATCACCCTGCCTTCCGGAACGACCTCTCAGCTGCCTGTCAATTCTTCTTGATTCATGTCGTTCGGTTCCTAAAATAAACAAGCCGCCTTTTTCTTTAACACCGTTACCAAGCTTTATATCGGTACCACGGCCAGCCATGTTTGTTGCAATTGTAACTGCACCAATTTCACCGGCATGTTCAACAATTTCTGCTTCACGCTGATGCTGCTTTGCATTTAATACATTATGGGCAGTTCCTCTTCTTTTCAACATTCTGCTTAAAGTTTCAGAAACATCTACAGAAGTAGTACCAACAAGTACCGGCCTCCCTTCTTTCTTTAATTCTTCAATATGCTCGATTATAGCATTAAATTTTTCTCTTTTTGTTTTGTAAACAGCATCATCCTGATCATCTCTAACAACAGGTTTATTAGTAGGGACAACTACAACTTCCAGTTTATAAATTTCAAAAAATTCACCTTCTTCAGTTTCTGCAGTACCAGTCATGCCCGCAAGTTTGTTGTACATTCTGAAATAATTCTGAAGAGTAATAGTGGCAAGTGTTTGAGTATCTTTTTCTACTTTAACATTTTCTTTTGCTTCGATAGCCTGATGAAGACCATCCGAATATCGCCTTCCTGGTAACACACGGCCTGTAAATTCATCTACAATAGCAATTTTCCCATCTTCCGTTATTACATATTCATCGTCTTTTTCAAAAAGAGTATATGCTTTTAAAAGCTGATGTATGGTATGAATTCTGTCACTTGCTTCGGAATATTTTTTATAAAGATGATCTTTTTTCTTAACTTTTTCTTCTTCGCTTAAAGTTACGTCATTTTCAAATTTACTTACTTCAGTTCCAAGATCAGGCAGCACAAAATATTCGGACTCATTGCCGCTGCCTCTTGCAAGTTCTTCTCTCCCTTTATCGGTAAGTTCTATTGTATTATTTTTTTCATCGATAACAAAATAGAGCTCATCGTCTATAATGTGCATGTGCTTAGCTTGTTCTCTTAAATAATCCATCTCAGTTGAATGGACTAATTTTTTATAAACTGGCTCACTTAATACTTTAGCAAGTTTATTACTTTTGGGAAGGCCGCGGAAAGCTCGGAATAAAAGGACACCTGCTTCAGTCTCACTTCCCTTCTCCCCACTATTCAACATACTTTCAGCATCTTGAACAAGTTTGGCGACGAAATTTGATTGAACTCTATATAAGCGTTCAATCTTAGGTTTCATTTCATTAAACTGATGGTCATCAACCTCAACCGGGCCGGAAATGATTAACGGTGTTCTTGCTTCATCTATTAAAACAGAGTCAACTTCATCCACTATCGCATAATTATGGCCGCGCTGTACCTGGTTTTCTTTATCCGAAGACATATTATCACGCAGGTAATCAAAACCAAACTCGTTATTTGTACCGTAAATTATATCGCAATTATATTCTTGCTTTCTTTTTTGCGGGTCCATGGTATTTAGTATAACTCCAACAGATAGATCGTGGAATTTATAAATCTCACCCATCCACTCACTATCACGCAAAGCAAGGTAATCATTAACAGTTACCAGGTGAACACCTCTGCCGGTAAGTGCATTTAAATATATTGGAAGAGCAGCAACTAAAGTTTTACCTTCACCGGTTGCCATTTCTGCAATTTTACCCTGATGAAGAACAACGCCTCCCATTAGCTGAACATCATAGGGAACCATATTCCAGGTTATTTTATTACCTGCAACTGTCCAGCTTTTCCCCACAAGCCTTTCGCAAGTTAGTTTAACGACTGCAAACGCTTCGGGAAGAAGTTGATCTAATATTTCTTCATATTTATCGTTTAGATCTTCCTCCAATTTATCAAGCTCATCATAAGCAGCATGCCTATCGAATTCTTCATCGGATTGAAGCTTTAATTTTAAAGCATCAATTTCGTTACGAATTTCAGCAGTGTAATCTTGAATTTGCTGCTTGAACTCCGGTGTCTTTGCTTTTAATTCTTCATCTGATAAATTTTTTATTTTCTCGTATTCTTCTTTAATCTCTTCAACAATCGGCCATAGCAATTTATGGTCCTTTGCATGCTTATCACCAAATATCTTTTTAACTATATTATTTAACATTAAATTAAACTCCGTCGGTTTTTAAGGATGTTAAAATTAAAGATTGAAGCCATGAAATGCAATTTAAAAGAAAAGCCATTTCCAGCTTTTTCCAACCATATTCAATAAATTTCTATTTAAAATAAAACTTTGTAACGCTACAAATTTACGAACTTTTTGGGGGAAAAATAATGGGAACATTTTGGATTATGATAGTCGGAACTATAACGATGTTTAAGGTTTTTATCTATTATAGAAGAGCTCAGAAAAATGAGTATCAGAACTAAACAATTCGAAAATATTTATGGCAGCGATTATATCACTTGTAATTATTCCTAATCAAATATGTTTCCCTTTAATTCTCAAGTTTTTTAAATTTTGAGGGTAAACTTTATTTAAGCAATATCATCTTCTTACTTTGAATAAAATTACCCGCAACAATGCGATAAATATATATTCCGCTTGTAACTTTGTCACCAGTATTATTTTTTCCATTCCAGTTTATTTGGTAATAACCTGCTGATTTATATTCGTTTACGAGTGTTATAACCTCATTCCCGAGTATATCATAGACTTTAATTTGCACGTTTACATTTGGCTGAGCCCCAACAGGAATTGAATATTTAATTTTTGTGCTTGGATTAAATGGGTTAGGAAAATTTTGGAATAATTTATAATCACTTACGATTTCATCTGCAGTATTGATATGATTATTAATGCCGGTCATACCTCCATCCGAAGTAGTGAGAACTAAGCCACTATCCCCTACAACAACCCCATTTAAATTATCAGTAAAATAAATAGAATTTAAGTCTAAATTTGTACTGCTTAATTGTTCATTCCAAACAGTATCATCAGAAGCTTTGGTAATTATTTTCCCATTATCACCTACAAGAAATCCTTTAAAACTAAGTAATGGATATAAACTTAGTTTGTATAGATCCGAATAGTCTCCTGAAATTGTTTGAGCATTAAATGATAGATATAAATCATTCTTAGCTTTTCCTCCAATAGCTAGATATTCATTTGAAATTTTAAAATAACCCGTTTGAAAAGAGAAATTCTGTAAAATAGATTTATACGATTTATCAGGATAAATTATATTAACCATACTATAGGTATTTGAACTTATTATTAAATCGCTATTAACATCAAAAATAAAATCAAAAATTTCGGCTGGCTTAACATTTGTTAATTCAGACATACAAAAAAATAGTTCAGGTGTTCCTAGACTATCGTTTGAAAAAATTTTAAACCGCCATATTTCATCAATTAAGTTAGAATCGGTAACAATTCCATAAAGAAAATCATTATTTATCCTAAGTTTTTTAATATGTTGTTTAATAGGAAAAATTGTAATTTCTTTTGCTGGAGTAACACAATATATGGAATCCTTGTTACAACTTGCCCAAATATTTGCTTGTGAATCTAAATCTATACTTAATATTCTAACATCGATATCAGGTATAACCGCCCAAACAGATGGAGCAATTCCTTTTTGAGGGATATAAAAAATACCATGAACACCTCTCGCAGCAAATAATGTATCTCCCTTATTAAATTTTAGATCTGTAAAAAATACTTCATAACCTTTAGGAGCATAATCATTAATAACCCCATTTTCATTAATAAATTTTACTCCTTGAGTAAGAACGTATGAGCGATAATAAAAATAGATGTTTTCTGTGGAATTAGTAACTAAAGAATAGATATTTTGAGTTTCTTGGAATAATTCTGGTAAGTTGGTAATAACAGAACTAAGATGTTCTGTAGGGAAATAACATCCATTTATTTTGCTCTTATAATTTAAATTTGAATTAATCCAGCTATTACCGCCATCCGAAGTAAACAAAAGTGTACTTTTATCACCTGCCGCCCAGCCATAGTACTTATCAAAAAAATTAACCGTAGTTAAATTATTTGTGGTATTACTTATTTGTTCTGCCCAGGTCTCGCCCCCATCAGTAGTTTTTAATATTGTACCACTCGAACCAACTGCCCAGCCATTACCATGTTGAGTAAAAGAAACAGAAGTTAAGTCATAATTTTTTAAATTAGAAACAATTTTAAAATTTACGTTTTTAGTACTTGATAATAGAATTGTACCGGAATCTCCAACTATAATTACTATTGAATCATTATTAGTATAAGCAATGTCATGTAAATTTACATTTGTATTAGAATTGATAAGGGTTAAACTTGGGTTTACACCATAATACGGACATGAAATAATTGTTCCGGAGTCACCAACTATGTAACCGTAATTATAAGAAAAAGAAAATTTTATTTTATTTAAATTTTGAGTGCAATTAAAATCAAGTGGATAAAAATCTTTAAGAATAGTGCCATTATCACCGACAATCCAATTGCCTTCAAAAAATGTTACTGAATTTAAATTAGCTGTCGTCTCAACAAATTTTCTTTGCCATCCAATGTCTTGAGAATTCATTGAAATATTTATTAAAAACGATAAAGCAACCCCTATTAAAATATTTTTTTTCATATCTCCCTTTTTATGATTTTTATTTATTGTCTACCCTTTTTTAATTGCTAATATAAGTTAACCTCATTTTAACAACAACATCTTTTTACTTTCAGCAAAGTTACCCGCAACAATTCGATAAATATAATTTCCGCTGGCAACCTTTTGCCCTTCGTTGTTTGTTCCGTTCCATGTTACTTCGTAATTGCCTGCCGATTTATAATCGTTTACCAGAGTTTTAACTTCATTACCAAGAATATCATATACTTTCAGTTGTACGAACTTATTAATGAAGTTCCTACGGATGGAATTGAATAATTAATCCTTGTTGTTGGATTAAATGGGTTTGGATAATTCTGGTAAAGTTCAAAATCTTTCGGTATACTTCCAGCAATATCATTTACAGAAACAGTTGACTGGACTCCTGTTAATTTAACATTATCAATAGCAGCTACATCGCCATTTTTCCCAAAGTATTCCCAGGCAAGCTTTAAGTTATTCATATTTTTATAAGCCGAAAGATCTATCGACTCAAACCGCCATTTCAAACCTTGATTATCATTTTGCGCCTGCCATAATAGATTCCAGTTGTTTCCGTTATCAGTAGAGATTGCAAAATAAATTCCCGAACTGGATAGATACTGAGAATTATATACAATATAAAAATCTATTGAAGCAGTACCGTTGCCCAATGAAAAAGATGGAGTAATTAAATATTCATCCTGGTCCGAAGTACTAAAGGGACAAGCTGCTGAGCTAACATTTGAAGGATCAATTGAACTGAAATTATGATCTGTTATATTTGCTGCTTGCCAGGTATAACTTGTATTCAATACACTTGTGCTCCACCCATTAGGCGGAAATTGAGCCTGGTCAAAATTTTCTTGTAATAAAGTTATCTGTGTTGATGTGCTAGATACTGTTGCATAAAACATTCCCCTGCCATGAGTTGAAGCGAAGAGCTTTTTATCGGAAGCTCTATAATCCAAATCCATTACTGGAACATTTGGTAAACCGTTAACATCCTGTGCCCAGCTTGTTCCTCCGTTTTCAGTTGAAAAAACTCCAAGATCGGTTCCTAGGTAAATATTCTCTGTTTTTTCCGGGTTAACGACGATACAATTAACGGGTATGTTAGGTAAGTTCGAAGAAATATTTGTCCATGTCTGTCCGTAATTTGTCGTCTTAAAAATTTTCTTGCTCGACAAAAAACCTGAATAAGTTATGTATGCAATTGACGGATTTAATGGATCAGTTGCTATCCGGGTACAATATGCATTTGGCAGGACGTTATTAATATCTCCTTTTGTCCATGTAACACCTTTGTTTGTAGTAACTTGCATTATACCACTTGAACATCCGATATAAATAACATCAGAATTACCTTTTGCAATTGTTATTGCTGATATTTTATCACTTCCACCACTAGTAAGATCGGTGCTGATACTATCCCAGCTATCAGCGCCATTAGTGGTTAGCCAAACTTTATAAGTACCTGCAGCCAAAGTATTGGAATTATTAGGATCAATAGCATATGGTGTAATAAATAATGTTCTATCTTTTGTCCCATCAAACTGTCCTGATCCAACAGGTATGCCATTCATTTTTTTTGAGAAAGAAGATCCGCCGTTTGTTGATTTGAAGAAAGCAAAGTTAACATACTCGGCATAAATTATATTTGAGTTACTTTGATCAACTTCTGTTACTCCGCCATCGCCGCCAATAATTTCCTGCCAGTTTGTAGTGCCGCTTGAAGAAATTGTACCGTTATCTTGTGTGCCGCCATAATATTTCGTCCCGATTGGAGAAACAGCACCTGAATAAAACTGTGTAATTGCAAGATTATTATTTTTATTTGTCCATGTTTCTCCTTTATCAGTCGACCTATATACTCCACCATCATTTCCGTTATACATAATATTTGAATTAGATGGGGCAAAAACCAAAGCATGGTGATCAGCATGAACATATTGCGGAGCTCCTGTTTGCTGAAACCAATTTGTTTTTTGTTTCCAGCTTACGCCTCCATCAGTTGTTTTCCATAAATCTAGCCCCCCAATAACAACATTATTTGCATTGTCAGGATCAACAGCAATAATGTTATCATACCAAGCTTGAGAACCTGCATAATTGTCAGGCCCTGAATAAGCCGGTCCCGCAACTGTAATTGAATCCCAGCTGCTGCCTCCATTGGTTGACTTGACCATTACGCTTACACCGCTAGTTTTTAAGTCAAGAAAAGATACGTAAACAACTTGCGGGTTTGATGCAGAAGTTGCCATTTCAATTCTTCCCTGTCCATCCTTAGAAAGAATTGAACTGGAACTAAAACTAGATCCACCATCTGTACTCTTATAAATACTTGCTTTGTTAAATAATCCAAAAGCAGCATAGATTGTTGTAGGTGTTGTAGCTGCAATTTCTAAATCGGTACAATGGACGTTACCACCATTACCTGTTAAAACACCTGAAAAAGAATCGCCGCCATTATTCGAACGAAATAACCCGGTACGAGTGCCTGCCCACAAAATATTAGTTGTACCGTCAAACATTAATTTATTTACATAATAAAAATCTGAATTGTTCGTTGATGATAATTGAGTCCAGGTAGCACCAGCATCGGTTGATTTAAAAATTCCTTCTCCTCTTATGGCATCAATATTATAAAATCCTTCACCCGTTCCTGCGTAAATAGTATTTGGATTATTTGGATCAATAACCAAAGAGCATACAGCAAGGTTTTCCATATTATCTTTTAATGCTGTCCAGCTTCCCCCGGCGTCAGTTGATTTCCAAACTCCCCCGCTTACTGAACCTAAATAGACAATATTTGGATTCGTTGGATCTACAGCTATTGATCTTATTCTTCCCCCAATATTATTAGGCCCGACAGGAGTCCAGCTTAATTCTGTTTCGGATTTACTTAATATTTTTTTGAAGCTTATTAAATTCAATCTTTTTTAATGCTTCTTGACGCCATTTAATAGGAATTTTACCTAACGGGTATTGACGCTGTTCAATATACCATTTCATTGCTTCATCCGGTGAACCGTAAGTTGGTTTTTCATGACTTTCTTCTTTAATCTTCCATTCCAAAAATGTTTTCATATTAATTTCATTTTTAGAAAAATTTAAGAAGTTTCATAATCCAGATAGTCAATATGAGCTGAAGCTAACAAAAGTGATATATGTTTTTTCATAAATCCTCTAACTCATTAAATTTTTATTCATCATTTATTTGCTCAATGAATAATTAATTTTGAATGTTAAAATTAATTTAAAACCTTTTGTATATACCAGTTATAATTTTTTCCCATAAAAATAACTGCCTTAAATTCATCACCGGGTTTTAATTTGGAAAGCTTAAGTAAGCCGTTATTTTTTTCTTTATGGGATTTAAAATCAATTTCATTTTTATCGTTTTTAACATAGTCGGGAATTAATTTGTAAATACTGCCTTTTACAGCCATACTTGCATAAGCTGGATTTTCTTCAACAATTAAAACTTTTACTTTCAATGAATACATATCGTCATTTTCTAAATTAATTTCCTGAATCTTGGCAGTTACTATTGATTGATTTTCCTGGATAGTAGTCGGTGGACTCTGAACATTTTTATTAATAGATGAACCACTACTTTCATTTTCATTTTTGCTAATATTTGTACAGCAGCTTGAGAGTAGTAGAAATAATAAAGGAGCAATTAACTTTATATGGTTCATATTTTTTTTATTAATTTTATAAAGGATATTCTAAAATAAATGAAATTGCAATTAATAATTTAAACTAATTTTATGCCAAAAGTTTTATTTAAATTAATTTCTTGTAATCGATTTATTGAAGTATTTTTAATCAATTTTAACATTTAATTTTTTAGAAGCTTGAGAAAAGCAAAATTATCCCCCGATATAATAGAAAAACTTGCGGAAATTTCTGCCGGTTATCTGCCTGAAAGTATTTTCAACAAATTTCTGGAATTAATTTCTGTAGAAATAAAAAACAAATTTTTTACCCACAGCTCCGAAGCAAATTTAATCAGAATTATCTTGTCGATGTATGATAAGACATCTTTTATTGGAGATTGTGTTAAATATCCACACTATGTAGAAGTATTAATTTCGATTGCCGTCAATAGTAATTATTTAACTGATATTCTCGTCAGAAACCCGGGATATTTTTATTGGATTGTAAATCCATCTAACCTAAATAGGAAATTGAATGAAGATGAATTTAAAAAAGACTTGGCACAAAATGTCAATTCATATAAATCATTAAGTGCAAAGCTAAATTTTTTACGTTCACAGAAAAGAAAAGAAATTTTAAGGATCGGGATAAAAGATATTTTAGGTATAAATGATTTAAAAAATATAACAGAAGAATTGTCCATTTTAGCAAGAAGTATTACTTCAATTTTATTTTCAATATCTTATAATGAAGTTTTGCAGAAATACAAATTACAGTTAAGTGAAGACTCCTATTGTTTAATAGCACTCGGTAAACTTGGAGGGAATGAACTAAACTATAGTTCCGATATAGATTTAATTATTTTTTATGATGACGACGTTTCCATAAACAGTAAAAAAAGTTTCCAGGAAATTTTAATTGAAATAATTTACTTATTTATTGAAAGTGCCACTGCCATAACTTCGCTTGGTTATATTTTTAGAGTTGATTTTCGCCTTCGTCCCGATGGCAGAACTTCAGTACTTGCCCGAAGCCTTCAGGAATATTTAAATTATTATGAAAGCCGCGGAGAAGATTGGGAAAGACAGATGCTTATAAAAGCAGGTTTTGTTTCAGGCAATAAAAAATTATACGATAATTTTATTAATTATCTTCAGCCTTTTATTTATCCTTCCTCTTTTTCGGTTTCTCCAATGGAGCAGATAAGAAAACTAAAAATAAATATAGAAAAGAATTTAAAGGATGATGAAAATATTAAACTTATCCCTGGCGGTATAAGAGACATTGAATTTTCTGTTCAAGCCTTGCAATTATTAAATGGAGGCAAGTTAAAATACATTCGAACCAACAATACGTTAAATGCAATTACCCATTTAAAAGAGTCCAGACTTTTAAATGATGCTGAAGCAAAAACTTTTTATGAAGCATACATTTTTTACAGGAAGATAGAACATTATTTACAATTAATGAATGACACACAAACTCATTCTATTCCTTCTGAAGGCGAAATATTAGAAAAACTCAGCAGCTTTCTTGGATTCAAATCCTCAAGTGAATTTAGCGAAGCAGTAACACAAAATAGAAATAATATAAAAACAATTTATAATTCTATTATCGGCATGGAATCGGAGTTAAGCTTAAAGGAAAATAAAATTTCTAATATCAAATTTGAAAATTCTAGTAAGGCTGAAAAAGATTTTATCTATTTAAGTGAAGGGAAAGGACTGCTGGGCCAGAAAGAATTTGATAAAAACACAATTGAAAGTTTCATTAAAATTGAACCGTTATTAATTAAATACCTTGATAGTTGTATTCAACCCGATTTGGTTCTACAAAACTTTGTTCGCGTAATTAGAAACATCACTTTCCCTTCAATTTGGTACAACGAATTTTTAGATGAGAAATTTTTTAATTCATTCTTAATGCTTTGTGAATTTTCCCAAAAGTCAATTGATCTTTTTGCTGAAGACACAGACCTTCATGAATATCTTTTAACAAGAAGAGTTTTTCAAAAATTGTCTCGCTCCAGTTATGTGAAATTGAATTTGAAGAAATTATTATTCACACTATCTGTTCAAATTACAGTGGGATTAATTAACAATGAGAAATTATCATCAACTCTAAGCAATTATTTCTTAGACAGAATTATCAATATTGCAGAACAATTCTTTTCAGAAGCTGAAGCTTCACAAATATTCATTGCAGGGATGGGAAGTTTTAGTGTTGGAGAGATGGCCTTTTCTTCAGATATAGACTTAATCTTCTCAACAAATAATTTTGAGGCAGATAAAGACATTGAAAAAAAATTTCAAAGTTTATTATTGAAATTCAAACAAGAATTTAAGCCTTTTGAAGTTGATTGCAGACTGCGTCCGGAAGGAAAAAGCAGTCAGCTTGTTTGGGAATTAAATAGCTACAAAATTTATTTGAAAAACCGTGCAAGGATTTGGGAATTACAGGCGTTTTCAAAAATAAATTTTATTTTTGGCGATAAAAAATCTTATAACGAGTTAATTAAGAGCCTTAATAGAAGAATCAAATCTGAAAATATAGAATCTGTAAAGAAAGAAATGAAAGGGATGAGGGCAAAAATGTACCCTGCGGTTTCTTATCTTTCAAAAAGTTTTTACATCAAAAAAAGCAGCGGCGGAATAAGCGATATTGAATTTATAATTCAATATTTACTTTTAAATAATCCTGAGATTTATAAAAGAACTATTGGTAAAGGAAAGATTAAAACGCTTAATATTTTGGAGAAAAATTTGTTCGGCGTTGTTAATTATAAAAAGTTAAAAGACAATTTCCTATTTTTAAATAATTTAGAAATTGTTAACCAGAATATTTTTAATATTTCGTCGAACATGATCTCCAAAGATGAAAAAAAATATAAACTATATGCTAAAAATTTAGGATTATCATCAGCAGGTGAATTTGAAAAAATGCTTGGTTCAGTTATAAAAGGAAATCATTCTATTTTTAAAAATATATTTAATGATTAACGGTGGAATTTTTAAAGAAATATTTTGCAATAATTATTAGCGTAGTTACTTTTTTAATCTACTTAACTACAATAGCTCCTTCAGTTGTAGAAATCGATTCCGGTGAATTAGCTGCAGTCCAGGCAACTTTGGGGATTGCCCATCCAACAGGATATCCATTATATACAATTGTAGGATATTTATTTTCTTTAATCCCTCTACCATTTACAAAAATATTCCAATTAAATCTGTTGGCAGCAATATATTGCAGTGCCGGTGTTGGGATTTTCTCTGTTACATCTAATTTAGTTTTAAATAACCTTGAAATCTTTTCAACAAAAAAAAATGACGTTAAAAAAAGAGTTGCAAAGCAGAACAAAAAAAATATTGCTCAAAAGAAATCAGTCGCGAAGAAAATTGTTGTTCCTGAATTGACGAAATATATTGCCATTGCTTTTGGTGCTTTTGCATTAGCTTTCAGCAGAACTTTTTGGTTTCAAAGCACCTCGGTTGAAGTATATTCACTTCATATATTATTAATTAATCTAATAATATTTTCCCTTGTAAAAGCATTCGTAAATAAATATGATAATCAAAAATCAGAGATTAAATCATGGTTATTTTTTGCCGTATTTCTTGCTTTAGGTTTTTCAAACCACATGACAACTCTTTTGATTTTACCGGGTACAGCTTACTTATATTTCAATAAAAATAAATTTAATATCGTAAGTTTTAAACGAATTGCTTTTATGTTATTGCTCTTCTTTCCTGTTCTAATTTTAATTTATGCTTATCTCCCTATTCGAGCCAGCCAGCATCCTTCAATAAACTGGGGAAACCCGATTGACTTGGAAAGAATATTAAGGCATATATCGGGAAAGCAGTACCAGGTTTGGCTTTTTTCATCCACAGAAGCAGCGAAAAAGCAATTATTATATTTTATAAATAATCTCCCGACAGAATTTTTTCTTACTTTAATAATAGCTTTCATTGGGTTATTTGTTTCTTATAAAATGTCGAAAAAGTTTTTCATTTTTATTTTAATTACTTTTTTCTCAACAGTGCTTTACTCTATCAACTATGATATAAATGACATTGATTCATATTTTCTTTTAGCTTATATCTCGCTTGCATTCTTTGTTGTGTTTGGTGCTGTAAAAATTATTGAGATGCTTTCAGAAATGAAAATAAATTATAAATTTATAACAACATTTTTGGTTATAATTCTTTCAATACAAATTTATAGTAATTATTCTGAAGTTAATCAAAGCAACTGTTATACCTTTGAAGATTACACAAAAGCTTTAATTAACAGCACATCTAAAAACTCAATCGTCTTCAGCTATGAATGGGATTACTTTATTTCAGAATCCTATTACTTTCAATACGTTGAAAATTTCAGAAGTGATGTTACAGTAATCGACAAAGAATTAATGCGCCGATCTTGGTACTATAATCAAATCAAAACAGACCACCCGGATGTTTTAAACGGTGTTCAAGACATCGAAAAATCTTTCTTAAAATCTTTAGTGCCATTTGAACGGGATGAAGATTACAATGCAAATGTTATTGAGAATTATTATCGTCAATTAATGACCGGTCTAGTTGGAGCTAATTTTCCTAAAAAAGAATTTTATATAGCCTCTGAACTTTATGAAAATGAAATGCAGCAAGGACAATTTAAGCTTCCACCTGGCCTATCATTAGTCCCTGATCTTTTTTTGTTCAAAGTTGTTAAAGGGAATCAATATGTTCCGGCAAAAGATCCGGACTTTAAAATCAGATTTCCCAAGCATCGTAATAGGTATATTGATTTGATTGAAAGAATGGTTGCTACTATGTTAGCACGACGAGCAATGTATGAATTGCAGTTTAATAAAGCTGATAGAGCAAAAGTTTATGTGAACAAGATAAAAAGTGACTTCCCAAACTATTCACTTCCTCCACAACTAGGCGGTATATTAAATTAACGATAGAAACCGGCATATAGGTTAGCTTAAACTTAGCTCGCTTTGTAAGTAACACCATTAGTTGTTTCACAAGAATTATTTCATCGGTTTAAAATCTTCTGCAGCATCAAGCAAATCTTCACTCTTATCTTTACTTAACTCAGCTTTAGTCATAAATGATTGTAGCGTAACATCCATTTGCTGGATCAAATTTCTTTTATAATATTTTGGAGCGTAAGACAGAACCATCAAGCATATAAAGACGTCTTGTTTTTTCATCATAGAAAGTATAGTTGATAAAAGGGCCACCCATTCCCTTGATATTTAAATCCCATAAACCTTGAGTAAACAAAGCGTATCTGCCGTTAAAATTAACTTCTGTTGTAGTTAAATAGTCTTGAGCAATTACTACATAAGATGAATCATCTGTGGTAACGTAATATTTTTTCGTCATTCTATTTCTAATTGCACGAATAGAATCTTGATTTAAATATGCAGGAGATGCATTATCAATCCAATGAACAAATATCCATCTTTCCATACTGCTACCCGGAGATCTTCTTATCCAAACAAAATGATCTTTAGGTTGATTTTGGGCAAGCTGAAAATCAGCCTGAACATATATTACCCAACCGTATCTTTTTAAAAACATTCCTTCAATACTTTTTTGTTCAAAATGAGAATTATAAAGACTTGCATATAATCTTTTATCCGAAATTTTTTGATAAGCATAGAGAAGATTGTCTTTGTTTTTTGATATCCTTGATTTCAGTTCAGCCATAGTGGGTGCTGAAAGGATTGTAACAAGTTGATTTTTTGCCCAGATGCTGTATTTTTCCGGGAAGAAATTTTTGTCTGTTTCAATTTTATTCCTAACAGCAGTATCAATAATAGCTTTGAGAAATTTAGCGGCATCAGTATTTGAATTTAATGGGGCTGCAATAATTATATTTTTTCTATTTTTATAATAGTCCAGTTTTTTGGGTGATATTCTAATCAAAGTAAATAGATTTTCAGGCTGAGGCGTATAAATTACCTTCTCGAATGTAGAATCCAAAATGGATTTCATTTGAGAAAATTCTGTAGAATCGGCAACCACATAAATTTCATCTTCAAGCCCTACTGCGGGTTTATCTGCTTCACTACACGAAGAAATTATTATGGGTAAAATTAATAAACTAAGAAAAGCTAAAAGATTTTTCATAATTATTACCTCGGAACATTCGGTAGAATTAATTGCAAACCAGGCAAGAAAATTAAATATAATGCCCACATTGTCAACCCAACTGAAAGAGGAATGGATAAGTTATCATCCGCAAATCCGAAAGAAATATTTTCAATTATAGCCCCAACAAATGCAGCGGCAAATCCTATTAAATATTCGGTCATAATTCCTTCAATTTTGGGAGTAAATAGAACAACAATACTTGCACTTATAAAAAACGATAAAGTTCCCTCAAAACTCTTTGCAAGGAACTTATGTTTTCCAAATTTTCTTCCGATTAATGCAGCCACAGTATCACTGATAATTAAAATACTAAAAGCAGTAATAAAAAATACCTTCGGGAAAATAATTACACAAATTAATGCAGAAATAAAAACATAAGTGGCACCATTTAAATTTCTCTTTTTATGATCAACCTCATGTTCTCTTAACAAAAATCCGAATATATCATAAAAAACTTTAGCAAGTGATTTAAAGAAATACCTGCTTAAATCTATAATTAATGCAAAAGCAGCCACAGAACCCAAAATAATAGTAGCATCTTTTTTAGAAATGAAGTAGTAAATAATTGGGATAGATAAAGAACAGAGATGAATTAGTTTTCTAACTACTTCATCTCTGTAATGAATTGTTCCATTGTCAGTTTGATTCATCTTTAGGAGAAGACTCTTTCGGCTTTCGTTGATCCATTAATTTTTTCACATGCTCAGGCATTTCACTTGTAGATTCTAAACCGCCGTTCTTTTTTACAGGAGGAAGTTCTTCTCCTCGAACCAAAGTATCAATTTCTTCTGCATCTAGAATTTCTCTTTCAAGAAGCTGAAGAGAAAGTTTATGAAGCAAATCAATATTATCAGATAAGATTTTTTCTGCTCTATCCATAGATTCATTAACTATTCTTCTAATTTCATCATCTATTTCTATTGCAGTCCGTTCACTATAATCGCGGTGTTTCTGGATTTCTCTTCCTAAAAATATCTCTTCTTCTTTAGCTCCGTAACTTAATGGGCCTAATTTTTCACTCATTCCCCATTCACATACCATTTTACGAGCAATACTGGAGGCCTTTTCAATATCATTGCCTGCACCGGTTGTGTAATGATTAAAAATCAATTTTTCAGCAGCTCTTCCTCCTAAAGCATAAGTTATGACTGCTTCCAAGTATTCTTTTGAATAAGTATGCTTTTCATCCATTGGAAGATAACTAGTTACACCTAATGCTCTTCCGCGCGGAATAATGGTTACTTTGTGAACCGGATCAGCCTCAGGAATCATTCTAGCAACAAGAACATGACCAATTTCATGATAGGCTGTGGTCTTTTTTTCTTCTTCAGAAATAATCATGCTCTTTCGTTCCATTCCCATCATTACTTTATCTTTGGCATCTTCAAAATCTATCATTTCAACTTTTTTCTTATTTTTTCTTGCCGCAAGCAGCGCAGCTTCATTTACAAGATTTGCTATTTCAGCGCCGGCTAATCCTGGCGTCCCTTTGGCAAGTACTTCTAAATCAACAGCAGGGTCTAATGGAATTTTTCTGGTATGAACTTTAAGAATTCCTTCTCGACCTTTAACATCGGGCCTATCGACAACAACTTGCCTGTCAAATCTTCCGGGCCTTAATAAAGCAGGGTCAAGAACATCAGGACGGTTTGTTGCTGCAATAATAATTACGCCGCTGTTTTGTTCAAATCCATCCATCTCAACAAGCAATTGATTTAAAGTTTGTTCTCTTTCATCATGACCGCCGCCTAATCCGGCTCCACGATGCCTTCCAACTGCATCAATTTCATCTATAAAAATAATACAAGGGGCATTCTTCTTTCCTTGCTCAAATAAATCGCGAACACGGCTTGCGCCAACACCAACAAACATTTCAACAAAGTCCGCACCGCTTATTGAGAAGAAAGGTACACCAGCTTCACCAGCGACTGCTCTTGCTAAAAGTGTTTTACCGGTTCCTGGAGGGCCCAATAACAAAACTCCTCTTGGTATTTTACCACCGAGCTTTTGAAATTTAGAGGGCTCTTTCAAGAATTCAATAATTTCCTGTAATTCTAATTTTGCTTCATCAGCACCTGCAACATCTCTAAATGTAATTCTAGTACCAGACTGTGTAATTAATTTTGCTTTGCTTTTACCAAAAGAAAAAATGCCTCTGGTTCCTCCAGAACCGCCTTGCATCCTTCTCATAATAAAAATCCAGAAACCAATTATCAGGACCCAGGGAATAACCGTAATAAAGATATTCATCCACTCACTTGACTCTTTATCAAAAGAAAAATCGATTCCCTTTTCCTTCCAAACTGCTTCCTGGTCTTTAATTATAGGTTCGGGTAAATAGACAGAAAAGTCTTTAACATCTTGAGATTTATTATTTATGGTAAGCGATTCTTTTTCTTTTAAAGTTCCTTTAAAAGTATAATCGTTAATATCTGATTTGACAATACTTGCTTTTTCAATTTTACCTTCATTCAATAATTTTTCATATTGATGATAGCTAATCTCTGTATAGTTAGT
Source organism: uncultured Bacteroidota bacterium (assembly GCA_963777515.1). Taxonomy (GTDB): domain Bacteria; phylum Bacteroidota; class Ignavibacteria; order Ignavibacteriales; family Ignavibacteriaceae; genus CAVSWT01. The sequence continues at coordinate 548,875 of CAVZQU010000007.1, forward strand.
TGTATTTGTTTTAAAGAGCTGCATTACTATCACAGCAGCAACAACTACTGCGCCCCATCCAAATACTAATCTTATTATTTTAGACCAGTCAAAATTATCATCAGGCTTGTTTGGCCCGTTTCCTTTTGGTTGTTTTTGGCTTGGTTTATTTCCATTATTATTATTATCCGGCATAACTCAATTTTTTCTTGTTAATAAATTCTTTTTTTAATTTTCATTTCACATTGTGATCGCTTTGCGATAAAATATATATAGATTTTAAATTTCTATATTTCTGGGCATAATCTAACCCATATCCAATCACAAACTTACTTGGAATATTGAAGCCAATATAATCAATTTTTACATTATATCTAAGGCTATTTGGCTTTACAAGCAGCGAAACAACCTTCACACTTGATGGTTTATGCTGGCTCATAAGCTCTTCGATAAATTTAATTGAAAGTCCGGTGTCAACTATATCTTCAACTATAATTATATCCCTTCCATTTACATCACAATTTAATTCTTTAATCAGTTTCACCTTACCCGAAGAGATTTTTTCATCACCATAACTCGATAATTTAAAAAAATCTATTTCGCAGTCAACATTTACATTTTTGATTAAATCCGACATAAATAAAAAAGAACCATTTAGGACTCCAATAAATACAGGCACTTTTCCTTCATATTCCTTCGTTATTTGCTTTCCAAGTTCTTTGACTCTTTGTAAAATCTTTTCTTCACTTAAATAAACAACAAACTCATCATCCCCGATTTTTAATTTTTCATTGTTTAAGTCAGGCATAATTTTAAGACCTTTTTTGAATTTTCTTTTATTTTGAAGTTATTGTCAATTCTTAAGCCTATAACCCAAACAATTTTGCCATTATTTGTTAAGACGAATTGACCTGCTTTTTTATTGTATTCTATTCTTTTTTCATTTAAAAAATCAGAGATATTTTTTGAACCTTTCATTCCCAGCGGGAAAAATTTATCACCATGTTTCCATTTTCTAATTATAAATTCTTCCCCAATATTATCCGCAGAAATATATTCAACATTTCTATTGTTGTTTATTTCAACTTCTTCTTTTTTGACCCATGAAATCCGTAGTTTATTTTTGCCAAAGTTTACTTTTTCACCAGGATGAATTATAAATTCATGAAAATCTTCTTTTTTATTTTTCTTGATAACTAATTTTTCACGTTCCCGGTAAATAATTAAATCATTTGAAAGATTTTGTTTTTTCCCGGTTTCATTAAAAACTAAAGAATAAATTTTATTGAAGTCATTAGACTTAAATTCTACAGCAAAGTTTCCTTCAATTGCATGCTTGAATAAATCACCCCAAAATTCTTCATCAATTTTTTTTAGCTCAGATAATAGTACATTTAATTCATTTTTCTTTTGGGAAAAAATATCTTGCGAATTTTGAACAATTAATTTTTGAATCGCACTATATTGATTCCTAATTATTTGAGAAGAACTAAATAGAGTTTTATCAAGAGAAGGATTTAGTCTTTTCTTAATTAACGGAATAATTTCGTGACGTAAAAAATTTCTTTCGTAAACTTTGGATTCATTAGATGCATCAATTCTGTAATTGATTTTCTTTTCGGTTAAATATTTTAAAATCTCATCTTTTGTTAAAATAAGAACCGGCCGAATTATATTTTCTCTCTTAACCGGGATGCCTGAAATACCTTTTAACCCGGTTCCTTTGATTAAATTTAAAAGCACTGTTTCGGAATTATCATCTGCTATATGAGCAGTAGCAATTTTATCATATTTATATTGCTTTGCAGTTTTTTGCAGCTGCTCATATCGAATTTTTCTTCCGGCTTCTTCGATAGAAATTTTATTTTTATCCGCATAAAGCTTTACATTTTTGTTTGCCGAATAAAAATTAATTCCGATTGAAGAACAAAAGTCGCGGCAAAAATTTAAATCGCCTTCAGCATCCTTCCCTCTTAATTTATGATTAAGATGAAAAGCGCCGAGAGATATTTTGGCATAGCCATTACTATGTAAGAAATTTTTTTTGAATTTATTCAGAAAATAAAGAAGAAAAACCGAATCAGGACCGCCGCTTAAAGCAACAAGTATTTTATCATTTTTATTGACCAGCCTTTGTTCGGAAATAAATTTAATTACTTTCTGATCAATTTTTTTTTCAATGTTCATTTAACTGTAAGATAGTCTTATCTTATTTTTGCAACAAAGAGCCAGCATCTTCCTTGGCTTCCATGATTCTTTCAACATATTTGCCAAGCACATCAAATTCAAGATTAACGGTATCGCCAATTTTCTTATCTGAAAAAACTGTCATTTCCCAGGTATGAGGAATTATCCCAACCGAAAAAGAATTCCCTTCAAGCTGGGCAACTGTCATGCTTACACCGTCAATTGAAATTGAGCCTACAAAAATTAAATACTTTTTAAAATTCTCCGGGAAAGTAATTGTCATCCAATGACTATTTGAAAGCTCTTTAATTTCAGTAACTTTTCCGGTAGTATCAATATGTCCAAGCACAAAATGGCCGCCTAATCTTTCTTCAGCTTTAAGCGGGCGTTCTAAATTTATCTTATCATTATTTTTCAATGAACCAAGATTTGTTTTTTTAAGTGTTTCTTCAATAGTATCTACGCTAAAATTGTTTCCTTCTCTTTTTACAACCGTTAAACAAACACCATTACAGGCGACGCTATCACCAATGTTTAAATCATCCATTACTTTATTGGCAGAAATCGTAAGTTGAAACCCATCTCCTGCTGCAACTTTGCTTACCAGTCTACCAGTCTCCTCAACTAATCCAGTGAACATTTTAAGCTCCTTAATTTTTAAAAATTAGTTATTAAACTTATAAAAAATATAGTTTAATAGGGTAATTTTTAAGACAGAAATGATAGTTGATTTTATAAGAGACTATTTTTTTAACTCCACAAATATATCATCACCAAAGGATTCTACTCTTTCCACTTTAACTTTTACAGATTTACCAATACTTTTGATTTTCATATCTCCGACTACAGGAAGTCCGGCTCCTAAAATTTTGGGACTAATAAAAAGGAGAATGTCATCAAATAACTTTTTCTTTATAAGTGAAGTAAATATTGTACTGCCGCCTTCTACCAAAACTGAATTTATTCCTCTTTTTCCTAATTCCTTAAATACATTTAATAAATCAATTGAACCTTCCTGCTCTTGTTTTGCAAAAATTATATCCACATCAAGCGCATATAATTTTTTCAATTTTCTTCTTCTGTCTACATTATTTTTTGATGTAACCAGGATTAAATTTTTATCTTTATTGTTGGCAAAAATTTTTCTGTCAGCTTTTAATTTTAATTCAGAATCAATAATTACTCTTTTAGGATTCCTACCCTCCGATAATCGAACTGTTAATGAAGGATTATCACGAATTACAGTATTGGTTCCGACTAATACTGCATCATATTTCGAACGAAGTTCGTGAACATATTTTCTTGATGATAAAGAAGATATCCATTTTGAATCACCGGTAACATCAGCAATTTTGCCATCTAAAGTTTGAGCTGCTTTTAAAGAAATATACGGCAGTTTTTTTGTAATATGCTTAAAGAAAAATTTATTTAACTCGACACAGTCTTTCTCAAGCACCCCAACTTTTACATCAATACCTGCAGACTTTAATTTTTTTACTCCCTCACCACTGACTAAAGGATTCATATCCAGCGTGCCGATAACTACCTTCTTAATTTTACTTTCAATTATTTTGTCAACGCAAGGTGGGGTTTTGCCAGTATGGCTGCACGGTTCAAGATTTACATAAAGAGTAGAACCCTCAACTTTTTCTTTTGCATTTGCTATTGCATTTATTTCAGCATGGTTCTTACCAAATTTTTCATGATATCCGGCACCAATGATTCTATCATTTTTTATGATTACACAGCCAACTAATGGATTTGGACTGACATTTCCGCCGCCCTTTTTTGCAATTTCAATTGCTAATTTTATGTAAGATTCGTCAGTCAATTATTTATTACTATATAAATTTAATCTACAGATAAGATTTCAAATTCAAGCAATCCCGCAGGAGCCTTTACATCCACTTTTTGACCGGTTTTGCTTCCCATTAAACCTTGTCCAACTGGTGAAGTTACGGAAATTTTTCCAGCTTGAAAATCTGCTTCTTCAGGGGAAACCAAGATATACTCAAATACTTTTTGATTTTTTAAGTTTTTAATTTTTACTTTTGAAAGAATATGTGCCTCGCCATCGGGAAACTGCGATGGGTCAATTACTCTTGCACGAGCCAAAGTTGCTTCAAGTTTGCTGATTCGTAATTCAAAAAGGCCTTGTTCTTCTTTTGCAGCATCATATTCTGCATTTTCTGAAAGATCACCGTGAGCTCTTGCTTCGGCAATTCTTGCGGCCATATCTTTTCTACCATTTGTTTTCATTTCCTGCAATTCTTTTTCTAGCTCGACGAGCCTTTCTTTTGTTAAATAAACAAAATTAGCATCTGTCATTTTAACATCTCATCTTTGTTATTGAATGGTTTAAAAAAAATAGCCACCGCTTTTTTAGCAGTGGCAGAGGGCAACTTAAAAAATTTTGTTTTACTTGTCAAGATGTAATTGTACTTTGGATAATTGAATTTTACAATTATTTCGAAAACAGGTTTTTATTGGTTAGTCACAAACCCAATTCTTCAAAGGAATTGGGTTTGTTTATTTTTATTCATATAAGATGATTATTATGAATGTATATTTCTTAAAACTAAATCTCTGCCAAATATTCATGAACAAGTTTAATAGCCATAGCCCCTTCACCCACAGCAGAAGCTACTCTATTCATGGCACCGGCTCTTACATCACCTGCAGAAAAAATACCAGGAATGCAAGTTTCAAGTAAAAAAGGTTCTCTTTCCAGTTTCCATATTTTTTTGAAATTTTCAAACTTAAATAAATCTCTGCCGGTTTCAATAAAGCCTTTAGAATCTTTTAATATATCTAAGTTTATCCAATCGGTCATTGGCCTAGCACCTATAAAGATAAATAATGCACCAGATTCATAAGTTGTTTTGTCTCCTGTTTCAATATTTTCTATGATTAAACATTCAAGTCTGTTTTTCCCCATTGACTCAACAACTCTTGAATTAGAAATTAATGAAATGTTTTTTGATTTATTAATTTGCTCAATAAGGTAATGTGACATTGATGAATCAAGTGAATTTTTCCTAATTACAATAAAAACATTTTTTGCAAACCCTGATAAGTACATTGCAGCTTGTCCGGCGGAATTACCTCCACCGACTATAAAAACGTTTTTACCTTTGCATGAATGTGCTTCAGCGGTTGTTGAACCATAATAAACACCTGCACCAGTAAGCTCAGTAATTCCTTTTATATCTAATGTTCTATAATCGACCCCAGTACTTATTATAATCGTGTGAGTTTTGATATTAGAACCATTAGATAAAGATAAAATTTTATAATTGTCTTTAATTTTAATATCAACAACTTCACAAGGAGAAAGCAATTCAACTCCAAATCTTGTGGCTTGAGTTAATGCTCTTCTTGTTAAATCAGCTCCGGACAGCCCTGAAGGAAATCCAAGATAATTTTCAATTCTTGAACTTGTTCCGGCCTGGCCACCTGGCGCTTTCTTTTCCAGCATAAGTGTTTTAAGTCCTTCTGTTCCGCCGTAAACTGCCGCTGCCAAACCTGCCGGCCCTGCTCCTATTATTACAACATCATAAAGTTCTTCCGAAGCTGTTGATTTCAATCCGATTTTTTTTGCTAATTCAATTTCTGTTGGAGATTTTAATAAACTTCCGTCTTCAAATAATATTACCGGTAATTCCTCAGTCTTAATTTTATGATTTTGAATAATATTTCAGCTTCTTCATCTTGATTCTATATCCAGCCATTTATATGGAATTAAATTTCCGGTTAAAAAATCCTTTAGCTTATGTGATAATGGAGACCACTGATAACCGATAATTTTTATTCCAAAAAATTCCGGAATAAAATTATTCTGCCAGTCCTCAAGCAAGTCCATTATAACAGGATAAAGTTTCTCTTCCGGCGGATTCCAAGGTTTAAGGAGGTAATAATCTAACCTTAAATTGTTGATTGCTTTTATAGCAGCTTCGGTATCTGAGTAAGCAGTCAGCAAAACTTTTTTTGCTTCAGGAAAAATTACCTTTGCTTTTTCAATAAATTCAGTTCCTTCCATTTCAGGCATCCGTTGGTCTGAAATAAAAAGTGCAACAGTTTCATTATTTGATTTTAATTCATTAACAGCTTTAATTGCTTCTCCGGCTGATTCAGTTGCCAGTACTTTATATTCATTACGAAATTTATTTCGAACATCGCGTTGGATGGCTCTAAGTACTTGAACATCATCATCAATTATTATTATGAATGGAAGTTTCATCTTGTTAGTCTTTATTTAAATGATTTTGAGAAACCGGGAATGAGATAATAAATTCAGTTTTGCCGGGAATCGAATCAACTGTTATTTCCCCTTTATGCTTATCAATTACATTTTTGACTATATCAAGGCCAATGCCGGTTCCTTCTCCTACTTTTTTTGTTGTAAAAAAAGGATCAAATATACGGGAGAGAATTTCCCTTGGAATGCCGGTACCATTGTCTGTGATCCGTACTTCTATATTTTCTTTATCACATTTTGTTTGGATTATAATTTCACCTTTTTGCGGTACAGCAAAGATTGCATTGTCAATAATATTAGTCCAAACCTGGTTTAATTCACCAATGTAAACTTCGACTTCCGGCAAATCTTCACAATATAATTTTTTAACCGATATGTTTTTCTCGCGAATTTTGTAGCCAAGTAAAATAAGAGTATCATCTATATCTTTATGAATGTCTGTGCTGTACAGATCGCCTGCTCTATCCATATGAACGTGAGATTTGATAGCTCCAACTAGCATAGAAATGCGTCCGGCAGCATCTTCAAGATCTTTTATTATTCTTTCGGAGCTTAATAAGTTTTCCAACCATTCCAGAATACATTTAAATGCTTCACTGCTTACCTGGCTTTGAGTTTCCTTTAAATCATTAATCAAAATACCTGCTTCAGTTAATGTTTCAGCAATTTCATTACTGTTGTCCACTCCTTTTTCAATTAACCAATCGTTTAGTTCATCTTCTTTCTGAATAATTTGAAGCGGAGTTAGCTTAGTTTTTGATGAATGGTGAGTTTTCTTATTTAATACTATTTCTCTTATATTTTTAATAAGTTCTGGCGAAACATTATTCATTAATAAGTCTTCTGTAAGCTTAAAATTTTGTTTTAATCTTTCATCCAGCTCTTCGGATATTCTATTAATTGCGGCAGCAGGGTTATTCATTTCATGTGCAATACCAGCGGCAAGCTTACCGAGAGCACTTACTTTTTCCTGCTGCATTTTAGCGGTTGCAAAAACACGGGCTCTTTCAGTCATGTAACCAATTAAACGCTGAATTAAAGAGTAATTTAGCTGCTCTAATTCTTGAAAATATTTCTTATGAAGTTTCAGTACTCTTACTTTTCCTACCGCATATGCGTTTCCCGGTGAAGTTTTAAGTCTTGAATATGGTAGTACACCGGTTACACCCCCAGTGAGTTCATTATTTTCAATGGTATGGAAATGGACAAGTTGACCATTAACATTTTGAAAAAAGTTCATTTTGCCTTCAATGAAAAAAATCATTTCATCAATGGGTTCACCGGTTTGAATTATTACATCCCCATCGTCATATTCTTCATATTTCGAATGATCTAAAATCCAGTAAAGATGTTCTTCCGGTAAATCCTTCAAAGCAATATTCTTTTTTACTTCGTCAATTGTTATTGATTTCATAATTACATAATATTTTAATTATATAAAATAGAATGACCTGCACCTACTATAAAACAATACTTGAGTGAAAGATATGAATAAAAATATCTATGAGATATTTTTCAGATAGAATATATATATATATTAGTTGAGATTTAAGCTTAAAGTTGAAGACTTAATTATGTATGTGAAAATCAAATAATTTTTCTTTAAATGCAATATTTATTTTGATAATTATATAAATACTAATATCTGAATTTAATTGATTATTATCTTCGTTTGCTTTGTTCAAGGGAATAACTTCGTAATTATTTACTTAAAAACTCAACACCAATTCCTTCGAGGAATCGGGTTTGTTTGTTAACCAAATTTATTTGAGCAACAACATTTTTTTTGTTTGAGTAAATTCCCCTGCTTTTAATTGATAGAAATAAACTCCGCTTGGTAAGGGCGAATAATTATTCGCCCCTACATTTGAATTAAATTCAACTTCATAATTTCCTGGCTGCTGATGTTTGTTTACTAAAGTTGCAACTTCATTTCCTAATACATCATAAACTTTTAATTGTACATCAATTAACCCACCCCTCGCCCCTCCAAGGATGGGATTGTCCGTTGAGGGGATGGAGTATTTAATTTTAGTAGAAGGATTAAAAGGATTAGGATAATTTTGTTCGAGTTTAAATGTTAAAACATTATTTTGATCTTTTACTGAATTAGTTGGGATAACATTTTTAAGAATCCAGTTATTCGGATCAAAACTTAAATCTGCTGGTTGTGAAGTAATATTAAATTTAAATTGCTGCTGCTGCTGGTTATTCATAACTGTTAATAATGTATCTCCTGAAGAAGTATTAACTTTTATTTGAATAGGCATTGTAAAGAATACCGGATTTGTATTTGTGGTTTGAGAAACATTTAAAGTAACTTCATAGTTGTTGGAACTAATTTCATTTGAACTCCAGCTATATGTATATTTTGGATAATTCTCTCCGTAAATCCATTCTGAAAAGAAATAACTCAAATCCATTCCTGAAACATTTTCGGCAACGCTTTTAAAATCTTCTGTTGATGCTGAATTATAAGCTAATTTCGGGTCACTGTCATAAGTTCTAAGAATATGGAAAAAAGTACTGTCCCCCACAATACCGCGAAGCATATGCAAAACACACGCTCCTTTTGAATAGGTACGGCTGGCATCAAATATTTCGTTGACGGAACTGATATCCTTTACATAGATTGAACCCACTGCATTTTTTGCATTATCCATTTCAACAGCAATCTGGTTGTCATAACTTGTTTTTCCCCCGATTGCTTCAAGATAAACAGCTTCGGAATATTGAGCAAAGCCTTCATTGAGCCATATGTCCTGCCAGGTTTTGCATGTAACTTTATCCCCAAACCATTGATGAGCCAATTCGTGTGATATAACATTTTGACGAAATGTTCTGATCCCCATTGAAGTACAGGTTTGATGTTCCATTGCTCCGCCCCAGCCAAATTCTGCATGTCCGTATTTTTCTTTTATAAATGGATACAACCCATATTTTTCTGAAAATACTTTTATCATGTTTGGAGTTTCATCAATTTGAGCCTTTATTGAATCTAACTTACCGGGATAAAGATAATGTGTTATCGGCATAGAATCCGGAGCACCTTTGTTGGTGTAATGAAAATAATTAACATACTTTTCATAATTTGTAACAGCAATGGAAATTAAATATTGTGCAATTGGATATGAATTTTTCCATTTAAATGTATGAGTATTATTACCGTTATCTACCGTAGATAATTAAAGTTCCGTTTGAAACTCCGGTTAATGACTTATCGCACGTTATCCAAACATCGGAAGAATCAGCTTTATCAGCAGGAGTATCTTTGCACGGCCACCAATCACTTGCACCGTATGGTTCGCTTAATGACCATATAGCAGGTATTCCGTTTGGTATTCCATATTGAGTACTAAATACAAAACTTCCGAATCCACTCGAACCAGGTGTCCCTTGATAATAAACTATAATGGAAAATTCTTCATTAAAATTATAAGTTTTATTAAGTGTAATATTTATTTTGGCGTTGCTATGTGTAAAGGCAAGTTTTGTATTTCCAAGCTTCACAGAATCCACTGTTAAAGTGTTCTGCAAATCCAAAAAGAAAGAATTTAAGCTTGAAGAAGCAGGCTTAGCATTTACCTGTACTTTACCAATTAGATAGTTAGGATTAGAAGTAACTTTCAATTCAAGTTTATAATATGTCACATCGATCGATGGATCGCCTGGATAAGTTGCTTTTGAAATCGCTAATTCTTTTTCAAAGCTTTTCTTTTCCATGTCCGCAATTGAATTATATTCCTGGGCAGTTATAATTATTGTCCATACTAAAAAAATGAATAGAACTAAGAAATGTCTCAATGGAGTCCTCACTAATAAATAAAATTTATTTTACTATAAATATTTTTCAAGTTCAATTTATAATATTCCCTCTAATTAACTTCTTGTATTCTACAAATCGGACGGAAATTGCAATATCTGCAGACTTTATTTTCCCTATCTTCAAGGGTCGAAAGATTAAACTTTCCTTCATTAATATTATGAACATACTTTTTTATTGCATCAATACAAGTTTTAATCAACTCTTCATTTAAAATTATTTTTTCTTCTTCAGTTATCTTTTTCCTGGTTAGATTCATAAAATTCTTTCCAAAATCTTTTTCATTAAATTTTAATGAATAGATTTCGGCTCCTGCCGGACTAAAGTCTTTATTCATCTGGGCTTTTATAATTTCCTTTGCAGCAAGCATATAAAGCGGAAGCTGTAAAGAGATTCCTTCATATAGTTCCTCCGCAGAAGGTTTTCTGCCGCTTAGTTTGTAATCAACAACCTTAAATTGATTTTGATCTTCTTGAACATCAATCCTGTCTATTTTCCCTCTAACTTTTATATCATCTATTTTAAAATCTTCTTTTGTAAAATATTTGTTTTGCCCGTCCGATATTTTTCCAAATCCCGTTTCAAAATATTCAGGGATAAATCCTTCAGCGTCATCTCTTTCATTTATTAAAAATTTATACAAAATTGAATTCTTTTTGTCACCATTCAGTCCAAGAATTTTTTCTTTTTCATAAAACGTTAATGGTGAATTAAAATTTGCATCCGAAATATTTCTTTCTGCTATTTTGAAAATTAAATCTTCTGCATAATTAAAAGATTTATCATCGGCTTCATGTAATGTTATCTTCTTATCATATAAGGTCTTGTAGAACTCATAGAGAATATTATGGAGAATTGTTCCCATCTCCAGCGCTTCAATTTCTTCAGAAGGTTCTTCCAGCGGCTGCAAGAATAATATTCTTTCTGCAAAATATTTATATGGACACTTAGCGTATGTCTCGAGCTGTGAAATTGAATACTCTTTCTCTTTAAAATCAGATAATCTTCCCTTTCCAGCTTCGCTTAAATCTTTGGACACATTGCCGGTAAAAATACTTTCTCCAAATGGTTCTTCTTTTCTTAATTCATCAATTTGAATAGCTTTATCTATTTCATCAAAATTAATCGCAATGGGTCCGGTTAGTTTTTTTGTTTCATCAGTTCCAATTTGACCAACTAATTTCAGCAATTCCTTTTTTGAATAAATTTTAGATTCATAGTCAGATTCATGTTTTTCTTTTACTTCAAAAAGATTTATAAATTCAGTTAATATATTTGAAACGGCTAATTCTTTTTTCTCTTCTTTTAACGGATAAGTTAAATATAATTTCTTATCCCACGAGCAAAGTGATTGATAAAACTGATAGCGCTCCTCAGTTTGATGTGTAATTTCATTTCTTACATAAGAACCAGAGAAAAATATTTCGGGTGTGTATCTTGTCGGTAAATCACCTTCGCACATTCCACCGATAAATAAATAATTAAATTGAAGTCCGCGTATTTCGTTTAATGTTGTTACCTGTACTCCGTAACCCGGCTTTTCTTTTATATTAAACCTTGTGGAAGTTATTGCCGTTCGAATATTATTTAAGAAAAATTTCAACGTAAATTTTTCTTTATTGCCGTATTCTCTTTCAAGTAATTCAATTATTTCAGTAACAATGTCAATGCAAACAGTCAATGCTTTTATATTTTCTTCAACATTTTCTGATTTATAATTAACAAGCCGTTCCGGCAGCTTTAATGAATAAATTAAATCGATAAAATTTTGCAGGAATTCTCGCAAAGTGATTTTCTTTTCAAATGGCTGAAGGATTTTTTGAATAGTTTGAATATCATTCAAAGCCTTATTTAAGCTGTTATAATCAATTGAATATTCTATTTCGTCATCATATTTCTTTTTCTGTTTTTTTAATGCGTCGTTAATTGAGTTAATCCAATTTTGATAGCCGGAAATAATTTTCAAATTAACTGAAGCATTCAAAAGATTTGAAACACTCACATTTTGAATTTGTATTAGATTACCGCTTAATGCTCGGAAAATATTTTTATAATAGTAATCGTTTTCTGCAATCTCTAGAAAATTAATTATTGAAACTACAGGTGAAGAATTGCTCAATGAAATTCTGTCGGTAAGATTAAAAGGAATTCCATAAGTTGAAAATATATTTCTAATTGTAGGCGAATACTTATTTATTAAATTAAAAGCGACACATATTTTATGCGGTTCAACTTTTTGGTTTAAAATTAAATCTTTAATCTCCTTAGCAATTACTTCAATTTCTTTTTCTCTTGTTGAAGCGGAAATTTTAGTAACCGGGTTTTCTTTAAACCCAAATTGCGAATCTAAGTTTACCGACTTCAATTTCCTTTTTGACTTAAATAAATCTTCTCGAATAACATTCTGAAATTTGTTTAAATAATTTTGAGAGCGGTCTTCAATTATTTTAAACCCTTTACTTTCCAGTTTACTGTAGCATTTATCGAGATGAGAAAACAGATTAGGATTGAATCTATAATAATCAAAAGACAGATATAATTTAATTCCATCGATTAGAGAAGATGAATTAATTATTTCAATTTCAGGCAAAGTAAATTCATCAAAGCCATTAATTACAATTAAATTAACTTCCGGAAATATTTTTTTAAACTTCTCTTTAAATTTACTTTGACCTAATGAGTTTAACTCAGAATAAACATCGCCAATTTCTTTTACATTTAGTTCGCTGCACTTCTTTAAATAAACTTCATAAATTTTTGAAATATCTTCAGCTTTAATTTTTTCAGAGTCGGAAAGAACCTTAAGTTCTTCTTTCAAATTGGTCGGAGTAATTCCATGCCTTTTATATTCAGATATTACATTTTTAATGCGTTCAAGTGTCCCGAAAGGAATTTCTTTTTGGTAATTTGAAAAATATTTTAGTTTGTCGCCAATGGATTGATTTCCATATTCATTAATGCTCTGCTTTATCAAAACTGTTGATGCAGCTTCACTTAATACTTTAGAGGATGCTTTCGCTTCGCTGAAAAGCAAGTTTGTGGAATACGTTCCGATTGTTTCTAAATTTATTCTCCCGGTAGTTTTATTTGGCGAAAGAGAAATCAAATCTTTTTTCAGATAGCGGCTTTTTCTGTTCGTGGGCACAATAAGCAGCAGATCATTTAACTGGTTTGATTTTATTTTTTGATCAATAATAAAATCTATATCGATATGCTTTTCATTACTTTTTGTTAAGATCATCGTTCTTTTTTAGTATTAAATCTTTGTAAGAAGCTTTAATTTGCTTACTAACATCCAGGTTCAAAAAGTCCACAACATTATTAAATCTTTTTATGGCATCTTTTTCCCCCGCAATTACCAAAGTTTCCAATTCTAAATACTTACCCAGATATTTAACCTCATCAAGGTGTATTCTTGTATTATCATACAAATATAATAGCCTTTTCTTTTCAACCGTAGCGTAGCTTTCAAATATATCATTAAAGAATTTTTCAGCATCAGCATTAGAAATATTCAAAACTTCATAATTGGAAAACCTATCCTTTGCGTTTTCATCTCTTAAATATTTTATAAGCGAACAACTCCCGTTTTCTATTCTAAGCTTTAAAAGCTTTTCTTTAATTCTATAATAAACATCTTTTTGATTTAATTCTGCTTTGAATTCACAATTATTTTCTTTGATTCTTGTTAGAATATCATCAAAAGAATTCAGAGATATTTTTATTTCAAGATTTGAGGGCATATTCTCACTTGTTGTTTAATTATGTAAAAGAGATTTTGCAGTTACAATTTGCAAACAAAAAAAGCTTAATAACACATTTTTCAGACAAAATTTAAAAATGAATCGATATCAAAGATTATAAGTCTCTCCCTTTACAAGGGAGAGATTAGAGAGAGTTCAAATGAATAGAAAACTTAAGAACTCATCCCCACTCTTCTCTTAAAAAGAGAAGGGCTTATTATCGTTAATGACTAGAACTTTTTTAATTCTATTAATTAAGAAATTAAATTAATATGTCTCTGAGTATTAAAAGAAAGTTTATCAAATTTTTAACATAAATTAATAAAATTCTCTACGATTTTGGGAAATTATATAGTTGTAAATAACATTTTTTCTTTTTAAGTTCGAGAAAAATTGGGTAAGCCTTCAAAATGAATAACCACATGCAATTTATAAATATTTCTACCTGCATAAGGGAATTGTAAAAATCATAGGCATCAATAAAAGATGAAAAAAGTTGTTGAATCTTTACTTTTCTTGTTTAATTTTAAATTAAATAATTAGAGAAATTATTATGAAGACTTTAATAGCCGCAGCAATATTACTAATTCCATTTTTAAATGTAAATGCGCAGGAAATTGGGGAATTAGCCCCGCCAAAACCGCCAGAAATCTTCCCGGCCAATGCATTCGGAATGGATATAATGTTCAGTGAAGGCGGTTTTGGATTAGGAACTTTTTACCGCCATAGACTAAGTCAAACTTTAACTGTGTTCAGCGATTTTTCAATTTCGGAAGCAAAGGATGAAAGAGAATTTGAGTACATTGATTATTATGGAAACACATACACTGTTGGAAAAAAGAACCGGGTTTTTTTGCTGCCTGTAAATTTCGGTGCCCAGTATAGATTATTTAAAGATGAAATTTATGATAATCTTCGTCCATACATAAATGCAGGAGTAGGGCCGACATTTGTGTTAACTACTCCATACGAAAAAGAATATTTTAATTCATTCGGTTACGCAAAAGGGAAAGTGGCGCTCGGAGGTTATTTCGGTTTTGGAGCTAATTTTGGATTAGATAAAACAAACCTGGTTGGGATAAATCTTCGCTACTACATTGTACACATGTTCGATAAGGGAGTTGAAAGTCTTCTTGGAAAATTTAGAAATGATATTGGCGGAGTTTACTTAACAATTAATTTGGGATTTATGTATTAATTAATATTCATTCAAAGTATTCCAAATCAAATCCAGTAATTCTTAAATTCCAAAATTTGCTGCAGAAGAAATTATTCGAACCGGCACTCCTGTTAATTTTATTTTACAAGAACTAACTTCTTTGTTGAGACAAAATCATTGACCTTCAACTGATACAAATAAACACCACCTGCAAGATTACCTGCATTAAAGTTTACATTATATCTGCCGGTCTTTTTATCTTCATTTACTAACGTGGCAACTTTCCTTCCCAATACATCATAAATTATTAATGTTACATATCCATCATTTGGTATTTGGTAATTTATGGTTGTGGTTGGGTTGAAAGGATTGGGATAGTTTTGATAGAGTTTAAAATTTACAGGTGAATTATTTTTATTATCATCAATCGATAAAATATTTGAGTTTGTTACAAGAACTTCACCTTTATTAGGAATTACATTTATTCTTGCTATTTGTGTCCCCTCTATAGATAAAAAGTGAGATTCAATCAAGCTATCATTTTGAAAAACATAAACTGAATTCCAGTTTTCAGGTACAGGAACGTCCAAAGTTAACGGGAAATTATAGATATTATTATCCAAAGTATCGGTAAGATTAAATAAAAGGCTGTCATTTGATTGAGAAACAATATCACTTAAAGCGCAATCCCTTTCACGCATATATTTCGTAATATCTGCAACCGTACCGACCCAAATATCTTTGTCTTGAATCCATTTGCATATTTGAGTCAACCAGCTTACAGACATTGGATACCATGAGTCTTGATTTATAGCTGTCTGAATTGAATCAAATGGAAATACTTCATGAATTGTTAAAATTGCCCAGCCTCTGTTGTCAATTGATTCTTGAAGCCAATTAACAGCATCTAAAAATTCATCTTCATCATCTTCGGGAGTATTTCTCGGCAGGTCAAAGTCTTCTTCTTTGGAAGTTAGTTTATAATATTGATTTCCAAATAACGATTGCGGGTTAGGAAAATCATCCATTGCACGTGCACTTTGATAATATTTTTTTACAATATTTACAACCTTTGAATCATAATCAACATAAGGATAAGCAAAAGTAATACATTTTGTGTCTGTGAAAATAGAATCGATCACTTTTTTAGAATGATAAACTTCATATTCGATTGTATTAAGTGTTAAAGTGTCTCCCCGATCGAGTTGAGTTAGATAAGGATGAGTAACTGTATGAGAGCCAATTTCATAACCTTCATTATGCAGTTCTTTAAATTGCTGCCATGTTCCATACCTCCAAATTGCAGGTAAAGTATCTGTTAATGAACCTGTAATTACATAAAAAGTGCCCTTATATCCGAAATCGTCCAGAACTGGCGCAGCATATTCATAATCCGTAATGTAGCCGTCATCGAATGTAAATGAAAAAGCCGAACTTTTTGCATTGAGCCACGGTTCAATTGTTATTGAATCAAACACTTCTTTGTTTGATTGAGCTTTTATTGGTAATGATTTAACTTTTCCCAAGACCGGATGGATTACCAGTAAGAAAGAAAGAAATACAACTACTTTTATCATCAAAGAGAAATCTCGTTTATAATAAACCAACTCTAATATTAAAATTATCACTCATCAGCAATTAAAAAATAATTTGAAACTCAGCAAAAAATTTCTTTGTCCTCACACTAATTTTCCTGAAGAGTCCTCCAAATCAAATCCAGCAATTCCTCAATTCCAAAATTTGCTGCAGAAGAAATAATTTGAACCGGTACACCTGTTAATTTTATTTTCTTCTTGGATATTTTTTTCAATTCAGAATCTTCAACCAAATCTGATTTTGTAAGTGCTATTAATTTTTGTTTTGCTGCAAGCTTTGGACTATAGGTTTTCAGTTCGTTAAATAAAACTTCAAATTCCTTTTTATAATCTTCAGAAGTTATATCAATCATGAAAAGTAAAATTTTTGTGCGCTCAATATGACGCAGAAATTTTATTCCTAATCCTTTACCCTCACTTGCACCTTCAATGATTCCTGGAATGTCTGCAACAGTAAAGCTTTGATAATCTTTATATTTGACAATACCGAGGTTCGGTTCAAGTGTTGTAAAAGGATAATCGGCAATTTTAGGCCGAGCTGCAGAGATAGTGGAAATGAAAGTTGATTTGCCGGCATTTGGAAATCCAACTAAGCCAACATCTGCAATTAATTTTAATTCAAGTATAACCTTTTTTTCTTGTCCAGGCTTTCCATCTTCGGCATATCGCGGAGTTTGATTGGTTGGTGTTGCAAAGTTGCTGTTTCCTTTTCCGCCTCTGCCTCCCTTTACTGCAACAACCCGCTTGCCTTCTTCCTCAAGATCAAAAAGTACTTTTTTAGATTCCGAATCTTTTATAAGCGTACCAACGGGAACTTTTATTATAATATCATCGCCACTCTTTCCATCTTTTCGAGAGCTGGCCCCCATCTCCCCGTTTTGGGCTTTGAAATGTTTTTTATATCTAAAATCTAAAAGAGTATTTAAATTATGATGAGCTTCAAATATAATGTCTCCACCTTTACCGCCGTTTCCACCGGATGGCCCGCCTTTGGGAACATATTTTTCCCTTCGAAAAGTAACAGCACCGTCACCGCCTTTGCCGGCTTTTATTTCAATCTCAGCATAATCAATAAACATGCTTACGCCTGGTCAAAATAATTGGAAACAGCATTTGTAAGCAGTACAGCTTCCTTTGAATAAGGATTTACACGGTATGTAAGGAATAGCCCTTTTAAAATTTCTGTTGACTGTTCATAATCGCTGCATTCGGAAATTTTTTCCATAGTGTTTGCAAAATCTTCTCTATCTTCATTAAAAATAGCAGAAACTATCTTATCAATTTCTCTTTCACTTAAAAAGCTAAATAGATCTTTATCTTTGTTAAATTTTTCTTCCAGTTCATTTTCTTCATCTCTACTGACTTTATTCTGATTAATTTCCCTTTCTATTTTTTTCAGTGTTCCTTCAAACTCTTGAGCTTGATTGTAAAGGTCTGTTCTCTCTTTCTCTTCAATATTTTTATTTGTTTCTTCCAATTCATCAAAATCTTCAGAATCTAATTCGTCTTGGACTTCTATTTCATCATCCTCTTCAACAGCAGTTTCATCTTCTGTCAATTCTTCATTAGAATCATGTATTTTATTATCTGCTTCGTCATCTTTTTCCTCTCCTGTAGATAAATCATCCTCTTCTTCAAAATCATATAAAGAATCAAGCTTCTCCTTTTCAGAAATATCAAACTCAACCTCGTCTTCATCTGATTCAACTATTGCATCGCCTTCACTTTTTTCTTCTTCAAAAGATTTTAATTCTGCATCAAATTTTGAAAGAATATCCTCTGCACTTTCACCTATATTTAAATTCTGAAGTCCCTTATTAATTTCTTCTTCAATCTCTTCATCAATTACTAAATCATCATCATCAATATTTATATCATCTTCAGTGTCAAGTATTAATTCGTCTTCATCTTGTTCAATTTTATCTTCTTCTACTTTATTTGTTATTTCTTCTTTTTGAGGTTCTTCCGTTTCAGCAGTTATTTCTTCATTTTCTAATTCTATTTCATCAGCATTTGATTTTGCTTCAGTATCAATAGATTCAGCGCTTTCACCTTCATGTTCAGGTTCTTGATTAAGTTCAAGTTCATGATCAAGCTCAAGATTGGATTCATTTTCCGGAATGGTTTCATCTTTTAGCTCTGTTTCCACATCATTCGCTTCTTCAGGTTCAGGTGTAAGTTCTTGTTCAAGTTTAGTTTCAAGTTCAACACTTTGTTCCTTATCCTCTACTTGTTCATTTTCAATTTCTCCTTCATAATCAGTTTCAGGAATTTCATCTTCTACGGCTTCAGGTTGAAAATCGATAGGACTTGTTGAGTACAGAATAGCCTGTATGTCATCAATATCATATTTCTGTTTGGAATCTGCCGGTAAGGATTTACGAAGCTTTAATAATTGGTCAATTAAGTTTTTTTCTTTCAAATAAAGTTCAAAAGAGTTGACAGAAATTTTAGTTTTATTAATTCCACCGATGTTATGAAAGTCGCCAATGGAAAATAAAACATTATCAATCATATCATCAGGCTGTGAGGATAAAACAGCTTTATCAATTTTATTTAAGATTACTTCGAACTCAACCTGGCTTAAAGTGTATATTTTTTTCTTTGATAGATATTGCCCAAAAATATTTTTTATATAATCATAATAATACAAGTAATTTAGTATCATCTTAATTTCTTCAACGGGCTTTACTTCACTCCCTTCATACACAAGCTTTATGAGCGACCATTTAGGGCGGACAGTAAAATTAATATTAAAAGAAACAGCCTGGATTAAAAGCTTCTTTATATCTTCATATGATACCTTTTTATTTTTCTTTATTTCATTTCCGATTAAATTAAAATATTTTGAAATTTCTGAACCGCTGTAATCAAATACGGATTTCTGAAGCAGTTTATTGCGGTCTTGATAGATTAAATAATCAAGCTCAGAATTAATATATTGTAAAATTGCCGGATGAATATTTGAGTTTAGCAATTTTTCAAATGTAAAAAAGGAACCGAGCTTTTTTATTTTGTTAAGACTAAAATCTGAAATGAATTTTATTTCTTTTTCAAACATACTAATACTCAATTTTGAAGAAGGAAAGAATTACAAGCGGAAAAATAAGGAATTACTTTCACAAAGTTAAAATTACGCCTTCTTTTATTAAATTCAGGTTAAATTACTCACATTTTAACGATAAGTTTTTGTGCATTTTGTTTAGTGAATTTTAAATTTTCAAATGCTGTTAAACTGTCAATTTGATTCATTGAAATTGGACCCATTGAATAAAATCCGGAAGCAAACAATGTATTTTTATTTAATTCTCTTGATGAATAAACCTGGCTTGAATTTAAGTTGTATTGCTCACCTTCTTTAGTAGATAAACTTCCGCCTTTAAAAATCAAATCGCCAAAAAATATTATTAATAAGACTATAGAAACAAAAAATAATAAAGTTTTCATTGTGCCCTCCAATGAAATATTTGCACCTAATACAAATATATTAAAAACTAATAGTCTTTATAAGATTTTTTAATTTTATTTTCAAGAGAGAAAAGAAATGGATAGAACACGGATTAGACGGATGCAGCGGATTTCCACCGATTTAATCCGTAAAAATCAGTCTAATCCCTGTCATAAGTGGTCTATCTTTTTGAAGCTATAAGCTAACAACCTTCCCAATAAATAAAATGCTGTTTGAATTTCTTTCTCTAATTACAAATAAAAACGGCTTATTAACTTTCATAAAAAAAGAATGATGAGAACCGTAAGCATTAGTTATACCGACACCGACAGAAGTTACTGCTGCGGCTTCAGTTCCCTCTTCATCAACTTTGACATAACTTTTATGAAGAACTTCACTGATGCATAATCCTCCTTGCTTATTCATTTTTGTAAAATCAGCGAGATCAGAAAAAGCAATTCCCATTCCAATAGATTTTAAAACATTATTCATTGTTAGTGTATACTTAAGTTCAAATTTCGGCAGTAAAATGTACCTTCAGAAGTGTGAAAATCATTTAACCAGTTCTGCCAATTACTTCTGTTTAATTGGCTTATTACAGAATTCAATTCAACATCAGGTTTGGGTAAAAATATTGTCATAAAAAATGTACTGTCACCGTAAGGTAGATCAATTGCTTGAAAAAGCTCATTACTAAAATAACTTAATTCTGCATGCTGCTGCATCATTCTGCAAGCAACTTGAGTACCGTTGCTGGTTGTAAAATAATCGTCATTAGTTTTATCTTTATCGAATTGATATTTCCAATCTCCTTTAAAGTAAATTGCATTAATTAAATACATTACAGCACTTGGCGGAATTGCCTTCAAAATCTTGGTAATTTTTCCATTAGTATTCTGATCTACCCAACCATTAATAATGTTCACACTATTGGGATCAGAAAAATTCAAAGCTGAAATTTCTGCATTAAAATAATTTTTGTTTTGATTTATAAAATCTTTTTCAAATGTCATATTACTTTCATACCAGATTGAATTAGCAATAGAAAAGATAACCTTGGGGTCCATATTTGTTAACAAGCTTATTAAGCTTTTATATGATTCATTTATTTCCTGCTGAGTCAATCCGTTTAATTCAAGAACAGTTTTCATTGAATCATAAGTGCTGCCGTTTGCGCCATTCAATGTCATTCCCAATGCCATTGAAACACTTAGAGGAGAAATGAATATATTTTTATCGCCTTCGTAATTATTAACAGATTTGAATAAATTTAATCCAAAAAGTTCAGAAGAGGAAACAAGTTTCTGCTCTGAAATAGTTAAAGGACTATTTTGATTATCACCAGGGGTAGTAATTAAATTATAGCATTTGAAAGAAAGAAAGGCAGATAATAGAAGTGCTAAAATTAAAAAACGTTTTTTCATTGCAGCTCCCGAAATTTTATTTTAACAGTGAGCCAAAATTTATACCGTAAAAATAATTAAAATTAGTTTGATTTATTTGGAATAAATAAAACTATTACAAAATGACTTTATCAAATTTTTGATAACTTGTAGGAAATTTGATAAGGAAGATTTTATAGAACACGGATTTAACGGATGCGGCGGATTTCCACTGATTTAATCCGCGAAGATCAGTCAAATCCGTGTCATCCGTGGTCTATTGTTTTAATTCTTACTTCCCGCTTTTAATTCCGGCTCTGATATATTCCCTTCTTAGCTGTGCAATTACATCCATAGAAATTCCTTTTGGACATTCTGCAGAACATGCTTCGGTATTTGTGCAAGCACCAAATCCTTCAACTTCCATTTGGTTCAGCATTGCCATAACTCTTTTTTCTCTTTCCGGTTTGCCTTGAGGGAGTCTTGCAAAATGAGCAACTTTTGCACTAACAAACAACATTGCGGATGCATTTTTACAAGCAGCAACACAGGCTCCGCAGCCAATACATTGTGCTGCATCAAATGCTGCTTCCTGATCATCCTTGGCAATTGGAATTGCATTCGCATCCGGTGCACCGCCGGTATTAGCGGAAATGAATCCACCGGCAGCAATTATTCTATCAAATGCAGAACGGTCAACAACTAAATCTTTTATTACCGGAAAACCTTTTGCTCTGAATGGCTCGATTACAATTGTTTCACCGTCAGAAAATTTTCTCATATGAAGCTGGCATGTTGCAACTTCTCTTTGTGGTCCGTGCGGCCTTCCATTAATAAACAAGCTGCAGCTCCCGCAGATTCCTTCCCGGCAATCATGATCGAAGGCAATCGGTTCTTCACCTTTTTTAACCAGATCTTCATTAACTACGTCCATCATTTCTAAAAAAGACATCTCTGTTGAAACATTTTTTGCTTCGTAATCAACAAATTTTCCTTTGTCATTTTTATTTTTTTGACGCCATACTTTTAAGTGTAAATTCATATTTGTGCCCATTACTTGTAACTCCTTTGAGTAAGATGAACGTTTTCAAATGTTAATTCTTCTTTATTCATTTCCGGTTTTTCATTATCGCCTTTAAATTCCCATGCAGCAACGTACGCAAAATTCTCATCATCACGTTTAGCTTCATTTTCTTCCGTCTGACTTTCTTCACGGAAATGCCCGCCGCAAGATTCTTTTCTTTGTAAAGCATCTGTTGCCATTAACTCACCAAGTTCTAAAAAGTCGGCAACTCTACCTGCTTTTTCAAGTGATTGATTTAATTCTTCATTCGTGCCGGCAACTTTAACATCCTGCCAAAACTCATTTCTAATTCTTCTAATCTCTTCAATAGCTTTGTTTAATCCTTGTTCATTACGAGCCATGCCAACATAGTCCCACATGGTTAAACCAAGTTCTCTATGAAATTCGTCGACAGTTCTCTTTCCATTTACAGCAAGCAGCTTATTAATCTTAGTTGTTACTTCGCCTTCAATTTTTTTGAATTCAGGATGGTCTTCTTTTAATCCATCAATCTTATGATTAGCAAGATACCCGCCAATTGTATAAGGAATTACAAAATAACCATCGGCGAGGCCCTGCATCAATGCACTTGCGCCAAGCCTGTTTGCACCATGATCAGAAAAGTTACATTCGCCTAAAGCAAATAAACCAGGAATTGTAGTCATTAAATTATAATCAACCCAAAGGCCGCCCATAGTGTAATGAACGGCAGGATAAATTCTCATTGGAACTTTGTATGGATCTTCATCCGTAATTAGTTTATACATATCAAACAAGTTTCCGTACTTATCTCGGATGGCGTTTTCTCCAAGCCTATTGATTGCATCAGCAAAATCAAGGTAAACTGCAACCCCGGTTGAGCCGACACCTTTGCCTTCATCAACCATTTCCTTAGCATTTCTTGATGCAACGTCTCTTGGGACTAAATTACCAAATGATGGATATTTTCTTTCAAGGAAATAATCTCTTTCTGCTTCAGGAATTTCATTAGGTTTTCTTTTATCATCTTTATTTTTTGGGACCCAAACTCTTCCGTCATTTCTTAAACTTTCGCTCATCAAAGTTAATTTTGATTGATAGTGTCCAGTAACAGGAATGCAAGTAGGATGAATTTGAGTGAAACAAGGATTAGCAAAAAGAGCACCTCGTTTATAGGCACGCCATGCAGCAGTAACATTTGAGCCTTTAGCATTTGTAGAAAGATAATAAACATTTCCGTATCCTCCGGTTGCAAGAACAACTGCATCGGCAGCATGTGATTCTAATGCACCAGTAATCATATTGCGAGTAACAATGCCGCGGGCTTTTCCGTCAATAACAACTAAGTCAAGCATTTCCCGACGTGGAAACATTTTTATTTTTTTCAATCCAACCTGTCTCATCAAAGCGCTGTAAGCACCGAGTAAAAGCTGCTGTCCCGTCTGCCCTCTTGCATAAAAAGTTCTTGAAACTTGCGCACCGCCGAATGAACGGTTATCTAAAAGTCCGCCATATTCTCTTGCAAAAGGAACGCCTTGAGCAACACATTGATCAATAATATTTGAACTTAATTCGGCAAGCCGGTAAACATTTGCTTCGCGTGACCGGTAATCGCCGCCTTTGACTGTATCGTAAAATAACCTGTAAATGCTATCGCCATCGTTCGGATAATTCTTTGCAGCGTTAATTCCGCCTTGAGCAGCAATGCTGTGGGCTCTTCTTGGAGAATCCTGGAAACAAAATGATTTAACATTATAACCAAGTTCTGCAAGTGAAGCTGCAGCTGATGCCCCAGCCAAACCGGTTCCAACAACTATAATAGTATATTTTCTTTTGTTAGCCGGATTAACAAGCTTCAAATTGAATTTATGGTTTGTCCATTTTTCTGATATTTTACCTTCAGGTACATTTGAATTTAATTTCATTTTCTAATTCCCTCCCACATTTGTAATTAAAAAATACAAGGGTATTATGGCAAACCCGATGCATAACAGAATTGAAAATGAAACTCCGAATGCTTTTATAAATGAAGTATATTTTGTATGTCTTACACCCAATGATTGAAACGCACTTTGAAATCCATGAACAAGATGAAAAGCTAAAAGTACCATACAGACAATATAAAACCAACAATATGCAGGGTAGCTGAATTTAATTAAAACTGATTGGTACATTGTTTCTGGTGGACTTCCAAATCGATGAGGTATAAAAAAATCTGCTAAATGAAGTGCAAGGAAAATAAAAACAATACCTCCGCTGTATATCATAAATCGTGAAAAGAAAGTGCTGTTTTCAGATGCCCTGGTAACTTTATATTTCACATTTCTTGCACTATTATTTTGAAACCACAAGCGGACTCCATCAAGGATGTGATATGCAAATATTAAAAATAAGCCTATCTCAATTATTCTAACCGGAATATTGTTACCGCTACTCATGAATTCAGCATAAGCATTAAATGCAACGCCACCATCACTTTTAAGCAAAAACAGATTTGCAGCCAGGTGAACAATTAAATACATATAGAGGAATAATCCGGTGAGCGCCATTATGATTTTTTTCCCCACTGAAGAATCGATGAACTTAACAAACCAACCCATAAAGTTCTCCTTTAACGAAGAGTTATATTTTCGTCCGTATTAATATAATTGGAAAATTGTTATTTCCCCTTTGAATACTAATTTTATTTTTATTTAAGAAGTGTTTCAACGGACGGCTATTTTTGAAAATTGTTGCTTTCATTTTTGTTACAAAAATTATCAAATAATGGTTTCAAAATCAATTTAAACTATTGTTGTCTAAAATAAATTTTTTGGATACTTGTTAGTAGGTATGTCAGCCTGAGCCTGTCGAAAACTGATGTTATCATATTGAGTTCACACTTCGACAAGCTCAGTGTGACATTGCAGTAAAGTCTTAGCAATTCGACTTTATTTTAATACTCAAATATTAATTACCAAATTTTGAATTTACATTTAATCAACATATCTTCGTCCAGTTCTTAAAAATTTTTTTACGGTGTCCTGTACCAATTATTTGGTAAACAGGAAACATAGGGAATCCGGTGATTCTATTTAGAAAAGTCCGGAGCTGACGCGCAACTGTAATCCCGATTATAACGGGAAAGCCAGGAAACCTGCCGTAAAAGTAAATAATCAGCCTTCGCGGGTGAGGTTGGATTAACGAAACTCTAATTACTCATTTCGTTTAACATTCACAACTCCCACGAAGTTACTATCTCTAACATTTATTTAGGAGTAACTTCAATGAAAAAAAATTTATTCTTAATCTTTTTTTTCTTTTTTATTTTTCTTTCATGTTTAAGTGCCCAAGACTTTAAAATTGAAAAAACAGATTCGTCCGGTGTATACAAACTTTCCGATGTAGTTGTAACAGCTACAAAAATTAATACCTCAACCTTAGAAATCGCAAGTTCTATTTCAGTTATTGATTCAGCAGAAATTGCTGAAAAAAATAAAACAACAGTCCTTGATTTATTAAGAGATGAACCAGGAGTTGACGTTACGCAGCAAGGTGGTCCCGGTATGTTGGCTTCTGCATACATTAGAGGCGGGAACAATGATCAGACTTTGGTTTTAATTGATGGTGTTGAAGCAAATTTGCCAAATGATCCAACCAACACTTTTGATTTTTCAACTCTAACTACAGACGATATTCAACGGATTGAAATTCTTAGAGGTCCGCAAAGCACTTTGTACGGCTCTGATGCCCTATCCGGAGTAATAAACATTATAACAAAAAAAGGAATTGGAAAACCTAAATTTTTTCTGTTAAGCGAAGGCGGATCTTATAATACGTACAAAACCGCAGGCGGAATAAACGGCAGCTCAGGAATTATAAGCTATAATTTAAATGCAAGTAAATTTAAGTCTGATGGGTTTTCTTCAGCATCATCAAAATATGGAAACACTGAAAAAGACGGCACAACTAATTATTCCGCGGATGCAAATTTGGGATTAAATCTATCTCAAGAATTAAATTTGAATTTTGTCTACAGGTATAACAAAGCCAATACAGATTATGATCAATGGGGCGGGCAATTTGGAGACGATCCAACTTACATTTACAAATTGAATGAATCAATTTTTAGAACTGAAGCTAATGTCAATTTTTTGGGCGGATTATTGAGTCAGAAATATGGAGTATCCTATTATAAAAATGTACGTAAATACAGCTACGATTCAACATTGTATAATCCTTCTTCATCAAATAGTTTTTATGATGGAAGCAAATTAAAATTTGATCTCCAAAATAATTTGGAACTTTCAGACAACTTCAAATTCATTTTAGGATTGGAAACAGAAAACGAAAAAGCAAATTCAGAATATTTTATATATTCTTCAACTTACCCCTATGCAAGTGTTCTTCCGTCAAACAGCGCAAGAACAAGCAGTACATATTTAGAGAACCAATTAAATATTAAAATTCATTTTTCAGCAGTGTTGGAGTACGATATGATTATCATCAAAAATTCGGCTCACAGGTAACTTATAGAATTGCCCCTGCATATTTTTTCAAACAGACAGGCACAAAAATTAAAGCTACGGTTGGAACCGGATTTAAAGCTCCTTCTATTTATTATTTATATGATCCGGTTTATGGAAATATTAATTTGAAACCTGTTACAAGCATTGGATGGGATGTAGGAGTTGAACAATATTTTTGGGAACAGCAAATTAGTTTGGTTTAACTTATTTCAACAACTCATTCAAAAATTTATTTGCGCTGGATGAAAACTTAAAAACCATTAATATTAATCAAGCAAAAGTAAATGGTGTTGGAAATTTATTCTTCAATAAATGCAATCGATAATTTAAGAATAAAAATTAATTATACTTATACAGATAGTAAGGATGAAAGTGGAAGCTTATTGGATTCCGGATTGCCTTTGTTGCGGCGTCCAAAAAATAAAATATCATTAAATTTAAATTATAACATATTGAAAAACTTAAATTCTAATTTAGAAGTTTTATATGTGGGCGAAAGAGACGATAAAGATTTTTCAAAATATCCGGCTGAAAGAATAAATCTAAAAAGCTATACTTTAGTTAATATCACAGCCACTTATCAATTAATTAAGATGATTCAACTATACGGAAGAGTGGTAAATTTATTTGATGCTCAATATGAAGAAATCTTTGGATTTGGGACTGCAGGTTTATCCGGTTATTTAGGATTTAAATTAAACTTGTGATGGACAATTTTAATACAGTTAATTTTTACTTATATTTTGTTCAATCAAATGGAAATTAAACTTTAAAGAATTAAAAAATATTAGGAGTGCATTATGAATTCAAAATTAATTTCACCAAGGTTTTTAACGTTAGCCGGAATGATTTTAGTCGCAGCAATCATTCGGCTTCTCCCCCACTGGCCTAACTTTACACCTATTGGAGCAATGGCATTGTTCGGCGGAGCTTATTTTTCAAAAAAATATTTAGCATTTATTGTTCCTTTTTTAGCGATGTTTTTAACAGACCTTATCCTTGGGTTTCACGCAACGATGTGGGCAGTTTATTTAAGCTTCGGATTAATTGTAGTTATTGGAATTTTAATGATTAACAAAGTTAAAATATTGAATATATTTTTAGCTTCAGTCGCTGCATCCGTTTTATTCTTTGTAGTTACAAATTTTGCAATGTGGACAGTCGGCGGAATTTATTCGCCCGACTTAAAAGGATTATTAGAATGTTATACGGCAGCAATTCCATTTTTCTCATACACTTTGATTGGTAATTTATTCTTTGCTGGAATTATGTTCGGCGTTTTTGAAATTGCTAAATCTAAGATCCCTGCGCTTGCTGAAGTTAAAGCATAAAGTTTAAAGGTTGTCTCAAAAGTCAAAGTTTGTCAGTCTGAGCTTGTCGAAGACTGATATTCCTTATAAAATTCACACTTCGATAAACCTGTCTGCCGATAGGCAGGCTCAGTGTGACAGTAAAAATTATTTTTGAGACAACCTTTTTTTATTACCATGAATTACAAAAAAGAAATACCTGTATTAATTGATTTTGATGGTGTAATTAGAATAGGAAATAATCCTGCAAAGGATTTAAAAGAATTTATTTCTTTCATCCATTCAGAAAAAGTTCATGCAATCATTGTAAGCAATTCCACTCTTAAATCTTCGAAAAAGATAAAAGATTTTTTTAAAGAAAATAATCTGGAAATTAATATTCCAATAATCACTGCAGTTGATGCAACTTTAGGTTACGTAAAGAAAAATTACAAAAGAGTCTCAGTTTTTTGTAATGAAGAAATAAAAAAACTTTTTTCTGATTTTATAGATGATGATAATCCCGAAGCAGTTATTGTTGGAGACTTAGAGGGAAATTGGTCATCAGAAATAATGAATGAAATTTTCAGAAAAGTTAATGCAGGCATTGATTTTATTGCCATGCAGAAAAATAAATTCTGGAAACCGGACGGAAAAACTCTTGCCCTTGACGCCGGTTCTTATATTGCTGCGATAGAATATGCAACTGGAAAAGAAGCAAAATTAATTGGAAAACCTTCGCCGCTTTATTTTCATTCTGCGATTGAAAAATTGGGATACAAAGATAAGTCAAGATTTATAATGATTGGCGATGATATTGAAACAGATATTCAAGCAGCACAGAACATTGGAGGCACAGGAATTTTAGTTTATACCGGGAAAACAAAATTTCCACTTTCGCCTAACATTCCTCTAAAACCAGATTACGAAGCACAAAATCTTATAGAGGCTATTGAAGCCCTAAAAAAAATAATTTAAACAGCTTTGTGAAGCTTTATCTTCTTTCCTCTTTTGTATGCAAACATGATTATCTTTCTTAACGCTTTTACATAAGGATATCCTGCAGCAGCGGCGGAACGCATAAACCCGGCACCCTCAGTTAAATCGGGATTTGGATTAACTTCCAAAACATAAAGTTTATTATCTTTTGAAAGCCTCATGTCAACTCTTGCATAATCCCGGCATCCCATCGCTTTGAATGCTGTAACAGCAATTTCTTTTGCTTTTGTTTCTATTTCTATTGGAAGTTCTGCTGGACAAATAGGAATGGTTTTATGATATGCCTCATGATCTGGGTCCCACTTTGCTTGATAACTTACAATATTATGAAGATGGTCCGGCATTTCAGAAAAATCAATTTCACTTATTGGAAGAGCTTTTGGTTTTTCGTCTCCTATTACTGCAACATTTAATTCTCTGCCCTCAATAAATTCTTCAACTAAAACAGGTTGAACAAAATGATGAAGCACATAATTAATTCTGTTTTTAAGCTGATTATTATTTAATACTATTGATTCGTTCTCTATTCCAACACTTGCATCTTCAAAAGCAGGTTTAACCATCAAAGGGAAATTCAAATCATGCTTATATCTTGTTTTAGCTTTTTTAAAAACCAAGAAATTAGGTGTGCTGACTCCAAGTGTTTTTAATAATCTTTTAGCCAAAACCTTACTTTGACTGTTTGCCAACGACATTGCAGGGGCGCCGGTATACGGTACATGTAGCAACTCCAATAAACCCACAAAATTCATTTCTAATCTTGAATTTTCCTTATAAATTTCAACAAAATTGAAAATTACATCCGGTTTATTTTTCTTCAAATCATCCAGCAAAACTTGAATATCGTCTTTAATATTTAAAGGATAAGCTTTGATATCGACTTTTGCCAAACGTTTTGCCAAAAGTTCATATTCTTCCATAGGAGTTAGGTCTTCGACTTCAAAATATGGAACGAAATTTAAATCTGATTTTTTAATTTCTCCGCTTTTAATGTAAAGTTCCGGGGAAGGTTCATTAAAAACTACTGCAACTTTTAATTTTTCTTTCATAGTTTTGTAAAAATAAATAAAATTGATTTTGAAGCCAAAATTTGTATAATGAATAATTCATTTACATTAACTAAATTAAAACCAAAAAAAATTAATTTATGAGCTTTTATCCCCAGCCTTATAAATACCAATGCGGGCCATTCGCACTTAAATACGCTTTAGTGATGTTAGGAAGATTTGAAAATGAAAGAGAAATTGGTAAAAGAGCAGGCAGCACCTGGTGGTATGGAACAGACGAGATCGGCTTAGCTAAAGCAGCAAAAAGCTTCAATTGCAAAATGAAATATTTCAGGCGAGAAACACCTGATGAAGCAATAAAAGTTTTAAGCAGTCATTTGAAGCAGGGCTTACCTTGCATCTTAAGTGTTGACAGCTGGGAACATTGGTTAACAGTTATAACAGAACAACAAAAGAAATTCATTGTGGTTGATAGTGCTTTAGATAAAGTAATAGTAATTTATACAGCAAAGCAATTAGCCAAAAGATGGAAATACTACGACGAAGAAACCGGTGATATAAGTTACGATGGTTATGCTTTAACATCGAAAGAAAAACCAAGAACCAAAGCTCATTTTTCTCTTGCAAAAGCCCGCTTTGTTATGAGGGATAGAAATATAGTCTTGGCTGAAAAATGGGATACTTATTTTAATGATTTAATTACAATCTGCCGCCCTAAAACTTCGCATACAATTAGAACAATTTCATTTCATGAGTTTTTAAGAAGGCATGAAAAATTAATTGTGCAGCAAGTTGCAGACTGGCACGGAACACCGACATATAAAGAGCTTCAAAAAATTTTAGACAACATGCAATTTGTTGCAGAAGTTTATGATCTTGTTATCCACACGGAAGATCAGAAAAAAGCACTTGTAGATTTAGCTGCAATTTTAATGATGTATTCCTGCGGTAAATACGGAATGGATCCAATTTATTAAAATGGAGTTATTATGGCTTCAACAATAAAAAGAAACCCGAAAATACTGGATAGAGAAACAACAGCATTACTACTCATTGATATTCAGGAAAAAATCCTTAATGTCATGGCTCACAAAGTAACAGTGGTTGACAAAACAGTAAGATTAATTAAAGGATTCAAAGCTTTAAATGTTCCTATTTTTTATACAGAACAATATCCAAAAGGATTAGGCCAGACTGCTGCTCCAATTTTAAAAGAGTTGGAAGGATTAAGTCCAATTCAAAAAATGAGTTTTAGCTGTTACGGTGCAACCAATTTTTTTGACAGACTAATTGCAAATAAAATAAATCAGGTAGTTGTTGCCGGAATAGAATCCCATGTTTGTGTACAACAAACCGTTTTAGATCTGTTGGCTAATGAATTCCAGGTAAATGTATGTGCAGATGCAATTTCATCAAGATCTCAAACAGATTATGATGTCGCTTTAGAAAGAATGAAATCCAACGGAGCAGAGATTACTACAGTTGAAGCAGTTTTATTTGAAATGCTGAATGTTTGCGGTACCGATGAATTCAAGGAAATTTCTAAAATTGTTAAGTAAATAAAACAGCGATTACTGAAATAATTAAATTTATCAAAGAAAGACATCTATTGAGTCAAAACTTTTTGAGATTTATCTTTTATGTAAGATTTTCAAAGAAGTTACATTTTTACATTATACAAAATTTTAGTTTATCGATTAAATAAATAGATTTTATTGATACCAATTGGCACTCATTTGAAAAAATTACCTGCTAAAGTTCCAAATTAATTCATCAATTTATATTTATCACTACATTACAGTAAATTTTAAAATCTCAATCTGGACAGGTAATTAGTGCGGATTTTAATAATTCATTTTTTCTTAACTGCGTTATTCTTAAAAAAATCAAATATTATTTATGTAGATATAATTGAGGTATGAGGATTGAATAGATAATCCCAAAATATTCTTTATTCAGTAAAACAAAGGGTGAATAAATTGAAAAGTATAATAAAATTGTTAATAATTGCGGTTATTATCTTTTCATTCCAGTGGGGATGCAAGGACAACTCAATTACAGAAAATAATCCAGTATCAGAAAAAATCTCTCTAAATAAAGGTAAAACTGAAAGACATTCTAATAATTTGCAATTTCGAGCAAATTACTTAGATGAAAAAGAAGAATGTCAGGCTTCACAAGTTATTGATGGTGAAAAAGGCGGTTTAATCATAATACATAAAGTAGAACAAAAAGATCATAGATTTATTTTAACAACCGGTACCTTATTTATACCTCAGGGAGCTTTTAAAGGTGTTAAAGAAATTAAAATTTTCACAAGCAGCGAAAATGCTTCAGTTCAATTTTATCCACCAATGAAATTTGACAGGCCATTAATTCTAAATTTATTATTTACTGGAATAGACAATGTTGAATTTGACTCATTGGGATTACTTGGGTCAGGCCAAATTGGATTTTATTTTATCCCGGATCAAGGACCAAGAGAATTAATTTCTACTGATGGAATAATATTTAAGCTTGTTGGAGGCAGATTGGGAGTGAATAATGCAAGGTTGAATCATTTCTCAAGATATTGTTGGGGTAGATAGAAAAGTAAACATACTATAAAGTAACAAGAGGGCATTATAAAGCAGGAAGAATTAAAGTTATTCTTTCTGCTTTTTTATTCTTCTTAAAAACGCATACAAAATACCTTGTACCATTTTTATTAAATCGAACTATAAAAAATTTCCTTGGACTACTTTTTTTGCAGATAAAAATTCTATTTAATACCCCATTAAATAACATAATAAAACATAAGAAAAATCTTCAGAAAAAATTACATGATCTGCCCTCTCTTAATTGTTGCAAATCTAATAATTATCATATAGTTACAGACAATTAAAAATTCTCAAAATGATGGAGTAACTACTTCTTGATTAAAAAGTAATTTTGGCAAAACATTTAAATATGTAATAAATTCAAACTATTTCACATGTCATTTTTTTTGGGTATGAAGCTTGGATAGTGGGGTACATTATTCTACTGTAAGAATAAAGAAAAGCAATAAATAGGGAAAATATATTTTGAAATATCATGACGGAAATATTGAAAAACTGCTTAAAGAAATTTCAAAAAGTTATTTTAGGAAAAATGACATAAATGATTTTTTCTCAAGACATAAAGTAGATATAGAATATACTAATAATAAAAGCGAGCTTGTTAATTTATTAGTAACATTTGCTTCAGGAAAGCTTAAAGATTATGATCTGTATGAGTTTTTATTTCATTTAGCCAAAACAATGACAGCTCAAGGCGAGCTTCCTACTTCAATTTCCATTTATAAAAGCTTAATAAATTTTGTAAAAAGGA
The DNA here is from genome assembly GCA_963777515.1 of uncultured Bacteroidota bacterium. Taxonomy (GTDB): domain Bacteria; phylum Bacteroidota; class Ignavibacteria; order Ignavibacteriales; family Ignavibacteriaceae; genus CAVSWT01. The sequence goes on from CAVZQU010000007.1 coordinate 582,645, forward strand.
TAGATAACGTAAATGAAACCAAAGCTAGGGCCTACATCGGCTTGGCTGATCTTTATAGTCAAATAGCCGAGTGGGATCAGAGTCTTAAGTTTTGCCGCGCTGCAGAAAGAATTTATAAGCCATTAAATAATTACAAAGGCCTCGCAAAAGTTGAAAATCTATTTGGAATAATTGAGGGTGATCATGGAAATATTGTTAAAGCTCAAAAACATTTTAAAGCAAGCCTTGCATTTTTAAAGTATTATGAAGACCTCAGTTTAAAAGGTAAACTTTTAACAAACTTGGGAATAATTGAAAATATTTTAGGAAATTTCGCCGAAGCTATCTCTTATTATGAAGAAGCGGTTTCTACTTTTGAAATAAATAAAAATTATGAGCGGGCTGCCGAGATCAAGCATAACCTTGGAATGCTATTTCTCAAAAAGCACGAATATAATTTTGCAATAGCCAAATTTGATGAAAGTATTACCGATTCATTAAAATCAAAATACTTGCAGCATCTCGGAATTTCGTATTTAAGTAAAGCTGAAGCATATACACGTTTGTCAGAATTTGAAATCGCAGAAACATTTGCTAAAAAAGCTCTGGAGATTTCAAATAAAATAAATGATAAACTGACAATTGCAGACACTTACAAGGTTAAAGGTATTATACAACGGAGTCGAAATAATTTCGAATCTGCAGAAAATTACTTTTTAACCAGCATGCGTATTAACAATGAGTTAGGCAATAAGTTAAATCAAGCAGAAACAGCTTATGAACTAGGAATACTATATAAAGAAATTAAAAAGAACGAAGAAAGTAAAAAATATTTTTATGAAGCATTAACTTACTTTAAGAAGAATAATGCTTTTAATGAAATAAAGGAAATAAAAAATCATCTCCCAAACTGAAGATGATTTCGTTATTGATAATGTACAATTTTAAGGCATTCCTACTATATAATGCGTCAATTGATCTATAACAAATTCTTTTTCCCCGATAACAGCCCTTACTACATCTCCAATAGAAATTATTCCTGCTAATTTATTGTTTTCAAAAACCGGCAGGTGACGAATTTTTTTATCAATCATCAATGCCATACATTCTTCTACGCTTTGATATGGCTCAACATAAATAACCTTTGAGGACATAATTTCTTTTACTGAAGCTTCTTTGGATGATTTGCCAAGCAGAATAACTTTCCTGGCATAATCTCTTTCCGACATAATCCCTTCAACATTTTCTCCATTCATTACCAGCAAAGCCCCAACCCCATTTTCAGCCATAATTTTTAAAGCATCAATAACTTTTGCATCAGGAGAAATTGAATAAATTTGATAGCCCTTCCTCTGAAGAATTTGTCTTACCGTCTCCATAAATATGCCCTTTAATTTTTGTGAATGTATGATGTAGCTTTAATGAAATAGAAATTTTGCTAAATTCTAACTTTGATTGAGAAGAGGATATCTTTAAAATAAAGATAATCTTTTTATTTAAAAATCAAAAGCATTTTTGTTACAATTTGAAATTAAATCACCAGATAAATTTTATGTATTAATGAGCAAATTTGAAATGAATTAGCAGCACTTCTTTCATTACTAGTATTTAATAAATATTTTTGATTTTAATCTTTAGCCCTTATTTGTTTAAGAAATATGAAAATAGATAAAGTTGAAATACGTCACATAAAAATGAAACTTGTTTCTCCTTTTAAATCCGCAAATGGTATTGAAAATTATGAGGAACATATCATAATAAAGGTTGAATCTGAAAATTTAATTGGATGGGGAGAATGTGTTGCTCAATCAAATCCGTCATATACTTACGAAACTGTTGAAACAGCATGGCATATTTTATCAGAATTTATAATTCCCAAAATTTTAAATAAAGATTTCTATTCCTTAAATGAAATTCTTTCAACCTGGCAATGGATTCGCGGACACAACATGGCAAAAGCCGGAATTGAAGCAGCACTTTGGGATTTATTTGCAAAAATAGAAAATGTTTCGCTTTCAAAATTATTCGGAGGGAATAAAAATAAAATTGAAGTTGGAGTTAGTATCGGATTACAAAATTCAAATGATGAACTATTAAAAAAGATTAGCGGATATTTAGATGAAGGCTACAAAAGAATAAAAATAAAAATTAAACCAGGTAAAGATGTTGAATTAGTATCTGCAATTCGAAAAGAATTTCCTAAAATTTTGTTACAAGTTGACGCTAATTCCTCATATCAATTAAGCGACATAAATATTCTCAAAAAATTAGATGAATTCAATCTCCTAATGATAGAACAACCTCTTGCACATGATGATATATACCAGCATTCAAAATTACAAAAGCAAATTCAAACTCCGATTTGTTTAGACGAAAGTATCACATCCATAAATGATACAATTGCAGCAATAGAATTAGGTTCTTGTAAGATCATAAATATTAAACCGGGAAGAGTCGGTGGATTTACGGAAGCAAAAAAAATTCATGATTATTGTTCAGAGAAAAATATTCCTGTATGGCATGGTGGTATGTTAGAATCTGGAATTGGGAGAGCAGGAAATATTGCATTGGCATCTCTTCCAAATTTTAACCTACCCGCTGATATTTCAGCAAGTAAAAGGTATTTTGAGGAAGATATAATTGAACTGCCTTTTGAAATTTCAAAAGATGGAACGATAAAAGTTCCCAATAAACCAGGAATTGGTGTAAACGTTAATTCTGATATTTTAGAAAAAGTTACAGTAAAAAGAAAAACCTTCAATTAGTGTCATTTGATCTAATCACACTCCGTACAGCAAACATAAGGAACTTCTGTTAACGGGGAAGTTCTTAATATCCTAAATTCACCAAGCTGATTGCTTAACGGCTTTACCTCATTTATAACAGCATTAACTGCATTTAAATTTGTTCTAAATTTAATTTCATCTTCATTAGGAAGATTTTCTGAAAAAGCTGCTTTCCCAAGATTTGTTTGTACTTTCGGATTATTAATTGAGTTAACATGTTCATAAATATTTGTGATGTGAGGTAGCATTTCCACAACTAATACACTTAATGAAGAATCAAGAGGCAATCCATACAATTCTAAAATTTGATTTATTTCTTGATTACTCCAAATTGTAGTTCCATATTTTGTTGAATCTTTATTTATTGTTGAATAGTCTGTTAGTTGAAAAATATTTTGAAGATTAGCATAATTTATTTCTGTATTTACATTATTAAATGAAATATACTTTAAAGTTTTAATCTGTTCTTCATCATATTTCTCAATCAACCTGACATCTTTTTTATATTCTACACGGACACGCCAATCAAGCTTCTTTTCATTCAACAAAATATTGCGGTAGTCTTTATTATCTGCTTGTTTTACTTGTGCATAAAGTAATGCCCAAAGAGTGGTTCTTGGCGGATTTGATGTTACATTCTTACCATCATGCACTGCAACAGCGTAAGGCGCTGTTACATATAACTTTTCTTCATCGCGGTTGCAAATGCAAGTTAAAGTTGGTGCAGGATGCTGAATTCCTGTTGCTCTCAAAGCTCTGCCAAATCTGCCTTGTGCGGTACTCCAAATATTTGCGTGTCCAACTCGAAGTTCATAAGTAAAGAACCCAAAGAGTTCATCTGATTCCGAATGAAGCCCTGGAGGAAGCGGAAGCAAATAATGCTTATCCGAATCCATTGCTTTTTCCATAGGCTGCATCGCATCCAAACCAGAATCATCATCAGATTGATTTGGAGTTATTACACGAATATATTCTGGATCAATTGGCAATGAAGGCTCAGTTGGCGGGACTAATAATTCGGGATCATTATTACTAATAAGTTGATCTGGCGCATAAGCAAGCACTCTTGCAAAATAAAGATCATTTGGGTCTTGTATAGGTTCTTCAAATTCTATCCAAAGGAATCTGCTTCTTGGCTCTGTTGAAGAATATTTTTCGTTTCTTACATATGGAGAGAGTGCAATTCCGGCAGAGGCGATTTTAGGAACTTGAGCAGGAACATTGGTAACAGGCAATGTTAAATTTAGCTGAAGCGGATTATCTTTTTCTGCAGCATGATCAGCTTTAAAATTTGCCTCTATAGAATAAGTTAAATCAATAAGATCAGGAAATTTAGGATCATGTTTCGGCTCTACTGCATCTATAAAAATTAATTTAGTAAAACTTCTGTCAGGATTTTGTAATGCATTAATTGAAATTGTTTTCTTTACTTCTATATCTCCAACTTCAAATCCTGTTGATTCCGGATTTTCATCACCGCTAAATTTTTTATCACGTTTAATTACAAAGCTTAAATCTTTAAGAGCATCCCAGGTCCAATCTCTTTCAATTTGTAATGAAATGCAGCATAACCAATGGTTCATCAAATCACCCTTGCTGGCAAAAGTGATTGATGAATGATCTGGTGCTAATGTGTGCCTTATTTTATTTGAACATCCAAATTGAACTCGTTCTCCTTTTCTTCCAACTAATGTTAGCCCGGTATTTTTCAAATCAAGTTCTTGTGCCAACCTTTGAATCATATCAGGAATTTTTTCTTCCTGTTTGCCAACTAATAATTCAGTGAAATTTCCAAAGAAAGCAGGTTTAGGAGGATCAGGCTGTAAATATATTCCTTTCATTTTTAATGCAGGACTTGTGTTCGCAAATAGATTTTGTTCATTTGTCGATGGCCGATATAAAACTACATTGCTAGTTCTTCCATAGCGAGTATTATAATGATGATCTGTATTCTCTAATCCATAATAGCCATCTTTCTCTTCGCAAACTGCTCTTAAAGTTAAGCGGATATTTCGTGCTGTTGGCAGAACCAATTGTTCCAAGTCATCAATTTCAGATTGACTAAATCCTAAATCACCAAGATCTGAAGGATCACCGAAATTTAAAATGTTGCAGTCTTTATATTCCAAAGGTATTGTCAACTGGTCATCAAATCCAGCAGGAAATTTTCTTGTAGTTGTATAAAATTTAATAAATGATTCCTTCCCGGAAACGCTTAATAAATTATCCATCTTCAAAGCTTGAATCTCAACAATAATTTCTACGCTGTCCACATCCGGATCAGAAATCCCTAAGGGAAGAAATGGTTGTGTGTCTGGCTCTGCTGGTTTATTTGGATCAGGATTATTATTCCAATCATCGATATTTTGTTTATTCTGATTTTGAATTTGAATGTTTGCAGCTACTTGTGCTTTTAGCAAATCAACAGCATTAGGATATTTTCCTGTAAATACAACACTTGGATATCCAAGCAAAGGACGTTTAATAACAATTTGATCATCTTCAAAAACCTGGTCATCATTATTAACCGGATTATTATTGAATCAATAATCCGCTTGGAGCAATATACCTTTTAAAATGGCATTCGGCAATTGGTGATTCGCCCATCATTAAATGATTGAGCATCAACAACCGGCCCTCCGCTTGTTAAATCGCTCATACCGAACTCTAAATTCATAAAGATTCCCATATCTTAGCGGTGAATCAATCTGGCTGCATGTCATAAATTTTATTTAGATTTTTTTGTGCCGGCCCGGTTACACCTGTCCCTGCATCATTATTCGGAAAATTTTGTGGATCAGCCTATAACATCAGCATCGTTTTGATAAATTTCAATTGCATCTTGATCGGGAATAACCATACTTTTTCCATTCCAATTTGCAAAATACATTGGCAGCCAATAGCTTTTGCATTATTCCCATCAAGCTGGCTTGGATAAACCTGGTATAAAAGTTCTCCGTTAAAGTCCTGTATAGTGCTTCCCATTAATTTGAAGAGGGATTTTATTAGAAACACCGTTTAAAGAATTCCAATTAAGCTTCACCCTTATTTCTCACATCAATCTTATAACCAAGTACACCCAATGGTGCATCAAGTCTTTTATTCGGACCGACACTTTCATCTTCCATCATTTGCCTCATATACCAAATTAAAATTTGCTCATCATCCCATCCGAGACGAATTCCCATTTCCTTTGTAGGATGAAATCCATCACTTTCTTCAAGAAGAAAATTATGGCTGACAGGCTGAAATGAATGTACAATTTTTGCGAAGCCATCATCATATTCTGAAGCCTCTATAAATGCTTGATCAAAATTTCCTTGAGGAACCGGATCAACTAAGTCGGCAGGTTTTTTAAATAAAACTGGAAATTGCACTGGAGCAAACACACTTCTATCAGTATCTTTCTTTAAAGCTGGAATTCGTGCAGCATATTTTTTTATAAAGAATCCTTCTGTTTCCTCATCAATAGTTCCATTAATAATCCCATCCTCAGATGCATTTTGTTGGGTAAAGAAATCACTTTCCTCATTTAAATCAATAAATAACCATCCCCCATCAGGAAAATCAGTTTCATCAATATGTTAATTCTGTCTCGTAAATTATTCCCAATTCTTTAGCAAGCTGCTGCTTCCTTAATGCATAAGCAAAAACTTGTCCCCAGCTTATTGTCCTCACCTGAAATTTTAAAAGCCTGCTTGTTTTCCGGCGTCTCTAATTGCACAATGATAGCTGTCATCTATTTTTGCATTCTTTACTTTTGGTGCCACAAAATTAAAGATTTTCTATATGTCAATGGAAGGTATTTATTAATTGAATTATCTATGTCTGTTTTAGGTTTAGGGAGCAGGTGCACTTTGCGGACTTACAGCATTAATATTTAAATTATTATTAATTTGCCCGAGATTAGTAACCTGAAAGCTATTAGCCAAAGTTGTATATAATGAATTCTTTTCTGTACCGATGAAGGGTTAACAATATTCAAGGATACTGTTTTTGTAACTTTCACATTCATAGGGAAATCATTTAACCCGGTAATTATTTTAGCATCAAACAGAAGATTTGCATTAGCAAAAGAAGTGTGAATCCGGAATAATTGGATGATCTTGTATCGCCGGGTTAAGCGGATTTTGATTTCTTGGCAGAAAAAGTATATTCAATTTTAAAATATTATTCTTAAAACCCTGCGGGAAAGCAAATAATGTAAATCTCCGATTCTTTTCCATTTTATATTTTCCTTTAATTTCTTTTATTCTTATTAAGCAATTTGTCTATTTTCCTGCCATGAAGTACTAAAGTTAATATCAATTATTAAAAAGATACTGATATCAATTGCGAATGTTACTTGAGCGGAACAATCCGTTCTATCATTGGTTCTTACTACGGTTCCTTTAGCTTCAATCGTAATTGTTACGCTAACAATTCCGCCAAGTATATCAGCATGTCCCTGGAATAACATTGAAGCAGTAACAGCAATTTTAGTGGAATCCATATAGATTTCAACACCAACCATATAAAGAACACTTACGTTTGCAACTACCGGAAGCCCAACAACTATTTGTGCACCAAATCCAAACTTCAGTTTTAAATTAGGCCCTACTTTTGTGTCGGCACCAATTCCAAGATCAGCTTGTCCAACTGCATAAATAGTAGCTGCAGCAAGGGAAACGCACATAACAGAAAGTCGTGCACCAAAATCCAAATAAGCGCCCGCAGTTGGAAGAAGCTTTCCCGGATCAGTTGTAACTTTTAATGCAGCATTGAAGTAAACCCCAATCTTTAAATAAGCCTCAAGCTTTAAGTGGAGTAGTTGGGTGCATTATAAACAGATTCAGGAATTGGGAATTTGACAACCGGAATTTCTTTCGTTGCTTCAAATTTATATTCCCAGCTATCGGCACTGTTGCTCATGGCAATCTTTAATCCTTTTTTGATTGCATCGCCATACTTTGCGCCTTGAAGATCTTGTAAGATTTGTAGAATTTCAATTACTGTTTGCAGTGCATGCGCTGAATACAATTTGCGGTGCATGGAAATGAACTATCTGTATCACTTCCCTTAAAGCTTGCTTCAGAACCTTTTTTAGAATCAAAGTTTCCCTTTAATTGTCATTAATCTTTCAAATGGCCCTAAATCAAGCACCATAGAAAGATCACTTAATACACTTTTACATTTATCTTCAACTTTATTAGCAAACGAATCAACATCAAAATTTAATAGTCCGCTTACTGTTGAAGTATTATTGTTTTGATCTTTCTTATCTCTTTTATATTCGACATAAATTTTTAGATAATCTTCATCAATTAAACTCCATTTATCTGGCAAAGGAAAATCTAAATCTACAACTTGTTTTAATAATTTATACCCTTCTTTTAAAACTTTCCGGTATTATCTTTTTCATTTATCTTCATCAACTCAAATACTTGTTTGCCCGCATCAGTAATAGCATTTTGAGCAAAATTAGAATCCAATGAAATAGCATCACCAAAATTAGAAATCGCATCCCCAATATTTGGGAAAATTCCTTTTGCGCTAATTGTTCTATATGCGTCTGCAAAAAGTGGAGGGGTTTTGCTCAAAAGCTTTGCTGTATCAGTAACGTTTTTTAATTTCTGATATGCGGGAGTTAAGAACAATGCTTTCTGAGTATCAGTAGTTTTGAAGATACCCAAAATTTATTGTTCCGGTTGTAGGAAGCCTAACAGTTCAGTTGGATTTGCAATTCTTAAAAGTTGATCATCAATTTTAGGCTGAACTTGTAAATCATCGCCTACCTTTTTTAATTGCCCAATTCTTATAAGAGGAACAGTCACATGCTCAGCCAAAGGAGTAACTTCACCGGTATCATGCTCATGAACAACCATACTCCATGCCCCATCTTTCGGCAGAATAACATTTCCTCTTCCCGCTGCTGAGAAGACAGGTTTTGTACCAGCGGCATCTTTAGCATTGTTCGAATCAACTCTGTTAAGACGCATTAGCTGTGCATTGCTGCCAATATCAACCACACAATCGACAGGGCCGCCTATAGAACCACCCTGAAGTGTATGAAGATTATCAAGTGCATCATCAGACAACGGTATTCCCATTGGTGCCAATTGAACATAACCTCTCATCTTTTTTGATGGGACTTTTCCATCAATTGCCCCTTGAGTAACTCCTTCAATTTCAATATCACAGTCAAACTCAACCATTTTAAGCATGCCCTGAACTTGGAAATCATTGCCGTGTATTCAGAACAGTATTATTGTTCGGCATCGACATAATAAGTATTCTTCTTTACGGTAGTTTGTAATCGGGAGTTTATCACCCTGCTTCAGTTATGTTTTTTATGTTGAATAATCCTTTAACTATTCCAGGATGTATTTCAAAAATATCCTGAGTATTTATATTGATGGTTGGTGCTTGACTTGGATCTTGTGTATTATCACCCACTAATTTTAGCTTATAACTAAAATCAAATTTACCATCACTTTCCGCCTTCCATCCCGTATCTACCCTATAAACATATCCGCTGCCAACACGGAAAATTATTATTGTTCTAACAACTCTTATTGCCCAGGGATAAATTATACTTCTAACTTGAATAACCTCATGAGAAGTTCTTCCTACAAAAACATCAAATTTAGCTTGTGAAGTCTGCGCAAACTGTGCATCAGGATTAAACCAATTACTGAATATACTTGCACCGTAGCCACTTAAATCATAACGTGTAAGAGGAACACCTCTGCTTTTTACAAGATCATTTAATTTAGGGACAAACTCTCCATTAAAAATGAAAGATACGCTGTCACCTAAAGTTGATGTATAAGTTTTTTGTCCGTTTATATTTAATATATTATTTAACTGAAGAGTGCCGCCATGAAACAGCGGATAAACATCAGTGGATAACATTCCGGCGGTAAACTGAATTTGCATTCCCGTTTTGACATTATTTGAAAACTCATGTTCAATCTTTTCAATTGTGGCTGATTTAATAGTATCAACATCTTTGTTCAAAACAGTAATTGCTTTCATGCCAAACGGAAGTGAGAATAGATTGGCTGTAATGTTCCCTTTTTCATTTTTGAATTTTTCTATTACAAAATCTACTAATGGAATTGGAGCTAATACTGCAGGCTTGATGCTGTTATTTAAAATTCTTGTAGCACCGCCATCATTCGGATAATAATTTTGACCTAATGGAGGTTCTAAATATGGAGCAGATGGATTTATGACATTTGGAGCTGTTAAATTTAAAACTGGCTCCCAGGAAATTTGAGGCAGTGCAAAAACTTTTGCAAACAATCCATATGTTGTTACATCCATTCCCTGCGCCTGAATTGGGAATTGGAAATTGACAGTAATTGCATCAACAGCAGCAATTGAAAATCTATTTAATAAAGTAGAGCGCTGTTGATTAAAAGAAGCAAAGCTGACTCCCATTTGATCTGCATTACTGCTTACGTCAAGAAGGGCAAAAATATCATCAAGAAATAATTTAAAAGTATCATCCCATATTTGTTCATAATCAATATCCCTCCTTCCCGCAACAGCAGCACGAGTTCCCGTTGCCGAGGCTTTTAATGATGTTTCAAGTGTATTCTCAGATGGTGATTGACCTGCAGTTTCTTTATTAAATAATTTTACAAATGATTGATTTTCTGTATTTGATATAATATTTGCAGAAGAATCTGAAGTCGAAGTATTTGCAGAAATCTGAAATTGATTTTGCAGTGGGGCAAAATGAAATGACACTTCAACTTTGTCTTTATCCTGAATATCCGGAACCCAAACAGTTTGACTTACAAGCCAGGCCCAAATTGAAAAAGCAGTTCCAGCTGCATTATCAAGGATTCTTGACGATCCTCTAAATTGAAATTTTAATTGATTAATGTTTGCAGCATAAGGATCGGGCAAAGTTGGTAAATACGCATAAAGTCCAAATGTTAAATACAAAACTCCTTTCCCAACTTTAACCCAATCATCATTTAATTCACCAAACAACAAGCACCCATTAACCGGGGTTACTTTGAAATAATGCATTAGTTAATGCTAAAGATTGTGGTTTGGGCAAAGTCTCCTTTGGCTTTTTCGGATCGTAATTATCAAGAATAATATTGTCATCATATAAATAAATGGCTTTGAATGTTTTTGTCGCTGCAAGCAGAAGTATCGAATTTTTAGAATGTATATCAAATGGTTGTCCAGCAGCATTTACAGGACGATCAACAAGCGGATTCGTGTCTGCTATAGCAAGTAGTACTTCATTTCCGTTTGCAAGAGTATTATATAAGAAAGGAAATGAATTTGAATATTGAAGTTTTACTGAAGTTCCAAATTTATTTTGATCATCTTTCCAAAGCTTGTATTCCTGGCTGCAATAAATATTTCCGGCTTGTAAATCTGTAATTGCGATTCTTCCAATGTCCGCTAAAATATAAGAGTTTGAGAGATTAACTTGTCCGCCTTTTAATCCTGCCCAGACAGTGTTTAACTTTTCTTTACATTGAATTCCTATCCCGCCAATCCCTGCTGCGGGTGATGGTTTTGTAATATCAATTTGTGCCGATGGAATTGCCCAGGCACTGCTGTTAATAGCGGCAGTTCCATTAATTGATATTAAAAGTTGATTTACATTCTTTAACACTGAAATCTTGTTCGGAACAATTAAAAGGAATAAGTACTCTATTTAAAGCTGAATTAAATGTTGGTGATTTTGATTTGTCCCATTGAAATGAAGCTTTATGACCGTAAACAAGCCAACCGGTTCTTCCACCTATATCATCGATCGCACTTCCAGATTTGGAGAAATGAAAATTTAAATTCGTTGGTAAATTTAGTTTGGAATTCCTGGCGTCAATTCCATAGGGACTTGTTTTATCTGCGTCGGTTACATCAGGCTGATCTAATACCAGGTTAACTGTGACTGTAGTATTTCCTGTTACTGTTAATTTGTTATCAATTATTTTGGGAGAATTATTAAGTGAAATTTCTCCGCTTTTAATTTTAATTCCGGTATAATAATCCGGCAGGAGAATTTGCTGCAAGTAATTTGGAATTTATCCAAACACTGTCGGGAAGTAATTTATATTTTGCAGCAGGATCAATAATTGGAGGTAAAGTATTAATTACAAATCTTTTCAGCAACGATACGTTAAACAATATTGCCGGCTCACTACTCCCTTCAAGATAAAGAGCAATTAATTTTTCAATCTTGTAAAAATCGAACCATACCTTTTTACCATCTTTATTTGTGAATGGCCCTAATGTTTTTTCGACGGCAGCACCTTGTGCCCAAACCGGGATTGAACCTTTTAGCTGTGAACTTCGAACCGGTGTTTCCCGCACAAATACTCGCGAATTTGATTCTGCAGCTTCTTTAGCAGCTCTTACTGAAATATCTTTAAGCTTATTTAATCTTGATACTGGAATTTTATCTAGTAAAAAATAAATCGGAATTTTCGTGAGAAAGAATATTATTTTTTACCGATTCGATGTTTTCACTTACTAATACTTCGGCCAAATTTTGCTGAAGATTTTGTATTGATTTTTCTTCTTTTGCACTGGCAGCTTGAAGGTGGCCTGTTAGATTACTTAGAAGGTTAAAAAGGTTTTCCTGTTCAATTGAGCTGGTTTCTTTTGGCATAGCATATCCCAATCATTATAAATGATTTTAAAAATGCCTGCTGGTAGGCAAGTGATTATTTATTTGCATCTGCGATAAATGAAGGGACTAATCTAATTTACTGTTGGAATTTGGTCGGATAATAATTGGAAAACAGTTTGTATTTTTTAGCAGTGGATTTTTAAACTAGATTAATTCTGAGGATGAACTTAAATTTTAGATTCTATAAAAACAATCAAAAAATTTTTAAAGTGATTCAGCGCATAAATATTCAACTAATTTCTCTTAATCCATTCCATTACATTCGAAGGCGGAAGCTGCTGCTTCAATTGGTTAACCATAAAATTCATATAAGGATTTATATAATTAAAAAAATGTTTGTAGCCGGCACATAAATAATTCAACCCTTCTTCCCCATCAGGCGTTTTTATGAATCTATGTTTCGGACATTCACCGTTGCATGCAAATCTAACTTCACATTCGCGGCAATATTTAGGAAGGGTGTCTCTTTTATCATTTCCAAATTTAACTTGCTTCACGGAATCAACAAGTTTACTTAAAGATTCCTCCATTAAATTGCCAAGCTTGTTTTCAGGATAAACAAAATGATCACAGGAGTAAATATCACCATTATGTTCAATAGCCATCGCCTGCCCGCAGGTGTCTTTAAAAATACAAAGGCTCGATTGTCCGGTAAACCAAATCTCCAATGCAACATCGAATATTTGAACAAAATATTTTCCTACATCATTTCTTACCCATTCATCAAAAATAGAAGTTAAAAATTTCCCAAATTGTTCCGGCTCAACTGACCAATCCGTAACTATAGCCTTATCAATATAATTAGGGGAAACCAAATTCAGCAATTCATTTTTTGAGGCAGCTTCTCTTTCTGCGATTGGAATAAATTGCATGAAGGTGCTGCCGATTTCTTTTAGAAAATGATATACTTCAAGGGGCTGATATGAATTATCTCTTTGTACACAAGTCAATGTATTGAATTCAACTTCATTTTTTTGCAGAAATCTAAGGCCATTCATTACTTTATCAAAGCTTAATTGTCCACCTTTATATAATCTATATTTATTATGTATTTTTTCAGGCCCATCAATTGATAAACCAATTAGAAAATTATTTTCTACAAAAAATTCACACCACTCGTTGTTTAAAAGTATGCCATTTGTTTGAAATGTATTTTCAATCTTCTTCCCATTAGAATATTTTTTTTGAAGCTTCATTGCTTGCTTAAAAAAATCTATTCCAAGTAATGTTGGCTCACCGCCCTGCCATGAAAAAGTTATTGTTGGTGCTTTTTGTGCTTCTATATATTGCTTTATATAAGATTCCAAAACTTCTTCAGGCATTTTCCAATCTTTATTTTTTACATACAGCTTTTCTTTTTCAAGATAAAAACAATAAGTGCAATCAAGATTACAAATGGCGCCGGTAGGTTTGGCCATTAAATGAAACGCGTCTGAGATTTTCATTAAATATTTCTTAATAAATAATGTAATTTAGTTTGCAGGGTAAGCTGGATGTTTCAACTCATCGGAAATTATTTTTAACAAAGTACTTTTATCAAATGGTTTTGAAAGATAATTTGTGCAGCCTGCCTCAAATGCATTTTTCCTATCCTTCTCCATAGCAAAAGCAGTAACTGCAATTATTGGAATGTTTTTATATTCTTTTGTTTCTCTCAACATTCTTGTAAGCACTAATCCATCTATTTCTTCACCTAAATTAATATCCATTAAAATTAAATCATAATTATTCTTTTCCGTTTTTTCAAGCACCTCTTTAGAATTGCCAGCTATATCAATGTTACCGTATTTTTTTAAAGATATTTTAAATAGACTAATGGTGTTTATATCGTCTTCAACTATTAAAATCTTAGGCGCTTCATTTAGCTCTTTTTCATCATGAGCATTACTTGTCATTTCAGATTTAATTCTAATATTAATTCCATTTTCTTTGTTAGCCTGGGATATATCAATTTTAGATGGCAATACAATCTTAAAGGTAGAACCTTCCCCCAAAATACTTTCAAACTCTATATCTCCACCCAAAAGATTAATAAACTTTTTAGTAATTGTTAACCCAAGGCCTGAGCCCTCATATTTTCTATTGAATCCTTCACTTGCTTGCCGAAATTCATTGAAAATATATTCCCGGCTTTCTAAGGGAATTCCTATTCCGGTATCAATAATTGAAATAATTATTTTATCATAACTCTCTATTGTTTTCTTTTCTACTTTAATTGTTATTCCGCCATGTTCCGTAAACTTTATTGCATTACTAATTAGATGACGTAATACAATCTTTAATAATCTTTCATCGGTTACAATTTTTATTTCTTGTTCAGGTAATTCAGCATTTAGAGTCAAATTCTTAGATTGTGCTTCCTGTTTGAAATTTATGATTTTAGATTTTATTAAATCATTTATATTAATTAGTGAATAATTTATTACATGCTCTTTAGATTCAATTTGAGTCAACTCCAGAATTGAATTCAATGTTTCAAGTAATCTTTTCCCACCTCTAAAAATGCTTTGAATCATTTCAATGTGTTCTAGGTTTTTAATTTCATCTTTTAATATTTGAGCAAAGCCAAGAATACCAACCAATGGAGTTCTTAACTCATGACTCATATTAGCAAGGAAATTTGATTTTAATCTATTCATCTCCTCTGCTCTTTCTTTTGCTTCAATCAATTCTTTTTCAATTCTCTTTCTTTCTGAAATATCACGAACAATAGCAATTAAGATAGGGTTATTATCAATTTTTGTTAATGAAAGATTAATTTCGCAATAAATCTCTTTTCCGTTTCTTAAATGAATCCATTCAAATAATTGAGGTTTTCCTCTAAATACTTTACTAATTTTATTTATAGCCCCTATTTCAGAGCTTATACCATCAGGTTGAAACTTCGGAGAAAAATCAATGGGAGTTTTCCCCACTATTTCTAATTTTGTTTTGCCATATATTTGTTCTGCTTTAGGATTACAATCGATAAACTTTATATCATCCATTAACAAAATTCCATCATTGGACGATTCAAAAAGATTTCTAAATTTCCTTTCCGAATTTTTAATTTGCATTTCAATTTCGTGTCTTTTACTAACATCTTTAGCTACTATTATGAATGTTTCGTCAGGAAGCATTTTAACACTTAAATCTGATAGATAAACGCTTCCATCCTTCCTGACTAAGTATCTTTCACTAGAGACAGTTTCACCTGCTAATAATTCTTTCATCTTTAGTGGATTTTCTTTCAAATGTGCTGGATCTGCTAAACTTGGAATTGTTTTATTTAACAATTCTTCGGCTGTATATTGAAGGTCATGACAAACTATAGAATTGACCTGAATTATATCTAAATTCTTATTGAAGATTAAAATCCCTTCAGAGGCATGTTCAATTATTTGCTTATATTTTGTTTCTGATTCCTCTAATTGCTTTAAATGCTTAAAAGATTGTTTATCATTAATATAAATAAACAGCATTCCTATCAGCCCAACAATCAAAAATATAATTACACTTGAAGCTATCACTTTAAATTTTAAAGATTGATAGACTTCAGCTGAATCGATTTTAGTTAACAAGTACCAACCGGTTGTTTTTAGAAATCTTATGTCTGCAAGTACATCTTCATTTCTATAATCTTTAAAAGTCTCAATTGTATTTACTTTAATATGTGAAATGGCTTTAGCCATTTCACTTTTTTGAATCGGGATTTTCAGCTCTAAAGGAGGGATACTTTTATTAGGCAGTTTGGATAAATTTATTAGCGTATCACTTTCTATATCAAATAAAGTTGATTCCAGGGTTTCTCTAGCAAAATGATTACCTTTTAAAAATGAATAAAGCAGTTTCCCAGGTTCAACACTAAGAAGAATAACTGCTAACGGTTTATTATTTTCATAAAGCGGGACATAAAAATCAAAATATATTTTATGTGAATATTGATTTCGATTTATATTAGAATTTTGAATTTGTCTGTCTGCAAGTGCTTTACCTGCATTTTCAATTTCTTTTTTATCTAGGGAAAAATCTGAATTTAAATTAAGAATTAGTTTTAAATTTTTATCTAATACAAGAATAGTTTGATAGTCATGGTTTTGGTACATTGGTAAGATCACATTTGAAAGATCACTAGAGTCTAAATTCTTCAAATTACGAACAAGTTTTTCTATACCGTTATGAATAAATTTATCATTGTATAAAAATTTTGCATCGGATAATCTTTCTTTATACCAATTTGAAATTTGAATTTCATTATAAGCTCCGGCTTCTTGAAGGCTTTGGGAGCTTTGAGTCAACAAATCATCTTTTTCTTTTTCATAATAGATAAATCCTATTACTACAATCAAAATAAATGTTAAAAACAGTATAATTATATAAGTAGAGTAGGACTTTTTTGGAGGTAAGTTCTTCATAAATACTTCTTAAAAATTAGAGTACCGTTTAATTATTTAAACTGAAAAACTTTATTGAGTACTTATTTCTGAGAAAAAGTTTAATTTGGACAGCTATGAGACAAGTTATAAAATATTTCTTTAATTCAAAATGATTCTCCCTCGATAAATAATATAGATTTGAATTTTATTTTTGAATAATTTAATTAACTAAAGAATTATAATTGGCTCAAATGCTTAATATTTATTTGAGTTTTACAATTAAAACTTAACTTATTAATGATAATTCCATTTTTTAATTGAATTAATTTATATACGGTGAGAAAGAGTAAATATGTAATTTAAAACAAATGCAGTAGTTTTTTCTCTTAATATTCTTATAATGGTGAAAATTAGATAATGATATGAAAGTTAATTAATCTTTACCAAAACCATTGTCATATCATCGTTTTGTTCTGCTTTCCCGCGGAAGGTATTAATATTATTCCAGATTTCATTCATAATATCAGCAGATTTTTGATCGGTTTTATTGCTAAGTATTTGCGATAGGTTTTCTTCCCCGAATAAGTCCATTTTTTCATTCATTGCTTCGGTTATTCCATCTGAAAAGAAGGCATAAATTTGTCCGGACTTTAAAATTAATTCTTCTTCCATAAGAGTGCTTTCAAAAACAGCTCCGTATTCTAAACCAACACCTAAACCTTGAGTCTTATAAGCATTCACAGTTCCATTAGCAGTTGTTAAAATCGGCATGTGCCCTGCTCTGCAAAACTTTACTGTTTTTTTATTCATATCGAAAAGGGCCAAAGTCATAGTTACAAAAGAGTTTTTTTCTAACGAGGTATACATTCTTTTATTTACATCAATAAGAATTTCCCGTGGGCTTTTATCAACCGTACATGCAAGCTGGATCATAGTTTGGAGTTTTGTCATATAAAGAGCAGCAGATAAACCTTTACCGGAAACATCGCCAACGACTACAAACATTTTATTTTCAGAGACAGGGATCAAATCATAATAGTCCCCGCCAACTTGCATCGCAGGAATCATCTCGCCGCAAATATCCAAACCTTTAATATTTGGAATGCAAGCGGGCAGCAAGCCCTGCTGTATTTTTCTCGCTAAATCAAGGTCTCTTTCCATTTTTAATTTTTGAGCTTCAGCCTGGTACAATCTAGCATTCTCAATTGCAACAGCGGTTTGTGAAGCTGCTGAAGAAAGCAGTTCCAGATCTTTACCGCCAAACTGGGAACCTGAATGTTTTAAACCAAATAACATCAAACCAACAACTTTTGATTTAATAACCATAGGAATGATAGTATAAATATTTCCATTAATAAACTTCTCGTAATCTTCAGGAAATACTTCTTCAAATTTTTCTCGTTCAATTATCTGGGTATTTGCTAGGTCTCCTTTCCCGGAAATAAGTTGAGTTTCATTACTGCTTGTGATTTGTACATTAACATTTCCCATGCCTATGCTTCTCACTAAAGAATAGCTATAGGAATTATTATCCTTTAGCATTATTCCGAAATGATTAATCATTAAAGCATCAATTAAAGTTTGTTTTGTATAATCTAAAATATTATCTAAGCCGACCATACTTGAAATTTCACTGCTGAAATGAACTAGAACTTTTTGATATGCAAATTGTTCAGGGTAAAATTTTGCAGTGATAAAATCCTGGAACTTGTCTTTAGAAGATTGAAATATTACAGCGAAGATTATAAAAATAACACCTAAAATTAAGCCTTGGTATTCAGTGCCGATAGCAGAGCTGATAGTTAATCCAATTCCATAAATAACTACAAAATATGTAACGGCAATTGCTAAAGTTGCAGCACCATATATAATTGTATTTTTAATTACTACGCTTACATCCATTAATTGGTATTTGAAAATCGAATATGCGAAACCAATAGGCAATACAATTATAAAAAGAATGGGCATATAATATTCCGGAGAATTATAAAAAGTGTCCGCAATAGCCGGGGCTACAAAGCCGGAAAAAGTTACACTTGCAATTCCCAATATATATGCAATCAATATTATAAAAATCGGTTTTCTTTCGTCTTTGGATTTTAATTTAAAGTAGTTTATAATTAAAGCAACAAGGCCTACATAAAAACCCGTAAAGAAATAAGGAACAATAACATCAAAATACCATTTGTAATGAAATGCCGGGTTAGGTTTACCCCAAACAAAAAATATTCTATATAAGAATAATGAAGCAAATAAAATAAGAGGAATTATATATAATGCTTTTTTTACACCTCTCCTCCTTATTGTTCTTAATTCTCTAGGGAAGATGAAAAAGAAATGTATTACAAGAAACGGAGTAAAAATAGCTCCAAAAGTAGAGAACAAATCAAAAAATAACTGAAGAGGAATATTTGATTGAACCGGCTTTAAATTTAGAAAGATAAAAGTCCCGAACATTACTAAAGTGGTACTGATGGCATAAAACCTTCGCTGAATATATCCGTCAGGTTTTGCTGATACAACTATAAACCCAATTATTAACCAAATGAATCCTAACAGATCAAGTGTTAATACAAAAAAGTTTACTAACTTTTTTATATAAACATCGGTATTAATTATTTTACCATTACTCTTTTTAACTTTATAATGAGCATACTCTCCTGCTTTAATTTTATTAAGAATCGATTGGGCTTGTTTAGTGTCTTTTAAAGGGACACCATTTATAGCTAAAAGATAATCTCCATCTCTTATACCGGCATTCCAGGTAACCCCATTAATTTTTACACGTTCAAATCTAATTGCAACACTGTCAGCAGAATTATTTACTTTTTCCGAGATCCACCAACATTCATCGTTTGACATTGTATTGACATCTAAATTTATGATTAGACTAGCCAGAGAAAAGCAAAACAGTACTGCTGTAAATACTATTATTAATTTTTGTGTATGATTCTCTATGAATTTCTTAATTTTATTCATCTTTAATTAGACTAGTAAATCCGGAAAAAGTATGGTGAATATTTGAATTAAAATTAAATATTTATTTTACCTTAATCACCACCAAAGTCAAGTCATCAGACTGGGCTGCACCCATAGTAAAAATTTGAACTTGTTTTTTTATTTCATTTAAAATTTCTTCGGCAGATTTATTTGATGACGTTAAAACCAATCTTTCCAATCTTTCATCTGAAAATTCTTCATGGTTTTTACTCATTGCTTCAGTAATTCCATCTGTAAAAAGAACTATTAAATCATTTTCTTGAAGATTAATTTCTTCAAGGGCATAAGGTATAAAAGTTTTCATTACTCCTAAAATAATCCCGCCTTTATCCAGTTTAATTATTTGCCCATTTCTTACTAATAATGGTGGATTATGACCAGCATTTACATAAGTCAATGTTCTTTCCAGCTCATCAAAAATGCCCCAGAAAAACGTAATGAATCTTCCATCGGAAGTGTTTTCAGTTATCAGATCATTTATTATTCCGGTAGCTTCATCAATCTTTATTCCTTGCCTGCAGATTATTTGCAGAAAAGCCTGAATGTTTGCCATTAGCAATGCAGCAGGAACACCTTTACCGGAAACATCCGCAATAGCAATATAAAAATTATTTTCACTCAACTTTATAATATCGTAATAATCACCGCCAACCTGTTTAGATGAAATATTATCACCAGCAATATCAAATGAAGTAAATTTTGGAATAGAACTCGGAAGAAGATTTATCTGGATTTCTCTAGCAATTTCTAGTTCTTCTTCCATCTTCTGTTTTTCAAGTGCTTCCTGGAAAAGCTTTTGATTCTCAAGTGAAATAATGGCCAGGCTTCCAATTGAATAAATAAATTCAATATCGCCGTCAGTGTATTCAGAGTTATTAATTCTTCTTCCCAACAAAATTAATCCGCGGGTATTACCTTGAAGCTGCATGGGAACAATTAATTCAAAGCCAATTTTATATAATTCTTCATAATTCTTTTTTATATCATCTTTTTTAAGTGAGCTGATAATTTTTGTATAATTATAATTTTTAAGAGCAGCTGTTAAATCGGTTCCCAAAATTTTAGATTCTAAGATTTCAATATTTTCATCTTTAAAGCTGACCACTGCAAATTTAGAAATTAAAAATTGCCCGATGATAGAATAAACCAAAAGCTTAGCAACTTTTGTTGATTCGGAAAATAAACCGAACTCCTTACTTAACTCGAACAATGAATTCAATCTGTTCAATCTTGAATCCAAAGTTCTATTTAATTTTGTTACTTTGTTTAGCACAATCGAATTTTGAATTGCTGTGGCTGAGATATTCAGTATAGTTCTTAAAAATTCAAGGTCATCTTCAGAGTAAGGAGTTTTATTTAGCTTTTCTCCCAGACAAATTATGCCCACACATTCATCCGAAGAATTTATCTTTTCAATAGCAAAAAATTTTGCTTCTTCAATAAATTCATTAAACTGAACATTATCCTTAAAGCTTCCATTTGAAGAATTAATTGAAGGAAACTTTTGAGCTAAATCATCCGAAATACCTTTTGATACTTTTAATTTTAAAACTCCATTTTCCTTTAGTGCTATTAATCCGCGGGTTGCAAAAAACTTACCCATGCATGTCAGCATAATATTATTTAGAATAAAATTTAAATCCAGGCTGGAATTTATTATTCTGCTGAAATCAACAAGAGCCGTAAGATTTCTTTTAAATCTAAGATTATCTACATCGTTCATTTTAGTGAGAAGAGTTTAAATTCTTGGTTAACATAACTTGATTATATTTTCCGGGTATAGAAATATATTTTACTTCATCCATTAAAGTTTTCATTAAATACATTCCAAGCCCCCCGACCCTTTTCTGCCTATAGTATTCTTGAATATCAGGATCAGGAATAACTTCAGGATGAAATGCATTTCCGTAGTCTTTAATTTTAATTATGATTTTTTCAGGGAAAATTTTAATTGTTAATATTATTTCCCCATCAGGATAAGATTTGTAAGCATGTTTTATAATATTTGTACAAGCCTCATCCACTGCCAGCATCATATCATTTATTGATTTTGATTTCATGCCAGCTGTAAGTGCATTTTCTTGAACAAACTCCCGTATCAGAGACAAATTCTCTGTACGGCTGTTTATAACAAGCTTTTTCTCTTTCGATGTGTGATTATTTGTTTTCAAGATTATTAGTCTCGTTAAATTTTTTTATTGCTTCTTCTTCATTTCCAAATATTTCGTAAAGAAGAGGAAAGCCGAGCAAGTCAAAAATGTTAAAAACTTTATCGGTCATATTTGTCAATTTTATATCGCCTTTATTGTCGCGAATGTTTTCAATAAAAGCCATAAATACACCCAGCCCTGCGCTGCTTATATAAATCAGGTCATTGAAATTTGCGACGATCATATTTCTACCGCGGTCAATTAAATTTGAAAATTCACTTTCAAGCTGCGGCGCAGTATGAGCATCCAAATATCCTTTTAAGTAAACAACGCTTACTTCACCTTTGTCTGTAACTGAGGTGTTGAACTCTGCCATTCTATTTCTCCGTCAAGTTTAATTATTTTTTGTTTCCATTTAAATACTACAAGGGTAATGTCATCATGCTGGGAAGTATCTTGCGAGAATTGCGTTACTTCCTCGGATTACTTTTTCTGTAATTTCATCTACACTATTTTTATGTGAATCGAGTAGAATTTTTTCAAAATATTTGTCTCCGAAATCTTCAATCAAATTATTTTTTGCTTCAGTTATGCCATCGGTATAAAGCACAATTACATCATCATGTCTTAAGCTTAATTTCAATTTCATCTAAATTATCTTCAAACTGATTTTCAAAATTTAATCCAAGCCCAATTCCTGATGGTCTGATACTTTCCGCAACTCCATCTCTTAAAATTAAAATTGGACAGTGACCAGCTCTTGCAAGATGGAGTACTTCTTTTTGAAAATCGATAACACCAAATGCTGCACTTACAAATGTTTTTCTATCCAATGTTCTTTTTAAAATTCTGTTTGCTTTAACAAAATATTTTTTGGTCCGGTCAATTTCCTTTAGATAAGTGATTCGAATATTCCTTTAATTTGAGCCATGATAAAGGCAGCAGAAATTCCCTTTCCTGAAACATCTGCAATAATAAATCCTAAATTGTTTTTATTAATTTCAAAGAAATCATAATAATCACCGCCAACTTCAAACGCTGGGATAAATACAGAAGAGATATCTAACTTTTCATATTTTGGATTTTCCGCCGGTAAAATTTTTCTTTGAATTTCTCTTGCCAAATCAAGCTCTTTTTCAAGCCTTTCCTTTTCAATTGACTCTTCTAAGAAGGCGGCTGTTTTCAATAGCTATCGCATGCATAATCTGAGAAAGTATTTATAGCATCTCTATCTTCATCATCAAATATTTTTTGGTTTTTCTTCACTATAAACAAATATCCTCGTAATTCATTATGTGCTTTAAGCAGTGAAACTGCTGCTTGTGTATAATTATCAGAAAGATTATTGATTGTACGTAATCTATCTAGCTTAATAATCTTTGTACTTGTTAATCCTGATAAATCTTTTTTATCCAAAATATTCTTTGTAATTAATTCAGCATCAACATAGCCGATATACTTGTTTGCAAGGATTTTTGTTTCATCTTTGTTCTGCCAGTAAATCCATGAAGCGTCGGCATTACATACTTTAGCTGCGATTTCCGTCACAGTTTCTGCAAGTTCTTTAAAATCCAAAACCTGGTTAACAAGCTTGCTGAAATATTGAAGTGAAGAAACCTCCTGTGCTTTCCTATCGAATGCTTCTGCGGTTGGTAAATGAAAAAGAGTTGTAAAGAAAAGTATTCCGAAATAAATACCGCCGTAAAGAAAAATTATATAAACGAACTGTGAAAGTGCCGGAGAAAAAGCCGTAATTATTTGATTGCTTGTGTTATCGCCTGAGCTTTGAATTAAATTTAAAAAGAACAAAACAGAAATTACTATAGAAAGAAACAGCAGATAAATTTTTTCTTTTTTTACTATAAATGCTATCCAGGATATTTTAATGGAATTAATTGCAATCAAAATAATTGAAACAATGAAAAAAGTATTCTTAATAAAAGACAGCCCTTCAGCTTCATCAAACACTGTGGCAAATGAAGTTAATAGGAAGAATACTATCATCGTGTTAAAATATAGATTTACATTTCTGTTCTGTTTTAAAAAGAAAAGTTCCTTAAATGTTAAAAATATGAAAGAAACTGATACAAGAATTAGAAATACATAAATGAAAGAAACAATTGAATATGCCATTCCCGGCCGGGTTATAGTTTCTTTAATGTTATCAAAGAGGATCGAAAAGATTGAACCTGCAAATATCAGAACTAAAAAGATAAATGCATTTAAAATTCCAACATTCATTACCATTGACAAAGGATTTATTGACTTGGAACGCATCAGTTCAATTAAATAAACTATAAAGCTAACAGACGTAATAATTACAAGCAGTTCATCTAAAATTTTGATATAAATGTTAGAGGCAGGTATAAAAAACAATTTAAAGAAAAAAAGCAGAATCACTGAGGCGATGAATGCCTGAAACTTTAAGCTTTTTATGTTAAACTTTAAATTTAAATTCATAATGCTATTATTATAACAATAAAAGTATATATAAATTCAGCCTTTTATGTTAATCGGTTGAATCCAATGTTAAAATATAAGAAAAATGTATTTATGTAAAGAAAAGAATTATAAACGGAAAAAATCTGGGATGGCTGACGTAAATAATATGTTTTTCAATAAAAACCTTATTCAAGGATGGAAATTTGTCAGATTGAGCTTGTCGAAATCTGACATTCAATATGTAAGTCATGCTTCGATAAACTCAGCGTGACATTGAAAATCTTTTAAATTACTATCGATTTCTTTTTCTCTGTTTTCTGCTGTTCAGGATTATTTTTCTGCAAATTTTCCTCAAGTTTTTGCATTTGTTCCTGGAATTTCTGCATCTGTTTTTGGATACCTTCCATCTGTTTTTGGAACATGTCGCGGTCTATAATCATCATTGAATCATCGCCAAAAAACTTAAACATGTTTGACAAAGAATCACCGTTGAAATGGAAGTTCTTAAATTTCTTAAAGAAATTTTTATTGAATTTAGTTCCTAAAGAATCTTTAAAGAATTTTTGAATCTTTGCTAATGAATCTGCATTAGGTGCACTAAAATTAAAATTTAAAGAATTTGAAGAATCACCATAATCAACTTTGAAATGATATTGACCACTTATTTTCCCGTTCTTCGGGAAATTAAAACTAAACGATTTCATATGTTTAGTAATTTCAGCAAGATGCTCACCTAAGCTGTCGAAATCGGGTAAATTAATTTTCGGAATTTGGATTTGAGATAAATTTATTTTACATGTGTTTGAATCTACCCAAACATTAAAATATTATTATGATTCTTATTAATATTCCTTTTTAGGCTTTCTAAGTTGCTGTCAATCAGAATTCCGATATTCATGTTCTTAAATTCATTTTGAGCTTCTGCAATACCTTTTTTCATGTCTTCTTTCATCTTATCCATTTCTTTTTTGAACTTACCTTTATTAAAAGTGTAAGATTCATAAAAGATTGTATCCGGGGATAAGAAAATATACTTATCCGGGCTTGATGCTTTAACTGTACGAACAATTTTATCAGTCGAAGAACGGTTAAATTGATAATTAACAGGAAGCATTTTTGAAAGCCCGTTTTTATTTACACTTCCAGCAAAAGATATTAAGTCAGCAAGCATTGCTTTTTTGTAATTCCACAAGTTAGGATTTATAGCCATAACATTATTAGCACTAACTAAAACCTGACCTTGCAAATCATCTGCATAAGCTTCGAGAATGGAGTCCATTGACTGCTTTTGCCGATCATTTAATTCTAATGCCGATACAAAATTTGCAAGAGAATTTTCTTTACTCTGCCCTGCTGATGTTTTTTGGATTTCAAAATATTCTTTACCATTCGGGCCATAACCAAGACTTAAATATTTTTGGTTTGTTTTATCGAGCGGTAAACGATTATAGAAAGCAAAATTAAAAATATCTTCGTTATTAAGATTAGCCGCAAACAGCAGGGGTTTTAAATTTTCAGTATAAAAACCAGCTAAGTTTGATTTTTGATTCTCCACAAATTTTTTGAATAAATCGGGATTCAATTTTAACACAAACATTAGTGTAACTGTTAAAACTGAAATTGCTAAAACCGGAGACCACTTTTTAATTTTTACAGATGGTTTTTTTGATCTTTCAATCTCTGCAATAAGCTTTGTTTCAAAATAAGGAGATTCAGGAATTTTTGTAAAAGATGAAGAAGTAAGCTTTTTAATTTCTTTAAGCTCTTCAACCTGCTTACTTAATTTTTCAGATAACTTGATTTTCTGCTCCAGTTCCCTGGCTTCATTTTCTGAAAGTTCTCCATCAACGTAAGCTGACAACATTTCCAAATTTTTATATAATTTTTCATCTTTCATGTTAACAACTCCCGCTCTAAAGGCTTTAAAATATTTTTTAAGCCCTCACGAGCACGGAAAATTCTTGACTTAACTGTACCTATTTCACAATCAACTGTTTCTGCAATTTCCTGGTAGCTCATTCCTTCAATATCTTTTAACATTAAAGGAACTTTCAATTTTTCAGGCAACTTTGCTATCGCTTTTCTAACTACTTCCGCTGTGTCTTTATTTTCAGGATTTGAGTCGTAGCTATAATTATTATGCTGTTCGTCTATTGGGATAAATATTCTTCGTATCTTAATCTTTCTCAAATAATCTTTACATTTATTAATTGTAATCCTATATAGCCATGTCGTAAACTGCGACTCAAACCTAAATTTATCTAAATTCTTATATACTGTTATAAATACTTCTTGAGCAATATCATCAACTAAATCTACGTTGCCGATGGTTAAGTAAATAATGTTCCTGACTTTTTCTTTATGGCGCTGAACCAATTGCTTGAATACCGACTCATCACCTTCAATAAATTGTTTTATTAAAGAAAAGTCTTCATTTAAATTTAATATTTGTGGATTCGGCAATGCTATTTTATTTTTCCTTTTAATTTTCTTCATTTTAGACGCATTTGTTCCTGGTTTGTTCCATTAAAAATATAGAGAAAATTTAATATCAAAAATAAAAATATTTCGGTTTAAGCGCATTAATTATCGCTACTTAACTTGCATAAAAACAACCTTCTAAGTAAATTGAGCCGAAAAATTTTAGGAGTTCTTCATGAAAACAAATGTTAAAGAACAATACAATGCTGTTGTTATAGAACTTAAAGGCAATGTTATGGGGGGAGAGGATACTAAAGAATTTAATGATTTGCTTCATAAATTTATTGATGAAGACAAAAAGAATTTAGTTCTGGATCTCGGAGATGTAAAATTTATGAATAGCTCCGGTTTAGGAATGTTAATTGGTGGTTTAACCACAATGAAAAAAATAGACGGACATTTAAAATTAGCGAGAGTCACAGACAAAATTGAAAGCTTATTAATTATAACAAAGCTTATTACAATTTTTGAATTCTATGAAACTGTGGATGAAGCAGTAAAAAGTTTTGGGTAATATAATTTATTCATAACAATTTATTTTATTATAACTCCGGATATAGTTATTCGGAGTTTTATTTTGCTTATTATTTTTTATTTCTAAATTATTTCAAATCAAATTCGTTTTTATTTAATCATTTAACTAAAACAAGGTTATCCAGATGAGCGTAACAATCCTTGTCGGCAGCCAATGGGGTGATGAAGGAAAAGGGAAAATCGTAGATATATTAAGCGAAAAATACGACATAGTCGTTCGTTACCAAGGAGGAGCAAATGCCGGCCATACAGTTGAGATCGGGGATAAAAAATTTATTCTTCATTTAATCCCTTCAGGAATTTTAAGAGACAAATGTATTTGCGTTGTGGGCAACGGAGTTGTTATTGATCCAACTGCTCTGCTTGACGAAATAAAATTTCTTGAGAGCAATGGAATTAGTGTTGATGGAAGATTATTTGTAAGTCATAATGCACATTTAATAATGCCTTATCATAAGCTGCTTGATTCAATTAGTGAAAGCGGCGAAAATAAAATTGGAACAACTGGACGAGGAATCGGGCCTTGTTATATAGATAAGTTTGCAAGAAAAGGGATTAAGATTGTTGATTTGTTAAATCGCAAAGCTCTTGAATCAAAAATTAGAGACAATATTGCTGAAAAAAATAATCTTTTAAAAAAGGTTTATGAACACAAAGAGTTAGACGTTGAGGCAATTGTAAAAGAATACCTTGAGTTTGATAAAAGAATTGATAAATATATAAAAGATGTACCATCATTTTTAAATCAGGCAATAGACAGCGGTAATTCTATTTTACTTGAAGGTGCACAAGGCGCTTTGTTAGATGTTGACCACGGAACTTATCCTTACGTTACATCATCAAACCCAACATCCGGAGGTGCATGCACGGGCTCTGGAATTCCACCAACTAAAATCACAAATGTAATCGGAATTGTTAAAGCATACACAACACGAGTAGGAAATGGTCCTTTTCCAACAGAACTATTAGATGAAGACGGAGAAATGTTGAGAAAAGTAGGTGCTGAATTCGGAGCAACAACAGGGCGTCCAAGAAGATGCGGCTGGTTTGATTCATTTTTAGTAAACTACTCAAGAATGATAAATGGAATTGATTCAGTTGCAATTACAAAGCTCGACGTTTTAAGTGATTTTGATAAAATAAAAGTCTGTGTTGGTTACGAGCATGACGGCAAGCGTTTAAAAACTTTCCCGACTGATGTAGAACGATTAGCAAATGTAAAACCCGTTTATGAAACTTTACCAGGATGGAAACAGGATATATCTAATTGCACATCATATTCTGAATTGCCGCAAAATACAAAGGATTACTTATCCTTTATTTCTAAGCATTCAAAAATGAAGATAAGTATTATTTCTGTCGGGCCTAAACGGAAGCAGACATTTTTCGTAGATTAATATTTTTTAGAATTAGATATACAAACCTTTAAGAGTATCTTATTAAGATTTCCCTTGATATTATCTCACCGGAAAATTTAAATTTGTTATTCATTTTATAGGAATGTCAAAATATGAAAATGTCCGGGGGGCCAGCCTCTGTAAATATTAAAATCATATTGTTGGTAATTGCTGTTATGATTGCCGGAGGCACATTATTTTATACGCAGAGTCTGGTTGGGAAACTGCAAACCAAAGAGAGACAAATGGTTGAGCTTTATGCAAAAGTTATTGAGCATATCGCAAACTCATCTTCCACAGAGACTGACATAACCTTTCTCTTCGATAATTTTATAAAGCCAATTGATTTCCCCATGATTTTAACTGACGCTGATGACAAAGTGGATTTAAGTACAAAATCGAATGTGAGAAACATTAGAAATATAAAATATGATACTTCCCTATCAAACCAAGACCTTGAAACCTTCTTTGATAATAAAATTAAAGAAATGGATGAAGTTAATCCTCCAATTATTGTTGCTTATGAAGACACAATTATTTTTCAAAAAATTCACTACGGTGATTCCGATTTAATTAATCAACTAAAATTTTATCCTTATTTGCAGATAACTATTGCTGCCCTGTTTATAGTAATCGGGTATATTGGTTTTAGTAATATAAAAAGAAGTGAGCAAAGCAATATATGGGTTGGAATGGCTAAAGAAACAGCTCATCAATTTGGTACTCCAATATCAAGTTTGATGGGTTGGTTGGAAATGTTAAAAATTAATTATAAGGAACCTGACAAAGTTTTAGATACAGCCGAAGAAATTTCCAATGACGTAGAAAAGCTTAATAAAATAACATACCGGTTTTCAAAAATTGGGGCTTCACCGGAATTAAAAAAATGTGTAGTATTTGAAGAAGTAAAAAAGGTTACGGATTATTTTCAAAGGCGTTTACCTCAAAGCGGAAAAAGTGTAGAACTGTCAATTGACGGAAATAAAGAAGCCTCAGCTAAACTAAACCCTGAATTATTTGGCTGGGTAATTGAAAACCTTGTTAAAAATGCATTGGATGCAATAGACAG
Organism: uncultured Bacteroidota bacterium; assembly: GCA_963777515.1. Taxonomy (GTDB): domain Bacteria; phylum Bacteroidota; class Ignavibacteria; order Ignavibacteriales; family Ignavibacteriaceae; genus CAVSWT01. Next base: position 612,487 of record CAVZQU010000007.1, read on the forward strand.
CAAACAAGGGAAAATATCAATAAATGTTTTTGAAAATAAAAGCACTGTTGAAGTTGATGTTTCGGATAACGGTAAAGGTATTGACATGAAACGGCGCAAAGATGTTTTTAGGCCGGGTTACAGCACAAAACGGCGCGGATGGGGTTTAGGTTTGAGTCTTTCAAAAAGAATTATAGATGGATACCACAATGGTAAAATATTTGTTAAGAATTCTTCAATAGGCGAAGGAACAACATTTAAAATTATCCTAAAAAAAGATTAACTCATCTGCAGCATTCTCTCAATCGGAGCTAATGCTCTTTTCATTAAATCTTCATCCATAATAATTTGCGGGGATTTATTCTTCATGCAGTTATATAATTTTTCCATTGTGTTCAGCTTCATGTAGGGGCATTCATTGCAACTGCAATTTTTGTCCGGTGGAGCAGGTATCAATTTTTTATTAGGAACCACTTTGTTCATTTGATGAATTATTCCAACTTCTGTTGCTACAATAAAAGTTTCTGAAGAATCTTCCTGAACAAATTGTAAAAGTTTACTTGTGGAACCTATAAAATCAGCACGATTTAAAATTACCTCCTCACATTCAGGATGAGCAATGATTTTGGCATTAGGGTTTTCCAATTTTAAATCAATAATTTTTCTTTCGCTGAAAGTTTCATGCACTATGCAGGTCCCATCCCAAAGCAGCATATCTCTACCGGTTTTCTTCATTAAATATTTTCCAAGATTTCTATCAGGAGCAAATAATATTTCCTTATCTGTTGGAATTTGATTTATAATTTTTTCTGCATTACTTGAAGTGCATATTATATCACTCAAAGCTTTTACTTCAGCTGTACAATTAATATAAGATATGGCGATATGGTTCGGATATTTTTCTCTAAATGATTGAAATAACTGAGCATGGACAACTATCGGCAAGTGAACAGCCCGCTTCTAAATCGGGTAAGAAGTACTAGTTTATTTGGGTTTAATATTTTTGCAGTTTCTGCCATGAAATGAACACCAGCAAAAACAATTACATCAGCATTTGTTGATTTTGCTTTTCTAGCTAATTCTAAGCTATCCCCAACAATATCTGCTAAATCTTGTATTTCAGATTCCTGGTAATAATGTGCAAGTATAATGGCATTTAAATCTTTTTTTAACTTTAATATTTCTTCTTTTAAATCAACTTCAGTATTGGTTTCAAAATCAAGCATTATAACTCCATATAATTAATTCATCAATAAAAAAATTTAAATATGTCTCAAAAAATGTCAATATCTTTGATATTCCCAATTTGAGAACATCAGAAAGTTAGAAAAAATGAAAAAATCCAATCATAGATATTGGCATTTCGATTGGATAGTATAGTACAAATTAGAAATAATTTTAAGCAATAGCACCCTTCCTCAAAAGACACACACATATAAATTGGTTCTGCCGGTTGTTACCTCGAGACACCGGCAGTTTTATTTTAAACACTTTTTAAATATACAAATCAAACTTTAAGTAAAAAATTCTTTTTTAAGTTTAAAGGTAATAATGTAATAGTAATTATTACTTGATAAGTTTAATAACTATTTAAAATAGTTTGAAAAAATACATTTATCCGCAATATCCATCAATGGCATTTAAGTTGAGACATAAACCGCGAAATAGAAAATAGTTTTAAGCATAGCACCCCTCCACAAAATGACACTCAGACTGTCGGGCTCTTATGCCCTCAAGAGGCCGACAGTTTCCTCTTCCAAAAACAAAATTCAATAAAATTAAAAAAAATCAAAAACACTTTAATTATTATTTCTTTCCTCAATTCATTTTTTGCATATTTTCTATTGCATAAAAAACATCTTTCTTTTCAGATTCAACATCAATTAATATTTCTCCTATATCTGAGACTAAAACAAATTTAATTTTTCCATTTCTATTTTTCTTATCCGATTTCATAATTTTAAACAGATTTTCTTTATCTACTGTTTGAAATTTTTTGGGCAGATGAATTTTAGCTGTCAATTCTAGAAAAGAATTTAATTGTTTTTCATTAATTAACTTCAATTTATTAGATAGAAAAAGAGAAGAAATAATCCCGGCAATGACTGCCTCACCATGTTTAACTTTAAAGTTAAGTTCGCTTTCAAACGCATGAGCGAATGTATGTCCCAAGTTTAGTATTTTCCTTAAACCAGATTCTTTTTCGTCTTGAGATACGACTGATGCTTTAATTGCTACCGACTTATAAATTACTTCGTTTAATACTTCAGAATCATTTTTATAAATCCTGCCTAAATTTTTTAATAAATAATAAAAGAAATATTTGTCTGATAAATAAGCATATTTTATTATTTCCCCAATTCCAGATTTAATTTCTGCATTTGGCAAAGCTTTTAAAAATTCAGTATCAATTAAAACCAGATTGGGTTGATAAAATGTTCCAATCATATTTTTTTTATGATTGAAGTTAATTCCGGTTTTGCCGCCAATTGAACTATCAACATCTGCTAATAAGGTTGTTGGAGTATGAACTAATTTAACCCCACGCATAAAAGTTGAAGCAGCAAATCCCGCTAAATCGCCTGTCACTCCTCCGCCTATTGCAATTATCAAAGAATCTCTTCCAAAATTATTTGATAACAGAAAAGAATGAATCTTCTGTAATTCTGTATAAGATTTTGATCTTTCTCCTGGTTTTAGTAAATAAATTTTATATTGATGGGAAATTTTTGAAAGAGTATTTTTAATTTCATTATTAAAATATTGAAAAACATTTTCATCGATTACAGCTAATACATTTTTAGTGTCATACTCTAAAAAATTCTTCAAGCTTGAGAAAATTGAATTGCCAATCAAAATTTTATAAGGATTATTTTTAAGGGAGACTTTTATTTCATTCACTAACATCTTTATTTATCACTTTCTGAGAAAATTTTATTTACTATTTTAGTTATTTTATCAACAGTTTCACCGACGGATATCTTGTCGGTATTTATTTTAATATCTGCCTGCTCGTAATATTTTTTCCTTTCAGAATAAATTTTTGAAATTCTATTTATAAATTCTTCGCGTTTTAATTCTTCTTCCCCACTTGCCATTAATACAGGACGGTCTCTTTTGTACCTTAATCTTTTATAAATTGAATCAAATGAAGATTCTAAAAAAATAGTAGTGCCATAAGATTTTAGTATTTCTAAATTTGTATCAGAAACAATTGTTCCACCACCTAACGAGATAATTAATTCGCTACCAATTGATACTTCTTTTAAAATTTCTGTTTCCAATTTTCTAAAATATTCTTCACCTTTTTCGTCGAATATATTCCTGATTTTTTGTCCGGCTTTTTTTTCAATTACATGGTCTAAATCATAAAAATCCCAGCCAAGAGTATTAGCTAAAATAGGCCCCACAGTACTTTTTCCCGAGCCCATAAAACCTGTAAGATATACTAATTTATTCTTCATGAAGGTCAAAATTATTTAGATAGAAAAGTAAAAACAAATGGATTGAAAATTTAAATCGAATTGTAATTAAAACTGGTAGGATACTCCCGCAATAAAAGTAACCCCATCTACATTTATTTTCGAATCAAAAGAATCTTGTGCTAATGAAATTGTATTTCCCAAGTATTGTACTTGCTGCTTATTGTACTTACTCTTAACGGTAAACTGGGGATCTCGAAATTTCATTTCTGTTCTAAAAGAAATATTACTTCTAACCAGGTATTCCATACCAACTGAGACTTGAATACCAAAAGCGGCTTTTCTTTCGATGTTACTTACATCTTCATTCCCGAATTTTCTTATTTGTGAGCCAATATAATATGCCCCACCACCACCCATAAGAAATTTAAAATTTTCTGTAGAGAATGGCATTAAATAATGAATGGACAATTCAATTGGTATTAATTCAAATCCATCTTCAACATTAATTGTCTGCGTATTATTTCCTATAAAGACAGTTAAGTTTCTACCAAATTGCGTGTGTTTCATATATTCAGTACTTAATCCAATAATTACATAGTCATATAATCGATATCTAATATCAATGGACGGATTTACAATATCAGTTAATGGGAAAGAATTATTACGAAGAATTTCATCTGATGAGTTGGGAGACAAATAAATTTTAGCACTGGTTGTATAAACAGCATTCACACTAACACTAAAACGGTTTCCATTAAATTGTGCCAGAGCTGGAACGGAAATAAAATAATAGGGTTAGTATTATTCTAGCTTTACTCATATGATTAATTTTTTTAATAAAGGAAGAGAATTTTCCTAGCGAAGTATATAAAACTTATTTAAAAATAGAAACCCCCAAAATTCAGTAATAAAATTATGGGGGTTAAGTTAAAAAAAATTACAATTATTGCTGTGAATAATATTGATCTCTATTGATCTACTATATCTGCATTTTTCTTCAGATTAACTAGCCATTGATTTAAAAAAGCTCTTTTCTTTTCTTGCATCAATTCATCACGAATAGTATTTCTTTGAACTTTATAAGCTGAAGAATCAAACTTTGTTCTGCTGGTTACATCAATTAAGATAATATCCTCTAATTCCTTTTACTGGGTCAGATATTGTATTTAGATTTTAAGGATCAAAGCATTTTCCATATAGGCATAATCTCTGCCGATAGTTGGGACATTTCCAGTTGGTTTAAATGAACCCGTTTCTTTTACTATTGCTTTGGGATCGACAGATAGTTGCTTTATCCAAGTCACCATTAATTTCTTTTTTAATTTTTATATGCTTCTTCTTTGGCCTTTTCAAATTTTTTAGCTTGAAGCACATAAGGTTTAATTAATTTCTTAACTTCATCAAATGGTTTAATCCCTTCACTTATAACTTTACTAACCTGTACAACTACATAACCTTTTTGTGTTCTATAAACAGGACTAATAGAACCTGTACTATTATTAAAAGCGAAATCCACTACATGCTTATTTTGTCCTATCCCTGCAATAGAAGGTGCATCTTTCACAAAGGGAGGAGTATCCTGAATTTGATAATTATAACTTTTAGCAGTTTGATCAAACCCATCTTTATCAGCTAAATAAGCAAAATCGCCTGCTTTATTATAAATGGCATCTTTCGTTGTCGGAGAAGCTTTAATTGGTAAGTGTTAATTTTTCAATAGCATATTTCTTATTTGACTTGCCGGTCACTTTAATTATATGATATCCGTAAGTTGTTTTAATTGGTTTTTGAACCACTCCAACTCTTCCATTAAAAGCCGCTTTTTCAAATTCTGGAACCATCATTCCTTTACCAAACCAACCTAAATCTCCACCTTTTATTGCACTTCCGGGATCAGAAGAATATTCTTTTGCTAATTTTGCAAAGTCAGCACCTTTAGTTAATTGATCATATAACTTCATTGCTTCTTCATGATTCTTCTCATCACTTCCCATCTTGTTAATCAAGATATGTGAAGCTCTAACCAAAGTTTCCTTTGAAGGTACAGAAGCTATCGTAGTTTATTAAAACATATCCTTGAGGAGTTAATATAGGTCCAACAACTGAATGAGGTTTTGCTTTTTCCAAAGCATCCGAAACTTCACCGGATAATCTTGAAAGATTTAGCAGTATCTTTACTCACAGGTTCGTCAGTATAAATTTTTGCTGTTTCAGCGAAAGTTAAAGTATCTTTCTTAAAATTTCGGGCAATATTTTCTGCCATACTTTTTAAGGTTATAGAATCATCCTTAGTTGGCGTATCATTAAACATTACATATTTTACTTGTCGTTGCGGTTCAATCCTATATTTATCTAAATTATTATTATAAAATTCCTTCAACTCACTATCAGTTATTTTAAATATAGAATCAGGGATAAACAGAAATAGAAGCAAGGGCATATTTAGAATTAATCGTAGTGTTTTCTTCTTTAAATTTTCTGATTATATCATCTTCACTTATAGTAATTGAGGCAGTAACTAAGACTCTGAAGCTTTTCGACTCATTTGGTTTTGCCTTACAACTTCTTCTGCATTTATAAGCGCATCTTTATTTTGAGGATTGAAGATAGCTTGCTGATATGCCTCTTTATTAAATTTTCCGGTTGAATCTATAAAGTTTCTTTTTAGAAATTCAGGCGGGTTATCGCTTAGAATTGTATTTCTAATTTCATCATCGGAAACATGTATATTAAATTTATTAAATTGCTGTTGAACCAGAGTTTGTATCACCATAGCATTCCAAACTTGATCTCTTAATTGTTCTGTGATTTTCATCTTCATTGTTTTTCCCAGATTGCTTCAAGATTTTGTCTTTCTCTATCAAGCGCAGTTGAAAATTGTTGGTAGGTAATATTATCACCGTTTATTGAACCAACATTATTTGTTCTACCACCTAATGCAGACATTATATTTGAATCAGACATCACCATAAATAATACAAATATCGCTCCCACTGTTAGAATGAAAGCAGGTGCCAAGCTTCTCATCTTCGCCATCATCGGCATAATATTTAGTTCTCCAGATTAGTATTAATATATATTTTAAGACGTTAAAAATAGATACATAGTGTTAAAAAAGCAATGAAATTTCATTTTGATTTTACTTGCATTTTATAATGAACCAGAGTAATACTTGCATCAAATTTTCCTCGGAAATAGTACAGAGCACAAATTCTTATATATAATTATTCTTATAGCACTATTTATTATTTTAGCTAAAAGGTGTAAATTGAATCCACAAGACTCAAGTTTTATTTTTAACTTCTTTTAATAATAATTATATGAGGGTAAAAATGTCAAGTAACAATGAATTCCTCAAATATGTACCAATTTTTGCTGAGTTGGATGAGAATACTTTAGCTCAAATCTCCAATCTAGGAATAAGAAAAAATTTCGCAAAAGATTCTGTTGTTTTATTTGAACATGAAGCCGGGTCTGCTCTTTTTGTAATTATTTCAGGCAAAGTTAAAATTTCAAGAGTAAGTGATGATGGTAAAGAAGTAATTCTTACCATTTTAAGTGAATCAGATTTTTTTGGAGAGATGGCAATACTTGATGGAGCAACAAGATCTGCCAATGTAACTGCAATGGAAGATTCAGAAATATTTATTGTTCAAAGAAGCGAATTCTTAGATCTACTCCAACGTCACCCCGAAATATCTATTGCTTTATTGCAGGAACTAACAAGAAGACTTCGTTCTGCTGATATGAAAATTAAATCTCTATCATTAAAAGATGCAGAAGGAAAAGTTGCAACTGTTATATTGCAATTGGCAGATGACATTGGAATGATTAAGCAAGGTACTGTAGAAATTGAGAAACTTCCTTATCAGCATGATTTAGCTAATATGGCTGGAACTTCAAGAGAAACAATTTCAAGAACATTACATTCCTTTGCCAAGAAAGGCTTTGTTGAATTAGATGGCTCCCGATTGAGAATCATTGACTACGAAAAATTTAAGGAAATATTTAGCTAATGAGAATTATTCGATGAACTCAAAAAGTAGATCTTCATTTGCATACAAATTTCTCGGATGGATTCAATTCCCCACTTCAATTACTTAAAAAAGTAAAAGCTGAAGGAATTGATTGTGTTAGTATTACCGATCATGATAGTCTATCTGCATTTGATGAAGCAACTGAATTTGGAAATGAAATTGGCGTTGAAGTAATTCCAGGTGTAGAAATTAGCTCTGATGTTAAAGATAGAGAAGTACATATACTTGGATATTTCGTTGAACCAGGTAATTCGGAATTAGAACGTTATTTGAAATTTTTCCGGGAGGAAAGAATTAAGAGAGCAGAACGAATTGTAATCAAAATAAATAATTTGGGAATGCCGCTCAAGATTGATGACGTTCTTGATCTTGCTAAAAATTCTACAGTAGGTAGGCCTCATATTGCTCAAACAATGCTAGAAAAAGGGTTTGTTAATTCTTATTATGAAGCATTCAACAAGTATCTTGGTAACGACTGCCCAGCTTATGAAAAGAAAGTTCATGTTTCACCACAAAGTGCATTCAAAATAATAAACGATGCCGGAGGGCTTTCATTTATTGCTCATCCGGGATACATGGAAGAAAATTTATTAAAAGAGCTTATTGAAGCCGGAGTGGATGGAATTGAAGTTATTCATCCTTCCCATTCAGCACAGCAAACAAAATTTTATAAGGGTATAGCAAGCGAATATTTCTTGCTTGAATCCGGGGGCTCAGATTTTCATGGCGGTAGAAGAGAGGATGATAGAAAACTTGGGAAATTTTATACAAACTACTCTGCTGTAGAAGCTATGAGGAAAAGACTAATGAGAAATTCAGCTTAATTATTCAATTCAAACAATAAATTAAAAAGATGAAAAATTTAGAAGGAAACTTAAACGCATCCGGGTTAAATTTTGCTATTGTCGCCAGCAGGTTTAATGAATATATAACTCAAAAATTAATTGATGGTGCAGTTGATTGTTTATTACGTCATGGATCATCAGAACAAAATATTACGGTTATTAAAGTCCCAGGAGCATTTGAAATACCGGTAATTGCAGATAAGCTAGCATCTTCAAAAAAATATGATTCTATAATTTGTTTAGGTGCAGTTATCCGCGGCGCTACTCCTCATTTTGATTATGTTGCTGGAAATACAAGTTCAGGGATTGCTCAAACCTCATTAAAATATTCTATCCCGGTTGCTTTCGGAATATTGACAACAGATACAATAGAACAAGCGATTGAACGAGCCGGTACAAAATCTGGAAACAAGGGATGGGATGCTGCTTTAACTGCAATTGAAATGACTAATCTAATGAAGCAACTTTAGCTATTTTAACATTCAAAAAAAAATCTCACATTTTTATAATGGTATTACTTATAAGGAGTTAATTTTATACTTTTTAGTAATAAAAAAAATGTTAAATTTATTTTTCAATTAAATAAAAATTTGTCCTGCAAAAGAGGTAAGAATAAAATCTTTTTACTTTTAGTTTGTAAATAAAAACATTTAGGAAAAATTAAATGAAAAAAAAGATAGCATTTTTCTTCCTCTTAATCATTCCTATATCATCGATATATCCTCAAGTAAGCAACTGGCGAAATTATACTGACATGAAAAATATTAATGATGTAAAGACTCAGTGAAAATGGATTTTGGGGTGCTAGTGGCGGTGGAGCTTTTTTTTATAATGCAAATACTGATTCTTTCAAAGTTTTAAGCAAAGCAGATGGATTAAATGGTGGTGCATTAACTGCGATTACTATCGATAGAACTGGGAAAGTCTGGTTTGGAAGTGCAAACGGAATTATTGATGTATATAACCCTAAAACAAAAAACATAACTTCGATCCTCGACATTTATAATAACAGTGAAAGAACCCAAAAGAAAATTAATTCTTTGATAACCATTGGCGATACAATTTATGCTGCAACTGATTTTGGAATTTCTTTAATCAATCCAAATGATTTAACTTTTTATGACACTTATTTTAAATATGGAAATTTATCTGCTTATATTCCTGTAAATAGTATTACTATTACAAATAAAATATACGCATGTACAGGACAGGGTGTTGTTATACAAAAAGAAGGTTCTCATAATTTATCTGCGCCAGACTCCTGGGAAGTCTATAATACAAGTAGCGGATTGCCTTCAAATGTTACTTATAAAATCGTTTCTTATAATGGTACTATTATAGTTTCTACGCAAAGTGGTTTGGCAGAATTTAACGGAACTTCATGGACAAACTTTTTACCACAATTAACCGGCAGTATTTCTGATTTAATAAGCAATGGAGATTCTTTAGTTTTTTCAAGTGGGAAACAAATCTACTCTTATAGAAACGGAAACCTAAACGTTCTTTATAATTCACAAATTGATGTTACAAAACTTGAAATCTTTAATGGAAATGAATTACTTGCTGCTACAGCTAATGGAGTAATGAATAGTAATAGTGGGAAATTACTTTATCCTAATGGGCCCCAGGCAAACCAATTTCCAGCATTGAGTATAGATAATGATGGTAATCTTTGGTCGGCTAGTGGAAAGGATGGTGCCGGTGTTGGCTTTTATAAATATGACGGACAGAAATGGACAAATTATACAAAATCAAATTCTATAATTTCCAACAACGATTACTTTTTTGTATACAGCGCTCCCGACAATTCAACTTACGTGGGAAATTGGGGAGCTGGTTTTGCTAAGATAAAAGACGATAATATTTCTATTTTTAATACTTCTAATACTGATCTACTTGGTACGCCAGAAAATCCGGATAGTCACAAATTTTTAGTAATATCTGGATTTGCTTCAGATTCCAAAAACAATCTTTGGATATTAAATTATTGGGCATCAGATCGAAATATTTTAAGTGTACTTACTAAAGATAGCTCATGGTATTATTTTAATGATACAGCAGCAAGAAGAGTATTGGAACAGCAATATTCTTTAGTAATCGATCCATATGATACTAAATGGTACTATTCTCAAGATCCTAGTCAATTAGGTGTATTTTACTTTAATGAAAATAATACTCTTGATGACCCTAACGATGATGTTTCAGGAAATTTAACTGCATCCGATGGACTTAATACAAATACTATCACATCTTTGGTTGTCGATAGAAGAGGTGATGTTTGGGTAGGTACGAGTTTAGGGGTAAATGTGATTACTCAAACTTATACAATCGCTTCATCAAATAAACCTCAATTAGCAATATCTTCAATCTTTGCCTTGAGACAACAATCAATTAATTGTATGGCAGTTGATCCTTTAAATCAGAAATGGATTGGAACAAATGAAGGGCTTCTTCATGTTACATCTGATGGAAATACATTACTTGAAGCCTTCACTTCTAAAAATAGCCCACTTCTTTCAGATATTATTAAAAGCATAGCTATTGACCCAAATACCGGAACTGTTTACGTAGGTACAGATGAAGGGTTAACTTCTTTCGTTACAACATCGGTAATGCCAAAGGAATCATTTGACCAGTTATTAATTTATCCTAATCCTTTCATTTTAAAAAATGGTGGAAAATATTTAACTATTGATGGGTTGATTCGTGATTCTGATATAAAAGTATTAACTATTAATGGTAAATTGGTTGCAGAATTTTCATCGCCTGGGGGAAGAATTGCAACATGGGATGGACGAGATTTAAATGGAAATTTTGTCAGCAGTGGAATATATCTTGTTGTGGCTTATGACAAAGACGGGAATAATGTTACGACAAGCAAAGTTGCTATACTTCATGAATAAAGTTGTAAGATTTAATGATAGACCTTTCTAACATTTCTCTTCAGTTCGGCGGTAAATATTTATTTCGTGACGTTAGCTTTAAAATAAATGCAGGTGATAAAATTTCATTAGTCGGGGCTAATGGAACAGGTAAATCTTCTCTTCTAAAAATCATAAATGGTTCTCTTCAGCCTGAGAGTGGAAAAGTGCTGATGCAAAAAAATGTAAGCATTGGTTATTTGCCACAAGAAAATGTAACTCACCTTAATAAAACTTTATTTGAAGAAGCAAAGTCAGCATTAAGCGATATAACTTTTCTCCAGCAAAAAGAAAAAGAACTAATAAATAAGCTTTCGAGCCAATCTGTTAATCCTGAAACAAGAGATGATCTTGTAAATCAATTAGGTGAAGTGCATCATCGCTTGGAAGAACTTGGCTCTTACAGTATTGAAGCAAATATTGAAAAAATTCTAATTGGGCTTGGCTTTGAAGAAAATGATTTTGAGAGATTAACTAACGAGTTTTCCGGCGGCTGGCAGATGCGAATTGCTCTTGCTAAAATATTAATTTCACAAAATGATATTTTACTTCTAGATGAGCCCACCAACCATCTTGATTTTGATTCGCTGGAATGGCTTATCAGTTTTTTAAAAAATTATCGCGGCTCTCTTTTAATTGTCTCGCATGATAAGCACTTTGTCAACGAAGTTACCATCAAAAACTTTAGAGATTTATTTAACAAAATTTAATTCTTTTAATGGCAACTATGATGCATTTTTAAAATATAAAGAAGAAAGAGATGAACAGGCTGAAAATCTTTTTATCCAGCAGCAAAAAAAGATTAAAGAAACAGAAAAATTTATAGAAAGATTCAGATACAAAGCTACTAAAGCAAAACAAGTCCAAAGCAGAATAAAACAGCTTGAAAAAGTTGAGCTTATTCAACTACCTGAAAGTAAATCTGAAATTGATTTAAGATTTCCGGAACCACCTAAAAGCGGTAAGATTAATATCGAATTGAAATCAGTTTCAAAGTTTTATGATGATAAAAAGGATTTTTGAGGATTTAGATTTTCAAATTGAACGTGGAGATAAGATTGCTTTCATTGGGCCAAATGGTTCTGGTAAATCAACCTTATCAAAAATTATTGCCGGAATAATTGGAATTAACAAAGGCGAGAGAATTGTTGGGCATAATACCTTAATTTCTTATTATGCGCAGGATGTGGCAGATAATCTTAATCCAAATCTGGATATAATTGAAAGTGTAGACGGAATTGCAGAAGATAAAACAATCGGACAACTGAGATCAATTTTAGGTTCCTTCCTTTTTACCGGGGATGATGTATTCAAAAAAGTAGGCGTGCTTTCCGGCGGTGAAAAAAGCCGGGTTGCTTTGGCAAGAATTCTTTTAACTAAATCAAATTTGATCGTCCTGGATGAGCCAACTAACCATCTTGATATTTCATCAAAAAATATTTTGCAAAAAGCTTTGGTTGATTTCAAGGGCTCTTTGGTTTTAGTTTCACATGATGTGGATTTTTTAATGCCGATTGTTAATAAAGTTGTTGAGATAAGAAAAAATTCTTTCAAAATATTTTTAGGCGGAATAGATGATTATCTTTATAAGCGCAAACAAATAATTGAAAGTGAAAAGGCAAACACCTTCAAAAATCAACCGAATGTCGATTCGTTTTCAAGAAAAGATCAAAAAAGAATTGAAGCCGAGCAGAGGCAAAAAAAATATTTGGCAACTAAAGATATCATAAAGCAGATAAGTCAGCTTGAAGAGAAAATCGATACACTTGAGAAAAAAGGAAAAAGAGCTTGGAGAATAATTTAACAGAGGAAAAGATTTACAGCGATCCTCAAGCATTAAAGGAAACAACTTCAAATTTCAATCAAACAAAATTTGAGCTTGAAGCAGCAATAGAAAAGTGGCAAAAATTATCTGAAGAACTCATAAAAATTGAAAAACAATTTGCTTAAACTTTAATCCCAAGAAACTCTTCCGCAAGTGCAATCCCACCAAATAAAGCGGCATCATCTCCGAGCTTAGTAGAAATAATTTTTAATCCTCTGGCAGAATCTTTAAGAACGGTTTCGTTAAACGATTCTTTTATCTTTGGCATCATAAAATGATTTAATGCTTCAATTAACCCGCCGCCTAAAACTATAGTATCAAAATTTAATAAGTTATTGATGCTCGCTAGTACAGTTCCAACTGTTGAACAAGCTTCGGAAATATGTTTTACAATTAATTTATCATTTTTCTTAACAGCATTAGCCAAAGCTTTGCTTTTAATTTTTTCACTACGTTTTATCACTTTTGTAATTGCACTTTTCTTCCCAGCTTTAACATCTGCTCTTATTTTCTTTTCGATTGCCGTTCTGCTGGCAACTGCTTCAAAGCATCCTTTTCTGCCACAGCCGCAAATCGGGCCATTGTCTACAACGTGCATGTGCCCTATCTCTCCAGCCACATAATTTTTCCCACGATAAATTTTGCCGTCAAAAATTAATGCTCCCCCAATCCCTGTTCCTATAAATACAACCAATACATCTTTTGAATTTTTATTCAACTCGAATTTTTGAATTCCGAGAGCAGCAACATTAACATCGTTTTCAACTAAAACCGGGTAGGGACTTACAGCTTGTAATTTTTCTTTAATGGAAAAATTTTTAATCCCAAGATTTGGAGCTAACCCTATTCTACCTTTGTACGGGTCAACAGAACCGGGAATCCCCAATGCAACAGCTTTTATATGGCCCGGGTTTACATTTGAAACTTCTATGGTTTCATTAATAATTTCTGACAAAGTTTTTATATATGCTTTAGGAGTTGAATTTGATTTGGTAGGTTTTTTAACACTTTTAATTATACCATTTTCAGAATTAATAAGAGAGGATAATATTTTAGTTCCTCCCATGTCAATACTAATAATATATTTCTTTTCCAGATTTTCCTCCCGAATTAAGATTCAAATGGTAATGGTTGTACCAAAATTTTTATTGAGCAAAAAATTATGAATATATTTTTTTAATGCCAAATATTATTCATCACAATTTAATTTTAAAATTTCATTTCTTTTACAAAATTGTTTATCAAAACCAGATTATCTAACTTTGATCAATGGAAAAAGTTAAACCACTTAAAAAATTTGGACAGAATTATCTACTTGATAAGAATATTATTGATAAAATAATAGGTGAGATTAAACCGGAAAAAGATGATAATATTATTGAAATTGGACCGGGTACAGGTTCATTAACAGAAAAATTAATTACAGAAGTAAAAAACTTAACCGCAATTGAAATAGATTCCCGTGTAATTGAAAATTTAAAAATTAGATTCCCTTCGATAAATATTATTCATAAGGATATTCTCAAAACAGATTTCAAAGATTTGGTTTTAGACAATAATAAGCTACGAATGGTTGGAAATATTCCTTACAATCTCACCTCACCAATAATTTTTTCAATGATAGAAAATAAAGATATAATTAATGACTCTGTTTTGATGGTTCAATTTGAAGTGGCTAAAAGAATGACTGCAAAAAAGGGCACAAAAGATTATGGTATTTTATCCGTGCTACTTAATTATTTTACAGATATAAAATTATGTTTCAAAGTTTCACCTAATGTTTTTTATCCGAAACCAAAAGTATTTTCAGCAGTTGTTCATATTTTTTTCAAAAAAAAATTTACTTATGCTGTTGATGATAATATTTTTATTAAAATTGTTAAATCTTCTTTCGGTAATAGAAGAAAAACATTAAAAAATTCATTAAGTAATAGTATATTTGGAGCCATAGATTTTTCAGGTTCCGGAGTTAATCTATCATTACGCGCCGAACAATTGGCCACCGAACAATTTATTGAACTTGCGAAACACGCTCAAAATTGTTTACAAATGTCCTCTAATAAAATAATTGAGTAATATAATTCTGTTCAGTTAATGCACCAGCTTAAATCATTTCTACATAATCTTAAAGCCTTTGACCTCGTTGTTGTTGTTTTTTTTATTTGTCTTACAATTGTAAACATTACTTTTCATTCAAAAGTAGAGTTATGGTTTCAATTGGTTCTATTTAATTTATTTGTAATTGCTTTTGCTTTTTTTCTTGCTTTTATGGAAGAAAAATATGAAAATAAATTCTGGCAGCTTGTGCATTACTGGTATATAGCTCCTTTAATTTTGATTGCATTTAAAGAACTAAATTTTTTAGTTAAACCGATTCGGATTGTTGATTATGATTTTCTTTTTATAAAAATTGACCGCTTTATTTTCGGTACGGATCCAACTAAATTTTTGGCGCAATTTGCCAATCCCATTTTAACTGAAATTTTGCAGATAATTTATGGAATGTTTTATTTCCTCCCAATATTTCTTGCAATCGCCTTATTGAATAAGAAAAGATATGTTGCTATGGATTACTCTGTTTTTATTGTGATTTATGGATTTTATTTATCTTATCTTGGCTATTTTGCTTTACCGGGAATTGGACCAAGGTTTACGCTCCATAATTTTGCAAGTATTAATACTGACTTACCAGGACTATTTCTAACAAATTTTTTACGGCAAATGGTAAATTTAGGTGAATCAATTACAGCATCCACACCAAATCCGGCAGCAGTTGTACAGCGTGATGTATTTCCTAGCGGACATACAATGATAACATTAATAGTAATGTATTTATCAATAAAATTAAAAAGTCGTTCAAGATATTATCTGGTTCCAATCGGTTCGCTTTTAATTTTTTCAACTGTTTATCTCTGGTATCACTATGTAATTGATTTAGTTGGAGGAGCTGTTTTCATGATTTTTTGTGTGTGGTCAGGAAAATATTTGTTTAATTGGTGGCGGAGAAAAGTTGGGAAAGAAGAATTTGAATATGGGAAATATTAATTTATTATTGAAATCTAATGAGTGAAATAAATACAAATAAAAAAAATAAAGTAAAAAATATATTTGATTCCATTGCCTTCAAGTACGACTTTCTTAATCATCTTTTAAGCTTTGGAGTCGATAAATACTGGCGTAAAAAAGCATTGAAATTATCAAAAATTAATTCTGAATCTGTTTTATTAGATGTTGCTTGCGGTACTGGAGATGTGGCTATTGAAGCAAGAAAGTTTGGAGTTAAGAAAATTTATGGCGCTGATTTTTCTCATAACATGCTGAAGTTATTTAAACAAAAAAGTGATTGGATAGATGGAAATAGTATCCAAATGGTTGCAGAAAATATTCCGTTAAAAAATGAATCTGTAACAAATATTACAGTGGCATTCGGAGTAAGAAATTTTTATGATATTCAGCAGGGTTTTAATTCTTTTTATGACATCTTAACAAATAATGGAAAAGCAACAGTAATTGAATTTAGGATGCCTTCTAATTTTTTATTTAAAAGATTATATAAATTTTATTTTAAGAAAATACTTCCTTTTATAGGCGGGATCGTTTCCGGAAATAAAGAAGCTTATAAATACCTCCCAAATTCAGTTGAAGAATTTGATGAAAAGATTGATTTGATTGAATTATTAAAAAACTCAGGATTTAGATCAATTCAAAAATATAATTTAACTTTTGGGATTGTACAGGTTGTTATTGCTGAAAAATAAATCTTGCAAAAAAAACAAAGAGGCTGTCTCAAAATTGTCATTCCGAATTTATTTCGGAATCTATTATTCCGATTTTGATATAGAATTAGAACCTGAAACAAGTTCAGGTTGACAAATCCAGGCTTTTGAGACAGCCTCTTGTTATTCTAAATTTTTAATATCATTTTAATTTATAATCAATCAAGCTTTGGGAGATACTACCGGATGTATCCGCAAGTTCAATATCTCCGCCAACAATTGCATTAAGCAAAGAGGCATTGCCATCCCATTTAACTGGACCAATATTACTTACCAGCCAAGCATTTGCGGTATAAACCTGTGTGGCTGGTGCTCCAAAAATATTATTTGGATCAGGAATTGTTAAAGTTAAAGAATATTTAATTTTTGCTGCACTCATTGTCTTTGCACCACTCACTAAATTCAGATTGATATTTTCAGTCCCTTCATAAGTTGCCTTTAAATCAACCAAAGTAATTGCGGCAATTCCAAAATCAAGTTTAACACTAAGCACTGACCAGTTATTTACTTGATCGAATGGAAATGAATACAAAGTCATCTCGTCACTTATCTTCAAATATTGCAATAACGAGTCAGGGATTAAATTTGAGATACCGGATGTATCTAGGTAAACATAAACTCCATAATTTGAACTGCCGGCTGCAGGTTGAGATTTTCTTAAATAAGATTCTGAAGTAGTTGTTAAACTTGCTATAAATGTTGAATCAACTTGAACTTGGTATTCAGTCCCCAAAATAGTTTTAGTGCCGTTAAATGTTTCAGAACGTGTTCCGGTTGATTTCGTACCTGTAGAATCAGTTCTATCCAAACTATATTTATAATAATTGCCATTAGTAGCCGGGAAATAATTTGTTGTATCAGTGTCACCACCATTATCTGTTCCAGTACTTGTATCATTTTTACTGCAGGCAGCTATAAAAATTAATCCAACTACACTTAATAAAAGTAATACTTTCTTAATCATTTCATCTCCTTTTCTAATAAGATATTTTTTAATTTATTAAAAGCTATTCCACGATGGCTGATTTTATTTTTTAGAGAAGGGTCAATTTCTGCCATTCTTAAATCATATCCATCAGGGATAAAATACGGGTCATAACCAAATCCATAATTACCCTTTGGCTCCAAGACTATTGTTCCTTTGATTTCTCCAATGGAAATTATAAAATTTTCTCCATTAAAAAATGCCGCAGCGCATACATATTTTGCTAAATGAGGTTCTGGGAAGTTTCTTAATTCTATTACTAACTTGGCATTATTTTGTTCATCCGTAGCATTTTTGCCTGCAAACCTTGCTGAATAAATTCCTGGTCCGCCGTTTAACTGTTTTACCGATAAACCGGAATCATCACCTACAGAATTAATTTTAAAATGATTAAATACTTTTTCAGCTTTTATTTTGGCGTTTTCTTCAAATGAATTTCCATCTTCAACTATTATCGGAATATCTTTCAAAATCATTTAATGAAATCAATTCAATATTTGAACCTTCAAAAATATTTTTTACTTCTCTAATCTTTCCTGGATTTTGTGATGCGAATATTAGTTTATTTATCATTTGAAGAATACCTCACTTAAAGCATAATAAATTGCCATTGAACTTGAAAACACTGCAGTTACTGGAAATTTATATTTTTGTGGAATTATATTAATTATAATATAGTTAGCCGGAAGAGTAAAAAGAAAACTAAAAATAAATGAATCGTAACCAATTGATAATAAATGCCAATTAATTTGTTCGAAATTCCCCTTAAATAAGTTTAAAATCAGAAGATGTCTGGCTATCCAAAGCGGATTAAAATATAATGTAAATAAAATAGCCTTTATAGAATTTGTTATAAAATCTGCTTTAATGAATTTTTTATTTAACCATTTTAAAACAAATGGGATTTCTGCAGAATAAATAAATCCCCCTAGAAATAATATCCCCAGCAGTCTGCCAATTGAAAAATCATGAATAATTAGAGCGGCTATACTATCACCGATAGAATAAATCAGAGCTCCATTAATAATGTCGGAAAATTTATAAAAAGTTTTGATAGTAATTAAGCTATTGATTTAAGTTTAAATAAAATTTAAGATTGGAAAAATAAAAAAGTTTTTTGCTTAATTGAAGCACATCTGTTTTAGACTAATGAGTACATTCTTAAGTTCCCATAAAATTGTGACATAAATGTAATGATTAAGTAACTATTTTTTATAATATTACACATACTTAATTATCTAATAATCAACAAGTTAAACAATGTTAAAGAATTATCTAACTATCGTTTTATCTGTTTTCATAATTATTATTTTATCAAGTGATACAAAAGCTCAATACTTCGGACAAAATAAAGTCAATTATGATGATTTTAATTTTCAGGAGATGCATTCGCAAAATTTTGATGTTTATTTCTATCCTGAAGAAAAGCCTGCTATTTATGATGCTACACAAATGGCAGAGAGATGGTATGCCCGTCATTATTCTATTTTTGGCGATTCGTTAAAAGGCAAGCAGCCATTAATTATGTTTGGTAGTTTTGCGCAATTTGCAGAGAACAACGTGACACAAGGTTTTATAGGACAAGGAACCGGAGGTTTTACTGAACCGTTAAAACGTAGAATTGTGCTTCCATTTGCAGGACCATCTAAGAGAAACAGATCATGTTATTGGGCATGAATTAGTTCATGCTTTTCAATATGATATTTCTAAAAGTGTAGGGCCAGGTGCTTATTCAAGAGCTTCAATTGAGAATCTTCCATTATGGTTTATTGAAGGTATGGCAGAATACTTTTCTCTTGGACCTAATGATTCTTTTACTTCTATGTGGATGCGTGATGCAGCATTAAAAGAACTTCCGGACATTTCGGATTTGGATAATATTTATAAATATTTTCCATATAGATATGGACAATCACTGCTTGCTTATATAGGAGGTAAATGGGGTGATAAAAAATTAATTAGCCTTCTTGTTGTCGGCAGCAAAAGTGGAAACTTTAAAAAATCAATTGACAGTCTTTTATCTGTTTCAACAGATTCTCTTTCTACACTTATGGCATAAAGCTATTCACGAACAAGCTGATTCAATTAAAAAAATTACTTCAATGGCTTCCGATTACGGACCTTTGCTGATTGGAAGTAAGAAAGAAGACGATGATAATTTAAATATTTCGCCAGTGTTAAGCCCTGATGGGAAATATATAGCATTTTATTCCTCAAGAAATCTTTTTTCAATAGATATATTTCTTGCTGACGCAAAAACAGGAGAGGTTAAGAAAACTATTTTAAGCACAGAATTAGACCCTCATTTGCAATCTCTTGAATTTATTAACTCTGCGGGAGCCTGGAATCCGGCAGGTGATAAATTTGTATTTTCAACAACAAAAGATGGAAGGCCAACTCTTTCTATTTTGGATTTAACAAGTGATGATATTGAGAATGAAATTCGCTTTGACAGTCTTGGACAAATATTTAATGCTTCCTGGTCACCTGATGGAAACTCTATAATATTTTCAGCATTAAAAGGCGGATTTTCTAATTTATTCCAATACAATTTTGATACAAAAAAACTAACTCAATTAACTGATGATGCTTATGCTGAACTTCAACCTGAATGGTCGCCTGATGGAAAAACAATTGCCTTAGTTACTGATAGATTTACCACAAACCTTGACAGTCTTGATATAGGTGATTATCAAATTGCATTGTTTAATCCTATAACAAAAGAGTTTAAACAGCTTCCAAATTTTAAGAATGCTAAAAATATAAATCCACAATGGTCAAAAGATGGAAATAATATTTATTTTTTGTCGGATCAAAATGGAATAACAAATATTTATAAATTGAACCTTGCAACAAATGAAACTATGCAACTAACGAATTTATATACCGGGGTTAGCGGCATTACTTCATTAAGCCCTGCTTTAAGTGTTGAAAACAATAAAGTAATTTATAGTTCGTATGAATACGGCAAGTATAATATTTATTCATTAGACAGCACTAAAACAGAACCGGCAAAGGAGATAACTAAACTGCAAAAGCTTTATCCTAAAAATTTACCGCCTGAACAGAGGAAAGACAGTATGCTGGTGGCAAATTTAAATAACCCAAGTATGAATTTACTGCCAAAAGATAATTTTAATATTTCCGATTACGATGGATCTCTATCTTTAACCGGAGTGGTTCAGCCTTCTGTTGGAATTGGGATAGATAGATATGGAACAAGTGTTGGCGGCGGCGTTGGCTTATTATGGAGCGATATGCTTGGTAATCACAACCTTACTACCTTTTTTCAAATCGCATCTTACCGTTCATTCAAGTTTACAGATATTGCAGCTTTAGTTGGATATGTAAATACCGCAAGCCGCTGGAATTGGGGAGGTTCGATAAGCCAGATACCTTATGTTTATAGTAATTATGGAGCGGGTTATTCTTATATTAAAAATGAGCCTGCGTATGTTGAACAGCAGTATATTTATAGAGAAACTATCAGAAATGTTTCGGGTTCCATATATTATCCGTTTAGCCAGGTATTGAGAGCTGAGTTTTCTACAGGATTTCAAAACATAAGCTTTCAAAACCAAGTAATTACACAGGCGATTTCATTAAATACCGGATACTACATTCAAGATGATATTCAGGATCTTCCGCATGCAGCTGCATTAAATCTTGGTTCAGTAAGTACCGCTTTAGCATTCGATAACAGTATCTTCGGTGCAGCTTCGCCTATTCTTGGCCAAAGATTCAGAGTTGAAATAACTCCCACTTTTGGTTCATTAAATATGATTAATTTACTTGTTGACTATAGAAAATATTTTATGCCAATTAGACCTTTTACAATTGCTGCTCGAATTTTTCATTTTGGAAGATATGGAAAAGATGCTGAAGATAACCGTATTTACCCTCTTTCAATAGGATACCCAGGATTTGTAAGAGGATATGATGATAATTCATTCGATGTCAGTGAATTCTTAGCTGATTCTGCTCATACAACTAATCTCTATAATAATTTATATGGAAGCAAAATGTTAGTGGGAAATTTAGAAATTCGTTTCCCATTATTTGGATTACTTGGGCTTGGCTCCGGTTATTATGGTTTCTTACCAATCGAAACCGGGTTATTCTATGATACAGGTGTAGCGTGGACTAACGGAGATAAAGCTGCTTTATTTGGAGGCGATAGAAAACTTATTAGCAGCTATGGAGCCACGATAAGAATAAATTTGTTTGGATATGCTATAGGTGAAGTAGATTATGTACATCCAATACAAAGATTAGGAAATAAATGGATGTGGGAGTTTAATTTAATTCAAGGTTTTTAATTTTAATTTGCATATTTAAAAAATTGCACCCCGCCTGGACCGGCGGGGTTGACAAAGACCTGGAATAAGAATTATTCCAGAAATTAAAATGAGGAATTGATATTAATCAATTAATTGTATAAATGCAATTCTGTTCATTAAATGTGTTAATAAAATAGCTAGCCATTCATTATAAAATATATTTTTGTTGTTATAAAAGAATTCATTTTATTTGGAATAACCTTTTGTAATCTTACAAAACGACCATGTTAAATGGGGAAACATGCATGCATGTGTCTTGGAATAAACCAGGTTAATAATTAAAAACATGGGAGTTTATAATGAATATCCACAAAACAAATAATCATACTACTCTTTACTTTATTATAATTGTTTTTATTCTATTTACAATTAGTTTTCCAATTTATTCTCAAGTAGATACAAGCAATGTTAATTCCCAAACAGATGAATCCATTATTCAGCTTTCTCAAAACTCTATCAGTCCACATAAATTAAAAAGTTCATTATTTACATTTCATTTTGGCTTCCAGGATGGTAATGATTATGGCACATCAATTAAGAACTTTTATTCTAATAAAGGTTATAGTGTAACCGGTTTCTTAAATTTTATTGGCGTTGGCGGGAGATTTGAATTTAGAATTGCATCTAATTTATATATATATCCTGGGCTTTCTATTTATTTTCACCGTATTAGCAGAAAAGTAATTTATTCATACTTAAATAATTATACTGAAACTAAAGAAGAAGCAACACTTCTTTTTTCTCCAGAGTTCGGTTCTAATTATTATTTACAATTTGACAGGAATCTGTTGTATTTTAATTTTCAATTAAGCTATCCTTTGTTTCTTTCGCCTGATGATTATGATGTAACTCTAAAATCTATCAGTCCGGAATTTGGAATTGGATATAGAAGAATTATAACAAATAAAAATTCTTTAGGCATTGAAATTGGATATTCAATTCTTCCGGTAACAGTTGAAACTAATTATGATATTTTAAATGGAGACAAAGATTTTGGGGGAATATTTTTTAAATTGGTAGGAACTATATCGTTATAGTTAATGCACCTCGCAAGTTTTAAAAGATATAAATGCTATCAATACCTAATACTCTAAAGAATTACTATGTTAATTTTACATTTAATTCATTAGGATTAAAATAAATTGAATGTTATTTTCAAAATAGGTTTATATTATAATTGCAAGCCGATGCGACAGTAACCACTACTAATAATAAAATAGATATTAAAATATTTTCTTATCGGAACCGATTTATTTTCAACTATATTTATTCTTTTACAAATATAGATAGAAAATTGTAAAACATAATTTTAATTAGTTCTTGATTTTAATTTAATTGTAAATGAATATTTAAGAAATTAAAATAAAATTTATAATATGAAGCGAAGAGAATTTATTAAAAATGTTTCTATCACATCTGCCGGAATTTTAATCTCTCCTATTCTCCTTGAAAGCTGTTCAATCAACAACAAAAGAATGAATATTTTATTTATTATGTCTGATGATCACGGCTACCAAGCAATTAGCAGTTATGGAAGTAAACTTATTAAGACCCCAAATATTGATAAATTAGCTGAAGAAGGTGTTTTATTTGAACAAAGTTTCGTAACTAATTCACTTTGCGGCCCAAGCAGAGCTTGTATGCTTACGGGAAAATATAATAATGTAAATGGAATGATTGATAATGGGACTACATTCGATGGCTCACAGGAAACATTTCCAAAAATTCTACAAAGACATGGATACTTAACTGCAATTGTTGGGAAATGGCATCTTAAGAGTCAACCAACCGGATTTGATTATTGGAATATTCTTCCAGGTCAAGGTGAATATTATAATCCAGACTTTATTGAAATGGGAAATAAAAAAAGAATTAACGGATATGTAACTGACTTAATTACTGACTTTGCAATTAACTGGTTGGATCATCGGGATAAAACCAAGCCTTTCTGTTTACTGCTTCATAATAAGGCCCCTCATAGGAACTGGATGCCTGATGAAAAACATTTTCATATGTTTGATAATAGAGATTTACCGTTACCTCAGACATACTATGATGAATATACAACAAGAAGTGAAGCAGCTAAAGATCAGAGGATGAAAGTCGAACGCGATTTATATCTGGATTATGATTTAAAAATTCCAATTGATAAAAACCAAAGGACAAAATATAAAAATGAAAAATTTAATGAAGTCTCATGGCAAAGCAGCTACAACAGAATGAATGATAATCAAAAAACAGAGTGGAATAATATATATGATAGTAAAAAAGAACAGTTTGAAAAAAGGAATCTACATGGAAAGGAATTATCTGAGTGGAAATATGAAAGATTTCTAAAAGATTATTTGGAATGTATTGCTTCAGTTGATGATAATGTTGGTCGAATTTTAACTTACCTCAAACAAAATAATTTAGAGGATAATACAATTGTAATATATACATCTGATCAAGGATTCTATCTTGGCGAACACGGCTGGTTTGATAAAAGATTTATGTACGAACAATCTTTTCGTACACCTTTAATTATCAAAATTCCTGAAGTAACAAATGGCAGAATTGATAAAGAAGATATGGTTGTAAATATCGATTATGCCCCGACCTTTTTAGACTATGCCGGTGTTTCAGTCCCAAATGATATGCAAGGGAAATCATTAAGGAAAATCTTGGAAGGAAAACATCCATTAGATTGGCGAACTGCGGTTTATTATCACTATTTTGAATATCCGGCAGAACATGGAGTAAAAAGACATTACGGAATTAGAACTTCGCGTTATAAGCTGATTCATTTCTATTATGATATTGATGCATGGGAACTTTATGATTTACAAAAAGATCCGGATGAGCTTAATAATGTATACAACAATCCCGAATATCAATCAGTTATCAAGGATTTAATAATCCAATTGCAAAAGTTACGTGAACAATATGGAGATACTGACGAAAAAAAATTTCTTCCAAAGAAAAACTTTAAAATTACTCACAAAGGAATCGGGGCATCTGTTGCATTTGTTTATAAGTATGCCGACAAATATTCCGGAGGAAATCCTAATGCTTTATTTGACGGCTGGTGCGGGCCTGATAAAATGATTTCTCATATTGATTTTGAGGCATGGCAAGGATTTGAAAAGAATGACTTAATTGCTTTGGTAGATTTCCATAAAGAACTGGAGATGAGCGAAATTAAAATGGGATTTCTTCAATATTTGGAATCATGGATTTTTTTACCTGAATGGGTCGAAATTGAATATTCCAATGATAATAAAAATTTTACAAGCTTCGGAAAACTAAATAGAAAATCTAATTTGAAATCGACATATATTTTCAAAGAATATTTTGATTACCAATTTCCTAAAATGAATATCAGATATTTGAAGATTCATGCTAAGAATATTGGCACATGCCCTCCTTGGCACCAAGGTGCTGGTGGACGTGCATGGATATTTTCTGATGAAGTAATAATTAATTAAAACCTATGGATTGAAAAAATTTATGAAAATAATTTACTCTATTATTTTACTGCTATTATTTACAGCAGCAGCATTTTGTCAAACGCCGCCTTACAAAAATCCAAAATTATCGATTGATGAGAGGGTTGAAGATTTATTATCAAGAATGACTTTGGAAGAAAAGTTTTGGCAGTTATATATGATACCGGGAGATTTAAGCGAAGGTAAAGAGAAATATAAAAACGGAATTTTTGGCCTTCAATTAAACACTAAAGCAAGGTCTGATTACGCTACTGAACAAATGATGCAGTATGAAAATACAGGTTCCGCAGAATCAGAAGCAAAAAAAATAAATGAGATTCAAAAATTTTTTGTTGATGATACAAGATTGGGAATTCCGATCATTCCATTTGATGAAGCTTTGCATGGACTCATTCGGCCAGGAGCAACTGCATTCCCCCAATCAATAGGATTAGCAGCAACTTTTGATACAGAATTAATGAAAGATGTTGCACATGCAATAGCATTAGAAGTAAAATCCAGAGGAATAAGGCAAGTTCTTTCACCTGTTATAAACATTGCCCGCGATGTTAGATGGGGCCGAACAGAAGAAACTTATGGTGAAGATCCATTTCTGACTTCTCAAATGGGAGTTGCTTTTATAAGTGAATTTGAAAAATTGGGAGTTATAGCTACACCTAAACATTTTGTCGCAAATGTTGGGGATGGAGGCCGTGATAGTTATCCAATTCAATTTAATGAAAGAATGATGGATGAAGTTTATTTTCCTGCATTCAAAGCAGCTGTTCAAAAAGCACATGCAACTTCAATGATGATTTCGTATAATTCTTACGATGGGACACCGTGTACAGCAAATGATTGGTTATTAAATAAAACTCTTAAAGACAAATGGGATTTCAAAGGTTTTGTAATATCTGATGCAGGCGCAATCGGCGGAGCTAAAGATTTACATCATACCGCTGAAGACTATACCGAATCCACAAAGAATGCAATTGATGGCGGACTTGATGTAATTCTTCAAACTTCTTATTCTCAATATCCAATTTTCTTTGATGCATTTAAAAAAGGATTAATAAAAGAATCCACTATTGATAATGCTGTTAGGAGAGTGCTTCGTGCAAAATTTAAACTAGGATTATTTGAAAATCCTTATGTAGATGCTAATGAAGCAAAAAAAATAAATGGAAGTTTGGCTCATAGAGAATTAGCAAAGAAAGCAGCTGAAGAATCAATAGTATTATTGAAGAATGAAAATAATATTCTTCCGTTAAAAAAAGATTTGAAAAGAATTGCAGTTGTTGGCACCGACGCAGTTGAAGGAAGACTGGGCGGGTATAGCGGTCCTGGGAATAATGTTATAAATATCTTAGACGGCATTAAAGAAAAAACAAAAAATTTTGCTAAAGTTATATATGAACCTGGCTGTGGAAGAATTGATAAAGAATTTGTTCCGGTTTCTAAAGAAAACTTGTTTTGTGAAGTAGAGGGAGAAAAAGAATCTGGATTAATGGGACAGTATTATAATAATCCAAACTTTGAGGGCGCAGCAGCATTCACACGAATTGATAAAGTGATTGATTTTAGATGGACTCTTTTTTCTCCTGACCCAAGTAAATTAGATTACGATTGGTATTCAGTGCTTTGGGAAGGAAAAATAATTGGGCCTAAGACCGGTAAAGTAAAAATTGGAATTGAAGGAAATGACGGATTCAGATTATACATTAATGATAAATTGATTATAGATGATTGGATTCAAAAATCATTATAACAGAAAAACTACCGAATATGAATTTGAAAAGGGAAAAGAATATAATATCAAAATTAAATTTTATACAACTTCTGGTAATACAAGATGTAAATTAATTTGGAATTATGGTACTGATAACAATTGGAAAAAGAAAATAAATGATGCAGTTAATGCTGTCAAAAAAAGTGATATAGCAATTGTTACAGCTGGAATTGATGAAGGTGAATTTCATGATAGAGCTCTGCTTAATTTACAAGGACATCAGGAGGAATTAATAAAAGAAGTTGCAAAAACCGGAAAGCCGACAATAGTTATTTTAGTTGGCGGAAGTGCTATCACAATGTCAAATTGGATTAATGATGTAAAAGGAATAATTGATGTTTGGTATCCTGGAGAAGTTGGAGGGGAAGCAGTTGCAAATGTTTTATTTGGTGACTATGATCCAGCAGGCAGATTGCCAATTACTTTTCCTGTTAGTGAAGGCCAGCTTCCTTTGTTCTATGATCATAAACCAACAGGACGAGGAGATGATTATATAAATTTAACAGGGCAGCCGCTATTCCCATTCGGTTTTGGACTAAGCTATACAAAATTTGATTACAGCGATTTAACTTTTAATAAAAACGAAATTAATCAAGATGATAGTGTTAAAGTAAGTTTCAATATAAAAAATGTTGGGAGTTATGCTGGTGATGAAGTAGTGCAGTTATATATTAAAGATTTATATGCTTCTGTTGCGCAGCCTATAATTGAACTCAAAGGATTCCAAAGAATCCATCTTAATACCGGGGAAATAAAAAAAGTTGAATTTACTATTACACCGGATTTATTATCAATGTTAAATAAAGATTTAAAGAGAGTTGTTGAGCCAGGTGATTTTAGAATTATGATTGGCAGTTCGTCAAAAGATATTAAATTGAGAGGCACGCTGAAAGTAAAATAGGAAAATTAAAAAATATCTGCATTAATCGGAGATAGTAAAATGTCAACCATTTCAAGAAGAAAATTTATTACAAATGTTGGTAAAGGAGTTTCACTTGCTGCTCTCCTCCCCTATTTAAATTCGTTTGGGATTTCTTCAGATAAAGAATTGCCTAACATAATTATAATTTTTACTGATGACTTAGGTTATGCTGATATTGGATCCTTCGGTGCAAAAGGATATTCTACACCTAACTTAGATAAAATGGCAAACGAAGGTATGATCTTTACCGACTTCCATGTTGCAACTGCAGTATGCAGCGCATCGAGAGCAGCATTATTAACTGGTTGCTATTCAGAACGTGTTAGTATTAGAGGTGCATTAGGTCCTTCTGCCACGGTTGGACTTAATCCAAAAGAAGAAAATATTGCAAGACTTCTAAAAACAAAAAATTATAAAACAGCAATCTTTGGTAAATGGCATTTAGGCCATCATAAACAGTTTTTACCTTTACAGCAAGGCTTTGATGAGTATTTTGGATTGCCTTATTCAAATGATATGTGGCCTGTGGGTTATGATGGAAAGCCTTTAAAAGAAAGCTGGAAGTCTGGTTATCCAGAATTACATTTAATAGATGGAAACGAACCTGCTGAGGCAGTAAAAGATTTAAATGATCAGGCTCAATTGACTACAAAGTACACAGAACATGCAGTAAAATTCATTAATAAAAATTCAAAACAGAAATTTTTCTTATACTTAGCTCATTCAATGCCTCATGTACCAATTGCAGTTTCAGATAAATTTAAAGGTAAAAGTAAAAGAGGATTATTTGGCGATGTTATTGAAGAAATAGACTGGTCAGTTGGAGAGATTTTTAAAACATTAAAGAAAAATAATATAGAAGAAAAAACTTTTGTTTTATTCACAAGCGATAACGGGCCCTGGTTAAATTTTGGTAATCACGCAGGTTCTGCTTACCCGCTAAGGGAAGGAAAAGGAACTATGTGGGAAGGAGGCGACAGAGTTCCATGTGTTATGTGGTGGCCAGGCAAAATTAAACCAAATACAAAATGTGATAAAATAGCATCGACAATTGATATCCTTCCAACTCTTGCTGAAATTACCGATACAGAACTCCCTAAAAATAAAATTGATGGGGTTAATATATTACCTTTGATAGAGGGTGATAAGAATGTAAATCCACGAGATGAGTTCTGGTATTATTATGATTACGATTTAATAGCAGTACGTAAAAATGATTGGAAATTATATTTCCCCTGTGTACAACGAAGTTATGAAGGTATGACTCCCGGAAAAGACGGATACCCAGGCCCAACATGGCAGAAAAAAATCGGTTATGAATTATACAATTTGAAAGATGATGTTGAAGAAAAGCATAACATAATTGATCAACATCCTGATATTGTTGCAAAACTTAAAAAAATTGGTGATAAAGCAAGATACGAACTTGGTGATAGACTAACAGGAATTAAGGGAAAAGAAAATCGAGAACCTGGAAGGATTGGAGAAAGTAGAGTAAAATTTATAAAACATTTAGCCATTGGGAAAATAATCACACTTAAATATCCTCCTAGTAGTAAATACGCAAGAAATCAAACTTTACTAATTGATGGCTGGAAAGGCTCTTATGATTACAACGACGGACATTGGCTAGGATTTGAAGGAACTGATTTTGAAGCAGTCATTGATTTGGGAGAAATTAAAAAAGTTAAAAACATTTCAGCAAGTTTTTTAGAAAACCAATTGTCCTGGATTTTTCTTCCTGAAACGGTTGAATTTCAAATTTCAAAAGACAACACCAATTATAAAAAAATAGTCGATTTTAAACACGATGTAAAACCAAATATAAATTTGGAAACAAAATTATATGAAAAATCACTTAATAATATTAACTGCAGATTTATAAAAATTACTGCTAAGAATATTAAGGTATGCCCGGATTGGCATCAAGGCAAAGGCGGCAAAGCATGGCTGTTTATTGATGAAATTTGTGTTAACTAAATTATGAAATCTTCATTAAAATTAATTTTCATCTTTTGGTTTATACCTTTAATAACTAATCCAGCAAATCGAACTAGAATTAAAGATGATACCAGCCTTAACTTGTTAAAAGAACAATTAACTTCAGAATATTTTACAAGATTATATTCAAACACATTTTACAATCTCATTTCACGAATAGATACAGACGGCTACTTTCAAGAATCCATGACAGGACAATACGACGGTGAATATTGCAGGACTGTTGGAGCAATGGTTCCTTTATTAATCGAAACAAAATATTATGATAAAGCTGAATTATTATTAAAATTTGTTTTTCAAACGATGAAAAAATCTGGAATGAATCGAGTTCCGCATGTGATCGGTAAAAAAATAATTCACATTGGAAATCAAACAAAAGATTCTATTTACATAATCGGTAAAACAGATCAAATTGACGGACAAGCACATAATATCCTTGCATGGGCAAGGTTGGCTCTTGTACGAGGGAAAACATCATTTGAAGACAGCACATGGAACTTTGTGTCTGAATTAATGAATAAATCAACCGAACAACCTTATTTTGGCTCTAGTAAAAATGGCTTTATCCCAAATCTTATATACAACTTTAATTTCGAACATTCTCGCCCCATCCCAACTAATTATGATTTACTAACACAGTGTTTTGTAGGTTCTGCTTTAAATTCAATGATCAAGGTAGCCAAAAGAAGAAATGATATAAATAAAGTAAAAGTATGGAAAGAAAGATTACGTAAATTAATTAACGGAATAGAAAAACATCTCACCAGGAAAGTTGGGAATAAACAAATCTATCTTGAGCTTCTCCAAATTTCAGATAATAAAAATATTCCGTTTGATGGTTTTAGCTGGGTTAATTTGTCGCCAGCCGCTGCTCAATGGCAGCCTCTCAATTATGAAGTCTTTAAGAACACTGTATTAGAAATGGAAAAGACAACTTTGCAAAAATGGAATAATATTCAATGGCTTCCAACACAATCATGGCCCAATGGAGATTTCTCCGGGCAGATTATTGGCAAAGGAATCGGATGGGAAATAGAATTCAATAGGCAAATAAAAAATTGGAATCGAATACTTCAAATTTTCACCATGGTTAAAACAATTCAAAATGAAGAACCAATATTTATGGAAAATAGTTATTTGACAACTGGGACTAACACAAATCTAAGAATCAACAAAGATGAATTGAATAAGATGCAAAATGGTGTTTGGAAAGTTGTTGATCCTGGAAATGGAGAACAAGCTGCATGGTGGTGCTGGGCCATTTCACGTCTAAGAATTGAACTTGGTTTGTCAGCCATTCCACAAAAATTGCTCCCCAGCTCAATAATAAATGTTGTTGAGAATACTCAATCTAATGCAAAAATAGAAATAACAAATCAATCTGCATCATCAATTTATTACTCAACAGATGGAAGCATCCCTTCAAAAAATTCATATAAATATAATGGAAGTTTTCTAGTTGAAAAACCGGTAAAAATTAACACAGTTGCATATGATAATTTGGCATTTTCAAATATTAAAAGCCTAATTATTCCATCTAAATATTATAGCTTGGAATACTCTTGTTATCCAAACATTAAAATCGAAAATAACTTTAAGTGGATAAAAAATCCCCCTTCTTATACCGGTTATGTAAATAGTTTTGATATAAAAAAATTTTCTTTGTTAAAAAATGAATTTGGAATTATCTATAAAGGATATATAAAAATAAATCATGAAAGCAATTATAAATTTTTTATCATAACTCTTAACCATGCTCAACTATTTATTGATGATAAATTAATCTCATTTGATGTAAACTCGTTAACAAAAAATCGAGCTATTAAATCAATCCATCTTGAAGAAGGTTATCATAAATTATTATTAGAAACAGAGAGTTCCCAAAACTTTGATAACCTAGAAATTTATTACAGTAGAAATAATCTCCCAAAAATAAAAGTCGATTCATCGATGTTATCTTCAGTTAAGCCTGGGAATAATATATTTGCACCCCAAATTTTACCTTTTAAACCGGATTTTGATATAGACGAGCAGCTTATTATTAATTTAAATTCATTAGATAATTTACCTATCTATTATACTTTAGATGGAAGCATCCCTTCAAAAAATTCTTTGAGATACAAAGAACCAATAAAAATAAATTCTGCATTAACTGTTAAAGCTGTAGAAATTAAAGATGGCCAAATAAGCCCGGTTTCAATTATGAATTACATGCAAACCGAAAACAGAAAAATTAATTTGAAATCTCAACCAAGTTCAAAATATCAGTCTAATGGTTCAGCTTCATTAATCGATGGAATTTATGGATCTACAAATTTGCATGATGGAAATTGGCTTGGTTTTGAAGGTGATGATTTTGATGCAACAATTGATTTACGAAAAATTAAAGAATTGAAAGAAATAAAAACTGAATTTCTTAACAGCCCCGGATCATGGGTTTTTCTACCATCTTCAATAAAATATTTTATATCTTCCGACGGGAAAAATTTTGAAAATGTTTATTCTAATATAATTAGATACAACAAATCAGCATTACAAAGGCTCAGAAAAAAAAGACTTTAGTATAAAACTAAAAAATATGAAAGCAAGATTTATAAAAATTGCAGCAAAAAACATTGGAGTATGCCCCAAATGGCATCCTGGTTCCGGAAATAAAGCTTGGATTTTTATAGATGAGATTACTATTAAATAAACTATTAACTAAAGCTTAAATCCCCATATTACTTAAAGTATGAATTACAAGATGGATTGATTCCGCCAAGTCAGGATGCTCAGATTCAAAGTTGGCTGCGGAATCTTTTAAATTGCTGATCAAATCATCTTTTTCTTCTTCAACAGACTTCTGTTCTTCAGAATCTTCTAAAAGATTTTTTAATATCATCGGAAATCTGTATTAATATATTTTTTGATTCATCATCTAACGAAGAAACTTTGTGAAGTTCTTCATGCATTTTTTCGAGGCTTTGGTGCAGTTCGTTTTCGGCTCATCTTTTTCCTAAATAAGAATTCTTAATTTTGATTTTAAAATAGTTAAATATTTTGATGTGTCAAATATATAAAGAAACTTCAAATATTTAATTTCTAATAAAATTAAGAATATACTTTTATTCCAGTCTCTTTTTAAATCTCAATGAGCTTAAATACAAAATCGTCAACCCCATTATTAATAATGTAATTGTTTCGGGAATCAACTGTAAAAATCCATCTCCCTTTAGTATTACTCCCCTAAGAATTGTAATGTAATATCTCAATGGAATTGCATAAGTAATTGCTTGAATCCACTGCGGCATATTTTCAATAGGGAAAGCAAAACCTGAAAGAAAATTCATAGGCAATAAAATTCCGAACATCGCAACCATCATAGCCTGCTGCTGGGTTTTTGATACTGTTGATATAAATAAGCCTAATCCAAGTGCAGAAAGCACATAAATAAAAGATGCTACTATTAGGAAAGAAAAGCTTCCTCTTATTGGAATTCCAAACCAAAAGACCATCACAGCCATCACTAAAAGTACATCCATAAATCCAACAATAACAAATGGAATTGTCTTTCCAATTATTAAGCTGCTTTGGTTTAATTGGAGTAACAATTATTTGTTCCAAAGTTCCTATTTCACGTTCCTTCACAATTGCCATTGCCATAAGTGTTGTTGTAATGATAGTGAGTATCAAACCCATTATCCCGGGAAGCATAAAATACCTAGTCTTTAAATCAGGATTATACCAAACTCTCAATTCAGGAGTAATCATTCCTGATAATGCAATTTTTAATCCGGATTTATTTTTTGCTTCAAGTAAAATATTCTGTGAATAGCTTGAAACCAGGTTGCTTACATAACCAGCAGCTATCCCTGCTTTATTTCCATCAGAACCGTCAAAAATCGCCTGTACATTTGCCTGTTGACTACGTTCTAATTTTTTTTCAAAATCTTTTGGAATCACAAGTGCCCATAAATCTTTTCCTTTATCAATACAGTCAGTGACTTGTTCATAACTGTCAGCATAATTATTTACTGAAAAATATTCTGAGCTTTGAAATTTATTTATAAAGTCTCTACTCGTTACAGTATTATCTTGATCGTATACAACTGTGTTAATATTATTTATATCTAAATTGGCAGCATACCCAAACAGAATAAGCTGAAGAATTGGAGCAATAAAAATAATCCCGAACAATCGCGGGTCACGCTTCAATTGTAAAAATTCTTTTATAATTATATTGATAATGATTTTCATCTTATAAATATCCTTGTCAAAATTGTTGACTTAAACTATAACAAGTTCTACTATTTTTTTGTAAAACGAATACTCATTTCTATTCATTAAAATTGTTTATTTATTCTTCCTACTTATTAATGTTGCCAATCCTAAAAAGAAAGCGTTAAATATTAAAAGATAAATTATCTGCTCCCAGAATGCACTTAAGCCAACTCCTTTCAAAAGTATATCTCTTAAAATTATTATATAAAACTTAACCGGTGTTATATTCGTTAATACTTGGATTACCGGCGGCATACTTTCAATTGGGAATACAAATCCCGATAAAAGAAATGAAGGTAGCAAAGAAATTAATGACGACAATTGAAAAGCAACTTGCTGTGATTCCGAAATAGTTGAAATTAATATTCCAAGATTTAAACAAGCAAATAGAAATACTAGTGTTGATATAAATAACAAAAAAACATTTCCTTTAATCGTTACACCAAAAAGTAAATAGCCGGCAAATAAAATTATAGATGCAATAACCAAAGATATAATGGAATAAGGTGCTGTCTTTCCAACTAATAATTCAAGTGATGAAAGAGGAGAAACATTTATCTGTTCCATTGTCCCTCGTTCCTTTTCCCTTACTATCGACATAGCAATTGAAATGACCGCGGTCATAATTAGTATCATGGAAATTAAACCGGGTATTAAATAAAAAGTAGAATTTAAATCCGGGTTAAACCAAAATCTCGGTTCAAGGTTTATAGGAAGATACGCTGCCCTTCCCCTAACAGACATTGCTTCTTGGGTGATCTTATAGTTAAATGTAGCTGTAGCAGCAGACATATAATTGGAAATAACTGATGCAGTATTAGCGTCTATGCCTTCCACCAAAATTTGAACTTTAGCATCTTTATTTGAATAAATATTTTTTGAAAAATCATACGGGAAAACTAGAACAACTTGAGCATCGCCATTATCCAGAACTTCTCTTATTTTACTTTCCGAATCTATATTTCCTACAAGATCAAAATAATTTGAACTGGTAAGACGATTAACAAACTCCCTTGAATCAACTGATTTATCAAGGTCAAACACAACTAGCTTTATATGATGAACATCAAAATTAATCGCATATCCAAAAAGAATAAGAAGCACAAAAGGAAAAACAAAAAGAACATATAACATCCTGGTATCACGTTTTAATTGTCTTACTTCTTTTTGTGCAATAGCAAATATTCTTCTTAACATCATTTCCCTCCTTCCTGAGTAACAGAAGGATTCGAGTTAGAAGGCGGTTTCTCTAACAGATGTATAAACACGTCTTCCAGAGTCGGAACTATTTTATTTATTCTGTTAACTGAAATAGAATTTCTATTTAATATATCTTTCACTTGTTCCTTGTTTCTAAATTTATCGTTTACAATTATGTGAATTTGATTTCCGAATATTGAAGTTTCATCTACAAAATTTTCTTTCTCAAGAAGTTCCATTGCAGTTACTACTTTATCACATTCAATTTCCAGTATAGTATTTTTCAGGTAATTAGTTTTTAATTCTTTTGAAGTACCTTCTGCTATTAATTTTCCGGCATTTATAAGAATTATGTTATTGCAATATTCAGCTTCTTCGAGGTAGTGAGTTGTTACCAGAATGGTTGTTCCCTGCCCTGACAGTTCATTAATCAAATCCCAAAAATTTCTTCGTGATATTGGATCAACCCCGCTTGTAGGCTCATCTAAAAAAACAATTTCGGGCTGATGAATAACTGCTGTTCCCAAAGCTAATCTTTGTTTTATCCCTCCAGGTAATGAACCTGTTAATATTTTTTCTTTACCCTTAAGCTCTGCGATTTTCAGTACCCATTTTTTTCTTTCACTTAATTTTTCTCCTTCTAAGCCGTAAACTCCTCCGAAGAAATTAATATTTTCTTCAACTGTTAAATCATTATAAAGAGAAAATCTTTGCGACATATATCCGATACTCAATTTTACTTTATCCGGTTCGTTCATTACACTAAATCCGCCTACTTTTGCATCACCAGAAGTTGGTTCTAAAATTCCACATAACATTCTAATTGTGGTAGACTTTCCGGCACCATTGGCTCCCAAAAAACCAAATATTTCGCCTTTCTTAACATTAAATGACACTTTATCAACAGCAGTAAAACTGCCGAATTTTTTTGTTAACTCATTTACTTCAATTGAATTCATTAAACTTCTCAATAAAAATCTTAATAAATCTTTTGCCCTATTGCTTTATCTAATTTCACTTTGGCTAGTTGATAATCAACCAATGATGTAGTCAAACTAGTTTTTGCTTGAAGCAAAGCAACTTCAGCATCAATTAAATCTGTACTAGTTGCAAGCTGCTGCTCATATTTTTGATGTGTGATTCTATAATTTTCGCTTGCTTGCTCTACCGTTAATCTGCTGACTCTAATTTTATCGTTAGCTCTTTTATAAGTAAGAAATGATTGATAGACTTCAAGTTCAACAGCGTCTTTCAATTGAGATAATGAAGCTTCAACCTGAATTTTTTGCTGCTCAGCTTGTGTTGATTGTGACGAAGTAAATCCCCAATTCCAGATATCCCATTGAAGTGAAACTCCAACATCCCAGGTATCTTTAAATTTATCAACTGCTGGAAATATTCTCTGGTTGGGCCGGCTGTAATAATAATCTCCTACTAAATATATTGACGGATACCAGCCTGAATTTGCAGCCGTTATTCCTTTATCGCTTGCTTCCAATCTATATTCAAGTGACTTTAAATCATTGCGGTTAGAATGAGCTTTTTTAATTAAATCACTAAGTTCATAATTATTATAAGTGGTATCGATTTGATTAGCTTCAATTCCAGTTCTTGCTTCAAGAGGAAGATTTAATTGCTTATTAAGATTTGAACGGGCTATGTCAACATTATTATCTGCTTCAATTAGTTGCAACTCTGTATTTGAATATTGAACTTGAAGCTTTAATAGATCATTTCTTGTC
Organism: uncultured Bacteroidota bacterium; assembly: GCA_963777515.1. GTDB lineage: Bacteria > Bacteroidota > Ignavibacteria > Ignavibacteriales > Ignavibacteriaceae > CAVSWT01. The sequence continues at coordinate 650,001 of CAVZQU010000007.1, forward strand.
GCTAGACTTCTTTCGACAAAGTTTTTAGTATCTTCAAGATGCTTTTTGGTTAGCTTTAGATTTTCTTTGATAAGTTTTTTAATGTGTTCAGCTTTATAATAATTCCAGAAAGCATTTTGAATTTTAAAAGCAACTTCATTTAAATCTTTATCATATTCAAAATTACTAGCCTGATAATTATTACTAGCGATACTTTTAACCGACCATAGCCGGAACCCCGTAAATAAAGGTTGCTGCAATGACAGCTTCAAATTATAATTATTTAAGATTACAGGAGCTATTTCAACCGGCTGCGGAAGAAAATCTAACGATATTGCAATTGGGGGGATATTACTTAACCGCATATATGACGCTTGAAATTTTAATTGAGGCAGTAAATGTGAATTAGCTTCTGTTATTTTTGCATCAGAACTTTCAACTTTGGCTTTTGATATTTTTAACTCATTACTGTTTTCCATTCCAAGCTGAACGCACTGATCAAGTGTTAAGACTTTATCTTGTGCGAAACCTATTGTTGCTAAAATTGAAATGATTACAATTATTTTCTTCATGTTTAAATCCGATTTAATTTTCAATTAACCTTTTTCAAATTTTCCCCTTAATTCAAATTTATGTATATCCATAAATCCAACTTCCTTAAGAAATAGGATTTAATTTCTACTAACCAGGTGTATAAAAACATTTTCTAAGTGAAGCAGAAATTGATCTATTACTTATAATATTAATTCCATTCTCTTTTAAAAGCTTTTTCCAAATTAGAATAATCATTTGCATAATTATTAACCATTACATCAACTCTATCACCAAACATTTGAATTTCAAAATCTGTCCTCTCTTTTATTAAGCTGTAAGCTTTTCTAACAGGATTACAGACTATCTCAATTACTTCTTTATCAATTGATGTTTTAATATTCTTGGGTGTATCAAGGCTTATTATTTCTCCATTGTTCATCAGAGCAACTCTATTACATCTTTCAGCTTCATCAAGATATGGAGTTGTCATAAAGATTGTTATTTGTTCCCTCAATAAATTTGAAAGAATTTTCCAGAAATCTCTCCGTGAAACCGGGTCCACTCCAGTAGTTGGTTCATCTAAATACAAAATTTTAGGACGATGGATTAAACTACAGGCAAGCGCAAGCTTTTGTTTCATCCCACCAGAAAGATTATCTGCAAGCCTTGTTCTAAATGGAGTTAATCTTGTGAACTCTAATAATTCGTTTCTTCTGTCTTCATAATTTTTAACTCCATGAATCTCTGCAAAGAATTGAATATTTTCATCTACTGTAAGATCTCCATAAAGACTGAATTTTTGTGAAAGATATCCAATTTGATTTTGAATTTCTTTTTGATTTTTTATTATATCTTTATCAAACGTCATTGCAGTACCCGAATCGGGAGCTATTAGTCCGCAAAGTATTCTAATAGTTGTTGTTTTACCGGCTCCATCGGGACCAACTAGTCCAAACATTTCACCTTTATAAATATCCAATGAAATTCCACGCACAGCTTCAACATCTTCGTATGACTTTTTAAGATTTTCTATTTTAATTATTTTTTCCATGTCCTATTGATATAATTATTTCTTTAAGAATCTAATTTATTTATCATAGTTCGTACGAAATTTATTCTTTACTTTAAGTTAATCACTGCATCTGCAGGCATTCCTGCCTTTAGTTCAAGATTTGGATTTTTCACTTCAAGCTTAACAGCGAAAACTAATTTCGTTCTTTCGTCTTTTGTCTGAATATTTTTAGGAGTAAATTCAGCTTCGGGTGAAATGTAAACAACCTTACCTTCATATTTTTTATTTGGATAAGTATCTGAACTGACTTCAGCAGTCTGCCCTAATTTTACTTTACCTAATTCTTCTTCGGAAACATAAATAACCAATTTAACTGTCTTTTAAATCAGAAACTTTAAATAAAGATGAAAGCATAGTTACAGTTTCGCCGGGTTCAAAATATTTTTTGACAATTATTCCATTTATTGGTGACTGGACGTAAGAATCACGAATTTGTTTTTTCAATAAATCAACCGCTGCTTTTTGCCTATTAACATTTGCTTCAGCTTGTTTAATGTCTTCCGGACGTGCAAAATCTTTCAGTTTTTTTAAATTTGCATTTGCTGAAGTTAATTGAGCTTGAGCAAGTTCAAACCTTGAATTTGCATCATCATATTGTTTCCCAGTAATTGTTTTTGATTCATATAAAGCGTCAAATCGTTTTTTATCCTTCTTTGCCATATCATAGTTTACTTGAGCTTGTTTAACTGCTTCCTGCGCTTGTTTAATATCTTCCTGTCTTGCACCGTTTCTTAATAATGCAAGCTGTGCTTCAGCAGCTTGTTCGCCTGCCATTGCCTGGTCAAGCTGATATTCTGAATTTTCATGATCAATTATCAAAATTGTATCTCCGACATTAACAATATCACCTTCATCTTTTTTAAGAGTTAGGATTTTACCGGTTACCTGTGAACTTACCGTAACATTTGTTGCTTCAATATTTCCAGAAGCTTCAATTTTATTTTTATTATTTCCGTTTCCGCATCCATACGCAATTAATAAAATTACCACAGACAGATATTTAATTATTTTCATTTGACTGCTCCGATTTAAGTAATTGAAAAGCTTTTTTCCCTTTATCAGTTGTAATACCGTTAATTATAATTTCTATTGTTTCTTCCAAAGCCATCTGTATGGAAAACTTGTTATTCATAATAAATTCAGGATTTATTACACCTCTTACAGATGAAATAAAAACACCAACAATGATTGCAGAATTTCTATTTATGAAAACACCTTCTTTTTTTCCTTGCTCAATAATTTTTCCAATGTTTATCATCATCATTTTTGTTCTAAATGTATCAATCTCTTTCCATAAATCAGGTGCATGAAATTGAATATCTGTAATAAATCTTTCGTTGATTCTTGCAATTATTTTTCCAATATAAAGGAAAAGGTTGTTCAGCTTGGTAATGGCATTGGATTTTTCACTAATTATTTTTGAAATATTTCCTTTATGAAATTCCAAAAATTCTTTTATAATTTCTCTGACCAAATCTTCTTTTGTAGAAAAATACTTATAGATAGTTTTCTTACTCATTCTTAACTGAGCAGCAATTTCGTCCATAGTAGTCTTATAAAATCCATTTTCCAGGAAATAATCCCGGCAAAAATCAATTATTTTTTGTCTTTCTGAATCTATCATATCCCTTGTAGAAACTATTTTCGTTTTTTACGTTTCCAATATAATATACGGAAACTATTTTGTCAAGAAATAGTTTCCGATATTTTTTAGAAATTCAGGAAAGATTCGTTTTCAAATTAAAAACGAATTTTATTTCAGAAGATTTTTGATAAAGGCCGTGCCTACAATAAACCCAATTTCATCAAGAAATTGGGTTAATAATGATTGTTTTTCTTGGAAAAATTATTTAACAAATACTCTGTGTTATATTTTATAAGTGCATAAGCCTCGCTGGTTAAGTTAGAAGTGCTGTCAACATCCACATCTTGAAGAACCTGGTTTAATGTAGTTTTAATCCCAACAATATTATTTTGTTGGAGCTGGGTTTTGGCTGTGGTAAAATAATTGGTGTACTTATCTGCGGTGGATTGGTTTTTTATCCAGTTTAAAGAGTGTGATTGGTTATTATAATTTATTAAGTTGTCTAAAAATTCTTGTGGAATAAATGGTGAAGGTGGTAATTTAGCAGCTATTGTTTTTACAATTACAGAATTTCTTAAGTAGTCATCTACAGAGGTATTATTTTCATAGTCACCAGACCATTGGTAATTATAGCCACGTAAATATGATTTACCAATAACCGGTAAAGCGGTTGTTTTATAAATGAACCCATTAACTATTTTCCCAGGCTTAATTGGATATCCATTCCAAGAAATTTCCGTATTTAGTAAATCCCCATACCAATTTGCCCCTAAGGTAATGACACTTGTATCTTTAATAACTATACTTCCATATATCTTGGTATACTCATCAAACCCATAAACATGAAACTGATTTATTGATTGAGCGCTACTCTCTGAATTTTTAAGACTATACTTATAAATAAAACTTCCGTTTTCTTTTTTTACAGAAGTTTTAACTATAGGAGTAAAATTATTTCTTGGGAAAAACATTTCAACTGAATCAATCTGCGCTGTTATTGAATATGAATAATTACTTCCATTCCATTCATAAACAGTCGGATGATTTTCAAAACCTAAGCTGACTATTTCAAAAATGCCATCGCCTTGAACATCAATAATCATAAATGTCTTTGTATCAGGGTATTCAATTGGTGAACCTCCGTTTGAAATATCGATAGATAAACTGCCTTGATTACCATCCCATGTATGAACAAATAATACTAAATTAGAATAATTAGCTCCTCCTACTGCTTCCCATTGTGTCATTATCTCTACTTTTCCATCGTTATTTATATCTTCTATTGCAGAAATAAATCCACCCCCATAAATGTCATCATCTGGTATTATATAATCCGAGTACCATATTATTTGTCCACTCCTATATACCCCAACTATTCCTTTTGAATTTCTTATAGCACCTGCTATTTCAGCTGTAAATACAACACAATTATTTAATGAACCATATTCATCATCAATAACTTTTCTATTATAGTCTAAATTATTTTCCAAACTATCAACAAAGATATAGTCATCTATTTCATAATCTATTCCAAAATGTGCATCAAGTTGTTGATCTATTGCTAAACTATCGTTAAAACTTACAAAATGCTCTTGTGCAAGTAAATTTTTGTTAATTAAAACAATTATTGTAATAGCAATTAAATAAATTAGTTTTCTCATTTTTATTTTCTCCTCGGTAAAAATAATTCTGATTTATCTAATACTTCTGTATGATATATTGCCTTACCTTCTTTATTCTTTTTTCCAGGATTCCACAAATAATACATAACCTTTAGTGCTTCTTCATATCCTGCTGATGGTTTTTCTTGGAAAAATTATTTAACAAATACTCTGTATTATATTTTATAAGAGCGTAAGCCTCGCTGGTTAATTTGGATGTGCTGTCAACATCCACATCTTGAAGAACCTGGTTTAATGTAGTTTTAACTCCGGCAATATTATTTTGCTGGATTTGGATTTGGGCTGTAGTAAATAAGCTATCGTATTTATTTGTTGTTATACTATCTTTTATCCAATTAAGATTAAACGAACGCGAATTATATGCTAGGAGTGTATCTAAGAAATTTATTGGAATAAAATTATTAGTTTGATCTCCTGGACCTATTGTATACCCATGAAATGAATTATGAATCAAATCATTCATTATATCTCCATAAGTTGACAAATGGGAGGCTCGATGATATCCCTGAATATAAAAATCTACGATTTTAGGATATTTATTACAATTAACTTTAAAGCTATCTTTAGTTTCACCTGGGGCTATCATCCTTTGATTATAAATTATTAACCAACTGGTTATTGAGATGTTAACTCCAACCGAATTTCCTATCCATTGCCAAGGAGATTCAATTTCTCCACCACAACCTGAATTATATAAAGTTATACTATTTATACTCTGTTTACTACTTGAATCATTTAACCAAGTATATGAGTAGTCAAATTCATTCCCTACTTTAATTGCGTTTGCTTCGCAGTCTACAGTTAATCTATTAGCAGGGAAAATGTAATCTTGAGGTACTTGGGGAGTGCTTGCCCAGTTTCCATATTCACTACCATTCCAACTAAATGTTACTTCATTTGAATCTTGTGCACAACGCATCTCTAAGATACCATCATTTTCATAGTCAAAAATCTGCAATGAATTGTAATTACATACTATTTTCGAACGACCAAAACTAATGCTCGTTGAATCTTTGTCGTAATCATTAATAATACTTCCAGTTATTCCATCCCAACTAAATATCCATATATAATCTGCTGATTGTCCCAAATACCAATTGGTTATAATTTCAATTTTAGAATCATTATTGATGTTTTTAATTAAAAGTTCATTCTCCCATGCTCCTGCAATTATTGGATCTGTGTTCCAAATAACATTGCCACTTTTATATATCCCAAATATGCTGTTATTCATTGACCCAGAGTCATCTTCTGCGCTAAATAAAACACATCCTTTTAATAAATTATTTGGATCTTCAAATTTATAGTACCCCCCTTCTGAATATTTACCTATTAATGAATCTACAAAATCAATTCCTACTACATAATTGTTTCCATAATGAAGCTTTATAAAACTTTCAATTTCCGAGGTTACTTGTTCTCGGTTATTGTCCTGAGCAAAACTATTTGAATAAAGTAACAACAATGTAAAAATATATGTTATGTACAATTTATATTTCATTTTAATCCTCTATTATTATCTAGGTAGAAATATTTTAGAATTCGTTAATACTTTATTATTATAACCATCAGCATCGTTATAAAAATAATAGCTATTAAACCATACTTTCTCGAAACCATTGGACCAATTATCACTATTTAAAGTTTCGTTAGATTTTAAATTCTCTTTAACATTTGACTTTAAAAATTTTAATATATAAGGCATAAAAATATTTAGTTCAGCCATTTTTTCTGGAGCAGCATAATTACCTGGTCTGCGAGGGTAATCAGGACCATAACGTCCATGACAAATTGCTGTTGTATAGAGCATTTGAAAATAACCATAAGAAGCAGCTTTTCTTGTCTGGGCATCTTTATCATATCTACTTCTTATATACTGCTTTATATAATAATCGGAATTAATCTCTGCATTATGATTGCCATCTTGTCCAATAATAGATATTATGCGAAAATACCCTAATAAAATGTCCCAAACATTTTGAAGTTCATCAGGCCCTTGTAATTTATCACTATTAAATATTCTATTTATAGGATCATTTTCATCATCATTATAGTATCGCCTTATATTATTAGCAACATAATCCCCAATTTTCATTGGGTTATTTGGATAAGGGCCATTTGTGGAAAAACTTAAAATAGGTCTAATGTTTTTATGATCTGTGAGTACAGGTTCTGCGCCATTAACAGAACCCATTCCATCTCCAACCCCAGGTTGAACCCAATAGGGCTGACTCATATATGCTTTTGCATTGGCTTTACTTTTTTGATTTCTGAATCTTAAGTCTTGCCAGGGTTCATATCTATAACTTGGCCAAAATTTGTACACATCCCCTTCCTTTTCCTTATGTGATTCTGTAAAAATTTGCCCTTTAAGAAATTGAGGAGGTATTCCATTTTCCCCTCCATTTTTTATTAAATATTCATCAATATTTAAATTTGTTCCTCCATATATATCTTTTGCAAATTTATAACTTTTATTATCATCATCCCCCATATAAAGTTTAGTTGGTTTTACAATTCTTAAGGTAAGATTCGCAGTTTTACTATCTAATGTTGCAGTTAATTTAACCGAATATTTGTTATTATAAACTTCCGGTGTTTCATTATCAGTGTTTTCCTTCCAGTACCTTCCAATAACCCTAATCATTCCATTTAAGTCTTTATTATTTTTATCTTTTTCAGAAAAATTATGCATACCAGCAAATCCATTAGAATTAAAAAGAGGGTATTTTTTCTCCCAATAAACAATGCTTATATCTCCTTTATCTATATATGGTACAATTGGATTATCACCCCATATATCTTGGTTAACCCACGTCCAACCATTGTCCGGTGCTGGAAATGCTGGAGCTTTGCCATAATCTGTTTTTATTTCTACAATCTTTAAAGTGCCATCAGCAGTTTTCTTTTAACTCCAAAATATTTCGTTTCCCCAAGCATAATGCTATCTACTTTTTCTTCATTAGTAATTAAAATTTCACCAAAACCTATTATATAATTTCCTCCTGGAACCGTTGCATTTGGAACAATTGTGTTTTCTTTTCCTTTATCAATATTATCTATCTTTTTCTGTTTTTGAATTTTAAATTTTTCAATATGTGTCTTTCTATATTATTTTATTTGTGTCGTTTCGTCTATTTCTTGAGTTTTTTGCCTTTCTGTTTTTTAATAGGTTTTGAATAAATAATTTCTCCATAATATGTACCCACTCTTACTATAGCCTTTATTGAATCTACGTCAATACTGTCTTTGGCTATAAAACTAAAGCTTCCCGGGGCAAAAAAGGAATATGATTTACTGTCTTCATAGCTTGAATATAATGTTCCATAATCCATATTCTTAATTATCTCTATATCAAAATATTGATCCGGCGGAAAATCTCCAATGGTTCCATCATCAAATCTATGTTTTATCTCTATTTGAGCAGTGTCTCCGGGGGCTAATTCTGTTTTACTGAATACTACGGATACTGGAGATGGAAAATCACCTACATCATCCGGATGAAGAAATATTTCTACTTGTTCATCATCGAATAATTCATCTGTTCCATCTTCAAAATTTAATCTTCCTAAAAGCAGCTCTCCTTCATCTGTTTGAGATACATCCACTACATTATCAGCATAAAGAGAAACTCCATTTAGTAAAGCATTAGGAGATTTTATGTAAAATCTTAACTTACTGCCAGCCAACTTTTCTCCGAGCCAGAATGTATCATTTATTGCTTCTTTTACATCCGAAGCTATTTGTTTATCTGTTGGCATATCTGTAAATAAATTAATTCCCGTATTTACTGCTTTCTTTATTATTGCATAAGCCTTGCCGTTAACCGGTATATTAATTTCACCAGAAGGAGTAAATGGATTTCCATAGTAATCCAATATTTCTTGAGGTGGAAGTGCCGATAAGTTTGGATTGATTTGAAGATGCATTATCCAGGCATATTCCGGATCCGGAGGATATGGATCTCCTTGAATATGAGATGGATAAAATAGTACAAGTTCATCCGTCTCTCCCATTCTTTCTGTTGTTAATTCAGGATAATATTTTTCCCCGGTTGAAACATCCTTTATATAAAATATAAGCTGGTGCCATTGTTCAAAACTTCCAAGGAAAATGCTGTCTGCTCCATTGGAAGCGTCAACTATTTTCCCAAGGCTTTCTTCCCATAATTCCAACCCGCTTAAATAAATAGAGTTAAATGGTAGTAGTGTTACCATACCTCCATACCCAAGATAAATTGGATTTCTGTCATCTCCAGATATAATTCCATTCGGAACAATCAGTGATGACTGCGGATTTATCTCCACCTTCTCATTTATTTTTACCTGCGGAAATATATTAACGTTCGCTGCTAATAGCAGGATAAGAAAAACAATAAGTTTCTTATAACGTTAGATATAGTTAAGCATTACTCCCTCTAAAATAATTTTAACTAAGTTTTGATTAGTTCAATAAATTCTCCCCTAAATTTTGCAGCACCCTTTATCATAGAATGACTGACAAAACTTAAGAATAAAATAAAGATGTGTCAAGAAAAAAAGTTTAAATGGAAGATTATTTTTTTGTTACCTGTTTATAGTATTTACAGAAATTGGAATTATGATATTTTAAAAATAAAAAACCCAGCTTCATTTTATGAAATTGGGTTTACAATATTATACTATCTCCACTAAAGAACTATTTAACAGATAAAATCTTATTTAAAGATTTTTCATCTACGGTTAGCAATCCGTTTTTTACAATTCTCTCAGTTAATGTCTTCCAATTTTTATCTTTGCTAAAAACTTCTTTAAAGATTGGCAATGATTTTTCTAAATCTCCATTATTAGCCAGTGCAACTGCCGTCCAATATTTCATTTCAAGATTATCGGGAAACATTTTTTCAGCAGCGGAATATTCCTCCATCGCCAGCTTCATATTATTTTTTTCAACTGCTAAATCACCATTGTTCATGTGCTCATAAGCTTGATGAACTTTTAATAACCTTTTTATTTCTTTAATTGGTTCGGCGCTGTCTTCAACTCTCAAATCAACTTTTCTGTCTTTCCAAATTTTTCCTGTTGGTTTCCCGGAAACGACTAAAAGTGCTGCTGATTGTTTCCCTCTTATATCACCACCGGCCTTTTGTGCGGCTTCCAATGCTGCGACTAATCTCTCTGCCAGTGTGCCTTTTGAGGTATTAAAAGATTCAGCCATTGCAGGCCAGATTTTATCATTAAGCATCATATTAGCTTGTGCGGAAAAATATTTTCCCTGAACATCTCCCGCGGCTTCAATACACTTTTTGCCAGTATAAGCAGCAACCCTGCCTTTAGAATCAAGAACTGCGAGCTGCCTAAAGTCCCTTCCATCATCTTCAGAAATTAATTTATCAACTACTTCTTTTGGTGATAAACCTTGCTTTAATAATTTTAATCCATCGGGGCCGAAAGCAGGATTAACAAAAGATTGAGTTGCAATAACACCAACTCCTGCTTCTCCCCAGGTCACAATTGTCCCAACAGAAAACCAATGAGATTGAACAGCAACTCCCATATCACCGGTTACTGAATCATAAGCTACAATTGAAAATGTATGAGCGAGAGGATAATCCTCTTTAAAAACTTGCGAAATTAAATTAACCTGAAAGAGTAAAAGTATGGCAAAAAATAAAATTAGTAGTTTCATGTTTCTAACCCTCCTTTGGAAAGTAATTAAAGTTTTATTCCCTTTTAATCTAAATTAAAAATAAATAATTATAAAACTCTCAATTAAAAACTAAAAATAAATATTACTGCATTATTAAATCGTTAAGATATTAATCCGTCACCATATTTTTGAGAGATATCATTTAAGGTTAAGTCAAACATTTATTATTTTATTAATAATCTAAAACTAATAGAATAGATAGAATATGAATACAATAAAACTAAATGACGGGAATGAAATTCCTTTGCTTGGACTTGGCACTTATGACATTAGAGGAGAAGATGTAAACAAAGCAATTGGTTACGCTTTCGAAGCTGGTTATCGTCATATTGATACAGCAAAGTCTTATTACAATGAAGAAGAAATCGGTGATGCAATAAAAAAACAATCTATTCCATAGAGAAGAAATTTTTATTACTACAAAATTGGACAATGATGATCACGGTTACAAGGAAGCAATCAAAGCTTTCGAAAAATCGTTATCAAAATTAAAAGTAGAGTATATTGACCTTTATTTAATTCATTGGCCTTATAATGGGAAGACGAATTGAAACCTGGAGAGCGTTCGAACATTTGCAGCAAAAAGGATTAATCAAGTCTATTGGAGTTAGTAATTTTACTGCAAAACATCTCAAGGAATTAATTGATAATTGTGAAGTTGTTCCGGCGGTTAATCAATTTGAATTTAATCCTTTCATTTACCAAAAAGATATTGCGGATTTTTGCAAAAGGAATAATATAGCGATTGAAGCTTATTCTCCTATCGCGCGTAATCAAAGATCTAATGATAAAGATGTTAAAAATATTTCTGAAAAATATCATAAAACGCCAGCACAAATTTTATTAAGATGGAGTTTACAGCACGGCGCAATCGTTATTCCTAAGTCAAGCAATAAAGAAAGAATTATTGAAAACACTATGATTTTTGATTTTGACGCTTTCAGATGATGATATGAAAATTCTAAATGCAAAAATGAGAATTTGAGATTCTCCCTGATCCGAATCCAATGAAATAATATTAATGAGGTTATCTCAAAAACTGATTGTATATGACCTAGAAGATTGGAATATAAAATATTATACCTGTATCTAAAGATAAACTCAGTGTGACAAAAAATGATTATGAGACTATAATTGTTGATTATCTATAATGAAAAAGGAACATTAAGAGCTAAAGAAATATTCCTTCCCATATTCAATACTCCTAATGATTTTAACAAGCTTAAATGATCATAATATTTTTTATCCAGCAGATTAGTAACATTAACAGCAATATCAAAATTTAAATCAAAAAGCTTTACACGCGAACCAACTCCGGCATCCAATAATGCATAAGCGGGGGTTGCAATTTCTTCTGTTGCAATCTTATCTTGTTTCAGATAACCGCGCAGCATTATCATGAAATAAAAATTCTTTAATGAAGATAATTCATTCCAATGAAATTTAGCTTTAGTAATAATTTTATCAGCCGGCATAAAAGGTAAATACGAATCGTCACTCTTCTTCCCAATTACGGTTGAATATGAACTTCCAATATTTAACCAATCAAGAATATTCCAATTTATGCTTGCTTCCCCGCCCTTTAAGTTTGCATTTGACTGCATAAACATATAGATACGATTATTATCGCGGTATAAATTAGTCGGCTGTAAAAATATAAAATTGTTTATAGCATTATAGAACAAACTTAAATTTAAATTCACATCTTTATTTTGAAAATTTATTCCAAAATCAGTTTGAATACTTTGCTCACTTTTTAATGATGCATCACCAATTTCATATCTTGTTGTTCCTTCATGAACACCGTTAGAAGTAAGTTCTGCGAGATTTGGGGCCCTATAACCTGATGCAACATTTAATTTAAAAGTAAGATTTTCAGTTGCATTAAAAGCTGCGCCTATTGCTCCATTAAATACATTATAATCTTCATTAACCGGGGCAAAATAACTTACAGAGTCTTTAATCCCCATTTCTTTTGTATCAATATTTTTAGAGTCAAAGCGCAGTCCAGCATCAATATCAATTTTACCAAAGCTTTGCTTTAAATACGAATACAAAGATAATTCTCTTGTATCTGCATTAGGTATTAAAATTCTCATTCCATCATTTTCATTACTCTGGAAATATCCTTGGGCACCAATAGTAAGTTCAGTGTTTTCAGTAAATGATTTTATCCATTGTGCATCATATGAAAAAGTATTTAAGATAACATCAAGTTCACTATCTGCCACTGTACTTACAGTCATTTTTTCAGTTCCTTCATCTTCAACCCGGTGATTATTTTGAAAACCTAAATTTATCTTTAACATCGAGTTTCCCAAAAGAATTGTGTTTCTAAAAGAAACAATATGATAATCAACAATGTGATGTGGGCCTTCAAATTCTCTTTCAAAATGATCTTCACTTAAATCTTTTAGATTTGTAAGATCAGTTTCTTCAACAATGCCGTTTATTTGATGCAGAAAATTGTAATTCAAAGATGAGATACCCCAGGAAAAATTATAACTCAAAAGCCCTGCTGCACCGATGCTTGCAAATCTTGTATTTGGGACTTTGTCTCCTCCGCCCTGTAAATAATCAGCTTGACTTTGCCCGTTTACATGAAGCTGCCAGCTAAATTTTTCTTTTGTACCCTTTAATCCAATTTCAGTGGAGGCTCCTAATGTGTTGGAGAATATTTTTAAATTATAATTTCCTAAAACAGTATTCATTGGTGCATTTTTTTCATTATCAATTTTAATTACTCCGCCTAAAGCCTGCGAACCGTATAGCAGCGAAGCTGGTCCCTCAATAATTTCAATTCTTTCAGCGCCAACGTCATTCAATCCAAAGTCATGTTCATCTTGCCATTGCTGATTATCTATTCTCAACCCATCAATTACAGGTGCAATACGGTAACCAAATAAACCCCTGATAACAGGTTTAGAAATTCCAGCTCCATTTGAGATTTCAGAAACACCAGGAAGTATAGATAATGATTTGCTTACTGTTAAAAAACCGTTTTCTTCCAACTGAGTTTTTGAAATTGTTTCAATTCTATATGGAAGTTTTTCTTTCGACCTAATTGCATTCCCCAAAACCAATACATCTCCAATATTAATGTTGGCAGAAATCATTTCAACATTAAACTTGGTGTTAGATTTATTAATATCAATTAAAAACACTTCAGGTTTGAATCCAACAAAGCTAAATTGTATGTGATAAGTTCCAAATGGCAAATTACTGAAAGAGTAGTATCCGTCAGAGTCTGTAATAGTTCCTCTTTGAAGCTCATTTATAAATATATTTACTCCTTGTAATTTACTGCCATTTTCTTTTTGATGTACATAACCACTTAATTTCCCTTGACTAAATAAAAATGTTTCACCACTAATGAACAAAATTGTAAATATTAATATGAATTTTTTCATTCTTCACCTTAAATAAACTTGATAAAATAATTCTCTTTTACTCACTATTGAACTAATGAATAAAACGAGCCCATAAATAAAATTTTCTTGAGTTATATTTCTTGATTTGGAGGTGGTGAAAGAATTTCACTAAAATGAGATGAAATATTGAAATGCACTAATCTTAAAGTATGGCTGTAGTTTGATTTTGAATTGCTATCGATATTTTCAGGAGGTAAATAATTTTTTGCCAAATCTTTTTGAACATAATTTATTTTTGAAGGATGATTTTGTTCATCACTTTGTTTATTTATTATTTTAATTAAGTTGTCTTCTTTTTCATCGCTGATACAATAAAAATATTTATCATTGTCTTTATTCTCTTCCTTAACTATATCATACATACGACCGTCGTACTTAATTTCATCGTCAAACTTTTGAAATTTATTACTATCAATTTGGCTCATCTTAAAAACTACTAAATCTTTTTTAATTGAATTGTTTTCCACATGTTCTTTAAAATCAAGCTTACATGTGAAAAGCAAATAGCCTAAAATAAAATCAAATCCGAAAGTATTCAGCGAAATTAAAATAATTAATAATATAGGAATAAGCTTCTTCATTCCTGAAAGATTAGATATAAATAATTTAATGGATTAATATTTAGTCTTAAGATATGTAAAATACTGAATTAAAAAAAATAAATTATTTTATTACCAGTTCTTTCTTCAAAAATTCACCTGTAACACTTTTTTTATTATTAATTATTTGCTCAGGTGTACCTTCAGCAATAATCTTACCTCCTCTTTCACCGCCGCCTGGCCCAAGGTCAATTATCCAGTCAGCCATTTTTATAACATCTAAATTATGCTCAACAACAACAACTGTGTTCCCTTTATCTACAAGCTTATTTAATACCTTCATTAAAATATTCACATCCTCAAAATGAAGCCCGGTTGTAGGTTCATCCAAAATATAAAGTGTTTTGCCGGTACTGACTTTACTTAATTCTGTTGCAAGCTTTACTCTTTGAGCTTCCCCGCCTGATAATGTTGTTGCCTGCTGTCCAAGTGTAATGTAACCCAATCCAACATCATGAATTGCTTTTAACTTTCTTTTAATACGCGGTAAATCAGTAAAAAATTCCAAAGCTTCATCTATTCTCATTTCAAGCACATCGGAAATAGATTTTGTTTTGTAAAGAACCTCTAAAGTTTCCCTGTTGTATCTTTTGCCATGGCATACTTCGCATTCAACATAAACATCGGGGAGAAAATTCATTTCTATTTTTCTTAAGCCATCACCGCCGCATTCTTCACACCTTCCCCCTGAAACATTAAAACTGAATCTCCCGGTGTTATAACCTCTTATTTTTGATTCAGGTAGTTGTGCATAAAGATCTCTAATGAAAGTAAATAAACCTGTATATGTCGCTGGATTTGAACGGGGGGTTCTTCCAATTGGAGATTGATCGATCTCAATTATTTTATCAATATTTTCTAAACCTTCAATTGAACCAAATTCCAAAGGAACTGATTTTGACTTGTAAATTTTATTCATCAATATTTTCACAAGAGTTTCATTTACAAGAGTAGATTTTCCAGAACCGCTAACTCCGGTTATTAATGTAAGAGTGCTTAAAGGAATTTTAAGATTAACTTTTTTAAGATTATTTCCCTTTGCTCCTTTTAGCTCTAAGATTAATCCGCTGCCTTTTCTTCTTTCATCTGGAATTTCAATTTCTTTTTTATTCTTTAGATATGAAAGAGTTAGTGAATCAATTCCATTTTTAGATTGCACTAATTCATTAGTCTCACCTGCAATACAAATTTCTCCTCCATGAACTCCAGCCGCAGGCCCAAGATCAATCATAAAATCAGAACTTACAATTGTTTCCTTATCATGTTCTACTACAATTACTGTATTACCGAGATCCCTTAAATTTTTTAACGAATTAATTAATTTTATATTGTCGCTTTGATGAAGCCCAATGCTTGGTTCGTCCAAAACATATAATACACCCGCGAGCTGGGAACCAATTTGGGTTGCCAATCTTATTCTTTGTGATTCTCCCCCTGATAATGTTCGTGCAGATCTATCAAGAGTTATATAATCCAATCCAACATTTAGAAGAAAACTTAATCGGGTTGTAATTTCTTTTAAAATTGGCTTTGCAATAATTTGCTCTCTTCCGGTCAATTTAACTTTATTAAAAAATTCATGAGATCTAAAAATTGAAAGTGATGTTACTTCACTTATATTTTTATTCTGAAAAGTCACCGACAAGGATTCTTTTTTTAACCTGCCGCCTCCGCAACTTGGGCATTTTATCGTATTCATGTATGATTCAACCCATTCACGAATATTATTTGAGCTCGTAGTATTATAATAGTTTTTCAAATAATTAAATAGACCGGAGAACCGATGCATATACGTAACTGGTTTTCCATTCCCATAATTATATGTAAACGAAATTTTCTCTTTTGTTCCGTTTAGCAATATATCTTTTTGTTCTCCGGAAAGATCTTTAAGTTTTGTATCGTAAGTAAAATTATATTTTTCAGCAACAGCAGAAAGCTGATTAAAAAACCATATTTTTCTTGGTTTACCGACAGGAGCTAATCCTTCTTCGTTTATTGATTTATTCCAATCCGGAATTATGAGATTGATATCTAATTCCTTCTTTTCTCCCAGCCCTTCACAATCCGGACATGAACCATAAGGAGAATTGAATGAAAAAGAATTGGGAGCTAATTCCTGGTAACTAATTCCACAATCCAAACAAGCTAAATGCCTGCTGTAAACCAAATCTTCCGTGCCATCATTTACTATTACAATTCCATTTCCATAATTCAAACCAACTTCAATTGATTCAGTTAACCTGCTTCTTGATTTTTCACTGACTGTAAGCCTATCAACAACAATTTCAATATTATGAATTTTGTATCTGTCAACCTGAAAATTTTTAACTATCTCATGAATTTCATTATCAACTCTTACACGTAAAAATCCATCAGATAATATTTCCTCAAACAATTCCCTATAATGCCCTTTTCTTCCCCGAATAGTCGGAGCTAATATGTAAATTTTCTTGCCATTTAAACTTGTAATTATATTATCAATAATTTGCGCAGATGATTGCTTGGTAACAGGTTTGCCGCAATTGTAGCAATGCGGGATACCTAATCTTGCATAGAGAAGACGAAGATAATCATAAATTTCAGTAACCGTACCGACAGTTGAGCGTGGATTACCAGAAGTTGACTTTTGTTCAATTGAAATAGCCGGACTTAATCCTTCAATTAAATCAACATCCGGTTTTTCAAGCATATCCAAAAATTGTCTCGCATAAGCAGAAAGAGATTCAATATATCTTCTTTGACCCTTCGGCATAAATTGTATCAAAAGCCAAAGATGATTTCCCTGAGCCTGAAAGCCCGGTTATAACTGTAAAAGAATCTCTTGGAATTTCAACATCAATATTCTTTAAATTATGCTCTCTTGCGCCTTTTATTATTATCGTTTCTTTTTCCAAATTTCACTTCAATTTTTAAAATTTCAAACCTTTATATTACTTATAGCTGTTCTGAAAATCAATTATATTTAGCATGGCTGTTTGTACTTTTCTTCAAAGAAAAAGAAACAATTATGGAAAATGAAGACCAAATCATCACAATTGAAAAATTTCATGAAACAAAGCTAAAAGAAAAAAACTCGCTTTTTATAGCACAATCTTATCCTATTGAAAATGAAGAAGATTTTCAGAAAATCTTAACAGAGGTAAAGAAAAAATATTACGATGCTAATCACCATTGTTATGCTTATAAACTTCAAAATAATTTATTTAAATATTCCGATGACGGTGAGCCAAATGGATACAGCCGGAATTAGAATATTAAATGCAATCGAACATTTTAACTTGACAAATATTGCAGCAATCGTCATTAGATATTTTGGCGGAACAAAATTAGGTATGGGTCTTTTAGGAAAAACATACTATGAATCTGCATTTCAAAATTTAAGTGAAGCAAAAAAAACTACAAAATCGGCATACCAAAAAGTAATAATTAAAGTTGATTTTGAATTCGTAAGTTTTGTTCATAGAATACTTTCATCATTTGATGCAAAAATTGATTCTATAAATTATGAAGAGCAGGTAAAGTTTATTTGTTTTGTAAAAACCTCAGATGTTGACAATCTAAAACAAAAAATTATTGATTTAACTCACGGAGCTGCTATAATCAATTATGATGAAGAGCATAAATACTTATAATTAATATTTTTCCCTTTTGAAATTATACTAATATGTACGATATTTGCTATTATCAATAATTGGTAAATGTAATGGCCACAACAAGGATAGATACTACGGCAACAGAATTAGCTGACCTCACTTTTAAATTATTAGCAAACTGCCAGGAAAAAGAAATGAGGCTTGCTGAACAATATAAACTTACTCAAGCTGAATTTAGATGCTTAAGACTTTTTGGTACCGAAGAGACCCTAAACAATAAACAAATTGCTGAGCGAATGAATTTAAGTCCCAGCCGTTTAACAAGAATAATTGACGGATTGGTTACAAAAGGTTACGTGATTAGAGAAATTGAACCCAATGACCGACGAAACATGCGCGTTGCGCTTTCTAAACAAGGAGTTTTGATTGTACAACAGCTAAATAATGCATATGTAAGAATTCATAAAGAAATATTAAATGATATTGAAAAATCCCAACACACTCCCCTTATTAATGCAATGACTAATTTACTTTCTGCTTTAGAAAAATGGATTGCTAAGCCGTAAAATATTAATTGCTATTATAAAATATTTAATTCGGCATCAATTTCTTTTATCAAATAAGAAATTTATTACCATAATTAAGAAGCAAAACACAAAATTTAACACTTATTTCCTAAAATATAATTATTCTCTATTGGCATGATACTTGGCTTTTATTAAGTAGTTTTTTACAAAACTAAAAATATTTGGTGAGGGTGCCGGGGAGACACCCTTACTAAAAATTTAATCTTCACAATAAATTGAAAAATTCTAACTGGCTGAAGTACTAAAGAGTAATCAAAGCTGATAGTAATTAATTTAATTTTCCCCTTTTAAAGTTATTTAAAAATTTCTTAGTCCAATCAAGATCGGAAATCAATTCATTTAAATTTTGAAAAGAACTTTGATTCATTTTTAAATAATTTTCATCGAAGTAAATCTTCAATTCATCACCGGAATGTAGAAGTATGTGATTAATTTGTTCAATAAGCTTGTTTATATTTGAAGTTAAATCTTTTTTAACATGTTCAAGATTTTGCACATCAGGATTTTTAACACCGCTCTTTAAAACTTTCATTAATCCGCTTACATATTTAGCGGTAAATGAAAGCTCCTCAAATAAATGGGTAGTGTTATTAACTAAACTTTCATTATAAATTTTTTGAAGATCTTCTTTCTTTTTTAATTGATTGTTTGAAAAAATTTCAACTTCATCAATAAAATTTTCTGAAAAACTATATTGTGACTCAATCATCCAACTAACGAATTTATAATTTAATGCCTAACCCGATTCCATCACCGATAGGAAGAATAGTTGTACTTAGATTTGGCTGTGAAGTGAAAATTTGGTTGAACTCTCTAATTAATTTTGTTGTTGCAGAATAATTAGAGGGAACCCGTTTAATTGCAGCATATCCATGCCACAATAAATTATCAACAAAGATAATCCCGCCTTTTTTAAGAAGAATAAGAGAATAGTCGAATAATCTTTTATAATATTGCTTATCGGCATCAAGGAAAATAAAATCAAATTTTTTATTCAGCTGCGGCATGATTTCCAGGGCATTTCCTTTAATTAACTCAATTTTATCAGCGACATTGGACTTTCCAATGAAACCAGAAGCAACTTCAAGATTGTCCTCGCTCATTTCAATTGTAGTTAAAATACTTTTCTTTTTTAAATTATTCGCAATTCTAATTGAAGAGTAGCCAATAGCTGTACCTAATTCCAAAACTCTTTTGGGTTTAACAATTTTAATTAGCTGTTCTAAAAATTCAACTGACTGCCAGGAAAGAATTGGTACATTATGCTCTTTTGCATAAGATTCCATCTCCAATAACAATGGATCATCATTCTTTTTAAATTCTTCGAGATATTTATTCTGTGCCGGAAAAAGAATTTGACTCATATGGATTATAACCGTTAAGAATCAGATTATTTTGTTAGAATCATTTTCTTAGTTGAAACAAATTGATTAGTCGTCAATTGGTAAATATACACTCCACTTGATAAATCTTTACCATCGAATTGAGTCTCATAAAAACCTTGTTCTTGATTTTTATCAATCAATACTTTTACTTGATTTCCAAGTATATCATAAATTACTAATTTTACATGAGAAGCAACAGGTAAAGCATATTTTATTTTAGTACTTGGATTAAATGGATTAGGATAATTTTGTGACAATGAGAACGAACTTGGAGAAACACTAACTTCAACTACATTAGAATACTTAAATGAACCGCTATTATCAATTTGTTTTAATCTATAATACCATTTAGATGAGCCAGATAATTCTTTATCAATATAGCCATACTCTTTTGTTAATTACTGTTTCCATTCCCACGAACAAAACCAATATCTTCCCAATTCCCTTTTTCTTTTTTTCTTTCAACCTTAAAACCATAATTATTTATTTCTGTAGCTGTTTTCCAAGATAATGTCACTGAATTACCAGAATATTTTGCATTGAAGGAGGATAATTCTACCGGAGTAGGCGGCTCATATTTAATAATCATTAATTCATCATCAGTGTCAGCTTCAAAAATAGCGTCCCCTTTAGCAACAACATTTGCTGCTTCATTAGGAGTTATAAAATATCCTTTTTCAATAGGGGATCCTGGGTCAGAAACATCTATAATTCTTACTCCATCACCTCTATCAGCAACATAAGCTAATTGTCCATAAATCGAAATTCCTTGCGCTCTATCATTTGTATTTAGGTTTCCTACTATTGGAAGATTTACAGTATCACTTATATCAATAATTTGCAACCCACTTAAAGCATCAGCAACGTAAGCATAGTTTCCACTTACCGCAACTTTAACAGCTTCTCCTGGAGTATCGCAATGGTTAATTAATCTTGGTTTTGATTTATCAGAAATATCGAACACATATAAACCACTTAACCCATCAGCTACATATGCATAATTACCTTGAACTGCTACACCTTGAGCATTAGTAATTAAGCTATATCTACCAATTTGAGTTGGGTTGGCTGGAGAAGCAATATTCATAATGTATAATCCCCCGCTGTTATCTGCTATATATGCATAATTACCATCAACTGCTATATCAAGAGATTGACCATCAGTATCTAATTCTCCTATTTCAATGGGCACATTTTTATTCGTAATATCCAAAATCATTAACCCGTGTATTGAATTAGCCGCATATACATAATCACCAGCAACTTTAACATTGTAAAAAAATGTTCCTGTTTCTGTTGTATTGATATCACCGTTTGCATAATAACTCCCAACCTCTTGAGGATTAGTAAGATCTGAAATATCTATAACCCTTAATCCCTTACCAGTGCCTGCAATATATGCGTAATTATCCTGTACATCTACACCATAATTATAGCTCGGTGTAGAATAGAAAGTAATTTCCGAGGCAGGATTTAGGGAAGATGATAAATCAACTATTCTAAGGCTATGTCCGGCATCACTTAAATAAGCAACATTATTATTAACTGACACGTCGAAGGATTTGCCTGGTGAATTATAGTATCCTGCTTGTGTTAATTGCGAAGGCAGATTAGAAATATCAATTATTCTTAACCCAGCATAACTTGCTGCAACATAAGCAAATCCTCCAACCACAGTAACCTTACGAGCAACATCATCTACAAAAAAACTATCAATGTATGCTGGAGAACTTGGGTCTGTAACATCAAAGACCTTTAGACTACTGTCATCATCAGCAATAAATGCATAATTCCCGCTTACATCAATTCCCCAGGCTTTTCTATTTGTATTTTTACTTCCAATTGCCGATGGATTAAGTGGGGTAGAAATATCAATAGTCTTAAGCCCATCACTACTAGCTGCTAAATATGCTATAGTATCTTTCACTGCAATATCGTATACATTACCAAAAGATAAATGAGCTTTTAATTCAGGTGAACCAGAAATACTAATATCAACAACACGAAATCCTCCATTCCCGTCTGCCAAATATGCATAATTTCCAGAAACTGCCACACTGTAAGTTTCTCCTGGTGAATTATAACTGCCTAATTCTGAAATATTGTTTGGATCTGTTATATCGATTATACGTAAGCCTCCAATACCATCAGCGACATATGCTAAATTTCCAACAATTGTTATTTTTTGAACAATACCTGGCGTGACTAATGAGCTTAATAAAGTTGGTGTGTAAGGATCTGAAGTATACAATACTCTAAATATTCCCCCATCTCCAATATATGTATAATTACTTACTGACTTATTTGTTAAGCATCTTCCTCCTGCAACCCTACCTAAAAAAGTAGAATTGTCTTTCTCATACGGAAATTGTGCAAATAAAGAAACTTGTAGCATCACAAATAAAATATAAATTGTTAGTCTATTTTTCATAAATATCATTTTCTTTAATTTGTTTTATAATTGAACAATATTTAGGAATAATGAAAAAATAATATATGCAAAAAAGTTAGCACCTAATGTTATCTATTTAACACAATAAAATTAATTACGCTAGTTTAAAGATTAAACAATAATGGGGAAATCAATTGAAAACTAAATAATTAATATAGTCTAAATTCCTCTGAATTCTAAAAATTATTTTATTTTTTGTAAAATTCTTTTATAACGTATTTCTTTGAAATAAGATCCAAATCCATCAAGTCTTTGATAAGGATCATTGGACCAATAAATAATAACTGCTTTGCCAATTATAAAATCCGAGGGTACAAATCCCCAATAACGACTGTCTATACTATTATCTCTATTATCTCCAAGAACAAAATAATAATCATCTTTAATTATATATGTTTCAACCGGTCTGTCTTCAATTGTTATTACTGTACCTTCTTCCCGAACTGCTTTTTCTCCTAATTCGTTATCAATTAATAGCTTCCAATACTTAATGTTTTTGGGAGTTAATTTTATCTTTAATCCTTTATAAGGAACTACAACAGGTCCATAATTATTTTTATTCCATTTATTACCAAAC
The DNA here is from genome assembly GCA_963777515.1 of uncultured Bacteroidota bacterium. Lineage (GTDB taxonomy): Bacteria > Bacteroidota > Ignavibacteria > Ignavibacteriales > Ignavibacteriaceae > CAVSWT01. The sequence goes on from CAVZQU010000007.1 coordinate 673,165, forward strand.
GAAAAAATTTCTTTATCATAATTATTTTGTTCACTCGAATCGGCAGTATTATTTATAGCATATTTGGGACTACTTAACTTTTGATTATTTACGTAAACTTCATTACTTACAATTGATAGTGTATCACCAGGCAATCCAATTATTCGTTTAATTAATCTTGAATGAATATAAAAATCTTCATTCTTAAAAAAGCCAGGATGATCAAAAACTATAACGTCATTTCTTTTGGGTTTACCAAAATTGATGATATTGAAAGATGGGAGTCTTATTCCAATTAGCGGAATACTTTTAGGCGTTGTAAAAGAGTAAGCAGCCTTGTTAACTAATATGTAATCCCCAACAAGTAATGTATTTTTCATCGAACCTGTCGGTATTTGATAGGCATCAATAAAAAATGCTTTAACGATTAAAGCTACAAGAAAGGCATAAAAAAATATTGTTATAACTCTTTTAAGTTTGAAGTTAAAAAAGGAATTGTCTTTCGATGAATTGTTCTCCCTCTTTAAATCATTCGAAATATTCTCCTTCAATTAATATCACCTATTCATCAATTTGCAAAACTGCCAAAAATGCCTCTTGGGGAATTTCAACATTTCCAACCTGCTTCATTCTTTTCTTACCTTCTTTTTGTTTTTCAAGAAGTTTTCTTTTACGGGTAATGTCCCCACCGTAACATTTTGCTAAGACATTTTTTCTTAAAGCTTTTACAACGGATTTTGATATAACTTTTGTACCTATTGCAGCTTGTATTCCAATTTCAAACATTTGACGAGGTATTAAATCCTTAAGCTTGCTGCATACTTTTCTTCCCCAATCATAAGACTTGCTTCTATGTACTATCATTGAAAGAGCATCAACCGGTTCACTATTTAAAAGAATATCCAACTTTACCAAATCAGATTCACGATAACCAATATATTCGTAATCGAAGGATGCATAACCCCTTGTAGTTGATTTAAGCTTGTCATAAAAATCAAAAATAATCTCTGACAACGGAAATTCAAATGAAATATCTGCCCTGGTGGGGTCAATGTAAGTTGTATTTTTATAAGTGCCCCGCTTATCCATAGCAAGCTTCATAATATTCCCAACATACTCGCTTGGACAAACTATCTGTGCTTTTATATAAGGTTCTTCTATTCTATCAATGTCACCAACTGCAGGCATAAGCGCTGGATTATCTACAATTATTTTTTCATCATTCTTTTTATATACATAATACTCAACATTCGGCAAAGTTGTAATAATTGATTGATTATATTCTATCAACATTCTTTCTTGAACAATCTCCATATGCAGTAGCCCAAGGAAACCGCATCTAAATCCAAAACCCAACGCAGCAGAAGTTTCAGGCTGATAAACAAGTGCAGAATCATTTAATTTAAATTTTTCAAGTGCATCTCGAAGAGTTTCAAAATCATCGCTGTCGGTTGGATAAAGTCCGCTGTAAACCATTGGTTTTACATCTTTGTAACCGGGTAATGGTTTGTCAGCTCCTTTTTTTGCAAGTGTTACTGTATCCCCTACTTTAGCATCATGAACATCTTTTATCCCAGCAATCAAATATCCAACATTGCCGGCTTCTAATTCATTTGTCTTAACTTTTTGTAATCCAAGAACACCAATCTCCTCCGCTTCAAATTCTTTGTCTATTATCATAAATCGAATTTTATCATTTGTTTTTATTTTACCATTAACAAGTCGAATAAAAGCAATTGCTCCTCTAAAAGCATCAAACTTAGAATCAAAAATTAATGCTTGCAATGGAATTTCGGGATCACCCTTTGGCGGAGGGATTTTTTTAACCACGGCTTCAAGAATTTCATCAATACCTATTTTTGATTTTGCACTCGCTAATAAAATTTCATTATCCTCACATCCAATTAAATCCACGATTTGTCCTTTTACTTTTTCTACTTCAGCACTTGGCAAATCGATTTTGTTTATTACCGGGATAATTTCTAATCCGGCATCAATAGCTAAATATAAATTGCTTATTGTTTGAGCTTCTACTCCTTGTGCAGCATCAACAACAAGTAAAGCTCCCTCACAAGCAGCAAGTGAACGTGAAACTTCATAAGAGAAATCAACATGCCCCGGCGTATCAATTAGATTCAGAGTATAAACTTGATTATCGCTTGCTTTATATTTCATTTGAATTGCATGCGACTTAATTGTTATTCCTCTTTCTCGCTCTAATTCCAAATCATCCAAAAGCTGTGCTTTGGCTTCTCTTTCACTAACAGTCCCGGTTTTTTCTAAAAGGCAATCAGCAATTGTAGATTTACCGTGATCAATGTGCGCAACAATACAGAAGTTTCTAATGTTTTTCATTTATCTCTTGAAAATTGAATTGTAAATATACTTATGAATGGAGACTCTTTAAAGGTGAAAGAAGATACATGAAAGCTGGTTTTTTGATGAATTACAAATAAAAATATATTTTAATTTGAATTTTCATTTTCCAATAAGTCAAGTATAATCCCTTCTCTAAGAGCAAATTCAGATACTTGAATTTCATGAATATTAAATAGCTCAAATACTTTTTTTAATATTAACAATCCAACTGGAATTACATCAGCACGTTTTTGTTCAAGTCCTTTCATTTTTAATCTTTCTTTTGGGCTAACACAGGAAAATATTTCTCTTGAGACTTCATCAAAATAATTTTTAGTGAACTTAAATCCGTTTATAAAATTAATTTCCTTGTTCTGATGCCGAAAATTTATCATTCTTGCTGCAGATTGAATAGTTCCTGAACTCCCCACCACCAAATCATAATCTATATTAAATTGGATTTTATTATTGGATGAAATTAATTCGGTGATATAATCTTCACATTCTTTCAAATTTGAAGGATTGGTTTCAAAATTAGGAAAGAATTTTTTAGCTAATCTCACTGCTCCAATTTTTATACTTTCAGCAAAAACTATTTCTCCATTTTTTGAAAAAATAAATTCTGTGCTGCCACCGCCAATATCTATGCACAATACTTTTTTATCTTTTAACGCAAGAGCTTTTTCTGCACCCTTGTATATTAGTTCAGCTTCTTTGCTACCTTCAATTGTTTTAATTAAAACTCCTGTAGCGCCGTAAACTTTAAGTATAAAATCATCTTTATTTTCAGATTCTCTCACCGCACTCGTAGCTATTGCATTAATTTCAGTTCCGTATTTATCTGCAATTTTCTTAAACTTATTAATCACCCTAATTGCATTTTTTATTTCTTCATCGGTAATAAAAGATAATCCATTGCCTTTGTGAGAAGCTAATCTAATTACTTCTCTTTCCCGATCGATGATTTTAAAATGATGGTTTTCAAGCACTTCAACAATTATTAAATGGAAAGAGTTGGTTCCAATATCAAGAGCGGAAAGATATTTTTTAGGCAATGAATTCTCTGTTTCTTTTATCGGTTAAAATAATTTCACAGATATGAAAAACATCTGCAACAGATACATCATCAATTAATTCCGACCTTCGAATAAAATATTTATTAGGGCCAATTGGAGCCCAATTAAATGGATTTGTGGGTCCGAAAATAGAAACCTGCGGAGTTTCTGTTGTCCCTGCTACATGCATTATCCCGGTATCATTGGAAATAAAAAGATGCGACAATGAAATTAAAGCAGCAACTTCCGGAATTTTTTTATTAATAAATAATCCAACATCAAACTTAAGTTTACCTTCCTCAAATAATTTATATCGTCTCTATCAGCATTACTTCCGGTTAAATAAAAAACAGAATTATATTTTTCTTTAAGTTGCTTCATCAATACCGAATATTTATCAAGCGACCATCGATTAGGAACTTTTCCTGCCCCAACATGCAAGCCAATTAATAATTCCATCTTTCTCTTTATTAATAGATTGAATAAAGTCATTGGCTACATTTCAAATCTTCTTCATCAAAAGTAATTTCAGACTTATAATTTTGAGTATTAACTCCAAACGGTCTTATTATATCCAAACTTCTTTCAGAAACATTTGAATCAGGATGTTTTCTCCAATCAATTTTTACACGCCTATCAAATAAATATGCGCTGGAATTAATTTTCCCATCCAGTGATTTCGCGCCAATCCTAATTTTAGAATTCGAAAATCTTGCTATTAGATTACTTGTAAACGAAATTGAAACAACTACAGGAACAATCACAATGTCATATTCTTCTTTGAGCAGCTTATGAAATTTTGAGAAATATTCAGGATTAATAATTTTCTTTCTTATCAAAGATAAATATCCTATCAATAAATTTATTTTTAATTAAGCCAGGAGAATTAAAGGGGCTAACAATCAACGTAATCTTTGATTCGGGAAATTTTTCTTTTAATGCACGGAATAAGGAAACTCCAGCTAACAAATCACCAAGCTGGTTATGCTGTCTTACAATTAAAATATTCTTAGGATTACCAATATCAAGGCTGGTATTTTCAGGTATGGAAAGAATTTTTTTTATTATGCCGTTAACAATTCGGGAAAAAATATTCTTTTCTGCCATTCAGTTCAATTAATTTTCATTTTGATTTTCGGAATCAGATTTAATTTCTTTAAAGTCCGCTTCTTCAACATTATCAAACTTAGATTTTACAGGCGGATTTCCCTTAATATTCGTTTGGTCATCTTTTGTTGAAGTGAGATAGTATTTTACTAACCTTATAATTCTAATTACGAAATAAAATAAAATTAGATATAATAAAAACTTTAACATTGTATTTATAATTTCTTTGCTTCAGGTTTAAAATATTCAGTAAATGCTCTGTCTTCTCTGAATATTTGTTTAAATAATTCTTCAAAATCATCATCGCTATTTACAAAATCAATCTCTGTAGAATTAACAATTAAAAGTGGAGTATTTGTATATCTAAAGAAAAAATGATTATAAGCTTCGCTCAACTCTTCTATATAGCTGCGGGTTAAATTCCGTTCAATTCTTCTGCTTCGCTTTTTAATGTTGTACATAAGTCTATCAACCCCGGATTGAAGATATACAACTAAATCCGGTTTCCTTAATGAGCGAGCCAGCAGCGGAAAAATAGATTCATATAATTTTAATTCTTCCCCGCTAAGATTTAAATAAGCAAAAATTCTATCTTTATCAAATATATAATCGCACACGTAGTAATCAGTGAATAAATTTTCTTGATTTAATTCCTGCTGCTGCTTAAAGCGGTTAATTAAAAAAAACATCTGGGTTTGAAATGCAAATCGTCTTTCTATCTAAATAAAATTTTTCAAGGAAAGGGTTTGATTCAAATTGTTCGACTATCAGCTCAGCATTTAATTTATCTTTTAACTTCTTTGCTAAAGAAGTTTTGCCGGCGCCTATCACACCTTCGATTGCAATATATTTTATTTCGTTTATTTCGCTCAAAGTTTGTCCGTTTAATTAAATATTGATACTTCTAATTTTTTAATAATATGTTTTTCAATTTCCCTTTTGTCGAACTCACATATTTTTTTATGTGTTACAGGATGAATAATCCCGTTCTCAATTTCACATAACGGTACAAGCACAAAATCTCTTTTTTCTATTTCAGAATGCGGAACATCCAATACTTCATCATGGTAAATATTATCATTATAAAAAAGAATATCCAAATCAATTTCTCTTGGCCCCCACTTTTCTTTTTTAATTCTTCCTAAATCCATCTCAATTGATTTTAAAAAATAAAAAAGTTCAACTAAATCAAAATCAGTTTTAATTTTTGCAGCAGCATTATAAAAATTTTCTTGTTCTTTAACTCCATACGGTTTTGTTTCATATAAAGAAGAAACTTTTTCAACAGCAGTTTTGTCTTGATTATTTATACTATCAACTGCTGCTCGCAGATTCTTTAATTTATCGCCTTTGTTAGAACCCAACGATATGTATACAACGTTTTTAATCTTTTACCTTTTCTACCTGTCTTTTCTATCTTTAATTACTTCCGCTTCAACAAAATCAACCATTCCTCCAAGAGGAGGATTATGTTTTCTTACTCTTACCGCAACTTTCTCTATAGCTTCAAATTTTTTAAGCAATTCATTTGCAATCTTCATCGCCAAAGATTCAATCAAATAATATTTTTGTTCGAGAGCTAACTGGTACATGAACTTATAAACTTTGTCGTAATTTATTGTCTGCTTTAAACTATCCTTTTAAAGCTGCTTCAGAAAAATCAGTATAAATATCCACATCCGCTTCAAATTTTCCTCCCACACTTTGTTCTTCAGATAAAACGCCGTGATATGCATAGAATGCAGCTTTTTTAATTCGAATAATATTAATCATTAATTACTTTCAAATATATTTAAGTTTCTGCCGGCTGCTGTTTTATTATATTTTCTTTATTTAATTTTTTAAGATTGACAACATTTGCCGTAAGCAATCCTATAAGAACTAAAGCTGAACCAATAAAATGCCTCGTGGATAATGCTTCACTCAAAATTATCCATCCAAGAACCAACGCCACAATCGGAGTAATAAAAGCCATCAAAGAAAGCATAACAACATTTATTCTCTTCAGCAGCCAGTAATAAATTGTAAATGTAAACACACTTCCAAATATTGCCAGATAAATAATTGAAAGTGCGGCGTTTAAATCAAATCTTCAAATAAGAAGTATCTTCAAATAAAAGTCCGTAAATAGTAAGAACTACGGCAGCTATTTCCATCGGAACCAAATTCATAGATAACGGATTTAAATGATGTCCATATTTTTTCATAGTAACAGCAATACCGGCTTGAAATACGCCGCTCATTAGTACAGCAATCATTCCAATAATATAAGTTGAAAAATTACCGCTGAAGCTATCAGAAAAGATAACTACAATTCCTGCGAAACCTAAAATTATTCCTAATATTTTATAAATGCCAATTGTTTCGGACGAAATAAAAAAGTAAGAAAATAAAGCAACAAAAAATGGATGAACAGCAAACAGCACTGAAGCTAAACCTGATGGAACATATTGTTCACCCCAATAAACAAAAGCGTAAGGAAGGACAAAAGAAAAAATTCCCATTATTATATAAAGTGTAAGTGATACTTTATCTCTTTGAATTTTAATCTTTCTAAATTTCATAATAATTAAAATTGCAATCGAAGCAACAAAAAATCTAATCCCGGCACCGAACATTGGAGTTAATGAACCGAGTCCGATTCTGATTGCCAGCCATGTAGAGCCCCATAAAAAGCAAAGAAAGCTAAACAACAAAAATATTTTTACTCTTTCATTAAGCATTTATATCTTTCATTGCAATTACGCCAAGAGACCTGCCGGAATGAAGCCCATCTCTGCGGTAAGAGTGAAGCAGGTTTTTCATTTTGTAGCTGCATAATTGTGAATATTGAACATTACTTTTTATCAAACCAAAATTAATAAGAAAATCATAGTTAACACCAGCAACATCCAAATAAATTTTATCATTAGTTCTAAATAAATATTTGTCCTCAAATTTTTCTGCTACTTCAATACCAACTTCATATTTTTCCTGGGATATTGAAGGTGCAATATAAACGTATAAGTTTTTCGGCTGCGAATTAAAATCCGATTTTAATTTCTTTAAAGTTTCAAGAAGAATTTTCTTTTCAGTTCCCCGCCATCCGGAATGAACCCCAGCAATAACTTTATTCTTTTTATCATAAATAAATACCGGTGTGCAGTCTGCTGTACTTATTGTTAAAGCTAAATTTGGTTTATCTGTTATTAAAGCATCTCCTTCTCCAATATTGCCGGCTTTTGAAACATATGAAACCTTGCTGCTGTGAATTTGTTTTTGATAAACAATATTTTCAGAGTTAATATTTAGCGAAGAAAAAAAGTTCTTTCTATTTTCTTCGACTACTTTTTCATCATCATCAACCGAATGAGATAAGTTAAAAAAGTAAGGTTCTTTCCTATTTAAACCAATTTTTGTATTAAATCCGAAAATTATCTCAGGAAATTGTTCAAATATCAAAGATTTTAAAATTATCATCAATTCTATTTTTAATTGAAAAATATGAATGCAAATTTACCGAATTTTGAGATTAAATTTTGGTTAAATGATTTTCACTTGTAAATCCTCAAAGTACTGTTTTATTACCATCTCATTTAATTGAGTCTCAAAAGGTTATATGTTATATTTATTGCCTATTCAAAAAATTTTATCGCATAGCGATCACAATGTGAGGGCTCTATATTGAAAATTTTAGTTTCAAATGATGACGGAATTGATTCAGCAGGAATATACGCCCTTGCAGAATCATTAAAAGAAATAGCGGATGTTACAGTTGTTGCACCGCTCTACGAACAAAGTGCAGTTGGACATGCAATAACTATGAAAACACCTTTACGAATTGTTGAATATAAAAAGAACGGAAAATTTTTCGGCTACGCAGTTGACGGCACTCCTGCAGATTGCGTTAAAATTGGAATAAGAAATATTATGCAAGATACTCCGGATTTAATGGTTTCGGGAATCAATCACGGTTCAAATACTGCAATTAATATAATTTATTCAGGAACAGTCTCTGCAGCACGAGAAGCTGCTATAATGGATGTTCCTTCAATAGCAATTTCAGTTACAAATCATCTTGTTGAAGATTTTACTTTTGCTGCTAAAGTTGCAAAGCTGTTAGCTAAAGAAACTGCAGAAAAAAGTTTGACGCTAGGGACAATGTTGAATGTTAATGTTCCAGATATTCCTGAAGAAAAAATAAAAGGAATTCATTTAACCCGACAGGGCAAATCAAAATGGGATGATACTTATGAACAAAGACAAGATCCTTTGGGAAGAGATTATTATTGGTTAACAGGCAACTTGAAAATTGTTGATACGGAAATAGAAACAGACCAGATTGCAATAAAAAATAATTATGTGTCTGTTACGCCGATTCACTTTGATTTAACTGATTACCTTACTTTTGATAAAATGAAAAGCTGGAATTTAGGGAGTTTACTTAATGGCAAAAAAAATTAATATATATCAAATCGATGCTTTTACAAGTAAACCATTTCAAGGTAACCAGGCTGCTGTCTGCTTTGGAGATGAATTAACAAAAAACGAAATGCAGTTAATTGCTAATGAAATGAATTTTGCTGAGACTGCTTTCATCTCTAAGTCAGATAAAGCTGATTTTAATTTAAGATGGTTTACACCAACTACTGAAGTTGAACTTTGCGGGCATGGCACGATTGCTTCTCTTCATTTCTTAAACGAAAATGGAAAGTTAAAAGATAAACAAGAAATAACTTTTGATACTCAGTCTGGAATTTTAAAATGTAAATTTCAAGATGGAAAATATTTCATGCAGATTCCTATTTTCAATATGCAGGAATTTATTGGGAATAAGGAAGAAATACTATCTGCATTAGGAATTAAAAAATCCGAAAAAAAACCTGTTCCATTTATTCTTTTAGAAAACAAAAATTTATATATCCATGTTGACAGCTTAGAAATATTACATTCAATTTCTCCGGATTTTAATACATTAAAAAATATCATAATTCAGAAAAAAGAAATCGGAGGAGTTGCAGTTTTCACTTTGAAAACAAAAGAGAAAAAAAATTTTGCTCATTTAAGATATTTTGCCCCGGCACATGGTATTAATGAAGATATTGTCACAGGCTCTGCAAATGGGCCTTTGCTTATCGGTTCTTCTTCATCTTGGATTTTTAGACCCGTCAAAAGAAGAACATTCTGTTACTTTTGAACAAGGCGATGTTTTAAACCGTCCCGGCAGAGTTGGAGTAACATATTCTAAAAAGACAAATGAACTTTATATTTCAGGAAATGCAACTACAGTCTTGAAGGGAGACCTTTCCTTTTAATGTTCAATTATGAAAAATTTGATTTAACATTTTCACTTCCCGCCGTCTTTTTTTTTATTGCCCTGATTATTCTTGGCGGTTACGCTTACTATGTTTATAGATACACAATTCCAGCAGTTAATCCGGCAAAACGATATTTATTAATTTCATTAAGAACTCTCGCTTTACTTTTTCTTCTCTTTATCTTTTTTGAACCGATTTTAACTCTTGCAAAAAAAGTAGTTTTAGAACCTAAGAATTTAATCTTTGTAGATAATTCAAAATCAATTTTAATTGATGATGGGACAAACAGAAAGCAGCACGTTGAAAATTTTTTAGATGATGTTGGAAATAAAAATCAAATAAAAAATCCAACGGTATTTTCTTTCGGTTCTAAGGTGAATCAAGTAAATATTGATAGCCTTGCGCAATTTAATTTTAATGAAGGCAATACAAATTTTTCTAAAATATTTTCCAGCATAAAAAATGAGAATCAAAATATTTCATCAATTGTAATTGTAAGTGATGGCGACATAAATGATGGAGAGAATCCATTATTCACTGCAGAAAAAATGAATATCCCCGTGTTTACAGTTGGCGTTGGAGATACCACAAAACGAAATGATATTGAAGTTAAAAATGTTTTACACAACGAATACATTTATAACGAAACACCTACAACAATATTAGCTGCAATTTCAAACTCAGGTTTTGCCGGGAAAGATGTTAATGTTTCTTTATTTGAAAATGCAACTCTAATAGAACAAAAAAATGTAACCTTATCGCAAGATGGAATTCAAAATGTAAGTTTTGAATATACTCCAAAAACAAGCGGAGAGAAAAAACTTACTGTGGTTGTAAATAATCAGGACGGAGAATTCACATACGCGAATAATAAAAAAGTTTTTTATATAAATGTATTAAGCAATAAAATAAAAATTCTCATCTTGGCTGGTACTCCTTCCCCCGATTTATCTTTTGTAAAAAACACCTTGGAATCAGATAAAAATTTGTCTGTAAAATCAATTACGCAAATAAGTCAGGATAAGTTTTTAGAAAGAAATAATAGAGATGCGTTGATTGACAGCGCCAATATTTTTTTCTTGATAAGTTTTCCATCACGACAGACAAGCAATAATTTATTAAATAAAGTTAAAAATGAAATTTCACAAAAAGATAAACCATTTTTCTTTTTGTTATCAGAAGGAACTGATTTATCAAAATTAAATGCTCTTCAAAAAGAATTGGGATTTACGGCTGGTTCACCTACTCAAAATTATAATGAAGTTCAGCCGTATATTACCGGCACTGAATTAAATAATCCTTTAATTCAAAACAACTCGCAAAACATTTTGGAAGCCTGGAATAATCTGCCGCCGGTATTTCAGTTAAATACAAAACTAACCGCAAAACCTGAATGTGAAGTTGTAGCAAAAATCAAAGAAAAAAATGTTCCTTTGAACACTCCTTTAATTCTAACAAGAAAAATTGGAAAGCAAAGGTCAATTTTTGTGCTGGCAAAAGATATATGGAAATGGAAATTACAGACATCCGATAAAGACTTAAACTTATATGACAGTTTCATTTTGAATAGTGCAAAATGGCTAAACACAAATGAAAATAAAAAGAATGTAAATATTAAAACTTCAAAGAAAACCTATTCACTTGGTGAACCGGTTGAATTTTCTGCCCAAGTTTATGATGAATCATTGAACCCGGTTTCTGATGCTGAAATTAAGGTTCAAATTCAAAATAAGAATTCAAAAGATGAAATTATTTTAAATTCATTAGGCAGCGGGTTATACGAAGGAAAGTATCAAACAAATTCTCCCGGAGATTTTAGCTTTAGCGGCGAAGCAATTCAAAATGGGAAAAAGCTTGGCAGCGACAAAGGAATTTTTAATATCGGAGATGTTGATATTGAAATGGCCAATCCAAGAATGAATTATGATTTCCTAAATCAATTGGCAAACTTAACCAAAGGAAAATATTTTAATGCTGATAATTACCAGCAGCTTTTTCAAATATTAAATGACAGAACCAGTAAATCAGTTAAAGAAAAATTAAATACATCCGAAATTAGGCTTTGGTCAAATGAATGGCTGATGATAATTGCAATTATTCTATTTGCACTGGAATGGTTTTTCCGAAAGCGTTGGGGAATGCTATAATAGATTAAAAGATTGCAAGATTAAAAGATTACAAAATTTAAAGACTTGCCTACCGAGTCTGTTGCAGAAGTGTTAATTTGTCAGTCTGAGCCTGTCGAAGACTAAATACTGTTAAAGAATTCACATTTCGACAAGCTCAATGTGACAGTTAAATAAATTCTGCAACAGACTCTATTAGCAGGCAGGTAAAAAATTGAAAGATTAATTTTATTTTTTAAATGCTTCAATTATTAAATCCCATATTTGATTTTTTCCTTCCCCGAATTTGTCCGGCATGTGAAACTCAATTAAGCAGCGATGAATATTTTGTTTGTAAAAAATGTTTATAACAAATTACATTTGCTGATGAATATAGAATTGAAAAAGAATTACAAAGAAAATTTGCAGACAAAAAATATTATTAGCGGGTTTCAGCGCTTTATATGTTTTGAAAAAGACAAGAGAATTACAGCAAATAATTCATTCACTTAAATACACAAACAAATTTTTAATAGGAAAATTTCTTGGGAAAGAAATGGGAAAGAATTTATCTGAATAAAATAAGAAGTTGGAATATTGATTTAATTATTCCTATTCCATTGCACCATCTTAAAAAAAGCTGATAGAGGCTACAATCAAGCATTTTATATTTCAAAAGGTTTAGGGCAGCGAATTAAAAATTAAGGTAAGTGAAAGCGCTGTTAAAAGAGTCAAGTATACACAATCTCAAACAACAATGAATTTATACAGAAAGACAAGAAAACATGGGGAAGCTTTCAAAGTAAAGAATAAAAATAAAATTGCTGGAAAAAATATTTTATTAGTTGATGATGTAATTACAACAGGTGCAACAACGGCAGAATGTGCAAAAGTCTTATTAAATGAGCGGTGCAAATAAAGTTTATGCAGCTTCTGTGGCTATTGCGGATTATGATAATTGAATTACATCCTCTCCGGAGCAGTAACTCCTAAAATACTCAATCCGTTTTTAATTACAATTTTAGTTGCAAGTGCAAGTGAAACTCTTGCTTCAGCTAATTTCTTTTCAGAACCAATAATTCTGCAAAAAGTATAAAACTTGTGAAATGCTGCGGCAAGTTCTTCCAAGTAACTGCATATTCTGTGGGTTTCAAAAAAATCTGCGCTTAAAATTACTTCTTCCTTAAATTGATGAAGCTTTTTTAACAATTGCTGTTCTTCAGGTGTAGTAAGTAAATTTAAATTTTCATTTGAAGCTTTTAAACTTTCCCCTTCTATGTTCCTCATCATTTTAAAATTGAACAGATTCTTGCATGAGCATATTGAAGATAGAATACTGGATTTTCATCGGATTGTTTTTTTGCTAATCCTAAATCAAAATTCATGTGTGTGGTAATATTTCTCATGTTGAAAAAATATCTCACCACATCTGCCCCGACTTCATCAATTAATTGGTCAAGTGTTATATAATTAGCTTTACGCGTAGACATTTTTACAACTTCACCATTATCCATAATAGTAACAAACTGATGAATCAGTACTTTTACTTTTTCAGAATCATAGCCCAACGATTTTATTCCGGCCAGTACATCAGGAAAAGTAGCATTATGGTCTGAACCAAATAAATCAACTAACAAATCATATCCGCGATCAATTTTACAGCATGATAAGCAATATCCGGCAGCCTGTATGTTGGCTCACCAGTTGATTTGACAATAACTTTGTCTTGTTGATTCCCAAGTTCAGAAAGCTTTAACCAGGTTGCTCCATCTTTTTCATAAGATAAATTTTTCTCTTCAAAATTCTTTAATAGACTTTTAATCTTTTCTTCTTCATAAAGAGTATTTTCATTAAAAAATATTTTATGCTTTATATTTAACCGCTCTAAAGTATTTTTTATTTCTTCAAAAATCTCACTTTCCGCCCTATCCTTAAAAATTCCTTCAGCAGGTTCACTCGAAAGCTTTTCTCCAAATTCATCGTAAATTTTTCGCGCAATGTCTTTTATATATTCGCCCTGATAATAATCTTCAGGAAAATCATTTTTAACTCCTAAAAGCTCTAAATATCTTAATCTAACCGAATCACCAAGAACACGCATTTGCCTGCCGGCATTATTAAAATAATATTCCCTATCAACCTCATATCCAACCCATTCAAGAATATTTGCAACTGTATCACCGACAACGGCATTTCTTCCATGTCCAACTGTCAAAGGCCCTGTTGGATTTGCAGATACAAATTCCACATTGGCTTTTTTACCTTTGTATTTGTCCGACTTCCCGTAAGAATTTTCTTTTGATACAATTTCTTTAATAATTTCAGAAATGAAAGACGCAGTAAAGAAAAAATTAATAAATCCTGCACCAGCTATTTCAATTTTGCTGATAACATTTGAATCATATTCTAAATTTGAAATTATTTCTTCTGCAATTTCTCTTGGTTTTCTTTTTAAGACTTTAGCAAGAAGCATAGCAGCATTTGAAGACAAATCGCCGTGAGTTTCAATTTTGGGAACATCAAAAGTTAAATTAATATCTTTTAGGTATGATAATTTTTCAGATGCTTTCTGAAATATTTGAGATAAGTATTCTTTCAAGTTTATTCCGTAAAAGTAAAATAATATTATTCCGATTTAATTTTTTTTGGCCTGCCAGGTTTCTTTTTTAGCTGTAGTGGGTTTTAACGCCGGGTCGGAAACATCAGTAATTTCCGCATCTCCCCAGAGCTTTTCCAGGTTATAAAATTGACGTGAATCTTTTTTAAATACATGAACAACAACATCCACAAAGTCCAAAAGCACCCAGTTTAATCCTTTGTATCCTTCCTTGTGCCAGCTTCTAATTCCTTCGTCCCTTAAGGTTTTATCAACCTCATCAGCAATAGCCTTTACTTGAGTATCTGAATCTGCACTGCAGATAACAAAATAATCTGCAATGGTAGTTAATTTTTTTAAATCAATAATCTTTACATCAAAACCTTTTTTATTAAATATCAGTTCGGTAATTTTTTTTGCTAATTGTTTTGAATCCAAATTTATTCCTCGAATTATTTTAAAGGATTTAATTGGTTAAAGTCTTTTCCAATAATAATGGAGACATCTAAAAAATATTCTTTATTCAATTGCTGAATAACATTTTTCTTATCAACACCAATCGCTTCAGCAACTTTTTCAGCATTTGCTTTATTGCCTGTTCTATCAATCACTATTGTTTTATCAATATCAAACGAAATATAATTTCCCATCTGCACAACATCAAAATTTCTGTTTCTTAAATAGCTTGTAAATTTTTCTGCAACACCGGATTTGCCGCATCCGTTCAGCACTTCTACTTGAATTATATTTGCAGTTTTATTTTTCTTTTCTAAACTCTCTTTATTTAACTTGCTCGATTTTATATTGTTATATAAAGAATACACCATAAATGCGACAACTAATGCCAGCAAGATAATAATAATATTAAGAAAAAGATTTGAAGTGGAAGTTTTTAAACTTATTTCTTTTGGTATTTTAGGCGGAGTACTTTTTCCCTTCACTTATTCAAACTCGGTTAAAAGCAAATGAAGAATTCACTGAATGATTTTTACTTGCTCCAATCCCAATCATTATCAAATCCATTAAAAAAGCTGCTGCCATAATAACCGCCATAACCATAAGGCGAATAATAACTGGTCGGCATATTTCTATATTGAAGAGTAACATTAACATCATCCCAGGGTTTATAATTAATTGCAGCTTTGCTTAAATATATTCCGTTAAGATTATTTTGAAAATTCTTTCCAAAAGAACTGTACGGCGAATTCACAACACTTACATCAGCCTGAACATTTAATCTATTCGATAATTTGAACGCCATACTGTTTGTATAAACACCCATTGCCAAACCTTGATTGCCGAACGATGAATAAGACATGCTGAAAGATTGTTTCATAGAAAAATTGTCTGAATGTAAAAAACCAAACAATGAACCTGTATCGTGATTTATAATTCCATCATCTATTCTTGCGGTTGGAAAAGCAGGCTCTTTAAATTGGGAAAACGCAGTTCCAGCAAAAATTAAAACAAAAATTACTAATATCTTTTTCATGTCACTATCGCCTTTTTATTTAACTGAATATTAAATAAAACAATCAAAAAAATCAATCCGACCAATCAGTAGCCAGTTCTTGATAGATAAATACCAAAAAAAAAGCTATAAAACTTTTGTTACTTTATTTGAATTATCGACTAAGATCGTTTTAGTTTTATGCTTTTTGGCTTCTTCGTCAGTCATTTGTGAATATGTAATTATTATCACTTTATCACCAACCGCTCCAAGTCTTGCAGCCGGGCCATTCAAGCAAATCATTCCGCTGTCAGCCGGGCCTTCAAGCGTATATGTTTCCATACGTGTGCCGTTATTTACATTAACAACCTGGACTTTTTCATAAGGCAAAATATCTGCCGCATCTAATAATTTTTTATCGATTGTAATACTTCCTTCGTAATACAATTCTGCCATTGTAATAGTAGCAAAGTGTATTTTCGATTTGAACATTTCCCTTGTCATGAACTATATAATTCCATATTTTTTAGTTATCAAATATACTCAGTTTAGGTTTACAGTATCAAGACAAACAGAAAGACACATACATATTGTAATCCTTTTTAATACTCTTTTTGAAAAAAATAGAGATAAATGACTAATCGCTTTAGAAATTTTGGTTTTATATCTTGACAAACAAAAAAAGTGTTTTATATTTGCAGTTACACTTATGAAAAATTTAACTGAATCATATTATAAAATAAAAAACGCATCCAGCTTAAATGCTTGGTGGTGGTACGGATTATTTTTTAATATGACTCAGTGAACTTGAGAAAATAATTTTTTACCCTAAAACCCTTCTCAGCAAACTGAGAAGGGTTTTTTTTTGATACGACACTCAATGAATTTAAATTTAAAATTTGAAGTGTCACACTGAACTTGTCGAAGTGTGAATTTATTTGGTAAAGCCCGTCTTCGACAGGCTCAGACTGACAATTTTCGTTTAATTAAAATTTTAAAAAAATATTATGACATTTGAAAAATTTTCAGAACTTGCAAAAGATTTTAATCTAATCCCGGTTTATGAAGTTATTACTGCCGACCTTCTGACTCCGGTTTTAGCGTATCTAAAAATTCGTGAAAAAGGGAAGCAGAGTTTTCTACTCGAATCTGTTGAAGGTTCAACCAACATGGCTCGTTATTCATTTATCGGAAAAAATCCGGAAAAGATTTTTTCTAATATCGGATTGGATTTATTTGAATTAAGAAACGGCAGCAGTACAAAACATAAAATTTCTATTTTTGATTTTATTCGAAATGAAATAAAATCTAAAAAGCAGCCCAAGATTGATGAGCTGCCAAATTTTACCGGAGGAATTGTTGGATACCTTGGTTATGAAAATATTTCTCTTGTGGAAAGAGTAATAAATTTTAAGTCTGAACGATTTGATAATTATGACTCTATCTTTGGAATTTACAACACCATCCTTGCCTTCGACCATTACAAACACCAAATAATTTTAATTACAAATGTAAGTGTTGATGAAAAAACAAATCTTAAAGATGCTTATCAAAACGCAAAAAATATTTTAGCACAACTCAGAGAAGAATTAAAAAGGCCCATTGAGTTTTCATCTGATTTTAAAATTGATGGGACAATCAATGAAGACTTTGACGCAAAGGAATTTTTCGAGCAGGTTGAAGCCGGAAAGAAAAATATAGTTGAAGGAGATATTTTTCAAATTGTAATCTCAAAAAGATTTTCAACTAATTTTTCAGGCGATTTACTTAATGTTTACCGTGCACTGCGAATTATAAATCCTTCTCCTTACATGTACCTTCTTAGAATTTGACAAAGAATTTAAAATAATCGGAACATCTCCTGAAGATTTATTAAAAGTACAAAATGGAAAAGCTCAATTGCTTCCCATTGCCGGAACTCGCAGAAGAGGAAGAACAGCTCAGGAAGATAAGGAGCTGGAAGAAAATTTAATGAACGACCCCAAAGAGCTTGCCGAACATACAATGTTAGTCGACTTGGGAAGAAATGATTTGGGAAGAATATGTGAATATGATACAGTGGTTGTTTCCGAAAAAATGAAAGTTCAAAGATATTCTCATGTTATGCATATAGTCTCAAAGGTTGAAGGCAAGCTTGCATCGGATAAAGATTCAATTGATGCTTTGATGTCATGCTTCCCGGCTGGAACAGTAACAGGAGCACCAAAAATTCGCGCCATACAATTGATTGATGATTACGAAAAGAAATCAAGAAATGTTTACGCTGGAGCAGTAGGTTATTTTGATTTTTCCGGAAACCTTGATATGTGCATTGCAATTAGAACTTTATTTGCAAAAGGTAATACAATTTATTGGCAAGCCGGAGCCGGTATTGTTGCCGACAGCAGACCTGAACTGGAAGCAAAAGAAGTAAAAAATAAATCAGCCGCATTAATTAAAGCATTAAGATATGCAGAGGTGATGGATGTCTGAATTGATTGCAAAGCGAAAAATACTTGTAATTGATAACTACGATTCGTTTACTTACAACCTTGTTCAGCTTTTAGGCAAATACAAAAGCAAGCTTATTGTTAAACGAAATGACGAACTTGATGAAAATCAGATTGATGAAATAAAACCTGATAAAATTTTAATTTCACCCGGGACCCGGAAGGCCGGAAGATTCAAATGCATCTATCACTGCAATTAAATATTTTGGAGAAAAAATTCCAATACTTGGTGTTTGCCTTGGACATCAAACAATGGGAATGGTTTACGGTGGAAAAGTAGTGAAGGCGCCAATTTTAATGCACGGTAAAACTTCTTTGATAAAACATGATGAAAAAAATATTTATAAAAATATTCCGCAAAATTTTGAAGCAACAAGATATCATTCATTAATTGTGGAACGAGATTCTTTGCCGGATTGCCTTGGAAATTTCTGCTGAAACAGATGATGAAATTATAATGGGAATTCGTCATAAAAATTATCCGGTTGAAGGAATTCAATTTCATCCCGAATCAATTTTAACTTTAGAAGGTAAAAACATTATAAAAAACTGGTTGGAGCTATGATCAAAAATTATTTAGAAAAAGTTATGGTTGGCGAAAGCTTAACCTTTGACGAAGCATACATAATTATGCACTCAATTATGAGCGGTGAAGAGAACAATTCTAAAATTGCATCCTTGCTCACAGCTCTAAAAATAAAAGGTGAAACATCTGAAGAAGTTGCCGGCTTTATAAAAGCAATGCGTGAAAAAGTTATAAATGTGAAATGTGATAATGAACGAGTAATTGACGTTTGCGGAACCGGCGGTGATGGTTCTGGAACTTTTAATATTTCTACCGCAGTTTCTTTTGTTGTTGCCGGGGCAGGTGTTAGCGTTGCCAAACATGGTAATCGATCCATTTCCAGCCGGAGCGGAAGTTCTGATGTACTGCATGAACTTGGTGTTGATGTTCAGCTTAATCCTGAGTTATCCGAAAAGGCATTAAATGAAATAGGGATTGCATTTTTGTTTGCACCACTTTATCATCCGGCGATGAAGCATGTTGCGCCGATCAGAAAAGAATTGGAGTTCCGTTCTATTTTTAATATTCTCGGACCACTTACAAATCCTGCAGGCGTAAAGAGACAATTAATTGGAACGTTCAATGATGAAACTGCCCGGTTAATGAGCGATGCAATAAAATTGTTAGAAATGCAAAAAGTAGCTTTTTTATGCACCAGCAATGCTTATGATGAAATTACTTTAACCGATATAACAAAAGTTTACGAGGTTAATCAAGATCACTCCATGTATTTCTACTCGCTGACAAATGACAATTTCGGTTTCCCTAAAATTACGCTCGATAAACTTCAAGGCGGTTCGGCAAAAGAAAACGCCGAAATTATTTATAATATATTTTCCGGCAAAACTAATGGCGCCGCATATGAAGTAGTAGTCGCTAACTCTGCAATGGCTTTAAAAACTTCCGGCATTTCTAATGATTTAATTGAATGTAAAAACATTGCAGAAGAATCAATAAAATCCGGTGCTACTTTAAAAAAATTAAATGAGCTAAAAGAATTTGGTGATAAATATAAATGACAATTCTTGAAGAAATAAATAACGTAAAAAAAGACGAAGTAAAAAAGCTTAGAAAGCAATTTACGATTTCTCGTTTTTCTGATTTTGAAAATTTTAATATTAAATGTTTAGAATTTGGCAAAGCTATAAGCAATAAAAATAATATTTCGATAATTGCAGAAATAAAAAAAGCGAGTCCATCCAAAGGAATTATTAGGGAAGATTTCAATCATTTCAAAATAGCGGAGATATACATGGAATATGGGGCAAATGCTATTTCTGTTTTGACTGATGTAATCTTTTTAAAGGAAGTATAAAATATTTAAATGATATTTCACGATATAAAACCGTTCCTCTTTTAAGAAAGGATTTTATAATTGATGAGTATCAAATTTACGAAGCTAAAGCAAACGGAGCTGATGCAATTTTATTAATTGCAGAATCTCTTTCGGCTAAACAAATAAATGAATTAACCTTTGCGGCAAAAGAAATAGGATTAGAAGTATTGCTTGAGCTTCATTCCCTTTCTCAAGTAGAAAAAATTGATTTTGAATTAAATAAGATTATAGGAATTAACAATCGAAATTTAGAAGACTTTTCCGTCAGTTTAGAAACTACAAAATTGTTATCAGAAAAAATTCCCGAAGATATAATTTTAGTTTCTGAAAGCGGCATTCATGTAAAACAAGACATTGATTTTTTAAAGGACACAAAAACAAATGCAGTTCTTGTTGGAGAACATTTAATGAAACATAAAGATATAAAATCAAAACTGCTTGAGTTAAAAGAATGGTGTGAAGTTGAAAGTTAAGATTTGCGGAATAACTAATATTGAAGATGCTTTGTTAGCACAGCAGCTTGGCGCTGATGCAATTGGATTTATCTTTTATAATAAAAGCAAAAGATATATTTCTCCGGATATCGCTGAATCAATTTCAAAATACCTCTCTCCTTTCACAATGAAGATTGGAGTATTTGTTAATGAATCTACAGAAGAGATAAACAAAATTTCAGCTAAAGTAAAACTAAATGCTGTTCAGCTTCATGGTGAAGAATCTCCAGAGTTAATTGAAAAAATTAATTTACCGGTGATTAAAAGCTTCAGAATAAATGATGAATTTAATTTTTCAATATTGAACGATTATAAAAATGTTTCTTTCTTATTTGATGCTTTTTCAAAAGATGAATATGGCGGTACTGGTAAAACTTTTAATTGGAATTTAATTCCACCTGAATTAAAAAATAAAATTATTTTATCCGGCGGAATTTCAATTGAAAATGTAGAAGAAGTAATTAAAAAAATAAATCCTGCTGCAATAGATGTTTCTTCTTCTTTAGAAGAATATCCCGGCAAAAAGGACCATCAAAAGCTTAAACAATTTTTTGAAAAAGTTAACTCACTAAGGAATGTCAAATGCTGATACTAATGAAATTGGACGCATCACGCTCATCGATAGATAAAGTGAAGGAGAAAATAGTTTTTCATAATTGTACACCTCATGAAATTCCAGGCTCGATAAAATTAGCAATTGGAATTACAGGCCCAAGCGCAAAATTATTGGAAGAAGATTTTCTAAATATGGAATCGGTTGAAGATGTTGTTAGAATAACAAAACCTTACAAGCTTGTCAGCCGTGAAATGAAGCCAGAAGATACAATTATACAATTTGATGACGTATCATTTGGAGGAGATGAATTAGGGATTATTGCCGGACCATGTTCTGTAGAAAGCAGGCAGCAAATTTTTGATATTGCAGGCGAACTAAAAGAAATGGGAATCAGTTTGTTGCGTGCCGGCGCATATAAACCACGTTCAAGTCCGTATTCATTTCAAGGATTAAAAGAAAAAGGTATAGAGTATCTTGCTGATGTTAAAAAAGAATTGGATATGAAAATTGTGACTGAGGCAAAAGATACGGAAACGCTGCCCTTGATTTCAGAAGTTGCAGATATAATTCAAATCGGCGCAAGAAATATGCAGAATTTTTCTTTACTTGAAGAAGTTGGAAAATTAAAAAACCCCGTCTTATTAAAACGAGGACTTGCTGCAACAATTGAAGATTTATTAATGAGCGCAGAATATATTCTTTCACAAGGCAACTACAATGTTATTCTTTGTGAAAGAGGAATTAGAACTTTTGAAACACAAACAAGAAACACACTTGACTTAAATGCAGTTCCGGTAATAAAGAAAAACTCGCATCTTCCTATTATTGTTGACCCATCACATGGAATTGGAATTTGGGATAAAGTTACTCCAATGGCAATGGCAGCAATTGCCTGCGGTGCAGATGGATTAATTATTGAAGTTCATAATCATCCAGAGCAAGCTTTATCGGATGGCTTTCAATCTTTAACTCCAAAGAATTTTAAAATGCTTTTAGATAAAATTGAACAAATAGCACCAATAGTTAATAAGAGAATTAATATTTATGCAAAACACAATTGAATATAATTACCCGGATAAACAAGGACGGTTCGGAAAATACGGCGGCAAATATGTTCCCGAAACTTTAATTACTCCTTTACAGGAACTTGAAGAAATTTATCTTTCGTTGAAAGATGATAAAGAATTTCAAAGAGAACTTTTTGATTTAAATAAGGATTATACAGGGCGCCCAACTCCTTTAACATTTGCTGAAGGATTAACTAAACATTATAACAAAGCTAAAATTTATTTAAAAGCGTGAAGACCTTTGTCATACAGGGGCACATAAAATTAATAATGCACTTGGGCAAATTCTTTTAGCTAAAAAGCTGGGCAAGAAAAGAATAATTGCTGAAACCGGTGCCGGACAGCATGGCGTTGCAACGGCAACTGTTTGTGCAAAGTTTGGATTGAAATGTTTCGTTTATATGGGCGAAGTTGATATGGAACGTCAGAGCCCAAATGTTTTTAGAATGAAATTACTTGGAGCTGAAGTAATTCCTGTAACATCCGGCAGCAAAACTTTGAAAGACGCAACCAATGAAGCTATCAGAGATTGGGTTACAAATGTAAAAGATACTCATTACATAATTGGTTCAGTTGTCGGTCCGCATCCTTATCCAATGTTGGTTAGAGATTTTCAATCAGTAATCGGAAAAGAAACAAAAGAACAAATTTTGGAAAAAGGAAATTCCCTGCCGGATTATATTGTAGCATGTGTTGGCGGTGGCAGCAACTCGATTGGAATATTTTATCCATTCATTAATGATAAAGTAAAATTAATTGGTGTTGAAGCGGCAGGTTACGGAATAAATACAAATAAGCATTGCGCAACTTTAACTTTGGGAAGAGAAGGAATTTTCCAAGGGATGAAAACTTATTTATTGCAAAGCAAAGAAGGACAAGTTGCTGAAGTGCATTCAATTTCAGCTGGACTTGATTATCCTGGTGTAGGGCCTGAGCACAGTTTTTTGAAGGATGAAATTAAAGCTGATTATTTTTCAATTACTGATGAAGAAGCTTTAGAAGCAACAAAATTGATTTCTCAGAAAGAAGGAATTATTCCAGCTCTTGAATCTGCACATGCAATTGCATATTTAAATTACTTAATGCCCAAAACAAATAAAGATGAAATTGTGGTTGTAAATGTTAGCGGTCGCGGGGATAAGGATTTGAATACGATAAGGGAAAAGATGAATTTATAATTATTGCGTCATGCTGAATTTATTTCAGCATCTCTTTTAATAAATTAAGTTATTTTAAAGATTCCGAAACAAGTTCGGAATGACAAATGAACTCTTCATAAGGAGAGGGGACGGGGGTGAGGTCAAGAAATTAAATAAACTGGAAAAACAAAAATGTCATCAATCTCAAATTACATAATACAAAAAAATAAAAACAACGAAAAAGTATTATCAGTCTTTTTAACCAGTGGATTTCCCGATAAAAATAATTTTGCTGATTTGGCAGTTGATGTTTTAAATGCCGGTGCTGATATGCTGGAAATAGGATTTCCTTTCAGCGACCCATTAGCTGATGGGCCGACTATTCAGCATTCTTCTCAAATTTCTTTAGATAATGGTATTAACATTGAAAAGACATTTGAATATGTTAAAGAAATTAGAAAGAAATCCGACAAACCAATTATACTAATGGGATATGCTAATCCAGTCTTAAGCTATGGGATAGAATAAGTTTGCACATGATTCAAAATCAGTCGGAGTAAATGGAGTAATTATTCCTGATGTTCCTATCGATGAATATTCAAATTTTTTCAATAATTCATTTAAGGAATTGGAAGTAGTTTTACTTACTACTCCAACAACTCCACCGGAAAGAATTAAAAAAATAGATGAAATGAGTCAAGGTTTTGTTTATTATGTAAGCATGACCGGAACAACCGGCAAGCAAGTCAAACATGATGAAACTATTTTGACTCCTTTAAAAAAGGCATCAAAATTAATTACAAAAAATAAAATGCTTGTTGGATTTGGAATTTCTAATGCGGATGATGTAAAAACATTTTCACCTTATTGTTCGGGAGTAATTGTCGGAAGTGCAGTAATAAAATCATTAATGAAAGATGATAAAAATTATTCTAACACTTTAAAACTTGTAAAAGAATTGAAAAGCGGCTTGTCACACAATTAAATTCTTTTTATAAAAGTACTCGTAAGGGACGTAAATTTACGTCCCCTAAACGTAGAATTAAAATGACCACTTCACTCTTGCATATATCGAACTTCCATATCCTCCAAATTCAGTGAGCGGTTCTCCATGAAAGAATAATCCTATTAAATACAAATCCCAGTTTGTAAATATAGAATAGCTCACGGAAGGGACGATAACTCTTGAGCCATCACTTGGATTGAACAATCCGAAAATTGAACCTCTAATTAATGGAGTAATATCATACGAAAATTCTTGATAGATTGACCAAGCAGCAGGAGTTAGCATCCCCAGCTTCATTGCTTCCGGGTAATAAAGTCCGGCATACTTTTCTACTCCATTACTATTGTGTAAAACTTCCGTGTGAATATAAAATGAATTGGTAAAAGTATAATCACCCGAAACTACAAAAGAAACTGTTGGTTTATTATAAGCCGATAAAGGCATCGCCTCCAACAATATTATAAGAGTTTTGAAACTCAGGAAGCAATTCCGGTTTTTGTGAAACTAAAATTTCGCCTCTAAATCCGGCAGTTAAAATATCCCCTGACCAAGCTGCCCCGGCAAGCCATCGGTTTTCTCTTATACCGGCTAATAAATTGAAATCGTAATTCCACTTGTTAGTTGACCACATACCCGCAGCAATCCATCCTCTTTTAGTTTTGCCTGGCCTGACAGATAATTCAAACTTTGAAACAGGTCCGGTGTAATATTGCACTCTTACTGCATCAGCACCTGGGCGTTCTTCATAATCAAAATCCAAAACATCCAACGGATTAAAAATATCTGTGGGATTCCAAACCCAGCTTGTACCCCAGGCTATTCTCTGCCTTCCGACAGTTACTTCAAGATTGTTTTGTGTCCAATCAAACCAAAGCCTATCAATCTGTCCGTAACCAATAGTTTTTTTGCCATTCCACAAAGTTGCATCAAGCTGTGTAAATTCATGATTACTTTTTATCGTACTAATAAAATTTGGAATCTTTTCAACGCTGCTTCCGTAATAAGCTCTGAAACGCAATTCAAGTGCACCGGTTATTGATTGAGTTGGATACCATCTCGTATTCAATCTTGCATGTAAAAGATTATCATAATATCTATCGCTTGACGATGGCAGCTTATAAGTGCTTACTAAATCTTTTATATAACCGTTATATGAAAAATCTGATAACTGGGCTTGAACTGTTATCGCATACATCAAAATTAGAAAGAAACAAATTTTTAATTTCATAGCAGGACTATTTTTCAACAAGATTTTTTTCATGGTTCCTTACTTCGTCGTTTTTAATCATACCATCTAATAGTGTTACTACTCTGTGTGCTCTTTTAATTACTCGTGCATCGTGAGTTGAAAAAACAAAAGTCATATTATACTTCTCATTTAATCCTTCCATTAAATCCAAAAGAGCTTCTGCTGTGTGCGAATCAAGATTTGCAGTTGGTTCATCAGCTAAAACAAAAGAAGGTTTAGAAGCTAACGAACGTGCAACTGCCACGCGCTGCTGCTGCCCACCGGATAACTCTGAAGGACGGCTGTCTAAACGGTCTCCAAGCTCAACAGCTTTTAATAATTCGACTGCTCTTTCTTCCCTTTCCTTTTTAGATACATTTTGTAGCAGCATTATAAATTCAACATTTTCTTTTGCTGTTAAAACGGGAATTAAATTATATGCTTGAAATACAAATCCGATATGATGCAATCTAAAATTAATCAGTTCATCTGGCTTGTAAGTCGAAATATCTGTATCGTCCACAACTATCTTTCCTGAGGTAGGCTTATCCAGACCGCCAACCATATTCAGCAAAGTTGTTTTACCTGAACCGGAAGGGCCGACAATCGCAGTGAACTCACCTTTTTCTATTTTTAAATCTACACTTTTTAACGCTTCAACCGGGACTGTAGTTTCTTTATAAACTTTTTTCACATTATATAATTCAATTAATGCCATTACAAAAACTCCTATAATATATTTTAATTAATATGTTCTTATTGCTTCTGATGGATTCAATCTTATTGCCTTTAACGCAGGGTAAACTGCAGAAAATATTGCAGTAACAAGAATCATTATTGTTAAAGTCGGATAAGCAGATGCGGGCAAAGAAGGATAAAGCATAGTGCCGATACCAAAACTCGATAATCCTTCAGCAAATAATGAAAGGTCAATTCCTTTACTGGAAAAATAAATTGTCGTAATTGTTCCCATAATAATTCCGATTATCCCGCCCGTAATAGAAAGTAAAATTGTTTCTATAATTATAAGTGTAAACAGTCTTACTCTTTTCATTCCAACCGCCATCAAAACACCAAGTTCTCTGATTCTATCCATAACCGACATAAGCATTGTGTTTGTTATTCCAAATAATAATGCAAACAAAATGATACCTAAAAATATGTTCATCTCAAGCTGGAGTGAATTATATGTAAGACTTAATTCCGGCGCTAAAGTTTTCCAGCTTTGAACATCAAGGTTTGGAAATCTTTGCTTTAAATTATTTAACAATCCATCAACCGCCAGGCTGGAAGCTGCCCTAATAGCAATCTCATGAACGATAGGCTTACTTCCCATTACTTTATAAATATCCTTTTGAGTAACAAATACATGAGAAGCATCAAAAATTGAAGATTCCGTTCTGAAAATACCAACTACTCTGAAGGCAGCATAAATCAAACTGCCATCAAGCGCCTGAAAACTTAAAACCATTTTAGATTTTAGTTTTATTCCAAGTTTATCAGCAAGCTTTTGACTTATTACAATTTGATTCTTCCTCTTACCTTCAAAATAATTGCCTGAAATATTTAATTCTTTTATACTGGTTACCTTTTGTTCTTTTGTGGGATTTATTCCTTCTATGGTTACACCCCAAGAAGTTGCTGCTGAAGAGGCCATTCCTTCAATTAAAGTCCGGCTTGATATTTCCTTAACACCTTTTACTTTTTTTGCTTCGGCTTCAATTTGATTTCCATCAGAGATATAATTTTCAATCAGCTTTTCTTTTGCAAATGCTTTGCTGTGAATTTCTATATGTCCTAAATCCCTATCTATTGCTGAGTTCACAGTTGCATCCCACATTCCATACATAGCAGCGTAAGAAAACAATCCGGCCCATAATCCCAAAGCGATTGCTGTTAAAATTATAAAACTTCTTTTTTTATTTCTCCAAACATTTTTCCATGCTAATGAAATAAGCATCGTTAATCTCCTTTAATTTCTTATTGCTTCAATTGGAACAAGTTTTCTAACAAAGAAAAACGGGTACAGTGCTGACAATAATGTTATCGCAAGGACAGTCCATATTTGTGCAATGAACATTCCCGGATTTATTGCAAAAGGTAGAATCGGCTCCAACCCAAAAGCTAAATATGCTTTTGCCGCATCTCCCGTTAAATGAATAGGGTTATGATACATGTAAGCCAAAATTGGAATGCTTACCAAAGCACCAATTATTACTCCAATAAAAGAAATGAAAAGCGTTTCAATAGTAGTTACAAAAACCAGCTTCCATTTTTTCATTCCTACTGAAATTAAAATTCCAAATTCTTTTGTTCTTTCAGCAGTCATCATCATTATAGTTCCAAAAATTCCAAAACCAATAACTACGTAAAGAATTCCCAGCATTATAATTCCACCTGAATTATCAACTTGAATAGATTGAACTAATTCCGGCATTAACTCCGACCATTTCATTACCTCATAAGTATTGCCGTTATTATAAATCTTCTTAACATCATCTGTTACCTGGTCAAGGTCCTTTTGTTTATCAATCATAATTGAAATAGAGGTTATCCTATCCGGTGCAGAAAATAACCATTGTGCATAGTTCAAACTGATATAAACAGTTGCATTGTTTAACTGCGGAATTGGGATTTTTACTATTCCGATAATCGGAACTTGGGCGGCGGCAGTTACACCTTGATATCCTTGCCCATAAAGCACAACGCTGTCTCCTACTCCGGCTTTTAATATTTG
Source organism: uncultured Bacteroidota bacterium (assembly GCA_963777515.1). Lineage (GTDB taxonomy): Bacteria > Bacteroidota > Ignavibacteria > Ignavibacteriales > Ignavibacteriaceae > CAVSWT01. The sequence goes on from CAVZQU010000007.1 coordinate 701,729, forward strand.
AGCTAAACCCTGTGAAATGATCAATCCTTTTGAATCATCTGTTAAATATTGACCTTTTATAATTTTGTCTTTCAATTTTGTCATGCTGTTTTCTTTTTCAGGATCAATTCCAATTACCGGAGTAACTTTGGTTGCATTACCGTATGAGATCAAAGTATATGATTCAAGCCTGGGAAGAACATTTGTAACATGTTGAATCTTTTCTATTTCGCTGAATTTATCTTTCGAAAGAACCATGCTTTTATCCAAAGATCTTTTATCCCAGAATCCTTTTTTGTGAACTTGTAGATAACCGGTGGATAAGCTGACTGAAGAATTAATCATATAATTATATGTACCCTGCTGCATTGATCTCATAATTAAGGCTAACAGTACAGCAAAGAACACTGAAGCGGCAGCAATTAATGTCCGCTTCTTATTTCTCCATAAATTCCGCCATGCTAATTCAAAATAAGTTCCCATAATTATCACCTAACTCTTTTCATATTTTGTTCGGAAAAGAATGACTGTTTAATGTTTGTGTTAAAATCAATTTTATCATAATGCAAAATTGTTTTATGCCCTGGTTCATCGTTCGGCACCATTTCCCAATGAGAGTATACGATTCTATCATCCATCTTTTTTGGCTGCGAGCCCGTAAAAGTTTTTACAATGTCTCCAGACTCATCATAGTAATCTGCTTTTTTTTCAAGATAATTATCTTTTGTAATCCACATTATAATTTTATCCCAAACAACTCCGGCATCAGGTTTTGGCTTTAACTGAATTTTCCAGCACTCATCATCACCAAGCTTTTCAGTACCTAATAAAGTATGGTTATAATCTTCAACTATGGAGGATTCTTTAACCAGGTCATCATTTGTAAAATCAGAACCCATCCATGATTGAAGCATCATAGAAGGCGGTATTTTAATTATCTTTTGTGCAGCAGGAACCCAATTCCAAACCTCTGTATGCCTTTTTAAAGTAACAGAACCTCTATCTCTAGCCGGTTCAGTTATATATATTAAAGAATAATCCGGCTCAAGTGCCCAAATTTTCATTCCCATTGTGCGCTGCCATTCCGGTTTTATAATTGTCATTTTCATTTCAGAATAGCTGCTGTTTGCCCGCATGTGTTGATCAGCTTTCTTTACAATTTCTTTAGCATCCTGTGCAAAGATTGTTGCTGTTATTGCTATTAGAAAATAAATTATTTGTTTCATTACTTTTCCTTTCTTTACTGTACCGTTATTACGCAAACTGTTTGATCAAAAACTTCTTAACTTCTTCTGCCGGAAAAGTTTCCGGGTCTATCATTATATGTAATTGTACACCATCCATTACAGCGGCTAAATATCTTGTCATCGCCATAGGATTCTTATATCCTTTAGAAACAAAATACTCTGTCATAATTGCCATAAGCGGCCCAAATGCTTCCCATATTTGCTCAAGAACTTTAGGCATTACATCAGGCTGAATAAATACACTTACATAAAGTTTCCAGTAATCCGGTTTCTCAAGCGCAAAATCGACTGTTTTATTTAGCATACTTATCATATCCTTCTTTGTCATTTTCTGTCCAGGCTTAACAGGCATAATCTCTTGCATAAATGGAACAACCATTTCAACCATAAGCTCGTATAGCATTTCATCCTTACTTTTGAAATAATTATACATTAACCCTTTCGCTATCCCGGCTTTTTTTGCAATGCTGCTAACTGAGGAATTATGATATCCGTTTTTAGCGAATATTTCCAAAGCAGCATCAAGTATTTTTTGTTTGCTGCTTTGTCTTATCTGTTCAAATTGTTCTTTTGTTCTTGGTGCCATTTTTTTATCTCTAAATATTTATGATTGACCGCTCATTCAAACATAAATATAATTTTTTGGGATGTCAAGTTTCCCGGGAAATTTTTTATAAAAAAGTTTTGGGAGAGGCGAGAAAGTGTGATAAAAGGTGAAATTATAATTCTATTGTGAATTAGCTTGAATTAATTTAAGTTGATAAATATTGAAGTTCACTTCTTGATAAATTCTCTCTTAATAAAAGTTAAAAGTTACATCAAGTAATGCGGTTATCTTTATGTTAAACTTTGGTGAATTAAAATTTCAAAAATTAAATCTGGATGGAGTAAAAATTTTAGTTGAATGGGCAGAAGAGGAAGGATGGAATCCAGGCCAATATGATGCGGATGTTTATTATCAAACGGATCCGGATGGATTTTATGGATATTTTCATCACGGAGAAATAATCGGCGGAGGCTCGATTGTTTCATACAATAAAGAGTTTGGATTTATGGGATTTTTTATTGTTAAACCTGAATATAGAGCTAATGGAATAGGCAGAAAACTTTGGTATCAAAGAAGAGACACTCTCCTATCGAGATTGAATAAAGGTGCTTCAATAGGAATGGATGGAGTTATTGCCATGCAGCCCTTTTATAAAAAAGGCGGTTTTGAAATTTTATTCAGAGATGAGCGTTATGAAAAAATTGGTGAAGAATTTAAAGTTGATAAAAATATTTCACCAATGATCGATAGATGATTTTGATTCAATCTTAGCTTATGATAAACAATGTTTTGGATTTTCTCGTCCGCAATTTTTAAAGCCATGGTTAAAGCTTCCAGGTAATAAAACATTTAAATACATTGGAAACGGAAATCTAAAGGGATTTGCTATCGTAAGAAAAGCTAATAAAGGATATAAGATCTGTCCCCTATTTGCAGATAATGAAATAATCGCAGAGGAGCTATATAAGGCATGCTTAAACTCTGTTGTTGGTGAACCTTTGTATCTTGATATTCCTGTAATAAATAAAGGCGCCGTAAGTATTGTAAAAAAATATAATGCGAAATATGTCTTTGAATGTGCACGAATGTATTACGGTAAACCTCCTGATATCGATATCAATAAGGTTTATGGGATAACTACTTTTGAGTTGGGGTGAAGTTTATTTATTGAAATAAATAATTCTATTGTGCATTGTGTTGAATTAATTTAAGTTGAAAATGTAATTGTTATATTAAGTAATGTCTACCGTGGAGGATATATGTTTGATAGAGGACAAAAAGTAGTTTGTATTAAAGGTCATACAAGTGTATGTGGAGTAAAGCTTATAGAACAGGAAATATATGTCATAAAAAATGTTTGGGAATGTAATTGCAGTGTTGTCTTAGATGTTGGGATTAAAATTTCTACTAATGTTACATGTTTTAAGTGCAACAAATTACTTTCAACAGATGGCACCTGGTGGTTGTATGCAAGTAGATTTGTACCTCTTGATGAATGGGAAAATGCAACAGAGAATGTAAACCGACTTCTAGAAGAAATTCAAGAACCCGTATTTATTTAATATAATTATTAGGGGAGAAAAATATATTAATATACCAATGTGCAGAAATGTATTTTTTCAAATCATAAGACATTAATATTCATAAAGTTTAGGGGATAACTACTTTTGAGTTATGCTAATTTCTTCTCATTGTGAGTTATTACCTCCCAACTTTTTCACAATTAAATTATTTTAACAAAAACAATTTTTGAAATAAAAGTTCAAACAAAGGAGAAATAATGAAAGTAGGTTTTATTGGGTTAGGAATTATGGGACACAGCATGGCTATGAATCTGATTAAGAATGGTTATGAATTAACAGTTTATAATAGAACAAAATCCAAAGCAGATGCGTTAATTAAAACCGGCGCTAAATGGGCAGATTCTCCGGCCAATGCGGCAAAAGACGTGGACATATTTTTTACTATGCTCGGAGACCCGGTGGCAGTTAGAGAAACTGCATTAGGTGAAAATGGATTTTTATCATCATTAAAGAAAAATTCGTTGTGGGTTGACTGCACAACTGTTAATCCTTCCTTTTCAAAAGAGATGAATACAAAAGCAAAAGAAAAAGGTATAAGATTTATGGATGCGCCGGTAACCGGTACTAGAACTCCCGCTGAAAAAGGTGAATTATCATTTTATGTCGGCGGAGAAGAAGAAGATTTGAAAGAAGTCGAGCCGCTGTTAAAAGTAATGGGAAAAGCAATTAATTACATGGGCAAAGCCGGAATGGGCAGTTCAATAAAAATTATTTTTAACTTAATGCTCGGCGTTAACATGGCAGCTTTTTCGGAAGCATTTATCCTGGGACAAAAAATGGGAATTGCAAAAGAAAAAATATTGGATTCAATGATTGGCGGTATTTCAACTCCACCATTCATTTCATACAAAAGAAACAAGCTGGAAACCAATACATATGAAACTGACTTCCCTCTTCGCTGGATGCTTAAGGATTTACAGCTTGATTTGAAAACTGCGGAAGAATTTAAAATAAATTTAGCTGTTACAAATTCCGCAAGTAAAGTTTATTCAGAAGCAGTGAATAAAGGACTGGGTGATTTGGATTTTTCTGCGGTTTATAAGTATGTGAGTGAGGAATAAAAGTATGTCATGCTGAATTTATTTCAGCATCTCAAACTATTTACAGTTAAGGCCCCGAAACAAGTTCGGGGTGAAATTTTTACTTCTTCACTTTAACAATCATTTCGATTTCTACCGAGGCATTTAAAGGAAGTCCGCTGACACCAACAGCGCTTCTGGCATGCTTTCCAATTTCTCCAAATATTTGTCCGAGTAATTCCGATGCCCCGTTCGCAACTTTCGGCTGATCACCGTAACCATCAATGTTATTTACAAACACAGTTAACTTCACAATTCTTTCTATTTTATTTAAGTCACCAATTACTCCTTTTATTGCAGCAAGACAATTTAAAGCACAAATCTCTGCAGCTCTTTGTCCATCTTCCAAAGTTAATTCAGCGCCAACTTTTCCATTATATTGTAATTCGCCTTTAACAAAAGGAATTTGCCCTGCCGTAAAAACCAAATCACCGGAAATCAATGCAGGAATATAAGCTGCAACAGGTTTTGCAGTCTCAGGCAGTTCAAATCCCAGCTCTTTTATTTTTTCTTCTATCATTTTATTCTCCTTTTTTAACAAGTATCAATTTTGCTATCTTTGTTTTTCAGACGATAAGAATTTACTTACTTAATTTACAAATAAAGGTTTTAAAATATGATTGAAGATAATTTTAAAGAGTTAGTTGATATTGTAAAAAGATTAAGAGTTGAATGCCCATGGGATAGAGAGCAAACAAACGATTCAATAAAATCTGCCACGATAGAAGAAGCTTATGAAGTTGTTGAAGCAATTGATAATAAAGATTATGATGAATTAAAAAAAGAACTTGGCGATGTTTTACTTCACGTAATTTTTCATTCAATTATGGCTGAAGAAAAAAATGAATTCAAGCTGGAAGAAGTAATTGAAGCAATTAAAGAAAAACTAATCCGCAGGCACCCGCATGTTTTTGGTGATGTTGAAGTTGCTGATTCCCATGAAGTGAAAAAGAACTGGGAAGAAATTAAGATGCAGGAAGGCAGAGAGTTTGTTTTGGATGGTGTCCCCACAAATCTTCCGGCATTGCAAAAAGCACACAGGCTTCAAGAGAAAGCAGCAAAAGTAGGATTCGATTGGGAAAAGAAAGAAGATGTCTGGAAAAAAGTTATTGAAGAAATTGAAGAGATGCACGAGATAGAAAAAATCAAAAGTCAAAATTCCAAAGTCAAAAACTGGGATGAATTAAATGATAAACTTGAGAGTGAAATTGGAGATGTGTTTTTTGCTTTAGTTAATTACGCAAGATTTTTAAATGTAAATCCCGAATATGCTTTACGTAAAACAAATAAAAAGTTCATTGATAGATTTAATTATGTCCAAACCAAAGTGCAGGAAACCGGCAGAAAAATCAACGAATCAAATTTGGAAGAGATGGATAAATTCTGGAATGAAAGTAAGAAAGTTCTGAATAATTAATACTGTCACACTGAGCTTGTCGAAGTGTGGACTTAATTTGAAAAATCAGTCTTCGACAAGCCTGTCTGCTGAAAGGCAGGCTCAGACTGACAATTTGAGATTCCGAAACAAGTTCGGAATGACATAACAACATTTTCGGACTCACATTTCCTCATTACTTCTAATTTTCTTGCAACAATCTATTATATCTTTTGTTTATTATTTTTCTAAACGTTTTACCGGGTTTGATACACTTTTCCGTCAGTTAAATTGGCAAGTAAACATTAATTATTGTAGAAATTTCTTAAGTTTATTTACTATATTTTTTCAAAAATTAGGAATTACAAATGGAAACGTTCAAAGCAATTCTAACAAGAAGAAGCATTAGGAAATATACAAACAAAAAAATATCCGAAGAGCAAATTAATAAAATATTGAAAGCAGCAATGTACGCACCATCTGCTTTTGACAATCAACCATGGCAATATATAGTTATTGATAAAAGAGAATTACTTGATGAAATTTTAAAAGCAATCCCACATGCTGAAATGTTAAAAGAAACAACCCTTGCTATCCTTGTATGTGGTGATAAAAAACTGGAAGAAAATATTAATTTGATTGCTCTAAATTGTGCTGCTGCTACTCAAAATGCATTATTAGCAATTCACGATCTTGGATTGGGTGCTGTTTGGATTAGTGCTTTTCCTGCTGAAGAAAATATGAAAGGTTTAACTAATCTCTTTAAACTACCGGAAAACATAATTCCAATATCACTTTTATCTATTGGCTATCCGGGAGAAGAAGTAACAACAGAAGAGAGATTCAAACCGGAAAGAATCCACAATAATAGTTGGTAAGAAAAAAATTACAAAATAAAATTAGGTTATGGCAAAAGATTACGATCCTTGCATGCATTCCGCTGAACATATTCTTAATCAAACTATGGTGAGAATGTTTAATAAAGGAAGATCATTCAGTAATCATATCGAGAAGAAGAAATCTAAATGTGATTATCACTTTGATAGAGATCTTTCCCCAAAGGAAATTGTAGATATTGAAAATAAGGTAAACTCTGAAATCAAAAAAAATCATGATGTAAAAGAAGAATTTCTATTAAGAAACGAAGCTGCAGAACATTATTACCTGGAAAGATTACCGGAGGATGCCGGAAATGAAATAAGAATAATTAAGATAGGCGATTATGATGCTTGTCCATGCAGCGGAATTCATGTAAAGAATTCATCGGAAATCGGTGAGTTTAAAATTGTTTCAACCGGATTTAATGATGGCGTTTTGCGTATAAGATTTAAGTTACTACATCAATAAAAAACTAAGTCCTAAATATGAACATAATTACTGGATTAAAGATTAATTATAATAATTACTAATTCAGCCAATTACATCTCTTCATTGCTTCTAAATTTTTCGTAGGCGTCAATGATATCTTTTACCAATCTATGCCGTACAACATCGGATTTATCAAAATAAACAAATCCGACACCTGTAATATCCTTTAAAATTTCCTTTGCTTGTACAAGCCCGCTAACACTTTTGGTAGGCAAATCAATTTGAGTTATATCACCTGTAATTATGGCTTTTGAATTTGCACCAAGTCTGGTTAGAAACATTTTCATTTGAGTATCAGTTGCGTTTTGTGCTTCATCTAAAATCACATAGGCATTGTTTAAAGTTCGTCCGCGCATATATGCGAGCGGTACAATTTCAACTACTCTTTTTTCAATATATCCTTTTAGTTTTTCGGATGGCATCATATCATCCAATGCATCGTATAGAGGACGAAGATATGGGTCAATTTTTTCCCTAAAATCTCCAGGCAAAAAACCTAAGCTTTCCCCGGCTTCAACTGCAGGGCGTGCTAATACTATTCTACTAACTATTCCCTTCTTCAATGCTGAAACAGCTAAAGCAACAGCAAGATAAGTTTTGCCTGTCCCGGCAGGCCCAATAGCAAAACAAATATCATTCTTTAAGGCAGTTTCAATATATTGCTGCTGTCCGGAAGTCTTAGCTCTAATAGAGTCATTTTTAGTATAAAGAATAATCGAATCAATTTCTTTTTCACTTACAATCTCTTTCCCTTGAATTGAGAGATCCAAAATAGTTTCAACGTCGGAAGATTTTAAAGAGCCATTCGTATTCAAAACATAGACCATTTCTTTAAATACTTTTTCAACGGTTTCCACTTCTTCAGGGACACCTTTCATTATTACATTATCACCTCTTACAGTAATAGATGCATTAAATCTATCTTCAATTAATTTTAAATTATTGTCATTGCTACCAAGCAGGTTAAGCATGTCAACATTATCAAGAGTAACTCTTTTTTCAATAGCAGTCATTAATTTCCTTTTTTCACATAGTGATCGCTATGCGATAAATAAAGAAACCCCCACCAAAACTAAATGATGAGGGTTCATAAAAATTAAAGCGAACATTCGAACAATTAAAAACACATTATTGAACAGGAGCTGGTTTATAATTTGCTCTTAATTTTTCGTATTTAGCTTTTTCTTGTTCAGTTAAATTCGGAATGGTAAATTCTTGTTTAGGATAAATTAAATTCGGGTCTTTAATTTTATCTTTGTTTGCTTTATAGATATTCGGCCAAGCAAAACCATTTCCGTAAAATTGTTGTTTCTTAGCGATCTTCCATAGATAATCGCCTTTAACAACTGTGTAATTTTGTTCGGTTGGGGCTTCAACCCAAGCATCCAATGCACTCTGCATTTGATTTTGAACCTTATCAAAGAATTCTGGCAAAGCACTAATTTTATTCATTTTTAAAGCATTAAGATCTTTTTGTCTATCAGCTTTCGGACCTTCTTTTCTGTCAATTTTTCCACTTAATTCAGCAACAGCCTGTCTGAAATTATCAACATCAGATTTAGTTGCACCAACCATTGCATAAAGTTCATTCATACAATCGTCATAATCTTGAATCTTTGTTGCTTTCATTTTATCAATGTCAGCCTGCAAAGAACTAATTTGTTCTGACAAAGTGCTGTCTTGTTCATGCAAACGAGCCATTTCAGCATTCCACTCGTCTTCAGTCATTTCTTTTTCTTCTTCCTGAGCCATTATAGCAACAGAAAACAGAAGCACGAGAGCCAAAATACTAATTAAATATTTTGTTATTTTCATAGAGATTTTTCCTCCAAATTCATGTTAAAAAATTTAATTCAATGATTAAGTAGTTATTGGGGTAATTTATCTAAATTAGCCCGTGCTTCTTCTTTGTCTTTGTTGCATTGTTGAAGCTTAGCATTTTTTTCAGCCATTTCCTTTTCTAGTGCTGCCCTCTGATCTTTCAAGGAATTAGCCTGATCTTGCAAAGAACTAACTTTTGCTTTTAAGTCGTTCATTTGCTGCATCATTTCTTCATTAACTCCACCGCAACCGCTCATAAATGCAACTGCTGCTGCAACAGCGCTGATTGCCAGAGTATTTCTTACTGCTTTTGCTATTTTCATATGGGAACCTCCACTTAAATTAGTTGATTTAGGTTATTAAATATAGTGCTATTGTCCTTAGTTATCAATTAAATGTACCTGTAATATGCTTTTTTATAATAGTTTATAAATACTGGTACTAATTTAATGCCCTTATATAACAAAATTAGATAATAAGTTCAAGCTAAAGGTAACAAAGTCTTTATTATGTTTGCGCTAAATTACATCCTTTAAATTAGCCTTTTTTCTACAAAACTGGTAAAAAAATTACCTGCTATTATTAAATGGTCGAAAACCGGTATATCTAAAATTTTTCCTGCTTCAACTATCTTTTTTGTTATTGAAATATCTTCATTGCTTGGTTCAGGATTTCCGCTAGGATGATTATGAATAAGTATAATGCTTGCTGATGAATGTTCTATTGCCGATTTAAATATTTCACGGGGATGAACCACACTTGAATTTAAATTTCCGATTGAGATAACTTCATACTTAATTATTTTATTTGCAGAGTTCAAGCAGACTACAATAAATTTTTCTTTTAACTCATCTCTTAACAACGGTATAAAAATCTCAGCAACTTCTTGAGGAGAAGTAATCTTTTTATTTGAAAACCATTTTTCTTGAGATTGAATTCTCCTGCTTATTTCAAAAGCAGCTAATAATGTTGCTGCTTTGTCATTTCCAATTCCGTCAGTCTTTTTTATTTCGGTTAAATTTTTTGAAGCAAGAACGGCAAGATTAGAATATTTATTGATTAATTCCTGAGCAACCAATATAACTGACTTTCCCTTCTTGCCTGTTCTAAGCAGAATTGCAATCAGTTCTGCATCGGTTAAATTTTGGGCCCCTCTTAAAGTAAGCTTTTCACGGGGACGATCATCTAACGGAAGATCTTTTACAGATGAAATGATTACCTCAAATTAGATTTATTTTTCTGTTTTAAATTTAGTAATTAAATCGAAAATTCCATTATCATATTTTAATATATTTAAATAACAATTAACCCTATCTTCATTAAAACAAATATTATTATGATAGCCGATCCAAGTAAACCCTGCTTTCATTTTATTCATAATTTCTTCTCTTGACATCTTTGAACCATTGATAAGTTTCAACAAATACTCTGAAGTATCATAACCGTAGCAAATATTTCTATTAATATCTTTTTTATATTGATTAAAAAATCTTTTACTAAAATCTTGAAACAAAAAACTGTTGTAATCAAAATAATAATCGGAGGTAAAAGTAACATGGTTACTTAAATCAGGAGTAGTTTCATAGCCTTTTGCAAAGAACCAATCCTGGTTGCCATATATATAAGTATTAATACTGTCAACTGCTATCCCGGAAAGAATTGCAGTAGCATCAATCTTATCGGATAAAGGGATATACATTCCGTCAAAAATATTTAATGTATCGCCAATAATATTAATAGGCTCTGAAACGTCAAAGCTGTTGCTTTTATATGTACCGCTGATTGTAATATATCCACCAAGTGATTTATACTCTCCTTCAAACATTCGGCTTAGCAACGGAGAGTAGCCATCGACTGCATTCAATATTACCATGCTTTTTCTGTGATCTTTAAGATAAACATATTGAGCCATCAACTTACCTCGTAAATCAAGAGGTGGATTTGCCTGAAAAAAATTTTCACTTAATTCCGTAAGGCCTGTATCTGTAGCAGTTGGAGAGATAATTGGGATATTTGTATTCTTAAATATGCTTAATGTTTTACGAACCTCGCTGCTGAATAAAGGCCCTATAATAGCTTTCACCTGCGGGATAAATTCAATGTCATTTTTTATTTGCTGAATTCTATTTTCATCCATTCCGGTATTAAGTATCATTAAACCAAGACTATCATTTCTACCTTTATTAAATTCTGAGACTGCAAACTTTATTCCCTCTAAAATTTCGTTTGCAGTGGCAGCTGCAGATATACTTACATTGGGTCCCTCCAGCGGTAGCATTACACCAATTATATTGGATGGAATATTGCTTGTACGAATTGTCATTATTTTCTGATTGAGTGCAATGGCCTCATTACTTTCTTCCGAAGCAGGATAATTTCTAACCAGTTTTCCAAAAGATTTTCTTGCTTCAGCTATATTTCCTTCTTTATAATAAGCTTTCCCCAAATTCAAGAGTAGAAATGATTTTGCTTTTATATCCTTTACATTTAACGAGTCTTCAAATCTGTTTAACTCAAATGAGCTCAAATAATTTAAGCTTAATCTTTCAGAAACATTTCTGGCGTAGTTATAATAAAATGTATCCGGCTGATTTGAAATTATCTTTAAACATTGATCGAATGCTTCGTAATATTTTTTTTCTTGATATAACGATTTTGTTAAAGTGAGCCTTGCTTCATTTATGTAATTGCTTGATGGGAATTGTTTTATGAAATCATACAAAACTTTCGATGCTTCGTTAAACATAGAAAGCTTAACTAATGCTTTGCCCTTAAATAAATATGAAATTGTTGTTTTTGAATTAACCGGCTGCTCAAGTATCGAATTAAAAATATTTAATGCCTGCTGATATTGAAGAGCATCATACAGGTTCATTGCCTGTTTGAATTTTAAATCAATATTTTCGTTAGATTCTTCCTGGGAAAAGGAAACAGAAACGAGCAATAGTATAAACAGCAAAACTTTTTTTAACATTTTAAACCATATTTTTATTCAGCAATTTTGAAGCACTTTTTTTCCCCTCAATAGCAAATTTGTTTTGGGGATCAAGCTTTATCGCTACATCAAAATAATTCATAGCATCTTTTGCCTTTGCAGCTTTCAGACAAGCTTCCCCAAGTTTTGTGTAGTCATCGGATGAAACATTTTCAATTGATTCAATAAATTTTAAAAAGTTTTTTTCGGCTTTAAGATAATCACCATGTTTTAAATATATCTTACCTGCCAAGCGAAAAAGAATATTTTCCTTGGGATTTAGCTTGATTGCTTTTTCAATTGGATTAACTGCATGAGCATACATTCCTAAATTATAATAACAGTCGGCATATATATAATTTAATTCCCAAAAATTTGAGTAAAGCTCTTCTGTCTTTTTTGCGTAATTCAAAGCACGTTCATAATTTTTCAGCTTAACTTCTATCTTTGCAACATACAAATTTGCCTCATAAAGAAGCTCGGAATGTTTTTGTTTTGGAATAAAATTTAGAAAATTAATCCTGGCAATTTCATATTCTTGAAGCATAAAATGAGAATAACCAAGAAAGAACGAAACCATAGGTTCTTCATCAGGCATAATGTAGCTCAACACTTCAATAGCGTTGTTCCATTTAGAATTTCTTAATAAATATTGCCCGAGAAATAATCTTATATCTTTGTCATCAGGATTTTGTTCGATTAAAGATTCCAGCAATTCTATTCCCGGAGTTATATTTCCCATGGATTCATACAAATCAGCAAGATCAAAATATGCTTCAATTAAATCAGGATGGTCTTGAATAATCAACAAATAAACTTGCACAGCATGTAACAGCTTTCCTTGTGCTTCAAATTCTCTTGCGGTTTTTAATCTATGCTGAAGTTGATAAACTGATTCCAAATTTTATTCCCATTCAATAGTTGAAGGAGGTTTCGAGCTAATATCGTAAACAACCCTGTTCACTCCTCTAACTTTATTAATAATTTTATTCGAAACTCTTTCTAAAAATTCGTGATCGAAATGATACCAATCGGCGGTCATTCCATCAACAGCGGTAACGGCCCTAAGAGCAAGTACGTTTTCATAGGTTCTAAAATCACCCATAACGCCAACAGAATTTACAGGTAGCAGTACAGCAAACGCCTGCCAAATATTATTATAAATATTTGCAGCTCTAATTTCCCGAATAAAAATATCGTCAGCTTCTCTTAAAATGTCAAGTTTCTTTTTTGTAATATCTCCAAGTATTCTTACTGCCAACCCAGGGCCTGGAAAAGGATGGCGTTCAATAAAACTTTCAGGTATATTTAATTCCCTTCCGACATTTCTTACTTCATCTTTAAATAATTCTCTAAAAGGTTCAATTAATTTAAAATTCATTTTTTCGGGTAAGCCGCCGACATTATGATGTGTTTTTATTGTAGCAGATGCTCCTTTAACCGAAACCGATTCGATAACATCAGGATAAAGCGTTCCCTGTACTAAAAATTTTACATCTTCAAATTTCTTTGCTTCTTTTTCAAATACTTCAATAAAAGTATTTCCAATAACTTTTCTTTTTTGTTCAGGATCTACTATCTCTTTTAATTTATTTAAGAATATTTCTGAAGCATCAATATGAATGATTTGAAGATTAAATTTATCCCTAAACATTTCTTCAATTAATTTGCTTTCATTTTTTCTCATTAAACCGGTATCAATATGAATACAAATTAAATTTTCGCCAATTGCTTTTTCCATTAGGACAGCAGCAACTGTTGAATCAACACCTCCGCTGAGAGCACAAATTGCTTTATTTGTTCCAACAACAGATTTTATCTTAGAAATGCTTGCTTCAATAAAATTATGCGGAGTCCAATCACCTCTACAATTACAAATATCAAATAAAAAATTATGAATTATTTTTGAACCTTCTTCAGTATGAAATACTTCGGGATGAAATTGCACACCAAATAAATTTTCTGTATCGTTTTCAATTGCACAGAAAGGTGAATGATCTGAGTCGCCTATTACTTTAAAGCCGGACGGAATTTTAGTAACCAAATCTCCATGACTCATCCAAACTGTTGATTCTTTTTTAACTTCTTTAAATAATTTTGAATGATTTAAAACTTTTAATGTAGCTTTTCCATATTCTCTATCTTTTGCCGGTTCTACTTGCCCATCAAGATTTTTGCAGAGCCACTGCAGCCCATAACAAATAGCTAATACAGGAATTTTAAGTTTTAAAATTTCTTTTTCTAAAACTGGTGCGTTTTCATCATACACACTCATTGGACCGCCTGAAAGAATAATTCCTACAGGGTTAATTTCTTTTATTATATCAAGTGTAATTGTGTGCGGATGAATTTCAGAATAGACTTTCGCTTCTCTAATTCTTCGCGTTATTAGCTGTGTAAATTGTGAACCGAAATCTATAATTAAAATTGTTTGTCTGTTCATTTATTTAATTCACTTTAAAACAAAAACAAAACCTTAAAAAGATTTTGTTTTGTTAAAACTGGTCACAATAAGAAACCTAATATTTGAATTGGAATTAATATTTCGTTTATTGTCCAACTAATTCTTGATAAGCTTTACTATCTAATAAATCGTTTAATTCGGATTCGTCATTTATTTCAACTTTTACCATCCAGCCAAGTCCATAAGGATCACTGTTTATTAATTCAGGACTATCTTCAAGGCTTTTATTTAATTCTATAATTTTACCACTGCATGGAGCAAACAGATCACTTACGGTTTTAACAGCTTCAATTGTACCGAATGATTCACCTTTTGTTATCTCTTTTACGTTCGGATCTATATCAACAAAAACTACATCGCCTAATTCACCTTGTGCATAATCGGTAACGCCAATTGTTCCAATTTTACCGTCAATGGAAATCCATTCATGGTCTTTAGTATATTTTACATTATCTGGAAATCTCATTTATTACCTCGAATATTTTTAAAATCAAAATTAGTTTTTAAATATTAATCTTCAAAATTAAAGTGCTCTAAAAATCCTGTATCAAAATTTCCACTTAAAAACCTTGGATCTTCAAGCACTTTTTGATGAAAAGGAATTGTGGTTTTAATTCCTTCAATTGTAAATTCTTCCAGGGCTCTTTTTGCGCGTGCTATGGCATGCTGCCTGTCGGTTCCCCATACTATTAATTTTGCTAAAAGAGAATCGTAATATGGGGGAATAGTATATGAATGATAAATATGCGAATCAACACGAACACCAAACCCACCCGGGAAATGCAGAGATTCAATTTTACCGGGAGAAGGGCGAAAATTGTTTTGCGGATCTTCAGCATTAATTCTAAACTCAATACTATGCCCATTAGGCTTGCCGGGAAGAATTTCAACTTTTTCACCCGCTGCTACTAAAATTTGCTGCCTTACAAGATCAACTCCATATACAAATTCTGTTACAGGATGTTCAACTTGAATTCGCGTATTCATTTCCATAAAATAAAAGTTGTGATGTTTATCGAAAAGAAATTCGATGGTTCCGGCACCTTCGTAATTAACAGCCTTGGCACCGAGTATTGCAGTCTCACCCATTTTATTTCTTATATCTTCAGTGATTGCAGGTGATGGAGATTCTTCAATTAATTTTTGATGCCTTCTCTGCACTGAGCAATCACGTTCACCGTAATGATATGCATTTCCAAAAGAATCACCTAATACCTGTATTTCAATATGCCGTGGATTTTCAAAAAATTTTTCAATATAAACATCCGGATTTCCGAATGATGATTCTGCTTCGTTGCCTGCAGTTTGAAATGCTTTTTCAAAATCTTTTTCTTCCCATACAATTCTCATTCCTTTACCGCCGCCGCCAGCGGATGCTTTTATGATTACCGGGAAACCAATTTCATGCGAAATTCTTATTCCTTCATCTTTATCTTTAACAATACCATCACTGCCGGGAATTACAGGAACACCATGTTTCTTCATAGTATCTTTAGCAAATGATTTATCTCCCATAGCATTAATCATGTCCGGGGATGCTCCAATGAATTTAATATCGTGCTCTGAACAGATTTCTGAAAAGTTAGCATTTTCTGCAAGAAATCCATATCCAGGATGAATAGCATCTGCGCCAGTAATTTGCGCTGCAGAAATAATTAATGGAATTTTTAAATAACTTTCTTTGCTTGAGGCAGGCCCAATACAAACAGCTTCATCGGCAAAAGTAACATGAAGTGAATCCCTGTCAGCTTCTGAATAAATAGCGACAGTTCTAATTCCAAGTTCTTTGCAGGTTCTAATAATTCTTAGAGCAATTTCGCCACGGTTGGCAATTAAAATTTTGTTAAACAATTTTCTCTCAATTTTTTTAAAGCAACTAACTCAACTCAACTAAAAAAAGAGGCTGATTGTACTCGACCGGTTTACCATTTTCTACAAGAATTTTAACAACCTTGCCGCTAACGTCACTTTCAATCTCATTCATTAATTTCATAGCTTCAACAATGCAAAGCACAGAGCCTTGGGAAATTGTGTCGCCTATTTGAATGTAGGGGTCAGCATCAGGAGCAGGTGCTCGATAGAATGTTCCAACTATGGGAGAATGAATTTCATGAAGGTTTTCTTTTTTGCTCTCTTTGTCAGCTACCTCTTCAGTGGTACTTTCTGAACCATTCATGTTCTGCTGCATAGAAGAAGTAATTAATTGGGGGTTTGTAACCAGCTGAGCGTTGCGTATTTTTTTCGCAATCTTTATCCGAACACCTTCTTCTTCAATTTCAAGATCGGTGATCTCGGTGGAATCCACAATTTTGACAAGTTTTTTAATTAAATTTAAATCCATTTTACCACCTTATAATTAAGATTTTACTCTCTCTACATACGCCCCTGTCCTAGTATCTACTTTTAAAATATCTTCTTCGTTTACAAATAGCGGAACATTTATACTTGCCCCGGTTTCAAGTTTTGCCGGTTTATTTGCACCGGTTGCTGTATCTCCTCTGAATCCAGGTTCGGTTTCAACAACTTTAAGATTAACAAAGATTGGAATTTCAACATTTATAATGTCATTTCCGTTGAATAATATTTCAACTTCTTCGCTTTCTTTTAAATAATTAACTCCATCACCAAAATATTCAACAGGTACATTTATTTGTTCATAGGTATCGTTATCCATGCAGACTAAAAAGACACTGTCTCGATATAAATATTGATATTTCTTTCTTTCTACCCTAACAATTTCAATACCTTCGCCGGAACGGAATGTGTTATCCAAAACTTTTCCGGTTTTTAAATTTTTAAGAGTAGTTCTTACAAAAGCCCCGCCTTTGCCCGGTTTTACATGTTGAAACTCAGTTATTGTATATAGATCATTTTTAAATTTTATGATTAGTCCATTTCTGAAATCTGAAGTGTCGGCCATAAATCCTTAGGAATGTTTGTTAATAAATAGACGGAAAAAATAGATATATAAGCCCTGAAAGTCAAGAAATGAAATTCATGAAAATTGATAAGAATCGGTATGTTTTTTACAAAAATCGACTCATTTTTATCAAAAAGTGGTCAATTTCTTAAAAACTTATATTATGCTTAATTAAAATAAGGAATAAGAAAACGTAAAATTACTTTACACTTAATATTAGACTAAAAATTAATTCCTAATGAAATATATTGGACATTATTTAGTCTTCCAAAATCCTGATAAGCATAATCAATCTTTATTTTTACTAAATCGATTATCCTGTAATGTAAACCAACGCCAAGTGTTAAACCTTTTTCAGAATCTTTTTCAAAAAGTGAGTTGTAACCACCGCGAATATAAATCATTTCATTCCAGGCATATTCAAGACCAGAATTTATAAATTCTGTATGGTCATTTGGATGAACAGCATCTACTGCAATCGTAATCCTGTTATCCTTATCTCTGATAATATCACTCGATAACCCAAATCTAAAAAGTAAAGGTAAATCAAATTTTTCAAGTTCCAGGTTTGTATTTACTAAATTTCCACCGCCAGCTCCGGAATTCATTATTGTTGTAACATCTCTGCCAGAAAGCTGCATTTTAGATCCAAAATTTGAAATGCTTGCAGCTATTCTTAATTCATTAAGTACATGAATTTTATACATGGTTCCTACATCAATACCAAAGCCTGCGGCACTCATGTGCCAAATATATTCATTTATATATTTAACATTAAAACCAATTGAAAAGTCATCAGTTAAAAAACGAGAATAATTTAGCCCAATTACAAGACCGCCGGCATCAAAATATTCCCCCGTACCTTGCGGCTGTTCTTCAGTTCTAACTTTCATTTCGTTCATTGAAAGTACTGAAACAAATGCTCCTACTGTACCAAAATCTGAAAGATTACTTGCTAAAGCAGCATAGTCATATCCAACATCAGCATATAAAGTAGAATGATTAAAAAATGCTTCATTAGTATTAATGTTTGCTGTTCCGCTTGGGTTCCAGTACATTGCCGTAATATCATCCGAAAGAGCTGTATATGCACCGCCCATCCCCATAGCTCTGGGACCAACATTAAATTTTAGAACTTGAGCTGCTGTTGTACCTGTTTTTAATGTCTGAGGATATAAAGCAGTAGTAGCAAACACAATTAAAACTACAGATGCAAAATACAAGTAAAAAGATTTCATAAAATTTTCTCCTGCTTTATCAAGTATTATTTTATCAATGCAAATTTTACAAGCTTATTGCCGATGCCAGGGGCTTCGATATGTGCAAGATAAACTCCATAAGCTACACTAAATCCATCTCTATTTAAAAGATTCCAATACTCTCTTCCATTGTCCATTCCAGATTCATGTTCAAGTGTAGTAACCAATTCACCGCTTAAAGTAAAAATTCGTATTGTACATTTCATTGGTAAATTTTCAAAATAGATTCTTCTCTCACCTCTATTTTGATTTGGCAATTTATTATCCGGTTCAAGGATACTGGTTCCTACATATGGATTAGGGACAACATAAATATCATCAAGAAGCGCATCGCCTTTTTGCTGATCAACTTTTCCTGCTTCTGTAACAAAAGAAAAAGAATCTTCTTTAGTAAACGGCCTGTTGGTAGAAATCCTTAAAACATCTCCATCCGAAGGAGCAATACCGGTAGTATCCGCTGTAGTATCAGATAATACAACTCCCCAAGTAAGATTTTGCGGAATTGGAGATGAGTTAGGTTTAAAAAATACTATTTCTTCTCCCAGAAGATAAAAGGCTGTCTTTAGTGGCACTATTTTCAACAAGAATTGTTTCAACATTTTGTACAGAACCATTAGTTGTTTTAACTGAAAATTTAGAGGGCACTTTAATCAATTTACCGGAAATTAAAAGATATGTTGAATCTATATAATTTGAAGAAAATGTAATTTCATAATCTGCCGGATATAATGTTCCGGAACCAATCGAACCTTTTCTTACATTAATGTTATAATTAGAATTTCCTTCAACCCATTTCGTCTTGCTAGTGTCCACTACTAAAGCTGGATAGTCAACCACTTTAATTTTAATGCCGTCAAATACCGGATTTGAATCTTCACCCTTCAAAGCTTGACTTTGAAATACAGAGTAGTAATGGTAAGTAATGTTATATTGTTTATTATTTGGAATTGTACTGTTATCAGCCCTTCTGATTTTTCCATTAACATAATCTATTATATAATCAATGTTCTTTTGATATACTGTTCCGTTATTGTCAGTTACTTTAATACTTCCGTCATTGATAATATATTGTTTAGAAAGGCTAGTAAATTTATTATCAAATAGATAAAATGATTCGGTAATTGGATTTTCCCCGGCGATAGAAAAATTTTTGCCTGCTTTCATAGTACCATTATCATTTAAAGAATCACTAAATGATATAGTATATTTTTCATCTTTAACATCTAAATCATTGAAAATATGAAAAGTAATTTTCCCGTTTCCTGTTCCGCTAAGCTGCTGAAAATCCAAATTAGAAACATTTGGCTCTTCATATCCTGAAACTCTCGGCCCGGGAATTACCATCGCGGTATTATCATCAAGCGTTATTGTAGAAGTTATATTATCAACTGTAATTTTCTTTGTTGTTTCCGTAGGTGGAATTCCAAGTGAATCTCCATGATCGTAAGCAGTAACTGCGTAATAATATGTTTGCCCGTTAATTACATTATTAGAATCAACAAAGGAATGTACTAACCCTGTGTTATCTCCCAAATAATAGTGAACTCCTCTTCCCAGGTAAGGAACCGGATGATAGCCTTTCCATTCATTTACCAGATCCCACTTTGCTTCAAAACCACTTACGTCTCTCAATGGTTCATACAAAAAGCTGGAAGCATGGCCATCCGTTATAACCTGATCGTCAGCAAAATCGGGACGAGTACTTCGGTAAATAGTATAGCCTTCAAAATCTTTTCCTGTTATAGGATCAACACTTTGTTCCGCTGAATTATCCCAATAGAGTGTAACTTTTTTATCACCGGGAACAGCAGTAACTTTTGGAAGTGTCGGCGGCTTAAAGAAATTATAATTTTTATTATAAATGTCTTGAACAGTTTCAGCAGTTACAAGAAGATCATTAAGATTTTCACCAAAAAGAAATGCCATTGAAATTCTTTTTGTTTCTCCCTTTTTTAATGAAATATATCCGGAACCAAAAATGAAAACTATGTCAGCATTTTGAGTAATATCTCCAAAATTTTGAGGGACACATCGATTCCAAATATCTTCATCGTTAGAAACTTTTAAATCCGTATTCCAGGTAGAACTATTGAAACTTGTCAATCCAATTTGATCTGCTTCATCAAGATCAGTGTATTCAAAATTTGGTTCTCCAGGAGCCAAAGGATCAATTGAGCCATCAGCAAGCAGACGGCCCGAAGTTGGGACACCATCACCTTCACCTTGATCCCCGGTATTAGGAATTCCATCAACACCAACATCATCTGTCTCAGGATTCCAATCATTATCATTATCAATACCATCAAATTGACTTTCATCGACCATGCCGTCACCATCGTTATCAATTCCATCATCTGGATTTCCCGGGCTTTCCAAGAATTTACAACCAAGATAACCAAGAGGTTTTCCAAGATCACCAGTCATATCAGGGTCAAAGAAATAAACCATACTTCTTGCATAAACCGGAATATTATCTACTGGATGGTTCCCATCATAATCATAAGGTGGTATAAATAAACCGTTATCATCTTTATTATCTTTTCCTCCAACATCAGGATCTCCATATATACCAAAAAATACTGAATCAAGATCTTTGTCACTAACATTTGTTAAAGTGTATTGAAAGAAAACAGCATTGGCAGCAAGGGAGTTACTCCATTGATATGCTCTTCCTAATACTTGAATTCCTAAACCTGAACGAGATGAATCAGCAACAAAAGGATAATATTGTGCTGCCTGGTTTTGTTTACTGAACTCATTATTTTCTCTGTCATCCATACCCCATAACAACTCTAAATCAGCATTATTTTGACCTTGTACTAAATAACCTGGCCATACATATTCACCTAAAGTAGAGTTATACCAATCTCTCGGCCAGCTATCGGGTTTGCCATCTTTATCTGAATCAAATGCCGGGTTAGAGGCTATAAATTCTTGATTAGGATCAGCGAATCCCGGAAGAGGCTGCCACCAATATTGATGATCTGTTGAAGTATTTTCATCTCTCAAACCGGTATAACTAAAATCGTATAATCCATCGGTAACAATATGAAATTTCTTTGATGGGTCAAGAGCATTAGGAATTGATGCACCTACTATTGGAGAAAAAGCAAAGATGTATGGAGAGTCATGCCAAACCATTCCAAGAATATCTCTTAATGCGTCCCCAGGCAAACCTCCTCCTATCATACCATAATTCCAAACTTGGACACTAACATTATTTCCATTCATTATATAATTTTTCCAATCCGGCCTTTCTTCAACTGAAGTTTTCCATAAATTCCTAGCCTTATATTTATCAATACCAGGGTTAGCATTGCTATTATTGACCGGATATGTAGGATAAATTTTATTAAAGTAATCTATAACTGCTTGATGTTCTTTTTGCTTTACTGATTCTTGTGCAAATGAAGTACCGATCACTAGTAGAAGCAGTACAATATAGATTAATGAAGAAGATAATTTTTTTTGCAACATTTGATGACTCCAAAATCAATTTAAATATCTAAGGTTATGCCGAATCTCACCTCACGGGGAGCTGAATAGTATTGCGGACGAATAAAATACTCTGTGGCTGAATGGACACCGGGAATAGTCTCGGCAAGCCTATTTGTTTCTTGTGCGCCGCCTTTTGTTTCTTCAAGCGTATAAGTAGCTCTTCCCGTATTTGAATAAACTGAGCGTTCGTTAAGAGTATCAAAAAGATTGAATACTTTTGCAAACACTGTTACCACTGCTGTTGAAACACTAAATGATTTTTCAACTAAAAGATCAACATTGGTCTGCATTGGCCTGCGTTCGCTATTTGGATCCAATAAAATTTGACTTTCAAATAACTCCGGTGTGTAAGGTAATCCGGTATTAATTGTTCCAACCAAAGTTACAAACCAATCATCCTGACTACCGAATGTGATTACTCCATTTAATGTATGTGTTTGATCCCAGCTTAGAGGAACCGGTATTTTCTCACTTTGCCTTCCTGAAGAATAATCTAAAAAGAATGCTTCTGCTCCGGTTTCATTACCTTCGGCAACTTGAAAAGTGTAATCGATAGAAGCACCGAATATATCAGAAGGTAATTTTCTTTTTGTTAATGAAAAAGTAATGCCCTTAATATTTCCATAATCTTTATTTACGTATTTATCATACGTAACACTTGTGCTGATTCTAATTCTTTGCAGAGCAAGTAAATCTCTAACATCTTTATAAAATCCTGTGACATTAAATGCAATTGATTCGGAAAGCTGCTGCTGTAACCCCATTTCATAAGTTACTGTCTTTTCAGGATTAAGATTGGCGTTTCCGTATGTTGGTGTACCGCCAAAGCTTTTAAATAACGGATTTGCATATAAGTATGAGTAAGGGGGTAGTTGATAGAAATGCCCATACGAAAAATGTATAATACCTTTATCTGTTATAGGAAATGAAATTCCTAATCTTGGGCTAAAAGTTGTTTTTGCCTTTGCATCTATTAAGTTGGTCCGGGGGGAGTTAATATCCGGGGCAAAAACTGAATGTGCATTAAAATAATCGAATCTTAAGCCGGCATTAATTATCATGCTTGTAAATTCCATTTTGTCCTGGATGTATGCAGAAAACTGTATAGGCTTCTTTGTATATGTATCATGAACACTTGATTCGATTCCAAGTATTGTAGGTGTCAAATATGTTGTAGAATCACGTTGAATTGTAAAACTTTCTAAATCCATTACATCGCTTTTACCTTTAACTCCAAATTTAACTTCATGCTGCTCCCCTATCTGACTGGTTATATCAAATTTCAATTCATAAGTGTTGGAGCGCTGATAATATTGATCGTTTAAAGTTCCACCTGCTACAAATGTATATGGCGTTACTCTGTTACTTTTATAATCAGGCTGGTATCTCGGATCAGCATACAGATTAGCTAAACTCATTCCCGGATGAAAGCTGACAGCATTTCCACTCTGATCTAATAAAGGGAACAAGTATCTTTTATAATCATATTTATTGTAGGAACCCAGCAGTGTATAAAAGGTTCTATTGCTTAAAGCATGTCTAATTTCTAAGGAATTTATTAAACCCCATTCATACCTGTGATAATTAGCATCCGGATTATATTTATAATTATGACTATATGACTGCCAATTTGAATTAGAATAAATGATATTATAATTAACTTTTAAAGTAGAAAACGGCCTGAAAGTAAGTTTGCCGGTAATATTATAATTCTCAGAAGGATTCATTGAAACAACAGTGTTGTCGCCCGTTTGAGAAATTTTGATGTCATTTGGATTGGTTATACTTCGATATACTGAATCATAAATTGTATGTTCTCTAATGCCATATAAATAACCCTTATTATTGTTATATCTTCCGGAAACAAAAAATGTAACGGCATTATCAAGAAAAGGTATAGGGCCGCTAAGTGTTCCTTCTGCTACTTGATTGTTTATAGGGTTAATATCATTAATATTATTAAAAATATCCTTGTGAGAGCTTAAATAATCACCGGTGTAATATGAAAGGCTTCCTTTATATTGTTTATCACCTTCTTTAGTAACTGTATTTATAACACCGCTTAATGCATTACCGTATTCTGCATTAAAAGTACCGCTTACAACAGAAAGTTCTTGAATTGCATTAGTAGATATTTGTACTGTTCTGCCAAAATCAAAAGGATTAATTGCTGAAACACCGTTAACGTTATATTCAATTTCATTAGTTCTTCCACCTCTGATATGAAGCGCACCTCCCGCATCTTTGGTAATTCCAGCCTGCAGAGTTAATATCTGATCAACACTTTCAACAGGCAGTGCTTCAATTTGTGTATTATCTACTATTGTATGAGAAGAAGTTAAATCTTTTCTTACTAAAGGAGCTTCTGCTTCAATGGTAACAGTTTCAATTTCAATTGATGTGGAAGATATTGAATTATTTAGTTCTGTTGTAAAGTCAACAGCAATTTTTACATTTTTAACTTGTTTTTTCTGAAACCCGATTGCTGAAAACTGTATTGTATATGTACCGGGAGGAATGTTGTTAATAACGTAAAATCCATCCTCATTAGTTGCGGCGCCTAAATTGGTTCCCATTAAAATTACATTTACACCAATCAAAGGTTCGTGCGTTTCAGTATCAGTAACTGTACCTGAAATCTTACCGGTAGTTCCGGCAAATAACTGAATGATTAGCACTAAAGGAAGGAAGATAATTAGTAAATGTTTTATCATTTATGCCTCTTTGCTATTCGATATTATTTAAGGAAAGACTTTTAACTTAAATTCCCTCTTTAATAAAAGTATTTATAAGACACTATGAAATTACAAATCTACAAATATAAATGTCAAGAAAAGAAAATTCATATATACAAGTATTTAAAACAATGAAGGCAATCGTATTGATTGCCTTCAAATAAATTAAAAAATACTTTTGATATTTACTTTAGCAAAGTCATCTTAATAGATTTAGCAAAATTACCGTACTTCAAAGTACATATATATTGCCCGCTGGCAACTTTTTGATTGTAATTATTTGTTCCATCCCATACAACTTCATGAGTACCTTTTTGCATATCCTTATTATTCAATAAAGTTTTTACTTCATTACCAAGAATGTCATAAACTCTCAAAGTAATTTGTTTATTAAGAGGTAATCTAAAACGAATTGCCGTACTAGGATTAAATGGATTCGGATAATTTTGATCTAGTTTGTAATCATCAGGCGTAATTGCTTTTACATTAATTTCTTTAATACCTGTTGAATTTGTAGACTCGAGCAATCTAGCAACATATATAGCCGGATGTGGAGTTTTTAAAGTAGAATCGGTTACAAATTTCAGACTATCAGCATAATAAGTTTGCCACGTATAAGTAATACTGTCTCTTAATCCTTGATATGGTAATAGTAAGTCTCGTTTTCCATTGCCATTAAAGTCCATATTTTTACCATAAATTTTTGAGACAAACGGAGTGTTTTTTGTTCTAACAGTATCAAGTGTTCCTAAAGAATCTTTATAAGTTACAGTAGTATATATATCCTGTAAGCCATCATAAGCAATTGAAGATTTCCAGTTGTTTGGATCTTTTTTATCACCACCCATATACTCAAGCTTAATAACGTCTGCAGGAGATGTTGAACCAAAATAAAGTTCTTTTTGTCCATCATTATTCATATCAGCCCAATCCCCACCAAAAAGTATAGCACTAAATTTTTTATTTCCTGCTAATTGTTTAGAAGGTGATCTAGTAAGTAAAACTGCATTTGAATCAGCAATTTGTGAAATATCGGCACCCTTACTGTAACTTACCATAAAAATATCTCCATTTTCAGGATTATCTTCAGTACTAGAAGCATAAACCGGAAGATATACTTCATCTGCACCATCATTATCTATATCAGTGATAACACCTCCCAATAACGCTACCCCATCAACATTAGAATTAGCTAGTATTTGCAAATTTTGATGCCCGCTCAATGTATCTGGATACATAAAAGTAGACCCATTTACCCTTACAGGGAATACATTAAGATAATTCCAGGTATGGATTAAAATATCATTTTTCCCATCTCCATTTAAATCACCTATAAATGCGGCAATGGGCTGGCCACCGCCAAGCAAATTAGAACCAGGAATAGAGTAATTCAATTCAAATCCTGAAAAGCCAGGATCATTTGTATTCCAGTTACCGCTAGCTTTAAAAACTGCCAAATATAATCGTGTGGAGGAAGATCCATCATTCCATATTGTAACTAACTCCTGGGTTCCATCACCATCAATATCATAAACATCAAAATACTCGTTTCTTTGAATTGAATTTGTAACTTCAGGAACCGTGGTACTATTGAGAATTTGCGAAGGCTGAGTTCCAAAATTTCCGCTTCCCTGTACACCATCCCACTCATATATATAATATCCATCAGCAGTTGGGAAAATAATTTCTTTTAATCCATCTCCGTCTAAATCCCCGACACGGACACTTCTAGGGGAACTTCCACCACCTATTTCAGAAGCCTGCTTTGGTGAAGACCAGACTAATTCAACGGTACTGTCATCAACAGCCTCATAAACATGAACCCTGCCACCGTTACTATAATCTGTAGTTATCAATTCCGGCCTTCCATCTCCGTCGATATCGTTAGCAACCCAACTGCCCCTAGACCCGGAACTAATATCATTATACATTGTTGTATCGCCAGCAGTTTTAGTTATTTTAGCAACTAAAGATACTTGGGAATACCCTATGCTGCTTATTAAAAGCAAGAAAGCTGCAAGGTAAAATATTTTTCTCATTACTTCTCCAGTAAAATTTTAGAATTATTAATTTAAATTCCCCAAAATGTAACTACCTAAGACTTAAGAGAAACAAGTCCCAAATAATATTTAAATCTCCCGTTATTTTTTATTAAAGATGTGTAATTTAATTTACCAATAAAAGCATTTTTAAGCTTAAAAGATTACACTTAAAAATAATTTATTAGAATTTCAATAATATGAATATAAAAATTAGTTAATTATTATAAAATGGTCGAAAAGGCTCTAAAATATTGTTTCCATTCACTTTATTTTGAATATAAATAAAAATTGAATAAATATTAATTTAATTCAATGTAAAATTTAATAATTATTTATTGTTCTAATTAAGCTAACTCAAATAAAAATTAAATATGTCTAATCAATTTGTGCTAAATATTTATCTGCTTCTCTGAACGCCGTAGAAGAAGCATAATCTTTTTTTATTTTTTCTAGAATATCTTTAGCTTCGTCTTTCTTTCCGGCTTTAATATAATTGATTCCTGCTTTAAGCATATAATCTGGGTTTGATACATCTAGATCAGATACTCTTGATGCCTGCCGATACAAATCTGCTGCTTTTTCAAATTCGTTTTTATATGCATAATAACCAGCCTGGCCGGCTAAAGAAGCTGCTTTGAAAATATCAATACTGCCGTCATAATCTTTATAATATTTAAAAGCATCATCAAGCTTATCAAGCATGAAGTATGAATTGGCAAGATAGATTTTTGCTATTTCCCCGTTTTCTGTGCTGCCATAATTATCAACAATTTTCTTTAAACCTTCAACATTAGTTCCTGGCCTTCCCTGAATAGCTTCAAGGTAAGAGCCTTTATCATATAAATTCATAACATTGGCAAGTTGTTCTCCAGCTTTCATATTGTTTTCAGCTTTTCCTTGAAGGTAAACAAATACCAGAACAACTAATGCGATGAAAGCAACGCCATATATAACTATTCTATTTTTATTTTCTTGGAAATAATTTAAAGATTTATAATAAGTTAAAACAAGTTTGTCTTCTTTAATCTGTTTTTTAGACAACTTTTTCTTTTTTGTTAGCATTCTCTTTCCCTGTAAATTATATTAAAATCAGGCAGTAAATATATAAAAAATCCAAGTACACTGTAAACTACTTTAAAAGGTTAAAAGTCAAAGATCAAAAGTTAAAAATGTTTAAAGTTGGATTTTTTAACCGTTAGATTGTAATTAATATTTAGGTTTTAATCATGACTATTTAATAAGAATTGACTTTTGAATTAATTTTTAGTGCGCCCGGAAGGACTTGAACCCTCAGCCTTTGGAACCGGAATCCAACGTTCTATCCAGTTGAACTACGGGCGCATTTATCATTTTATTTAAAACTAATTGCTTTAATAATTTAAATAACTTTAATATGATTAGAAAAAATCCATGCTTTATTATTCAAATAAACTTCAATTCTGTAAACACCTTTTTCTTTAGTCCTGTAAGTAGTTGATTGTGTCTCAATAGTTTTAATGTTTTTACCATTGTGTAAAATTCTAATTTCCCCGCTTTTTATCGGCAATGAAATTTTAAAAGTTACTTCCCCGTTAGTTTTAATTTCGTCACCAATTATATAATTCTTATTTCCGGCAGTAGCTGTAAAGGAAAATCCCATTGAATTACTATGATAATCATTTGCGACAAAGCTTCTTGCTTCTGCCAAAGCACCATAAATTAAATTCTTATTATGTTTTAATGCTTTCTGGCTTTTTCCTTTTTGTAATTCGTCTTCAACTAAAATATGAGTTCGAATCGATTTGAATAAAACCTTGTAAGGAAAAATCTCTACTTCTAAAAACCCGAGAATATTGTATTTATGGGCATGAGCATCTACTCCGCCAATACCTGATACTTTTCTTTTTAGGTTTAATTTATCCCAAACTTTTAATGTCTCTTCCGGCGGTGCTTCAATTGTTTTTAATGGATGAAGAAAAGATTGATATTTATTTTGCTCTGTAAGATTTTCCATCCACTCTGACATGTGATTCCATATTTCTATACCTGTAAAATCTTCTGTATCCCATTCTGTCCAGGGATATGGTGGATGTTCTTCCATGTGCATGCGCTTCTCATGAGGATGAGCTAAAAACCCTATACCACCAGCGTTTTTTACTCTTTTCACATATTCTTTAGCAGAAATGCGCGTAGAAAAAGTTTCATCAATGTTAAATGCTAAGTAATGATTTTTATTTTCTTTATCATTTATTTCACAGCCTACTAATAATAATGTATTGCCATACCAGCGTTCATATCCTTCCTTTAATGCACGTAAAGTATTGTGATCTGTAAGAAGAATGAAATCCAACCCAACTTCGTTTGCATCTCTTGCAATATCTTCAACTTTACCCGAACCATCCGAGTAAATTGAATGCATGTGTATAGCGCCTACATATTCGATCATATTATAATGTTTATTGTGATTCAGTTACCGAAAGATAGAAAGAAAATTGAATGTATGAAAAGTATTAAACAAATGGATAGTTATAAATAAAAAAAGCGCTCAAATTTAAGAGCGCTTTAATATCTTTAATCTTAAATTATTATTAGAATGCATAACTGGTGGAAAGATAAGCAAATGTAGCTCCTCCGCCAGCAATATTATTTAAGCCTTGACGTAAGACGTCTGCATTAACAGTTCCATCTAAAGCAAAATCGCCAAATCTAAGACCAATACCTAAGGTCATAAGACCTGGAGCATAAAGTGTATTTGTAACTTCTGTAATTGCATTTGCAACTACACCATTTTGAGTAGTTTGGCTTCCTGTTGAAGCTGTATAACCAAGTCGACCAATAAACCAATCTAAAGCATGCCATTCAGCGCCAACATTCCATACCGGGAACAGAAAATATGAAGTAGTTAATTCTGGCGGATTGCCAGTTGTCCCTGCAGGTGTCTTTGAACTTATTGTTGCAAGTCCAGGACCACCAACTAGCAAGAAATCGCCCGAAGTATATTCAACTCCAATTCCAAGAGCGAAAGCTGTATTTGAAGGCAAATCTGTGGATATAGTTCCATTGTCCCCTGAACCGGATTGAGTTAAGAAAACTAGTGATGGAATAAATCTTATTTTATTCGAATATTTAAAAAATGCCCTTCCATTTAGTCCAATTATTGTCTCTGAAACTTTTGCTGTATTGCCTGCAGCCGGTTCGTATTTTGCACTTGGAAAAATAAAACTGGCACCAAAGTCTAGTAAAATTCTACTATTTAATTCTATTAAAATACCAGGATTCAAACCAATTTGAGAAGCAGAAGAAGTTGTGGAATTACCTTGCGGAGGACTTGTTTCACTGCTAGTGGAAGCGAATGCAAATCCAAACCCTAATGTCATTTTACCTTTCTTATATGCTCCTAACAATTCAAGATTATTATTTAGAGCAATTGCTGATGCACCAGGAACTTGATTAATTAAATTTACAACTCCAATACCCGCTATACTAAATGGATCTAGTCTTCCAATAGAAATGCTGTTGAAATCATTTCTAGTAAGCATAGCACCTACTGTCAATCCCCTACCTAAATCAAAATTGCCTCCAAAAAATTGTCCGGCACTTGAATTACCAAAAGCAGCTCCAGTATTTGAACCAATATCTCCCCAAATAAAATTAGAATATTCTGAAGCCCATGCGGGATTTAATTTTATCCCCTCTGGATCAACAACGTAAGGATTATTACCTAAACTCAATATTCTTGCGTACCCGCCCGAACGATCAACCCCTTGGGCAAAATTTAATGGAACAATTAGTGAAAGAAGAATCAGAATAGTAAAAATTCTCTTTATCATAAATCCTCCAATTATGTGTTAATTAAGCCAAACTATTGTGTAGCTTTGATTCTAAACCTAAAGTTTAATTTTAATAAAGTCAACGAAAATCTTTTCTAAGGTAAAGTAATTTAAATGGTTATGGGGATGTCTTTATAATTTAGATGTAGTTATTCAATTTCTCTATATAATGAATAATATATATTGTTATTATTAAATTTTTTATCTAAACCTTAAATTTACACCTGCCATCAATCTTCCATATGTGACCTTCCCTTCAAATTCACCTTCGTAGTAAATATTAAAGTACAACTGGTCAATAACTCGGGTAAAAACTTGTAATGTTGCTATTTTCTGGTCGATGGTTCCTGTAAAGCCGCCAAAATTGTAGTGTAGCTTTGAGATACCTGCAGAAACACTTGTTGAATTAAACGGAATATATTTGGTTAACGTTAAACCATAAACAGAGCCGTTTTGGTAATTACTAAATATTCTGTTGAATGTTAGTGAAGCAGAAATATCTATCCATGGTACATTTGATTTAGTAATAGAGATATTAAAATTTCTTGATGGTTTAGCGTCACCTTTTTGAAAACTATATCCACCTCCTAAGTTTAAAAACAATCCGGTTATTGGCCTTATAAAAAAGCTTAATCGAAGGCCCTGCCTTAGCTGATTTTCAAATAGACTATCATATAGACTTTTAAAAGTTTCATAGTAAATAACACTTCTTCTTGCATCATATGATAAATTAATTGTTAACGCTCTTACAGGTGCGTATTGAGTTGATAAGTATAAACTTGTTAAAGAAAAATCACTTTGTGGCTTATTGTTTTGTAATTTGAAAAGATCGACTTCTGATGAAAAGAAGAAATATAAATTTTCAACTATATTGTTGTTATGCTGAAAGTATAAAAATCTTCTATCTGTTTTGCCATGATTTGATTGCTGAAAAATTGCAAATGAGCTCTGCATTCTTCTGTTGTTAATGGAATCCAATCTATTTACATAAACTCCGAATTCAAACAAATTTGAATTGAGGCCCATGTGTGAAAAGTCCGGCCTTGAACCAACAACACCGCCCAAAGCAAACTTTCCAAATCCTTTTTCAACTTGTAATCCGTCAACCGGGCCGACACTTGAAATATTATTGTTCATATGCCTTCCCAGCCAGACATTTAACTTATTTTTATTGTAGCCCAAAGCAAAATCATAAATCTTCATATTGTTAAATACGTTTGATTTTACAATACTCCATTCGGATGTTAAATATGAAAAATGCATATAATTAGAAAACGAAAATGGTGTTTCATTTATATTTTCGGCATGTAACCTTAACGAATACCGCCAGCTTTGCGTTGTTACACTATTTGCAAAATTCGCAAAACCTGAAAAAGAATTTGCAGTAAAACTTCCGTAAAAATTAGAACTATGTTTTGGAAAGTTCACTGTTTTTTTAGGAATGATTTGTTGAGTAGTATTTGAGACTAAGTTTGTATCCTTTTCATTTCCTGCATTGTTCATTGTTGAAATTTCAGGTTTATCTTTTTCAGACCATACAAAAACATGATCACCAACCTTTAGATCTATATCTTCAATTTTCTTTCCTGAACAGGATGTAGTTGATATAAATTTTATTACCATCGCCGGAACATATTTACCATTTCGATTATAATAAGCAGTATCTCCGACTGTTATGCCTTCAGTATTATCAAATCTCACATAAATATTTTGCGAAGTTATAAATGAAATCTTTCCATCTCTTTTAAATAAATTTGATTTTGCAAATGAAAGCGCTGAAAAAGAAATAAAAGCAAAAACAAAAATAAGTATCTTCATATTTTTCTTATTTCATAATCATAATTTAATTTTTAATCATCTTGTCCTGTTTTATGACAATTATAACAATCTTCATTTTGATGATGGTCGCTCTTATGACAGGTAGCATTGCATGAGTGTTGAACAAAATTTGAAATAGTTTGATGACAACTTATACACGAAACATTATGCCGTCCAGTAAGCGGGAAAATAAGGTGTATGATCAAATGTTGATGGAGTCCATGCAGTTGTAGTATGACATTCAGTACAATCAGTAGGATAGCCTGCAGACAGATGAGGCGGATTGCTTGTATTATTAAAATCACTTGTATGGCAATCATAACAATTGGTTGATGGTGCTGTTGTGTATCCAGAAGTATGGCATGACTGGCACGAAACACTTGAATGTGCCCCGGTTAATGGAAACCCGGTTGTACTATGATCGAATGAAGCTCCGCTCCAGTTAATTGTTGAATGACATTGAGTACATTCATGTGGAAATCCTTGAGTGCTATGGGGCGGATTGGTTGTACCGGAAAAATCCTGGCTATGGCATGAATAACAATCGGTCTTTAATCCTGTTACAGTTCCTTTATGACAAGATGAACAATCCAAAGATACATGAGCGCCTGTTAATGTAAATCCAGTTGTCGTATGGTTAAATGTTGATTGTGTCCAGTCAGTTGTATTATGACAATCCTTGACAAGTTTGTGGTAAACCGGCATGAAGAGTGATTTGGATTTGTAGTACTTTGATATTTAGCCTGATGACAACTATAACAATTTGTAGAAGGTGCTGTTGTATAACCGGATGGATGACAAGATTGACAGGTAGCAGTTACATGAGCACCCGTTAATGGAAAATTGGTTGTACTATGATTAAAATCTGCACCATCCCAATTTGACGTTGAATGACATTGCGAACAATCATGTGAAAAGCCTTGAGCTACATGATTTGGATCATTCGTATTATTGTAATCATTGCTATGGCATGAGTAACAATCACTTGGAGTATTTGTATATCCCGATGAATGACATGATTGACAAGTTGTTGTTGTATGTTTGCCTGTTAGAGGAAATCCTGTCGTATTATGATCAAAAGATGCACCGCTCCAATTTGTCGTTGAATGACATTGTGAACATGTATGAGGAAATCCCTGGGTAACATGATTCGGGTCCGTAGTGCTATTAAAATCATTACTATGGCAAGAATAACAATCGCTTGAAGTATTTGTATAACCAGCCGAATGACATGATTGACATGTTTGTGTTGTGTGTGCTCCTGTTAATGCAAATCCTGTCGTGCTATGATCAAAATTTGCATTGTCCCAGCCTGAAGTTGAATGACATTGTGAACAATCATGAGAAAACCCTTGGGTTGCATGATTTGGATCTGTTGTATTATTGTAATCATTGCTATGGCATGAGTAACAATCATTGGGAGTATTAGTATAACCAGATGAATGACATGACTGGCAGGTTGTTGTTGTATGCTTACCGGTTAAAGGAAACCCGGTTGTACTATGGTCAAACGAAGCTCCACTCCAATTTGTTGTTGAATGGCACTGTGTACATTCGTGTGGGAATCCTTGTGTAACATGATTCGGATCAGTTGTACTGTTAAAATCATTGCTATGACATGAGTAACAATCGCTAGAAGTATTTGTATATCCAGACGAATGACAAGTTTGACATGAAACTGTTGTATGTGCACCCGTTAATGGAAATCCTGTCGCGCTATGATCAAAATTTGCATTGTCCCAGCCTGAAGTTGAATGACATTGTGAACAATCATGAGAAAACCCTTGAGTTGCATGATTTGGATCTGTTGTATTATTGTAATCATTGCTATGGCATGAGTAACAATCATTGGGAGTATTAGTATAACCAGATGAATGACATGACTGACATGTTGTTGTTGTATGCTTTCCGGTTAGCGGGAAACCAGTTGTACTATGATCAAATGATGCTCCATTCCAATTTGTCGTTGAATGACATTGAGTACACTCATGTGGAAATCCTTGAGTAACATGGTTTGGATCACTTGTGCTGTTAAAGTCTTTGCTATGACAAGAATAACAATCACTTGATGTATTTGTATATCCGGATGTATGACATGACTGACATGTTATTGTAGTATGTGCACCTGTTAAAGGAAATCCTGTTGTACTATGATCAAAATTTGCATTGTCCCAGTTTGATGTTGAATGACATTGCGAACAATCATGAGAAAATCCTTGAGCAGAATGATTTGGATCTGTCGTATTGTTGTAATCATTACTATGGCATGAATAACAATCGCTCGAAGTATTTGTATATCCTGATGAATGGCAAGTTTGACATGAAACAGTTGTATGTGCACCGGTTAATGGGAATCCTGTTGTACTATGATTAAAAATTGCATCATTAAAGCTATTTATGTTATGACAATCCTGACAAGCAGTTGAAAACTTTGCTTGAGTATGATTAGGATTTGTAGTTTGTAAATATTGCTGTTGATGACATGAATAGCAATCTGTACTCAATCCTTTAAAATTAGATCCTTGAGTGTGACAGCTAAAGCAGTTACTTATTTTATGCCCTCCAATCAGCGGGAAAAAACTATGATCAAAATTTGTATTGCCCCAGGTAAAGTTAGTCATGCTATGACAATCTTCGCAGTTAGTTGAAAAATTTGCTTGAACATGATTTGGCGCCGTTGTTGAATAGTATTGCTTAGCATGACAGCTAAAACACGAAACACTTTGAGGCGGAAATAATAAATTTTCATAACCGTTGTGACAACTTCTGCAGTCTACATTTAAATGAACTCCTACCAATGGGAAACGACTGTTTTGATGTATTTGAATAATATTAGATACAATCCAGGTTTCCGTAACATGACATTTTTCACATTCAGGCCCAAGAGTATTTTGATGAACATCTTTATGACATGAAATACATTCAGATTTTACTTCCGAAAAAATCAAACTTTTATGACATGATTGACAATCAACCGAAGCATGCTGCCCGGATAATTCAAAAGATGTTTCTTTGTTGTGATTAAATTTTATGTTTTTAGGAATAGTCTTCCAGTTTGTTGATTCATGGCAGTTCGCACAGTCAATTTTTAAATCTTTCCCATGCGGTGATTGAGGAAAAATAAAGATAGTTCCTATTGCAAAAAATATTATGAATGACAGGAAGCGCATTTAAAATCTCTTAATTTATATTTGATGAATTCATTTCCATTCTCAGTTACTTTTTTATGACACGAAATACACAATAATTTTTCATGGGCACCTTTTAACGAGAAAGCTGTTTTTTCATGATCAAATTTTTCCGGTTTCCAGCTATTGAATCCATGACAGTTTTCACATACTGGGTTAATTCCATCTTGTTCAGAATTAAATTGTCCAAAGTGAATATCTTTATGACATGTTTGACAATCTAGATTTTAAAGAAACAAACTTGAATTCAATTTTACCGATAACAGTTTCAAATTCATGGCAATCTTTGCATTTAACTGACTTGATGTTTCCCTTCAAGCTTAAAATTTGTTAGATCATGATTAAATGAAATCTTCGCCCAATCCTCTGTTGAATGGCATGAAGTGCAATCATTATTTTGCATAAACTTTTCTCTAATTTCAAAACCATGAACATTTTTATGACAATCAATACACTTCAATCCTATATTCTTAAAATGCCATTGATTGATATCATTTTTATAATGACATGATTGGCATGGAATTGCTAAATGAGCTCCGGTTAATTCAAATTTTAATTTACTATGATCAGCAATAGTAAAATTTGTAACTTTGAAACTTTCCACTGAATGACAATCCTTACAATCTTTTAAATATTTTATCATGCAGTAAATTCACCAAAGTGTGCATCCTTATGGCAATCAGTGCACTTGTCAAATTTTGGTTTTGAAAGTGAATTATTTCCATGACAATCTGAGCATTTAACATTTGCATGAGCACCTTTTAAAGGAAATCTAGTTTTATTATGATCAAATGTATTTCCGTTTAAAACTTTAAATGAATTTGTGTTATGACATTTGGTACAGTTATCTCCAAACTTTCCGTTATGTATATCTTTATGACATGGTGTACAGTTTGTAAATTCTAACCCGGTAAATTTTTGAAAATCTTTTCCGTTTCTTTTTTCTTTTACATGACATTTAATACAATCAACATTTTTGTGTGCACCTGTTAATTGAAACTTTGCATTGTCATGATTAAAATTAACTGCCGGTTTAAAAGAATCATTTCCATGACATGATTGACATTTATCGCCTAAAGTTTTTTGATGCACATCTTCATGACATGAAATACAAGTTGTTTCTAATCCTAAATAAGTTCCTTTCCTTTTTTTATTTGAGTCATACTTAATAAATTTATCTTGATGGCACTCTTCACATTTAAGCTTAGCATGTTTTCCTTTTAACTCGAATTTTGCTTTTATATGATCAAAACCTTTGGGTTGAAAGTTTATAATCCTGAAATCTCTTCCATTATGTTCGCTATGACAGTTTTTACATTCTTTTTTCCTGAACTTCATCACTTGAATGATAACCTCTATGTTGATCGATTAAAGTTTTAATTTCAGTATGGCAATCAAGGCATTTAGAATCCTGAACTTTTTCTCCTAACACATGGCATTTTGTACAATTACTCATTCCCTCAAACTTTGCATGAGCAGTTGTAAGATCTCCGGGAGAAATTTGCGCTAATAAATGAGTTTGCAGAATCAGTAAAAGAAATACAATAGATTGAATACAAAAATTCCTGTTCAACAAATTATTCCTGGTATCTCTAAAAATGAAATTTGAGTTAATGCTTTAAAACTATTTCACCGAACTTTTTGGTTATTTTAATTCCAATCTTTTCAAGGAATTGTGTTGGTAATTCACCACCGGCAAAAATATAAACCAGATCATTTTTTATTATTTTTTCTGAATTCGTATCATTATTAATAAGAACAACTTCGTTATCTTTTATCTCTTTAACTTTGGAATTAAAAATCACTTTTATTTTCTTTGTTTGAATTGCTTCGTTGATTCGTTCTAAATTTTTTGGTTTCAGCCTGCTGAATGCTTCACCCCTATATGATATAGAAACTTGATTATCTTCATCAGCAAGCAGCAAAGCTGATTCTATAGCAGAATCTCCTCCACCTACAATAAGAATATTGAATTTATGTATTAGTTCAGGTTCAATTAACTTATAATAAACTTTTTGTTTTTCTTCACCGGGAACATTTAATTTTCTTGGAGAACCCCTTCTGCCTATTGAAAGTAGTACTGAGCTTGAAGTGTAGGTCCCTTTGTTTGTTTTAATTGTAAAATACTGATCTAATTTTTCTATCGATTCAACTTTTTCCTGTTCATTAATTGTGATGTTATTATTCTCCAGCACTTCTGTCCATAATTCAAGCAATTCTGATTTTGATGTTTCAGCCAATTTAACTTTTCCATAAAGAGGTAAATCCATTGGAGAAGTCATTATTATTTTAGCACGCGGGAAATTGAAAACAGTACCTCCTAAACTCTCCTGTTCAATGGTCAAAAATTTTAAATTATTTTTAGCAGCAGTTAATGTAGCTGATATACCAGCCGGTCCTGCACCCACAATAATCAAATCATATTTAGCCTGAGCAACTCTCTTTATCTTTTTATTAATGAAATCAACTGCCTGCTTACCCTGAGCAACAGCATTTTTAATTAATCCCATTCCACCTAATTCACCGGCAATAAACAACCCAGGAATATTGGTCTCAAATTCGGGGCTAATATGCGGCAGATCAACTCCTCTTTTTTCTGTTCCAATTACCAAAGAAATTGCACCCATAGGACAAGCATGAAAACATGCGCCATGGCCAACGCATCTTGAGGCATTTATAGTTTTTGCATGTCCACTAACAATTCCAAGAATATCTTTTTCAGGGCACGCTGCAACGCAAGCTCCGCTACCAATACATTTTTCCGGGTCAATAACTGGGTGTAAGGTAACCGGTTCGTGAAACCCAAGTTCAATCGCTTTCTCAATTTTTTGAGATACTACTTTAGAACTTTTATGTTTTTTTAGAAGATAGTATAAAAGGATTGAACCAAAAATAATCAGAACAATACCGTAAGTAATAATATTCTCTAGTACTATTTCCATCACAATGAATATTGATTTATTATATCTTAAGACATTAATTGTTGCTAATTAGCAATAATGAAGCCATTATTAAAATGAATTTATTGATTATTTTTTTTCGTGTCTAAACACGTAATTAGTAAAAATGGTAAGTTTAAACGAAAATAATTCGCTCCAATATTGGTTATGTAGAATAATTTTACAGCTTTTCTAATGAGGTCTTAGCTTGATTTGCTGCTTCTGAATTGGGAAAATCTTTTATGAGTTTTTCCCAAATCGTTCTACATTCTTTCTTATTGCCTTTAGCAAAGGCAATTGCTCCCAAATTATACAATGCTTGCTTGTCTTGTGGATACAGATCAAGAACTTTTTTTGTGAGGTCTTCTGCTTTATCAAAATTTTTTTCACTGTAATAAATGAAAGTTAAAGCAAAGTAGATATCCCTTCTCTTAGGGTCAATTTTTAAAATTCTATTATAATATTGAATGGCGTCTTGTCCCCTATGACCGGCTGTTATTAAATCGGCAAATTGTCTTAATTTTAAAGTGTCATTGGGATGTTCTTTAATTTCTTTTTCAAGCATTTCAACTTGATGTTTATAATTTTCGTTTACATTAGCCTTGCTGGGAGATGAACCTACAGGGGCTTGCATATCTTTATGAATGTCGTCTTTAGGCATTTGTTCGTTCGCAGATACATTTGTGGATGTTGTTTCAGTAGTAGAACTATTCTGTTGAGAAACAATCACTAAAAAAACAATTGCAATTATTGCAAGCGGTAAATAAATATAAATTGGTTTAATTTTCATTTAGCAACAACTTTTAAAAAATCCATCTATATCCGAATGCTATGGTTACACCTATATGAATTAACATAATAATAAACATGGTAATTGCAAATGGCAAATGTACTATATGCCAATATTTGAAAAGTTTTTGCATTACTCTTAGCTGCCCAATTTTCCTGCTTAATATTAATTTAGATTTGGAAATTTTGATTATCTCTTTCATCTGTGATTTTGAGTAACCTAATATTTTCATATTGCTTTTCAATACATTTAGAACTGACTGCATGGCAAAAGTATCCTTAAAAACAAGAATAAAGCTTTGGGCTAAGGTTACATTTTTATATTTATGGAATGATTGCAGTTCCTCTATTTTGGAAAGAACATTATCACCAACTTTATAATCCTGTCTTAATTTATTTGTTAAATCTTCGCTCATGGCATCAAGTTCTTTTATGCTTAAAACTTTTCCTTGAATTGTGTGCGGTATTTGAACATAAAGAAATCTTCCAACAACCCCACTCAATACCACTGCCACCATACTCCAAAAGCTTACAGCAACAATTCCGCCGAATTTAAAAGCTGTATGATAAAGAACTAATATCGGCCCAACTGTACAAAGAAAAATATGAAATTCAAGCCAGTGTTTTAAGAAGCCAAAATTCATAAACCTTGTTCTCTTCCTTATCATATAAATAGCCACGCCGAAAATCATCATTAGCGAACCAATTATACCAAATCCATGTCCCCACAATCCGCTCGGTTTTAATGCAGTATGTTGTGCTAAGAAAACCCTTTCGCCAATAGGTGCACTGTAATATTGATAACCGTTTATACCAAGCAGCAAAGTAGTGCCAATGCCGACTATAAAAAATAATATAATATAAATACGATGAAGAGATTTGTTCATTAGATACAATTGATAAATCTAAATTCCAATTATTATATATTCACCATTAATTCAATGAACTAAATTAGTGCCGATTATTCTACAGATTCTATTAGCGTAGTATACCGGGATGAATTATCTATCGTCATTTCACTAATTTTATTTATAAGTATGTTTATTCTCTCATTTTGATTATCATCAAAATTTTCATAAGCTTCTTCAGAATTAAATAAGTAAACTTCCTGAAAATGAT
This sequence comes from uncultured Bacteroidota bacterium, assembly GCA_963777515.1. GTDB lineage: Bacteria > Bacteroidota > Ignavibacteria > Ignavibacteriales > Ignavibacteriaceae > CAVSWT01. The sequence goes on from CAVZQU010000007.1 coordinate 742,282, forward strand.
TTTTTTTACCTTTAACTTCATAGATTGAATAATTTTCCAGACCTTCCGCTTTTAAAAGAGTTTTTAACTCTTTTGCTGTGGAAAGATATTCATCTCTTTTTTCACCATTTATTTCATATTGTATTGAAAAGATTACTTTAGCCATTTGTTCTCCGTTAATTATAGAAACTTGTTTATAAAAAATTCTCCGTTATAAATTGATTTTGCAGGGCCTATCAATGACATGCCTGCTACTTCATTATCAACTATTTTAAAATTAACTAATAATTCATCTCCGCCTCTTGTTTTCAATGATATTGGCGGCTTTAAATTATAATTTAGATAACTTATATAAGCTGCGGCAACCGAGCCTGTACCGCAGGCAAGGGTTTCATCTTCTACACCTCTTTCATATGTCCTTATATAAATTTTATCATCTTTAATCTGAATAAAATTTACATTAGTCCCTAAAGGCGCTAAATCCTTATGATATCTAATTTCTCTCCCTAAGTTAAAAACCGGGAATTCATCTATGTCATTATAAACTGAGGATGGATTTTTAACATCATGCAGCACATCTTCAATTTTAATTATAACATGAGGTGAACCGGTATTTATAAAAGAAGAATTTATTAATTGCCCGCCTGCTTTAATTTTAAAGTTGTTTTTTAATTGTTTAGGCGGACTTAAACAAAATCTTATCTGCTCTTCTGAAATTACATCTCCAAGATAATCTTCGCCATTGGAAATAAACTTTGCTTTTCCGGTATTTAACCGGTTTGTATCGTTAGCAAATTTTATTGCACAGCGGGCACCATTACCACATAGGCTTCCGGTAGAACCATCTGCATTATAATATTCCATAACAAAGTCATACTTATCCGAATCATAAATTGCAATCACTCCGTCGGCACCAATACCGTTTCTCCTGTGACATAAATTTCTAATTTCGACAGGATTAATTTCAAATTCAACGTTTTGATTTCTATCGATTACGATAAAATCGTTTCCTGCCCCGCTCATTTTTGTGAAATAAATTTTTTTCATTAGGATTCTAATTTAGGTGAATACCGGATTGATTTCAATAAGAATTTTAGAATATATGCGAGTTAATTATGAAATTATAGTTTTAATAATCCAATTTATAAAGTTCATAAATTTGCTAAAAGCACTATTTTTACAGTATTTAGCGTTGACATAATAATTGAGCAAAGTATACATATTAATAGATTGGAAGAAATGATGCAGTATTTCAAATGAATGATTTCTTGAAGAAAAGTTATTTCCCTTGAGTTTGGATAGTATTAAGCGGTTTTCTCTACATGGCTATCACAAGTACAAGCTAAATTACCGGACTTAACTTTCTCGAATGCTTCCTTCCCTTCCTTAAAAGCATAATATGCAATTCCCAGTGAACCTAAAATATCAAAGTACCCGATTTTAAAAATCTCATATAGCCCACTAGCACCTAAAAGAATGAAAGAAAGATAAAAGCAAGTTTTTGTACAATGAGCATCGGAAATTATTGCATCGGATTTAAGTGCTTCACCAACTTTAAGCTTTGCATTCATTAAATAATACATCGTGAATATTGAAATTACAGAAATGATTATACCGGCAAGTGTTGTTTCTGGTTTTACGTTATAAATAATATTTAGAATTGAACCGATTATTAATCCAACTGTTAAAATATAAAAACTAAATCCTGTAATTCTTAAAGCTGTTTTTTCAAATTTATCCCTCTCTATCACATTGGAATTCTTCATTCTTAAAACCATGTGAAGTATTCCTAACCCGGAAATTACTTCCACAAAGCTGTCTACACCAAATCCAAACAAAGCTAGAGTCTCATCAGAATAGCCAAATGAAACTGAAACTATTCCTTCTACAATGTTGTAACCTACAGTAATGATTGCAAGAATTAAAGCGGTTCTTAATAAGTTTTTCAAAAATTTCCTTTTTTAATTATTGTATAATCAAAACAGTTTTTTAATATAAAAAAAAATAATGATAACTGAATGATAAGATTTAATTAATGCCTATTCAATAAATTGGTCAATGCCAAAACCATATTTTTTATTTTTCTCTGTCATTTTTAAAAAATAGTCTAACCGTTTACGAAAAAAATCCGGCCTATTCCTAGAACCATCAACAAAACCTATTCTAATTCTTTGATATGCCTCAGGAAACTTTTGAAAATTTTCCCAGGCTTTTTTATTAGCTTTTAATTCTTTTAAGATGTCTTTTGGGATTATGAATTTATCATCGAGGATATTTCCTAAAGAATCTTTGACTTCTTTAATAACTTTTTTCTTTTTAATCAATATTCGTAATCTTTCCTTATTCGCTTGCGAGTAGCTGCTTTTAGGATTTCTTGGAGTAAATTTCTGTGCAAACTTTTTATCATCAATTCTTTTGGTTGTACTGTCAATCCATCCAAAACATAAAGCTTCTTCAACGGCATCATTATATGGAATCCTTGGTTTGCCAGAATCTATTTTATAATAAATTAACCAAATTTTCTTTTCTTTTTTGTAATTGGCTTTTAACCAGGAACGCCAATCTTTACTGTTAGTAACATATAATGTTTTTGTAATTTCCATAAAATTAAAATTATATTATAGCAATGTTAATAAACACGATTAGTTTAGAAATTAAGTTTGGTTACATCTAAATATCTGATATTGCCAAAAGTTAGTATTTAAAATAAAGAAACCGTTACACTTAATGCAACGGTTTAAATAACAACTAAAATAAAACAGCTAAGTGAATGGGGCGTGCTGATTTTTCATTCAAACTTTGCCTAGCTACCCCCTGGCTAATATATGCAAATGAATTTGCAGATCGTCCACGCCCTCCAACACCAAACGATGAAAGGCTAAATGAAGAGATTATGATTCATTTCATGAATTTTATTACAAGATGCTTCTTACTTCATCTGCAAAAACTTCCCTTCAATAATATTAATATTTATTTTATATAACTTTCAGAGAACAATTAAAACTAGCGCCCACTTGCTAAATCATAAGCTTTCCAACTGAATTCGAATAACATTCATATTTAAGCAGAATTGTTAATTCAAATTCTGTGGTTAATTATAAATAAAAGTGTTTAAAAAAAAATCAGTATAATTACTGAAAGTTATCCACATTTTTAAAATTAGGTAGTTATACTGATTTTTTTAAAAGTATTTTGTTATAAATTTGGATAAAAAAAGGAGGAGGTATGGATTACAACAAATTAAAAGATATTTTAGATGATATTTTATTGTCCGATTATATTGATATTAGTGAATACCAGGATAAATATTTTTTTATCAAGAGATTAAAAAATGAACTTCCTGGAACTAATGAAAATATTCTATTTAAAAGCCTGGATTCTACAAATAAAATACTGCAAATTCCTAGGAAAAAGAAAGATTTTATATCATCTTATATTAATGAAATAAAAAAACAATTTAACTTTGTTTAGTGTACAGCAGCGGAAACGACATATCTGTATTCAAGGATCTTATTTTAAATCCTAACAACCCCATTTTTTATTCGCTAGCAATAACGATAATAATCTTCGCCGTAGTTTTTATCTTCTTTAAATACGTAATATATCCTTTGAATAAAAAACACATCCTAGAAAAGAAAGAGCTTGAATTAAAGCAAGTTCGACTTTTGGCGCTTTTCGCTGATCTTGATCCGGATCCAGTTATAAGAATTAATAGTAAAGGTGAATTAATTTATTTAAACGAGGCGGCAAAACTACAAAAGGATTTCGTAGAGCTAAATAACGAAAACCTGTTTCAATTATTGCCCGAACTTAAAATGAATTTATCAAAATGGATTGAACACAATGAACTGGTATCGCAGGAATCATATTTTAAAGGAAGGTATTACCTAATTTCAATAAGGGGTAATTCTAATATGGAAATTGCTCAAATTTATTTTCATAACATTAGCAAAAGAAAAATATTTGAAGATAAATTAAAAAAAACATCAAACCGGCTTAGAAAATTATCCATTCACCTTAATAATAAACTGGAAGAAGAACGTAACAGAATTGCAAGGGAACTGCATGACGGTATCGGGCAAAATATGTTATTCGTAAAATTAAAATTGCAAAAGTATCTGGATTCAAAAAATGACGAAATTAAAAGTGATGAAGCCCGAATAATTGAAGATTTGTTTGACGGCACAATTAAAGATTTAAAAAGAGTAATATATGATTTAAAGCCCAAGATTTTAGATGAAGTAGGATTAGAGCCTGCATTGAATTATTTATGCAAATCAGTTTCTTCCGAAAGCGGAATTGACGGAACTATTGATATAACCGGATTAAAAGAAAGGTTAAATCCTAAATTAGAGATATATATTTATCGAATAATTCAAGAAGCTATAAACAATATAATAAAACATTCTCAAGCGAAAAATTTTAATATACAGTTAATCGAATCATATGCTAATGTTAAAATAATGGTATCCGATGATGGTATCGGGTTTAATATAAAATCAACAGAAAATAAAGCCAATGGTAAAACTGGATATGGGTTATTCAACCTTAAAGAAAGAGTTGAAAATTTAGGCGGGAAAACTAAAATTGATTCTTCCTTAAACAATGGAACAATACTTTATATTCAACTTCCAAAAATGAATGATTACAATGACAGAACAAAACATCTCAATAATCTTAGCTGATGATCATAAGTTGTTTAGAAGCGGGATTATTGAAATTATCCGGGGTTCAGAAAAATTTAGTGTAGCAGCAGAAGCTGAAAACGGCGAAGAGCTTATAGAGCAATTCAAAAAACTTAACCCGGATATTATGCTGGTTGATATATCCATGCCGAAAGTATCAGGGATTCAAGCTGCACAAATAATCACAAAATTAAACCCGGCTGCTAAAATATTATTTCTATCAATGTATGAAAATGAAGAATATATATATGCTTGTTATAAAGCGGGAGGACTAGGACTTATCAATAAAAATATAAATAGTTTGGAATTATTTAATGCATTAGATAAAGTTTATCTTAGACAAACAGCTTTCAGTTTAAACGACGAAGAGATCGTTCAGTTAATTAAAAAGTTTCAAAACAAAAAAAGGACATATTCTAATCTTTCAACTAGTTTGACTAAAAGAGAGCGGGCAATTTTACTAATGTTGAGCGATGGAATGACTAGTTATGAAATGGCTGAAAAATTACACCTTAGCAAAAGAACGATCGATACACACAGGGCAAATTTAATAAGTAAGCTTAACTTAAAGTCTTTACCAGAATTAATTAGATACGCTGTAGAATATTCCAGGTTAAAAGCAGCTTCTCAATAGTTTTTTAAAACTACGTACTTATACTGATTTTTTTTAATAAAATTGTTCTTAACTTCTCACCCAAAAAAGAAAGGGCGAGAAAATGAAAACCAAATCTTTTTACTTTTCATTCTTTTATTTCGCAATATTTTGTTTACTTCCATACAATACTATTTTTGCAACAGGTAAAATTTTTACTAAAAGCGATGCAGATTCACTTTATGGACCGGTTAAAATCTCAAAAGAAATTAAAACCGAACAATTGAAGGGATATTGCCAACAGACCAGTAAAAATTTGATGTTTTCTATTATTGACGGCAAATTGTATATTTTAGGTGATAATAGAAAACCTTTATTCCCTGAAGATTCAGAAATAAAACCCGAACAAGTTTTTCAATTATATAGTTTGTCAATTGTAGAGGAATTACTAAATAAAGGCGGTAACGATATAACAATGATAGAACAAAGGGATAAAGTACTAACTATAACAAACGGAGATTTTACGTTAGAGGAGAGCACAGGCTGCCCTCCGGTATGTTCCCCTAATGAATGATAATACACTATACTTTATTATTTATTTAAATATTTTTTTCTGGTTATTACCACCATTTAGACAATATTCTACTAAGTATTTTTATTTCTTCTTAATTATGGGTTTGACAGATCCAGCCGCAAATATTATTTATAAGTTATTTCATTTAAATGCAGGTTATTTCTATGTATTTGTCAATATCTTATTAGTGTATACAATAATATTCGAAAAGAAGAATGTCATTAATTTACTTTTCATTGTAACTATAGATATCATAACCTTTGCAAGTTTAATTATATTAAAGAGCAGTTTTCTGATAAACAACATAATTATAATAATTACCCTTATTATAGTTTTTTCTAAATTATTAAAAGAATTTATAGTAACCATATTTAATTCTTCAGAATTAAATACATTTTATTTAGTCTTCATTTTATACTTGCTTTCTTTAATTATAAAATTTTTATTTTACACGGCAGATATTAAAGTTGGATATTTATATTTCTATTTGACATCTATTTTTGAAATCCTAATAGCAGTTTACTTTACTTTTTTTAATGTAAATAATAGTAAAATAATAAAACTAAAAAGTTTATAAATCCTTCTATTTAACATTCCACTCGAAAATTAATAGTAATTGTACTGATTTTTTTAACCTGTTTATTACTTATATATAAGAAATTAGTTCCAAAATAATAACCATGGAGATAAAAATGGGATGGAATAATCTGGAGGATGAATTCATTGAAGATTCTAATAAAACAACGGAAGCAAAATTCTTTAATAATGAATTCATAATTAATGCAATAAAAGCAGAATTCCCCTATATGGATATATTTTTAATTGAATATGCAGTGAGAAGTTGTAGAGCTCATTTCAAAGAAGGAGGTTCTAACTCTGAATTTATTCGATGTTTGAAAAGCAAGTTGGATGGATTTGAATAACTCTATATGTCTGAATCAAATATCTTTTAAAAATGGTATGAATCGCAACCTTACACTAATCCTATTATAAAATAATAATTTAATACTTGCTTAATAATTCTTCTAATACAGCTCATAAATACAATATAAATACCACCCTGCCGCCCACATAAATTGCGGCTTGTCTATTTTGCCGTATTCTTTAGGATTATTAAAATTGCTGTCTCTATATTCATACATTGCCGGCTGACCATTTGGACTGTTAATTATTCCACTCAGTGTCATTGTTCGTTTAATAAAATTAATTGCTTTTTCTTTTTGTCCGGTTTTAATTAAATCCAAAGCATACCAGGCGTTTCCATGCATCCAAATTCCTCCATTTGCATATTTAAAAGGCTCACCAGCTTCGTTTCCAGCAAATTTCATTTTATCTATCAGCTTATTAAAATCCATCGGGAATAAAGTATAAATGCCGAGTTTTTCATCCAACAATTTTTCTTCAGCTGTTTTAACAAGTTCTTTACTTCTTTCAGTATTTAAAAGATTAAAATAAACAGCTAACAATGAACCCATATAATAATGTTTATCAATACTTCCGTCTTCGTAATAATTTATTATATATTTTTGCTCATCACTCCATAATTTTTTGTTAAGATTTTTCTGCATGCTGTCTGCAAGATTTGTGTAATAAGAAAAATTAATATTTTTATTTAAAGTTTTAGAAATCTCCACATAATCCCTTAATGATTTTATTGAAAGAATTGTCATATAAGCTCGTGGTCCAAAGTTATGCCCAATATCCCACCAATCAGGGCGATAAGCCCATATCAATCCATCTCTTTCATTCTTTTAAAGTTTCGCTTATACTTTTTTGGATATATGGGTATAATATTTCTAAAAAAGACTTGTCATCAGAATGCTTTAAATAACTTGCAGAAAGAATTGTAAACCAGAAGTGATTCCAATTATCCGGAGTAGCATATTCAGTTTTAAATGTTGAATCTTTCCAATAATATGCATGAGGTATTATTTTATTTTGATCAGCATGATCGATTATAAATTGAAGATTATTCTTCACTCTCTCTAAATCAAAATTAACCGCGGCAAGATCTGTTAGTAAGACATCATGAGTAAAATAAAAATTATATTCAGCAGGGCAAGGCATCGGCTGAATGCTTCCATCAATGTAATGCTGATTAACTGCAAGCATCGCTCGTGACCAAACAATAGTTTTATCTAAAACTTTATCTCCTGTTAAAAATAAATTTTTATTTACTTCTTCTAAAACATAATCCTCATATTCATTAATTTCCTTCTTGAAATTATTTTTAAGATCATCAATTAACTCAACTGCCTCACCTTTTTTTGCAGATCCAATTATCTGCACAATCTTCATCGATTCATTCGGGACTAAAGTTTTTTTATAAAGAAATCTTGCAGCAGGAACATCTAAATTATTTTTTGAATTTACATCGCCATTTAAATAATAATCTGCATATTTCCACCAATTTTTGTTATTAAAATCTTTAACATTGCTTTTACCACTATAGTTTAGGGGTGCGACAGCGGCATTGCAGACAAATATTCGCGTAAACTGTGTTTCGGAATCCTCAAAATTAGTGATTAAAGAATTATTTTCTTTATCGAAGCTTGTCCACGCTTTATTCTTGAAATTATAAGTGTGTGAAGTTTTTAATGAAGTTTCGAGATCAGTATAAAAACTAAAATCTTTATCTTTCTTAGAAATATTTTTTAACTCGATTGTTAAAACCATTGCGGGGTTATCATTACAGAACTCATAAGTTATTTTTATTGACTTAGCTGAATCTGATTTAAAAAACGAAACTGAGTATGGTGTTAAATCATATTCAAAAGATTCCGAATTCAACCATTCAATGTTTTTATTATCCTCCTTCAAACCCAAAGCCATAATAAATGTTGAATCTCTCTTCCAATAATCAGTACTTAAATCGATGCTGTTAGCGACAGGATAATAAAAGCTTATCCGCTGAGGAACTGGAAAACTATGATGGAATTCAACTCCCACATAATGATTTCCAACTTCAATCTGAGAATCGCCTTTAAAGTGAACTTCAATATCTTTTCGTACAATTTGTTTTTGCGAAATAATATTTTGATTAAAGAATAATAGTAAGGTTGCAGTGAAAAGTATAATCTTTTTCAAATTGAAAATCCTAAATTTTATTTTTCGATGAAGTTAATTCCGCAAGCAAATCATTCAGATTAACTTTTGCAATGCTGCTTGCATGATCAGACATAGCGTACGGGATAATAAGCTCGTCTCCATGAATTGCACCTCCGCAGCTGTAAACAACATTTGGTACATAGCCTTCTCTTTCAATTTCATTGGCTGTTAGAAGTGGTTCTTCTAAACGGCCGATTACTATTGACGGATCATTTTTGTCTAATAGAAATGCCCCCATAGTATATTCGCGCATAGCTCCCACGCCATGGCTTAAAACCAGCCAGCCTGCTTCAGTTTCAATTGGCGAACCACAATTACCAAGCTGCACAAATTCCCATGGATATGTTGGCTTTAGAATTATTTGTTTTGTATACCAAAAGTGAAGCTGATCGGAATACATTAAAAATATATTCTCATTATCCTGGCGCGATATCATTGCATAGAGGCCATTAATTTTTCTTGGGAAAAGCGCCATCCCTTTATTCTTAACTTCTGGGCCATTTAATGTACTGATTTTAAAATGAAGGAAATCTTTTGTTTCAAGTATCTGTGGAAAAATAACTTTTCCATCGTAAGCTGTATAAGTAGCATAATATATTTGTTGTCCGTCTTCGCCCCTAAACTCAACAAAACGGGCATCTTCAATTCCATTAATTTCCGAAGGAGAGTGTGGGAATATAATTCTCTCAGAAAGTCTTTGTTCAGGATTATACTGAATTTCATAATTTGAAAGTGCAAGAGATAAAATTGCTTTTGCTGTTAATTCGTGATCAACAACTTTATTTCTAAAAGGACGAACTAAAACATTTATACAATCTTCTAAATCAGAAATTGTAAAATTTTCATCAAGACTGCGTAATATTTGTTTTGCAAAATCATTTAGCAAATCAAGTTCAATTAGTTTTTTTTCAATAAGCTTTTTTTCATATACAGGATTAGTAATATTGTCTGATGTAGAAACAAAGCGAGTCGGCTCAGTTATAGTTATTTTGTTTTCTTTATCAATAACTCCCGACCTAAAAGTTATAGATGAAATATGTCCTTCACCCGTTGCCCGCAAACTTAAAATAAAACGGCGGCTTCCTTCCGGCAAATCTGATTGGTCAGGATGCCATACCATTGAAGGATTAAAAAGAGCAGCAGACTCCACTGAATATTCCTGCGTAAAATATGCTCCGATTAATAATTTTCTCTCATAACTTAATTGCTGGTCGGTTATCAAATACTTTTTCATTTGCTCAAATCTTTTAAGATAAAAATCGCGAAGCCTTTGATGTCTTTCCTCAAATTCTGACATAACCTGCTTAAGTTCTTTTTTAACTTCTTTTTCAGAGAGAGTTAAAATCCTCCCAATAATTTTAATTATTCTTTCTTCAGAAAGAATTGTAAATGGCCTGTATAATACTCTTTTGGAATCAGGTTTAATAACTATCCTTGTTCTAATTGCTTTCATGTTCTTCCATAATTTTATTTTCAGTAATAGTTGTATGATGTTCAATCCCTTTAAGCCGTTCAAATGTGCGGAATGAATTTTCCATTATGTTCATTTCTACAAGTGAAAGTAAAAAAGCGAGCGTTGATTCGCCGCCCTGGTTTTGATTTATTCTATCAACATGAAGTGCATCATGGCATCCGCCGGTTTTAGTATTATAAAGTGGAATCCCTAGATCGTTTCTGCCTAAGAACCATTCAAAAATCATTCTTGCAGATTCAAGCCAGAACTTATCATCTGTAGCTCTTGAAGCTTCAAGGCAGGCTGATAACATTGAGAAAGCTTCTATAGGCTGCTGATCAAATTTTGCCCGGTAGCCGTCTTTGATATAAAATCCGTTTGAGCCGATTGGCCTGAAATATCCTCCCTCAGAGGTTTGGATTTTTAAAAGCCATCTTAAAGATTTTAATCCGATTTCAAAAGCTTTTTCGTTTCCGGTCCATTGTCCGCTAACAATTAAAGCACGAGGAATTACTGCGTTATCATAAGATAAAATTTCCTCAAACCAGAACCACTTTTCTTCAGCAACAGAATCATAAAGATGAGTAAGGCGATTAGTAAGTTCATCACGGATTTGATTTGCAACTGTATCACCGCTCATTCTTTTAAAGTATTCATTTATTCCAAGTAATGTAAAAGCCCAGGCTCTTGGCGAGGTTAATTCGAGCTGCTATTGGAATAATCTGATTAAATAATTGAGTTCCCCACATATGAAAATTAGGATACTTGGATCTGCCGGCACAAGTCCCTAATGCCCAGATTGATCTCCCTTGACAATCATCAGAGCCAACATCTTCTATCCATTTTCTATCATAACTCATAAAATTTCTGAAATATTTTTTCTCTTTGCTGAAAGCATAATTAACAAAAGCAGAATAACGGCTGGAGAGTTCCTGAATTTTTGCTGTGTCTTCATATACTTCTTCAAGTAGGACGGTGAGCAGCAGTGCACGTGCATTATCATCGGTGCAATAACCTTCATTATAATTTGGAATTGATCCGATTGCATGATGATATAAACCTGTTGAATCAGTCATCCTTAATTAAGTGATTTAATTTTATTTCAGGAAGCTCCGCTCTTTTTTCTTCAAGAGTTTTAACAGCAAATATTCTCGGATATTTTTCAATTTTAGGAAGTCTTGCTTTTTGAAAAGATTCAACATATCGATGTGCAATTTCACTCCATATCATATCACGCCCCAGCATGTAAGCTTTTTTTCTCATGGCATGACGACGGTTTTCATCCTTAAGCAAGGATAATAATTCTCTAGCAATAGCATTTGAATCAGCGAAAGGAACAAGAACACCTCTGTCATCAGCTAAAAGTTCTTCGGCATGCCAGTAAGGAGTTGAAACAACTGCCTTGCCGCACCCAAAAGCATATGCCAATGTTCCGGATGTTATTTGTGCTTTGTTTATATATGGAGTTATGTATATATCACACATTCCGATAAAAGCTTTTAACTCTTCAATCTCAACGAACCTGTTATAAAAAATTACATTCTTTTTTATTCCAAGATCCGCTGCCATTCTTTCAAGGCTCATCCTGTATGTCTCACCTTGTTCTTTAATGAGGTTGGGATGTGTGGCACCAAGAATTACGTAAACTACATTTGGAAATTCTTTTAACACTGCAGGCAAAGCTTTTAAAACATTTTCAATTCCTTTTTGCGGAGAGAGTAGTCCGAAGGTTAAAAGAACTTGTTTCCCTTCAACACCAAACTGATCTTTATAAAAATTCGGATCTACAAATGACATATCCGGTATTCCGTGTGGAATAACATCTATTTTTTCAGCCGGTGCTTTATATATTTCTGTAAGAAAAGTTTTACCTTTTTCTGTCATTGAAACAAGACGGGCAGAAAGTTTTATTAGCTCATTCATTACTAAGAATTGTTCGGAGGTCGGCTGTTCCAATATTGTATGTAACGTAGTAACAATAGGTAAATGAAGATCTCTTAAAAGTGCTAAAATGTGACTGCCTGAAAGTCCGCCATAAATTCCAAACTCATGCTGAAGAGATACAACTTCGGTATTATTGAAATTCAAAAAATCTGCTGCTCGCTGATATGAAGCAAGTTTTTGTTCTTCAATTTCAAATCTTACTTCTTGAGGATAATCATAACCTTCTTTAACATCATTAACTGAAACAACAAAGCAATCGCTTTTAGGATATTGTGTAGAAATTGTCGTGTAAATATCAGAAGTAAAGGTTGCTATACCACATTTACGCGGTAGATAATCACCAATGAATGCTATTTTATTCGGGACTTCTTTTTTATACATCTCTTCTTCTTTCCGGATCTTTTTAGATTCAGAGTATAAGTTAGGTTAAATTAACGAGACAAAGGGTGATATAAAATTGGTTCTCACTATTGAAGTAAAATCATTTTGCGACTTTTTAAATACCATGAAGTTTTTAATTCGTATATATATATACCCTGAAGCAACCTTGTCGCCTTTGTCATTTCTTCCATTCCATGTAATTGTATGAAAGCCTTTTTGCATTTCGTTATGAATTAGATTTTTAATTCTTTTCCCAAGTATATTATAAATTTCAAGATTTACATTACCGCTTTGTACGAGATTAAATTTTATTACCGATTCACCGTTAAAAGGATTTGGATAATTCTGATATAAAAAATTTTCTTTGGGAATATTAACATTATTTTCTTCTGCAACATCAGTATTAATATCATATAATTTTTGAATATCAGAATATGAAATTGCGTAATCATAAATTCTTATGTCATCCAGAATACCTTTAAAATTATATTGAGTATTTCCCGGCAAAACTTGTCCTATCATTAAATCAATATTTGTTGTTAATAACTGTCCGCTGTATGTTGTAAAAGCATCAAACTCACCATTAATATAAATTTCAAAATCACTTCCGCTATATATTGCCGTAACATTATATAATGAATCTAACTTAAGTTCTGTTTCAGAATCTAAATCTTTAGTGCCGGTTGTTGTTTTAATCGTCCATCTAATTTTTTTATTTGTGATGGAAATTTTCCATCTGATTTTCCCAATTGCCGTGTGAAATTGGATATTGTTCTCTATCATAAAACTCTCCAACTTTCATCCAAAAATTTACTGTAATTGAATTTTGAAAATTTAAAGATGAACTATTTGTTACCTGGATATTATCATTAACGCCATCAAACGAATAAGCACTATTAGGAATCTTAAATCGATCCGCTGTTAGAGATGCTTGAAATACAGTCCCGTTATTTCCGTTTCCACTTTCATCATTTGCATTGCCGTTAAAAGGATAATACGCGACAAGATTACCCGATTGTACTATTGATAAATCTCTGACCGATACTTCGATACTGTCTTCAGTCATCCTCCTTTACCATCATCAACTTTACATTTAATAAAATAATTTCCGGAAGTTGTAGGAGCTGTCCATGTAATTTGATTGCCTTCTCCATTTATTGTCCCAAATTCTGAAGACCATGTAAAACTAAGTGTATCGTTTTCAGGATCACTTGCATAACAAATAATATTGCTCTCTTTCCCTAAATCAATTTTTCTGGGAGAGGCTTTAATTTTATTAATGATAGGATTACTATTAAATGATTCAACCACTTTAATAGTTACTTGGGCAGAATCTTCTCCACCATTGCCGTCATCAATTTTACATTTTATGATATATAAACCAGGATTACCTGGCGCTGTATATTTAATTTGCTGGCCGCTTCCTGTTATTAATCCTTGATCAGAAGTCCAATTAAAATTAATTGTATTATTATCTTGATCTACAGCAGTACAATAAATTGTTGTTGAAGAATCAATTAAAATTTCATTTGGCTTTGCTGCTAAACTTTTAATTCTCGGCGGATAATTTGTAACTGTTAATCCTGAGTTATAATCAATAACAATATTGTTAACTAAAGTTTTATTTAATTCGTAAGTAGTTGTTCCGCTAGAAGGAGTAATAACACAAATCAAAGCTTGATCTGCAGGAATTTCAATTGACGTATTATTTGAAACGTTACTTTTAATAAATGTATTTGATACAGCATCATAAATATTGTAAGAACCGGAACCAACATTGATAGCAAATAGTTTTAAAGAATCATAAGGATTATAAATTAAATAAGATGGGATAAGCATCTTTATGAAAATAATCAGTCTTTAATAAATCAAGTTTTAAAATTCCTTCAACGTTTGTTGTATCAATTATGCCGCCTAAAATCCCAACATGCGATGAACCGTAAAGAGCTAAATTAGTTGCACCCCAGCCGCCGCTAATAGCATCTCCCGTTGCATAAGGAGAGACTGCATTTTGTGATTCGCGAAGAGCTTCGTGTGCAATATAAGAATTAGGATCATATTGATGAGCCCAGCCTTCACTATCTTGCTTATTATCCGGTAAATAATTTGTGTAAAATAATCTTGCTGCATTAGAGGCATTTAAAACCCATTTGCCAATTGCACGTGCAAATCTATCATCATAACGAACTAATGGAACTAAAGCACCAATTTGTTCAAAAGTATTCATTGTAAAAGCATAATCATTATCAATCGATTCGCCAATTAATCCATCAACATCATACCCTCCCCAAGTTCCAACAATTGCTCCCCATTGCCTAAGTGGACCAATATTAAAACACCAATTAATTAATTTCTGTATGTCATAATTAGTTCCAAGTTCAGCATTCATTCTTGCAGCGGCATAAACTCCATAAGATAATTGTAATTCATAAGATGGATTTGAAGTTAAACCATTTAAAAATTCCATTGCCTGTTCAGCACCGATTCGATATTTTTCATTTCCTGTTTCAGTAAATGCATTATAAAGTATCCAAGCAATTGCACCTGCTGCTTCCGGTTCAAGAACCCCCGTTGATAAGGGTTTCATGGTGAGTAAGTTAAATGCTCTGTAATTCATATATGGATCTTTCCATGGAGTAGTACTGCCTCCCATTGAATTAACTGCCTGCAGCCATCTATCCGCAATAGTAGAAAATTGATAATTAAAATCACCGGTATTTGGATAGAGATTATAAAGCTGATAGAAAAATACATTGGGCATGGTTTCATACCACCAATCATCTCCGGTTATTGCATCAGGATGATTTAAATAAACAAGTTCGCCATTATTTTTATTGAACCATTCTTCCGCCATCAAAGCATAGTTGTTACTATTTTGATTTGATTTGTCTATCCCAACTAAGCTTGCACCAATTATTGCCGGCAGACAATTAATTGCTTCTGCTGAATTTGGGTCAACAGTTCCAACCACAGTATGCAATCCAAAACTATTGTGTGTAGGATAATTTATTGTGTTATTGTTTATCCAAACTAATGGAAGATACTGACCGGTAAGATTAAAATTAAAAACAAGCGAATCATAACCAAGTGCAACTTTCTTCCAATCTCGCATTAAATATGGAGAAGGTTTATTCGGCATTTGTTCAATTCTACTAATATTAATTTGCTGCGAATAAGTAAAGTTGATTGAACAAACAAATACAAATATTAAAGGAAGAATATGAATAATAATTTTTTTCAATCTATCACCAAGCGTAATATTGCGGCGCAATACCTGCCGGAGGAAATATTTCATCCAACTCATTCAGCATTTTATCATCTAAATTAATCTCAACAGCACGAAATGAATTATTTAATTGCTCTAATGTTCTTGGCCCAATGATGGGAGCTGTTACTGCAGTCTGATGCAGCAGCCAGGCTAATGCCGTATCGGCAGGCCTTTCACCAATTTTATTGCAAAACTTTTCCCATTTTTCAATCTGAGCATAATTAGCTTTTAATTTGTTTTTTATTTCGTCAGTATTTCTTCGATTTTTTTTAGATGATTTTATAACTCCACCAAGTAACCCAGCTTCCAGAGGACTCCATGGAATAATTCCGACTCCATAATATTGGCATGCCGGCACAACTTCTCTTTCGATAAAACGATTAAATAAATTATACTTGCTTTGTTCACTGACAAGTCCCAATAAGTTTTTCTTTGAAGCGGTCTCACAGGCTGTGGCAATATCCCAACCGGCAAAATTACTGCTTCCGACATAAATAACTTTTCCCGCTGTAATAAGTTGTTCCATCGCCTGCCAGATTTCATCCCAGGGAGTATTTCTTTCAACATGATGCATTTGATATAAATCGATATGATCAGTCTTGAGTCGAGTTAAGCTATCCTCACAAGCTTTTTTAATGTGATAAGCAGAAAGTCTTCTGTCATTTATTCCGTCACCCATTTCGCCATAAACTTTTGTAGCAAGCACAATCTTATCACGATTGCCTTTGTTTTTCGAAAGCCATTTGCCGATTATATTTTCTGTTACGCCTTTTCCTTTTTTCCTTCCGTAAACATTTGCAGTATCGAAAAAATTAATTCCTTCTTCTAAAGCTTTACTCATTATTTTATTGGCTTCGGCTTCCGGCGTAATTGGACCAAAATTCATTGTCCCTAAACAAAGGCGGCTAACTTGTAATCCGGTTTTTCCTAAATAAGTGTACTCCATTAATCTCCCTTTAATTTAATTTCTGATTAATCAATTAGATAATTATTTAATGTAGATATTTTAATATCGTTTATATTGATTGACTGATTACTGCCAATAATTTGTAAAATTTTTTCTTCATCCCGGCAAAAGAATAAATCCTCTGTCAGAAAATTCTAAATCCGGATGAAAAAGATCTACAAAATATGCAGGTTTATTTGTTGAAAGCTTAAGTGTATTTGTTTCCCGTTCAATTTTAATCTCAGCCGAATTCAGAGTTTTAAACTTCCATTTTTCATCAGTATAATAATTCCTAAAACCAATTGATTGTCTTCATCATATAAAGAAAGAATAAAAATCCAATTTTTATTTTCCGGTCAAAGATTGAATTGGAATTTTCTTGAAGACTTTTTTTGTATCTCCTGTAATCAAATCTTTAATCGAAAATTCATTTATTAATGAACCTGAATTTTCATAAATATTGACTTTCAATTTGAATTTAAAATCTTCAGAACTGTTATTTACAATTTGAATCTTCAAATCTTCATTATCTTTAATTATACTCGCTATCTGCTGATTAAAAATATTTTTAACAAAGTGATAGGCAATCTTCGGGTTTAGTTCAGAATCAATAATTGCCCAACTTGTTACCGGCCAGCAATCATTTATTTGCCAGATGATACTCCCATTTGTAACAGGCCAATTTTGCCGCCAATGTTCAAGACATGTTTTTAATGCAAAGCCTTGATTGAGCTGAGCTAAATAAATAAAATCGTCCCATTCTGTCTTTAATGGTAAATGAGATGATAAAAATTTAATAACTCTTTCAGGGCCTTCAATTTGTTTATTGTGAAATTCAAAAACCGGGTTATTAATATTTCTATTTTCTTCAGATAAATATTTCTCAAAAGTTTTTTTGTTTGCCGGCCCTTGAAATCCAAACTCAGTTACAAATAAACTTTGATCATCTTTTACTGTTTCATAATCCTTCCACATACTCCAAATTCCCCATTCATGCCGATTACCGCTTGTATGTGAGTTTGGATCCTTGTCAAAACTAAATGGTGATGATGGCCAGTAAGGTCGAGTCGGATCAATTTCTTTAATTACATTAGGTATAAGCTCATGATAAATTTTATAACCGGGCATATGTTTATATGATGTCTTTTGCTGTTGAGTCCAAATCCATTCGTTTTCATTGTTACCGCACCAAACGGCAATACAAGGATGATACTGAAGCCTTTCTACATTTTGAGTAATTTCATTTTTAACATTTTTCAAAAACGCTTTTTGTTCAGGATATGCTGCGCATGCAAACATAAAATCCTGCCAAACTAGTAGTCCTAATTCATCACACAATTCATAGAAAATATCATTCTCATAAAAACCGCCTCCCCAAACTCTAACTATATTCATGTGGGCATCTTTAGCATACTTTAAAAGTGTCTCATACTTTTCTTTTGTCACTCGAGGAAGAAACGAATCTGCTGGAATCCAATTTACTCCTTTTGCAAATATTGGTTTATTATTAATGATAAATCTAAAAGTAGTTATCATTATTATTTTTAAGCTGCAATGAAATTGTTCTTATTCCCACCTTCTTATTTTTTTCATCGAGCTTAATTCCGGATTCATCAAGTAATGAAATATTTAAATCATATAAATTTTGTTCTCCCTCATTGTTTGGCCACCAGAGTTTGGGATTTTCAATTTTTAATTTTAATGTAACATCTTTATTTGAATCTAAAACTTTTTCACCTTCAAACTTCTGATTATTATTAGAGAGACTTACGCTAATTTTATATTTTCTCTTTGGCTTCCGATTAAAATTTATCTTTACTTCAACAATAGCTTTTTTAGCTGTGATTTTTTTCGTTGTGAAAGTAAAACTCTTAATAGAAACTTTGCTTTTTTGCAGCAAATAAACCGGACGCCAAATCCCCATGGTTGGAAATGAAGGCCCCCAATCCCAGCCGAATGAATATTGAGCTTTTCTTATATAAACTCTGCTTGAATCTAAAGCAACCGAAAGCTTGCCATATTTTTTCTCTAAAGATTTAGCATATTTTATAGGTGAAGAAAATCTAACTTCTAATTCATTGTTTTTATCTTTAATAAGAGATGAAATTTCAAATTCATATTTAACAAACATGTTATCTGATTTACCGAGCAGCTTCTTATTGAAATATATTTCTGAAACTGTATCCAATCCTTCAAAAACTAAATAACTTGATAAGTGCTTATCAAAATCTTTTGGTGGATCAAAAGTAGTTTTATAATTCCAATCGTTTTCGCAAATCCAGAATAATTTTAATTCATTGTCATCATAAAATGGTTCATCAATTAATTTATTTTTTAGTAAATCAGTGTGTACAGTTCCTGGAATTGCGGCATTCCGCCATTTTTTAAAGTTATTTTTGTTTGATAACTTTGAATTAATTTTAAATTGCCAATTATCTTTTAAATCAAATCTATTAGTCATTTTAATTTTAATTGTTTTCTTTTTTCGATTGATACATTTCAACTTCATTCATTGCTCTTGGATTTTTACTTATCTCCAGCAATGATAACAATGCTTCAATAGTTGATTCAGCACCTGAATTTTTATTTATTTCTTCTTTACTGTTTATTCCATCATAACAGATCCCCGTTTTAGGAAAATACATTTGTTGGTCCACTATATTTTTTCCAAAGAACCAACCCACCTGCCACTCCAGCCATTACAGAATATTTATCACTATTTGTAACTTTATATGCTTCTAAACAGGAAAAGACAATCGGTCGAATTAAATATGCAATTTGAGAAAATTGTTTTGTTTCTCTTGGAAGAATTTTGCCGTCTATTTTATCGAAAATAATTTCAGAATAATAACTTTGATCTATTAAATAAGTATAAAAATTATCAATTTCTTTTAACGCAGCAGTTTTTGCAGGTTCATATTTACTAACTTCATAAAATTTCAATAATGAATATGACTGAAGATTTCCCCAGCCATGCCAAACATTTTCCCAGCTTAGTATTGCACCAAAAGGATAAATATGTTTATCGCCTTCCTGCATTAGAATAATACCGTCAGCCAAATTTTTGCAATAATCATAAATCTCTTTCTTTCCGGTATTTTGATAATATGTAGTTAGTCCTAAAAGAAGTATTGCTGCTTGATCAGATGCACTTTCAATTGGAAGCCAAGTTGGCCGTTTAAATCCATTAATCTCTTTTGTAATTAATTTTTGTGGAATATCTTTTTCAATTTTATTAACAGTCAGTTTCAACTTTTTTTAATATTTCTTTTGCAAATGCACTATCCTTCTGTTTAAATATTTCATAACCTTCCATTAAAGCCCATACAGCACGCCAACTCCACCAATTTGGTTCTGCAACACTTGTTTTAAATGTTTTATTAATTGAATGATCCGGCCAAATGAAATTGTAAAAATATCCATTCTCGGCCTGCATGAACAATAAAAACTGAAGAAGGCTTTTAGCTTTTCTTAAACTTTCATTATCATTTTTAAATTGATAATACTTTAAATAAAAAACTGCTGCTCTTGCAGCATCATCAACACAAGCAATTCCTTCATCATCATCTCCAATCCATTTGTAATCAGGAAAGTCACTGTAAATATGAATTATTCCCATTGACTTGTTTCCAATAGTAATATCTTCATAAAGAGAATCTAGATGTGAAGAATTAATTAGAGCTAATTGCTTTTCATTCGTCTGAGCACAACTCAAATTTGAGATAGTGAGAAGGATTAAAAATATGCTTATGGGAAATATTTTTTTTATCATTAAATTAATCTTAATATTATTTGCAAAGTGATAAAAGATATTCAACCGATGTAGTGGCTAAACTGATATTTGTATCTGCACCGGAATAATAAATTTTTACTTCGCCATTATCTTCAATGATCCAGCCATTTGAAAAAACTACGTTTCCAACATCACCAATTCTTTCATAATCCTAATTCAGGTGAAAGGATTGGTTCTTTACTTCTGCCTTTAATAATCCATGGTTTTTCCAAATCGAGCAGCATAACACCAAGTTTATACAAAGAGCTAATACCAAAGCCTCGTACGCCATGATAAAGCATTAACCAGCCCTCTTTAGTTTTAATAGGCGGAGTTGAGTTGCCGATCTTATCATTTTCCCAGGTACCATGAATAGGTTCTGCAAACATTTCATGCTCTCCCCAATGAATTAAATCTTTACTCTTACTTATCCAAATATCATGTCTTTGATCAGCAGATGGGCGATCAACTTTCCAGTAATATCCGTTTATCTTTTCAGGGAATAAAGAGCAATCTTTATTTGAAGGTAGCGAGATTAGGCCCAAAGGATTAAAGTTTTTAAAATCTTTTGTCTCGGTTAAAACAACTACCGGCATAAACTTAGAGTAACCTGTATAAGTCAAATAATATTTATCATCAATATGAACAACCCGTGAGTCTTCAATTCCCCATTCAACATATTTGAATATATTTTTATGATCTTCAGGAATTAAACATGGTTTTGGATCAACTTTAAATTTTATTCCATCCTCACTCCACGCTAATACAAAAGATGAACGCCCATTCGGCATTTCAACCCTGCAGACAAGCAAATATTTATTTTCAAATTTTGTCGCACCGGCATTAAAAATACTATTGACCTTAAAAGGTACATCTTCTTTTGTAATGATCGGATTTTTTCCATGTCTAATTATTTTCATTTTACTCCCAATAAATTTTATTCAGTAACAACATTAAATTTAATTATCTTATTCCTTCATCCCTGTAGATGCCATGCTTTGAATGAAATACTTTTGAAAAAACAAATATGCGATTACAATAGGCAGAGCTAATAATGTAGCTGAAGCAAGCTTAACACCAAGCTGGGATTCGGCTCTTCCGCCAACCACAAACAAAGTTACGAGTTGAGGCATAGTCATTAAGTGATCATCACGGATTACAATTAATGGCCACAATACTTCATTCCATGATGACATAAAAGTTATTATTCCAACCGTAATTATTGCAGGTAAAGAATTCGGCCAAAGTATGCGGAATAAAATTCTTAGTTCACCGCATCCATCAATTTTTGCGGCATCGATTAAGTCCTGCGGAATACTTTTAAAATACTGCCTGAACATTATTATGCTTAAAGCATTCATTAAGTATGGAATTATCAGCGCGTAATATGTATCAACCCATCCAAACTTCACCATAATTATATACTGTGGAATTAGAGTAATTTGGAAAGGAAGCGTCATCGTAAAAATTATAATATAAAAAATTAAATTTCTTCCTTTAAATTCCATCCTTGATAAAGCATAGCCGACCATTGAACCAAAAACTAAAACTCCTAAAGTTACCATCGACGCAACAAAAATGCTGTTGACAAAGGATCTGCCAATTGGAACTTTGCTTAATAACTGTGTATAACTATTTAGTGAAACTGAAGACGGTAATAAATTCAAATTTGCAATTTCATTTTCCGGTGCCAATGAAGCCATGATCATCCAATAAAAAGGATAAAGAAATGTTAGTCCTCCAATTAAAAGAATGATATAAGTAAATAACTTCTTAGCTAATTTCATTTTTCTTTTTCAATAAATTTCTTTTGAATCATTACCACACCTAAAATCAATGCTGCAAAAAATAATCCTAATGTAGCGGCATAACCCATGTGGTAGTAGAAAAATCCTTGCTTATAAATATACAGCACTGCTGAAAGTGTACTATTTAAAGGACCGCCGCCAGTCATTACATAAGGTTCAATAAAAAGTGAAAAACCACCGATAGTGGAAAGAATTACAACCATAAAAATTGTCGGGTTGATCATCGGGATTGTAATCTTAAAAAACTTTTGCCAATGAGTTGCACCTTCTAAATCTGCAGCTTCATAATAATGAACAGGTACTGTTTGAAGTCCAACTAAAAATAAAATAATATATAAACCAACATTTTTCCAGGTCGCCATAATTGCAATAGAAGGCATTGCCACATTGGGGTCAACTAACCATCCGACTTTACTAAGCCCAACACTTGTCAGTATGCGATTAAATAATCCAGTATCAAATCCATAAAGCTGCTGCCACAAAATGGTGACTACAACTCCGGAAACAATAACCGGAAGAAAAAATGCTGCTCTAAAAAATCCCCGAAATTTTATTTTCTGATTTAATACTTCAGCAATAAAAAGTGCAATTATAATTTGGAGATGGAATGTGAATAAGTAAAAAGATAATTGTGTTCCAAAGCGATCTAAAAAAAAATTGATCGTTTACCAATCTTTTAAAATTGCCTAAACCAATATATTCCATTGGAGAAATAATATTCCATTTGTGAAATGTTAAAACAATTGAGAAAATAACCGGGAAAGCTATGAATACAAAAAAATGTACTATGTACGGCATTACAAATAAATATGGTACTAATTTTTTGTTTTTCATTTTGAGTTATTTAATGTAAAGCAAGTTAACAGCTTTCTCAGCATCGCTTAATGCTTCTTCAGGAGTTTTTTTACCATAAACAACACAAGCTTCATACTCCTGGGAAATAAGATCAAAAACTTCCTTTAGGTAAAGAACTTCATCGGTACCTCTAACAAACTTTGATTGTTTTGCAAAAGGAATCATCTTCGGATTATCCTTAAAATATTCTTCAAAGTATGGATCGGTATCAAGATTTTTTCTTCTCGGCAATTGATTAGATATCTTTAAAAATTCCAAGTCACTCTTTTTTAGTAATCATCGTTTTGATGAATTGCCAGGCTAATTCAGGATCGGGACAAGTTTTAAAGATTACTATATTCTTAGGATCACCATAAGTATATATTGGCCCTTTATGATTATCCGGAACTGGTAAATGAGTAAAATTATATTCAAATCCTTTGGGTTTAAATTTTTCAGTATGAGCAATATCCCATGGCCCGGTAAACCGTGAAGCAATTATACCGGAAAGAAATACATCCTGTCTTTGATCGAGGCGTTCTCGTGAAAAATATTTTTTATCATAAAGAGTTTTTAAAAACCTAAATACTTCAAGTCCATATTTATTATTAAAATCAGCTTTATTATTTTTTATTAATGGTGCTCCACCCGAAGCTCCTAAGTAAAGGGGATAAAAATCAAATAATCTTTGCCACCAAGTTGGGATAACCTCTCTGTAGCTGAACCAATGATCATAATATCCATCTCCGTCTTCATCTTTAGTAAATTTTTTACAGGCATCAAAAAACTGACTGTAATCTGTTGGCGGATTTTCAAATCCAATTTCATCCACTATTTTTACATTATACAATAACATAATTGGATTTATTTTCCATGGGATTTGATATATATGTCCATCCTGCGAAGTTATTTCTTTTACAACTTCAGAATCGCATCTATCATATATAAAATCAGTAAATCCTTTTAAAGTATCCAATGCAACAAGAACTCCAGCTTTTGCATAAGATTCTACGTCCCCTTGCCACATGTTTGAATAAATATCAGGAGTAGTTTTTCCAACAACTGCTGCAAGAATTATCTCTTCACTGGATTGCCCTTCCGGTACAGGCTGAAATGATACTTTTTTCTCAGGATTATTTTTATTCCAATCATCTACCATTTCTTTAGCAAACGCAATTTCTTCAGTATTATTGGATGACCAGTAAAGAATAGAATTAGTATTTCTTGACTCTTCGCTATTGCACGAAATGCTACTAAATGAGACAAATAAAAATAAAATTGTTAAAGCAAAATATTTCATTGCCAGTTTCGCCAAAGCATATCAATAGTGGGATAGGCAGGATGAGGAAATATTCCTCCTTTTTTTACCATATAAAGATCAATAGTCTTAGGATTATTGCTGTCTTCAACATAAATCTTGTTTAAGAGTTCTTCATTAATTTTTATTTTGATTTTTTGTTTGAGAGCAAGAACTTCATGAAGAATTTTTTTTGTTATTTCCATATCCTTTTTTTCGCTAGGCTTTGGAAGTTTGCTAGTTTTGTTTTCACTATTATCCAACTTTATTGAATTGATGATTTTATCTCTCATAACAGCGTAAACAATTTTATCTTTCCACCATTGTAATTGCTGTTTAACAGTTTCCTTATTTTGATATCCTCTCGCATAAGCCTGTTTCATTAATAAATTATCGCGTACCATTTGCCAAATATTGCTTTCAATTGAAGCTGAAAATTTATTAAAGTTCTCTTTATCTAATTTTATAAATTGACTTCTCATCCTATACCAATTTATAAAATCATCAATATTTAAAGTTGTATCTTTTAAAGCAACAAGTGGCAGCCTACCATACTCATTTTTTTTGATATTCAATTTTTTGATTTGTTCTTGAAGTCTGCTATCAAGATTCCATTCGTCATATTTTTCTTTTGATAATTCATAACCGCCTAAATAGGACCTCACAATTGCAAATGCATTCCCTTTTATTACAGGCATTTCCGATTTTAATAATTTCTTTACATAGATATCAGATTCATGATCCATTTTTTCTTTTTTAATAACTTCCTCTGCATCAGCTTTATCCTCTGCCAAGCTCAGTTTGAGTAGTAACCATATTTTTCCAAATATCGTCAAGCTTAAAAATATAAAAGCCGTCACCAGCTTTTACTATTTTAGATATATCACCGGCTTTCATTGTATCAATAATATTAGATAGTTCGGGATTCTTATCCTTCAATTTAAACTTGTCAATTTCCATTGATCTCTCATCTTTAAAAACTGAATCGTTTAATTGAAGAGTAAATAACGAATCGAATTTAATACCTTTTTTAAGTTCTGAAACAAAGAAAGAAAGTGAGTCTTCAGTCGGAGAAAATAGCCATTTAATATTATAATTAATTTGTTTCTCGGCTGAAGCCTTAGCTAATTCTTGCTTTGTAACTTTTATATTTTTTAGAATATCATCTTTGTACATTTCTCCGGTTGATAAATCGCCCTTAATTGCATCAAGTAATTCAGTGACATGAATTGAATCATCAAAACCTAAAGAGTAACCTTTTAAAGCAATTAACTTTTCGTTAATCATATAATCTAGAAAATGTTTTTTAGAATTTTTTATTTTCTTGGGAAATGCCGGTCCAAATTCGTAGCTTGCTAAAAATTCTCTGACAGTAATACTTCTGTCACCTACTTGCGCAATGATTTTATTTCCAATTTTATTGTTAAATGCCTCTTTAAAATTTATAGCAGCTGAGTCTTCTTTATCTTTCGGATTTATGAAAGATGCAGCTATTAATATAGCCGGCAAAATCAAAAATAGCGTTCGAAAATTATATTTATTTTTTACAAACATTGTTCAAATCTAAACTAACTGCATTCTAAAATTTAATTCCTACGGAAAAAGAATGAACTCCATTAAGCCTTCCAAAATCACGATAGGCATAATCAAACCGGAATAGATCATTTGAAAAAAGGAATTTTGAATTTATCCCAACACCAAATGTTAAACCGCCTTCCTTATCCGTTAAGAATAGCGATTGATATCCACCTCTAATGGAAATAAAATCTTTGAAACAAAATTCAGCTCCTGTATTAACACTTTCATAATTATCATTCGGGTGCAATGCATCGACAGCTAAAGTCAATCTGTAATCATCTGTATTTAATGCATTGGTAGAAACTCCAATTCTAAATAGCAGCGGCAAATCCCATGAATCGAGATCAATTACATATGGTATTCTATCATTAGAGCCAAGTTTTGTAGGATCGACACTTTCATAAGTTCTTGTATCGCTGCCTGACAATTGCATCTTTGTACCAAAATTTGAAAGTGAAGCACCAATAGTAAGTCCGCCAATTAAATCAGTTTGAAAGAGTGTCCCAACATCAATAGCAAAAGCGTTGCTAGACATATGCCAAATAGTTTCTTGAATATATTTTGCAGTAAAACCAATTGAAAATCTTTCTGTTAAACTTCTTGCATAAGAAACACCTACTGCAATATCTGAAGCACTAAAATATTCTCCGGTTCCTTCGGGCAGTTCAACTGTTCTAACTTTTTCATCACCCATTGATAATGAAGTAAAACTGAACCCAATGTTTCCTAACTCCCCTAAAGGGATAACTAATGCTGCATAATCTAGACTTGTTGAGGCAAGCCAGTTTATATGATTAATTGAAACTTCATTTTGAGTAAGATTCGCTATCCCTGCAGAGTTCCAGTATAAAGCAGTTGCATCATTTGCTAAACTGACAAAAGCTCCACCCATACCGCTGGATGGCCCTACACCAATTTCCAAAAAAGTACCTGCTGTGGTTCCGGCTTTGGAAACATTCTTACTTCCATTTTGAGGAAATATCATTAGAGCAGGTACGCTAAATAAGAATGTTAACAATAGTAAAAATTTATTTTTCATAAATACCTCAAATGATCGCAGAGATTATCTTATTTAATAACTGCAAATTTTCCAATTTTTTCTCCCTCATCAGCTTGCACGTGAAATATGTAAACGCCAAAAGCTATATCCATTCCATCTTTTGAAACCAAATTCCATGGTTCTTGTCCATTGGTTAAATTGCTTTCATGATATATAGTCTGAACTAAGCTGCCGCTAATAGTATAGATTCTAATAGTACATTTAAGTGGAAGATGTATAAAATAAACTCTCCGTTCACCTCTTCCCACTTCAGTTGTTGAAGGTTCCCATGAAGCCGCTCCAGTATAAGGATTAGGAACAACTGCAATATCATTCATATCTGATTTAACTTTATTCTTATTAAAGTATGCTGACTTTGTAGTGAATTGATAACTCTCTCCGGTCCTAAATGGTTTTGTAGTTAGAACTTTGAAGACATCTCCTACTTGTGGAGAGATTTGGTTCGCTTCAGCTATGGTTGTATCTTTAAATAAAGAAATAGACCATCCAACATGCAAGTTTGAAAAGCTGGTTGCTTTTTTATTAATTGAATCTCCGCAAACAACAAATATCGCATCTCCGTTAGTAAACAAATTATTATTATCATTATCTCTAAAGATGAATTGAAAATGATCAATTCCGTCAGTTACATCTTTTATAATAATATTTGAAGGTACAGGCTGTGAAAAACTTGAAGACGGATATGAGGTGTCTCCTTTTCCAGGTTCAGTTAATGTTATTTCAAAATCAGCCGGTAATAAGATTTTTTTACTTTGATATGCAGGGGCATATCGAGAGTCAAATCCAACCGGAACCAGATAATTACTATTCCCGACTATCCACCCTGTTTGACTTGAATTAACACCTACAGTTGTATCATTAACCAAATCAACAGAAAATCCGTCTACTACTGATGTTTGAAATTCTTTACCATCAATTTGAGTTAAATGAATAAGTGTATCATTGTCAGAATAATTGATCAATCTGAATAGAGGATGGGGATTATCATGAAATATAGAATTGTCCACAAACTCAACTCTATAAGTATTTAAATCTTTTACCAGTTCAGGATTTAAAATCTGAATTTCTGCATACCCTGTCCCGGGCCCAGTTGAATCAAAATTAGTTATATTCGGAGAAACGTACCCTGCCGCTGGTGCAGAAGGAGTAACAACAGCAGTATTTATATCTGTCTTTACTTTACCATTTATATCGACTTTAATTATGCTTGTTGTTTCGGAAGGAGGAATACCTTCTATGGTTCCTTTAACATTAGTAGTCACAAAACCTTTATCATAAGCGACAACAGCATAATAATAAGTTTGTCCATTTTGAACTGTTGTATCTATAAAAGAATGTTTTAACCCGGTATCATCACCAAGGTTAAACATGGCGCCGTTTACTGCTATTGGATGAAGGCCTTTAACACCATCAATTAGATCATATTGAGCAATTGGTTTTCTGAAAGTAGTTTTGCCGTATGCATCAGTTATAACTTGGTCTTCTATAAAATTTGGCTCAGTTGAGCGGTAGATTCTATAACCTTCAAAATTATATCTTTGATAAAAAGCATCAAAAGTTTTTTCAGCTCTGTTATCCCAATAAATAGTTACTCTTTGATTTCCAGGAATAGCAGTTATAGTTGGTTTATCCGGCGGCTTAGCAAATCTATAATTAGCATTATAAATTGATTGAATTGTTTTCTTCCTTCGGAATAAATCGTCTTTGTCTATTCCATATAATAAGGACATTGAAAATCTTTGAGTTTCACCTGCTTCTTCCTGTTGTCCAGTTTGCATAGAATAAGTATTTCTTCCATTCATATGGAACAAATAACTAGAAAAGAAATTTCCTAAGTTTACACCTTCAAGAGTTTGGCCATGAGGAGACGGAAGTCCGGCAAGCGCTTTCCAGTTCGCTTCATCATTATTTAAATCATAAGTGTGCACAGCAAATATTTGGAAACCGGTTAATCCAAGTTGATCTGATTCATCCTTATCAAGAATACCGAAATCAGGCTCGCCTTGTTCTGGTTTTCCATCACCTTCAGTTCCATTCGCATCCGGCCCCGCATAACCTTCATCAAAAGGCCCGATTCCATCTGTTCCAACATCATCATTCAAAGGTTCTCCTGAATCCCATTTACCATTTCCATTTACATCATTATAAGTTTTCCAATTTGCATTTTCATCTGCATCCCAATGCTGTTGCCATGAATAATTATAAAATTCTTTAAATGTTGTTGTATCAATGGAAGGATTTCGTAAATATGGGTCATTTCCAGGACTTGTAATAAATGTAGTTGCAACATTATCTCTTTTTTCATCAGTTAAACCGTCATTATCATTATCTTTATTGTCATCAGGAATTCCGGGGCTTTCCAAAAATGCGTAGCCACTGTATCCAACCGGGCTCCAATGTCCGGGGCTTCCAAAAGAAACTGTTGACCATGCATAAGAAATATCCTGCACTTCGTTATAATCACCCGCGTTGTTAGAAGAGTTATCATGACCTCCAATTCCCCAGTCAACATACTGTGCAAAAAGTGATTTTGGATAATCAGTTGTAGACATATTAGTAATTTCATAATACCAAAAAATTACGTCTTGAGCTAAGACTTGAGACCATTGAAATCCTCTACCCCTAACTTGCATTCCTAAACCACCCCGAGTTGGATCATCTGCATCCGGGAAGAAACCATATTTTGCAATATATTCTCTATCTTCATTATCATCGAAAACAAAGAATGATTCGAGATCAGCATTTTTTATTCCTTTACCGAAAAATCCGTCCCATTGTCCATCCCAATCTGAATTCCTATCCGGCCAGGTTGTAGGCCAGGTTGTAGGATCATCACTCCTGGCTACACTGCTCTGATATAAACTTGCATATCCGGGTAAAGCCCACCATCCATAGGTAACTTTTGTTTGGGGATCCGCCCTTGTATATTCATAGTAATTTGTTTCGAGCGGATGGAAAGTACTTCCATTATAGTTCACTTCCGATTGTACAATTACTGCAACTCCATCAACATATGTATGCCCGGAGCCCTTTGGCCAAACACCACTTAAAGTGGGCTGGTTTTGCCAATCACCAATTTCTCCAAAATTATAGTAAACGGTTTGAACCAGGTTGCCATCCATAATTCCGGATTTTGTGTTGTTATGGTTTCCTTTATTTTTATCAATAATCCTTTGAGCAGATACATTTATTGAAAAAAATAAAATTAGTATTGATAAAATTATTTTAGAATAAATTCTACTTCTTTCCACAGCTTTACCTTAAAAAATTCTTTGTTAAAAATCTATTGAAGCACCAAGAATAATTTGCCTTGGCGAAGAGTAAAAGTCCGGTCTGGTAAAAAATTGTGCTAACGTGTTTACTCCACGCGGCGCAGATTGAGCCCTTGTTAATTCTAAAGTGTATCCAGCTCTGCCGGTATCTGTAAAAACATCGAGTTCATTTGCAGTATCAAATAAATTATAAACCTTTAAGAATACAGATAGGTTAATCCCGGTTATTGAGACATATTTTGTTAAGTATAAATCGACATTAAAAAATGTTGGTTTATTAGAACTATTCTCTAAACCTGTTCTTTGATTTTGAAAAGATGGAGTATATGGCAGTCCTGATCCTAATTTGCCAACAGCACTTGCAATAAAATTGTTTGGATCTCCAAGAGTAAGCGTAAAATTAAGAGAATGCCTTCTATCCCAATTTAAGGGGACTAATACTTTGTTTTGTTCAATCGGCGGTGAAGTTTGAGCTTTATCAAAAGCAGCGTTAGGATCAGATGCACTGCCTTTAGCAACTTGATATGTATAATCTATACTTGCTCCTAATCCATTTATAAATCTTTTTTCTAGTGAAAGAGTTATGCCGCTTACAGAGCCATAATCTCTATTTACATATTTAGCAAACTTTTTGAAATTATTTTTTATATGAATTTCAACACCAAGAAGATTTCTAATATCTTTATAGTAAGTGGTAACATTTACTCCAAGTTCAGGAGTTAATTCCTGTTGTAACCCAAGTTCATACATTACCGTTTGCTGCGGTTTTAAATCCGGGTTTCCAATTACATTGCCTATTAGTTCAGGCAAATCACCACTAAGTGCAATTCTATAATTTGGATTCTTATATAAATATTCGAAAGGAGGAACTTGAAAAAAATGGCCATAAGAAATATGCACAGCACCATTCTCACTTATTGGATATGAAATTCCAATCCTCGGGCTAATCTGTTTTTGTGAAGATGCTTTCTTAAAATATTGGGAAGGGAAAGGAGGAATTAAGTTATCTAAAACAGCAATGCTATCCGGATTTAAAAGTACTTCTCCGTCCGGTTGAAAATAATCAAAACGCACACCAACGTTTACAATTAAATAATCTAATTCAATTTTATCTTGTAAATATCCTGCTAATTGATAAGGGTGATTTTTATAAATATTATAATCAAATGATCCAGGCTGAGGAAGATGCGGGATATATCCATTAGATGGTTCAACAAGCACTTCAAAATCTGTATAATTCAAAGTATGAAATTTTGCTTCAATGCCGGTTTTAATTTCATTTGAATTATTAATCTGATCAGTAAAATCTAATTTTCCTGAATATGATACAGTATTATGATAAAACTGCCAGTTCTCAGTCCCGCCGGTTAAAAATGAGTTGCCGCTTACATCTCTCATTCTTTCAGGATTCACATATCTTGGATCCGGATGAAGACCACTTATATTATCTCCCGAATGAAAGTTTACTGAATTTCCGGAAGCATTAAGCAGCGGATAAACATACTGCTGGAAATCGGAGTAATACATTGAACCAAGGACATCAAGAAAAGCTGAGTTACTAAAAACATGAGTATAGCTGGCGCTTCCTAAAAAACTGGTTTGAAATTTTTTATAATCACCATCCGGATTAAGCTTAAATATATGATCATAATCTTTGTACTTATGGTCTTGATAAAGTCCTTCAAAGACAATTCCTTTACCGGAACCAACTTTGAATGCTAACTTCCCTTGAAGAGTTAACTGCCTTGAAAAATTCATTGGAACATTTGCACCATCTCCGGTTGCACCAACGTACCAATTTTTAGGATTATTATCTGAGAAATTAGAAGAATCTGAAGGGTTGAACTCTCTCTTACCGTATAAATAACCATCATCACTTAAATATCTACCGGAAGCAAAGAATTTTACAAATCCATTTGTTCCGGGGATTGGACCACTTAAGTTACCTTGCAAATTATAAGTTCTTGCTGCATTAAATTTGCCCATATATAAATATAAATCGCTTGTTCTTTTCGTGGCATAATCACCTGAGTATGCCGAAAAAGCTCCATGATATTCGTCGCCGGCAATTTTTGTAATTTGGTTCACTACACCGGATAAAGCTTCACCGTATTCGGCGTTGAAAGTTCCGGTAATTACCTGCAATTCTTGAATACTGTTAACATCCGCCTGCATAGTTGATTGGCCGGAATAAACATCATTAACAGCAACCCCATCAATCATATATTTAACTTCACCCAATCTGCCGCCTCTGAAATGTCCATCTACAACACCTGCTTGTAAGTTGATAACGGATTGAACATCTTCGACCGGAAGCATAGCGATATCTTTACCGCTAACATTTTCTTGGGTTGATGTCAGATCTTTCTGAACAAGTGGTTTTGATGCTGTTACTACAACATTATTAATTTCAACTGCTTCAACACCCATTTGAAAATCTATCTTAGTGGTTTGATCGACAGAAATTTTAACATTATCAAATGTTATTGTTGAATATCCTACCAACGAAGCTTTTACTTTATATGTTCCAGGAGGAATATTTAGTATATAATAACTTCCGTCTAAATCTGTCGCGGAGCCATTATTAGTTCCTAATAATATGATGTTAACGCCAATTAAAGGATCTCCAGTTGCTTTGTCCGTAACTTTGCCTGCCAATTTTCCTGTTGTTCCGGCAAATAAAAATACTGGGAATAAAAGAAGAGATAAGCTTATAAAAATTAATTGTAACTTTTTAATCATACTTATTTCTTCCTCTCATTCAAAGAAAATATTACTATGCACATTACGATTTTCTTTTCTAAGTCTTAAATGATTTGGATTCACTATATCTAACAAATCCTGATAACAAAAAAATTAAAAACATTTTCTACAAAGGAGCGGTAAATGTACCGCCCCTTTGAGAATTTAGGGTTCGTTTGAGCTACACTATTTCATTAATATCATTTTCTTTGTTTGGATGTAATTACCAGCAACAACTCTGTAAATATAAATTCCACTGGAAACTTTGCTGCCGTAATTATTCTCTCCATTCCATATCTTGTTGTAAACACCTGGAACTTGTTCGGAGCTTACAAGTGTTCTAACTTCTCTCCCAAGTATATCGTATACCTTAAGAGTAACGAATGCACTTTGAGGTATAGAATAACTTATAGTAGTAGACGGATTGAACGGATTAGGATAATTCTGGGACACTTCAAATTTAGATGGTATAAGTTTACCATCAGTTACATCTGTCGTGGATCCAACTTTTACTACTTCCAAATCATCAAAATAAATTGTTCCGGTAAACCTTGAGTAAATATGTATTCTTGCAGATAAAGCTATCGCTTTAGGATCATCAGGAACCGTTACATCTACATAATATTTTGTCCAATCAAATGATGTAACATTCGGAAATTGGAATACTAAATCCTGAGCGCCTATTTCATCATAAGGTGAATTGTTCATATATCCGCTATGGAATATGGGGGTTATTCCTACAGACCATGTTCCAGGGTATTTTGCTGCTGAATCAGGAACAAGATTGCTTGCTTTTACCCACACACTAATTCTTATAACATCTCCTGCCTCAATATTAGTTAACGTACTGATATCGTGACTACTATTATTAGAAACTATTTTCTTCATTCCCTGGTTATCTAAAGGATATCTTCTTGTTCCTATCCATCCATCATGCGGTTCTCTGTTAAACGGCAGTACAAGCTTCAATGAATGTGTGCCTGTATATGCGGCTTCTGTACTTACTACTGTATTCTCAAACCCATTCGATAACTCGCCGTCATTGCCTCCTACCGGCGGCAGCCAGTAGTTCCAGCCTGTCGGCATACCTACCTGCGTGTTCCAATCCTGGCCTGCCCAGCCTCCGTTTCTGCCTATCAGCATAAAGTCATCTGCCCATACTGTTCCGGTAGCATTCTTTCCCGCTACAAATTTTATGATTGTCTTCCAGGAATCTTTTGGCAATATTGTTTCTCCTACTCCATTCGTATCTGCCATCCAACCGCTGCTTGTGGCTGTACTTTGATCTATTGGCATCTTTGTCTCGCCTATCAGCGCTCCGGCACTGTCATAAAAACTATACGATATCCACCATCTCTCATCATCATTTGCCGGATTTGTGTTTACATTCATTGTCTTTACATACGCACCTATCTTTATATCTACATCTTTGTAATTCTGTGGTGACCATAAGTCCGTCATGTTCTCTGATATCCAGCTGGCTGAATCTCCTACGGCTGTCTTCTCTATTTTCAATGAATGGCCCATTGACCTGTATTCATCCGTAGCCCAGCTTAAACTGTTCTCGCCCGGATTATTGCCCATCGTCCAATATGATGGTAAATTCCCTTCAAAACTACCTACACCGCTTATCTGTGGGATATCCAGTTTTTCTACATTTAATTCATCAAAATATATTGTTCCCGTAAATCTTGAATATATATGTATCCTTGCTGAGAATGCTGTTGCTTTAGGATCATCCGGTACTGTTACATCTACGTAATATTTCGTCCACCCGAATGATGTTACACTTGGAAATTGGAATACTAAATCTTGTGCACCTATTTCATCATAAGGTGAATTGTTCATATACCCGCTATGGAATATGGGGGTTATTCCTACAGACCATGTTCCCGGGTATTTTGCTGCTGAATCCGGTACTAAATCACTGGCTTTTATCCATACACTTACACGCAGCACATCGCCGGCTTTTATGTTTTGATCTATACTATTCAATGGGGCTCTTCTTGTTCCTATCCATCCATCATGCGGTTCTCTGTTAAACGGCAGTACAAGCTTCAATGAATGTGTGCCTGTATATGCGGCTTCTGTACTTACTACTGTATTCTCAAACCCATTCGATAACTCGCCGTCATTGCCTCCTACCGGTGGCAGCCAGTAGTTCCAGCCTGTCGGCATACCTACCTGCGTGTTCCAATCCTGGCCTGCCCAGCCTCCGTTTCTGCCTATCAGCATAAAGTCATCTGCCCATACTGTTCCGGTAGCATTCTTTCCCGCTACAAATTTTATGATTGTCTTCCAGGAATCTTTTGGCAATATTGTTTCTCCTACTCCATTCGTATCTGCCATCCAACCGCTGCTTGTGGCTGTACTTTGATCTATAGGCATCTTTGTCTCGCCTATCAGCGCTCCGGCACTGTCATAAAAACTATACGATATCCACCATCTCTCATCATCATTTGCCGGATTTGTGTTTACATTCATTGTCTTTACATACGCACCTATCTTTATATCTACATCTTTGTAATTCTGTGGTGACCATAAGTCCGTCATGTTCTCTGATATCCAGCTGGCTGAATCCCCTACGGCTGTCTTCTCTATTTTCAATGAATGGCCCATTGACCTGTATTCATCCGTAGCCCAGCTTAAACTGTTCTCGCCCGGATTATTGCCCATCGTCCAATATGATGGTAAATTCCCTTCAAAACTGCCGTTCTCATTTATTCCACTTTGACCAAACAAAAAATTTGGCGTCAGTGCTAACAAAATAAGCCACAGCCATATAAAAGATCTGTTAGAAAAATTTCTCATGTTACCTCCTAAATAGGTTTATTTAATGTACTTTGAATTATTCATAATGTATTAATTATTCGGAAAAACCATGTACTTAATCACATCTTTGGATCTTGGAGAATTAAATATTTTATTTATGTCGCTTTCAGTTAAATTCATTTTTGTTGGATTAAATAAATCCACATTAATTTTTGATGAAGTTAAAAGTTCAACTGCTGTTTGGAAAGTAAATGGATTTAATAGTGAAGTTTTTAAAGTGATTTCTTTATGAAAGAATTTTTGTAGATATAGTTTTATATACTCGTCATCGCCTGATAATCCAAAAATTAAAACATTCCCACCTTTTCTAACAATCCTTATTGCAGTTTCCACAGCATTTGAGTTTCCTACACATTCAATGGCTACGTCTACTCCTCCAGAAGTAATATCTATTATTTCTTCCAGAAGATTTGGATTGGTTACATTAAATGTTTTTGCAGCATTTAGTTTGGTCGCAAAAATTAATTTCTCTGATGAGACATCTAGCGCGAAAACTTTTGAAGCACCTTTTAGAATAGCTAGCTGTAACATTAACAAGCCAATTGTTCCACAACCAACAATCGCTACGGTATCATTTAATTTTATCTCTGCTTGATTAATTCCATGCACACAGCAAGAAAGCGGTTCAGCAAATGCTGCTGACTGTATAGAGAAATCATTTGGAATTAAATATGCTTGAGAAATTGGTACAACTGAATATTCTGCTAAGCCGCCATTTTGAGTAACACCTAATGCTTTTAAATTTTCACATAAATTTATTTTGCCAGCCTTACAAAACTTACAATAGCCGCAATGTATATTAGGATTGACAGCAACTTTATCGCCGATAGCAATTTCATTTACATCTTCACCTATTTCAACTACTTCACCAGCGTATTCGTGTCCCAAAATTATTTGCCTTGCTGCTGGTGCTTCACCGTTGAATATATGAAAATCAGTTCCGCATACTCCGCACGCCATAACTTTTACCAGAACACTTGCTTTATCTAGCTTAGATATTTTTGTATCAGTTATTTTTATTTGTTTTATATTTTCAAAAACAGCCGATAACATAAAGTCAGCTTTATTTAATTTTTGTGGTTGATTTTCTAATAACTAACTCGACCGGGACTAATACTTTTTTAGGAGATTTAGTTTTATTTTTCAAAATATCAGTCATAAGTCTCATCGCTTCAATACCCATCTCAATCTTAGGTACTTTAACCGTTGTAAGCGGGGGATCTAAAGATAAATCTGCTTCAACATCATCAAACCCAATAAGCGAAATATCATCAGGAACCTTTAAGTTTTTCTCCTTTAAATATTGCATTACACCAATTGCCATAGCATCGTTAGAAGCAAAGATTGCTGTTATATTTTTATTTTTTTTCAATAATTTTTTTGCAGCATTGTATCCATTTTCCCTGGCGGGATAGGTTTCATCTGTCACATAATAATTTGGATCATATTTAATATGAGCATTTTCAAGGGCCATCTTATATCCAAGGAACCTATTAGAAATGCTTGGATGATCTATATCTCCTGCTATAAATCCAATTTTTTTATGTCCAATATTTATTAAATGTTGAGTAGCTAACATTCCCCCCGAAATATTATCTATCATAACTACCGGATATTTTTTGTTAAGAGGCAAATAATCAACAAAAGCAACTGGCAAATCAAATTTTTCAAGTTTAGCTATTAATTCATTTGGAACTTTGCCAGCTATAATTATTCCTGAGACATTTCGCTCCAAAACAAATCTTGGAAGGCGATCCTCATTTGTAAAGTCAGATGGTATTGTAGTTAACAAGATATAATGTTCATTTTGTCTTGCTTCGAATTCCGAACCCAGAAATATTCTTGTATAAAAAGGTTCTGATCTTAAGAAATGGTCTTCAGTTAAAATGAAACCAATGTTACCTGTATTTTTTGATACTAGTCCTCTAGCTGCACGTGATGGATAGTAGTTTAACTCCTTGATTGCCTTGTTAACTTTTGTCTTGGTTTGCTTTGAAATGCGCTTGTGGTTATTAACAACCAACGAAACGGTTGCTACGGAAACGTTTGCTTTTTTTGCCACATCTTTAATTGTAATTGACATTCGATAGGCTTTATTAATTGAAATTAGTTAAACGTTTAACCTAAGTTAACTGTTTTTAACTAAGTTGTCAAATTAATTTTATATGAGGGAATAAAATAACTTTGAGATTAGATATAAAAAATATGAAATTTTTATTTATATAAATTGATTTGGTAAGATTATGGAAGAGTTTCGTTTTACCAATTAGCCCTATAGCAATATTAAACGTTATTTGTAAATGTGCTGAATTATTTCGCATTTCAATTTCTTAATGATAATTTCACATATTATAAAAAAATCCTTTGCAGTTAAACAAATTTTAGATAGCCGTTATTTATGTTTATTAGAAGGAAAGTTTAAATAAGATTTTGTGGAGGTGGCGAGAGTCGAACTCGCGTCCGAAGTTAAGATCCAAAGAACGTCTACACACATAGTTTGCTTTTATTTTTAACTTAAAGTTAAGAAACAAACCAAAATCACTTTAAGCGTGCCTGCTTAAATTTCATCTCATCAGCACAGACAACTGATTCGACTATCGTACCTAAACGTCGTTCATCCTTATACCGGTACGAGAACATAAAGTGAACGAGCTGTTAAGAGTTTACTTAAGCAGCTAAGGCGTAATTATATTCGCCAGTTATTGTTTTGTTCCCAACGTTTTACGTGTATTCGGGGAACACGATGCGCAGTTCAATGTCTCTTCAACCCCGTCGAAACCAAATTCACCCCCGGTAAGGAGTATTAAGTCTACAGTCAGCAGCAAATAATTATTTACTGCTCCAGGTAATATCAGGATGATTTGAGACTTTATTTTCATAACGTGAAAGAACGAAAAACAAATCTGAAAGTCGGTTTAAGGAATATAATGATGTTGTCGCCAATATTCACTGTACTATTTAATGCCACAACTTCTCTTTCAGCACTGTCTAACAATTGTTCGGCAAACATGGCAAAAGCGCTGCTGCTTTTGAACCTCCTGGAAGAATAAAATTTTTCAAAGGTTCAAGTTTTGCTTCATATTTATCAATTTCATTTTCTAAATCTAAATGAAAACTTTCCGGTGTTCTAGTAATATTTAGTTTTTTATTTTTCTCAGTATCCGGAGTTGCTAAATCCGAACCGACAGCGAATAATCTGATTTTGAATTTTATTTAACAGCAATTTAACTTTTTCACTTTTAATTTCAGTAATCGCTAATCCTATAAACGAATTTAATTCATCAATTGTTCCATAGGCTTTAATTCGAAGTGAATTTTTTGAAACTCTTTCTCCCCCAAATAATCCAGTATCTCCTTTGTCGCCGGTCTTTGTAT
Organism: uncultured Bacteroidota bacterium; assembly: GCA_963777515.1. Lineage (GTDB taxonomy): Bacteria > Bacteroidota > Ignavibacteria > Ignavibacteriales > Ignavibacteriaceae > CAVSWT01. The sequence goes on from CAVZQU010000007.1 coordinate 781,782, forward strand.
AGATTTTCATTTCTTAAATGGTAAATCTTTTACAGTCACATTTATTGTATTACCGTTTTCATTTTTTGCAATAAGCTTGTGTACCTTCTTCAGCAAATGCTTTTTTAATAAAAGCTAATCCAATATATTTATTAAATCTTAATGATTTAACAGAAGAAGTAATTTTGCCGGCTTCATTATTATTTTCATCAGTTAAATTGAATGCCCCATTATTTGCAACTTCTCCTTCGAACTCAACTCCCATTAAATATTTTTGAACTTTCTCATAAGTTTCAAGTCTTGCTATTACTTCCTGCCCAATATAACACCCTTTAGTAAAACTAACCGCGTTCAATTGATTTGTTTCGTGCGGATTAAAATTATCATTCAATTCATTCGGCGCTGCCGGAATTCCTTGCTCAATTCTATACGCTTCATATGCTTTTTCTCCAATTAAATTAAAATTAAACGGGCCCTTATTATTCAACATGAACTTAATCAACTCTGAAGCATGAACAGGATCAGCAATTATTAAAAACTTCTTATTTCCTTTTTTATCCAGCATTTTAACAAGAAAGAAAATTATTCCGTCAGCATTAATCATTTTAAAAGAATTTAATTGAATTTCATTTACTACACTTCCGGCAATTAAAGTTAAAAACGAATCCGCTTGAGGCCCTAATACTTCAAACAAAGAATATTTTCCATTAATATTCGTAAGCTTTACATCATCAGAAATAACATATTTATTTATCCACATCATTACTTTAGACTGATTAGCAAGATTTCCCATTAAAATTTGATAATCATCAAAATTAAAAAAAGTTGTATAATCAATTATTCTTCCTTTTTCCGTAGTAAAAATTGTATCAATTATATTTTCTTTCTGTACATTTTTTGTTTCGTTAGAAGAAATTCTATTTATAAAATCCAAAACATCTTTTCCCCTTAACTCAATCATTCCACGGTTTGAGACATCTTTAACAGCGACACCTTCATAAATCGAATTCACTTCTTCTTCAAGAGAAGCGAACTGGTTTATAATTTTTTTACCGTCAACCAATTCTGACTTATAGCCAAGCGTTTCATATAAATCAATTAAAGGAAATAATTTTTCTTCAGTTTCAGTCATTTACTCTCCTAAATATAATTTCGCAGTAATTCCATCTGATATTATGCATAATTAATAAAATATTATTTTTTGAAACATCTAATTTAAAAAGAATGATTGAAAATACAATCAATTTTATACAGTGATCAGTACTGCCTTGTTTGTTTTCTGTTCCTTGAACTCACATAAAGACTGTCTTTAATATTCCAGGTAAAAGCAACTGAATCAACAGCTTTTATTTCCCTGCCCGAATCGTAATAAATATACTCATAAAAATCCGGGAATTTATCATTATTGATATTTGTTATTGTTCGTTTAAAATTTATTCCTTTATATGTCATAAGCAAATGCGGCGGAGAAGTTAAACCATCAACTAAAAAATAATTGTAATCAATGTGTCCAACACCTTGTGCATAATGAAAATTAACTTTTATATATGGTGTACCATTATATTTCCAATAATGAAGAGAAAAATTATTGAATCCGCCATGTGAAGGAATTATCGCTTTCCACACTGTATTAAGCTTTCCGTTATCACAATGAAATAGAACTAGATAAAAAAATGCAGTTCCTAATTTAGTGCTATCCAAATCAATGTAACTCTCATCATATCCGATAATATTTTTGGGTTCAATTAATCTCTCCCCTGGACGGGATTCAGCAATCACTCCAAAAATATAACTTCTATCATTATCAAAATAAATTACAGCCGGTTTAGGAATATTGTATGTAAACGTCTTATCAAAATTTAATAAGTAAGTTCCCTTAGGATAATTATCTAAAACATATTCCATAACAGATATAGTATCGCAAGCAAATCTTTCCTTTGTTTGTTCTTTTTTTACCTGAAGATTATACTTTTGAATTTCCAAATCTTTTTCCGGTGAATTTTCAACTGCTTCCTTATTTGCACCCATCGAAGCTAATTTTTCATCCTGACTTTTTCGGCAGCTGGACGCATATAACAAAATTACAACAGATACAAAAGTTATCTTTATGATATTACATCCTGCCATAATTAGATAAAACTATAAACTGAACTCTTTCAAGAAATATGCAGAACTTAAAATCCCAAGTTCAAAGTTGTTTAGATCAAAGTGCTCATTCGGCGAATGAAGATTTTCTGAATTCAATCCTAAGCCCATTAAAACAGCCGGAGCTTTTAATCTTTTTGCAAATGCAGCAACAATTGGAATCGAGCCTCCTTCTCGTATAAAAACGGTTTTCTTTTTGAAAGCCGTTCCCATTGCTTTTGCAGCAGCTTTTACTGCATTTCCATCCATGGGCACTAATATTGGGACAGCGCCATGTAGATTAAGAACTTTTACTTTTACACTTTTAGGGGCGAGCTCTTTGATATATTTTTCAAACTGGACAGCGATTTTTTTAGGATCTTGATAAGGAACTAAACGCATGCTGACCTTTGCTGTTGCTTTAGAAGGCAGTACGGTTTTAGCACCTTTACCCGTGAAACCGCCAATGATTCCATTACAATCTAATGTTGGCCGCGCCCAAATTCTTTCTAATGTTGAGTAACCTTTCTCTCCTTTTAATTTTGCGACTCCCAAATCTTTAGCAAATTTCTTTTCGGAAAATTTAAGTGATTCATATATCGCTCTTTCTTTTTTAGAAAGTTTTTTAACATCATCATAAAATTTAGGAATGGTTATTTTTCCATTCTTGTCCTGAAGTTTAGAAATCATTGAAGCAAGTATGTTGATTGGATTAGCAACAGCACCGCCAAATGAGCCTGAATGCAAATCTCGGTTTGGCCCTGTAACTTCAACCTCCAGATAACTTAAGCCGCGCAGTCCATAAGTTAATGTTGGAACTCCTTTATCATATAATGCAGTGTCCGAAATCAAAACAGCGTCACATTTCAAAAGCTCTTTGTTGGTTTTAATAAATGTTTCCAGACTTTCGCTGCCAATTTCTTCTTCGCCTTCAATTATAAATTTTACATTTAACGGAAGACTGCCGGATACTTTAAAGAATGCTTCTACACTCTTTATGTGCATATACATTTGGCCTTTATCGTCTGTTGCACCGCGAGCATAAATTTTACCATCTCTAATAGTAGGTTCAAAAGGCGGAGTTTCCCATAATTCTATTGGATCTACAGGCTGCACATCATAGTGACCATAAATAAGCACTGTAGGCTTACCTGGGGCACCAAGCCACTCACCATAAACAAGCGGATGGCCTTCTGTTTTGAAAACCTCAACCCTATTCATTCCGGCTTGCTTCAGCTTATCGGCAACAAAGTTAGCAGCTTTTTTGATATCATTCTGATTCTCAGCTAATGTACTGATGCTGGGAATTCTTAAGAGTTCCTTGAGCTCTTCAATATAAACGTTTTTATTTTCTTTTATATATTTAACAACTTCATCCATAAAACTCACTCCTTAATTTTAAAATGAATATTTGTAAATAACAGGAATAAATTCCTTAAAATTTTCAACTGTTTTCTGATCTAAATGATTTAAAATATCCTGAGAAGGAACAAAAAAAGTTTTCCACGGATCGTCAACTAAATAAATATTGTTTTCATTATCGAAGGTTATTGATTCTAAAGAAGCTACATAATCATATTGAGGATAGCCCGGAATATTAGATTTCAAACTTTTAGTATAACTATCAATAACATTTAATGAATTATCAATTTCTATATGAAATAATTTTTTGTTATTTCTATCAATCCCATAAATTGAATTGTTTTTATCTGAATACAAACCGCAAATAGTTCCGATGCCTAATTTTTTTGTGCTGATTGTTTTTTTAATTTCTAAAGTATTTTTATCAACTACAAAAAGAAGAGTGCTGTCTGCAAAAATATTTTGTTCTGAAAAACCTTCAAGCCCAAGATAAAAATGATTTTCATCTGCAGCCAATCCTTCATATCCTATATTATTGGCTACATATTTTGTAAAAAGAGCAGAAGGTGTAATCTTTAATTTTTCCATAGACATAAGATTATTTGAAAGCACATTATCATTTTCAAAATTCAATTTGTAAATTCCAACAAATTTTTTAGGATCGGGGTTATTGCCTTCAATTGAAAGATAAACATTTCCGGTATATTTATCATAAACAATTTCTTCAAAATCTGCTTTTGGGAAAGTATCAAGATAAGCTACCACTTGAGGAGAAAAAGTTACTGGCTCAAAATTAAAAACAGTATCATTCTCAATTGTAAATTGATATATTTTACCAATATCATCAGCAATCAAAAATATCTTTTTATTTTGTTCAGTAGATTTGATAAAAGTTATTCCTGAAGTCTGGTCAGAATGGGTTGAATCCGACTGCATCCATCTTGGATAATGATTATCTTCTTTAAGTACGGTCTCTTTTTTTTCTGTCGGCGATTCACAACCATATAGAAATATTATTATTAACAGAAATGGCAGTATATTTTTCATAACCCGTAAATTTTTTTTGAGTTTAAAATATAGCAAATATTCCAATGAATCATCAGTATTTTAAGTTTTCTTGTTAAACTTTTTTTGCTTTCATATATTATCATAATGATTTTATATAAATATATACTTCGCAATCATTTTGCGCCTTTTCTATTTTCATTATTCACTTTATTCTGCATTTTTATTTTGCAGTTCATGATGAAATTTGCCGATAGACTTGTGGGAAAAGGCTTGGACACCTGGATAATTGTAAAACTGATTGTTTTCAATTTATCATGGATGGTTGTGCTGGTTGTCCCAATGGCAACTTTAGTAGCAACTTTAATGGCTTTCGGAAATCTTTCTCAAAATAATGAAATAACTATATTAAAGTCATCGGGAATCAGCTTATACCGTATGATGGTTGCTCCTATTATAGCCAGCATAATTGTATGCTATTTACTTTTTTTATTTGATAATGATGTTCTTCCTGATGCAAATCACAAAGCTAAAATTTTAATGCAGGATATATCACAGCAAAAGCCAACCCTTTCACTCGAGCCGGGAGTATTTTCTCAAGAAGTTTCAAACTATGCCATACTTGTAAGAGGTATAAATCAGAAAACCAATGCGCTAACGGATGTTACAATTTATGATTATACAAATCCAAATACCATAAATGTAGTTACAGCAAAAAAGGGGAAAATATTTTTTTCAAAAGACAGATCAAAATTAATAATGGATTTAGAGAGCGGTGAAATACATGAATCAAATGTTGCCAACACAAATCTCTATAGGAAATTGGTATTCACTAAACACAGGATAGCAATGAATGCTGATCAATTTTCTTTGCAGCAGTCTAACCCCAGCGGCTCAAGAGGTGAAAGAGAATTAAGTACAGAAGCAATGAGAAGAATAGTTGACAGTCTTTCAGTTATGAAAAGCTCTCAATTAAATATATACCATAAAGAAGTTAACAAATATTTATTTGCAGACTCATCTATTGCTGCAACCAAATCTTCAAATTCAGTAATAAAACCAATTAACACTGCTATGATTTACGCAAGATTAATTGAAAAGGTTAAAACCGCAAGAAATGTTATTACATCAAACCAAAAACGATTAGAATTCATTCAAGCGGATATAAATAAATACCAGGTGGAGATTGATAAAAAATATGCCTTGCCGGCTGCATGTATTATTTTTGTTTTGATAGGGGCACCATTAGGAGTTATGGCAAAAAGAGGCGGATTTGGTATGGCAGCAAGTATAAGTTTATTTTTCTTTGTGCTGTATTGGGCGTTTTTAATCGGCGGAGAAAAACTTGCTGAGCGAAATTTTATAACCCCATTTATGGGAATGTGGTCTGCCAATATTTTGTTAGGTTTGTCAGGAGTTATATTAATTTACAGATCAGTTAAGGAAACAGTAACTTTGAATTTTTCATGGCTCATTAAATTCCTTCCTAAACAGTTTCGAGAAATGCAAACAAGAAAAGAAGAAAATAATAATTGAAAATTTTAGATAGATATTATGTAAAGCAATTTCTTCTTACCGTATTCTTCGGAATAATTGCATTTACCATCATCTTTGTTGTAATTGATATGATGGAAAACATGGATGATTTTATTGATCAAAAAGCCGGTATTGATATTATTCTTCATTATTATTTTGTTTTTTCTCCGGAGATAATAAAGCTGATAACTCCCATAGCCGTTTTATTTTCTGCTTTGTTTACTGCCGGTAAAGCCTCAAGCTTAAGCGAGCTCACGGCTATTAAATCAAGCGGTGTTAGCATGTACCGTTTTATGCTTCCATTTTTAATTGCTGCTTTTTTTATAAGCATGTTTTCGATTTACTTTACCGGCTATCTTGTCCCGATGGCAAATAAAACAAAAATCAATATTGAAAGAACCTATTTGAATCGTGGATTTTCATATTCCGGCAGTAATCTTTTTTTCCAGGATTCAAAAGATAGAATTGTAAGCATTTCTTTTTTTGATGATTCAAGAAATCAAGCTAATAGAGTGAGTATACAAGATTTTGCCGATAATGACCCTACTAAAATGGTTATGAGAATTGATGCAGCCAACATTGTTTATGACACACTTAATAATGATTGGGTCGCTCACAATGGTGTTAAAAGAAATTTTACAGATAGTACTGAAACAGCAGAATATTTCAGAACCATGACTTTGAGTAATCTAAATTTTACAAATAAAGATTTAATTGACAAGCAGCAAAAGCCGGAGGAAATGAATTTAACGGAATTGAAAAATTTAATTCATTCAAAGATACAAGCCGGCAATGACCCTACCAGCGCGATGATAGAATATTATTCAAGATATTCTTTCCCTATGGCAAGTCTTATTGTAGTATTATTTGGATTACCCTTTTCAGCTAACCAAAGAAAAGGTGGAGTTGCAGTTCAAGTTGGAATTAGCATTTTATTAACCTTTATTTATTTGGTATCTATGAAAATAAGTCAGGCTTTTGGAAAGAATGGGGCTTTAAATCCATTCCTAACAGCGTGGATTGCTAATTTTATATTCTTAGCCGCGGCATTAATTAATTTACCGAGGATGAAGCAATAAATATTTACCCAATAAAACATATTTAAAACTTGTAAGGGTGTCCAAATGAACACCCTTACTTAATAGATTTTTATTTTAGATTTTAAATTATAATTTCCAGCGCGAACCAAATGCCACAGAAATATATTTTGTTGAATTTGGGGCAACTACTATTTGCATATCTGAAGTCGCAAAATCAAATTCAACAATTCCTGCGTCAGCACCTAAACCAAATGCCCAGTTAAATCCATCAACACCGCCTACTGATAAACCTGTTCTAATATAAGGAATCCAGTTGCCTGGTTTCCATTCGCTCCCGACTGAAAATCTTGACCTTAGTGTGTTACCGGGTAATTCGTTGAATCCCTGGTTAAAATCAAATGCTAAAAGCAAAGTACCGGGAATAAAATCATTTTGGTCATCTAAAATGAGAGAGCTTCCGAATCTAAATGCAGTAGGAAGTGAAGTTGAAAAACTTATTAATATATTGGCCAGAACCTTTTATTTTATTTTGAAGAGAATCGATTTGATTTTGATCTGAAAAAGAATCTACGTATATACTTCCAAATGAAGAAAACTCAGCAGCATTTTTATTCCAATTAATTTTTCCTATATCGGTTACTGCAACTGAAAAACTAATTTTTCTATTAAGCTTTAAATTCACATCCAAGGTCGAACCCAATTCCGGAACCAGCCGGTTTAGGAAAAGGAGAAAAATTTGAATGAGTTTCAGTTGAATCAAAATCATACTTTACACCAAGCTGCTTGGAAAAAGCAGCATACGCTAACATATCACTGCTTCCTGTTATCTCTGCATTTGAATTCGTTTGAAGTGAAGTATTTACTCTTTCAGTACCTACATAAGAATATCCGTGAACTAGCTTAATGGAAATACCAGCAGTTAATCTTTCAAATAAGGATTGTTTAATGAAATTTACATCTCTTGCATAAGAAAGAGAATAGTTCCTTATCCACCAGGCTTTAACATTAGCATCATCAAGATTATAGATTTTGTCGATAGCATTACCTGTTAAAGCAAGATCCGGCAATGCTTGGGGTATATTCATCTTTGCACCGGCAAAATCTGTTATTGAAAATGCAAATGCACCAATGAAATTAGATGGTTTAAATTTAAAGCTAAAAATATTTGTTGTAGCATTACCAAATAATAACCCGCCATTTTCAAATAGGCTATTAAAATTTTGTTTATCTGTTTCGGTAAGAAGTCTTGCTTTTCCGTTTTCGCCGCCGAAATAATAATTAAAATCTTTTATCGAAAGAAAATTGGTTCCGGTTTTTACGGATACATAAGGCAAAGGCAAAACAGTTGAAAATTCTATATTATTTTCATTCTTCATTAAATTTGCAGGATTAATCCCTATAGCGAGTATCCCTTCTGATATTGCATTATAAGTCTTAGCCATTCCCATGCTTCTTGCCTCAACTGTTCCTGAAGAACCATATTGGGCAAAAGCGGTAAAGGTAAGAGCTTAAAAAGATTATTGATAGTGAAAAACTTTTTCATCATTTTATAAATTAATTATTGTTATCGCTGTTTACTCTATATTTTATGTTTCCAAATGATTTCAAATTTATCCAATCAGATGGTTTTACAGTTACATAAGGAGGATTTTGATTACTATCTAAAGCATCTCTAGTTCTTATACTTGCAGAGATAAAAGCATATTTAGCATTTGCAAGCTGTTTTATTTCATCTGCATTTAAATTAATTGATTGACTAGTACTTGTAGTCTGAATAACCTCGCCCGTTGTTTGATCAACTGCAGCACCGGTAAATTGAAGTGAATCCACTCCGTCATTCCCTCTTAAAGTGAATAACGGATTATAATTTGAATCAGCTAATGTAATTTTGAAAAATGCCGTCATAGGAATATGATTATCAACTTCAATTGTTAAGCTGGCTGATTGCCCTTTATTTATTTGATCCCTATCATCATTACTTATATCAACATCGAGTGTATCTGTTATCGTAGTTTGCCTTAATATTAGAGAACTTTTCGCAGTAAAATTTGTTTCAAATGCAACTGAGTCTAGTTCGTTAACAGTTCGATATGTTTTGTCATCATCAGGATTTAATACATAATCCGTACTAACTATTATTGAATCAGGCATAAACGAAATGAATTCTGTTATATTGCTGTTAGTTTCATCAAATGTTTTTTGTAATTGCCCATTATTAAATCTGAATGAAGGCGAAAGCGGACTGTTAATATTTTCATAGAATTGCAATTGTTCCTGTTCCCCATTATTTCTCTTTCCCACTATACTCATATTTCTTATTTCAAGGTCAAATGGTTCTGAAGTATTTGTTTCATAGGATGCATTCACATATAGTACTGCATCCTTTAAAGAAACCTTATCTTTATATCTTTCAATATCAGAGCCAAGGTCTACAGCATATTTATCTTGATTAACATGAATAACTTTTGTGGGAATATATCCTTTTACAGAAGAAAATTTCATCTGCTTTGCCTTTACATCAAATGATGAGTAAGCAAAGTTATCTAACGAATTTGCTTTTGCTATTAACCAAATTTGTCCTTTAAATATTGAAACCTGGTTTGCTGGTTCTTGATAACTATGGTCTTGCAATAAGTAAATAGAACTATCGGTGCTGTTTGCATGAACAATAAAATCTAGGGAAAGTATATTTCCATCAGGCTTAATTACACCAGGAATTTTAATATTAATATTCATATCGCTGAAGGTAGAATGATTTACAAATTTGAATTTAATTACACCGGACTTAAATTTCGCATTTTCAATTTGTAAACTATCAGGAAATGGAATATATACTTGTAAGCTGTCATTCTCCGTAACCGGGAGAACGTTATCATTACTGGAGGATTCATTGGTCATCTGCATAAATTCTGAAACACCTGTTGAAGATAAATAATCATCAGAATGAATTACATACAGGCTGTCAACAGGATCAATAGAAATATTTGGGTCTTTATCGGATTTTACTATATCTTCTAGTACGTAAGATTTTTTTAATAAAGGAACATTTAAATCTACATCCCACTGAGGCATTATAACTTCATTTGGAAGATCAACACATCCTGTTGAATTAAGAATTGCGAAAATTCCTCCTAATATCAAAAATGAAAAAATTGCTTTCATTAGATTTTTCATATCTATTCAAAAAATTATTTAAGATAAATCATTTTCTTAGATGCCGAATAATTGCCGGCTTTTAATTCGTATATGTAAAACCCAGAAGGAATACCTGCAGCGTTAAATGATATTGTATGAGATCCTGCGTTTTGAAATTCACTTACTATATTTTCTACTTTTATGCCAAGAATGTTATACACATTGAGTTTAACAAAAGAGTTTTTAGGAATAGAATACTTTATTTTTGTTGAAGGATTAAACGGATTTGGGAAGTTCTGCTCTAATTTAAAGTTAGCCGGATTTTTACTATCGGAATTTTCTACATTTGTGACGGAAGATTCTTCCATTCCAACTACATTAGAAAAATGTCTTAAATTTATTTCATAGAAAGAATTTTCAGTTCCGGCTGAGTCCATTGGCTTGACAGTTACAATGTCATTGCTGATAAAATTATCCTCGGTTTTATAATAAAAATTTATTGGAGAGTCAGAATCAATTCCAGAACTGCTTATAAAATCACTTAAGTCTATTGAATTGGGAATTCGAAGAATGCATCTTTTTAAGTTTTTAAAATAAAATGGTGAAGGCTGTTCCTGTCCATTAATAATCACAATTAAATTTATATTGAAGAAAAATTTCTCACCATGTTTTCCTTTGAGATATAAACCTGAATTGCAATCAACATCTGAAACTATAAAAAGTATAGTTACATCTTTATCTAATGCACCATCTTCAATCTTAAATTCTGTCCCTTTTATTGTGTTCCACAAAGCTTGAGGAAAAGAAGAGTTGGAAGGCATTGACCAATCTCCAATTTCATAGGTTTCGCCTTCTTTGAAAGTTAGAGTTGGAAGAAAAACAGTACCTGTTCCTTCACATTGCAATCCTATTTGAAATGATATTGTATTTTGAACATCTTGAGCGATAATTTGAACTGAAAAAAATGAAATGGCTGCAAATAGTAGAATAATTTTTTTCATGATAACCTATTTATTAATTATAGTTTGCGATTTATTTGATATTTTTTTCAATTTATAAAAGACATTCAATTACTCAAATCAGGTGATCCCTGAATTTTTATAATATATAGTGTTTCTCTTTATAGTCGAAAAAATTTAGAGGGTATTTAGAGGTAATTATTTAGAAGAAAAAAAAATAGGCAAACTTTAAGCTTGCCTATTATATTAGAAAAGAAATAAATGAAAAATTTAGTTCACTTTTTCATCTTTTTTTACCGGGACAAACCCAAAATGCTGGTTAGGTGGAGTATCTGTTTTTATCTCCCCGAATCTTGATTCAAATTTATCTATATTATCCTTTAAAGCTTTTAAAAGCATTTTAGCATGTTGGGGTGTGGTAATAATTCTTGCATGCACTTTAGCTTTTGGAATGCCGGGAACAATTCTTGTAAAATCTATAATAAATTCTGCCGGCGAATGTGTTATAATTGCCAGATTAGAATATATTCCTTCAGCTTCCTTTTCACCAAGCTCTATATTTATTTGCTGTCCTTGTAATTGATTATCTTGAGCCATTATTTACTTTCAAAAAATTATTTTCCTCTTAATGCATCTGCTTTATTGAATGCATCCTTTGCTTTATCTTGCATATTTAGGACTGTATAAACTCTACCCAATAATTCAAACATTTGCGGATCATCTGATTTTTTTTCAACTACTTTTTCAAGATACGGCAAAGCAAGTTTATACTTTTCCTTATATGCCTGATTTTCCATTTCACCTTTATCTTCTGATTCTTTATTTAGCTGTGTTCCCCATTTTACATAAGTAACAGCTAAATTATAAATAGCATTGTCATAATCGGGCTTAATGTCTATAGCTTTTTTAAACTGATTTTCAGCATCAGGGTAATCGCCTGCCTGAAGCAATAGTACTCCATAATTATATTTATAATATGGATTATCCGGTTCTGTTTCAATTCCCTTTTTGAATATTTCTTTTGCAACATCAATTTTGCGTGCAGCTATATAAGAATTGGCTAAGGTTCTAAGAATTTCAGAATCTTTTGGATATAATTTCCTTCCATCTTCCAAAACGTTTATAGCTTTACTAAAATTGTCCATTGCTGCAAGGCTGTCTTTTCCTTCAAAACTAGCTCCTTTTTCATAATAAATTTCACCAAGATATTTATAACCATCAACAGGTTTTTCCAGATCAATAAGTTTTTGTAATGGTGCAATTGCCGAATCGTTTTCACCCTGACTTATATAAACAAATGAAAGATTTTTATAAGCACCTGCAGAATCCGGCTCAATCATAATTGCATTCCTAAAGGCTTCAACCGATCTATCCAATAATATTTTAGTGCTGTCCTTATCAGTTATTTTTGTACCATCCTGATATAGCTTTACGCCTCTATTAAATTGATTTGCCCAATAATAAGTTTCCGACTTTTTAATATCATCAGCATTTTTATTGCTTATTGCAAGAGACTTATCATAAGCATCAACCATATTCGAATAATCGCCCTTTTCTCCGTAAATATAGCCCATTAGATAATAGCCTTCATCACTTTTAGGATTTTTAGCAACTTCTTTTTTAAGTGCGTCAAGTGCTTTATCGTATTGCTTTTGTTGAATATATAATCTTGCGCTGGTCAACTCAGTTGAACCGCAATCAAATCCGGTAGTTGCCATTACAATTCCAAATAACAAAACGATTGCGATTAGTATTTTTGATTTTTGCATCATTACTCCATTTAATGATCTATTGATTTAACAATTTTGTAGATTCAAAATTACTGTTTTAACCATGTATAGTCAAGAATTATAAATGCTTATGTAGTCTATTTCACTAATCATTTCAGGCTAATCGAAGAAATGAAAACTTAGATTATTATACAATATTATCTTTAACTTTTCTTCAGTTAAATTCAATTTTTTAATTTAAAATGGGGATTTTCAATTATTCCAAACACATTACCGAATGGATCCAACACTGTCGCAACCTTTATCCCCTCCCCAACTTCTTGAACTTCTGTATTCTTTTTAGCACCATTTTTAAGTAGACTTGCGAAAGCTTCTTCAGCATTATCAACTCCCCAGTATGCAACTTCATTATTTCCCTTTGTAAGATTTGGACTATTCGGGTCAAGCCCCAATTCATATCCACCTACGTTAAATCCAACATAAAAGGGCTGATCAAAATATGGTTTAAACCCAAGAATTTTGGTATACCATTCTTTTGCTTTTTCTATATCATCAGCATGATATATTACTGTTCTTAACCCTTTTAACATAATTGACTCCTTTTACAATTATTAAATATTTTGAGAGAATTGAATTTCCAAATCTCAATTAAAACTTAAATTGATTTTCCATCTTTTAAAGAATATTTTTGAAGTCAAAAGTGAGGATATTTTGAACTCAAAACAAATTGTAAATTCACTACCCAAAGTCCTTCTTCATGACCATCTTGACGGCGGATTAAGGCCGCAGACAATTATTGAATTAGCCCAAGAATTAAAATACAAAAAGCTACCCACAAAGGATCCTGCCGAACTTGGGAAATGGTTTCATCGCGGCGCAAATAAGGGAAACTTAGTTGAATACTTGCAAGGATTTGAACATACCTGTGCTGTAATGCAAACAAAAGAATCCCTCGAACGGGTGGCTTACGAAATGATGGAAGATATGAAAAATGACGGTGTATGCTATGTTGAAACTAGATTTGCCCCGGTTTTTCATACTAACAAAGGTTTATATTATGAAGATATTGTTAGTGCTGTTCTGGAAGGATTGGAAAAAGGGAAAAAAGATTTTGGAGTTGGTTACGGATTGATTCTTTGCGGTATGCGCAATATGAAAAATACTTTAGACATTGCCGAACTTGCAGTCAATTTCCGAAAACAGGGTGTTATTGGTTTTGATCTTGCCGGCGAAGAAGGCGGCTACCCTCCTAAAAGACATATTGAAGCATTCCAGTTTATTCAGCGGGCTAATTTTAATATTACAATTCATGCCGGAGAGGCGTTTGGTAAGGAATCTATCTGGCAGGCTATTCAATGGTGTGGTGCTCATAGAATTGGACATGCAACACATCTTGTTGAGGATTTTATTTTGGACCATCACGGTAATGTTGCTGGTTTCGGAGACTTAGCACAGTATGTTCTCGATAAAAGAATTCCGCTTGAAATATGTTTACTTAGTAATGTGCATACCGGAGCAGTAGATAAAATAGAAAAACATCCATTTGGTATTTTCTTTAAGGAAAAATTCAGAGTTACACTTAATACCGATGATAGGTTGATGAGCGATACTTCGATGACAAAAGAATTTTTAACTGCAATTGAATATTTCAATTTAACTTTAGAAGACCTGGAAAAAATAACTATAAATTCAATGAAGTCAGCTTTTATTCCTTACAAAGAAAGGCTGAAATATATTTATGATATAATAAAACCGGGTTACCAAAAAATAAAAGAACAATTATTATCATTTAAAAATTATTCGGAACCAGATGAAAAAATTATTCACAAACTATAATTTCACTTTCGATAAAAACGAAAAAAAACTTTTATCTACTTTTTGTAAACAAACCTTAAAACAAGTTCAAGGGGATAATAAATTTTTTAGCGAAGAAAGGGCATTCAATTCTATTTTAACAAAACTTGGTGGTAATGAAGAAACCATTAAATTCACAAAAGAAGAAAGAACAAAGTTAAAATTCCAGCTTGAAAGAAATGTAGAGTTCATAGGAAAAGAAATGAAGAAAAGTTGGTTTATAAAAAAATGGCTTTACCGATCAATGTTAAAGCAATATGAAAATATTCTTGAAAATCATTTTAAGGGGTAGTTATGATATCTGAAAAAGAAAAAGTTGAAATAAAAGCACCAAGAGGCTCAAAACTAACATGCAAAGGATGGCTGCAAGAAGCAGCTATGCGAATGCTGATGAACAATCTTGATCCTGATGTTGCAGAACGCCCTGAAGATTTAATTATATACGGAGGCAGTGGCAAAGCTGCAAGAAACTGGGAAGCCTATCAAGCAATAATTAATTCTTTGAAAAACCTGGAAGATGATGAAACACTTATAGTACAATCAGGTAAACCTGTGGGAATATTTAGAACTCATTTAAATGCACCTCGCGTAATTATCTCAAATGCAATGCTTGTTCCCGATTGGGCTACATGGGATGAATTCAGAAGGCTTGAAGGTCTTGGTTTAACAATGTTTGGCCAGATGACTGCCGGAAGCTGGATTTACATTGGCACCCAAGGAATTCTACAAGGCACTTACGAAACATTTGCCGAATGTGCAAGAAAATATTTTTCAACTGATGCTGCCAAAACAAATGGTTCACTAAAAGGAAAATTTCTTTTGACTGCCGGACTCGGCGGAATGGGTGGAGCTCAGCCATTAGCTGCTACTATGAATGGAGCTGCTTTTTTAGGAATTGATGTTGATGAAGAAAGGATTCAAAAAAGATTAAAAACTGGTTACATTGATAAAATTTCTTATAATCTTGATGAGGCATTAAACATAGTTTTAAAAGCTAAAGAAAAAGGCGAAGCAATCTCGGTTGGATTAGTTGGAAATGCCGGTGAAGTTTTGCCAAGAGATTCTTCAGAAAAATATTATTCCTGATGTTCTCACTGATCAAACTTCTGCGCATGATACTTTAAACGGATATGTCCCGATGGGTATGAGTTTAGAAGAAGCTTTTAAGCTTAGGGAAGCTTCACCAAAAGAATATATAAAAAAATCCCAGGCAACTATTGTAAAGCATGTTCAAGCTATGTTGGAGTTACAGAAAAGAGGAGCAATTACTTTTGATTATGGAAATAATATCCGTGGTGAAGCAAAAGAAAATGGAGTTGAAAATGCTTTTGATATCCCAGGATTTGTTCCTGAATTTATAAGGCCGCTTTTCTGTGATGGCAAGGGGCCTTTTAGATGGGCTGCTTTATCCGGAGATCCAAATGATATTTATGAAACCGATAAAGCAATTAAAGAAACTTTCCCTGAAAACAAAGCACTTTGCAACTGGATTGATCTGGCTCAGAAAAAAGTTCACTTCCAGGGTTTACCTGCACGGATTTGCTGGCTTGGCTACGGCGAACGTGCGAAGATGGGAAAAATATTTAACGATTTAGTTGCCGAAGGAAAAGTTTCTGCGCCAATTGTTATTGGAAGAGATCATCTTGATTGCGGTTCTGTTGCTTCTCCAAACCGTGAAACTGAGGGAATGAAAGACGGAAGCGATGCAATTGCCGACTGGCCTATTTTAAATGTATTATTAAATGCTATTGGGGGTGCAAGCTGGGTTTCTGTTCATCATGGCGGCGGGGTTGGAATCGGAAAATCAATTCATGCCGGAATGGTTATAGTTGCTGACGGAACCAAAGAAGCTGAAAAAAGACTTGAAAGAGTTTTAACTTATGACCCGGGAACAGGAATTATGCGCCATGCAGATGCCGGCTATGAAAGAGCAATTGAAAACTCAAAATTGTTTAATATAAAAATTCCGATGCTGAAAAAATAATTTTTGTAACATATTAACCAAAAGTTAATTATGTATCTTGATTTAATTATTAAATAAAAGAATATATTTCAATCAATTAAAATTAGATAGGGGTTCTTATGAAAGTATTAGTAGCAGATAAATTTCCTGAGCAATATATTGAAGAGTTTAAGAAACTTAAGTTAGAAGTAACAAACTCACCTAAACTGGGCGAGAATGACCTTCCCGATGCCGCAAAGGACGCAGATATTTTAATAGTTCGTTCTACAGTTGTAAACGAAACATGCATTAAAAATTCTAAAAAGCTTAGCTTGATTATTCGTGCCGGTGCAGGTGTCAACAACATAAATCTTAAAGCTGCAAACGATAAAGGAATATTTGTAGCAAATTGCCCTGGCAAAAACAGCATTGCAGTTGCGGAACTTGCAATGGGTTTAATTTGTTCAATTGACAGAA
Organism: uncultured Bacteroidota bacterium; assembly: GCA_963777515.1. Taxonomy (GTDB): domain Bacteria; phylum Bacteroidota; class Ignavibacteria; order Ignavibacteriales; family Ignavibacteriaceae; genus CAVSWT01. The sequence goes on from CAVZQU010000007.1 coordinate 798,925, forward strand.
AAATTCCTGAAAACGTAATTGATTTCAAAAATGGTAAATGGAATAAAGCTGCTTACTCAAAAGCTGATGGATTATTTGGGAAAACAATTGGGGTTGTTGGTGTTGGACAAATCGGGACAGAACTTATCTACCGTGCACAAGCATTTGGACTAAATGTTATTGCCTGGTCACGTTCATTAACAGATGAAAAAGCTGAAAGCCTTGGAATTGAAAGAGCAGCTACTTTGGATGAATTATTTTCTAAAGTCGATATAGTTTCAGTTCATCTTGCACAAAATGCTGACACAAAAAAAATTATTACCAAAGAATTAATTTCCAAGTTAAAAAAAGGTGCATACTTTATTAATACGGCCCGTGCCGGTGTTGTAGATGAAGAAGCATTAATTTCTGCAGCAAAAGAAGGTAAAGTATTTTTAGGACTTGATGTTTTTGGCGGCGAACCTGAAGGTAAAGAGGGAGAATTTAAAAGTGACTTATCAAATATTCCTAACGTTTACGTAACCCATCATATTGGCGCTTCAACAGAGCAGTCCCAGAACGCTGTTGCACAGGAAACTGTAAATGTTGTCGCTGATTATATAAATCTTGGTAGTGTCCGAAATTGGGTTAATAGATGCAAACAGACTGCCGCTAAATTTCAAATCGTGGTTAGGCATTATGATAAGCCAGGAGTGTTGCAAGAGTGTTGCATCTACTCAGTGTAGAAAGAATAAATGCACAGGAAATGCAAAATGTAATTTTTGATGATGAAAAAACTGCTTGCTGCACAATCAAGCTTGACTCAAAACCATCTGATAAAATATTAAAAGAAATGCCTGAAAAGGAAGATGAAATAATTAATGTTTCACTGGTTGAGCTTTAATACACTTAATGTCTTTAGTGTCTTGTGTTAAAAAACATTTTACCACTAAGACACTTAGGACACAAAGCCTCACTAAGTTTTACTTCAAAAACTTAATTTCAATCATATCATCTATTACACCATGATAAAAAGGAAGCTGAAGCAAACTCTGGATACCCTCAATATCTTGCTCTTCTATAAGTACTGTCATCGAAGAAAGATTTGAGAGTATATAATCTTTAGTTTCTGCAGCGAAATTTTCTAAGGCTTCTATTTTTCCAAAAGTATCATAAATATTTTGTGTTGATGAGACTAATTCTGCTTCAACTCGTCTTAGTTTTTCTTCAGAACTCGAAACTAAAATATAATTTACAAAAGGAAGAGTAAGTAAATCTACAATTTCTTCAGCAAAGCTGATTCCACTTTTATAAGATTCACTTTCAAAATTTTTATCCCCAATTACAATTAAATTTTTATTTGCGTCTCTGAAGTTATCAGCAATTAATTTTATCTTCACTTCGGAATTATACATTTCCTTAAATAAAATTTTCCCGATGATAACTTCAATCGAAGATACATCCCCAAACAAGTTTAATTCATTTACAATATTTTCTTTCTGCTTAAAATAAATATAGTTGTTGCAAAGTGCGCCTTCGAATGAAATTCCAAATTTGTTTGACACAAACAATTCTTTATGATTGATTAAATCTGTTGTAGGTACTAATCCTACATTTTCATTATTATTAACAATTTCTTTTGCCAGCAGCGAGGATGAAGAAAATTTAATTTCTTTTTTCAGTTGTTCAGGCAAATTTAAAACTATCGCTTGAGTAAAAATATTGTTTGGAAAATATATCATCTTAATTTTAATTTTTATTTACATTTAAACTATCAAAGAATGAATTAAAATAAAAAATTAAAATTAGATGCACTTTATTCTATTGCATATCAGTTATTTTATTCTTGTGTAATGTATTCTCCATCTCAATTCCCAGGTTTTGCCATTATCTTTTGAAATTTCCCAATCCCAGTCAAATTTATCTTTCTCTATATTATAATAAACCATCCTCTGTTGAATATTATTGCCATCTTTTGTCATAGCTTCTCTCGATAAAATCATTTTGCCGTCATTAAAATTTCCGGTAAAATCAAGATAGCCTCCTTGATTATCTACCCAGGTTTGCTGCCACATTTTTCTATGAGAATTGTATACTGAAAAACTTTTCCCTTCCAAAGGAGCGCCAGGATTACCATTAAAATTTTCTTCTACAACACAACCACCTAAAATTTTTTCAATGTTATTCTCGCCTTCAGCCTTGCTTCCGTCCTTGTTTTGCCATTCAGCTTTCCAATGCCCGACCCAGAAATTAAATTGTTTGGCTTCGGGCGAAGTACAATTCGAATTTTCATTTTGTTGAGAAAACATTGCTGAATTTAATAGGATAAAAAGAATCACTGATAAACTTTTAATTAATTTCATTTTGATTGCTCCATGCTTAAATTGAATTCAATCCCCTTGCCTTGAAACAACCTACAGCGGGCAGTTGTAACTTTTGACAAAGGGATCGAAATATTTATTTAATTAAAATTAGTTTTTTAGTTTTTATAAAATTTGATCCTGAAAAAGTATTTGATCCGAAGACTTTCAGCTTATAAAAATAAACTCCACTTGGCAATTCATTTCCATTAAAAGTAACTTCATAATTTCCTGGCTTTTGTTTTTCATTTACCAGAACATCTATTTTTTTCCCCAGTAAATCATAAACAGCTAACTGTACAAACGAATTATTCTTTGTTTGAATTAAATAAGGGATTGAATATCTAATCTTTGTTGTGGGATTAAATGGATTAGGATAATTTTGTTCAAGCTTAAAGCTCTTAGGTATTAGATCAGACTTTTCATTAATTCCAGTAACCTCTCCTTCCGTAATAGTTTTAAATTGATTTGGAAGTAAGCTTTCAAAAACATCTTTTGTTCCGCTTGGCCAAATTACTACAAGCGAATCTATAACGGTTGCATCTCCCAAACCAAAATGAACAATCAGGCTATTCTGACTATTAAAGCTATTTTGTGCTTGCACTTCCCTAAACAGCCACATCGCTTTTCCATTAATTGTGGCTTTTAATTTTACTTTTGCACCAATGGCAGACTTATTACTTTTTGTACCAACTAATTTTAATTTTATCCATCCATTTCCATTTGAGTTATCATTTCTAAAGAGACCATTGCCTCCGGAAAAACCAGCAATAAATGCATCAAGATCACCGTCATTATCATAATCTCCAATAGTTACACCTCTTTCTGCATTACTAGTAGTCATTGAATTACTTACATTTGAAAATGTCCCATCACCATTATTATGGAAAAAATAAGTTTTGGATTCACTTGTAATTATAACATCTAAAAATCCATCATTGTCAAAATCACCCCAGGCATTTGTTAAACACTTTGCGCGAGATAAAGCTAAATTTGATGGTGAATCAGTGTAGCTGCCGTTATTGTTTATGTAAAATCTATTTCCAACCCCACCGTAGTTTGTAAGAAATCCATCTAAATCGCCATCATTGTCAAAGTCTATCCAGTTCCAAACCTGTCCGTTTTGTAGATCTGTTCCTAAAGGTTGAGTATTAATTCTTTCAAATCCAACTTCACCATTTTCAATTAAAGTGTTTTTATATAAGTAGTCACTTGCCAAAGTTCCATTTGCAGGCCCGCTGGCTATAAATAAATCAATGTCCCCATCTAAATCAAAATCCGTCCATGTCGCAACTGTATATGAGGATAGTTGAGTTACGAATTCATAACCATCTTGTTTAGTAAATGTATAATTTGGAGGACCATCATTATGATATAGACGGTTAGGGATTGAGCCTCCAGGAACAAACCCTGCAGGATGAACCACAAGTAAATCTACATTTCCGTCATTATCATAATCAGCCCAAACTGCAGTCCATCCTCTATTGCCAACACTATCTCCAATCTCACCACTAGTTATTTTTGAAAAGCTTCCATCACCATTATTTCGGAATAAAAATGAATGTGCACTTGCCGAATAAAAATCCAAATCACCATCATTATCATAATCAGCCCAACTGCCTCCACTGGCGATAGTGTTAGGCGGATTGATCGATGAAGTTTTTCCTTTGAAGTATAAATTTTTGGTGAAATTTCCATTTCCATTATTTGTATATAAATAATCATTATTAACAAACAGATCCAAAAAGCCGTCGTTATTATAATCAATCCAGGCTGTTCCAGGGTAACCGAGTGTAAATGAATCGGTTACTACAGGATTAGTTGTATCTGTTATTTTAGTAAATGTTTGAGATAAGATTGTTTCGCTAAAGACAGCGCCCACTAAAAAAAATACTAATTGAAATAATTTTCCAAGATTATTAAAATTATTGAAGCTTAGCATATCAACCTTTTTGAATTAAATTATTAGAGGAATTTTATATTAAATTATAATCGCTTTATTTGAAAAGCGGTATCCTTCAATTTGGGGGATTTTTATTGCGGCTATATTAATTTTTGCTGTTCAGCTTTCTCAATAGCTTGTGCTTTGGAGTGAACTTCAAGTTTTATGTAGATATTTTTGATGTGTGAGCGGACAGTTTCTTTATCGATAAATAATTCATCTGCAATCATACTGTAGCTTTTTCCTTTTGAAAGAAGCTGAAGCACTTCAGTTTCACGTGGACTTAAGGGAGACGATGAACTTTTGTGAAAAGATTTTATAACCATTCGTGCAATATTAGTGCTCATAGGTGCACCGCCATTATGCGCTTCTTTAATTGAATCAATTAATTTTTGAGGGGAAATATTTTTTGTAAGATAACCTGAAGCCCCTGCACATAAAGCATCAAAAACGATTTTATCATCATCATGAACAGTTACAGCAATAATATCAATTTCAAGATTTATTTTTTTTATTCTTTTAATTCCTTCAATTCCTGAAATTCCGGGTAATTCAATATCCATTAAAATAATATCAGGGCTATCTTTGTGAAGATTTTCAATTGCATGTTCGCAATATTCATAATTACCAACACAATCAAGCTCCTCGGTTTCATTTACAAACCCGGCAAAACTTTCCCTAATCAGACTATCATCTTCCACAATTACGACTTTTATCTTTTCTTTGTCCATGAAGATTTGAAATTTTTATTAACAAGTTCGTTAAAAAAAGGTAGGATTTCAATTAATTAAGATTTATTTCTTTTTGAGAAAGTTTACATTTAAATATAATTTTAGTCCCCTGTCCAATCCTGGAATCAATATCCAAAATGCCTTTAATTCTTTCAGCTCTTTTTTTCATATTGTTCAAACCGTTCCCCTTTGTTTCACTCAAAATAGAAAAACCTTCACCGTCATCTGCAAGCGATATTTCCAGTTCACGCTTTACTACTTTTGTTTGGAGTATTATATTTTTGCTGTTTGAATATTTTAATGAGTTATTCATTCCTTCTTTAAAAATTAAAGCAAGATGCCTTCGCAGATCAACTGTTAAAAATTCCTTCCTAAATCTTTCTGCAATTTCGTTCACTTCAAAATGTATATCTGTATCATTAAAAATATCATCACCAAAATCTTTAAGTCTTATTATCAAATCATACAACGAATTATTTTTCGGTTCGATTGACCAAATAAAATCCTTTGTGCCGGAATAAAGCTGAGCGGAATTCTCCGAAATCTTGTTCAGTAAAGGAACAATAGAAACATAAGATTCCGGTAATTTCCTTTTGATCAATTCCGTAAGGATTGAAATTCTTGTTAGCCTATGCCCTATTTCATCGTGAAAATCAGCAGCAGTCTTCCTTCTTACTTTATCTCTTTCCTCAATTTTAATTCTTTCTATTTCAACTGCATATTTCAGTTTCTTAATCAACATAATCCTATAGATAATATAAATTAGAATTATCATGAACATTATTACGAGACTAATGAACCACCATGTAAGCCAAAAAGGAGGAGAGATAATAATATTTATAGCAGCTATGTTCTTACTCCAAACTCCATTGCTATTGCTTCCCATAACTATAAATCTATACTCTCCCGGTGATAGATTTGTGTAACTAACAAAATTATTATTATCTGCTGGTACCCAATTATTTTCAAGTCCTTCCAGTTTATATTTGTATATATTTTTATTAGGATTTGAATAGTCTAATGAAGCAAAATTAATGCGGATATCATTTTGATTAAAATCTAACTTGATATCACCGGAAGGATTATTTATTAAACTTTCATCTTCCTTAATGTTCCCGTATTTAACTGAAGTAATATAAACCGGTGGGGAATAATCCGATAATTTAACTTTATTGGGATTGAATACACAAAGACTTTTATCATTTCCGAAATATATTTTACCTTTGCTGCTTAGCAGCGAAGCGTTCTGCAAGAATAAGCTGCTTGATAACCCATTTTTAGTATCAAAATTCTGAAAATGTTGTGCTCTTATATCAAACTTGCTTATGCCTTTATTTGTACTTATCCATAAATTACCGTAGTAGTCAGCAATGATAGAATTTATAACACCATTAGGCAATCCATTTTCTTCGTAATATGATTTAAAGCCATCTATTTTAGGATCATATTTATTTAAGCCGTCGCTAGTCCCAATCCAGATTTTTCCATTGTTATCTTCACAAATAGAAAAAATATAATTGTTACTTAAACTGTTCTTATTTTTATCATCATGTTTATAAAAAACAATTGAACTATCCTCAATATTATATTTGTACAAACCGGCATAGGTGCCAATCCAAACATTTTCTTTTTCATCTTCTTTCATTGATAGAATGTAGCTGCTTTGCGTAGCATTAATTGTTTTAGAATCATTATTTATTTTAAAAAATGATAATTCATTTAGATTTTTATTAAGAAGATAAACTCCGTAACCATCAGTTCCTATCCACAATCTGCCTTTTGAATCAATTATTAATGAAGAAATTGGGACACTATCTAAATTGTTTCGAACACTATTCTTAAAATTTATATTCTCAAATTTGTTTTTAGTTAAATCCAATAAGCTCAAACCATTATTGCTGCCAATCCATATCTCATTTCCATCAACAGCCAGTGATTTTATAAACTTAATTTGATTATTATTAGGATATAAATTATTCAATCTGTTTGCAGTTGTATCCAATTTAAAAAGCCCAGCTCCATAAGAACCTAAAATTATTTCTCTTTCTTTAGTTTCAGCGATTGCTTTTATAGGCAAGGAGGATAATTCACCGGGAGAATAATCGTAACCAAAATAATTCTTAAAATTTTGATCTTGTATAATTATTTTATGAATTCCAACTTCATAGGTTGAGTTCCATATGATTCCGCCTTTATCAATTACAATTTGATTAACGGTTTTATTATTTTTTGGCGTATATAAATCATTAGTTAAATTATAGGTTGAAAATTTCCCGGATGTATAATCAAATTTATTCAATCCGTTATTAGTCCCGACCCAAATATTTCCTTTATTATCTTCAGCAATGGAAAATATTTTATCACCACTTATTGAGGCCGGAATATTTTTTTCGTGAAGATATTTACTTATAACCTCTTCATTCCCATTTAACTGAATGAGCCCTTTCGTACCAATCCAATAATTATTTTTTGAATCTTTGAAAACAATATTAATATGGCTTTCATTAAATTTTCTATTTAAAGTTGTATCAAAGATTCCTTCTCTTAAATTATATTTAAATAATTCTCCTTCTGAACAAATCCATAAATTATCACTATCAGCAAGCAAACGACTAATTATTCCATGTTTATTTTTTGATGAGTCCTTGTTAATTTCCGGCAATGTAATTTTGCTGAATGAGTTGTTTTTAGCATTAAACATATTAAGAACACCGGAATTATCGCCTAACCAAATATTTCCATATTTATCTTGTGTTATTGACCAAATCATATTTGAGCTGATTGACCTTGAATTGTTATTATGAATATATCTTGTGAACTTTTCCTTTACAGGGTCGAGTTTATTTAATCCGCCTCCCCATGTTCCTATCCAAATATTTCCTTCATTATCTTCAAATAAAGAAATAACATCGTCAAAACTTATAGATGTTGAATCATTGGGATGATGACGAAATACTTTATAATTTTCACCGTCATATTTTACCAGACCGAACATAGTCCCAAACCATAAAAATCCTTTATGGTCAACGAGCATTCTAAAAGTTAGATTTAATGAAACACCATCATCAGAGGAAAGTTTTTCAACTCTATAGTTTTGAGAGAAAATATAAATTGGAGCTAATAATATTAATAATATTATTTTCTTTAGCATGATTTAAATCTAATTAAAAATTAGTCAACATTCTGAATTAACCAAGGTTATATAGCTTAGGAAATATACACTTTATTTGATAGAATACTATAACTCAATTTGGGTGATTTAGTTTAATTATAGCTTTAAAATAAAAAAAGGGCGCTTATAAACGCCCTTAAAAATAAGGCTGTTTAGTAATTAACCTTTTGATTTAATTCTTGCAGCTTTACCGGAAAGTTTTCTGAGATAGTATAGTTTAGCTCTTCTTACGTTTCCCTGTCTCATTAATTCTATCTTAGCAATTTTAGGTGAGTTCAAGGGAAATATTCTTTCTACCCCAACACCGCTAGAAATTTTTCTTACAGTAAAAGTTCTCTGTGCACCGGCGCCTCTGATGCTTATTACATCTCCTTCAAAAGGCTGTACTCTTTCTTTATCTCCTTCAATCACCCTTACATGAACTTTTACATGGTCGCCGGGATTAAACTTTGGAAGATCATCTCTCATTTGATCCGGTAATATGTTATTTAAGTTAACCATTATATTCTCCGCTAATTGTTAAAATTTCTCCATTTATGAGTTAGTATTTTCGACTGCTCTTTTTTCCATTCTTTTATTTTCTTTTCATCACCCGAAAGTAATACTTCTGGAACTTTCATGCCTCTATATTCAGCTGGCCTTGTGTAATGAGGGGCTTCAATAACTTCTCCATCCTGAAAAGAATCATTAAGAGCAGATTCACTATCGTTAAGAACACCGGGAATCAAACGAACAACTGCATCAGTAATAATCAATGCCGGAAGTTCGCCGCCGGTAAGAACAAAATTTCCAATTGATATTTCATCAGTTGCAAATTTTTCTCTTACACGGTCATCAATTTCTTTATAATGCCCGGCAACAATTAAAATATTTTCAGCTAATGAAAGCTTGTTAGCATACTGCTGATTAAATATTTTTCCTTTTGGAGATGTAAAAACTATATGCTGATAATTTCTCTTCTCTAAAAGGTTTTCAATACATTCAAAGAAAGGTTCAGGTTTTAATACCATTCCTGAACCACCGCCAAAGGGCTTATCATCAATCTGCTTATGTTTATTAAAAGCAAAATCCCTAAGATTATGAATATGAATTTCTGCTTTCTTTTTTTCTTTTGCTCTTTTTAAAATACTATGTTCGAGAGGACTTTTGAGAAGCTCGGGAACAGCAGATATAATATCAATCCTCATCATCGTAAAGCTCGCCGCCTGGTTTTAAGATCAAAATTTTATCTTCAGGATCGAAACTCTCTATTAATTCAGATAATGCAGGAATTAATAGTTCCGATCCTTTATTACCTTCAATCAAGTAAACATCATTTGCAGGATAAGTAAGAACATCTTTAATTACACCAAGAAATTTTTCATTACGAAATACTTTACTGCCAATTAAGTCGTGAATGAAAAAATAATTCTCAGGAAGCTTAACAATATTAGCTTCATCAACAAATACTTCTTTACCTAAAAGAATTTGTGTATCATTTTCATTGTCAAAATTTTTAAATTTTAAGGCGAAGAAATTCTTTTGATGTTTAACAGCATCAACAAAGAAAATCTTTTTTTCACCAAAAAAATCTAAATACACTTTCTTTAAATCAAAGAACCGTTCTGGAAAATCAGAAAAAGACAAAATTTTAACGAACCCATCTTTTCCAACAATCGAAACGATTTTTGCAATAAGAAAATACTCGCTCACAAAAAGAACAGGTAATTAATCCAGAATTTCTAAAATGGCTCTTTTGCCTTCCTTAGCAGCAATTGCAGTTAACAAAGTTCTCATGGCCTGGGCGGTTTTGCCCTGTTTACCGATTACTTTGCCAACGTCATCAGCCTGTACTTTTAAAGAAAGTACAACCTTGTTTTCTTCCGGAGTTTTTTCATCTATCTGAACACCTTCCGGATTATCAACCAAGTGCTTCGCAATAAATTCAATGAATTCTTTCATAGAAAGAAGCCTCCTATATTTTTAAGCTCGGGAGCTTTAAGAAATAAATGTACAGAAGACATCCATTGAAAAGAAATTCAGGATAAGAGCTTAATTATTCTTTATCAGTGGCTGTCTCTTCAGAAGCAGCGCCCTTTACTTCTGCCGTACTTTCGTCAATAATCTTTTCTTCTTTATCGGCTTTTCCAGTAGAAACTTCTTCTCCGCTCTCAATTGCAGCTTTAGTTGCAGACTTGGTTTTCTTTGTAGAACCAGCAGCTCCCTTTGTCTTTGCCTCTTTTTGTTTTTTCCAGCCTTCTAACTCAGCTTCAACTTTATCTTCGGATAATCCTTTACGAATTAATTCTCTTTTTAATAGAATTCCTTTTTGAGATAAGATACTTTTAACTGTTTCTGTTGGCTGTGCACCAACGCTTAACCAATACAAAGCTCTTTCTTCTTTTATATCTATTGTAGAAGGATTGGTTAACGGATTATATAGACCAATCGATTCTAAAAATTTTCCATCTCGAGGAGACCTGGAATCTGCAGCAACAACCTTATATATAGGCTGTTTCTTTTTTCCCATTCTTCTCAATCTTAGCTTAACAGACAAATTATTTTAACCTCCAGATTATATCTCTTATTTCAATTAAATTTAATATTACCTAATGAATTATTAAAACCTCGTTTTGACATTTTACTCATCATTCTTTTCATATCGTCAAACTGTTTTATTAAACGGTTGACGTCTTGAATAGAAGTACCGCTTCCTCTTGCAATTCTTTTTCTTCGGCTTCCATTCAGAATTTTAGGCTGCTCTCTTTCTTTTCTTGTCATTGAATTGATAATCGCTTCAACTTTTACGAGTGCATTATCATCAACTTTAGCATTTTTTAACTGAGAACCAAGCCCGGGAATCATTCCAAGCAAGGATGTCAGAGAACCCATTTTCTTGATTGCTTTAATTTGCTTAAGAAAATCTTCAAAATCAAATTTATTTTTTTTTAATTTTTCCTCTATCCGGGCCGCTTCAAGCTCATCATAGTTCTCTTGAGCCTTTTCAACAAGTGATACAATGTCACCTCTTCCTAATATTCTTGATGCTAAACGTTCAGGAAAAAAGCTTTCCAATGCATCCAGTTTCTCTCCGTTGCTTATAAATTTGATTGGTTTCCCAACAACTGAACGGATTGATAGCGCTGCACCGCCTCTTGCATCACCATCTAATTTTGTAAGAACAATTCCATCATAAACAACTTTTTCATTAAAAGCTTTTGCAGAATTAACTGCATCCTGCCCGGTCATAGAATCAACAACAAATAAAGTTTCAGATGGTTTAACTATATTTTTAATATCTGCAACTTCATTCATCATTTCTTCATCAACATGAAGTCTGCCCGCAGTATCAATAATAATAGTATTTAAGTTTTTTTCTTTTGCATACTTTAATGCATCCGCAGCAGTTTTCCTGGCATCTTTTTCTTCAATGGAAAACACAGGAACAGAAATTTGTGAACCTAATGTTTTCAATTGTTCAATTGCTGCAGGGCGATATATATCTGCTGCTACAAGTAAAACTTTTTGACCGCTGCCTTTTAGTTTTTTAGCAAGCTTCCCGGAAAAAGTTGTTTTACCGGAACCTTGTAACCCTACAACTAAAATAATTGTACTTCCGGTTCCGCTAAACTTCAGTTCACTCTGAGCACCGCCAAGTAATTCCGTTAGCTCATCATGAATTATTTTAGTAATAAGTTGTCCGGGAGTTATTGAAGCAACTACTTCCTGACCTAAAGCTTTTTGAGAAACTTTCTCAATAAACTCTTTAGCAACTTTATAATTAACATCAGCATCTAAAAGAACACGGCGAATTTCTCTTAAAGTATCGGAAATATTTTTTTCTGTCAGTCTGCCCTGTCCACGAACTTTTTTTAAGGCAGTATCAAGTTTAAGAGATAATTCTTCTAACATCTTATATCAACATCATTTCAATATTTCTAAAAACATACCTGTCTGCCGGCAGGCAGGATCAGTTGGCTTGAAGTGCATTTGCACCTGAAACAATTTCTAAAATTTCTTTTGTAATAGCAGCTTGTCTTGCTTTATTATAAGTAAGCTGCAATGTGCTAATTAATTCCTTTGCATTTGTAGTAGCGTTATCCATTGCTGTCATTTTAGCGCCTTGTTCGGAGGCATTCGATTCAAGCAATATTCTCCACATTTGAGCTTTTAAATATTTCGGTAATAAATATTCAAATATCGAATTCTGGTTCGGTTCAAATATATAATTCGGGATTACCTTTTCTTTTTTATTTTCTTCTTTTTTTAATGGAACAGGGAGAAATTGTTCAACAACTATTTTCTGCTGAATTATAGATTTAAATTCATTATAGATAATTATTACTTTATCAAATGTTCCATCAAGATAATTTTTAATCAACTCGTTTGTAATTGACAAAGCATCTTCATACATGAGTGATGAAAAGAAACCAATTTTTTTATGAGTTACATTATAATCACGTTTATTGAAATAATCGAACCCTTTTTTGCCCACACAAAAGTAACTTATATTAACAGACTTATCATCCAAATCTTCATTAACATATCTCAAAGATTCTTTAACGATATTCATGTTGAAGGCGCCGCATAAACCTCTATCAGCAGTAACGACAACTATTGCTATATTCTTCACATTATCACGCGATGCAACCATTACGTTTTCTTTAAGGTCATCTTCAGTAATTACATGCGAAAGTAAAACAGAAATATTCTGTGCATAAGGGCGGGCATTTATAATATTTTCCTGTGCCCTCCGCAGCTTTGCAGCAGCAACCATTTTCATTGCTTTTGTTATTTGCTGGGTATTCTTAACACCTTTTATTCTTATTTTTAAATCGCGTAAAGTTGCCATTAATTATTACTAACCTTCTTTAGAGCTTTTCTTAAATACATTTAAAAATTCAGAACCGGCTTTTTTAATTTTTTCAATAGTATCTGAGCTTAAATCTTTTTCTTTCTTAATTGTTTCAAGCACATCGTTATATTTCACTTCAAAAAATTCTAGAACTTCTTTTTCAAATCTCTTAACATCATAAATCGGAACATCATCAAGAAATCCATTTGTTCCAAGATATAAGCTGATAACCTGTTTTTCAATAGGAACAGGTTCATATTGACCCTGTTTTAACAGTTCAACAAGTCTTGCGCCTTTTGCTAAAGTTCTTTGTGTGGACTTATCAAGGTCGGAACCAAACTTAGCAAACGCTTCAAGCTCTCTGTACTGAGCTAAATCAAGTTTAAGTGAACCTGCAATTTTTTTCATTGCTTTAATTTGAGCGCTGCCACCGACACGAGAAACAGAAATCCCAACGTTAATAGCAGGCCTAACACCGGCATTAAATAAATTTGATTCAAGATAAATCTGGCCGTCTGTAATAGAAATAACGTTAGTTGGGATATAAGCAGAAACGTCTCCTTGCTGTGTTTCAATAATTGGTAACGCAGTTAAGCTTCCACCGCCAAGCTCATCACTTAATTTCGAAGCTCTTTCCAATAACCTTGAGTGAAGATAAAAAACATCACCCGGGTATGCTTCACGCCCAGGGGGTCTTCTTAACAATAACGATAACTCACGGTAAGCAGCAGCTTGTTTGGATAAGTCATCATAAATAACTAAAGCATGTTTACCATTATCCCTAAAAAATTCACCAAGAGTTGCACCTGAATAAGGAGCTATAAATTGTAATGGTGCTGGTTCTGAAGCAGCTGCAGAAATAACTGTTGTATAATCCATTGCGCCTTGTTCATGCAACTTTGCAACTACCTGTGCAACTGTTGAACTTTTTTGCCCAATAGCTACATAGATGCAATAAACCGGTTTTACTCCAAGTTTTTTTGCTTCTTCAGAGTGAGTATATTTTTGATTTATGATTGCGTCAATTGCTACTGCAGTTTTACCTGTCTGTCTATCACCAATAATCAATTCTCTTTGCCCGCGTCCAATAGGAATCATTGAATCGACAGCGACAATACCGGTTTGAAGAGGTTCTTTTACCGATTGTCTTTGAATAACACCAAGCGCTTTTCTCTCTATCGGTCTGTACTCGGTTGCATTAATAGAACCTTTGCCGTCTATCGGAACACCAAGAGGAGTTATTACTCTCCCCAGCATCTCATCACCAATTGGCATTGAAGCAACGCGCTTTGTTCTTTTTACAGTGTCACCTTCTTTAACCAATGATGAGTCTCCAAAAAGCACACAACCCACGCTGTCTTCATCAAGATTCAAAACCATTCCAAACACATCATTAGGAAATTCAACCAGCTCACTTGCCATCACCTTCGATAAACCATAAACACGAGCAATTCCGTCACCAATTTGTAAAACTGTTCCGACATCATAGATATCTACTTCACTTTCAAAACCTGATAGCTGCTTTCTTAATATCGCAGATATCTCATCTGGTTTAACTTCTGCCATTTTCAAATTCCTTTTTGATTTCTCAAATTAATTTAACGAAGCGCCGCCCTCTAAGAACTGCTTCTTTAAAATTTCAAGTTGATGCTTTACCGATGCATCAAAAACCGTATCTCCTACTTTAGCTACAAATCCGCCAATCATGACTTGAATCAATATTGAACTTAAAAATTACTTTTTTGTTCAGCTTTGATTCCAAATTATTTCTCAACTGCTCTTCCTGCTCTGCAGTAAATGCAAATGGTGTATTCACCTCAACATTTACAATTCCTAAATACTCATCTTTCAATTCAAGAAATTTTTGAAAGATGTTAAACAACAAATCTTCTCTGTCTTTTTCAACGATAAATTTGATAAACTTTTTAGCTTGATTTCCAATTTTATTTTGAAATATTTCATTAAGAATAGATAACTTTAGTGCCGGTTTAATAACCGGATTCTCTAAAACTAATTGAAGCCTATGATTTTCTTTTAAAGTATTAAAGATAAGCTCAATATCTTTTGAAGTCTCTTCCAGGTTTTTTGCGTCAATTGATGTTTGAAGCAAAGAACCAGCATATCTATTTGAAACTTGATATACTGACATAATTAATTTTTAGTTATCTCAGAAATATATTCATTTACAATTTTTTTCTGGCTTTCGGCATCCATCTTTTCCCTTAAAATCTTTTCAGTTGCCTGAATTGCAATTTGGGCTACATGACTTTTTAATTCATCAAACGCCGAATCTTTTTGTCTATTAATCTCTGCAGTTGCATCTTCAATTATTTTTTGCGCTTGCTGCTTGCTTTCGCTAAGCATTTGTTCTTTTAACTTCTCAGCAAATTCTCTGCTTTGGTCAACTATCTTTTTAGCTTCTTCTTCAGCTTGAGCTAAGTTTGCCTGATTTTCATCAAGAACTTTTTTAGCTTCTTCTTTAGCTTTCTCTGCTTTTTCCAAAGCTTCTTTAATTGCAGACTCACGTTGATTTAACGCTGCAATAATGGGCTTCCAGGCAATTTTAGTAAGAATAACCATTAGTACCAGAAAGGTTATTACAGTCCAAAATATTAGTCCCGGATTAACATCAATTAAAGACCCATGTTCAGCAGCTTCAGGAGCTAATGCAATTACAGCTAGACTTAAATTGAATAGCATTATACTTTTTCCTGTTTATTAAAAATTTTAGGATTTAATTGCTAAAAGAATACAAATAATTAATGCGAAGAAGGCAATACCTTCAATCAATGCTGCTGCAATAATCATTGCTGTTCTGATAGGACCAGCAGCTTCTGGCTGTCTTCCCATTGCTTCTAAAGCCATGCCGGCAAGTTTACCAATACCAACTCCAGCACCAATTACTGCAATACCTGCGCCAATACCGGCACCTAACCAAGCTAAATCCATTTTTATCTCCTAATTTTTATTTTGAGTTATAGTTTTTTAAAAAAATTAATGTTCAATATGAACCGCCATCCCAATAAATAAGGAAGAGAGCATTGTAAATATGTATGCCTGAATTAATGCTACTAATATTTCAAGCAGATAAATAAATATTGCAAACGCTATTGAAACAGGCGCGACAAAAGCTGTATGCAAAATAAAAATCAAACCAAGCAATGATAAAATAACAACATGGCCTGCAATCATGTTTGCAAAAAGACGAATACACAATGCAAATGGCTTTGTAAATAATCCTAAAATCTCAACAACAATCATCAAAGGTAAAATTGGTTTCGGCATTCCATGTGGTACTAATCTCGCAAAGTATCCAAAGAACCCGTAACTCTTTATTCCCCCTAATTGAGTTGCAAAAAAAGTCAAACCAGCTAATGCTGCCGTAACTGCAATGTTGCTTGTTACGGTAACAGAATAAGGAATTAAACCAAACATGTTGCTAAACAAAATGAAAAAGAAAATACTCATTAAATATGGAAGAAATTTTTCATATCCCTTTCCTATAGTGGGAACTACTATTTCGTCTCTAACAAACACAATAATGATTTCAAAAAAATTGGTGATGCCTTTTGGAACGAGCGATTTCTTATATTGTTTTGATACATAAGCCAGCAGCACAATCAAAATAATTGCAACCAGCCACATGAATACAACAAACTTTGTTGGCGAAATATCAATTCCGAAAATTAAGGGCAGCTGAGGTAAATGAATTTCTCCAAACGGAGATAAATCAATAACTCTGCTATCCATAACATGATGCAGTATCCAGCCGCTTCCTTCTTTAGAAGAGGCATGAACTGAATCAGCTACTGTTTTAAGTGTATCAACCTGTAGACCCAGAGGCATAAAAAAGGCTATTTTTTCTTAAAATTTAAATAAAAAATTTCAATTATTAAGTAGTAAATATAAAAAATTAAGACCGTAAATATAAAGGTGTTGTGATTTATTTCCAAGAATTTTAAGGAAATAAAAACAAACCCCAGCAACAGGAAAAGCCTGATGACCATTCCCCCTAAAATACTTGAAATGAATATTTTATCGGAACGTGAAATCCCTATTTTAATTGCAATAAACCCCAGGAGAAAATTAAGAGTCGCAAGTCCAACGCCAACTGCAAACGAATTAAAAGTTGTACTTTGAATTTTCCCCGAAGAATAAATAAAAAACAAAATACCGAAAAGTATTATGGTTAATACTAAGCCGCCTACAATTAGAGTATTGGGAAACTTCATTTATCGGATTTTATAACTGTTTTTATAAATTGATACATCCCAACAATAACCCCTAAAATGGAAAATATAATAGTAAGTATAGGCTTAGAATCAAATTTGGAATCCAGCCAGTAACCAAGGAAAACCATAACAGCAACTGTGGCTGCCAATTGTGTACCTAAGCCAAGATACCTAATTACATCCGGATTTAGAAAAGAATCTGAGTTACTATTATTCTTCTTATTCTCATCCATTAATTTTTGTTTACAGGCGGAGGCGGCGGAGTAGTTATGGGAGTACTTAACCCGGTACCCATTTTACTATTTCCGTCGAATTTAGCTCCGGCTTCAACTACTAATATTTTTGTAACTATATCGCCTTTCAAAACACATTTGGCCTCAAGAAGAACTTTTTCTTTAGCATTTACTCTGCCGATTACCTTCCCGCCAATGGTTACATTTTCGGAATTTATTTCACCGTTAATTTCCCCATTCTCACCAACAGTCAAATTGCCCTGAGCATGAATGTCGCCGTTAATAACGCCGTCAATTCGAACATTTCCGTTAGAGGTCATTTTGCCTTCAACAACAACCCCATTCCCTATAATTGTTACTTCGTCTCTACCCACTTCGTTGTTTTTCACTTTCAATTATTACTCCTTTATTATTGGGCTAATAGTTAATTAAAATTTTTTTAGGATTTATTGGCTGTCCGTCTTTCCAAATCTCAAAATGAAGGTGAGGCCCTGAAGTTATTTCACCGGTATTTCCACTTAAAGCTATTAACTCACCTTGAAGAACTTTTTCTCTTTCTTTTTTAAGAAGCAAAGAACAATGTTTGTAAACAGTAATATAATCATCCGGATGAATTATAATAATCATATTGCCGGAAGATGCTGTATAATCAGAAAAAGCTATATACCCGTTTGCAGAAGCATAAACTGGAGTTCCGGTTTTAAGAACATAGTCGACTCCTAAGTGTCCGTTTTCAGGTTTGAACTCTCTGCTCACAAAGGCATTCACCGGATTATAAAAATAATAACTTTTTGAATCATTATCCTTCTTGCCTGAAAAAAACTTTTCAACTACCGCAAATAAAGAACCTTGTATTTTTAACTTGTCTGGCGCTTCGGATTTTTTCTGTTCAAATTTTATTGAATCAAGCAAAGTAGAATCACCAAGAATAATTGCATATCTTAGTTTTTCATTAGTTGATTTTAAATCTTCCAATTCCCGCGAAAGGAAAATCATTTTCCTATTCAGCTCATTAACTATTTTCATATCCGAACTGGATAGAGTGGTCTGTGAAGGAAAAATTAAACCTTTAACCGGTGTAAAGGAAAAGAAAATAAAACCAACAATTGCTACAACCACGGTATATATAACAGCGTAAAGTACAATCTTATTAAAATAAACATGATGTGATTGAGTCCCTCCGCCGGCATGATCGGGAATAATCATTATTGAAAAACTTTTAATTAGCTTAAGTTTCTTTTTAATATCTATCATTTTTATTCTTATTTAAATTTTTCAAGAATATCTTCAAATTTTATTTTTCCTTCTCTAATTAATTTCGGCGCCCTTCCACTTAAATCAATTAAGGTTGAAGCTGTAAAAAAGGATTTTTTTGCAGTATAAAAAATTGCATCAACTTCTTCATCGAATTCAATTTCAATAAGATCAATTTCATTTAAAGGTTTACTATTGCTCCTATTAACACTGGTGGAAATTAAAGGCATCTTAATTTCTTTCAGAAAATTTAAACAAAACCTATTATTAGGAATTCTGAATGCTGCCGTGGACGAATTAAGAATTTCAGCAGTTTCATCATTCAATTTAAGCACAAAGGAAATCGGATTTGGCCACATAGAATTTAAGAAATCAAGATGCTTTTCATGTTTAATATCTGCATACTTTTGGAGAGTCTGTATATCCGAAACCAGTAAAATAAACATCTTGCCAATTTCTCTCTGCTTTATATCATTTATTCTTGCAATTGATTCCTCATTAAAAGGGTTTGCACCAAATCCATATATTGTGTCAGTTGGATATATAAAAACTTTTCCTTCCAAATAAATTTTCTTTGCGTAAGAAATGGATGCTTTAAAGTCATCATCAATATTGATCTTCTCAGCTTTTTTAGTTTTAATCATTTATAATTTCCATAATTTTCCGGTTAACCTTATCAGGCAACAGCTTATAACCGCAATCAAATGTTTTTACAGGGCATTCATTATAACCGTGAATACCGCAAGGCTTACAATTTAAATCGTCGTAACTTAAAAAATAACTTTTAGAATTGTAAGGATAAAAACCAAAGTCAGCAACCGTGGAACAATATAAAGTTAACGTGGGAATATCCGCACACATGCCTAAATGTGTTGGAGCACTGTCATTCGAGATTAATACTTTTACTCTTTTTAATAATTCAATGGAGCCTATCAAAGAAAATTTTCCAGCAGTTGATTTAACATTATTTTTAAATTTATTTGCAAGATCGCTGCACAAGTTCCGGTCAGCCGATCCGCCTATTAATAATACATAAAAAGAATTGCTGATTAAAAACTTAATTATCTCTTCATAATATTCGATTGGATATTTCTTGGTTTCCCAAACACTTCCAGGTGCTACAGCAGCAAATTGATAATTATTATCTAATTCTCCAAAGTAATTGCTCACATCTGCCTTAATTTTTTCATGGACTTCTATCTGAGGCAAAATTTTCCAATCATTATTATAATCATACCCAATTAAATCAAGATTCCTTTGCACTTCATGAATATTAATTTTATAATCAACAAGATGCTTATAAACATGTCTCAAACTGCTGTTAGTAAAACCAAAGGTTTCTTTAACCTTTGATAACATTACAATCAACGAGGATCGAAAAGAACGGTGAGGAGAATAGATCTTTGTGTAGTTATTTTTTTTTATACCCTTCGAAAAATTTATTAGAGAGAGTAGAGATTTGTGTTTTCTTTTTTTATCAAGAATTATAACTTCATTCACAAAAGGTGAAAAAGAAAAAATTTCTTCCGTTGCCGGAATTGCAATTACGTGAATTTCACTTTGGGAATGTTTCTCTTTAAGCTTTTGAATCATCGGCAAAGTTAAAATAGCATCGCCGATAAATGCAGTCTGTATTACTAAAATTTTTTCCATTGAATTAATGTTTCCATCGATTATGCATCCAAAACCATTGTTCGGGATATTGCCTAATAACACATTCAAGATGATTCATATGCCTTCTACTTAGCTCCAAAACTTTTTCATCATAATCTTCCGGTAAATTATTGGAATCAATTTCAATTAATTTAGTTTTATATGAATAATCTTTTTGCCTAACGGGTATTCCCATAATTAATGGAGCACCGGTTTTTAAAGATAGAATTGCGGGCCCGGTAAAAACAGAAGTTCTTCTTCCAAAAAATTCAAGTTTCATTCCCTCGGCAGGCCCACGCTGATCAGCTACCATAGCTACAACATTTTTATTTTTTAATTCTTGATAAACATTACGAATAGAAATTCCTAGAGAAACAATTTTATTTTCAAACTTAATTCTGTTTTTATTCATCCAATCATTAACATATGGGTTTCTTTGCGGCTTAACAATAACAGTAAAGGGAATATGCAATTGCGAACTGACAGACAGAGCAATATATTCCCAATTTCCGAAATGAGCAGAAAGAAGAATTACTCCTTTCTTATCATTGAATTTTGATGTGATCAATTCGGGATTTTCACAAATAACACTTTGTTCAATTTCTTCTCGTGTTAACTTTGGAAGGTATAAAATTTCAATTAAAGAAATACAAAAATTTTTATAAGCACCAAAAGCAATTTGCTGGATTTTTTTCTCATCAAAATCAGGAAAAGCATGATGCAAATTATCAAGCACAACTCTTTTTCGAATCGGAATTAAATAATAGAAAAGAACACCGAAAGCAAAAGCAAATTTTCTCGATGTTTGTAAGCTAAACAATCTTAGCAACCAGCTTAGACTAACAAATAATATGTATTCAATTTTATTTTGCAATTAGAATTTAATTTTCATTCAATTACTTAAATTTACTTATAAAAACATTAATTGTTAATTGTAAACAAAAAAGGGATGGCTGATTTGCCATCCCTTGTAAGTTTTAAACATTTAACTTTTATCAGAAAGAATCTAACCTGTGTGCCCAGTTATCGTCTCTAAGCTCCCCACGTTTTGTTGAATGAAGAAGCGTATAGTCTGAAAAACCTGTTAAATCACCAAACACAAAAATTACACCGCCTTCAATTTCATTATAATGCCAAATTTCATAAGGCTTGCTATCTGTTTGATTTGGAAACCGCTCAATCTCACTTGGCTCACCATATAAAATATATACTCTTCCTCTATCGGTTTTCCAACCTTTCCTTGAAATGGCAGAAAATCTTTGATTACTGGATCTTACACGTTCAAAATATTTATTATAATATTCATTGCCAGGAGTTGATGTGTCGGTATCACGCTTTTTCCAAAACTCATACATAAATTTACGTTTACCTTCCAGTTGTGATATTTTTTTATATTGATCTATTTCTTCAGAAGTAGCAATATATTTTGACTGTGCAAACATTAAATCAATTTCGTCTTCGGACATTACAGCAAATTCACTACTTAAAACATCCTGATGTTCACCTGAAGAAGTATCGGTCGAAACAACATCAGGATTATAAACATAAAACCTCTTTGAAGAATTAATTCCGGTATTATTTGAAGTATCAATTAAAGAAATAACCATGGTATATGCATCGGTTGGAAATTTATTGACTAAAACTGTACCTACTTCAACTCTTGTATTACTTTTTTTATTTATTTCTTTGCTTCTATTATAAACATTCTTGCCTTTACTATTAAAAACATTTAATGTTAATTTTAGCGGTATATTTAAATCACCATTTTGTAGTTGGTAAAGTTCACAATAATAAAAGACAACCGGCATTTGATTGCTGAATAAACCGGTAGGAATAGGAATAACTTCAAAGGTGTTTTTATAAAACACAGAGTGTTCATTTGGGCTATCTTGAATAATCTTAGAAGAAATTTCAATATCGCTTAAAGCAAAATTATTTTTGATCATCGGTTTAATAGAAAATGACTCTTTATAAATTTTTACTTTAGTTGTATCCACAGCATCTTTCCCACTAACCATTGAAGTGTAATTCCCGGCGGGGATTACAAAACCAACAACTCCTATTAGACTTCTGTCACCACCGGTTGTATCGTCAGATAGTAGGTATGAAATTTTCCAATCATTATCTACAACTTTTTTATGAGTAGAATTATCTTCCAATGTTATATGCAGAATACCATCAACGTAGGTTCCCGAGTCTTGATTAGTCCTGGTTAAAGAATTTTGATTAAACGAATAATAAAATTCGACATAATCAGATGTTGAATCATATCCAAATTCGGCATAATCATAATCAAAAATAAAATTGTTCTGTTGAGCGATTAAATTTTTGTTT
The DNA here is from genome assembly GCA_963777515.1 of uncultured Bacteroidota bacterium. GTDB lineage: Bacteria > Bacteroidota > Ignavibacteria > Ignavibacteriales > Ignavibacteriaceae > CAVSWT01. The sequence continues at coordinate 821,628 of CAVZQU010000007.1, forward strand.
ACTGAAATTACTCCAAGGATGAAGAAAAGAAGAAAAGTAAATTTAGTTTTCATTGAACTCTTTATAATTAATAATTAAAAAACCGTCTTATTTGACGCCTTAACTTAAAACACTATTTTGTTTATTGCAATGATAATTTTACGGTAAAAACATGGTTTGCAGTTGGAAAATCTTTAACATCCCTGAAAGCATAATCAAAAGTTACTCCCACTCCATTTCCGATATTATAATCAACGCCTGCACCTGCTGTAAATCCAAATATTGTTTGGTTTTGAGAAGCTCCTAAAAGCATATCATAGCCTCCTCTTAAAAACAGAGTTTTCATAAAACCATATTCTAATCCGAAATTCATTTTATCTTCAAGCGCATTATTTGCAGTAAAAGTTCCCCCAATTAAAACATTATTCTGGTTGTTGAAGTTATAGTTGTAGCCTAAGCTCAGCTCAAAATAACTAGGTATTTGGAATTCTTCGGCAACAACTTCATAAACACCGCCGGAAGTACCGGCATTTGCCCCTGGTATACTAGTAGTTGATTGCAATTCTGCCCCGGAATACACCATATTTGATCCGATATTCTTCAGTGAAACTCCTAAATAAAATTGAGCGTTAAACCGGTATTGAACTCCAATGTCAATTGCCACACCCTGTTGCTTTTGTATCTTGAATAGTTTCAGTAATTAATTTTACATTCGTGCCGACAGATATTCGATCAGTAATTATTTTAGAATAAGTTAAACCAACAGTTAAAAATGCCGGGGAATATGTAGACCCGGTTCCGTCAGGAAAATTATTAGTTGTTATCGGGATGTCTCCAAAATCGAAAGTTTTAAAACTTAATCCAACCGAGCCTAAATCTCCTAAATTAGCCGAAGCAGCAAAGTAAGAAACATTAATATCCGCGATATAGTTCATATAACTAAACATAGCTTCTGTATTATTACTTAAGTCCAATCCAGCAGGATTATAATATATGGATTCTAGTCCGGTTAAAGAAGCTAACATAGCACCTCCTGTAGCGATTCCTCTTGCGCCAACAGGTATTAAAAGTTCTTCCGCTCCGGTAGTTCCCTTTCTTGCCGGATCACCTGCCCAAAGAGAATTAGCTGCTAATGCTATTAAGGTCATTATTAATATTCTTTTCATTGTGAAAAACTCCTAACGTATTAGAAATCTATAGCAGGCTTGCATACAATCCTGCTCAATTCATATAACATTAAAACTTTTGCAATTGCTTTTGCGGAAGAATTAGAGAAAATTTTAAAATTTTATCACCATATTTCGGTGATGATACAATTGCTATATATAAACCGGAAGCAACTCTTAATCCGGATTCATTTTGGAGATTCCATTGTAAAAATGGAGAAGAAGAATTAGATTTATCCGTTGTTGTAAGTGTCCTTATTAGAGAACCCGACAAAGTATAAATTTTAATTGTAACTTCTTCAGGTAGATTTGAAAATGTAACAAACGGTTCGTCAGGTGAACTATTTGTGTAACTAGTCGCAGAGTTGAATCCATATAAAGGATTTGGAAAAACATTTACTTTATCAAATATTGACTTTTCTTCCTCAGCGTTTAATTCCCCACCTTTACTTGTTTTAAATGTAAAAACATCCTCTGGAGAATATGGATATGAATCAACCGGAATAATAAATTTATCCCCATAACTATAGGTTCTATTTTTATCTTTTTTCTCAATACCTAAAACGTAAAGAGCATTCAAATATGGTGAAGCAGCAATATTTCTTTCGTCTTTTGAAATACTGATAGATGCCGGAATTTTATAATTATTCCCACCTTGTAAATTTGCCCATATTATATTTTGCCCGTCCTGATAACCGCCTTTCAGTATAGTAATATTACCATTTGGATCATATGTAGAGTTGAATATTAGTATATATTCTCCCGAACCTACTAAATTAATTCCCGGATCCCATTGTCCGTCAGGATTACCTCCAAGTATAGAAGATTTCTCAATAAACCCAACAGCTAGTTGTCTTCTTTCACCAAAACCACCGGTAGAAGTTTGTGGGTCTTCAACCCAGGCAGAGAACGGAACATTAACAAAGCCTTCTCCTAATTTGCCAACAGTGCCTAATCCGATGGTATCTGCTGCACTTACAGCGGCAGCATAGACATATGAATTTCTTCTTGTAAGAGCCGTTCCTTTATATCCATTTAGGTATCTATAGGCTTTACTTGATTCTCCAAATCTTATTTCAACCCTACGTAATTTATCAGCTTTAATATATTTATTATTTAAAGTTGATAAACCAGATAAGGTTGGAATCTTTTGTGATTGATTTAAATCGCCGGCAACATAATAAACTTTAGTCTTACTGGAATCATACCATTCTATAGATGTTACGGAAGTTAAATTACCTAAAGCGGGTACTACAGAATCAAGTTTTACAATAAATCCTTCAGTAGTTTTATATGAAATAGAATTTTTATTATTACCGAAGTATGTATTCGATGAATCAATTAAAACAGAACCAGTTGTAGTATTTTCTAACTTCCAGAACGTTGAATACAATTCAGTAGAACTGTCTATTTCAAATGATACTTTATATTCATCTCCAGTCAAATTTTCTTTATCTGTAATATCAAAAACCATATTGCCTGAACTTCCACCACTGACTTTGTTCCCTCCCGAGGCAGCAACTTGGGGGCTATAAAGATCCGAAGACATTATTACCTTTGTTATTTTAGGAACATTTTCACTTTCTGCTGTCAAAGCTGTTTTTGAAAGATAATAATTTCCTATAGCGCCAATTGCGGTATCGGGATTACTAATATTCTTTAATCCTTCGTAGTTTAATGCATAAGATGTGATAGCAAAATAATAAGGCTTTCCTTTAATTAAGTCTCCGCCTGTAAAAGGGTCTTTAGTAATTCTCAATCGTAATTTCCCTGTAGATGGATTAGCATATATTAGAGAATCTAATTGATTTGTGCTTTTAGGATATAACAATTCAATACCGCCGGTTTGATTATCTTCTTTATAAACATCTTGTATGAAATCTTTTAAATCATAAGTCGCAATAGTTGCAGAATTTTGCTGTCCATTTACGGTATTAACCGTTGCATTAGTTTTGTATGCATAAACATTATAACCTTCAAATCTTAAATCCCAGGCTGCGGTACTATTTCTATAATTAACCTGCTTAGGAGTATCCCAGGTCAAATCAATAAAATCCTCCCCGGTTTCAACTGTTGGAATAACTGCAGGTGGAGGAGAAGGTGCAGCAAAGTTATTATCAAAAATAAATTGGGCTCCATCATCTATTCTTCTAGCTTCTGTAATAGATGAAAGTGCATCTTTTCCCTGACCAATGATATAAGCAACAACAATTTCTAATTCTTGATCTTTTATTAATTTGAAAGGCCCGGTATTCTGCATCATTCTTTGATCTGTAGGCTTTGTATTAATCCACCCAGTTTGCGTTACCGGATCCCCAGAATACCAAAATTTGTTATCGATCGTGCTGCAATTTACACCTCCTAAAACCTTACTTAACGGCCAGGTGCAAGGATCAACAGGGTTTCCCAATTTATCAAGACCTAACATATAATTTCTTGCTTCTATTTCATTTATCGGATCTCCAAGAGTAGGATCGGATTGTTGATAATGAACAAAAGAAGATATGCCTAAATTTTTTGCCCCGGGATATTTTTTGACACCAATAAACTGCCCCCTTTCGCTATATGCTGTATCCAATGGAATATCAATGCCTTCGCTGTATACTCCATTACTATCTGTATCGGTAAATGTCTGCCCAGGTATATAAGAAATAGGGCCCGAAAAAAAATCAATCATAAAGCATGGAGGATTACTCCCATAGCCACCATCAGGGGCATGCCAATCATTATAAACGTAACCTGCATTTCGAGGTACATCAACACCTACTAAATCATCCTGATAACCAGCAGTACCGCCAATATCCGGATCAGCCCATACCCCAAGGATTACATTATTTAGAGTATCGGCTTTTAAACCGGTATTTTTAATTCTATATCTAACAAAAATAATATTTCCTAAAGCTCCTTTAGATGCAAAACCACAAAGAGTTTGCCTAATTTCAACACCTTGAGGCTCGACACCTTGAAAGTTTGTCCTTTGTGCCCCAGGTTGGCCATCGTTATAAACACACCATACTGTTTCATCACCTATTAAATCCGGACGGTCCTCATCGGGATCCCATTGTCCATTTCCATTTTTATCAATAGGATTATATTGTCCATCATTATCCCCGTCATAAAAATCCGCACCAAGCGCAACTGCATCTTGCCATGCCTGCCAGCTATTTCCAAACGGTTCATCTTCTTTATTTAAAACATATATTTGTGCTCTTGTATCATTAGGACTAGCGACAGTACCGGAAACTGTATTTTCAATCAATGAAGAAGAAGCATTCCCAAATGCCCATAGCTTTTCATTTGTATAACCGCTAAGATAAAATCCGGATGAAAATAAGAAATCTTTTCCACCAAATTTGCCTCCCGATCCTTGTTCCTTAGGTGGAATATTGACAGCAGCTATCTTACCTTTATCATTTAAAGGCAAATTAATATTGTTAATAAACATCCTGTAAGAGTCCCCATTCTTACCGGAGATTAAAGATTTGTTCAAAGAATGACTTGTATTATCATGCGGCTTTTTACCTCTCTGATCATTCTTAATAAATCCCCAAAACATTACAGAGAAAAAAAGTACATACATTAACCTTAATAAGTAATTTTTCTTTTTAGGCATATTTTGAATTCCCATTGAAAACTCGAGTTGGTTTATAAACCAATGATTTTTAAAATTAAATTTGTAGCCCCAAACGTATTAAATCTTGGGATACCAAAATTATTAGGATCTCTTTCAAGAGAAGTATAATCCTGGGCATAACCTTCTCCATTATTAGCAATAGCATCTTTTCCATCTTGAGTGTTTAAAAATCCAGTTGTATATGGATCCCCCGTAGATCTCCATACATTAACAATATTATCAGCATCAAATAAGTTTTGAATCCATAAGTATGGTGAAACTAAAATATTTCCTACCTGAAATGATTTTTCAATTTTTAAATCAACCCTGAAAGAACCGGGCATATATCTCGAGTTAACATAGCCAATTGTACTAGGTCCCCCGTTATTTCCTGACAGAATATCATAATAATCAAGAGGTGTGTATGGCCGCCCACTATTAAATGAAACCAGAACACTTGCACTTGTCATTTCTAATAATCCTAGTTCATCTTTAGGTACATAAAAATCTAGATTCACTACACCGGTATGTCTTTGGTCGAAGTCTAAAGGCGCAATTACTTTGGGTGCAGCATTATCCTGGTTTCTAAACACCGCATTCTGACTAGAACTTGTGGATGATCCAGTTCCTTCAGCAATAGAATATGTGTATTGCAAAGACAAGCTGAAATAACTTAATCTTGTTACATCGAGAGAAAGCGCTAGACCTTTTGTTGTTCCAAAATCTGAATTTGTAGGTGAGATATATGTTAGTACTTCGCCGCCGACACTTCTTTGAAAATAATGAAGCTGTCTATTTACAAGTCCTTTTATATTCTTATAAAATGCAGTAATATTTAATGCAGCAGCATTTCCTAAAATTTGTCTGAATCCTACTTCATATTGAATTGTTTCTTCACTTTTTATTGTTCCTGTTTGAACGTATTGCGGATCAAAAGCAATAAATTGATCTAAATCAAATTGGCTGGCATATAAATCACTTAATGCCGGGATTTGGATAAACCTTCCATATTGAGCGTGGAAAACAGTGGTTTGTGTAACTGGAAATCCAAGTCCAATTCTCGGTGAAAATTGAAGTTCAGGTTTCTTCTGAACAAAATCGCCTGGATCAAAACCTTTTTGATTAGTCCCTCCCGCAAATGGCAGGCTTGGATCTTTTAGGATATCTGCTTTGGAATCAAAGTAATCCATTCTTAATCCAAGGTTTAACACTAAGTCTTCCAACTCATATCTATCCTGAACATATGCATAAGCAAACAAAGGTTTTTTAGGAGCAAATTTACTGCCTGTACCTTCTTTCGACTGTCCGGTAATATCATAACCATAAACACTGGGTTGTAAAGTAGAATACCAGTAGTATTCGGATGAGTCAGGATATGTATCTTTTAACCTGGCTAAGTCAACCGGACTAATGGCATAATATCTAACAATATTATAATTAACACCTCCACCAATTTCAAAAAGGTGATTATCAATTTGCGAAGTCAAATTAAAATCAGCGTCTAAAGCGTCATTTTCATTTTTCGTATATATATTATTAATTCTTCCGTAATCATAGAACACATGATTGCTGTCTACTTGAACTCTCTGTCCGGTATATGCAATAGTAGCACCAAGTTGAGCAAGTGCAATACTATCACCATAAAGGTATAAATTGTCTTCAAAGTGCGGATCATATTGTTTAAAATCATATCTCCTAACACCAACAGTTAGATTCCAAAAAGTATTGTTACTTACTGTCTGTGATAATTTTGAATTAAATGAATAATTATTTTGATAAAAGGCAGGATTAAAAACAGAATTATTTTTTGCATAAGACATTATAAAGCTTCTTCCATTTCTCAAGTTGACGTTCCCACCTAAAGTCAATTTAAAATTATCAAAACTATGATTTGTCCTGCCCGTAAACCTCCAAACTCCTGCGTCGTTATTTGGTAAATGATTATAGGATTTATTTATTGACGGAAAATCCAAGGTAATGGCAGGCGGATTTGCATCTAGAAACCATGATCTTTCTGCGGATAAGAAAATTGTATTTTTTGTATTGCCGGGAATAATTGGCCCGCTAAAATTTAAGGTATATTGATTATAACCATAATTATCCGTTAAAGATGAGGAAGCTATATCTGCAAAAATTGAATAATTAGGTGTACCGCTTTTTGTGGTTACATTTACTATTCCTGATTGTGCCTGACCATACTTTGCTTCGTAACCGCCTACTTGAAACGAAATCTGTTCTATTGCATCATCACTTATTTGAGCCCCACTTGAATTTGTTAGAACATTATTTTGCGGGATGCCATCAATTATATATAAAACTTCTCCTCCTCTACCTCCTCTAACATTAATTGTAGCATTTCCGTCTTGACCGCCGCTGCCTTCCGCTACAACAACACCGGCTTGTAACGAAACGATATTTGCAACACCTTCAACGGGAAGTTTTGAAATTTGATTTGCATCAACAACTTTAACTGTGTTAGTCGCTTTTTCTTCAAAAAATTTTTTATCTTCAACGACAATTTCCGGCAAGGAAAAATCTGTTGATAATTCTATGTTAAGCTCATAAGTAATTCCAGCAACAATTCTAACTCCTTCTATAGTGCGTGGGGCATATCCAACATAACTAATTTTAACACTATAAGTACCAGGGCTTATGTTTAATATAAAATAATCTCCATCAATATTTGTTGCAGCTCCAAGGTCTGTATTGACAATGACTATATTAGCACCGATTAAAGGCTCGTGAGTATCAGCATCAACAACCTGCCCAGTAAGTTTCCCAACGCCGGTTTGACAAAAAACAGCAGTTGTATAAAGACAGAAGCTGAAAAGAAAAAAGCAGCTAGTAAAAATTTTCTTCATCTTCCCTACCATAAAATTAAATTTTTATTTTTTGAGTTTATTAAAATTGAATTGAACTAATTTAAGATATACATTTTATTAAAACTCAAAAAAAGGGCGGATATCCTAAACCAATAGGTAAATCCGCCCATGTTAATAACAAGACACAATTACTTTAACAAAATCATTTTTTTCGAAGAAGTAAAATCACCTGCTTGTAATTTATAAATATATAGACCTGATGCTAATCTAGATGCATCAAATTTAACTTCATAAGTATTTGCGTCTTTAATTTCGTTTACTAAGGAAGCTACTTCCTTTCCAAGTACGTCATAAACTTTAAGTGAAACATTACTTCTCTTTGAAATTGTATATTTAATTATAGTAGCTGGATTAAATGGATTTGGATAATTCTGTTCCAACTTAAAGTTATTAACTATAAATCCTTGATCTTCAATGCCTGTTATTGTAGAGACATTAAAACTAGTATAATTCCAACTGCTCTTATCAGTTGCAGAGTTCTCATTATCAAAAATACTTGTGCCAGGAATGTCGTCAATCATAAATAATAAATTAACTGTACCGGTATTATCTCCATTGTCATATAACCATTGAGCAGGAGAGGGATAAGATTCTTGAACCTTTTTTGCACTTGCATTAGGAACTAGAGCAGGCTTCTCCCAAGTTTTCCCCCCATCATTTGAGACTGCATAATATAAGTCTGTATAATTTATCTCATCAGGATTTTGCGTAGTTGGAGCCCAAACATTTGGTTCACCAATTCCTGGTGTTCCTTGATATTCCGGACCTTGATATATCACTACAACATTTTCACCGTTTGGAGAAATAACCGGGGTTACATAAGCATCACCAAAACCATTGCCGGGATATTCATATGTACCCGTTTGATAGTAACTATGTTCAACCGTTGTATCCGAAACGGCTAACCATTGTCTATCACGGCTATTCCAATATACAGCGCATGCATAAACTCCTAAAGTATCGCTGCCATCCAACCAAAAGCCAAATCCATTGGCTGTAACATGAATAACACCATTATTGTCAACAACACCGTTAACTTGTCCAAAATTAGCAAATACAGGGTAATAACCAGTCCTATTTGCAATAGGTGTTACTCCATCTCTTCCTATAACTTCAAATGACCATGTGCTACCGCCATCTGTTGAATAATTGATGCCAACATAATCAGCGGAGTCGTCCGGAGCTCCGCCAGGTCCGCCATTATTACCTCCATTATTCGGATCCCCGACAGTCCATGTATCAACGTTAAATAAATATTGGCCATTAGGGGATCTTTTTAATATGTATTCGCTGGGATAACCGTTATCAGTACCGTTATCAAAAATTGGTAAGTTGGATGGGTCAAAAAATTCTCCGATACTATTGAATGTTGCTCCTTGATTTTCAGATTTGAATACTTCTGCTAAATAACTATTTGCAAAAATATTGCCGTTATCCATATAGACAAAAGAAGGAAAGTTACCAACAATTGAACTACTGTTAGACAGAGTTACAGCTAGATTAGGATCTTTTAGATTTACCTTAGTCAACCAAGAATTTCCTCCTTGATGATACATAACTAATGCATTGCCATCCAAGGGGCCAGTATTTGCAACATTCAAAGTTCCCCACCCGGCTCCAGAGTCTGAGGCAGACACAGCAAAATCAGTAAACCCATCTGTCGGATTACCAACAATCATTCTTACTTCTCTTGTGGATGAAACAGTACCAAATCTTTGCATAGCAACGGCAACTACATCCGGAACACCATCACCTGTAAAGTCATACATTTCCAGCATATTAGGAATAGTATTATTACATGCGTAATCATAACTAGTAAATATTAATTGATTAGCATCTGAAGTTTTACCGAGTTTTCTATCCTTTTTAATAAATGTACCTGATTGAATAATTGAATTAGGGTTGACTTTTTTAGCGATAATTTGTCCTACTTTTTTAGACTGTGCAAATCCTAAAGAAGCTAAAAAGGAAGAAATAATTAAATAAACAGTAACTCGTTTTATCATTATGTTACTCCTTATAGATGTGAAGGTAATGATTTAACATATTTAATTTCTTTCAGATATGAGGACAGTTATAAAGGAAGCCCCTAATAATTTTTGTCCTTCCACCAAAGTAAAAAATTATATTAATTCCTAAATATGTTTTTAATAATAAAATGTCTATAGAGATTATTAAGAATATTTTATCCTATCACCGTTAAAAAATAACCTACTATAATTCTTTACATTAGTCAAGAATCAAATTCAGTTCATTTTATATTTTTACAGTATAAACTTTTTTAACGCCATTTATAGATGAAATTTTATTTGCTACATCTTTACTGATTTCGCTATCGACATTAATCACGGTAAGTGCTTCTTTCCCTAAATCTAATCTACCTAATGACAGCCCAGCAATATTAATATTAGCATCAGCTAAAATTTTTCCTACGTTGGCCAGCATCCCAGGTTTATCAATATTAGAATAGATAAGCATATGCCCTTCGGGTTTTAATTCAAGATGGAAATTATCAATATAAACTAACCGAATTTCGCTATTTCCAAATACAGTTCCAGCAAGAGATCTTTGCTCTTTTTCTGTTACAAATTCAACAGTTAATAAATTCGTATAGTTTGAATTAGCCCCTGACTTTGTTTCATTAATAATTATTCCCATTTCCTGGGCAAGAAACGGAGCATTAATTAAATTTACGATTTCACTTTTCTTTTTTGATAGAAACCCTTTAAGAACTGAAGTTGAAAGAAGAGTTGTGGATGAATGAAGAAGTTCACCGCTATAGTTAATATTAATTTGTTTTAATTGCCCCTTAATTAATTGAGCATGAATAGTCCCTAAATTTTCTCCAAGCTTAACAAATGGGGCAAGTTCTTTATTCCCCATTGCTTCAATTGCTGAAGCATTAATAGCACCTTTCACAGAGGTCTCATTAAACAAATCAACCATTTGCTCAGCTATTTGTAGAGCTACTTTTTCTTGTGCTTCATCTGTAGAAGCGCCTAAATGAGGAGTCGAAACCAATTTTGGGTGCTGTATTAACTTACTGGTTAAATCCGGCGGCTCATTTATATAAACATCTAAAGCTGCTGAAGAAACCTTCCCTGAATCAAGTGCACGCACCAAAGCCTCTTCATCCACAATTCCACCGCGTGCACAATTAATTATTTTAACTCCGTCTTTACATTTTTTTAAAGTTTCATCTGAAATTAAATTTTTTGTTTCTTCTGTTAGAGGTACATGAACTGTAATAATATCTGATTGACTGAAAAGTGAATCTAAATCAATTAATGAAACACCAAGCTTTGCAGCAATATCTTCTGATAATACAGGATCATACCCAACTACTTTCATTCCAAATGCTTTACATCTTATTGCTACTTCTCTTCCGATTTTACCAAGGCCAATAATTCCTATTGTTTTGCTATGAAGCTCAGTTCCTTTATAGGATTTCTTATCCCATTTGCCAGCACGTAGTGATTGATTAGCCTGCGGGATATTCCGGCACATTGAAAGTATTAAAGCCATTGAATGCTCGGCAGTTGAAATTGTATTGCCGCCCGGCGTATTCATTACAATAACACCTTTGCGTGTTGCAGCTTCGACATCAATATTATCTACGCCTGTTCCGGCACGTCCTATTACTTCCATATTATCCATCAATTCTATAATATCGGAAGTAACTTTAGTCTGGCTTCTCACGATTAAACCATGATAATCTTTAATAATTTTTTTAAGTTCATCTTTTGGCAAAGTAGGTGTATAGTTGACCTCAAAGCCGGCTGATTCTAAAATGGCTGCACTTTTTTTATCTACTGCGTCAGTAACTATTATTTTTTTCATAAAGGTTAAACCCCTTCAAAGTGAAAATGATTAAATATGTCTATATAACATTTAATTATATTACATAGAAGAGCTCAGCCTTTGAACAATTTGCGCTTTTGGTACTGCACCAATGATTGTGTCTTTGAGAGCACCATTTTTAAATATTAATATTGTGGGAATACTTCTAACACCAAATTTAATGGCTGTTTGTTGGTTTTCATCTACATCAAGCTTGCCTATTTTTACCTTACCATCATATTCTTGAGCTAACTCTTCTACAATTGGAGCTATCATTCTACATGGGCCGCACCATGCTGCCCAAAAATCTATCAATACCGGTTTATCAGATTTTGTTACTTCCTGTTCAAAGTTATCGTCTGTTATCATAATTGGTTTCATTTAATATCCTTAAAATTTTACTGGTTAATGATTATAAAACTTGTTTACTATTTTGCCCCACATAATTTACAACATCCTCCCCGCCATCAGCATGAATTATTCCACCTGAAATCCATTCACCGCCATCTTTACAAAGTACCGAAATCACTTTTGCAACATCTTCCGGAGTCGTTAATCTGTTTCTCGGATTTTTTCTTTTTGCTACCTCAATCATTGAAATATTTCCCGGAATTTTACGAAGTGCAGGAGTATCAGTAACCCCAGCCATAATTGAGTTGACAGAAACTTCCATTGGACCAAGTTCAACAGAAAGCTGACGAATGTGCGATTCTAAAGTTGATTTAGCAGCAGATACAGCCCCATAATATGGGATTGCTGCATGGCTGCCTGAGCTTGTCATTGCAAAGATACGAGCTTTCCTTGCTAATAATTTATTTCGAACCAAATCCTGAGTCCAATAAACTAAAGAATGGGCCATTACATCCAAAGTCATTTCCATTTGAGCTTTTGTTAAAGCTTGTTCTTCATCCGATGGGATAAAAGGTTTAAGTGTTCCAAAAGCCAGCGAATGCATTAATACTCTTACAATAGCTTCTCCATTTGCAAATTTATTGACTTCACTAATTATTTCAATTCGTTTTGCTTCGTCTGCAGCATTAGCATTGAAAAATTTAACTTGAACATTTTTAGATTGAATTTCTTTAATAATTCTTTCAACATTAGGCATCGTTGCCTGCCTATCCAGATGAACACCAATAATATTATACCCATCTTCGGCTAATTTTATTGAAGCCGCTTCACCAAACCCGGAAGATGCACCAAGAATTACAGCCCATAAATTATTATTAGCATTGTCAACCATAAATCTGCTCTAGTTTTTCAAATGTGACTAAATTAAGGTTCAAATTATACAAAATAGCTGAGAGTTATACAATATCTTCAAAATGATAAATCAATATTATTCCATTTCTTTTAGTTTTTATTTCTTATTCAACAACAGAGAATCTTCCCCAAGTAAATTTATTACCTCATTAATAAAATCATCCGACAGGTTGACTTTATAATTCTCTATATAAAATAATTTTGCTTTTGAACCATTATTTGCAAGATGAATATAAACCGGATAATCACCTTTATACTTTTGAAAAATACTTTTCAATAACAAAATATCTTTTTCACTATTTTTTTCTTTATCAAAAATAATTTTAACACTTTGAGCAAAACGGCTTCGTGATTGTTCAAGCGGAATCACTTCTTCAATATGTAATTTGATTGCATCACCGCTGCTTTCAGGAGTACCAATCATTACCACACATTCTTCTTCCTTAACCAGGCTTGAATATTTTTCATAAGTTTTTGAAAACATTAAACATTCGCATGAACCTGAAAAATCATCAAGTGTAAAAAATGCCATATTCCTGCCTGATTTATCAATCTTTGTCCGAAGTCCGGTGATAACCCCAATTGCTCTAACCTTATCCATAACTTCAAGCTGTTCTGTTTCTCCAAGATGAATGGTCGAAAAAGACTTATAATCTACTTCAAATTTCCTTAAAGGATGATCGGAAACATAAAATCCTATTACTTCTCTTTCTTTTGCCAGGCGTTCTTTTTGAGGCCAGGGTTCAATAATATTTAATTCCGGTTCTGTTATTAAAACTTCTTCTTCAACATCTCCAAACAGACTATTCTCGGCAACCAGTTTTGAATTTTGAACTTTATGCCCAAATTCCAAAGCATCTTCAATAGTAGCAAATAAACTGGCTCTTGTATTATGTATTGAATCAAAAGCACCGGCAAGTACTAATCCTTCAAGCCCTCTTTTATTAACAACCCTGGTATCAACATTGGTACAAAAATCAAATATGCTGGTGAAGTTTCTTCCGAGCTCATTTCTCTTTTTAATTATTTCTTCTACTGCAGAAATGCCAACATTTTTGATTGCAGACATTCCAAAACGAATTTTACCTTCTTCAACATCAAAATAGACAGATGGATTATTCACATCCGGGGGCATCACTTCAATCTTTAATTTACGGCAGTCTTCTAAAAAGTTTGTCACCTTATTCGCATTACCAAATTCGTTGGTCAGGTTCGCGGCTAAAAATTCAGGAGTGTAATGCGCCTTTAAATATGCTGTTTGATATGCAACATAGCTGTATGCAACTGAGTGACTTTTGTTAAACCCATAGTTAGCAAATTTATCAATTGCCTCAAAAATTTCTTCGGCAATTTTTTTACTGATTCCATTTTTACCGGCTCCATCAATAAACTTTACTTTTTGCTCCTTCATAGCAGCAAGGTCTTTTTTACCCATTGCCCTTCGAAGAATATCAGCTTCGGCTAAACTCATTCCGCCGACTCTATTAGCAATCTGAATTACTTGTTCCTGATAAACAATAATACCATAAGTTTCTTTGAGTATTGGCTCCAAAGTTTGATGAAGATAAGTAATTTCTTTATTGCCGAATTTCCTATCTATAAACTCATCTATAAAATCCATTGGACCTGGACGATAGAGCGCATTCATTGCGGAAAGATCATTTAAACTTGTCGGCTTAAGCTTCTTTAAATACTCACGCATCGGAGCAGATTCAAACTGGAACACACCGGTTGTTTGTCCTTTTGAGAAAAGTTGATAAGCTTTTTCATCATCAAGCGGAATGCTGTCAATATCCAATTCAATCTTATGATTTTTCTTAATTAGCTTTAATGCATCTCTTATAATTGTTAAAGTTCTTAGACCCAGAAAATCCATTTTCAACAATCCGGCATTTTCAATTTCCTTCATGTTGAATTGTGTAACTATATCAGTTTGAGAAACTGCGTTTGCAAGCGGCACATAATCACTAACTTCGCCTGGAGTAATCACAACGCCGGCAGCATGCTTAGAAGCGTTCCTATTCATTCCCTCTAAAACTTTAGCGTACTTAATTAAGTTTTTGATATCTTCTTCTTGAGAATCTCTAACCCATTTTAATTCGGGCACTTCTTTCAAAGCTTTATCTATTGAATAAACTTTACCAAATTTTGAAGGGATGAACTTTGTAATTTTATTCACGGTTGGAATAGGAATTTTAAGAACTCTCGCAACATCTCTCAACACTGCTTTAGATGAAAGCCTGTTAAAAGTTATAATTTGGCTAACACTTGAGTTACCGTATTTCCCTCTAACATAATCTATAACTTCTCCTCTTTTATCATCGGCAAAATCAACATCAATATCAGGCATTGATTTACGAGCCGGATTTAAGAATCTTTCAAAGAGGAGATTGTAATCAAGTGGATTTATATTTGTTATTCCAAGAGTGAAAGCAACCAAACTTCCTGCAGCACTTCCTCTACCAGGCCCAACCGGAATGTTCATTTTTTTAGCGGAGTTGATAAAATCTTGAACTATTAAAAAGTAACCGGAGAATCCCATTTTTTTAATTGTATCTATTTCAAAATTAAACCGCTCCTCGATATCAGGAGTAACCTTTTTGAATTTTTTATAAAGTCCTTCGCGGGCAAGCAGTTCAAAATAATCATCAAGAGTTTTAGCTGGTGAATCTGCCGGAATCGGGAATGTTGGGAAATGGTGGCCTTCAAAAGAAAGATCTAAATTTATTTTTGATTCAATCTCTAAAGTATTTTCAATTGCCCCATTATATTTTTTAAAAAGCTTAATCATCTCTTCAGACGATTTAAAATAAACCTGGTCCGTTCCATATCTTAATTGTCTGTAATCAGCCCCATTTTTATCTGAAAGTAAAAGAAGGATATTATGCGCAAGAGCATGATCCTGTTCGATATAATGGCAATCATTTGTTGCTAATAACTTTATTCCCAATTCTTTGGAAAGCTTGGGCATTCCATCAAGAATAGGTTTATCGACTTCCATATTATGATCTTGAATTTCAAGATAAAAGTCTTCCTCAAAAATATCCTTGTAAGTTTTTGCTGCTTCGCGGGCTTTATCAAAATTGCCATTTACCAGATGAGTTGAAACAACTCCTCCGGCACAAGCTGATGAACAAATTAATCCATCTCTATATTTTCTTAAAAGTTCTAAATCAATTCTAGGTTTGTAATAAAATCCCTCGGTGTGCCCAAGAGTAGATAGCTTTGAAAGATTTTTATATCCTTGTTTATTTTTAGCAAGCAGGATAAGATGATTATAATGTTTAATCCTTCTTTTATTTTTTACATCATCTGGTTTTCCTCTATCGGTACGGCTGCCTTCTGTAACTACGTAAGCTTCCATCCCAATAATAGGTTTGATTCCTTCTTTAGTAGCTTTTTTATAAAATTCAGCTGCACCATACATAACACCATGATCAGTCAAAGCAACTGCTTGCATATTATTTTTTTTGGCAGCATTAACTAATCCTTCAACTGTGCAAGCCCCATCTTGTAAGCTATAGTGAGTGTGATTATGTAAATGAATAAAGTCGGACATCAATTTTTTATTTTAAGTAAAGTCAAAGAATAAGAATGTATTTGAGAAGTATAAATTATTTTAGTAAAAAGTTAAAAATAAATTTAATCAATGTTAATATTGATTTTTATTTTTTTGATTAATCAGCCAAAAATTTAATGCATTTTTTTAATGAATTGCTCTAACTTTTCCCTGTATGTCCAAATCCACCTTCCCCCCTTTTACTGTTTTGTAAATTTTCTGTTTCGCTTACATCAGCATGATAAACTTTTGAAACAACAAGTTGCGCAATTCTGTCACCCCTGTTTATAACAAAATCTTCTTTACTAAAATTCATTAAAATAATTTTAACTTCGCCGCGATAATCTGAATCTATTGTTCCGGGAGAATTTAATATACCAATTCCATGTTTAATTGCCAGTCCACTTCTTGGCCTTACTTGAATTTCAAATCCATTTGGAATCTCCACCGATAAATTTGTAGGTATTAAAACTACACTGCCTGCTGATATATTATAAGATTCTTCAACTGCAGCACGAACATCCATTCCAGCACTACCATCAGTAGAATATGATGGCAATGGGATATCGTCAAACTGTTCACTTAATCTTTTTATTTTTATAGGAATTTTTTCAAACATAATTTTTAACTTTTATTTCTTTTTTCTTTCAATTTATTTTTTACAAAAGCAATTTCTTTTTTATCAAAAGCAAAGAGATAAATCAAAACCGTGAATGCACACAGAAGAATTAATTTATAAATCATCATCATTTGCCCCGAATAATATATTGCATAATAAGCTGTACCGATTATTAAAATGATAGTAAATATTTTTAATATTTTTCCAACTTCATAATTTATCTTATAAAATCTTTGAGTTACAAAATAATATCCAAGAGCCATAACCAAATATGCAGCAAGTGTTGCAAAAGCTGCCCCCATTATACCCAGAACCGGAATCAATAGAAAATTAGCAACAATATTTACAAAAGCACCTGCCCCGGAAATTACAGGAACGTATAAGCTTTTTTCTTCAATATATATTCCCGCAGAAAAAATAACATACATCCCATATAACAAATAAGCCAGAAGAATAACCGGGACAATATTTAATCCACTCCAATATTTAGCACCGATTAAAGAGAAACCTAAGAAATTAATTTTAGCTAAATCAGATATAAACAAAGATAGAATTATCAAAATAAAGCTGCCTATAATAGTAAAATATGTTAATACTTTTGAAAACATTTCTTTCGCATTTTTTTCTTTCGCATTTTGTAAAAAGAAAGGCTGCCAGGCATATTGAAACATGCTTACAAAAAGCATCATAAATATTCCAAGTTTGTAATTAGCTTTGTAAATACCGACCGTTTTAAAATTTGTTAACTTTTCCATTATAGGAACATCAACAACCTGTACAAGCATAACTGCAAACCCAGCAGGTAGATACGGAAGTCCAAATTTTATTAACCTTTTAAATAACTTAAAATGAAATTTAAATTTGAAGCTGGAAACAATTGTCGGCATCAACAATAAAAGTGCGGCTAAAGAAGCAATTAAATTGCTGACAAAAACTGCTTCAATTCCCCAATGGAAAATAAAAATAAGAATTACATTAAATAAAATATTAACTACGATATTAATGATTTTAAACAGGGCAAACTTTTTTGCTTTTCTTTCAAGCCGCAGCTTTAAAAACGGAATGACGGCCAAAGCATCAAGCATTAGAATAATCGCGCCGATATAAATTAGATAATCAAATTTAGCAGGAATGTTTAAAGGTGATAGGATGGAGTTTTTAAATAAAATTATTGATGAACTGAAAATTACCGAAACAACAATAACAGAAATGTATGGCGTGGAAAAATTATCTTTCTCATCACCAATATCAAGAAATGAAGCAAACTTTAAATACGCAGAATCCATCCCATAGATATAAACTATATTTAAAATTCCGAGGTAAGCAAAAATTATTTGAACAATTCCGTAGTCTGCCGGAAGAAAAATATTTGTATATAATGGCACAAGCACAAAATTTAAAATCTTCCTACCATTGTACTGATGCCGTATATAGCAGTGTCTTTAGAAAGTTGTTTTAGTTTATCAAACATGGATTTAAGGTAAAAGTCAATCCGCCGAAGCAGATTAAAAGTCAAATGTGTTTTTTAATTTATTTTTACTTCTAATGAAATGTCTAATGCTTTAACACTATGAGTTAATGCACCGACAGAGATATAATCAACGCCGGTTTCTGCGATTGCTTTTACAGTTTCTAAGTTTACCATTCCGGATGCTTCAACTTTACATTTGCCGTTAATTATTTTTACTGCTCTTCTCATATCTTTTAATTTAAAATTATCCAGCATTATAATATCCGGATTACAGTCTAAAGCCTCTTTCACTTCATCTAAATTTTTTGTTTCTATTTCTATTTTAAATTTGGTTTTATTTTTTGAGTTATTTTTTTTACACGCTTCAATTGCTTTGGTAATTGAGCCCGCAACTTCAATATGATTATCTTTGATCAAATACATATCGAATAATCCTACACGATGATTTTCACAGCCGGATAATCTAACTGCGAGCTTATCGATTGCTCTTAATCCAGGTGCAGTTTTTCTTGTATCAATAATTTTTGTATTTGTATGATTTATTATTTCAGCAAATTGATTTGCATAAGTTGCAATACCGCTCATTCTCTGAAAAAAATTTAAAGCTGTTCTTTCTGCAGTTAATATAGAAGCTGCCTTTCCATGAACTTCAGCAACAATTGTCCCGGCTTTTACTTTATCGCCTTCTTTAAATATTTTTTTAAACTTTAATGAAGAATCATATATTTTAAAAACTTTTTCAACTATATCTAAGCCCTGCAATAGTTCCGTTTTGTTTAACTAAAAAATTACCTTTTGCTAATACATTTTTTTTAATAGTTGCAAAAGTTGTTAGATCGCCAGTAGCAATATCTTCTTTTAAAGCAGTTTTGATTATTCTTTCTATTTCTTTATTCATACACTATAAAAGCTTTTAATCGCATCAATAAAAATTTTTGGCGCACGGGTAGGTTTACCGGTTTTTGCATCCAGAAAAGCTAATTCCACATAGCCTTCAGCAACAATTACATTTCTATTTTTACTTATAATTGTATGATCGATATGTACCTTTACTAATGGCAATTTTGAGACACGAGTTTCAATTACTAATTGTTCATCATAAAATGCCGGGCTTAAAAATTTAATATGAGTTTCAATAACCGGCATATAAAAACCATTCGCTTCGATATTTTTGTAAGTGAGGTTTACATCACGCATCATTTCAGTTCTGCCCACTTCAAAATACTCAAAGTATTTTCCATTGTAAGCATATTTCATTTGATCAGTGTCTGCATAGCGAACACGGACTTCAGTTTTATGTTCAAGCATAATTTTATAAAGATTTTTAATTACAAATGTATTAAAAGGCAGTTAAATAGCGAAGGATTATTTTTATTCAAGGTTGAAAGCAAAGATAAAATACTCTGTGGCGAAGTTTTTTACCACAGAGGAAATATAAGATTAAACACAGATAGAAAGAACTCTGATTATTGTTTTCTCAAATAAATATTATATTACAAATTGATCACTCATTAAATTCACCCATACTTCCAAATTTTTCTAGCCTGCTTTCAACTAATTTCTCCGGTTTTATTTTAACGAGTTTTTCAATTTCTTCAATTAAAACTTCTTTTAAATTTGATGCTGCTTTTTTATGATCTTTATGAGCACCACCCATTGGCTCCGGTATAATTCTATCAATTAATTTTTGTTCAAGAAGATCAGGTGCCGTTAGCTTTAATGCTTCTGCCGCTTGTTCTTTATAGTCCCAGCTTCTCCACAAAATACTTGAACATGATTCAGGGCTTATAACAGAGTACCAACAATTTTCTAACATTAATATTCTATCACCAACTCCAATACCTAATGCACCTCCGCTGGCTCCTTCACCAATGATCACCACGATTATCGGAACTTTTAGCCGACTCATTTCAAATAAATTTCTTGCAATTGCTTCTGCTTGCCCGCGTTCTTCAGCTTCAAGCCCGGGATATGCCCCTGGGGTATCAATCATTGTTATAATTGGCTTATTAAATTTCTCTGCCAACTTCATTAATCTTAACGCTTTGCGATAACCTTCCGGATTCGGCATTCCAAAATTTCTATATAGATTTGATTTTGTATCCCGCCCTTTTTGATGCCCTACTATCATAACCTTATATTCATCAATCGAAGCAAATCCGCCGACAATTGCCTTATCATCTTTAAATAGTCTATCCCCATGAAGTTCAATAAAATTATCAGTTAAGTTATAAATATAATCGAGAGTATAAGGCCTATCCGGATGTCTAGCAAGCTGGACTCGCTGCCACCTGGTGAGATCTTTATATAAATCTTCCTTTAGCCGTCTAACTTTGTCTTCTATTTTTATTATTTCTTTTTCTATGTCTAAATTCCCTGAATATTTTTTCATTTCCTCAAGCTTGTTTTCAAGCTCAATGATTGGTTTTTCGAATTCTAATATAGTGTTTGCCATTTAAGATCGTCTACTCCACATTTTATTTAATGTCTTCCCCAGAATTTCTAAATCAAGCCAAATATTCTGATTCTTCGCATAATAAATATTTAACTTCTCTGTTTCTTCATCATTTGAGTTTTCAAGATACCAAAAACCGGTCAAACCTCGTTTACCAAGAAAGAGGTTTCCATTTTTATTAATACTTTTAGGGCCTACAAAACTTACTCTACTTGAAAAAATTTTGGGTACATTTAGAACCAAATTTCTAAAATCATTATTCTTTTTGGTTACTTTAGCGATTAAATATATGAAAGGATAAATAAAAAACAAAACTAATGCAGCTAATGAATAATCGAATAGACTCTTAATAAATCGAAGTACCGGGCTAGATATATTATAATTAATTTCAAAAAGCGGTATATCTTCAAGAATTGAAACAGAAGACTTTCCAACAAGGAAATCAAGGTTATTACCTATCAATTTAAATTCAACGTTTTCGTCCTGGCATGATGAAACAATTTTCATCATTTCATTATATGTAATTTCCTCGGAAGAAAAGATGACTTCGTCTATTTTCTTTTCTGAAATTATTTTCTTTATGCTTTCAATACTTCCTACGATTTCTATATCTTCAATTTTGCTTCCAACTTCTTTGTGAGAGAATCCAATTAAGCCAATTATATTATGAAAGTCCTGGGCTTTTGCTTTTAACTTCATCGCTATTTGCACAGCAGGTTTATTTACGCCTACTATTAAAGCCCTTTTATTTAAGGTTGAATATTTATCAATTCCAACTTTAAAAAATAATTTCAAAATAACTCGCCACAAAGCAAGGATAACAAAGGCCAAAATAAAGGTTATAATAACAACAGCACGACTGTAAGCAAATTGTTTAAAGAAAAAAGTTCCGGAAGAAATTAGAAAGAAACTAATAATTAATGCACCAAAGGTTCTTAGCACCGAAAGAGAATCTCTTTTATATACTCTCACCAAACTTGAAATAACAACATGAATGAATGCAGGAAAGCTATAAATAAACAGATAATGATTTTGATTAAATCCCAACCAGGTTGTATAATGTTTATATATATTTTCTGCTAGATAAATCGAAAGATCAAAAGTTATAAAATCGAGGAATGAAGCTAAAAGAATTAATTTTCTTCTTCCCAAGAACGCAATTAGTTCTCTCAAACCAATTGCAATACGTAAAATTATTTCTACTAAAATTGAGCTTGATAAATGTTTCTTAACAAACAGATGCATAGCATTATAAAATATTTTTGTTTCATCTAGACTGCTTCTTTTTGTACTCTCTCCTTTGTAATGTATTATTTGAGTTTCATGAAAGTAATAAACCTTTTTTCCATGTCTTTGCACTCTATAGCAAAAATCTAAATCCTCACCATACATGAAAAATTGTTCATCAAGGCCACCAATCTCTTCATAAATTTTTCTTGGAAACATCATAAAAGAGCCGGAGATTGCATCAACCTCATATGTCTTATCTTCGTCAAGATAGGTAAGATTATAACGTGCGAATAATTTGCTTTTTGGAAATATATTACTAAGCCCTGTTACCTTACAAAAAGAAGTCCAGGGCCCCGGGAAACTTCTTCTACATGCTAATTGTAAGGTACCGTCAGGATTTAGAATTTTACAACCTGCAAGCCCGGCATCAGGAGTATCCTTAAAAAATGAAATCATCTTTTCAAAAGTATCTTCACGAACAATTGTATCAGGATTAAGCAAAAGCAGATATTCTCCTTTTGCTTCAGCTAATCCAATATTATTTGCTTTGCTAAACCCAAGGTTTTTTTTATTTGCAATTACTTTGACTTCAGGAAATTTTTCTCTAATAAATTCAACACTGCCGTCATCGGAAGCATTATCAACAACAATAATTTCATAAGTAATATTTTGAACAGCTTTATGGATGGAGTGAATTAAATTTTGTAAAAATTCTTTTACATTGTAGTTAACTATGATTATGGAAAGGGTCAATTTGATTTTCTTATTAATTAAAAATTCAAATTTCTAAAGTCAAAAAGTAAAATAAAGATTAAAATATGAACTCATTCTTTTTTACTCTTAATATTACTAAAGCAATCCAAGAGTACTTCTAATCCGAAGCTTCCAAACCATAAGAATTGCTTCACGCACAATCTTTTTTGACATCTTGGAAGTACCTGAAGTCCTGTCGATAAATATAATCGGGATTTCACCTATCCTGAAACCTTTTTTCCAGGCTTTAAAAGTCATTTCAATCTGGAATGCATAACCGTTTGAACTAATATTATCAAAATTTATTTTTTCAAGTACTTCTCTTCTAAAACATTTATAGCCGCCTGTAGTATCCTTAACCGGAAGGCCAGTAATAATTCTAGTATATAAATTAGCAAAATAACTTAACAGCAACCTTCTCATTGGCCAGTTAACAACATTTACTCCTGTTAAATATCTGCTGCCCAAAACAAGATCATTTATTTCAATTGCACTGAAGAAATTTTGAATTTCTTTAGGATCATGAGAATAATCAGCATCCATCTGGAAAATAAATTCGTAGTTATGCTGAAGAGCATATTTAAACCCTGCCACATAAGCAGTTCCTAGTCCCATTTTTTTTTGGCGTTTTAAAATTTTCACGCTATCATTTTTATTACCAAACTCAATAACAAATTCCGCAGTACCATCGGGTGAGTTATCATCAACAATCAAAATATCCACATTAGAATGACGATTTAGGATATCAGGAATTAATTTCTTCACATTATCCAGCTCGTTGTATGTAGGTATAATTATTAATGATTTAGGATTCATTATACTTTGCTAAAAAATTAAAAATTGAAGATTAAAAATAGGATTAATCTTTAAGAAATCAACAAATTTATTCGTAATGGCCTTTTCCGAACAATACAACAAAGACAGTTCTGAAAATTATTTTAAAGTCCATTCTTAATGACATGTTTTCGATATAAAAAAGATCATAACGGAGTTTGATTTTTACGTCCTCTATTGTTTCATCATATTTATGTTTTATTTGTGCCCATCCTGTAATACCCGGACGAACTTTTAATCTCCTTTTGTAATATGGAATTTCTTCTGATAATTTCTCTACAAAAAATGGCCTTTCGGGACGAGGGCCAACTATGCTCATTTCACCTTTAAATACATTGTACATTTGCGGTATTTCGTCAACACGGATTTTGCGAATAATTGCTCCAATTTTTGTTATTCTAGGATCATCTTTTTGTGACCAAACAGGACCCGTCAATTTTTCAGCATCAACTCTCATTGAACGAAATTTAACAATTTTAAAAGACTCTCCATTCATTCCACAGCGTTCTTGAGTAAAAAATATCGGGCCCTTATCTTCAAGCTTAATTGCAATGGCAGCAATAATACAAACCGGTAATGAAACAAGTAAGATCAAAAAAGAAATAAATAAATCTAAAATTCTTTTTAATTTTTTTTCCCATTCAGGCATCAATTCCGGAACAATATCAATTAACGGGAAACCATAAATTTGAGATGTACGTGCCTGGCCGCTTAAAATTTCATAGAGGTCAGGAACAATTTTTAATCCTGATTTCTTTGTATCGCATTTAGCTACTAATTCCATTATAACATCTTCGTTACCTTTTTCTAACGCAATAATAATTTCTTTAGGATCATATTTTAACTGCAATTCATCAATCTTATGAATTGTGCCAACCACGGGAATGTTTTCATAATTTTTATCTAAATTTTCTTCATTAGTTGTTATAAAGCCATTAACATCAAGCCCCAAAGCCTTGTAGCGTTTTATTTGATTGAAGACATCAAAAGCTTTTGGATTAAATCCGACAATTAAAGCATTTTTTCTCCCAATACCATTGATAAGAAGCTTTCTTTGAAAACTGCGAATAAATAATCTTCCGATTCCAACAAAGAAGAGAAGCAAAGCCCAATAAATAAAAATTAAAATTCTATTTGATGAAGCAACACCTTCAATGTAATCGGAAATAAAAATGATAAAGAACAAAATAAAAATGCCGACAAAAGTTGCTTTAAATAGAGTAGAAATTTCATCAAAGCGTGAAGCAGCAAACCAGGTTCGATACATTCCAACAAAAGTGAAAATCAATACCCAAAATAAATAAATTGCGATCAGAGGTGGATAAAATAGTGGAGTTGATAATATTTGAAACCAGCCTGTTTCAGTTCTTAAATAAAAGTAAACAACTAAGGCTAGGTTGATGGATATGAAATCAACTGAGAGGACTAAAATTTTTTCTGTAGTTTTATTCAATTTATTAGAAATAATTAATTTTTACGAAGATTATTTTCATAATAGAATTTTTGGAATTTTGTTTCTTTTTATAGTTATTTAATTCATATTTTATTTTGATTAACAAAATAAATTATTTCTATTTTTAGAATATTAAATAGGTATAAAAATAATATAATTCATCCTCGAGATAAAAAAGTATTTAATGAATTATTTACTATTTCATATGTTCTATTTGATTCAATATTTTCAACATAGTAATTTCTAATATGGGTACTAATTTTTGCATCTTTCGATAATAAGTTATTATGAATGACTATGGCTTCATTATTAGAAATAGGAAAAAATAGAGTTTTAATACAATTTTTATAAAATGAAATTGTATTGCAATTTATTGCACATAAGTGTGCAGGTAATGAATCAACAGTGAAAGCAACTTTTGCATATTTACTGAGGATAAAAAATTCATCAATAGATAATTTTTTTACTGCATCAACAATACGTGTGTTTGAATGCTCAATATCTGATTTAATTAATTCGATTAATTCTAAACTTGTTGATGATGTTCCACATACAATTATATATAAATTTGAATAGTCTAATATTATCCTTACTATATCGAGCCAAAATTTTTTACTAACAGTTCGCTTCTTTATATAATCTTTCGCACTCTCGGGATGAAGAATAACAAATGATTTATTAAAATAAGTTGATAATGAATGTTGATTAAAAGACGTATCATTAGAAAGTATAAAATATGGTTTAATTGTTTCTAGTTTTAGATATATATTAATTTTTTCTAATTCTAACAATAAAGCATCTAGAGTATGATAATTTATTTTAGTTGGTAGTAATACTTCGTCAGTTAAAAATGAGCCGAATCCCCCCGAACCGAATCCAATTCTTCTTTTTATTTTTCCTCTATAACATAAAATATTACCATTAGGATGAGATATTTTCCCCGCGATAGAAAGATCATATTTTTCTTCAATAATAGTATTCAATGCAGATTTATGCGATTTTCTATGATTTTTTATTTTCGACAAAAAGGATATTTTATTTTTATTCATTCTGAAATGATCAAAAAAGAATGTTTTCCGAATATAGGGATTATTTTTAAATATCGGGTTACACCATTCACTTGTAAGGACATCAATATATACTTCAGGATACTTGGAATGAATAAACGGAAATAAATAGGAAAGAATTAAAGCATCTCCCAAATGTCCAAGGGAAACAAATAAAATTTTTTGGGGTTTTATAAATGACTCTAGGGAACTTTTTTTAATAAAAAATTTCAGGAAAACATCTATGAAAAAATCTATTGTATATTGTAATAATCTTTTCCAAATAATATCGGTAGTATACTGATGCTTCATCTGAAATTATAATTTTCCTCCCATAATTTTCATTTAATTATAAAATTTCTAACTGTTTTACCCATATTATTATGTTTAAATTCCTTAATTGCTAATAAAACTGCATGAACATTCTTGTATTTCCCCCAAATAATCCATATAAAGCTTTTTAATGACATTGTTGCATAGATATAACATGTAGTTAAAAATGAAAATTTTTCTAGATTTTTTTTTGCAAAATATAGTCTATTTCTAGTTTCATAGTAAAGAGGGAGAGTTGAAACTAATTTTGAAGTAGACCCCTTAACCTTATGATAAATTTTTGAATCAGGTTCAACACAAATTTTATATCCATTTTTTTTTACCCTAAAGCAAAAATCAGTATCTTCATCATATAAAAAATAATTTTCATCAAAAAAACCAACCTTTTGAAAGACCTCCTTTTTTACTAACATACAACACCCAGAAACAAATTCAAAAGATCCATTTCTTTTATTTATTTTATTAAAATTCTTACTAGAATAGGAAACCCCAGATCCCCTGATTTTACTAATCTTTCCACCAGTACTCCAAATTTTACTTGGTTGGTTAAAGAAATATATTTGAGGAGCACTAATTCCAATAGTATTATCAGTCCCAAATTTTCTAACTAATTTTTCCAAAAAATATTCATCTACAGTAGTGTCGTTGTTTAATAATAAAACAAAATCACCATCATTTTCTAAGAGATATTTTATACCTAAATTATTACCTCCAGCATAACCTAAGTTCTCATGAGATTTTAGAATCTCAAAATCATTATTACATTTAGATTTTAGTTTTTCAACATCATTGTTAGTAGAATTATTATCGATAATAGTTATTGAATAATTATTGTATGAAATATTTTTTAATGATCTCAACAGTTCTGAAGTGTCTTCATATCCATTCCAATTTAAAATAATGATATTTATTTTTGGCTCTAATTTTAAATTCATTCAATTTTTAAGAATTAGTTAAATATTTTGTTATCCACTAAAATAAATTAAAATTTGTATCAACTTTCAAGGTAAGTAAAAAATATTGCAGTCGTATCTATAAAAATCAAAAAATTATTACGGAAAAATAGTGAAAAAACAGTTTAATTGCATAGACTCAATAATTATATCTACCAAGTATAATAGTTATAATTAGAAAAATTTAACTTAAAAAATAATGTTACATTAAATATATTTTACTCCTTTTGTATTTCTGTCTTTTTCAAAATATTGGCTTAATTGTAACAGCTATTTTATAAAATAGTTTAATTCCATTTTTATTGGAGATTGGACAAATGGTTTGATATAAATTATTACGCTGAAGCGATTAAAATTAACAAATTCTTGATTTAAAAGATTTAAAACATTGGGATAAAATTTCTTTTTTTAATAAGTTAAATATTTGAATAATATTTTATATTAAGATAGTAAAGAATGAAAATTTTATTAGTTATTACTAAATCTGAAATAGGCGGCGCTCAGACTTTTGTACTAAATATTGCTAGAGCACTAAATAAAATAGGATATAATGTTGAAGTAGCGGCTGGAGCTGGGGATTATCTGTTGGAAGAATTAAAAAAGAATAATATAACTTTTCATTATTTGAATTCTTTAAAAAGAGACTTCAGTATAATTAGTTCAATTAATTTTATTTTTTCTTTACGCAAATTATTAAATTTTAAACAAATATGATGTAATACATCTTAATAGTTCCAATACACTAATTGGTGTAATTTCAACTCTTTTTCTGAAAATTAAACCTAAAATTGTATTTACATTTCATGGCTTGTCTTTCTTAGATGAAAATTTTAATACCAGTTTTTTAATCAAGCCTTTTGCAAAATTTTATTTTCATTTCTTTTTAAAACTAGTTGATGGGCCGATTTTCGTTAGTAAACTTAATTACAGTGTTTCTAAAAAAGCTAACATTATTAGCCAAGGAAAGGTTATATATAACGGTTTAGATGAAAATGAATTAAATTATTTAAGTAGAGATGAAGCGCGTAACTTCTTTAAGTTTAAGTACAATATTGATATTAATGGAAACTTTCTTATTGGATCAATCGGTAGACTCGCATATCAAAAAAATTATGAATTCTTGATACATAACTTTTCATTAATTAATGAAAAAGTCCCAGACATTAAAATTGTAATTATTGGAGATGGTCCTTATTACAACAAGTTGATTAAAAGAATTATTAAACTCGGAATACAAAATAATTTTTTCCTAGTTGGTGCTATTAAAGATTCTTATAAATATTTAAAAGCATTTGATATATTTACACTTCCCTCAAGGTATGAAGGACTTTCGATTAGTTTAATTGAAGCAATCTTTTCGGGCATCCCAATTTTAGCTTCAGATGTGGGGGGAAACTCTGAGATTGTTAATGGTGAGCAAGTATACAAGTTAAATGATATTGATGATTATATTAGTAAATTATTATTAATTAAAGAAAATCCTAAGAAATATAGTAGTCGTAATTGTAATATAAAATCAAATTTTTTATTAGAAAAAATGATTAATGACTACAAAAGATTATATGAAGAGCTAATATCGACAAGTATTTAATTTGTAGCTTTTCACAAAAAACTTTACACGAATAAACTAATTTAAACTCTCATTGCCTAAAATGATGTTTGAAATCGTGTTAAGTAAGACTTTAATTATTTTTCTTGTATTCAAAGTAAATATGATATCCTAATCCAAACGGACTAAATATAGGGGAAAAAATTCTAAGACTTATTTTTAATGGAGCAATAACAAACCATTTCATAAAAATTGAATTATTTAATTTTTCTAAGAAAGACTATTCATCTTTTTTTGCCCTTAATACACGAAATACTTTTGTGTAAATATTTTTTTTTAGTCCTAAAGAAGTTTAGAATGTATTCAAACTGTTAAAAGTAAAATAACAAACATGTGAAGGAGGCCAAATTGCAGGATCTTTTTCACCACGTATTTTTCGATTAACTGAATTCCAATTTGGAGTATCCCCAATTAGAACACCTCCAGGATTTAATTTTAATATAAGAGCCGACATTAATTCTCTTTAGTTATATTCCAGTAGATGTTCAATAACATCAAACATTGTTATAATATCGTATGTACCATTAATTTCATCTAGCTCACTATAGAGATTTATTTTTAAATTATTTGATGCAAACTCTCATAATTTAATAGATGGCTCAATTCCAAAAGCGTTAAATCCTAATTCATTAGCTGCTTTCACTTAATATCCCGCACCAGCACCAAAATCGAGTAAGGATTTATTCTTATTACAGTATTTATTAAATGTATAAATAAAATTTTTTTGCTGTTTTAATTTGCTCACTAATATTTATATCATTTACTAAATAATCTCCATAGTTTGAGTAATCCATTTTGTTGTCCGAATTCATCGGGCGCGCAATTACAACACCACAATTACCGCAGCTAACAAAATTATGATTATCAACAGGCTTACCTAAAAACTCATCATCAAACATCTCAGAACCGCAAATAAAACACGAATAATTATTTTCAATCATCTTATCTTCCTACTTTAACTGCACTTTATATTTTTTATTCTATTATATTAGTAAAATGTTGCCATCTTGTCCGTACCGTTTTTATAGACAAATGCATTTTTATTTACGTTTATTATTATTCTAAACATTTATAATGGCAAAATTCACCAGTCATACCGCCACTATTGCTTTCATATACAATGAGACCAACATTCTTAGCAATAACGACATTAACTACGTGCACATCATGAAAATAATCATTATTGATAGCGATAGTGTCGTTAGAATTAGCTGAAAAATATCTATCAAATGTAATTTTATGACCAAAATATTCATATTTGTCGCTCTTACTATCCAAATTAAGTGTTATTTTATGATTATTTGATTCTTCAATTGTAAAGTAACTTGTATCGGCTTTTACACGTGTTGTGTCAGAACTCCAATCCCAATTACCTAAACTATCGATTGTAATACCGACATGATAAAAAAAACCGGAAAATATTCTTTGAATTTTTGAAATTCGTGAGCTATCTGTGTTGACAATTGAGTTTACTTTCCAAATAGCATTTCCTGTCCAGTAAGTTCCAGTCCCAGAACTTGACGTTTTATCACCTTGATCGACTTCCCAGTTCGAAGCATCACCAATTGATAATTCTGGAAAATAATCTGAAGAATCTATACTTTTCAATAAAAAACTAACTTCATATGAAATAGAATCTAAATTTGTATTAAATGATATTGTTGTATCTTTTGATATAAACCCTTGTTTGGAAATATTTAAAGTCATTATATTATTAATTCTATTTAAGTTTGTGAATTGGATAGTGAACTTACCGTTACCATCAGAAACAGACTCAACAGTTGAATCAGAATAATTGCAAACTATCAAGGCTTGAGCAGAATATTCAATCTTATCGTTTTTAGGTTCAAATATCTGTCCTTCAATCTTTATTAACTTTTTGATACTTTTCAATAAAAAACTAACCTCATATGAAATAGAATCTAGATTTGCATTATTAAATGATATTGCTGTATCCATTGTTGAGAAACCTTGTTTGGAAATTTTAAAATACATTATACTATCGGTTTTATTCAAGTTTGTGAATTGTACAGTAAACTTACCAGTACTATCAGAAATAGACTCCATAGTTGAATCAGAATAATTGCAAACAATCACGGCTTGATTCGAATATTCAATTTTATCATCTTTTTGTTCAAATATTTGTCCTTCAATCTTAATTGATTTTTTTGAATGCAATTCTTTTTCATTAATATTTTTAGGTTCATCAATACTTTCACAACCGACTAGTGACACAATAAAAAATAATATTGTTAAATATTTCATATAATCTCCTATTGTTTATACTATATAACGTCCTGCTTTTAAACTGCGGCACAGAACAGGAAACTTTAAGCTGTTTATCTACATTATAACCTCTAAAATGCAGAGTAGGTAAAACTCGGTTTAAAATACATTATTAGGCAACATTACTGAAGATTAAATTTTTGATCTTATTTAATAATCAATTAAGTATTACATAATTCAGGGATATTGTTACTCAATTAGTTCAAGGCTGATATTATCTAACCAAAATTTTTCTACCGGTATGTAAATTTCAAATTCGAAATCTGTTACATTTGGAGCTAAAAAGGTAACTTCTTTATAAGTCCAGTCAATATTTAACGTGTCTCCAGCCCCTCCTCCAGAAGCTAAATTGAGTTCCGCATAAGATGCTACAAATCTTTTAAAAATACCTATTGATAGAGCTCCTATATCCGTATATTTACCTTCTGCTTTAAACCAACAGGATAATTTGTATTTCTTCTCTGGGATTAACTTTATTGGGAAAAGCGGTTTTAATATGGTGTGTGTATTAAATGGTAAAGGATTTATATTTAATAAAGAATAATTTCCTTCTGCTTTCTGAGTATCTGTTAGTACTGTATAATAATTGGAACCACTTCCTCTATTTATTTGCCAATTATCTAAACTATTTGCATTTTCAAAATCTCCATTAGGGATAATATTACCGGTGGCTGTTTTTACATTAACTATATTGCTGCCTCCAAGTGAGCCGAATTCGTTTAATATATATACTCTATAATAATATGTTTCTCCAGAAGTTAATTCTGAATCATAAAATAAGGTATCACTCCTTGAGGTAGATACATAAACTAGTTCTCCAGAAGTTTCATCCAATCCTGGTGAATTTTTCCTGTAAAGTTTATATTCTCGAAAGTCCGTTGCATCAGTTAAATTCCATTTTAAAAGAATGCTATTTGTTTCTACCTCTGTTGGTTCTCCCATTTGGGGGGGGATGGGGAGTTTTAAATTATTTAGGATGATATCTTCATTTACTGTTATATCTTCGCCATCTTCTACATATGAACTATCTGTATCTTTATAACTATATTTTAATAGATGTTTTCCTGATGTAACCCCATCTATTTGAAACTCACCATTATGATTAGTTGTTGTTTTCCAGTTTGAAGAACTATCTACAGATACTATTGCATTTGAAACTGGGTTTAATGAATTAGTTATTTTACCAGATATTCTAAATACGCCAACCGTCTCTATGGATTTTTCATTGCATCCATGTAGGATAAATATAAATAGCAATATTATAGATGCATTTTTCATTTTTATTTCTCCCTCTTTGCTCCCTAAAATAAATATGGTAATACAAAATTAAAAATCTTTTTGTGATTTACCTAATTTATTATTTCTGTAATCAATATATCCATAAATTATCATCTTAATCTTAGTTATTTTTTGTTTTTCAAAAATGATGATTTTTAATATATTTCTCAAATAAGTGTTATATTCTATTTTTAGAGGACCGGGAAATATTTTTTTATATTTATCTCTTAAATAAAGCAAATTTCTTGTCTTATAATACCACCGAAAAGGAGCGTTATTAGTGGGATAAAATTTTCTCAAAAAAAAATTTTTTTCTGAAATGTTAGCTTCTTTATGCTCTAAAATTAAATTATTTAATTGAACAACCTTGTAATTTTTATAGTTTAATCTTATGCAATATTCTATATCAACATAATCAATAAAAAAATCATCACAGAATTCACCCGTTTTTTTAAATACGTTTAGTGATAATAAATTACCGGAAGTCATTACACTAATTACATAGCTTACATTATTATTAGTATTATTATGTTTAATATGAGTACCGTATTTATTTGAATGCACTGGTGAGGCTATGCCAATAGTTTCATCAGTTTTGGCGATATTTAATAAACATTCAACTAAATTAAATGGAGCTCTACTATCCTGATCCATAGTTAACAAATATTTAAATCCGGATTCAAAAGCTTTATTTGCGCCTAAATTAAGTGCGGTAGCTACACCTAAATTTTGCTTGTTAATTATGTACTGTATCTTTTTATTAGTTTTACTGAATTCCTGTATAGAAGGATTAGGTTTTTCAGAATTATCAATTATAAATAAATAATCTATTTGATCTAAGTAGGAATTAATATTTTCTATTACATCTTGTTCAGGGTTATATAAAATAACAACTCCTGCAACTCCATGTTGCTGAAATTTATCACTTTTCTGAAGCATCTTTATACTTCCCTAAAACATGTTTTTTATAATGTAAATATCCCTTAAAACTCATCTTTATTTTGTCGATCAGATCTTTCTCAGAAAGTAGAATTTCTATGAATTCTCTAATCATATGTTTTCTATCTTCTTTAACATAATCAGGAAAAATATTTTTATATGTGTTATCTATATAAAATCGATTCCTTGTTCGGTAATAAAGCCTTATAGGAGGATGGTTGAGTGCATAAAAATTGAAACCAATAAAACTTTTTTGAACTGCATTTCCAATTTTATGAAAAACAACAACTTCGTTAGTTTTATAAATTTTATAACCGAATTTTTTTAATCTAAGACAATACTCATGATCAACATGATCTATAAACAATTCTTCCCAAAAACCACCAACAACACGATAAGCTAATAAATTCAATAAATTGCCACTAGTTATTGTGTACATCACTTCTTTCGTACATGTTTTCGTTGTGTAATCCTGATATTCTGGGTTGAAAGGTTCTGCGGCAACTATTCCAATTTCTGAAGATGATTTCATAATTTCTAACTGCCTTACAACCATTCCCTCAGATGCCTGGCTATCTTGATCCATAGTTAATAAATATCTGTAACTTTCATCTATAGCTTTTTTGGCTCCAATATTTAATGCAGCAGCAATACCTATATTCGAATTGTTATAAGAATATTCAACATTTTTTAATAATTTTATTTTTTCAATAATATCAGAATTAACTTTTTCAGAATTATCAATTACATATAATTTATCTACTTGATTTATATAACTATTTATTTTATCGAATACATTTATTTCAGGATAATATAAAACAACTACTGCAGCAGTTTCATGCATATAAATAAGTTAGATAATGAACTAAAACTATTTTCGAATTTAATATTTCTTAATAAAAATTATTCTAAAATTAAATATTACAATAAATAGAATTGTATAAATTAAATGAATCTTCTATATTGAAATATTTTTCAGCAACATATCTACATCTTGTATATATATCTGGTTCTCTAAGTAATTCTTCAAGTTTAAGAATTGCTGATTCAAAATCATTATGTTTTACTACGATACCTACTTTATGACTATTAATTATTTCTTCAGTATCTCCAACTCCTTCACTAACAACAATAGGTAGTCCTGCTGCTAAATATTCTGCAAATTTAAGTGGCGAAGATACATTATTAATTAAATTGTTTTCTCTTAACAGAAGACCAAAATTTGCACTAGTTAATTGATCAAAAACTTTATCTGAAGTTAAATTTAAAATTTCTGTAACATGAAATAGTTCTTTGTAGTTTAATATCTCCTTCTCAAATTTATCGACTTCATATGTTAATATTTTGAAACGAAAATTATTTATTCTTCTTAGACAATTTTGAGCAAATGTTATCACTTCATTTAAATTTTGCCATTTTGCAGATGAACCTGAAAAAACACAAATAATATTTTTATTTTTTTGTTTTATAAAATCTTCAGGCTTTAACTTGTCAATATAAGTTTTATTATTAATTACTGATATTTTTTCTGATAAATTATTTATAGCGGGATGTTCGTTTATTAGAAAATCCTTAAAAACTCTAGATACTACTACTATATGGTCAGATTTTTTAATTATCCATCGTTCAAGAATTCTAAAAATGTTTTCTATTAAACCTTCTCTCTTCCATTGCTTTAAATATATTTGTTCATCAATAAATACTCCTCGATTATCATATAGAACTTTTAAATTAGGATAATTTATTTTAAGTAAAAGACTAATAATTGCAGGGAAAAGACTTCTGGCGTGTATTATCTCAATTCTTTTTTCTTTTATAATTTTTTTTGCTTTAACAAATCCAATAATAAAATAATTTAACAAAAAAGGGATTGAACTATTTTCATTCAGAAATATTTCATTTAAAGAAATAAAGGAAATATATTGATTCCGTATTACATCATATTGTACTTTATTTTCGTCTATTTTTTTTAAAGATTCAAATGAAAGTAAATAGCATTTAAATTTTTGTTTTGATAAAAATTTAAGAAGAGGAAGCCCTTGTGAATGTAATATCGGATTTAGTATACTACTATCACTAAAAAACAGTAAATTTCGGGGCATATTATTAGTACTCATTAATTTAGTTCAGAATAAAATATTCAGAATTCCTCATTTTTTATTTTCTTAAAACGAAATACTATAATAGCAAAAATTATTATTAATATTAGAGTATAGCCATTATTTGGATACATAAATCCGCTAAGATGACTCAACTCTCCACCGGTAATAAAACCAATTAAAATATAACCAATTAATGAAATCCTAAAACATCTATAAAGATCCTTATAATTTTTATCATATTTTACTAAGAAATTTATGTATTGAAAAATCTTAAAAATAATCAGGATAAAAACCAATAAGGCAGGTATTCCGTAACTTACTCCTATATCAAGTAATATATTATGTGGCGAACCAAAAAAACTTGTATTAATT
The DNA here is from genome assembly GCA_963777515.1 of uncultured Bacteroidota bacterium. GTDB lineage: Bacteria > Bacteroidota > Ignavibacteria > Ignavibacteriales > Ignavibacteriaceae > CAVSWT01. The sequence continues at coordinate 857,663 of CAVZQU010000007.1, forward strand.
CCCGCTTTGATCCAAAAATATTGAAATGCATCTGCTCCAATTCCTAATGGATAATTAATCATTGTTTTAAGACCTACTTCCCATAAGAATATTCTATTTACAGCACTCTGATCTGTAAGCATCCCATGAGAACCACTAAAAAACCGAAATAAATAAATCATAATTAATTTGCTGAAATATATTCCAGATAATACTCCAGCAATTAAAAATACTTTAACCAGATTTCTTGCTTTCTTAATGAAAAAAAGAAAAAATAATTGTACAAATAGGACAATAAAAGTACCGCGGTTTAGAGTTAACACTGATAATAATGTAAGAATAATTAAACTAGCTACTGCATAGATTTTATACTTTTTAACTTTTTCACTAAAGATCAAATAAAAATTGATAGGAAATATTATTGCCGACTGGAGGCCGAATAAATTCATATTATGATAGCCAAATCCTTTTTCCTTTCTTGATATGTAGAGTTCTATTAGATTTAAAGATGATCCCCCATATTCTATGAATCCTACAAATAAAGATGCAAAAGATGTTAATATTAAAACCCAAAGTAGTTTATCAATGAATTTTTCCTCCTTGTACAAGAAGTATTTTATAATGAAATAAAAGGCAATTGGCTCAAAAATACCAGTATAGAATAACAACCATCTTTTATCCGAATCTGTAGGAAGATAATATCCAAATATTAAGGAGAAAATAGATAATAAAAAAAATAGAATAAACAGTTTTTCGACAATATCCCATTGTAATTTAGATTTAGGATTATAAGAGTAGATAAAATTATTAAAAACACCTATCATTAATAAAAATTGGATTATCATATGTGGAGCTATTAGAAATGCTCCTGCTGGGAGAGAATATAAACTAAGGTGTTGTAAAAAAGGAATGAAAGCTATATAAATTAAAATTGATAACTCTAATTTGTAAAAAAATAAATATAATAATAGTAAAAACACTGGAAATAATATTATTATATAAATACTATAACCTGGGATAATTTTAATTAATGCAATATCAAATAGTATTAATAAAAAAGTAACGGCTATTATTAATTTATAATAGTCTATTCTACCTTGATTATTTATAAAACCTTTTATCATTAAATATTCTAACCTAAATTTTTATTCATTTTTAACATGTTAAAAATAAAAAGTATTTTATTTCTGTTTATTTTTAAACTAATTAGGAAATAACTAATCATTCCAATCACACAGACAATAACCAATGATATTGTATTTTCAAGAAACTTAGATATATAAATGTTAAATAAAAATACCATACAAGCCATAATTAAAGCTGAAAGGATAGTTCTATTTAAATTCTTTATGAAGGTAAGAAAATTTAGATTTATCAATTTAAACGGGATTGCAAAAACAGGATAAAAAAGTATTATATTTGTAATAAAATAACTAAAAGCTACACCCCAGGCACCCCATTTAATTCCAATAACAAATCCAACTAGGTAAACGATACTACTTAATATTCCCCATTTTAAAAACAAATCTGTTCTTGCTTTTGCTAGATATAAACTGCCAACATTTGAAGTCAAAGATTGCATTAATCCAACAGGCGCCAATACTACAAATAAATTTTCTAGTAAATTATAATCCCATTTTGAACCAAAAAATGAATGTATGAATAAATTACTTATTGCAATTAATCCTAGCATAAGGGGAAATGTGAATATAGCGATAGAACTCGTTACATCCTTAAATGCTTTAGATAATTTAATATTATCATTTTGTATTTTTGAGTACACTGGGAAAATGACCCTCGAAATCACTTGGGATACATTCTGTATAGGATATAACATAATTCTATATATTAAATAATAATGACCTAATTGTACATCTCCAAGGAATTTTGCTATAATTAGATAATCTGCATTTCTGGCAAAAAAATTAAAGAAATTAAAACCAACCAGATTTATACTGAAAGAACTAATCGATTTAATTTCTTCAATTTTAAAGGAAATAGAAGGTTTCCATTCGCTACATATATAGTATAATATTGTTGCTAATGACAAATTTGTAATAGTCTGATAGATTAAACTCCATACACCAAATCCTTTAAATGCTAAGAAAATTCCTACAATAGCTCCAAATAAAGTTGCTCCTAATTCAATTTTAGATATTAAATTGAAATGTAACTCTTTTTCCATTAGAGCCTTTTGCACATTGCCTAAGCTAGAAATTATAAAGACAATTGGTAAAACTTTAAGGATTAAAACTAGTTTGTTATTATTAAAGAAGTTAGCTAGAATAGGTGATAAAAAAAAAATTATTGAAAATATAATGAGTCCAAAACATACATTTAACCAAAATACACTAGAAAGTAAACTATCAGAAATTGACATTCTTTGAATTATAGCTGATGAAGTTCCCAAATCCTTAAATAATTCAAGAAAGTTTATAATGATAAGTGCAGTGGCCATTAAGCCAAATTCACTAGGAGCAAGCAGGCTGACTAATATTAAGGTAGTAATGTATTGAATGAATTGTCTTCCTACTTGAGAGATAGAAACCCACTTTACACTTGTAACTGCTTGATTGAGTAGTCCCATAAATTTTTATACAGCTGGTGATTTCATTATTAAAAAGGTATATAATTCAACTAATCTATTCATTTCAATTTCAAGGTTATATGATTCCTCTATTTTTCTTCTAGCATTTAACTTGAAATCATCACCAACACTTAAAATATCAAACATTCTTTGAGAGTAAGAATCTATATCTTTTTCCTCTACTAAAAAGCCATTTATTCCATCATCAATTAACTCCGGAATTCCAGCATGATAGGTGCTTATAACCGGCAATCCTGATGCCATAGCTTCAATTAAAACATTTGGTACTCCTTCTTGATCACCATTGCTTGCTGTAATACTATGGTGAACAAAAATATCATTATCGATCAGTAATTTTTTAACTTGCGCTTGATTTACAAAACCTGGAAAATCGACATAATCTTCCAGATTTAATTCAATACATAATTTCTTAATTTGATTTTTTAAGATACCATCTCCAGCTATAGTAAGATGAGCATTAGGGTATTTTTCTAAAAGTTTTTTAAATGCTTTTAAAGTATAAAAATGTCCTTTTTTTTCTACAAAATTAGAGATTTGTAGATAAGTTTACATTATCATTTCTAATAAATTTAAGCTTTATAGATACATCACTTTTAAATTCAAAATCATTTAACATTACTCCATAATGAATTACATAGCTATTGTCAAAATTTAATCCTAATAATGATAATTTATTAACCATAAAATCAGTTGGGGCAATTACTGTTGAATATTTAAAGAGTTCCCGAAGCCCAAACTTATATGTTTCACTTTCAAGTAAAAAAGAAGCATCATAACCATGGAATGATACAACTAATGGAATTTTAAGCTTCCGGGCTACTGGAAGTATTTCTATTCCAGATGGTCCGAAGTGTGCATGAATAACTTGAACATTATTTTTTTTGATGATACTTTCAAAATATTTTTTTTGCCGGCTTGATAATTTCGGATTTATTGATAAAAGGTTATCAATGCTGTAAAAATGAGTAAATATTCTTGAAGTTTTTAGAGAGTTAAAGTTCCTTTCTTTCAATGCAATATTATGAAAGGGAAACAAATCTATATTTTCTAATTTATTTGATACTAAAACTAAACTCTCACATCTGTTTTTAATTAAATTTATTTGCCTATAGATAAATGTCATAGATGGAGTTAAATAATGCTGCATGAAAAAAGCAATTGAAGTCTTTTTCATTTTAAACCGCTAATTATTTTTATTTAACTTCCATTTAAATAAGTTTTCACGTATATATATATATTTTTGATCATTTTCCCAATTATCATTTTCCTTAATTAAAATAAGAAAGAATCCTATAATAAATACACCAAATGTAATTAGTAAAGTAAAGATAGTTCGGGGGGGAAAACTTTTTTTCGCTGGTGGAATTGCGTGATCAACAATTTGAAATACGGGAACATCCTTTTGTTCTTGAAATCTTGCCTGTTCATATAATGGAATAACAAATTCTAAAATAGTATTATAAATTTCAATATTTCTATAATTTCTATAATATTGTAACGCGTTTTTAGGTAATGTCTTAAGTGATAAAAGTAAATTATTGTCCTTTGAATTTTTTAATTCATCTAATTTATCTTTGAATTCCTTTAATGCAATTTCAGAATTAATTGAGAGTGAAGAATTCTTCCCATATAATTTCTGATATATTGACTCCTCAATTTGTTTTTTAGCCAATTGTGCATCAAGATTTGCATATTCTTGAAAACTTGCCATTGCTTGATCATCCACCTTAAATATTCCTGTCTTTTCTTGAAATACTTTCATACTATCTTCGACATTTGCTAAATCATCTTTAATTTCCATAATTCTATTTTCTAAAAAAATTCTATTATCTCTGGATTTTTCGATTTTTAAATCCACTATTCTTTTATTCAATAAATCTAACATATAATTAGTCATATTTGCAGCAAGTTTAGGTGATTTAGCACTAACTGTAATTTTAAAAGCTAAATCATTGGTTTGTTCCACATCAATACTATGTTTAAGTGATTTAACCGCTTTTTCCATATATTCCTTATCGGTTGTATCTAGATCATAGACTTGAACTAAAGAAAATGTATTAATTACATTCTCAAGAAAAGTACGGCTATAAATAATTGTATTATACATTTCAACATCTGTATTTGAAGAAAGATTGGGTAAACCAATAGACAATCCCTTTATGTCTTTTAATAATCCAGAGACATTATCTAATGATTGGTCTTGAGAGGGTAATATCGTTGCAGTTGAATCGTATTGCCTTATCAATTAAAAAGAATATGGTCAAATAAGATACTACTGCAGTAATCACTACTAAAAAGAAAAAGAATCTTTTATGTTTTACTAATAAAACTATATAGTCAATTAAGGTAAGGTTTCTTTTTTCTGGCATTACAACTTTCCATTTTAATAAATTGTCCAAACTTACCACATTTCTGGAAATTATTAAAATATATAATAGTCATTTTTTTATTACAATTTGTATTTTTAAATAAAAGTATTAATCAATTTTATTTTAAACTATATAATGATGGCTGTGATATAATTTTAAAATTATTTAATGATTGATTTCCCCAAATATATTATTGTTACTTATTATAATTATTTTGTTTTTCATAACTATTTTGCAATAATTTTTAAATCATCAAACCAAAAATTTTCTATTCCTGAAAAAATTTGAAAAAATACCGTCACATCTTTTGTAGGAGTAAAAACCTTACTTACATAAGTCCACTTAATATCAGCCGGCACATCAAAATTTGGATTGTCTGACCAAACACTGAGATATTCTCCAAAGGAAGAAGTATCCCATTGTTTTTCAAAAATTTCGAAATACATCCATTCATTCGTCCCAGTTGTTTTTCCATATGCTTTAAACCACCCTGACATTTCGTAAGTTACTCCAGCAGATAATTTAATTGGCTTAATTCCTTTTAAATGTACACTTTGATCAGTAAGCTTTCCCTGAAGGGAATATACTCCCGATTTTTTTGTTGAATCAGTGAATCTAAAGGTTGCTCCACCTGAAGCTATACTCCAATTAGAATCAATTTCAGTCATATTTTCAAAATCTCCATCCGGAATAAGATTTCCTTTTAGAGTTGTTGCCGATACAATGTTACTGCCTCCTAATTTCCCGAATTCATTCATTATATATACCCGATAGTAATATGTTTTCCCCGAGGGAATATCATCATCAATAAATGTTGTATCGCTACGCGCTGTTCCAACATAAATTAATTCACCGGAGGTTTCATCCAGGCCAGGAGTATCCCTTCTAAATAATTTATACTCACGAAAATCTTCTGCATCTGTTAGATTCCATTTTAATTTTAATGATGTAACACCTATCTCAGTAATTGTATCTAAATTTGGAGGAATAGGTAATTTTAAAGAATTCAAGAAAACATCTTCATTTACATTGAGATTTGCACTAGATTCTACAAACGCTCCACTTGTATCACTATAACTATAACTTAAGGAATGTTCACCCTTTGTAACTCCTTTAATATCAAAATCTCCATTGATATCTGTAGTAGTCTCCCAATTAACAATTTTGTCAATTGCAACCTTAGCATTTGATACTGGTCCGTTAGAATCAACTACCTTACCTTTTACTGTAAAAGAATTGGCTGGTTCACTTACTTTATCCTTGCATCCTACAACAAAGACAAAAAGAATAACTAAGTATTTAAGACTTTTCATAACTTTTCCCTTTTTTGTTAAATCGACTAAACTAAGATTGAATATTTCTATTAATAATTAGTACCATATGATACTATTTCATTAAAATCATTTTTTTAATCTTCAGGTAATGTTTTGAGGAAGTTTCAAATGAAACAGTTAAAATATATACACCTGAGGATAATTTTGAACCATCAAAACTAACAGAATATTTTCCTGCATTTTTTATATCATCAACAAGTTCATTTACTTTTTGACCGAGTATATTGAACACAATTATTTTTACGTGTCCTTGGTCAGGCAATTCATAACTTATTGTTGTTGACGGATTGAATGGATTAGGGAAAATAGAAACATTAATAATTAACGTGGAATCTTTTTCTGTTTTATCATTTACAGATGTCGGATTACCAGTTTCATCATCACAATCCTCACAGTAACCATGATTTTCATCCGGGTTATAAATTAAGAATCCGCTGTACGGTGTAAGTATGCTTTGTTGAATACTCAGATCAATTATGTCAGCAACTGTAATCGGACTATATGAAAGTTTCAGCATTGATTGTATTTTACCGCCGTACCAAGATGTTGAAATTTGTTCATTGCCCGGAACCAAATCATTTTCTGTAATTGAAGTTGTGTATTTCTCGGTAATGTTTCTGTATCTGCCGAGTACGGTAATATCAACCGGGAATTCACCCCAAAACTGACCAACCTGCATAATTGGAGAATTCATCGGGTAATAACCCTCGTGCTGTGCTATTAAATGCTTATTATATGCATAACCGTTTTGGAAACGCATTTGAACTTCAACATTTTCATAGTGGCTTATTTCAACATATAAAAAAGAATACAACATTTGTTTAAGTGAATTGTATCTTAGAAAGAATAGATTGCCTGAAGTAGGATAAGTAATTCTTCCGTAAAACGACTGCATCTGTGTTTCATAATAACCATTGTTATATCTGAGATATCCTTTATTATCAAGATCCATAAAATGAATTTTTGTACCCGGTTTGAATTTCTGAACTACTTCATCAGCCAATTGATTTTTAGCATCATCATAAAGATTAATTGTGTTTGTATTTGTCAGGAATAAAACTTCAGATGAATCACCTTTTGTGTTAATAAAGTCTGCTGCTCTGGAAATTAACGGAAGTAAATTATTATAGCTTGGGAAAGAACGCATCATAACTTTTTCAAATAAACTGTCGATACCACCTTTATTGCATGCAGTCCACCCATTTCCGCCGAAAACTATTTCATCGTAAGCTGCAATAACATTTATAGAATCACTCTCGTTGAAAGCTTGCAGTAATGATTCTTTTAAATAAGACAACAGGAAATCACCGTCAAGATTATTTGTATTATACCTGTTAAAATCTATTACAAATAATACATTCCTTGGTCTTGAAATTTTAGGTGCATCGGGGGGATTAACAGCTAGATGGTAAAAGCTCTGATCACCCTGAGTATATGTTGATAAAAACGGCTTGTTGTTTTTAACAGGCGAGGGGAGCTCTAATTCAACAAATTGATTGTAATTAACAGGGATTTCTGTCTCCCATGCTTGTAATTCCGTATTGTTTTTTGATGATAGTACATTAGTTCCGATAATTTTTGGTTCATAAGGTTCGGAGTTGTATTTATACAGAATTTTCAATTTATCAATTCCCGGTGTTTTGTCGGAAACTAACTGAGTCATCGGCAGCCATACACGAATTTTATCCCCCGTTGGTCTACCAGGTAATAAGTACTGTATTTTAAATCTTCTTTTTTCATTCCGCATTATCGGGAATAATCTTAATTGATATGTAACCTGTCCAGCCTTGGGAAAGGACTGTGTTAACAATCCCGGGTTTCTAACAGGATTACTAACATCACTGAACAATAATTCTGCAGTCCATTTGTCCATTATATCTGCTTGAATAATCGAATCACCTTCCCAATACCAAAATTGATGAACAATTGCATCTTCCGGTAAGTTGAATTGCCACAGAAATTCAAGCTCATTATAATTTTTAAAAAACCAACTGTTGAAATCATAAGATACAGTCATGTACAAATTTATTTCCACATAAGCACCTTCGGGATGTATAACCAATGTTGCTTCATCAATATTTACATTATAATCTTTTACGTTGGGATAATTTGCTTCATAAACTGAAAATTCTGTTGCCTTTACAGAAACTACGGCCGTGAAGAATATAATATATATAATTAGTTTTCTCATTTTGTTACCCTTTTCAAATTTTTAATTAACGGATTAGTGATAATTTTAATGACTTTATTTGTGTACCGGTTTTAAGAACCGCAATGTAAATACCCGACGCTACTGCATCTCCGTTATCATTTAATCCGTTCCAAACAACTTTTATCTCATTTGAATAATCATATTCCGACAAATCAAATGTTTTTGCTTTTTTCCCGAGTATGTTATATATATCCAGACTTTTCTTTGTATTAAAAGAACTGCTGCCCAATTTCATTACAATAGTAGTTGTCGGATTGAAAGGATTGGGATATGATTGAAAACTGATTTCGTTTGGAAGACTTTTCTGTTTTTCGACATCATCATTTTTAACTGAAACCGTCTGCTGGTCTAAATAAATTCTTTGGAATCCTGTATAACCTGAAGGACCAGGAATAATAAATCCCGAATAGGGTGTTAATAAATGATTCTTTACTGAAAGATCTTCTATATATTTTATTGTTGAATTACTCTGCGGCTGCAGAAATAGTTCTTGCATTATATAATTACCATACCAATAAAGACCGGTATTTTCGAGGATATAGTTGGAAATTTCTGTATTATCTTCATCCATGTTAATATTGTTAAAGTATCCGTCGCCTAAATAATATCCGTAATAATTAATATCGAACGGTGTGCTCCCTTCATAAATTCCCAGTTCACTATATCTTGAAGTAATGTTAAAATTATTGATCCCGTTGTTCATATTAATTCTTGAATAAGTAATACCGGATTGCGGAAGAGGATCTATTTCAACCGTAGTTACTTTAGGAGCCCAGCAATCGAGCATTTCATCAATAAAATTCAAATAATATTTATCATATAATTTGTTGAAGTTCCCGCTTGATAAGCGTGTCAGATTTTCGTATAAATATTCATTTCCTTTGTAATATTTATTCTGGATATAATAAGAACTATAGCCGTTTGTAACATCGGCAATGTTGAAAATGATTTTATATTTTGCAGCGTAATAAGTCTGCTGCAGAAGCTCCATTACTGTTTCGGCTCTTACTCCGGTTTGGTCATCATCCGATACAATCCAGACTTCTGCATTCGTCTCTTTATCATTGAGAAACTGCACAATCTCTTTCAACATATAGGGAAGAGTGTTAAGTTTTGGAATTAATTGATTTACGGAATTAATTCCGGAGGTAATTAAATTTTCTGTTCTCGGTTCGAAATTATTTTCCAACCAGTGAACATTAAAATCGCTTGTAACAAAAATCAGTGAATCTTTTTCAGTAGTTGAAATCATCAAAGCATTTTTAATCATTTTAAGAAAGCCGACTCTTGAATAGTCCTTAAAATTCTGTTGTTTTAAATCAAATGCAACAACAATTTTCTTTGGATATCTGAGTTCATCATTAATAAACGGTTTTGTAGTAAGCTGGTAAAAATTATTATTGGTATCCTGATATGTGTGCAGGAATTTGCCGCTTTCGGTTTCTGCCGGGAAAGATAATTTAATGTCACCGTAGTAATTATTCTGTCCTATACTTGATATCCAAAAATGTTCTTCTCCTTTCTCCCAGTTGCCTGAAAAACCGGAAAAATTTGAAGGTGCTGAATTAGGGTTATTGTAATCTATCACAGAAAATGTTGCAGGAGCATTTGTGTAACAATTTTGGTATGATGAACCGATATAAAACTGAGATGAATGATCTTCAACTACTCTTTTATTATAATACATTGTACAAGGAGATATATATTTAATAATAAACTCAACAGGTTCATCCCAGTTGACTGGAGAAATCTTCAGATCATAAGATTGGTTGTAAGTGCCGTTATAATCTCTGCGCATGTATTGTCTTAATATAGCCCTTGTGCTGTCATCCTTTCCCGGCTGATATTCATTTTCTGCGGTAGTTAAATCTATATCGAATGCGCTCACAAAACTCTGGCTTGAATTATTCCAGACTGCAAGTTGTTTTATGTAAGCATTTTGAGGGAGTCTGAATGTCCATTCAAATTCATATTTACCGTGATAAGGATCCTGACAAGTATTAGCATAATAATCGTATTGTTTCCCGAGTTTTATCTTTATATCGAGTGTTGTTTCATATAAAAGACCGTATAACTCTATCTTACTTTCCAATTTAAGCGTTTGAAAGTTATACCAGTAATTAGAACCATCCAACGTTCTTGCACTTACCTGAGCATTAATCTCACCTGAATAAAGCAACAGAACTGAAAACAATATTAGTAAATGTTTTTTCATAGAACTTCTCCTTTTTTATAAAAATTATTATATCAAACTCCTAATTGGTAATGAAAAGTTATAATGAATTTTATTTGAATTAATACTATTTGATATTATTTCATGAGCAACATCTTCTTTGTCTCTGAAAAATTATTTGTTGTAATTTTGTAAAAGTATACTCCGCTTGAAAGTTTGGAACCATCAAATTCTACTTTGTACTTCCCAGAGTTCTTTTCTTCATTTACTAGTGTCTCTACTTCTCTGCCGAGAACATCGTATATTTTTATTGTTACCAACCCACTTTTAGGAATTTCATAATTTATTGTTGTAGATGGATTAAATGGGTTGGGGTAATTCTGAGAAAGATTAAATAATTCCGGTAAATTATGTTTTTGGTTTAGAATACCAACTATATTACTATCTAAACTTATTGTTGTGTAAGAATATTCTCGATGGTTGGCTTCAAAACTAATAAAAGTAATTCTTTTATATAATCCATTATAATCAAACCATAATGAATCATAATCATAATAATAATTATATAAAGTTAAAAAAGCGGATGTATTACGATATCTATAAATTGAATCTCCAGTCGGTAAATACCAAGGAGAATAAATATTTATATAGTTATACGAATCTAGTGGCGGATAAGCTGAAACCTGATGATTACCATTTAAAGATTCGATTAAATTAAATTCATCAACTTTCTCAATCCAATATGTTGTATCAGTTTCGGGATTTACATAATGTATCAAGAACGCTTCTTTTTGTTCAACTAACCAATTAATCTCATTTCCATTTAGAATGGAATCTTTAATTGTATAATTTACTGAACCGGAATCATTTCGCATTGATACAAGATCGCTTACATGATAAAGTGTATCAATAAATTGATATGTGTAAGTATATTGCATCCCTTTTGTTAATGGAAAAAGATCATAGAGAGAATCGGGTTGCGCAAATAACATTTGAGAAAAAATAAAAATAAGAAGATAAAGCAATACTGATTTTTTCATATGCCCACTTCTATTTTAACAACAATAATTTTTTTGTGAATTTATAGCTGCCAGCTTCCATTCTATAAAAATAAATACCACTGGCTAAGTTACTTCCATCAAAATTAACTTTATAATTTCCTGCTGGTTTTTCTTCATCTACTAAAGTTGCTATTTCTCTTCCAAGTACATCATATATTTTTATTGTTACCAATACACTTTTAGGAATTTCATAATTGATTGTAGTAGAAGGATTAAATGGGTTGGGGTAGTTCTGTTTCAAAGTGTACTTGCTGGGAATTTCTTTTATTTTAGAATTAATACCAGTAATGTAGTTCCAGATAATAACTGGGGAGTATATGTAACTTGAATATGAATAATTATTAATGGCTTTTATTCTATAATAATATTTATTCGATATTACATTACTTGTATCTGGAGATGAATCTACAAAATAATTTATATTTCTCGAAAGCCTGGCAATAGTTTTATATTGTAAAGTATCGCTTCCCCCTTTCCTTTCAATAATTACACTGTCGGCATGAACTGAAACACTATCCCAGGAAAGAAAATTGGCTTGCGATGAGGTAGTTACACTAAAATTTAGTGGACTTTTTAAAAGAGTTGTAAAGCAAAATCGACTTGAATACCCAGCATAACCTCCTACTGAATCTGTATTATTATCACTTAGGACATGCCAATAATATTTAACACCTTCTGCTAATGAATCAATAATAGCTGAAGTATCCATTAAAGAAGAATCTTCAAGAACATAACTTGAAAAAGAAGAATCTTTTGAAAGCTGCAAATGGAAAGATTGAGCAAATTTATTTCTACTCCATTGCAGATTAATTGTTGTATCCTCAATAAAGCTATTATTTAACGGGTACTCTAAATCTGGAACTAAGGTTTCTTTATATGTACTATCCAGCTCAAATCTAAAAGCTCTATAATTCATAACATTTAAAGGTAGTGATAGCTCAAAGCTTTTTTTACCTTGTAATGTTACTTCAGTAACAGCAGGTCTTCCTGTACCCCACCCTATTACTCTGTTGCCGTCAGCTAAACTCTGCATATTTCCCATAGCAGCTGAAGATTCATCAGGGGTATTCCCAAATTGCCATACTAATTCTGCTGTTTGATTAATTTCATCTAATTTATATTCGACTCCACGAGATTGCAATTGTGACCAATGAAGGTTTCCATCATCAAAAAGTGTAATGTTACCATTTGGTAATCTTCTTATATCATGTTGATGAGAAAAACCTATATCATCATTTATGAAAGTGAATTCATTATTCTCACCCCCTAATCGCCACATTATATCCCCGGTTTCTTTGTTTATTTTAGTAATCTCATCTAAATGTCTGCTGGAAATTAAAATATTTCCATCTGTGTCTAATTCAATAGCATTTGTATGGGCATAATCAATTAGAGAATCTTTCAAGTTGATATCACTTGTGGCATCTGTTATTTGAAAATGATCCAGACTCCTCCATTGAAAAACAACATTCTTATTACTGTCCAATTCCTGAATAACCATACCAAATACAACTGCATTCGAATCACCACCAATTACAATTTTACTCATATCTACTTTTTCATAATCTTGGCCTATTACTAAATAATTTCCATCTGGTAAAATCTGTAATTCATGGAAATTTGTTCCATACCCATTACCACTATAAAAGCTATCCACAATTGAAAACTGACTATTCATTGCATAAAAATAACCTGCCTTTCTGTCAAAATACGTAATTAATCCATTCGGCTGTAATTTGAAGTCAATGCAATATTGACTCAACTTTCGATAAAAAAATGGCTTGCCTGTATTATCAAGAATCAATTGGTACGGCTGGCTTATTTTAGGTAATTGTGGATTAAACGCACTACCATCAAAGTTACTCATAAATATATAACCGGGACTTGGATTTGATAATACCGAAATATATAATTGAGGAAAATCAGATGGTAATCCTAAGCTATCCAAATTAACCTTTAACATTTTTTCAGTAGCGTAATTTTCATATGAATTTTTATCACTAATCACTTTTTTAATTTCTTTATTTATATAATACTCAGATCTTTTGGGTGTATTTAAATTTTGTTTGGATATCGAAAATTTAAAACTGAAATCATAGGTTTTTTTGTATTTTAGCTGGTTTTTATCTGTATTAAAATTTACAAAAACAGTTTCACCATCCTCAAACCTCTCGTATGGATTAAATATTATTGTTCTGCCATCATCAGAAATAATGGTTTTACCTTGATGCGTACCACTTTTTGATCCTGTCACATTTATATTGTTAACATTAGTTAATAAACCAGATAGGTTCTTATTAATTTTAATGATTATATTAGTGAAAGGAGAATTCATCTGACTATTTGGAACCGGCGATAAGTATGTATATTTAGATTTAAGGTTATTACTTGATTGAGAGTAATTATTGCTGCTTAACGTAAGTAATAAGACAATAATGGATAGTGAGAATATTTTCAATTTTCCTCCAAGATTTAAATTTATAAGCTTTATAGATTAATTTTGATCTTTCCCGAAAAAATAAATTTAATAATAAATAATTATGTTGGGATTTATTTATTTTAGCAAAATCATTTTCTTTCTAACCACTTAATTATCAACCATAAGCTAATAGAAATTAACTCCCTTAAATTCTATATTAAAATTTCATGCTGGGTTTTTTTCACTAACTAAAGTTGAAAATTTCTTTACAAATATATGTTTTTGCAAAAAAAATGAAATAATAATGAAGTAGCATAATTTTTTCATAGATTCCCCAATATGTAGTTTACTTATAATATAGAAGTAAAATTAAATTTCTTGGAAATAACTTAATAAATTTTTTGTTAATATTCTTCTACTATTTTTAGCACCATTTGTTAATATTACTTTAACATTTGTCCCTTTTTCTCTTTTTCTCGTACTATAATTATTAAGAATTTTTAATCTTTATTAACTTGACATTATCATATTTTAATATAATTTTTAATGCAACAATTAGGGAAGTTTGTTATAATCAATTTGCTACAAGGTTAGAAATTTTTATCTTATTAAACCAGAGTAGCAAAGGTATGCCGATTTTAGGGTTTATCTCTGGTCGGTTTTTTTATTTTTAAAGGAACATTTTTTAGAGGAGATAGTACATAGTAATAATTGATACCCATAATTAGGTTAATTGTTTATAAACAAAATGAAAGGAAGGAAGCGATGAAAACAATTAAAGCTAAGGTAGATAACCCACTATCAGACCTCATTAGCGATGATATTTATGATTTGCTTAATTCTCAAGGATTAATTGATGAAAAATCGGTTAGAGACTATCAAATCCGTAAAAAATTTAAGCAATTGCGGGCTAGTAAGGTTAGTGCTGGAGACGCTATCGACACTATAAGAGAAGAATACCCTTATTTGCAATTTGATACTATAAGAAAAATAGTTTATCAAATAAGTAAATAAATAAATTCTTGACAAATAGGAGATATGAGTTTATATTTCGAATGACTCTTTCAAAGGGTTCTCCCCTGCCCTTTGATGGTAACGAGTCGAGCCCAGTGGTACCCCCATCACTGGGCTTTATTTTATATTTTCGAAATCGACCACTATGTGGAAGGAAAATTTGATATGGCAAAAGCAATAAAGAAAAAAAACATTAGGCAATCGAAAAAGGTTTTTACTTCACCTTTTAAAATTTATTGGACAAGAAAAAATTATTTATTGCTCATATTAGGATTTGTTGTTTTAATTTTAGGTTTTTATGTTATGAGCATAGGTGAATGGAACAGCACCGCTTCTTTAGTTTTTTCCCCAATTATTTTAGTAATTGCTTATATTCTCATTTTTCCTGGCATCAATTTTTTATGAAGATAAAAACAAAAAAATAAAAACAGAGGAAAACAAAGTTGCTTCTAGCAAAAGTTAAAGGCAACATAGTATCTACTCAAAAAAATTCTTATCTAAAAGGACAGAAGCTCCTAATAATTCATCAAATTGATTTGGATGGAAATTTCATTCCTGCAAAAGATGTTATTGCCCTTGATACTGTTGATGCAGGAATTGGGGATACTGTTTTAGTTGTGCAAGAAGGGGCAGCAGTTAAGCAAATATTGGGACATAGAAAAGCCCCGGTTCATACAATTATTGTTGCTGTTGTTGATAACATTGAAGTTAAATAATTTCAAAAAATTTTTTATTGTGACTAAATTAAATCTTGAACAACTCACTAATCTAAATCTCCTTCTTTCAGTTGACGGTATTGGCCCCGGAAAAATTAGAAATCTTCTTTCAAAATTCAGAACTACAGAAAAAATTTTTTCAGCAGATTTTCAATCATTGATGGAAGTTGATGGAATAAGCACTCACCTTGCAAAAAGAATTCACAAAGCTACACCTGAAAAAAGATGAAATACTTGCAAACACAGAAAAAGAATTAGCAAAATTAAAAAAAATAGGCGGTAAAATATTACTGTTTGGGATATAAAATTTCCTCCGCTATTGAAAAAGATTTATGACCCACCGCTTTTAATTATATACATTGGAGAATTCAAAGAACAAGATAATTATTCAATTGCTGTGGTTGGAACAAGAATGCCAACTTCTTATGGAAAACTTCAGGCGGAAAGAATTGTTTCTGATTTATCATCTCAAGGAATAACTATCGTTAGCGGATTAGCAAGAGGAATTGATTCAATTGCGCATAGTGCTGCATTAAAGAATAATGGAAGAACTATTGCAATAATTGGTTCAGGGTTAGATGTAATTTATCCTTCAGAGAATAAAAAGATTATTTGAACAAATATGCAAAGAACGGTTTAATAATTTCTGAATTTAAATTTGGGACACAACCAAATGCTGAAAATTTTCCGAAGAGGAATAGAATTATTTCCGGATTAAGTCTTGGAACTTTGGTTATTGAATCGGGAAAGGCAGGTGGTGCAATGCAGACAGCAGCTTTAGCATTAGACCAAAACAGAGAAGTATTTGCCATACCGGGAAATTTAGGAGTGAGACAATCTGAAGGAACAAACTCATTAATTCAAAAAGGTGAAGCACAATTGTTTCTAATGCAGAGGACATTTTAGTTTCACTTGAATTAAAATTAAAACCAATACTTGGAAAAATATTCCTAAGCCACAGATTGAGTTAAATTTATTTGAAGAAAAAATCATTGCTGCGCTAAATCATGAACCAATTCAGATTGATAAAATTTCTTCATTAACAAATTTATCAACTTCTGATTGTCTTGTTCATTTGTTATCGCTAGAGTTTAAAGGGGTTGTAAAACAATTGCCGGGAAAAATGTTTGCTCTTCTCTAATTTAAAAGTTATCCGAAAGATCCTTTGGACAAGATTGAAAAAAGAATAATACTGATTATATCGGTGAGTTATAATTATTAAAGTTTGAAATTAAATCAAAATTTAAATCCGTGAAAATCAGTTCAATCCCTTAAATCCGTGGTCTATTGTATTAAAAGAAATGGAACACGGATAAACACTGATGCGCCAGATATAAACGGATAAGAATCTTCAATCTTTAAATCTTGCAATCTTTTAATATTTTTTCCTCCCCTTCCAAAAAAATTTTAACCAATCTTTTAACTTCTTTTCTTGTCCGTTTTCTGTCGGGAAATAAAATTGTTTACCTTTTAATTCGTCAGGAAAATAAATTTCATCCAAAAAATGATTTTCAAAATCATGGGCATATTTATAATCTTTCCCATATCCAATTTCTTTCATCAGATTAGTTGGAGCATTTCTTAAATGAATCGGAACCGGAACATGGATTATTTTTAACGCTAGAAATGCTCCTTCAATTCCCATATAAGAAGCATTACTTTTAGGAGATGAAGCCAAATAAGTTGTGCATTGTGCTAAAATAATTCTTGCTTCCGGCATTCCAATTTTATCAACAGCTTCAAAAGTTGCTTCCGCAATTACAAGTCCATTTGGAGAAGCATTCCCAATATCTTCAG
Organism: uncultured Bacteroidota bacterium; assembly: GCA_963777515.1. Lineage (GTDB taxonomy): Bacteria > Bacteroidota > Ignavibacteria > Ignavibacteriales > Ignavibacteriaceae > CAVSWT01. Next base: position 875,345 of record CAVZQU010000007.1, read on the forward strand.
AGGCAAGCACAACAATCTTCTTGCAATAAACAAAGGATCTTCCCCGCCTTCAAGCATTCTTGCCATCCAATATAAAGCTGCATCGGGATCACTTCCCCGGACACTTTTTATGAATGCAGAAATAACATTATAATGTTCTTCACCGCCTTTATCATATAAAATATTTTTTTTCTGAACAACATTTTCTAAAACTGTTTTGAATTTTAATAGTTTGGGATTTATACTCTTGAGTTACAGCAGCTTCAAAAATATTTAGTAAAGTTCTTGCATCTCCGCCGGAAAGATAAATTAAAAAGTCTGTATCAATTTCTTTAATTTCAAACTTTGATAAAAACTCATCTTCCTTAATGCAGAATCAATAATATCTAAAAGATTTTCTTTTGATAATTCTTCAAGTATATAAACTCTTGCCCTGCTTCGAAGAGCTGGAATTACTTCAAAGGAAGGATTTTCAGTTGTAGCCCCAATTAAAGTAATATTCCGGATTCAACCGAATGAAGAAGTGCATCTTGCTGTGCTTTATTAAATCTATGAATTTCATCAATAAATAAAATTGTTTTTTTTCCCATCAATTTATTTTGAGTGCAATTTCAATAATTGCACGAATATCTTTTACTCCGGATGAAACAGCATTTAATTGATGAAATTCAGATTGTGTTTTTTTGGCAATAATTTTTGCTATTGTTGTTTTGCCAGTTCCGGGAGGTCCCCATAAAATAAATGAGCTTAAAGCATCATTCTCAATCATTAATCGAATTGGTTTGCCTTCGCCTAAAAGTTCAGCTGTCCTTTGAATTCAGTTAAATCTTTTGGACGTACTCTTTCAGCCAATGGTATTTGTGGAAGGTTTAATTTTGCCATGTTTATTTTTCTACTTCATTAATTTCAATTTTTTTTTCGCCTTTTCTCATCATTTCATATTTTTCTCTGGCAACTTGTTCAATATTTGCAGGAACTTTTCTTTTAAGTGAATCAATTTCCGCTTTAAGTGCTTTATTCTCTTCATCTACTTTGTTGATTTTTGTTGAAGTGAATCAACATTATTTTTAAGCTGAATAAATTTTAAAACTCCAAATTCATTAAAGAATAAATAAGCAGCTCCAATTACAACAATTATTAACCAAATATAAAATTTTGTTTTTTTATTTTTGAACATATCGTATAACTGCAAAAGCAGAATAATATTACTTTTAAAATTGCATTCCGATTTTTTTTACAGGCTTCAACCTAAGAATCAATAAACAATATTCATAAATATTTATTAGAACCAGCAAATATCGATGAAATATTAGTTTGACAGAATTGGAAGATGTAAAGATATCGTTGATAATAAGTCTCTCCCTTCTCAAGGTTGAGATTAGAGAGAGTTTAATATGCTCGCTAAACAAAGAACTCATCCCAACCCTTCTCTTACAAAGAGAAGGGCTTATTATCAAGGCTAACTTTAACATTATCATTCTGACACTATATTTAAAAGATCTATAGTGCAATCAAATAAACTTAAGTTGATGCGCATTCTGTTTTATTATTATTGTCTGATTATAAGAATAATTACAAATGATTTTACAAGGACGAACAGGAATGCCCTCTTTATTTTTCATTCAATTCATACAGCCGTGAATAAATCTATCTATAAATTTTTTATAAGCTTAGTCGAA
>CAVZQU010000008.1:0-395610 GCA_963777515.1 uncultured Bacteroidota bacterium
AAAATTAATTTCATTCAAATGAAATTAAAAATTAAATCTCAATATCTTTCTGGTAGATTCATTCCTCGAACAGCAAATCGTTTCAAACCTTTGTATAACTTGGAGAAATATATTTCCATAAGAATTACAAGGGTAAGAATTGTTAACGCTTCCTTAGCAGGGATGGGGCATGTCCGGTCTCTAAAACAATATAAAAAAACAATAAATATTGATGCAGCCTTCCTTTTATCCTATTATTGCCCCTTTTCAAATCATATTGTAAGCTATTAATTAGGTTACTCACCTTATTATAGGTAACTTAGCTTATCCGGTAAATAGACCGGAATCTTATTTATATATTATTAGAGGTTCTTTGTGAGTACTAAATTATTTGTAGGTTCTCTGCCCTGGTCGGTTAACGACGATGGATTAAAGCAAACATTTGAAAAACATGGTTCTGTAGTTTCTGCTAAAGTTATTATGGACCGCGACACAAACCGATCCAGAGGTTTTGGATTTGTTGAAATGGAAAATTCCGATGATGCAACCAAAGCTATCAGAGAATTGAATAATTCGGAAATTGATGGAAGAAATATTGTAGTTAATGAAGCTAAAGCTCGCACCTAAATAGATATTCTGTTATTAGTTCTGAAGAGGCATCTTTTAAGATGCCTTTTTTATTTTAAAGCACTCATGAAAACTTGGAGGAGCAATCGAATTTTCTTAATAGAAAATTTTTATTTTTGATGAACCATTTTTACAAATTAAAACAGTAACCCTTCAACCGAAAGGCTACTGTTTTACAGAATTAAAATTATTTAATTAAATATTAATTTTTTCGTTAAAGAAATATTGCTCCCCGCCGTTTGAAGCCGATAAAAATAAATTCCGCTGGAGAGTGGTGAAGCATCAAATTTTACAGTATAAGCCCCCGGTGCTTTTATCTCGTTTACCAGATTCGCAGCTTCATTTCCCAAAACATCATATACTTTTAAACTTACAAATCCTGTTTGGGGAACTGCATACTTTATATTTGTTGTAGGATTAAAGGGATTGGGATAATTTTGATAAAGCTGAAAGCTTGAAGGCAGCATGCTTAAATCTTCCTTTGCAGATGTAGGTATATAATTAAATTGTGTCATTGAAGCATAATTTAAAGTCACATCACCTGAAGTTGCAGAGCCGGTATCAATATCTGCTTCGAAAGTACCGCCGTCCGTGGCTATCCAATTAAAGCTGCTTGAAGCAGAATGATTTATTGGTGTTCCGTTTAAGTAAACAGTTGTTTCCTCAATGTCGGATACACGCAATGCCTGAAATGATCCGAATGGAAATGTAACAGTTCCGAACGCATCAACTGATGTTGATTTTACAGTTATATTATAAACCCCTCCTCCTATATCCATTGAATCTCTGGAATTATCCAGCACCAATCCGTAAGTCAATGGAAGAGGAAATACCAATTCACTTCCGCCTGATTGAATTATAACAGTATCAATGCCGCCAATATTAGCTTCAAGAGCTGTCCCTAATTCATAAATGCCGTCGTCTTCTATCTGGTAATAAGTATACTGCGATGCCTGATGACCTTCAATATAACCGGTGCCATATTGCGCATGCGTTGCATTGGAAAACTCTGCTTGGTAAGGAGTGCTGGCCGGCGTTACATTTGTTGCAACTGATGTATCGCCCCACTCTATATTCGGAATTGTCCAGTTTTGCGATGATGAACCTGCCGAACCAACATCCATGTTTGTCATTGGATTATCTTTGCTGAAATCTATCCATGACTTGCCAGGTTCAAAAACGCTTTCAACATCTGCTTTTGTAATTTGAACCTGGGCAAAAAGCTCTGTCCCTGCACTAATGAATAGAAATAGCAGTAAACAGGATTTCATATATTTATCCTTTCTTAAAGTTGATAATAATTCTAATTGCACTTTAACGGAATAATTTTGGGGATGATTTGAAAATAGGACAAGATTGGATGGAAAGCAAGTCAGGATCGCTTTAAAGCAAAATAAAATTTAATAATTCGGAAATTGATGAAAGAAATATTAAAGTTAATGAAGCTAAGGCCCGCGCTTAAATAAATATTCTGCTATTAGTTCTGAAGAGGCTGCCTTTTTATTTTAAAGCCGATTAAAAAGTATGTTAAACTTATTCGCTTGATACTTAAAAGATTATTGGTGCTTACCATTTACAGATTTATTTATATAGACTTCTAAAAAATTCTTTAATATTTATATTAATGTCACACTTAGTCTGTCTGTCGAGCATGTTGCAGAACTTATTAAACTGTCACACTGAGCTTGTCGAAGTGTGAACTCTTTCCGCAGATAGAGTCTTCGACAAGCTCAGACTGACAAACGAAGACATCTGCAACACACTCTGTCGACAGACAGGTTTGACTTTTTCAAAAGTATATGCCATGTTTCGACCTGCACAACATGACACAAAAATAATTTTTCAGAAGTCCCAGAAAATAATTATGAGTAAATCTTCAAACGGTGAAGAAAAAATCGGTTATTTATCTGCTGCAGCCATTGGAATAGGCGGAATGGTTGGCGGCGGTATTTTTGCAGTTTTAGGTTTAGCCGTAAAATTAGCTCACGGTGGAACACCGGTCGCTTTTCTTTTAGCAGGTATAGTTGCATTAATAACTTCTTATTCATACACAAAATTATCAATCACCTTTCCCAGCCAGGGCGGGACGGTAGAATTTTTAAATCAAGCTTTCGGCGGAAATTTATTTACAGGCGGAATGAATGTGCTTTTATGGCTTAGCTACATTGTTATGCTTTCGTTGTATTCGTATGCATTCGGCAGCTACGGTGCAAGCTTATTCCCCGGCGCTCACGAAATCTGGAAACATATTCTCATCAGCGGATCAATTATACTGTTCACCTTGCTTAATGTAACCGGGGCAAAATTTGTAGGTGAAGCTGAGGAATATATCGTCGCGGTAAAATTGCTGATACTTTTATCATTTGTGGGCATCGGCTTTAGTTCAATTGACACACAAAGAATACAACCCGCTGCATGGAGCAGCTCGCTGGAATTAATTGCCGGCGGAATGATAATTTTTTTAGCGTACGAAGGTTTTGAACTTATAGCCAACACTGCCGGAAATGTTAAAGATGCAAAAAAGAATCTTCCCCGTGCTTTTTATTCTTCCGTAATATTTGTGATTATACTTTACATTCTTGTCGCGCTGGTAACAGTCGGTAATTTACCCGTAGATAAAATAATTAACGCAAAAGATTACGCACTTGCAGAAGCCGCCAAACCTTTTATGGGCAGCTTTGGTTTTACATTGATTGCAATTGCGGCTGTACTTTCAACCGGCTCGGCAATAAACGCTACGCTTTACGGAGCGGCAAAAGTTAGTTTTGTTATTGCTAAAGAGGGAGAGCTCCCAGCAAAGCTGGAAGATAAAATTTGGAACAAGCCTATCGAAGGTTTGATTATAACTGCTGTGCTGACTTTAATAATCGCCAACATATTCGATGTAAGCGGAATATCAACAATGGGCAGTGCAGGATTCCTGCTGATCTTTGCTGCCGTGAATGCTTCCAACTTTAAAATGAGCAGTAAAACCAAATCAATTAAATGGATCTCTTTTGCTGGCATACTTTTATGTTTGACCGCACTTGTTCTAATGATAGTACAGACTATAAAAACTTCGCCCGGGAATATTTGGGTGTTAGTGGTTATGTTCGGTTTGGCATTCCTGGTCGAAGGGACTTACAGAAAATTCAGAAATAACAAAAACATTAAGCCTATAATTACTAATTCTAATTGAGAAGTTGTGAATTAAGAAATGCAATATGGTTGAAGCTTAACACAAAAAGCAAAACTGCAGAAAAATTAAAAGGTATGTTGAAAAGCGGGTATCCAAGAATAAGTTATCATAAATTGTTTTCATATAATAATTTGATATTTAAATTATATTATTTAATATGAATTCCATTCGATTTTAAATTTACTTTGACCAAATAGGAAATCAATTTAATTAAGGAATAACATTGGCTGAGTTAAAAAATCTTTTAATCACTGTTCTTGAAAATTATAAAGACGAAGTTAAGCTACATTTCCCTGGGAAGGGTGAAATGAAACAAGTAATTAAATTGGATATTCCCCAAAAGTTAAAATCAATTCTAACTGATAACAAAAATGAGCTAAAATTTGAAGGAAGCATTGGGGGAGGAGAGTGGGCAACAATTCCTTGGGTCGCAATAATGGATAGTAAAATAACTAATAAGGTTAGTGAAGGAATATATATTGTTTATCTTTTTTGTGCAGACGGTAGTGGCGTATTTTTAACATTAAATCAAGGGACTGGGGGCATAAGTAAAGCTAGAGTGGGGCCAGAGCAAATGGAAAATAGAAAAACATATCTTTCTATGATAGGAGAAACTGATTTTTTTACAAAAGGAATGCTTAATTCTAATTCATTAAAAGCTGGCAAAAACCCCCGAGCTAAAGCATATGAAAAAGCTTGCATTTTATGGAAATATTATTCGTTAACAGATCTTAAAAATATAATTAATGAATCAGAGTTATTAAAAGATTTAGAAAACTTACTTAATATTTATCTGAATAAGAATATTAAAGAAAAAAAACTTAATTATTGGATTTTTCAAGCAAACCCAGAAAAGCGCTATAATGTTCTTGCTGCTTTGAAAGATGGTGTTTTAAAGAGATGGCTAGTCAACTCACATAAAGGAGAAATTAATAAAGGTGATAAAATAATATTATGGGTAACCGGAAAATATGCGGGAGTTTATGCTTTGGCAACAGTAGATTCGGCAGTAGCCTCAATGCCAGCAGATGAGGAGGAAAAAAAATATTTTCTTGACATGGACGATTTTGACAACCGTGATAGAGTAATAATACGACCAGATATAATTCTAGATAAACCAATCACCAAATCTGAAATTGATGCAAATGTGAAACTTCAGGGTTTAAATGTGAGCTTACAAGGAACAAACTTTTCAGCAACTAAAGAACAATATGATACAATATTATCTTTAATCCGAGAACAAGAAAATAAGGAAACATCGACAATGAAAAATCTAGATTTTATTTGGAATAATTTCTATGATAAATTAATTTCTTGTGGATACATTTTCGATAAATATTTTGTTCTTAGATTTATTTCTACCCTTTGTACAAAACCGTTTCAGATCCTAACAGGCCTCTCTGGCTCAGGTAAAACTAAATTAGCTCAGGCTTTCACTTATTGGATAACTGAAAATGAAAATCAGTATTGCATAATACCAGTAGGAGCCGATTGGACAAATCGTGAACCTCTTTTAGGTTTTCCAAATTCTTTGGAACAAGGAAAATATCTTAAGCCTGAAAATAGAGTTATAGATCTTATAATAGAAGCAAACAAAGAAGAAAATTCTCACAAACCCTACTTTCTTATTCTCGATGAAATGAATTTAAGTCATGTAGAAAGATATTTTGCAGATTTTCTAAGTGTAATGGAATCAGATGAAAAAATTGCTTTACATTCAGGTGCTGATAATTGGGATGATGTACCATCGAAATTATCGCTTCCCCCAAATCTATTCATTATTGGAACAGTAAATGTAGATGAGACAACATATATGTTTAGTCCTAAAGTATTAGACCGAGCTCATGTTTTAGAATTTAGAGTTAATGAAGAAGAAATGCAGGAATTTCTTAATGCCCCGGTTAAACCAGACTTAGAATCAATTAAAGGATTAGGAAAAAATATGGCTTCAGATTTTATTCTTAAGGCTCAAACTGAAATTTCTGAATTTGAGGATTTAACTGAAGTACAAACAACACTTATTCAATTTTTCAAGGAGCTGAAAAAGATTGGTGCTGAATTCGGTTACCGTACTGCTTCTGAGATTTACCGATTCACAGGAATATTAAAAATGCTTACTAAAGAAAATGGGAATGAATGGACTGTTAATGATATTGTTGATGCTGCAGTCATACAGAAACTTCTCCCTAAGATACACGGTTCACGCAGTAAGTTAGAACCTGTTCTGAAAACACTGGCCGAATTATGTTTAATAAATAAAGATGATTTAAGTGAAATTTTAAAATTGACAGAAGTTAATTATAAAGACAAAGAAAGAATTAAATATCCGTTATCCCTAGAAAAAATACTACGAATGAGAACAAGCGTAATACAAGACGGTTTTACTAGTTTTACTGAAGCATAACTAGAGTACCTGCAATGTCTGATAAGATTAAGCTTAATTTTATTTCAAAAAATAACCAGCCTTTTGATCTAAAAATAATATCAGAATCGAATACACAAGAAACATTATTTCAAATAAACAGTAAAGAAGCCGCCGAAAATAGTGAAGCCGCTATACAATTGTTAGAAGGCTGCTCGTATGAATATAAATTATCTGATAATTTCTGTTTTAAGGAAATTCCGGGGATTGTAAAACCTTCTAAATTAAATCCTTCCTCGGGACGTTTAACACCTGGCAATTATGTAGGCACTTTGTCATTAGACATACTAGATGAATCAAAATCTTTAACTTGTCAATTTCAAATTGAAATCCGTTCAATCAAAACCGAATATCGTGAAGACTATAGATATATGCTTGAGTATATTACAAAAGCCTGCACAGATCTATTAATGATTCATAGTTCCCCAGTAACGCAAACATTCGAAGCTGATTATTTTAATAATTCAGAAACTCTATACCAAAGGTTTGCCTTTGTTAAATCAATTATTGATTCTGAAGAATTTAATGAAGGTGTTCACAGAGTAATATCAAATCCTGTAAAAGGATGGCAATTAATTGACGAAGAGTCTGATATAAGAAGAATTAAAAGATTAACTTCACATCATTTAAGGCAGTTGGTTTCTAAAAAAGATAGAATAAATCTGCCTCAAGAAAAAGCTTTAAGAAAACACCTTAATTCCTTACCACGTTCAATTAGAATCACAAAAAAAACAGAGACGGTTGATATTCCAGAAAACAGGTTTATCAAATATGTGCTGGAAAATTTTTTCAGGTTTGTTTCAGAGGTAAGACATAATCTTGAAGCTGCTAATAGCCACTTTAAAACTTACAATGAAACGTTAATACTTGAAGAAAAAATAGGTAGCATTCTTAAACAAAGTATATTCAAGGAAATATCATTTCCGAATACGCTTCCATTAAACAGTCCTGTTCTGCAGAGAAAGGAGGGTTACAGAGAAGTTTTAAGAGTATGGCTGATATTTGATCTAGCCGCTAAGCTTATCTGGAAAGGCGGTGATAATGTTTATAGTGCTGGTAAAAGAGATGTAGCAGTTCTTTATGAATACTGGTTATTCTTCAGGTTATTAGATTTACTCAAAGAAATTTACTCAATCAATCCTGAAGATGTTAAAAATTTAATTGAAAAAACTTCAGACGGATTGGGATTAAAACTTAAATCAGGCAGCTATCTTCCATTAAAAGGAATTTATTCTAAGGAAGGAAGAAATTTAAATGTTGAGTTTAGTTATAACAGAACTTTTTCAGGGAAAAGTGATTACCCGAAAGAAGGAAGCTGGGCTAGGAGTCTAAGACCTGATTACACTCTTACATTATGGCCTGCGGATTTTACACAGTCTCAAGCAGAAGAAGAAGAACTAATAGTTCATATTCATTTTGACTCAAAATATAAAATTGAAAATCTTACGGAGATTATCGGGCAGGATGATAATGATTTAAATAAAGAAAAAGAGGAACAGAGAACTGGAACATATAAAAGAGCTGATCTTTTAAAAATGCATGCTTATAAAGATGCCATAAGAAGAACCGGTGGAGCATATGTACTTTATCCTGGGAATGATGTCCCAATAACGATGAAAGGATTTCATGAAATAATTCCTGGACTAGGGGCATTTTGTATTCGTCCTTCAAAAAATAATGATGGAACGGATGATTTAAAATCATTTATTTTAGAAGTTACAAATCATTTAATTAATAGAGCATCACAGCGCGAAAGACTTACTTATCACACTTTTGAAATACTAAAAAATAAAGATGATAATAAAGTTCTTGAAAAAATTCCTGAGATATATGAAGGACAAAGAGTTGCACATCCGGCTGAAACTTTTGTACTCATTGGATATTGTAAAAGTGAACAACATTTAACATGGATAAATAGAAAAGGACTGTACAACTTTAGAATGGATACAGTTAGAGGGTCATTGAGAATGGGACCGGAAACAGCTGGTGCTCAATATATACTTCTGCATTCGGAAGGGAAATTAGTAACTGGAGACATTAGACGTATAATTGAAAGAGGCCCAAGGATTTTATCAAAAGAGAATTTACAAAGATTAGATTATCCTTCTCCTCAAAATGAATTTTATCTAGTATATAAAATTGAAAAAAATATTGAAGAAGCATTCAATAATCTAGTATGGGATATTTCAAAACTTTCTGAGTTTCAATCAGGCAGAGCTTCCGGAAATCCAATTGCAGTTTCTTTATTAGAACTTATGAAGGTAAAAACCTAGTAAATTTTTTTATATTTATTTGTCATTCAACCTCCCCAAAATAATTTGGATAAAAGGCTTTGGATTATACTTAAAAAAATTTTTCATGCTTTCATTATCAAAATCAATTCCGCCGAGCTTGTTAACATTTACTTTTATTGTCGGTATGCAGTAAGATTCCATTCTTTCTCTTATCTGCTGAGAATCAAATCTTATCACATTCCAGCCATCTGAAGTTAAATTGTTATTGCGTAAATTATCTTTTGCTGCATCTTGCGGATTATGATGATACCTGTCGCCGTCTGTTTCTATGTCAAGCTTACCTTTCTTACAGTAAATTGCAAAATCAAGAAAGTAAAAGTTGTCGTCAATCTTTACTACTTCCTGTCTTTCTGTGCTAATAAGATTTCTTTTCATTTCAGCCCAAAGCTTATCCTCTAATGAGCTGCCGTCAAACAAATCATTAACCTCAACTGCGTTAATAAACTTTTTATAAGTGGATTGAATAAAAACGATCAGCCGCCATCTGCGGCTTAGAATTGGTTTAGGTAATGTTTCAACATTATTAAATGATATTTTATAATAATTTCTTTTCGATTTTGAGTTTTCTTTTTCGTGAGGGAAAAGTTCCTTGCGTGATACTTCCTTTATGCCAGATACTTTTGCATAGTGGATAATCATTTGCGGATAATCTTTTCTATTCATTGTATAATAGAAAGCTATCCACTTAGGAGGCCATCTACTTTTTAATCGTTCAGCTTTGTCTACAGGAATGCGATACCAGTTTTGGGTTTGGATTATTTCAAAATCTGAAACATTGTTAACTATCCCTACAAGCAGCTCTTCTTTACTATTCATAAAATCAAATACTTTATAAATTCGTTAATCAAATTATAATAATAAATAAATTGAAATCCTTCTTAACAAAACCTACATCCAAAATAGACGATATAATTTCCTACACAAAATACGTTAAATAGTAGCAAAGAAACTTACGCAAATCAGAATCTCATAAGCTAAATTAAAAATTTTAACCATCCCGTCTATATTTTTCACATAAGATATGAAAACAAACCCACCTCTTAATCTCCTCCAGGGAGGAGGCTTTATTCATATTTTTCACTTTACATTTGTAATATTAACTATTCCCAAAATCGTATTGTCCACTTCTGAGAGGGGAATGGAAGAGCTTGCCTTCCGCCAGGCAGGGTGAGTCTTTAAATTGTTAAATAGGTTTAATGAAAATGGGGCTTATAAATTAAATCAGCGGGAACAGACAAACTGATGTTCATCTGTCCCCGCAGTTAAAAAAAATTACTTCTTTAGATGCAGTTCTCTCATTAATTTAGTGCCTTTTATTTCTCTAATAGTATCGTAGTTTTTAACTACTTTATCAAATTTATCTCCCATTGCATCTTTCAATTTCTTTTCTATTGCATCCCATTTTGCTTGCCTGTCTTTGTTGGGATCAAAATCTGCTAATGATTTGTTTTCTATCATTAAGATAAGATCATAATCATCTTCATTGGCGGCATTGCCCTGTAAAATTTTATAGTCTACAACTAAACCCTCGGCCTTTGCTTCTTCCATTGAAGCAACCCAGGTTTTTGCCAGGTCTTTTAAGTAGTCATCTGTTTTGTTAGGCCCGGTTCTTACGAAGGTAAGAGTCCATACGGTTCCTTGGTCATAAGGACTATCCGACTGTGCAGAAAGTTGTGTGCACGGCACAAGGAATAAAACTGCAAGCAATACAAGCCACAGGTAAGAGTTTTTCATAGTACCCTCCTTGAAATTTATTGATGTATAATTGTTTAGCGGGAAAAGAGATACAGCATGTTACGCATTTATTATTTTATAACAAAACATTTAATAAAAATTTTAATTGCGACCCACCTCTAAATCTCCTCCAAGGGAGGAGACTTCCATTTTTACTTTTATCCTTACATTGATAGTTCTATCGAATAAATATTAAAGTAAAAATCATTTTATGCTTTATCTTTTCAAACGCATTTTTATCTTCTCCAATGTACGCATAGTCCCCTTACAGCAGGCAGTATAGTATCCTCTTGATCAAAACATATCTGTCCCAAATAAATAGTAATTAGCTAAAACAAATTAACTTTAGTAATATATTTTAATGTCATCCCTTCGGGATTTAAGATTATTCTGGTTTGCAATTTAATTATAATAATATCAGCCCTTTGGGCTTTTATATCAAACACCAAAGGTGTGATATTATTATAAAAACGATAAAAGAGCAAAGCCAAAATCCCGAAGGGATGACATTATTCTTATGTGAATTTATCTTGGACAGCAGTGGATCAAAACATAATATTAATAATAGAAATTGAAGAAATAAAATTGTTTCTTTATCTTTCATAAAATTCAAAATAACTTTCCAATCAAATGAACGGGATATTATTATTATTTCTTTCAATAATTTTTTCTTTTAATCAATTATCTGCAGAAAAAGAAAAGCCGTTTAATCTATCCTGGAATGAAATACAAAATACAACTATTTATTATTTTACTTCGGGATGGAAATACAGTCCGGCAGATATTTATAACTGGAACTCTCCCGGTTTTAACGACAGCGATTGGATAAAAGTAAATACAATTCAAAACCAGCGTTTCCCCGCCGATTGGAATGGAACAGGCTGGTTCAGGTTTCATTTTACAATCGACTCCTCTTTATTTAATAAATCTGTTTTCCTTCGCATCTGGTCGGCTGGAATGCAAGAAGTTTATCTGGATGGAAAATATATTACGGATAATTCTGTCTGGAAGCATTCCAAAGTAATCACCTTCAATCAAAAACGGGATCATATCTTAGCAGTTAAGTATACAAATAATGATGCACGTTATTATGTTAATGCCGGGTTCAGTCAGGGTTTTATGATTGGTTTTGGAAATATAGAAAAAGTAGTGCATTCTGAATTGAAAGAACTAAGAAGATATTCTAATGAACAAATGTTCTTCACCGCAATTACCTTGGCATTCGGACTACTTCATTTAATATTATTCTTATATAACAGGCGGTTTAAGGAAAATCTTATATACTCTATTTTCCTTTTTGTTTATGCGGCTTCAATTTTTATGGATTATAATTCAAACCTTGCAGTAAACATTACCGGACTGGTTCTTAGTTTAAAAGTGCATAGAATCTTAATGTCGTTAACACAGGTTTTAGTTCTTCTTTCTTTGTATTCAATATTAAAGCAAAAAATCACACTGCTTTTCTGGGTGTTGCTTGCATACTTTTGCTTTGCTGCTGTGGCTGCATTTATAAAACCGGTTGACAATTTTATCTATCTTCAAATAGGCATTATCCTTATGCTGATTGAAAGTACCAGGATTATTTTAAAAGCTTCAAAACAAAAAACCGAAGGAGTGTGGATTATAGCTGCGGGGTTTGCAATCCTGTTTCTATTTTCATCTTATGATTGGCTGCTGGATATGAATTTCATTTCCATGATTGGAAATTTTAATAATGGTTATCCGTTCGGAACTATAGGTTTATTTATCTGCATGTCCGTTTTTCTATCAAAAAGTTTTGCAAAATCGAACCTGAAGTTGATCCAGCAGGAAAAATTGAACCAGGAACAGGAAATTAAAAATAAATTTCTTGATGCGGAAAATAAAAGGAAATCACTTGAGCTTGAAGATGCACGTAAGCTTCAGCTTTCGATATTGCCAAAAAGTTTTCCTCAAATGCAGCATCTTGAAATTTCTGCCAGGATGAGAACAGCAGCAGAAGTTGGCGGCGATTATTATGATTATCATTTATCCGACGACGGCACAATTACACTAACTATTGGTGACGCCACAGGCCATGGAATTAAAGCAGGAATAATGGTGACTCTTATTAAAAGCTTGTTTGACACAATGGCTCATACTTTTTTTATACCGGATTTTTTTAATTACTGTACAAGAACAATAAAGAAAATGAATCTGGGGAATCTTTACATGGGGATGACTGTTCTGAAAATTCAGAACTACAGGATTACAGCTTCAGCAGCCGGTATGCCGCCGTTCTTTATTTACCGGAAAAGTACTGATTCAATAGAAGATGTAGTTTTAAAGGGAATGCCGTTAGGTGCATTTTATGATTATCAATACCAACAGAAAATATTTAAAGTTAACCCTGGTGATATAATCCTTCTTTTAACAGATGGTTTTACTGAACTATTTAATGCCAATAATGAAATGCTTGATATTGATGAAGCAAGAAATATCTTCCTGGAAGCTGCCCGAAATAATTCCGGCGACATTATAAAAGATTTTTTAAAGGAAGCAGACAAATGGCTTAATGGATATCCCCAGGCAGATGATATTACTTTTCTTGTTATAAAAATGAAAAATACGGATAAGGATTATTGAAAGTTAAGGTCACGGGAGTATAATTTCAAAATTTCAATTTTAGTTTCATTGATAATTAATGATAAAAATAAAATAAAGGTTAAATTCCATGAAAAAACAATTTATAGTTCTTTTTATAATTTCAATTACAGTATTTACTTTTGCGGCCTTTTCTTCTAGAGGACAGAGTACCTCTCAAGCTGATGACCTTATCGGAACCTGGAAAGCAAAAGTTCAATTCAAAACCGGTGCATTTGCCGGTGTAAAAAATCTAGAGTTTATGATGTCATTTAATTCAGGCGGAACAATGACTGAATCATCCAATTATGACGGTATGCCGCCGGTACCGCCGGCATACGGCATATGGAGAAAAACCGGTGATAAACAATTTGAAGCAAAGTATGAATTTTACATTACCAATGTCCCTGCCTCATTTGAATCATTAAAAAAAATCGGAGGCTTTAGTCCGGCAGGTTACGGAAGATTTACAGAAAAAATCACACTATCACCGGATGGCAAAACATATAAATCTAAAATTAAATTTGATGCATTTGACATAACCGGAAAGCAAATGTCTTCTAATGATCAGGCTGATGTAACGGCTAGTCGAATGGAGTTTTGATTTAAAAACTATTTGTTCCTTCTTAATCCGTTTTTATGAAATCGTAAAAGATTTATGCTTCTTTATTGTAATCAATTAATTTTATTCTTTATTTAAAGAGTATAAATTCAGTACATAACTCTACCCGCCAAATTTTATTTAATCCATTCATCACTCCAAATAGCCGGTGGTTTAATTATCAACCTAAGGCCCTATAATCACGTTTTATATTGATGTCTAAAAATTTTGGAGAATGGATTTATGAAAAAATTTCTCCTGTGCCTTATCTTACCACTTACAGCATCATTTGGAAGTTATCCGACTATTAAAGACAATTCAAAAGCTAAAATCACAGCCGAAAGATTAAATGACAAAATTATTATCGACGGCAAGCTTACAGAAAAAATTTGGCAGCGCCCAGGTTTTAATACATTGATTCAACAAGACCCTAACCAGGGAATTAGGCCTTCACAGAATTCTGAATTTTGGGTAGCTTATGATGATGAAGCAATCTATTTCGCAGCTAGATTTTATGACAACAATCCTGATTCAATTATGGCACGTTTGGTAAGAAGGGATTTTATCTGGGGCGATCCCTCGGATGGATGCGTATTATATTTAGATTCATATAGAGACAAACGTAGCGGATATTTTTTCTATGTATCAGCGGCTGGAACGCTTGCCGATGGATTAATTGAAAATGATGTAAAGCAGCCGAATGATTTAACCTGGGATGCTGTATGGGAAGGAGTTCCGAACATCGATAAAAAAGGCTGGTCGGTTGAAATGAAAATTCCATATTCGCAGCTTCGCTTTAATGAAAAAGATTCACAGGTATGGGGAATAAATGTCGAAAGATTTATAAGCAGAAAATTTGAAACCGATATGCTGGTTTATACACCAAGAAACGAAAGCGGATTTACTTCAAGGTTTCCGGATCTTGTCGGCTTGGATGGAATCACTCCTCCCGCTAGAGTTGAATTACTTCCATATGTAGTTGGTAAAGCGGAGTACATTGGAACCGATCAAAATAATCCGTTTAATTCCGGGCATGAATATACTCCAGGTGTTGGACTGGATGTAAGAGCCGGACTTGGAAGCAGTTTAACTTTAAATGGTACAATTAATCCTGACTTTGGACAGGTTGAACTTGATCCAGCAGTAGTAAATCTCACGGATGTTGAGTCTGTGTTCGAAGAGAAACGCCCATTCTTTACAGAAGGAGTTAGTATTTACAGATTCGGCCGCGGCGGCACAAATAATAATGTCAATTTCAATTGGCCTACCACAAATATTTTCTACAGCAGAAGAATCGGAAGAACTCCGCAAGGCAGTTTACCCGATTATGATTATGTAAACAAACCAAATGGAACACATATCCTGGGTGCAGCTAAAATTTCAGGTGAGATTTACGATTCATGGAAAATAGGGACAATTCACGCCGTTACAAAACGAGAGTTTGCTGATATTTCTTTAAATGGTAACCGCTCTAGTTTTGAAATAGAGCCTTTAACATATTACGGAATATTAAGGGCTCAAAGAGATTTTAATTCTGGCAATCAAGGAATAGGTATACTTTCAACATTTACAAACCGCTTTTATAACGATACAAATTTAGATAATTCAATTAATAAAAGTGCGTTAGTTGCAGCGGCTGACGGCTGGACATTTTTAGATAAGGATAATACTTATGTACTTACCGGCTGGGGAGCAGTTTCTAGAGTATCAGGTTCAAAAGAAAGAATAACAGCATTACAAGAAAGTCCAACTCATTATTTCCAAAGGCCTGATGTATCATACATTTCCGTAGACAGCTCAGCAGCTTCACTCACAGGTTTTAGCGGCCGACTTATATTAAATAAAAACCGCGGAAGATGGGTGTTCAATACTGCGGTTGGATTTATAAGTCCAAAATTTGAAGTGAATGACCTTGGCTTCGGTTCTTACAGTGATTATATCAATGCACATTTTTTTACCAGCTATAGGTGGAATGATCCAACAGATTTTTATTTGAACTGCGGATTAGGTGCAGCAACATTTTTAAGTTTTGATTACGGCGGAAATAAAATATTACAGGGATATTGGACAAACGGTTATATCACCTTGCATGATTATTACGGCGGCGATATCTCTTATATTTACACACCCACAACTTTAAATTCAAGAAGAACCCGCGGTGGCCCCCTTACACTTGAACCACCAAGCAATTCAATTAATTTTAATTTATATACAGACAACCGTAAGTGGTGGGTTCTGACTCTTAACGGAGCAACAAGTTTTGGAGATGATCAAAACTCAAAATCGCTTCAAACTAATTTTGAATTTAAAGTTCTTCCAACTCTCACATTATCAGTTGGCCCTGAATTATCAAAAGATGTTTATAATGCTCAATGGATTGCTAATCTTGATGACCCTTTGGCAAGTGAAACTTTTAAAAGCAGATATGTATTTGCTCACCTTAATCAAACCACAATATCAACTAATATTAGAGCGGATTGGATAATGAGCCCTACTCTTAGCTTTCAAGTTTATGTACAGCCTTTTATAGCTTCCGGAAAGTACACTGATTTTAAATATCTTGCGAGACCTAGAAGTTATGATTTTGTTGTCTATGGCGAAAATGGTTCAAGTTTATCAAGAGAGAAAAATGGAAATGGAGAAATAAGTTCTTATAATCTTGATCCGGATGCAGAAGGGCCAGCACCTTCGCAGACTATCAGCAACCCGGATTTTAATTACGTTTCTCTTCGCGGTAATGCCGTATTACGCTGGGAATATTTGGCCGGTTCAACTCTTTATCTTGTATGGACTCAAACCAGAGAAAATGTTGAATCGATTGGTGATTTCAGATTCGGTACTTCGGTAAATCATTTATTTAATGTTAAGCCGGATAATATTTTTATTTTAAAAATAAGTTACTGGTTGTAAAAAAGCATAATTAAACTTTATAATTTGGGGTTGACTATTGCTTCTTAATTAAAAAATATACAACTTCAATTCAAAACTAGCCGCAAGCTTGTTTTTATAGCTTTTCTATTCTATCAACAAAAATATTTCACAGATTCTATAATAATTTTGAATTTAATAAATCCTCATTCATTTAAATTAACTATCCTTGAAAGGGAAAGATGAAAAAGTCCATCTTAATTTTATTATGCATTGCCCTTCTTTCCATTCAGCCTATCTTATCCCAGGAGAAAACTGAAGCAACTGCAAAAGATACTGCCGAAAAAGGTAAGATAACCAAACAAGAAAAATCAGTAACTCATCATAGCATAATTATAAATGGAAAAACTGTAAAATATACTGCAACAGCAGGCAATCTCATTATCAAAGATGATGCTGACAGCGCAATAGCCAGTATGTATTATTTTGCCTATACACTTGATGATGAAAAATATCCTTCAACCAGGCCTATTGCATTTGCATATAATGGTGGGCCCGGGTCTGCTTCTATCTGGCTTCACATGGGAGCCTTGGGACCAAAACGTGTTAAAACAATAGACGCCGGATATACTCCTCCCCCGCCCTACAAAACCGTTGACAATGAATTCAGTATAATTGACAAAACAGATCTTGTAATGATTGATCCGGTTGGTACTGGTTTTAGTAAAGCCATGGGTAAAATGAAAGATAAAGATTTCTGGAGTGTTGACGAAGATATTAGCTCAATGAGCAAATTTATCAAACAATATGTAAATGAAAATAACAGATGGAATTCACCTAAGTATCTTATCGGTGAAAGTTATGGAACAACGCGCTCTGCAGGAATTGTTGATTATCTTCAAACAAATGAAAATATGTCATTTAATGGAGTGGTGCTTATATCCCTTGCTCTTGATTTAGAGTCAATATTTGATAATGCAGGCAATGAGAGAACTTACCCGCTTTTTATACCAAGTTATACTGCTGTTTCTTGGTACCATCATGTATTACCTAATCAACCAAATGAACTTGAGCCGCTATTGCAAAAGGTAAGACAATTTTCACTCGGGGAATACAATAATGCACTTATGAAAGGGAATGCTCTTTCTGATTCCGAAAGAAATACCATCGCTGAAAAACTGCACGAGTTTACAGGACTTTCAACCGACTATATTAAAAAATCAAACCTCCGTATTGAAGAAGGAAAATACGCTCAGGAATTAATGCGTGAACATAACCTGGTTGTGGGGAGAATAGATGCAAGGTTTCTTGGCGCATCATCTGACCCCCTTTCTGAAATGGCTGAATATGACCCACAATATCCGGCTATAGCATCTGCTTTTACTACTGCTTTTCATGATTACATTTACAATGATTTGAATTTCAAATTAAGTAGAGAATATCAAATATTGAGCAGAAATGTTTCTTCACACTGGAATTGGAAGCATAAAATAAATGCTACCGGGCAAGAACAATGGATGGTTAATACTGGAATAGACCTTGCACACGCAATGATTTATAATCCCGATTTAAAAGTTATAGTTCTTCAAGGTAAATATGATCTTGCAACACCATTACTCGCAACAGAATATATGGTTTCCCATCTTAACATCGAAAAAAAATTTCAGTCACATATTTCAATAAAATATTATGATTCAGGACATATGATGTATTTACACGTTCCGGATTTAAAGAAGATGAATTCAGATATAGAACAGTTTATAGATAGTACTTATAAAAAATAATTGACTGTTTTATTCTATACCGGTTTTTAGCAAATAAATTTCGCAGTAAAAGATATTTTAATAAACGAAATATTCAATGAAATATATTGTAGGTAATATATTATTATCGTTTGTTGTTTGCACAACAATTTCTTTCAGTCAACAGAAGATCTCAACACAACAAAGTAAAAATAAAATGGAAAAACTAATTAAAGTTGCAGCAGCTCAAATAACACCTGTTTATTTAAATAAACAAAAAACAGTGGAAAAAGCTTGTGCAATTATTAAAGAAGCTGCAGAAAATGGAGCAAAATTAGTCGTATTCCCTGAAGCATTTATCCCAGGCTATCCTGATTGGATATGGTTGATTCCAAACAGCAAAAGTACAGATCTAAATAGCCTCTATACTGAACTTGTAGAAAACTCCATTTCTATTCCTGATAACAGTACAGATTTATTATGCAAGGCAGCAAAAGAAAATAAGATTAATGTTGTAATGGGTATGAATGAACGTAATACGGAATCAAGCAACAGCAGCTTATTCAACAGTCTGCTCTTTATTAATGATCAGGGAAAAATTATTGGAAAACATAGAAAACTTATCCCTACAGGCGGGGAACGTCTTATTTGGAGCCGTGGTGATGGAAGCACACTTAAAACTTACCACACATCAATTGGAAAGATAGGTGGATTAATTTGTTGGGAAAATTTTATGCCCTTAGCTAGATATGCCTTATATGAAAATGGGACACAAATTCTTGTAACTCCCACATGGGATAAAAGCCCAAATTGGTTGATAAGTTTACAGCATATAGCTAGGGAAGGCGGAATGTTTATTATCAGCGCATGCATGGCGCTTAAAAAGGAAGATATTCCGGATGAATACTCCTTCAAAAATCTTTACCCCGCTGATCGCAAATGGATAAACTCGGGTAATAGCTGTATTGTTGGTCCGAATGGAAAAATTATAGCAGGCCCTTTAGAAGCAAAAGAAGGAATACTTTATGCCGATATTGACCTAGAGGAAATAATTTCTGTTAAAAGAATGTTTGATGCTGCCGGACACTATTCAAGACCTGATGTTTTTAATTTTGAAGTAATAAAAAAGCCTGAAAATTAATTCTATCCTATATTAATTTAGAAATCTCGAGGAGGCTCTATGAGAACGTTCTATGTTATCTCTTTTGTGATTTTCCTGGTTTCGATTTCAACTGCTCAAAATAATTCATCATCCTCCAAACCCGAATATATAAATCTTCATCCCGATTCCAATCTTCCTTTTTCCGATGCAGTACGGGTTGGCAATACTTTATATCTTTCAGGACAAATCGGTTATGATGCTGAAATTGGACAATTGGTAGAAGGTGGAATAGAGGCAGAAACAAAAAAGGTATTATCCAATATTAAAAATCTTTTAGAGAAGCTTGGTTCATCAATTGATAATGTTGTTAAATGTACCGTGATTTTAGCGGATATAAAAGAATGGCAGACAATGAATAATGTTTATAAAACTTTCTTTAAAAATTATCCGGCAAGAACTTCATTTGCGGCTTCAGGCCTCGCATTAAATGCAAGAGTTGAAATCGAATGCATAGCAGTTATCAAAGATTGATTTAGTATACATTCTACCTATAAAACAAAGTGAGGGTTTATAATGAAAAAAATTAATCGGAAAGATTTCATTAAAACAAGTGCTTTATCAACCGCAGCAATTTTAGCATCCCCGCTGTTTAATATTCCATACCTTAAAGCATCAGAAGTTAAGCACCTAAAAAAAGGGAAAGGTGAAAAAATATTAATCTTGGGTGCAGGTCTTGCAGGAATGTGTGCTGGTTATGAATTAAGAAAACTCGGTTATGATATAAAAATACTTGAAGCACAGTTAAGGGCTGGAGGAAGAGTAGTAACGTTTAGAAATTTTTCTGATGGCCTCTATGCAGATGCAGGTGCCGCAAGAATTCCCGACAACCACGATTGGACATTAAAATATGTACATGAATTTAATCTTGATCTGGTTCCTTTTTACCCGGATGAACAAAAAGACTTAAGCTATATAGATTATGTGAATAAGAAAAAAATATATCATAAACCTGGCGAAGAAATGAAGTTTGGTGATTATCCTTTAAATCTAAAAAAAGATGAAGCGGATATGACCATAAGTGAATTTGGGAAGTAAAGTACTTGGTAAATTAATTAAAGAAACAGGAGATCCGCTTGCACCAGGATGGCCTGATTCATCAATAAAAAAATATGATGATATAACTTTAGCTGATTATATTATTCAAAACGGTTATTCAGAAGACATAGAAACAATTCTTGATTTAGGCTGGAACGGTGGAAAACAGCCTTCTTTGCTTGATACTGCTGCTGATATTTATTATTTCTCAAAAGAAAAAATTCGTTCAAAAGTAAAGGGGGGTAACGATCTTATTCCCAGAGGATTTGCTGATAAATTAAAAAACGAAATTATTTATGGAGCGGAAGTCTTTAAAATTTCTCAAACAAATAATGAATGCGCTGTATTCTTCAAAAGAGGCGGAAATGTTGAATCACTAAAAGCGGATAAAATAATATGTACTATCCCTTTCCCGGTTATGCGTGATATAAAAGTTGAACCGGCATTAAGCCCTATTATGCAGGAAGCAATAAATAAAATTACATACGGAGCTTTGGCAAGAGTATTTCTGCAGGTAAACAAAAGATATTGGCTGGATAATAATCTAAACGGTTTTGCAATAACTAATTACCCTACGGAAATATGGCACCCCACATTTGAACAAGATGGTCCCCGCGGTATAGTTGAAGTCTATCACAAATTTACTGATACGAATAATTTTGATAACCTAAATGAAGAAGAACAAATAAATTTAACTTTGAACCATGTTGAGGAAATTTTCCTGGATTAAAAAAATATTATGAAGGCGGCAGAGTAAAATGCTGGAGTAATGACAAGTATGTCCGAAGTGCTACTGCTTACTACACTGTAGGACAAATTATGAAGTATTATAAAGAAATTACAAACCCGAAAGGAAATATTTATTTTGCCGGCGAACATACTTCAATTTTCCATGGATGGATGCAGGGTGCTCTTGAATCATCGCATAGAGTTATAAAACAGATTAATGGTTAAATAACATTACCAATTTTTTTAATTGCTTTATTTGTTGTATGAAATAATGTTAACAAATGATTCGATAATCAAATAAAAGTAAAGTCATATCATTAAAAACATCCACTCATAATATATTGATTGAGATGTATAATTGCCTTCATTATGTTTCGCATGAACTTAAAACAGATTATATGGAGGTATAATATGAAAAAGGCTTTAATTATCGTCCAGAACAAAAACAGCACTACTCAAAAATTTGGCGAAGCAATTACCGAGTTTCTATTGAACAGAGGACTCGCTGCAGAGATTGTCCCAATTAGCAACTTTGAGCCAAATTATCTAAATGGAGCAGACTATCTATTGTTAAGCGGATGGAAAAATGAATCGGTATTTTCAGTTAAGCGCCCTGATAATGATTGGGAAAATTTTGTAAAAAAACTTCCTACTCTGAATGGAATTAAGACAGCTTTATTTGCAACTAATAAATTTTTCTCTAACGGTATGTTAAAGAAAATGAAAAAATATTTAAATAAAAAAACAGATAATATTGATTATGCATTGAAGTCCAGGGATGGCTCCCTAACGATATCCGATAAATTGGTTCTGAATGAATTTATAAAGTAAAAATAAAAGGCGCTCTATATGAGCGCCTTGCTTTTCTGGATAACTTCTTAATAATATCATTTCAAAAAATCTTCAATCGTTTTAATAAAAAGATCAGGCTGATCGACAAAAGTCATATGACCGCTTTGTGGAAAAATAACCAGTTTTGATCCCGGAATTTTATTATGCATTTCTTCGGAAAGCCAGGGAGCACATTCGTCATGGTCACCGCAATTAATTAATGTGGGCACTTTAATAGTATGCAGCTTGTCCACGTATTCAACCGATTTAAGATTTCCATCAATAATATATTCGCCGTGGGAACCCCACATTTCACGGTAAAGATTCCATGCAAGGCCATCGCTGGTTGGATCATACGTAGGATCGGGATTTCGTTGATATATATAAGGGAAATATCCTTCACCCCAGGCAGCAATCATATATTCATTTGTATAGCGATTTTGTTCGTAAGGTAAACCGTGCCCATACAAACCTTCCTTTTCCATCTTATTAATTCGATCTCTTAATTCGGGAGCCATATCTTTTTTTATTTTAACAAAAACTTCATTCATCTGTTTTGTACTAGGGAAAGTGCTGCACAAAATTAAGTGCGTTAAATTATTCTGATACTTTAATGCGTAGGCTTGTGCAAGAACTCCCCCGTATGAATGTCCGAGTAATGAAATTTTCCCAAGCCCAAGTGCTTGTCTTACCGCTTCAACATCTTCCACCATATTTTCAACAGTATATTTTTTTACATCATCGAGCTTTTCTGATTTTCCTGAACCCCGCTCGTCAATAAATATTAATTTGTTGTGCCGGGCAAGCGGCAATAAATATGGAAGAAAATAATCATGTGTTGCCCCCGGTCCGCCATGTACAATCATTAATGGCTTTCCTTTACCGAATTCTTCATAATAAATCATAACACCATTTGCATCCACAAACCCGGATTCAATCTTATATACATTTGAATTGGAAGAATTCAACTGACTATAAATTATTACAGTCGACAATAGTACTAACAAAATTGTAAACAGAAGTTTTTTCATAATTCATTATCCAAAATATTTTTTTAAATAATAATTTTTATATGGCAGGCCATAACCAGCCAAATATCCCCCCGGTAAACAAAGAATAAATTAAGCCGTCGAACATAAACTTAAGTGTTGTGACCCAGCTTCTTTTATACCAAATACTATTTTGCATTAAAGCTAGACTGTACCCTGTAAATGCTATTGCCCCTGTAAACCTAAATACTGATAAATAATTGGATGAAAGAGGGAGCGCATGTCCTGTAATGTATGCGGCAAAAATTCCTATTATTAAACAATATACGAACCACATCGCAAGACTGGAGCCCATACCAAAATCACCTGAAGGGAAAACGTGTAAAAGTCCAACTGGACCATTTTTCATTTTATCTTTAAACTCTTGCGAATTTCTTTCTTTGGAATCGGTACAGTAAGGAAACATGTATTCCCCTGCCGGCACATTTGATTTTTTCAAATCATTCATCACCTGATCTTCTAATGGAATTTTTTTGAAATCGGATTTATGATAAGGCAAAGCCATGTGGATAAAAGAGCTTATTATAAAAACAACAACGGCAGAAAGAATAATTGGAAGCCAAAGAGAAATGATTGATACCATTTTTAACTCCTTGTTTTTGATTTGATAAACTGGTTTGAAAGTCTGAATAGAAGATACTTAAAAATAATTATGACATGCAAAAGAAAAATACATTTTGTAGTTAATTAAAACTTTTTCTAAGTTATATTAATTCATCTCCGTTATTCTATTTAGCTTTTCTTGTTACAAATTTATTTACATTATAGGATATTCAATCATGTCTTCACAAATTATAAAGCAGGGAATGGGGTTTGCTGTTTATCCTTCGGTTAATCTTTACAGCTATAAAACTGATAACAAATCAAAAACAAAAAAAATTAAATTTCTTAAGCAATTGATTTACGGCGATTATATTAAGCCGGAAATTGTTAATAATAATTTTGTGGGAATAACAGAGAAAGGTAAAACTTATATAAAAGTTAGAGCAAGAAGCTCTAACGGTTATATTCTTGCAACAGATATTCAAGCGGAAAGAGTTCTTGAAGTAAATTTTGTTGATGTTGGACAGGGTGACGGCTGTCATATTGTAACTCCCGATGACAAACATTTTATTATTGACGCCGGCGGTTCGGATAATATGTCGCGTTTTTTAGATTGGCGATTTAATCTAAAATATTCAAACACTCCTCCACCTCCTTTTACAGCTATTATAACACATTCGGATGCTGACCATTACCGCGGTTTTGGTAAATTATTTGTAAAAAACAAAGGATTTAAAAATCAATTTACTTTCAAAACAGTTTATCATAATGGACTGGTTGAAACTTCAGGCTCAAAGCTCGATTCACTTGGAAAGGTTACCCCTGACGGGAACTACATTACCAATCTTATTAGGACAAATGGACAGTTTAAAAAGTTAGTAAAGAGTATTCCTAAAACAGGTAATTATATTAACACATTAAATAAAACAACTGCGCCTAAAAAATATCTTCACTATGGGCATTCACCCATTTACAATAAAGGAAATATGAAAATTGAAGTCATGGCACCGTACACTCAAAAGATAAATGGTAAGTTTGCTCTTCCAACTTTTCTTAAAAATAAAGGTAAAACAAAAAATGGGAATTCAGTTGTACTTAGAATATCAATCGGCAAATTAAAAATATTACTTGGCGGAGATTTAAATTCTCCTGCGGAAAATTATTTACTGAGCAGTTATTCTAAAATGAATGTTGCAGAAATTAAAAATAAATTGAGTGATACAAATCTTAGCAAGAAAGATAGGCAAGCGTTAGAGAAGCAGATTTTAAAAGCGATAGAAAAATCAAATAAACATGTTGGTGCTGATATTACAAAATCTTGTCATCACGGCAGCAGTGATTTTACAACTGAATTTCTAAAAGCTGTAAATCCAATTGCAACTGTTATCTCAAGTGGTGATGAAGAGCCATATTGCCATCCGCGTCCTGATACACTTGGAACAATTGGAAAATACAGTCGCGGAGAAAGGTCTCTAATTTTCAGTACAGAATTAGCCCGTTCAAGCAAGGAATTTATTGAACTTAATAAATCAAATGCAAAAGATAAAAAAATTAGAACCATAACTAATTACGGAATGATAAATGTTCGTACAAACGGAGAGAAAGTAATCATAGCTCAAAAGCTGGAAAGAAGAACTGCTTACCATGATTGGGATATTCACATGATAGAATGGAATAGCAAGACTTCGCAATTTGAATTTATACAGTAGTTAAATTGATTTGAGAAAAGCATTCTTTTATTTAAACATAAAGAGCGCTTCCGAAATCCCTTCTGTGCTTTAATGTTATTTTGTGATCTTCTCCTAAATATTTAAATATTGCAATACATGCTTTTCTAGCACCATCGTTATCATAGTTTCTATCTTCTCGAATTATATCAATAAATTTTTCAAGCGCAGAATCAAAATTTTGATTTTTTAATTCTCGAACAGCAGATAAATATTTGTTCTTAACTTCTGAATCAGCAAATGTATTTTCGTCACGATTCAATAAATCAGCAATTGTATTAATTGATTCAACCAACTCGTGATTTTCAATGCTGCCGTCCGAATTTTGAATTAGCTTTAATGCTTCTTTAACATCATCAAAAAGCAAAATCTTTGCTAATAATATTTTAACGTCATTATTATTAACATCACCCCGATAAACTTCTTCAAGTATAATTTTTGCATCTTCAATACTGCCGTTCTTCAATAGTAATTTTGCTTTTTCAATTTGATCTGCAAACTTACTAGGGATCGATTTCTTCAGCCAATCCTTTATTTGAGGTTCAGGCAAAGCTCCGGTGAATTCATTTATCACTTCACCGTTTCTAAAAAGTTTTACATTAGGTATCCCGCGTACGCCATATTCAGAAGCTATCTCAGAATTTTTATCCGTATCAACTTTTGCAAGCTGCCAGCTTTCTTTATTTTCTTCAGCTAATTTTTCTAACACAGGACTAATCATTCTACATGGACCGCACCACTCCGCCCAGAAATCAACAAGTACCGGTTTCTCAAAACTTTTTTCAATTACATCAGTTTGAAAGTCTTTTATTTCATAATCCATTTTTATCTCTTTTTTACCCAAAATTTGATGCAAAACTTATCCATGCGTTTCAAGCTTTTGCAGTAATAATTTGATGTGAATGATGATTTTTTTGGCTGCCGGATTTAATCTTGTTTACTTTCTAGAAAATCTTCAGGATTGTAACCGTTATTTTTTAGAATTTCATTTATTATTTGTATCGTATTATCATCAAGTTTTTTTGTACGGCTTAAGATCCATCCATACTTTCTATTTGGTGTTCCGACAACCGCCCACTTATAATTTTCATCAAGACCAATTATCCAGTAGTCTCCCCAAAATGGCCTTATTCCAAGAAAGCTTACGAAACTAACTTCTAATTTTGCATTTGATTTTTTATCTACAACTTTTGCAACTCCTTCAGCATCATCCACTTCCCCATCTTCATCAATGCATGAGTTAATAACTTTTATCTCCCCATCATCATCTAAAGTATATTTTGCCGTGGTTCCTTTAACACATTGATCTTGAAATTTATTCGGGATACGGGCAATTTCATACCAAAGCCCTGCGTACTTTTTTAAATCAACATGATCCACCGTTTTTACTGTATTGGCTTGTGAAAATATTTTACTAGTTAAAAGCATACTTAAAAATATTAAGGTTGAAATATAAATTTTCATGATGAATGCCGCCTGTTTATTTAAATAAAATATAAATTTTATTAAGCAGAAGGTAATGTAAAAAAGAAAGTAGAACCCACATCTTTTTCACTGCTCACATTTATTTTTCCTCCTTGTTTTACAACTAATTCTTTACATAGAATTAGTCCTAAGCCTGTGCCAGTCTCTTTGGCTGTTCCTTTTGTAGAGTAGTTACTATCTATTCTAAATAATTTTTGAATATCCTCTTTTGCCATTCCCACACCATTATCAGAAACATTAATTGTAATCCAATTATTATTTCGTTCCGCAGAAACTATTATTTGGCCATCGGCTCGCGTAAATTTTATAGCATTGGTAATTAAATTTCGAAGAATTGTTTCGGTCATTTTAACATCTGCTAAAACGAATAAATCTTGACCAACGTCAATATTCAAATTTATGTTTTTGTTTTTTAAACTCTGTTTGTATAGTGTCTTAATTTGTTGAACTATTTGTAATACTTTAATTTTTTCCTGATTGATAGAAATATTACCAATCTGCACCCTTGACCATTCTAAAAGGTTTTCCATTAAATTAAATGCCTGCTTAGATGTATTTAAAGCTTCATTAATTAATTCTTCTCCATCTTCTTTTATTAAATTATCTTCAACGATTATATCTAACAGATTCATTTGCGCTCCTAACGGATTTCGCAAGTCGTGTGAAATAATTGAAAAAAATTTGTCTTTCGATTTATTAACTTCAATAAGTTCTTCATTAACTTTTTTAATCTTATCTTCATATTCTTTTTGCGAATTAATGTTTGTGCATGAGCCAATAAATCCCATAAAAATATTGTCCCGGTTCATGCGTGGAGTACCATTAATTATCATCCATTCAAAATTTCCGTTTTTGTTTTTAAATCTAAATTCATTTGTAAAAGATTTTCTTGAACGAATTGCTTGTTTATATGTTTCGAGCATTTTTTCAAGATCATCATGATGAACATTTTTCAGCCAATTCATTCCCAATTGCAGCCCTATTTCTGTCCCGGTATAATTTAACCATGTCTTATTTACAAAACTAAAAAGCCCATCCACATCAGCCATCCATATCATAACTGGTGCTGAATTTGCCATGTTTTCAAATCTTGCTTCATTATCTTTTGCAAACTCTTCTTTCATTTTAGAGGAAGTTAAATCCACCAAGGTTACCAGATAATATTTCGCATTTACTGCATTTAAGGTTTCATAACTTATAATTAATAGAGAATGGAAATATTCATTTTCCCCTTTTTTGATCCTTACTTCAATTAGAATTTGATTATAAAAATCATTTAACGTTTTAATGGCTTCATAATATTTTGTGTGATCATCTGGATGAACAAAATCTTGAAATCTTTTTCCAATTATTTCTTTTGCTTCTCTGCTAAGTAATTCTGCACATTGTACATTTAGCTCTAATATTGTTGTATCATTTTTGAGCATAATAAGTGCTAAATGGAAACTTTCCATCTGCGAAAACATTTTATTTCCCTCTGTTTTATCGGCAGAAATATGATTGTGATTTTTCGGAGGTTCCATTATCCACTATTATTCTTTTTGTTCTGTGTAATACAAAAAAATAAATAATTCCTTTTAATTCAAATTATAAAATTTAAATAAGAAATACTTCACTTTAATTCAACGCTTAAATATAACCTCTGCCGGAAATAAAATACTTTTGAAACATGCTTATTTAAAATGGATTAAAAACATGTGAATAAAACTTAACTAACATTTTTCTTATTTATTATTTGTTCAAACTTGAGACATTAAATATTGAAATAATGCAGTAACTATTTCAAACAACACAGGAAAAAACTACAGTAATCTGTTTTGTTAAAAAATCTTTAAGTACAATTTACCTAAAGTATGTTGGTATCCACATTGTATTACAGCATCAACTAAATTAGAGTGCATTTGAGAAAATTTTAAAAGTTTTAAAATCAAAATTAAAAAATAAAAACAAACAAGGAGTAATAAAATGTTCAGATATGCAATATCACTTATTTTTTTGGCATTGCTGGCTTTTGGGTGCAACCAGGAGTCAAACTTAGTTTCCCCTCAGGATACTGTCAACAGCGATCAAGTTGTTAATGAACCCAATTGGGTAACATTACCAGTCACCAAGTCATTAAAGAAAGATGTTTCTGTAAGTAAGATGATTTACGGGAATGATGAATCTTTGTTAGAAATCAACACAGGTTATCCAGGCGGACCATTTGGCTGGATTTCAATAACTGCTAATGCAAGATTTCAGCGTTATTCTTTCAGTGGAAGTAGATATACAACTATGTCAATAAACGATGAAAATGGAACTGCATCTTTTTCCCCTTCCGGCACTTTTTCAAAACCGGTTATATATAATTTAACTATAATGGGTGTAGATTTAAGTAAAGTAAATCCGTCAACAGTTACATTTGTTTATATGGCTGAAGATGGTAAATATTATAAAGCAGCTTATGATTATATCTACGTTGAAAAGCAATCCGGTAAACTTCAAATAGTTAATGCAAGGCTTCCCCATTTTTCAAGATATGGATTTGTTAACTAATATTTGTTGATATTTAGCTTTATTAAATAAGTAAATGACCACCGTTAAAAGCGGTGGTTTTTTTATTAATGTGAATGTAAAAAATTATAAACAAGATGATGAACAAAAAAAGTTATGTATGTTTATATTTCCAATCTATTCAAAGTAATATTGATAGTTTTTAAAAAAGACAAATTATTTTCATAAAATACGAATCCTTTAGCCTTTCCATAATTAACATACATATAATCGTAAAATAGTTACGTATTTTGAGAAAATGTATATAAATCCTACAGATTAAGGCTAAAACACATCATTCCGTATAATAAAATATTGTTCCATCATGAGGCATGACACAAATTTAGTGCAGTAATTATTGCTAAAACCAAAGGAAGAAAATACCGTTGTTTTGTTTGCTAATAAAACTGTAAGTACAATTTACCTATGAAACATTGGTATTTGTATTGTATAAAGCAGGTTGTAATGAAAGATAATTAGGCAAGATAAAGAAAAAAGCAAATGGAAATAAAAATTATATTAAACAGTGGAAGGAGTAATTAAATGTTTAAGTACCTATTACCAATAATGATTTTAGCCATGATGGTAGTCGGCTGTAATCAAGAATCGAATATTCTTTCCCCACAAGATTCTTCAAATACTGATCAAACAGTTAATGAGCCAAACTGGATTACATCCCCAACAAATAAGTCTTTAAAAAGAATGTTGCCATTAGTAAATGGGTTTCCGGGCGCAGAGGAGCAGAATTAAAAATTGATGAAAGTTACCCGGGCGGTCCTTATGGTTGGGTATCCATTTCTGCAAGTGTAGAATTTCAGCGTTACTCATTTGGAGGATTTAGGTATGTAACCATGTCTGTTAATGATCAATGTGGTGTTGCAACTTTTTCCCCTCATGGTAGTTTCAGAAGGCCTGTAATATACAACTTAACCATTCAAGGAATTGACTTAAGTAATATAGATCCTGCAACTGTTAGATTTGTTTATATGGCCGATAACGGAAAGTATTATACTGCTGATTGTGATAATATCTATATAAATAAAGAAGATGGAAGAATTCAAGTTGTTAATGCCAGGCTTCCTCATTTTTCAAGATATGGTTTTGTTAACTAATTTTTAATAAGAACCTATAATGAATAAATCTCAAAATATATTTGAATCGGAATTAAATAAGCTATTAGGCGAATATCTTAATCAAGAAAGTTTTAACAAGTTAAATTATAATGTTATTCAAGATAAAGACGAAGAAGGTATTTCAGAAAAGATAAGTAGTTTTTATAAAGAGCAGTTACAAATTAATATTGACAACAGTTCCGATAGAATTAATATTGACAGAATCATTACATTTTCAGAAAAAAAATTAGAATTCAATCAATTTTTTGAATTATTACTAGAACTTGGCGAAATTTGTAGATCAAACGGTAAGTTAGACATAGCAACTGAAATTTATAGAAAAGCCAATAAATACAATTTAAGTGATAATCAAAAAGCGGATGTATTATTTGGATTTGCAAACGTGTATAGCAAAAGAGCGAACTGGTCTAAATGTATAACATCATTAGGGGAAGCTGCACTTCTATATAAATCTTCAGGTAAAATTTCAGGTGTAGCTAAATGTGAAAATCTTTTAGGGGTAATTTTCGGAGAACTCGGGGATTTGGAAAATGCAAAAAAACATTTTCTTAATAGCCTTTCCTTCATTGATTCTGTGAAAGAACCTGAATTAACAGCAAAGCTTGAAACCAACCTCGGTCTAATCGAAAATATACAAGGAAATTCTACAAGTGCTCTAGTTCACTTGCAAAGCGCATACAATATTTACAGCTCGTTAGATCATAAAAAAGGAATTGCGGAAACTAGACTAAATATGGGAATGATTTACTTTGATTCCGCAAATTATAATTCAGCTATAATTGAATTTGATGAAGGCATTAAATTCGCAAAACAAGGAAACTATTTACCAATATTGTGCATAACGTATCTTGCAAAATCTCAATCATTATTAGTTAATGGTTCCATTATGGAAGCCCTGGAATTTGCAGATAAGGCAATGGAGATAAGCCACTCAATAGATGATAAATTAACCATTGCCGATATTTATAAAATTAAAGGAATTATAGATAGAAAACTTAAAAAATATAACTCAGCAGAAGTTTTCTTAAAAACCAGCTTAAGAATAAACATTACATTAAAAAATGAAATGAATATTGCTGAAGCTTCTTTTGAACTAGCTCAGTTATATCATGAAATAAATAATTACGAATTAAAAAATCTACATTTCAAAAATTCACTTAAATATTATAAAGAAATTAATTCTTTAACTAAGGTTAGGCAAATTGAAGAATTATTATATAACCAATTAGTTTAATATAAAATTTATATGATAGACAATCATAATAATATCATTGATGATCTTAAAGAACTTATAAAAAAATACGTATCAGTTGAAATAACAGATAGTTTTTTTAGAAAACTTGAAGATATCAAATCTACAAATGAAGCATTAGAAATTTCGGATTTAGAAAAAACTCAGATTGAATACGAATTGCCGGAAAGTACTAATTACCGTTTTATAATAGATTTTATTATAACAGAAAGCGAGAAGACTTTATCAGAAGAATTATACTACAAATTATTACTTGATTTATCTCAACTAATGTTATTTGCCGGTGAAAATTCATTTGCACTGGAAATTTCCGAAAATATATATTTCAAATTAAACTCCAATGATTTATTCCCTGAATTATGTGCTGAATTTGCGTTAATGATTTCTAAAATATATTGGGCTCAAGCTCTTTGGGATGAATCTAATTATTTTATTACTGAAGCAATGCAGCTGTTTTTAAATATATCCAGTAAACGCGGATTAGCAAAATGTGAAAATATGCTTGGGACATTATATGGTGAAAAAGGGAAGTTTGAAAAAGCTAAAATACATTTTGAAAATGCGCTAGTTTTTTTGAGAGATGAGGAAGATTTACATACTTCAGCCATGATTTCTACTAATCTTGGCATTATAAATACTATACAAGGTACTTTCGAAAAAGCAATCTGGAACTATAAAAGCGCAATTAAAAAGTTTGAAGAAGTTAAAGATACTCGCCGTTTATCCAGAGCATATCATAATGTGGGAATGCTCCTGTCTAGAATGGAAAATTATGACGCTGCTTTAGAAGAATTTAATAAGTGTATAACACTCTCGCTTGCAAATAACTATCTTTCAAATTGTGCAATTGCACATATTGGTAAAGCTTATATTTACACTAAATTAAATAATGTTGCTCTTGCTGATGCTTATGCAAATAAAGCTATGGAGATTGCTTGCAAAATTAATGACACCCTATCAATTGCTGACATATATAAAATCAAAGGAATGATACAAAGCAACCTAGATAATTTTGAACTATCTGAAGAACTATTTGAAAATAGTATCAGATTAAACAAGGACGTAGAAAGTGGGTTGAATGAAGCTGAAAGCTCGAATGAGATGGAAAAACTTTTAGAAAAAAAAGAAAGAGAAGAAAAAACTTATAATTAAATCATCGCGGCAAATAATTCCTTCAACATTAATACAAATTATTGATGCATTATCTTAGTTAGATCTTTTAATATTTTTTACACCATATATATATTTTCTTAACATTTATCCACCCTAAAAACATTTTCATTTTATACCTCTATTATTTATATTGTTATAAAACTTTAGGAATACAACAATATGAAAATACTACTCCTTTTTCTATTTGGAATACTAATATTACAAAGTTGTACAAATAAAAAAGACTTATCAGATAAAAATAATCCGACTCTGATAACTAAAGAAATTACATACTCTTCTGATGGAACAACTTTAAAAGGTTTTCTTGCATACGATAAAAACAAAGAAGGAAAAAGGCCTGGAATAATCGTAGTGCATGAATGGTGGGGACAAAACCAATACGCAAGACATAGAGCAAAGATGCTTGCAGACTTAGGTTATATTGCTTTTGCAATTGATATGTACGGTAACGGTAAAACCACAAATCACCCATCTGATGCCGGAAAATTTGCAATGGCAGTAATGCAGAAAATGGATACCGCAACAGCAAGATTTAATGCAGGACTTAAACTACTTAAAGAACAACCTCAAACGGACACAAACAAAATTGCTGCAATAGGTTATTGTTTTGGTGGGGGAATTGTATTAAGGATGGCTCTTGAAGGCATTAATCTTAAAGGAGTTGTAAGCTTTCACGGTGATTTACCAACTGAACCAGTGAAGAATCCTGAAAAAGTAAAAGCGAATATATTGGTATGCAACGGAGAAGATGATCCCTTTAATCCTAAGAAAAAAGTTGATGCATTTGAAAAAGTAATGGATGCAGCTAAGATAAAATACAAATTAATTAATTATCCAGGTGCTGAACATAGTTTTACAAATCCTGCTGCTGATAGCCTTGGCAAAAAATTTAATTTACCTCTTGCTTATAATAGAGAAGCAGATTTAAATAGCTGGAATGAAATGCAGGAATTTTTTGAAAGACTTTTAAATAGTTATTTTAAATTTATATGATTATAAACTGGGTAAGTAAAAATTACAAAGAAGAAATAAAGTGTCTGTATAAATAAGCAAATAATTGTTAATCCTTTTGCTTACACAAAAAATATTTTTCTATAAAATAAACAGGAAGCTTTTCGGGGATACGATTATTCTTTACTTCCTTCGCGGGTTTTGATCCGCCGCCGCAGTATTAAAAACATATCATCTTTTAGAATTAAGTCAATAAAAATTGAAGTTATTTTTTACAGAAGCAGCTTAAAACTTAATTTAAATTATGAAACAGTTATACAAATTTTTAATACTAACTATTATAATTTCAACTACTGCATTCACCCAATCAATTCATTTCAATCGTTTATCTAATGAAGATGGGCTTTCAAGCAATAATGTTTACCAAATAATACAGGACCAATTAGGGTTTCTTTGGATTGCCACCGATGACGGGCTTAACAGATTTGATGGATACGACTTTAAAATATTCAGAAATGAAGCTTCAAATAATAATTCATTATCCGGAAATTCAATATGGGCGTTGAAAGAAGACAGCGGTGGTAAAATCTGGATAGGAACAAAAAATGGTTGGTTGGATTGTTTTGATCCTGTTACAGAAAAATTTAATAATATAAAATTAGAATCTAATATAATTGGTGAAAACGCAATCACTGCAATTTATGAAGACCGCAATCATTTTATTTGGATTGGAACTTATAGAGATGGTTTATATCGTCTTAATCCTAAATCCGGTAATTTAGATCATTGGTTAAACAAGTCGGGCAACGACAGAAGTTTAAGCAATAATTATATTTCTTCCATCCTTCAAGACAATGAAGGGAACATATGGATAAGTACTTACAACGGCTTGAATAAGTTCAACCCGAAGGTATCTATAAAAAATTTTCAACGCTACTATAATGAAACCGAAAATTCAAATAGTATCAGCGATAACGTTGTCTGGGCACTTTCGCCATCACAAACAGATTCCAATCTATTCTGGATTGGTACTGCTAATGGGTTGACTTCGTACCAAACAGATAAAAAGATTTTCACACAGTATAAAATACCTAACCCTGATAATTTGCAATTTGGATCTTCTGCCGGTAATGTTATTGAAGAACGTTTAGGGAATGAAACAATTTTATGGATTGATTCTTATGCTGGGCTGGTAAGGTTAAATATTACAAAAGGAGATTGTGAGAGATACACTTTAAACAAGAATAATTCTCATAGTCTCGCAAGTAATCAAACACATGATATTATTAAGGACCGTTCTGGTGTTTTATGGATTGCCACAAATAACGGTTTGAATTCCTATTCTCCTGCCAGGTCAAAGTTTAATAATGTATTATCAGATAAATATCGATTTATTAATTCAGATTTAATTGATAAAAAAAATATCAAAGCTATTGCAAAAACTTCCGACAACAGAATATGGTTAGGAACAGAGGAAGGATTATTTTCTTTTAACACTTCTAATGAAATCAAAAAAGTAAATCGATACAGCCAAACAGAAAACTTAAATATATGGTCACTCACTCCCGGAAATATTAACGAACTATGGATTGGAACTTACGGGTCAGGAATATATAAAATGGATACTCGGTCAGGAAGAATTTCACATTTTTCATATGGCGAGAATAAATATAAAACTCCTGCTGTTAGATTTAATAAATCAATTTACCATGATAAGCAGAATAATATCTGGATTGGCTATTGGGGATTTGGCCTGGGGCGAATAAATGCTTCAACAGGCAAGTACAAACATTGGTTGAATGCTCCAGGTAATCCGAGCAGTTTAAGCCACAATGATGTTTGGGTAATTTATCAGGATAAAAAAGGAAGAATATGGATAGGGACTAATGGCGGCGGATTGAATTTATTTGATGAGAATTTAAGTGAAAAATTCTATAGATGGACATATGAAAAAAATAATCCGCAAAGTCTAAGCAGTAATAGTATATATTCTATTTGTGAATCAACAAAAAATCAAGATTACAATAAAACAATATTCTGGATAGGAACGGATAATGGTTTAAATAGATTTGAAATCAATAATTCGGACACTTTTATAACAACATCAAAACCTATTGTAAAAATAACACGGTTCACAATTAAAGATGGATTGGCAGATAATTCCATAAGCTGTATAGTTGAAGATAACGCCGGTAATCTTTGGCTGGGCACTAATTCAGGGATTACATTTTACGATATTACAAAAAACGAATTTATAAATTTTAACAAAGCAGATGGTATCGTTGGGGGAAGCTTTTATTCATCCTCGATATATAAGGACAAAAACGGTATTATCTTTATGGGAAGCACTTCAGGGCTAAATTGTTTTTCACCTAATGAAATAAAACTTTCTAAGTTTGTGCCTCCTGTGTTAATAACAGATTTTATGATTTTTAATGAACCGGTAAAAGTAAATGAAAATTCAATTTTGCATTCAAGCATACTTTATACAAATAATATAACTTTACACTATAAACAAAATGTTTTCTCCTTTCAATTTGCTGCCTTGGATTATTCTTCCCCTCGGTCTATTCATTATGCTTACAAGCTGGAAGGGTTTGATAAAGAATGGGTGCAAACTAATTCAAGGCGTTTTGTTACTTATACGAATTTAAATCCCGGCGAATACACATTTAAAGTTAAAGCAACAAATAGCGACGGAATTTGGAGCAATAATGTTAACGCTTTAAAAGTAATAATCACTCCTCCCTGGTGGCAAACACCCTGGGCAATTGGATTATATGTTTTAATATTTCTTCTTGGTGTTTCTGCAATAATTAAATTTCAATCTTACCGGGCGCATTTGCAGCAAGAATTAAAGCTGCAGGAGTTTGAAGCTCAACATCTTCGTGAAATTGAAAATATGAAGTCAAGATTCTTTGCAAATCTTTCACACGAATTCAGAACCCCATTAATGTTAATTAAAGGGCCACTTGAGCAGCTAATAAATGGAAGAATTAAAGAGAACCTACAAAAGCATTATCAAATGATCTTACGGAATGCTGAAAAACTTCAGAATCTGATTGATCAATTACTAGAACTTTCACAACTCGAAGCCGAGACGATCCCGCTGGATATGCAGAGACATGATCTTGTAAAATTAATAAAGGGATTTACATATTCCTTTATTCCATTGGCTGAACAAAAATTTATTACGTTAAATTTTAATTCTTCTGTTGAAAGCATATTTGCTTTGATAGATAAAGATAAAACAGAAAAGATTATTAATAATTTACTTAGTAATGCTTTTAAGTTTACACCTGAAGGTGGGAATATTAATGTGATGATATCGATAAATAATAAGATAACCCAGAGTTTCGTAAAAATAGAAATTAAAGATTCAGGAATCGGAATACCTGAAGAATATCAAAATAAAATATTTAACAGGTTCTACCGTATTGAGGATGGAAAAAAAGAAAATTATTCAGGCTCCGGAATTGGGCTGGCGCTTGTTAAAGAATTAGTAACTCTACACAAGTGGGATATTGCAGTTCAAAGTAAAGAAGGGGTTGGAACAACTTTTACTTTAATGATACCACTAAAAGAAGAATTTGAAGATGAAAATAAAAATGTAACCTCTACTAACTATCTCTCAAAAGAAAGTGAAAGAATTGACGATAAAGAATTAATCAATGCTCAACTAATTGAAGAAAATTTACCTGTAAAACAGATGAGCAATAAACCGGTTGTTTTGTTCGTTGAAGATTCCGATGATGTAAGAAGCTATGTACATGATTTATTAAAACAGGATTATGAAGTCCTGCTTGCTGGGAAAGCAAAAGCAGGAATTGAACTGGCATTGAAAAATATGCCTGAGCTTATTATCAGCGACATTATGATGCCGGAAATGGATGGCATTGAATTTTGTCATCGAATTAAAAATGATTGGCAGACCAGCCATATCCCCGTAATTCTTTTAACCGCTAAAGCAACAGAGGATAGCAAAATAGAAGGGCTTGAAACCGGCGCTGATGATTATTTAACAAAACCATTTAATGCGGAAGAGCTTTTTGCAAGAATAAAAAATCTGATAGAACAACGGAAAACTCTACGGGAAAAATTCAGTAAGGAAATAAATATTAAACCAGGGACGTTATCCAATAACACCATCGATAATGAATTTATGAAAAGGGTTTTAAATTCAGTTGAAAGTAATTTACATGATAGTAATTATAATACTGAAAAGTTTGCTGAAGAACTTTTTGTCAGCAGACGCCAGCTTCATAGAAAGCTTTTGGCAATAACCGGGCAAACACCCGGAGAATTTATAAGAGTTTTTAGATTAAAACGGGCTGCACAAATGCTGATTGAAAAAAATCTAAACGTAACTCAAATTGCTTATGAAGTTGGATTTGAAAGCCCTGCTCAATTTACACGTGCATTTAAAAAGCATTTTGAATGTCTCCCCTCTGAATTTAATCATAAGATTTCACTTTCTTCAGGGTCCTCTTATAATTGATTTTCATTAAAAAGCTTAACAAAACATTTCAGAACTACTTTTTGTCACAGAAAAGCAAAGGACTGTCACAATACAGCAATTCCTGAAAACCTCTTTCTTTTAACTTCCAAGTAGAAAATTTATTACTATAATAAAGGGAGATTTATTATCTAAAATCTCTTTAATCATGTCCCTTAAAATGAAACTTATTCATAAAATGCCGGTTATGTCTTTTTCCAATTTTAAAAAGAAAGAAACGGAAAAAAAATCTTTTTCTCGACTGGAGAAAGAAGAAAAGATGGTAACTATGGGAATCTATACTCTCCTGATAATCATTACTATTTCTCTAATGCTGATCATCTTCAACTTGTTATTAATTGAATAAAAGATATCAAATGGAAGAAATATTTCCATGAGGTTTCTTCATTTTATCGATAAAAAATTTTAGCCCAAAAAAATAAAGTTTGTTACTCATTCCTAGGTTTTATAAACCACAAATAAACCTTGGAATCGTATCAATTAAAGTAAATGAATTTATTAAAATAAAATTAAATCGCTCAAACAATTATGACGAGGAGCAGAATATGGGCTTTAAAAATTTAATGATCATTAAAGCACTGGTTTGCCCTGTGTTTGGAAGCCTGTTACTTGCAATTTCCGATATGTTGATTTCACTTTTTGGCGCAGTATTAGGAGATGGCGGAATATTTACAGCAAGAGAATATGGTTCTTCTTTAATTGGGAATCTTTTCCTTTGTTGGTTTGCCCGTGCTTCTATGGATTCAGATGCAAGAAGAGCGATAATACTTGCATTATTTACTTACGACTGTATTGCATTCATTATGACTGTAATTATTGTACTTGCAGGCGTTCTTAACTTACTAGGCTGGTCGGTAGCAGCGATTTATTTATTCTTCACCATTGGTTTCGGTTATTTTTTAGTAAGAACACCAGCAGTTCAACCAGCATAGGACTGCTTAAAACAACATAGGCAGGTTTATTATTAAAATTATAAATCAGTTCTTGAAAATACTTTATTTCAATTTGAGGGATGCAACTATGAAAAAATCAATTTTCTCTTGCATAATTATTTTTCTTGCTCTTACAATAGTTAGTAAGATGTATGCACAAACCGGATGGTATTGGCAAAATCCTTATCCACAGGGTAACGCACTAAGAAGTGTTAGTTTTCTGGCTAATGTCGCAAATAGAGGCTGGGCTGTTGGTGAACTTGGGACAGCAATTTATACGCAAGATGCTGGAATAACCTGGCAGCTAGTAGATCTGGGAACAACAGAAAATCTTAATTGCGTTTTTATGCATAGCGATACGCAAATTTTTATGGTTGGAGATAATGGTTTAATTATATATATCTATGATAATGGCGGAACTTTTGAAATAACATTTCAAACTAGCAATACAACTGAAAATCTTAGATCAATTACATCCCATGTTAATGACTGTTTGTGGATTGCAGGATATAATGGAACTGTTTTGAGATCAACTGATATGGGTGCAACCTGGGCTGATCAAAGCACAATTTATAAAGAGAATCTTAATTCAATACATAATATCGAATGCACAACCGCATGGGCCGCTGGATTGAATGGTTATGTAATGAGTACTACCGATTGGGGAATAAGCTGGCACGTTAAAGCAACTCCTACAAAGTCTCATTTGTTTTCGATAGATATAGGTACATTTGATTATATACGAGCAGTTGGGAATTCAGGAACAATGATACTCACCACCGATCAGGGAACAACCTGGACAACAGAAAACTCTGGAACAACTGCAAACTTGTACGATGTCCTTAATATTGGTTACGCTAGAGCTTATGCGGTAGGAAGTGATGGAGTTATTATTGAAACTACAGATACGGGCGAACCTTGGGAACAAAGAAAATCGGGAACAGTAACTCCTTTGTATGATATAGATGATATTTATGGAGCTGATGATATGTACGTTGTTGGCAACTACGGAATTATCCTTAAAAACTCAGGAATAGGAACAGATTTTACATCTTTGAATCATGGTACCACCTTCATGTGGGTGTTTTCAATGGAGTTTATTAATGAGAATAAAGGCTGGGCGGTTGGAGGTGACTTATATGCCCCTGTTACAAACAAAGGTATATTCTTAAAAACAACGGATGGCGGAACAACGTGGATTGAAACGAGCACGCTTGTTCGTCTTAACAGTGTTGATTTTATTAATGAATCTGAGGGTTGGGCTGTTGGCGAGGATGGTAAAATTAGACACACGATTAATGGAGGAGAAAGTTGGGGAACCCAATCCGGCCCAATTAATTCAGATTTAAATGCAGTATGTTTTATTGATGAAGATTATGGCTGGGCGGTAGGAGATTACGGTGAAATAATAAATACTACCAATGGTGGAACTAGCTGGACCAGACAAAATAGTACAACGCCTAATTGGTTATATGGAGTATACTTTGTTAGCTCAACTACTGGTTGGGCTGTTGGTTTAGATTCCACTATTGTTCACACAACAGATGGAGGAGCGAACTGGGAAAGACAAATTATTGGTGCTTCCAATGGTTTTAGATTTACTGATGTATTCTTCATTGATGAAATGCATGGCTGGGTTGTTGGAATTTATGGGAGCATCTTTTTAACTACAGATGGAAGTGAAACCTGGCAGGAAATTCCCAGTGGAACATATGAAAGTTTAGGTTCGGTTCATTTTATTGATAAAAATAATGGGTGGGCAGTAGGTGATGCTGGGACAATATTAAGAA
Organism: uncultured Bacteroidota bacterium; assembly: GCA_963777515.1. Taxonomy (GTDB): domain Bacteria; phylum Bacteroidota; class Ignavibacteria; order Ignavibacteriales; family Ignavibacteriaceae; genus CAVSWT01. The sequence continues at coordinate 40,887 of CAVZQU010000008.1, forward strand.
GTAGAGATGGGGGATTTACCTGGGTACAGCAATTCAGTGGTGTATCGGCAAATACTTTAACATCGGTTTGTTTTGTTGATACTTTAAACGGATGGGCATCAGGTGAAGGCGGAACAATAATACATACAACTGACGGCGGCGGAATTGTTGGTGTTGATTTAAAAGAATCCGCTTCACTATTGCCTAATGATTTTTTACTTCTTCAAAATTATCCGAATCCATTTAACCCAACAACAAAGATAAAATATTCCATTCCAGCCTTTGTAGAGACGGGGCATGCCCCGTCTGTACAACTACGAGTTTATGATATTCTCGGAAGAGAAGTAGCAACTTTAGTTAACGAAGAACAAAACCCGGGAACTTATGAAGTTGACTTTACTGTTGTAGAGACGCATAGCCATGCATCCCTACCAAGTGGAATATATTTCTATCAATTAAGAGTGGGTGATTATATTCAAACAAAAAAAATGTTATTACTGAAATAATTTAGGAGATCAAAAATGAAATTTATTTTTCTGTTTTTCTTATCAATTCTATTTTGTTCATTATCATTTTCACAGGAAGATGTTAAAGGAAGTAAAGATCCATCCAATATTTAACAGAATGCCTGGTTATTGGATTAGAACATATAAAGAATACGAATTTGATGTCATATAAAGATTTCAGAAATGAAAAGGGAAAAAAGATAAATGTTGAAGGACATTACTTGTATATCCATTATGCCATAATTAAAGGTAAAAAAGCAGCATCAGGAACACAAGTAATGAGAAATTATAAGAATGCAGTTATTAAAGCAGGGGGGACAGTTGTTTATCACAAAAGTAGTTTTGATATCTATTTAAAACTGATTAAAAATAAACAACTATATGGCTAAGAGTTCAGTTACTTCTCGAAATGCTGCAGGCTACGAGGTTTTATTATATGAAAAGCAAAGAGATGGAACAGGATATTGTTGTTGATGCAAAAGCAATGTTAAATGATTTAAATTCTCAAGGGCATATAGCGCTTTATGGTATCTATTTCGATTTCGACAAATCTGATGTTAAATCTGAATCTGAACCTGCTTTAAAGGAAATAACTAAGCTGCTTACAGAAAATCCTTCTCTCAATCTTTATGTAGTTGGGCATACAGATAATACAGGAGATTTTAATTATAACATGAAACTATCGCAATCACGTGCAGAAGCGGTTGTTAATACTCTTACATCAAAATACAGTGTAAATAAAAATAGAGTTACGGCAGCAGGAGTGGGCCCATTATCTCCTATTGCATCAAACAATACCGAAGAAGGAAAAGCATTAAATAGAAGAGTAGAATTAATTAAAAGATAAAATATTGCTGTAGAATTTTAGTAAAAATGGGAGAAAAAAAATGAAAGTCGGAAAAAAGTTATTTATTCTTCACATGATAGTTATCCTTCTTCTTTTATTCCCGGTAATTATTCATGCGCAATTTACTCCTGTTCAAATAACTACGAATACTAAATATCAACTATACCCTTCAGTGTGGGGCAACAGAATTGTTTGGCAGGATGATAGAAACAGAACAGGTTTTACAATCAACTATGATACATATATGTACACACTGCCTTCCGGGCCCGAACAACGTATAAATATTAGCTCAAAAGATCAAAGCCATCCTGAGATTTGGGAAAATATTATAGTATGGAGTGACCTTCGCACCGGAAACAGGGATATTTATTATGTATGACATAAATACAAGTACTGAAACTCAAGTTACAACAAACAGTGAGTATCAAGAATATCCTGATGTATCTGACAGTATAATTGTTTGGAAAGATAGGCGTAACGGAGCATCATGGGAATATGATGTATATATGTATGATATGCACAACGGATCCGAAGCTAGGGTTAGTACCGAAACTAGTTCAATACAGAATGATGAAGGCCCAAGAATTTCAGGGCATAAGATTGTTTGGTCGCAGTACAGCGGCTCATCAAATTCAATATTTTTATTTGATCTCGATTCAGGAAATAGAGAGCAGCTTACTTCCGATCCATATAACCAATATGCTCCTGATATTTATGGCGATTCCGTCGTTTGGATAGATGACCGGAGCGGAAGTTATTCAATGTATATGGAAGACTTGACTACACATACTGTTCATTTTATTACAGATCAGGTAACAGCACATTCACAACCCAGAATTTCCGATAAAGGTATAGTTTGGGATGTTTTGGTTGATATGTATGGAAACCATGATATTTATTTTTATGAATTTGCTTCCGAAGCCGTGGTCCCGTTAATACCAGCGCTTATTCGGAAGAACATCCATCAATTTGGTCTAACAGAATTGTTTGGGATGATGCATCAAGCGGTAACTGGGATATTTATTATCTAGATTTTGTTCGTCCCGCAGGGGCCGATATTTATATAACTCAAAAAGATCATCCTGATCCGGTATTGATTAACGGTTATTTAACATATACCATTACTGTTGGCAATTACGGTTTTGATGATGCAACCAATGTTGTTTTAACCAATACCGTAAGTTCAAAAACAGAATTTTATTATCGCATCTTCAAGCCAGGGCACTTGCAATTATGCCGGTGGGGTTGTTACATGTAACCTTGGCAATATTGATTTTAAAGATTCTGTTATAATTAACATTGTTGTTAGTCCGCGAGATACCGGTTATGCGAAATAATACTTCTGTTGTATCTGCCGATCAATCCGATTTAATCACTTTTAATAATTCTTATACTTCCAAAACACATATTATTTCTTACACTGTGGATAAAGTGCCATTTTCAAGAGATATTAATGATTTATCTCTTGATGTAGATTCTTACGGAACCGGCACACATTAGCTGTACAAGCGAAGGAGAGTTTTATCCAAATAATGGTACTGATATTATTTATATGACAAATAAAACCGGAGTTTGGGAAAGTCATAGAATTTATAACGGTACTGCAGATAATCATTTAGACTTGGGAAATCCCCCTTATGATCTTTGGAATGGTGAAAGTTCCCTGATTGCAGTTGACGGATCAAATCATGAACATTTATGTTATGTAAAACATTTCACAAGAACCAGTGTTTTCGGGGATCCGCTGGACGAGAATTATAAATTATATTATACAAACAATGCATCAGGAACATGGCAATCGCCGTTAGAATTAATAGAACTTCCTTATATCCGGCCGGTTGCATTAGATATAGATAATAATGGTAAAGCACATATAGCATTCTTAAATGCAGGTGTAGCTACTGTATGTTCATTATATTATTTCACAAATGTTTCTGGAAGCTGGAAAAACGAAATTCTTCATAGTAAAGTTTATGACTATGCCTCAATGGCTATAGACAATAATAATCTAATTCATATCAGTTTTTACAGCATGGATATTAAAGATAATGATAGTTATGAACAAGGATTGGGATATTTTAATGGCGTATTCGGTAATTGGAATACACCAGAAAAGATAGACAATGTCGGAGGACAAATTGAAGCAATGCAAACATCAATTGCTATTGATAACTCTAATAATCCACATATAAGTTATCTTGGCGGACAATACGGTAATAATAAATATACCTTTAAAAGTAGTGGAGCCTGGACTGTTATCCAAATTGACACTGGCTGGGGAAGCGGCTGTACTTCTTTGGATGTAGATAACTCGGGTAATGCGCATATTCTTTATACACCTTTGTACGGAAGTGATATTTTTAGATACGCGCAAAATACTTCCGGTACATTCGAACACAGTGATATTGAAGAGGCAGATCAATTCCATATAAAGATAGATGATGATAGTAAATTTCACATCGTCTACAATAATAAATATCTTACAAACCGCACTCATTCAGACCAGTATGGAGGAGGAAGCACTGAAACCGGCGGATATTATTTTGTTACTTCGGATGAAGAAGCCGGAAGCATGCCGAGTCAACCTATTTATGAATGGATTGATCCAGTGACCGAAAGCCATAATCAAATATCATCTTGGACCGTCGGTGATGCAGATGATGGTTATTTTTTTGTTGCAAATATTGGAATGACATTTCCCTTCTTTGATCAAAATTACAATCAAGTTTTTATAGGTACAAACGGGTATTTATCTTTTGCTAATGGTTCGATCGATAAAGCCGAATATGCATTTGTACCTTCATTAATACGAACCGGATAATTTTATTGCTGCTTGCGCTATGGATTTGGATTGCGGAAAACCTGATTCCAAAATTTATTATTATAGCACCGGATCTCAATTTATTGTCACTTACTGGCATGTTTATGATAAAGGTTCCGATTCAGATTATATAACATTCCAAGTAATTTTATATTCAAATGGGAATATTAATATTCAATTCAACGATACTGAAAGTATTGTGCCAGCGCCCGAATCAATAAATGGAAATGCTCTCGTCGGAATTGAAAACCAGGATGGCAGTGAGGGTTTGAGTTATCATAATAATGGTGATGGCGGACCTCTTTTTGGATCTCCTCTAGCAATTATGTTTGGCAAAGATCCTTACCTACTGCCGGTTGAACGGACTTCAACAAAAATTAATTTAAAGTATTTTCTTGCACAGAATTTTCCGAATCCTTTTAATCCTTTAACGCAAATAAACTTTGGATTAAAAGAGAGTGGATATGTAAAATTATTTGTTTATAACATCTTGGGACAGAAAATCCGAGAACTGGTTGATAACCATCTTGCTGCTGGTAATCACGAAGCAGTATTTAATGGGAATAATCTTTCTAGCGGTGTTTATTTTTATCGAATAGAGATTCGTTCAGATAAAGCAAGAGCGGATGTTTTTTCAGAAACCAAGAAATTTATTTTGTTGAAATAATAAAATGTATTTGTATAATATGGTTTAAAATAAGGAGTGATTTTAATTTAATTAAGTAAATTTGGATTTGAAATCACTCCATATAATATCAAGCTCAGCATTTTACTTCTGAAAAAACGTTAGCACTGTTTGATTGAAAAGTTTTGGGTGTTCCTGCAAAGCGTTATGATGCGAATTGGGATAAATGCACAATTCTGCACCTGGAATTGATTGAAATATTTTTATTGTGTGACATGGTTTAATTACATCATGATCTCCAGCCATAATTAAAACCGGGCAATGTATTGTATGCAAACTGTCGTACGAAATATTCGGTTGATAAAGCATCATTTTATTAAGTGCTATAGTTATTTTTGAAGCTGTGGTGTCATGCTCAACAAAATTTTTCATGTCGAGAATATCACTATATTTAAATGCAGTAGAATCCGGTACAGTATTAGCTCCAGATACAGCAAGCTTTTTAACTTTGTCGGGATATTTCAGTGCCATAATTAAACCGTTTATTCCTCCATCGCTCCAGCCTAAAACATAAGCCGAATCAATATGAAGCTGATTTAACAAAGCATTAAAATCCAAAGCCATCAAATCATAAGAAATAGAATCAGGCGATCCGCTTGATTTTCCTTGCAGTCTGCTGTCAATCGCAATTATATGGTAATACTTTTCAAAAAAAGGAATTTGAAATTTAAAGGCTTCAATTGACCCACCATTTCCATGAAGCATAATTAAAGGTTCGCCGTGACCGTAAGTTTCATAGTAGAGATTGATCCCATTCACTTGTGCATAATGGCCAGCTTTAGGATTGTTACCGTATTTTATTTTCCATGTTTGGGCAAAGTTATTTACAGAACTAATAATTAAAATTAAAAAAAACGTTAGTTTAATTGTTTTTTTTACTTTTATACAGCTTTGAGTAATATAGCCAAAGGTACGTTTCATATCATACTTTTTTGCAAATAGACAAATTCTATAACAGAGAGAAATAATGTGTGAATTATTTTACTAAAAATTTTAGTCTAGTAAAAATAAATTGTAAAAAAAATGTGATTAGAATCAGTCAATAATTTCTATTTGTCCCTATTTACTATTTTGTCATACTACTCTTTCATAAACAAACTTGCTTCTCTAATTAAAAGATAAATGTTTCCTTAAACTTCCATTCTTCTTGTTGTGTACATAGCAGAAAGAACATTTTTATTTCTTATGTAATTAACTAAATATTGGAGCTAATTATGAAACTTAAATTTCTTTGTTCAATTATAATTCTTTTCTTTTTTATCTTTCCACTTTATGGAAATATTCCCGGTGCCAAATCAATAAAGATTTTTAATTCTAATTCAACATCAAAACCCGCTCATGTTAGCACTTCGGAAACAGTAATGCTTACTGATAATACGGAGTACGGAAAAATAATGATCGACGGTGACGGCATGACTTTATACTTTTTTACAAAAGATAAAGACACCAGCGATTCTAACTGCAATGGACAATGTGTTACAAACTGGCCAATTTTTTATGCAGATACTTTAACGATTGGCTCCGGGCTCGAGTCAGAAGATTTCGATGAAATAATGCGCTCGGATGGTAAATCTCAAATAACTTATAAAGGCTGGCCATTATATTACTTCGCTGGTGATAATACTGCTGGTGATGTAAATGGTGAAAATGTAGGGGGTGTTTGGTTTGTCGCAAAACCTAATTACACTATAATGTTGTTGAATAACCAGCTTGTTGGAAATGATGGCGTGGAATATAAAAGTGATTACCAACCCGGACAGGAAGATGTTCAATATTTTGTTGATGAGTATGGCCGTACGCTCTATATCTTTACTCACGACACTTATAACAAAAACAATTTTACCAACAGTGCTTTTACTAATAATTCAGTATGGCCGGTTTTTGAAGATAGTTTACAAGCACTTCCATCAGTTTTAGATGGAAATGATTTTAATACTATAGATGTTTATGGGCATAAGCAAATTACATATAAAGGATGGCCACTTTATTACTTCGGGAATGACAGCTATGTGCGTGGAAATAACAAAGGCGTTAGCTTTCCGAGTCCCGGTGTTTGGCCAGTAGCACAAGCTTCAATTAAAACTGCACCTGAGAAAGTAATGCTCACAGAAAATAATGAGTATGGCAGTATTCTAACCGATGGAGCAGGAAACTCTTTATACTTTTTTACTAAGGATAAAGACACAGCTACCTCTGATTGTAACGGTGGATGTGTTGCTGCATGGCCTATATTTTATTCGGATAGTTTAATCATCGGAACTGGTCTTGAAGCTGCTGATTTTGGAACTATAATGAGGGATGATACTCTTCCACAAACAACATACAAAGGATGGCCTTTATATTATTATTTTGGGGATAATGCTCCCGGAGATGTAAACGGTGAAAATGTGGGAGGAGTTTGGTTTGTTGCAAAACCAAATTATACCATTATGCTAATGAATAATCAGCTTGTTGGAAATGATGGTGTGGAATATAATAGCATGTATCAACCAGGGCAGGAAAATGTTCAATACTTTGTTGATGAATACGGGAACACTCTTTATATATTTACGCCTGACACATATAATAAAAACAATTATACAAAGCCAGATTTCAGCAATAACGATTTCTGGCCAATTTTTGAAGACAGCTTACAGGCAGTTCCTTCAATTTTAGATACCAATAATTTTGCTATGATAGATGTATATGGACATAGGCAATTAACTTATAAAGGCTGGCCATTATATCATTTTGGGCCTGACAGCATGAAACGAGGAAACACAAAAGGTGTAAGCGTTCCTTCTCCAGGTGTATGGCCTGTTGCTCAAGCTTCATTAGACAGTGCAACTATTACGGGTGTAGAAAACGATAAATCAAATTCCAGACTGCCTTTGGCTTATTCTCTTTCACAGAATTATCCTAACCCATTTAATCCTTCAACCAGTATTAAATTTTCTATAATTAATTCTGAAAAGGTAACTTTAAAAATTTATAACAGCCTTGGACAGGAAGTAGCTGTCTTATTAAATAAAATTTTGCCTGTTGGAAATTATAATTTTACCTGGAATGCTGCTGGTGTCCCAAGTGGGGTTTACTTCTACTCAATAGCTACAAATCATTTTCGTTCTACAAAAAAGATGATTTTACTGAAATAAGATTTCTTGAATATCAAAATCAAACGGCCGTTTCGCCCTTACAATTTGGACGAAACGGTTGTCTCTTTTAAAATTAAAGGTTGTTCTTTTTTATAACTACTATCAGTGTCACAAATTAAATGAAATCATAACTAATTATGACATAATAAAATTTTATTATTAAAGGAAATGAAATAGAAACTGCCTTACCGATTAACTTATAATTATTTTTATTAACTTCAACGAAAGGAAGGCAGAAATGCAATCACAAAAAATAAACGCTATTAAACACATACTCATGTTTTTAACTTTATTTGGCTTAATGTCAGTTATTGGCTGCTACAAAAATCAGGACTATTCAACAACTCCCAATAACAATAGCGGAACTCCAGGCACAAATGAAATCTTTATGCAAGGCATGGCCTTTACTCCGGCAGATATAACAATTGCAGTTGGAACTTCACTTACATGGACTAACAAAGACAACTTTGCACATACAGTAACCAGCGGCATACCAGGTTCACCTTCAGGTTTATTTGATTCGGGGAATGTCGGAGCAAATGGGCAATTTTCATTTAAGTTTACTACGGCAGGCACTTATAAGTACTTTTGCAAAATTCATATAATGATGACAGGAACTATTACAGTAAAATAAATTTGAAATGTAGAGGCTGTCTCAAAAGACTGAGATTGTCAGTCAGAGCATGTCGAAGACTGACATTTTTAAACAAATTCACACTTCGATAAACTCAGTGTAACAGTAAGAATTACTTTTGAGACAGCCTCTCTAATTTTCGATTGGCTTTTTAATTTTTATTCAAATACAAATTTAAAACGCTGTCGTCTTTTATTAAATCTTTTATTTCTTTATATGGTATAAAAACTTCAATGGCACCATATACATAAGCGGCTATTTCATAGGGATTGAAGACAAACAACAATCCATTTTTTTTAATTAGAAAGTTATCATTCAATTCAAAATTGTTTTTATCAAACCAATAACCCGCATCATTTAAAACTCTCATCCGGCTTTAATTTTTGTTTCCTTCTAAATATTTTTTCTCCGACTTTGTTTAATGGATCTTCAAACCCAGGTTTAAATAAGTCGTCAAGCTCAAGAGCTTCCCCGGTTTGTAAACTAAAATTAATAAGGCTTATTGTTGTGTTTGGATGAGCACCGCCCATATAGTAAAATTCAGTATTTATTAAGCTGAATACTGAATTATTTACCCCGCTTACAGAAATATTTCTTTCTATTGTCCAGCTTTGATTTCTGTCGGGAAATTGTTTTTGGAATTCCCTAAAACTATCAAGAAAATCATTTGCCATAGAATCAAAATTAGTATATGACTTATCTTCACCATAAGGGGCAAGCAAAGTATTCATAATATTCTGATTGATTTTATTCATAACCTCTTTATTAGATGCATTGGTTATTTGAGGGTAGTCAAATTTTATTTCCGCACATGAGCTTTTAATCGAACCACAATCGCCGGTTTTTCTATCAAAAGATAATATTTTATAAGTAGGAGCTTTTTCCACCGGCTTCTTTTTGTTTTGTTTATTACATGAAACGAATTGAATTGTTAAAAAAAGTATTAATAATGAATAAAAAATATTTTTCATTTTCAGCCTTAAAGATTAAAATTATTCTAAATCACAGAGTTGTTTGAAACACTACTTTATTTAAGAATTTTTTTTAAATATATATCAAATAAAATTATTTATTGAAACTTAAGTTAAAAAATTTATTAATGTTATTATTTGATAAATAAAAGATTCCCCTCTCCATAAAATAGTCCCCCCAGGCTAAGTGAAGCGATAGATGCGGAGAATATTTTTTATTCTCCGCATTTTAATTTTAGTTTCAAAAATATTTGTTGACTTAGTTTAAATGATATTCTAATATTGCAACTTAATCCGATAAAATTAAATCATTTTTTGTGGAGGAAATATTGGCCAAAGCATCATCAAAAAATAATTTCCCCGATTGTACTATTTCATTTTTAAAAAAGCTTTCAAAAAACAATAATAGAGAATGGTTTGAAGAACATAGAGATGAATACAACAAAAACTTTTTTGAGCCCGCACAAGAATTTGTTGTAAACATGGGAGCGAAACTATTTGAGCTTTCACCATTTATTACCGCAATACCTAAAATTGATAAATCAATTTTTAGAATTCATCGGGATGTTAGATTTTCAAAAAATAAATCACCATATAAAACTAATCTTGGGGTTTACTTTTGGGAAGGCTCAAAAAAAATGGACAGCCCGGGGTTTTATTTTCATGTTGATCCGAAAGAGTTTTTTGTCGGTTCGGGAATTTATATGTTTCCGCCCGACATGCTGAAAAAATACCGGAACCTGGTTGCAAATACACCTGCTGGAGACGAGTTAAATAATATCTTAAAAAACATTTTAAAGAATAAAAAATATTCTTTGGGCGGAAGAAAGTATAAAAAAATTCCAAAAGGATTTAGCCCGGATTCAAAAAATGCTGATTTGCTGTTGCATGAATCAGTCTATACTTTTTATCAGAGCAATAATCTAAAAGAATTTGAAAACAAAAACCTGGTAAATTTCGTTTATAAGATTTATAAAGATATGTCTCCACTGCATTTTTGGATGGTAAAATATTTATCTGTAAAATCTATTTAATAATTAAACCCGGCTTCTTAAAGAAACCGGGTTTATTAATTAAAAACGAATTCTAACATTTCCTTCCAAAGCAAAAGAAGGTTTTAAAACATTTTTCCCGGACAACCCTATCCAGCCCTGCTCAATTCCATATTCATTTCTATAAGAGGTTGATAATGAAAAACTCAATGGAAGTTTCTTAGATCTAAATCCTACTTCAGGAATGAGCGAAAGATAATTAGCACTACTTTTATCAAGTGTATTCCCATCATAACTTTGATCTGATCTGTTCCAGTAATTTACTTTTAGGCCTACATGCCCCCAGCCGCAATCACCCCAGCACCATTTATAATCTCCACCTCCATATATTGCTAACTGATTCCCCTGATCATAATCCACATCCATATCCTCAACCTGATATGTTTCATAATTAAATACTTGTTGTGTTTCAGTTCTAGCAAGCGTATTCCAATAATCAACACCTAAAAAAACCTTAGAGCCATGTGCTATTCTGTAGTTAAAATTTAAATTCGCCCCAAGCGCATTTTGTCTGTCGGTTGCATTGCTTTCATCCTTAGTAGCATCAATTTGATATTTTAAATTTATATAAGTGCTAAACGGAAGTTTTCCTATTCTTCTAATTCCTACAGTTGCTCCCGGAGTAATTGTGACTCCATTATCAGAATACCCAGTTGCATACATGTTCATATCTCCCGGAGTCCATTTTTCCTGGATAAAAGATAAATCAATACCTGCACCCCATTTCACATTTGTATCTCCTATTCTACCGCCATGATATTTTGCATATATAATTTCATTTATTCTACTAAAAATATCACCTCCATTATTATCTTGTTTATTCCCATCGATATCATAACCGCTTGTACTTCTCAAATAATTCGCATCAAATCCAATTTTAATTGGACTACGATAAAATCCTTTATGATCCTTATTTTTCCAATCATGGTCTCCTCCTAAAATGTTTTGAGTAACAAATAAGATGAGAAGCGCACCAAAAAAGTAAACAAATTTTTTCATTGAACCCTCCGAAAAAAATATTGTTAATAAATTCGGGTAAATAAAACGTCCAGCAGCACAAGTAGTTAGAATGCAGAAGGAATAATTTGAAAATACGAAATTAAAATAGTATATGGCAAGTAATATTTTCTTAATACTTATGAAAAATTTATTCTAAACCAGACCGGCATACTTATAAAATAGTATTGTTTTAAGAGATGATAATCTGACATGAAACCCATTATAATTCGTTTTTTCTCATAAAATTAATTAGTTAATATGATATTTTATCATTATGTTTGACTCCCCGGTATTAAGCCGGACTTTATATTATATTATTTTTAGAGGTTCTTTAGTGAGTACTAAATTATTTGTAGGTTCTCTTCCATGGTCAATTGATGATCAAGGATTACAAAATGCTTTTGAAGAGCATGGCACAGTTGTATCAGCAAAAGTTATAAAAGACCGTGAGACAGGAAGATCCCGTGGTTTTGGTTTTGTTGAAATGGAGAATTCTACACAAGCACAAGATGCTATTAAAGCATTGAATGATTCGGAATTAAACGGAAGAAATATCGTAGTTAATGAGGCAAAGCCACGCAGCTAATCTGATGTTTTAATTTTCTTATTTTGAATTATATGAAGGCGTTTTTTAAGACGCCTTTTTTGTTTTAAATATGAATTTATTATTTAGCAAATATTTATATTATTATTAAGAAACTACTAAGTCTTATAATTATAACAAGGTATTTATGTGCGGAAGATTTGAAGGATATTTTCCAGAGTCCCAAACGGCAAATCCATTTGAGAACATTTTTGATAATTTGGTTATCGAAAATAAAATAGATGATGAATTAAAAATATTTGATATCCGACCCACAAATAAAATCAAATGTATTTATAAAGACGGTGAAAACAAATATATGACAAATGCGAACTGGGGAATTCAATTTTCTCCAAAATCACATTTGATTATAAACTCACGAATAGAAACCATACAGAAAAACCGTTTTGGTTTAGGTCATTTGATAAAAACCGAGCCTTAGTGCCAATGTCCGCTTTTTATGAATGGGTTTACATTGAAGGGAAAAAGAAGCAGCAAAGAATTTATATAGAGGGAGTTGATATTTTTTATGTGCCTTCAATCTATCATAAAAAAAATAATGAATTATTTGTTTCATTTATTACTGTCCCTTCAAATAAATTTATGAAGAAACTGCATCCCCGGATGCCAGTAATATTAATGAGAGAACAAGCAATAAACTATTTAACTGATGAGGTTGAAGCAAATTTGGCTAAATGTAAATCCTTGCCAGATGATATTACGATGAATATGGAATCATTTAAAGCAAAAAAATAATTTTTAAAACATCAGAACAGTCGCTAGAAGCTTAGATAAATAAAATAGAAAAGAAATTTTCAACAAACTTCGGAACTAAAACGTTACCAAAATTATGATCATATAATCACACTGACTCATTTCCATTTTTCTTTACCAAATATCTTTTAATTTTTTGAGTTGTTGTTTTTTCAAACTCACTTTCTCTGATGTAAAACTTCTTTATTTGTTTATAGCTTGCTAAGTTCTTTATTTACTTCTTTTATAACATCTGAAATTATTTGTTTAATTAATTCCGGTGTTATTTCCACATTATTCTTTTCAGAATATTCAATAAATGCTTCTGCATCAGTAACAATCTGCACGGCGATTACTTCGTCATGCTTTTTATCTTCTTCTCCGTAAACAAGGGATTCTAAAATGAATTGGTTTCTGTTTAATAAGTCTTCAATTTCTTCCGGGAAAACATTCTTTCCGTTATTTGCTATGATTACATTTTTCTTTCTTCCGCTGATATGAAGAAACCCATCTTCATCAATAAACCCTATATCACCGGTCTTAAACCAACCGTCTTCAAAAGTATCTTTTGTTAGTGATTCATTTTTATAATACCCTAACATAACATTATCCCCTTTTGCATAGACTTCGCCAGCGCCGTCATTATCCGGGATTTACTATTTTTAATTCAACTCCCGGCAGCGGTATACCGGCAGCTTCATCTTTAAAATTATCAAGCTGGTTTAATGCAAGAATCGGCGAGGTTTCGGTTAAGCCGTAACCTTGAATAAATGTAAAACCAAATTCTCTAAGTCCTTTTGCAATTTGTGGATCCGGTGCAGCACCACCTGCAATAAACATCCTAATGGCACCGCCAAATCGTTCATGCAATTCAGAAAAGATTTTGCGCTTTATTTTTTTTATTCCGAATTTCTGCAATGCACTGCTAATTTTAATTAATGGCGGAACCACTTTTGATTTTATCTTGTCATCACTAATTGTTTTGGAAATTCTTTTGAACATTTTATCATATAGTAAAGGAACACCAAGCAAAATAGTTGCCTTAACCGCTTGCAGGTCATCAACAACTGTTTTTAAAGAGCGTGCATAATGCACAGATGATCCGCTGGACAACGGACACAAAAATCCGCAAGTGCATTCATATGTATGGTGGATAGGAAGTACAGATAAAAATCTATCTTCCTTAGTAATTAAAATCATTTTAGTCATGCTCATTAAATTTGCAGCAATATTTTTTTGAGTAAGCATAACTCCTTTTGCCCTTCCTAAAGCACCGGATGTAAAAATAATTTCGGACATTTCTTCAGGATTAATTTTGGGAATTTGATTTTTTTCAGTAGGCTTACTATTCACAATAATCTCTTTCATGGAATGAAAAGAACCTTTTTTCTGCTGCAAATCCATATTAATAAAATATTTTAATTTTTTTAATGAAGAATGTTTCTCTTCAAATAATGAATTGAATGAATCCGAAAAGACAACAGCATCTGCTTCTGATTCATAAAGAATATTTATTACTTCATTATCATTTAAATTTTTATCAATAGGAACAACCACATAATTAAAAACTGCGCAGGTCAAATAAGCTATTCCCCATTGAACACGGTTTTCACTTATTACTGCTATGTGTGACCTTTCCTGCAAACCAAGTTTAGTTAAACCATTTCCAAATTTTAAAACATTTTGCAGCAGCTCATTATAAGTTACTTTTGAAATTGGAGTATTGGTAAGGTCTTCAAGAGCAAGTTTGTTTGAAAATCTTTCTGCTGATTTAAACAGCATATCACTTATGGATTCAATTTGAGTAACGTCAAAAAGTTTAATCTGGTTTTTCATAATTGTATTGATCTTTATTTAAAAGAAATGTAATTAGCTTGATTGATGTAATGAAGCATAGCAAGTTTCTCAATAAAAAATTGACAAACAAACCCGGTTTCTTTGAGAAACCGGGTTTGTGAAAAATACTATATGATAATTAAATTATCTCCAAGCATTTATCAAGATCCATCAAGATGTCATCAACGTTTTCAAGTCCGGCAGCAATTCTAATTCCGCCCGGATTAATTCCAAATTCTATTAACTTTTCAGCAGGAACCATTGAGTGCGTCATAGAAGCGGGATGTTCGATTAATGTTCTTGTATGACCAAGACTAACAGCAAGAGTCATTGTATAAGCATTCTTAGCTGCATAATTCATTAACCGTCTTCCGTTTTCTTTTTGCTCAAGGCCGTCTTTTCCTTTTAGCACAAAATAATTCAAGCTCCCGGGAGCAAAGTTGCCGTTGAAATCAATCATTTGCTTCTTAGCTAATTCATGGAACTTGTAGTTTGGAAGACCGGGATAATTAACAAACTCAACTTTAGGATGGCTATTTAAATACTCTGCTATTCTTGTTGCAGTTTTGATTTGCTGGCTGACTCTCAAGTGCAAAGTTGGAAGTCCGTAAGTTAATACTGTCCACGCAGCTTTTGTATTCAACGCAGCACCGAAATCTTTTCTCATCAAAAGAACGAGATCATGAAATTTTTCCGGACCTATAACAACTCCGCCCATATCAGTTCCGAATCCGCCGATTCCTTTTGTAAGAGAATTAACCGAGAAGTCTGCACCAAGCTCTAATGGACGCTGACAATACGGTGTTGCAAAAGTATTATCAACAACAATATAGATTTTTTCATTTTCCTCTCTATGCTGATTCACTTCGTCAACAATTTTCCTTATTGAACCGATATCAATTATATCGAGATTTGGATTGGAAGGCGATTCAAAATAAATAACCTTGGTTTGATCTGTTATTCTATTCTTTAAGTTTTCAGGATTTGTAAGATCAATAGGTGTATATTTTATTTGATAACGCGGGTACCAGTTTTGAAGAAGAGAAAATGTACAACCGTACAAAGTATTGTGAGCAATAATTTCATCGCCGGTTTTTGAAAGAACCCCAAGAATACCGGCAATAGCTCCCATACCGGTGGCAAAGGTTACGGCCATTTCTCCTTTTTCAACATAGGCAAGATTTTCTTCAAGTAAATCTTTATTGGGTTCACCAAGGCGGTCGTAAATATAAATCGGTACAGATTTTTCACCAAGCATATTGCTGTTTGCAAAATCCTTAAATCCTTCAGCTCCTCTTTCAACAGAATCCAATCTGAAAATTACTGATGAAGAAAGTGGTGCAGTAACATGATGAGAGTAGTCCCACTTTTTTGATTCATTTTTTCCATAGATAAGATGAGTTTGCATTGAGTACTTCGTATCGTCAACCGAATCAACGATGCTCTTATTATTTATTTTGGTAGGCATAAATTCCCCGAAATTTTATTAAATATTACTTTATCAAAAGTAGCAAATTATAAGATAATAGTCATTATAAAAGGATGTAATGAAAGTTGTTGAAATGTCAGTTTTCTTTAAATTTTTGAACTATTTTAGTAAGAATTTTTCCGGCTTCGCCAAAAAATGATTTATCTGCATACCTGGTAATTTCTGTTTCTTCAATATTAAGCTCGACAATATAAGCTCCGGATTTTTTAGCCGTAAAAATTATTCCTGCAGCAGGATAAACAATTCCGCTGGTACCTACGACAAAAAATATATCTGACTTAACCGCGGCTTCTTCTGAAGCGGCAAATTGATCTTGCGGAAGATATTCACCAAACCAAACTACATCGGGACGAATTAATCCGCCACAATCACATGTCGGGGCTTTGTCAATAAAATTTAATTCGTCATTATATTTCTTTCCACACCTGATGCAATAATTTCTTTCAATGTTTCCGTGAAGTTCATAAATGGTTTTGCTTCCTGCCCGGCGATGAAGATTATCAATATTTTGAGTAATGACAGTTACATCCGAAATATAATTCTGCATTTCAGCCATAGCCAAGTGTCCGGCATTTGGTTTAGATTCATGAATAATTTTTTTGCGGTGATTATACCATTCCCAAACCATCTCCGGGTTTCTTAAGAAAGCATTAAAGTTGGCAAGTTCTTCCGGCTTTAGTTTATTCCAAATTCCATCTTTCCCTCTGAAAGTTGGGATACCGCTTTCTGCAGAAATTCCCGCTCCAGTAAAAAAGACAATTGATTTAGCTTGTTTCAGCTTTTCTATTATTTCATCCATAAAATTTCATTCACTTTTCTGATCAGCGTTAATCTGTCTATCCCGTGTTTTTCCGTGTGCTATTTTTTAATCCCAATGGGACACGGATGAACACTGATGTGACGGATTTAAACGGATAGAATCCAATCTTTAAATTTTTCAATCTTGTATTTTTTTTAATTTATCTATTAATTCATCATAAAAAATTTTTCATTTTAAGATCTGCATGAATAAATCTTAAAATCCTGGAACCAGCCTCCCGGTGAGCAAGTTCTTTAACTCATTCGTCTTTAATTGCTTCCAATAAATTTTTTGCTTCAACTAAATTGTCATCATCACTTTGCTCAATTTTAGGGCTATCAATAACTTTTTTCAATGCTTCTCTAGCTTGTTGATATTCATCTTCTCTTATGTAAGCTTTTGCAAGATCAAGATAAAACATTCTGAAATTAGGATTTAACTTTATTGCTTTGTTATATTCTACAATGGCGGTATCAATATCTGCCCAGCCCAGTCCCAAGACAGATCTTGCGGGCGCCCATTTTTCACTTACCTTTGCATTAGTTCGTGCTAATACATAATGAGATAAAGCTTGAAAATAATTTCCACCGTTACCAAGCTTGATTGCTTTTTCACAATCATCTCTTACTTTGTTTACAACCCCGGCAACAGAAAACACCCCTTTGAACAATGCAATTTTTCCGTTAGCAATTGCTCTACGCAAGTAATTGATTGATTGGCTTGGGGCGAGTTTTACTGCTTTATCAGCGTAATCATAAGCTGTTTGATATTTTGCTAATTGCGCATCTTCCTCTTCATCTGTAGCAGCAGGCATTTTATCGGCAATGTCAACATAAGCTTTGCTTAAACGCCAATAAATATTCCAATCGTTTGGTTTCATTTTGTCGGCTTGTAGATATTTTTCCAATGCTGCTTTATTATTGAAAATTTTTACTAATGAATCGCCTTCGGTTATTATTTGTTCTGCTGATTGAGCAAATAATGTGTTTAAAAATAAAATTGAAATAATAAAAAACAACATACTATACTTCAGCATTTTTGATTTCATTTTAAATTCCTTTAAAAGTTAATCGAATAAAGTTTTGTTTATTTCTTCTTCAGCTTCCGGTGTTAAGCCGTGATTATATAACTCAGTTGAGATGAGAGAAATGTATTTTGTCCATTTACTTTCGCCCCTTGAATCGGAAGTAATTGCATTTTTGTATGCATTAACTTTTGCACTCAGTTCATCTGCCTGGTAAAGAGTAATTGCTTCGAGTGTTTTGGGAACAACCGGAGAAGCATATTCCAGCTTTCCCTGGTGACTTAATATTATGTGAATCAATAAATTTTTTAATTCTTCCGGAAAATCTTTTATCTCTTTTGCTTTTTCGTTAATCAGCATTGCAGAGATAACTATGTGGCCAAGTAATTTTCCTTTATCGGTATAATCAAAATTTTTTTCAAAATTTAATTCTTCGGTTTTACCAAAATCATGCATCATTGCACCGCTAATAAGCAAGTCGCGGTTTATTTCCGGATGAATGTCGCACATCAAATCACAAATTCTAATTATTTCCAAAGTATGCTCAAGCAAGCCATGAACATACGAATGATGCCATGATTTTCCCGCGGGGACACTTGCATACTTTTCAAAATTTTCATCCGTAAAAATTAATTTAAGAAGCGATTTGAGATATTCATTTGATATCTTATTCAATCTATCTTCAAATTCTTTTTTCATTACAGCAAGGTCGCGCTTTGAATGCGGAAGAAAATCGGTTGGAGAAATGTCTCCCTTTTCGTTCGCAATTTTTATGGAAGAAATTCTTATTTGTAAGTTACCCTGGTATTCTTCAATACTGCCTTTTACTTTTACGATATCTCCGGATTTAATTGTGGAGAAAATAGAATCAACATTATCCCATAAATTACAGCCTATACTACCGGAAGTATCACCAAGTTCAAGAGATAAAAATTCCTTGTTGGATTTAGTTAAACGAACATCTGCTTTTCTAACCAAAAGATAGTGATCAACGGAATCGTTTTTAACTAATTGCGTTATTTCTCTTTGATTAAGCATAGCTTGAATTAATTGGTTAATTCAAACTTAAGAAATTGAATTGAAAAAAGGGAGGTAACAAATAAAATGTATTACCGTTTTTACTTTTTTTTCACAACCTCAAAACTGCTGTCTGCCGGAAGGTGGGCGATTATTGAGCGATTGAGAAGGTCAATGCTTACCGCGATTGATTTACCATCGTCAAATTCCTGTACGGTTCCGATTACCCCTTCAAACGGGCCGTCAATCATTTTCACTTTTGTTCCCTTCGTTATTCCTTCATGAACAAAAAATTCCGAATCAGTATTTAACATTTTCATTAGGTTTTCCATCTGCCAGGCAGGAATCTTTGCAGGCCGGCCGGCTTCAAATACACACCTTACAACAGCTTGCTGCTCTAATGAAGTTAATCTTCCTTTTTCATCAGCAAAAATAAAAATATAACCGCGTATAACCGGTTCAGTTATTTTTTTCTTTCTGTCACTCCACTGCTTCACTTTTGTAATTGTAGGAAGGTAGTAATCAACTCCGACCATATTGATTTGCTCTGCTGCTTTAAACTCGCTGCGCGGCTTGGTGTAAAGTGCAAACCATGATTTATCTCCTGTGTTCACAATATTATCAGAAACATTAACGGACAGTAACATTTATAATCGCTCCAGGGTATTATTATTCTTAAACTTATTACTGAGTTACTCTTTTTCTTCCGACGGAATAATAGGAAAACTTTAATTCATCCATTCTTTCTATATCATAAAGATTTCTGCCGTCAAATATTACAGGCGATTTTAAACTTTCTTTTATTTTTTTAAAATCCGGGTTTCTGAATTCATTCCATTCAGTTACGATTACTAATGCATCTGCATTTGTTAAAGTATCATATGATTGCTTAGCGTACTCAATCTTATTCCCAAGCACTGCCCTTGTAGTTTCAATTGCCTCAGGGTCATATGCTGATACCGACGCACCTTTTTCTAAAAGCATTTGTATCAAATAGACTGAAGGAGCTTCTCGAACATCATCGGTATTTGGTTTGAATGCCAGCCCCCAAACAGCAAACTTTTTATTTTTTAGCTCACCGTTAAAATGATTCATAATTTTATTATAAAAAACCTCAACCTGTTTTTTATTTACATCATAAACAGATTTCAATATTTTGAAATCATATTTATGTTCATTTGCAGTATTAATTAATGCAATAACATCTTTAGGAAAACATGAACCGCCGTAACCGATACCAGGAAATAAAAATCGTTTTCCTATTCTTGAATCTGCACCCATAGCCATACGGACTTTATCAACTTCTGCTCCCGTTTGTTCGCATAGATTTGCTATTTCATTCATGAAAGAAATTTTTGTGGCTAAAAAAGAATTAGCGGCATATTTTGTCATCTCTGCCGATTTTTCATCCATAAAATAAATTGGGTTTCCGCTTCTTACAAATGGTTCATATAATTCATCAAGTATTGATTGAGTAATTTCATTACTAGTCCCGATTACTACACGTTCCGGCTTCATAAAATCTTCAACCGCCATACCTTCCCGTAAAAATTCCGGATTAGAAGCAACATCAAAATCAAAATCCGGCGCATGCTTTTTAACAGCATTTCTAACTTTTTCACTTGTTCCAACCGGTACTGTGCTTTTATCTACTAAAACCTTAAACCCGACGTTAGGTTCTGCTTTGAAAAATTTTCCAAGATCCTCCGCGACACCCAAAACATATTTTAAATCCGCACTTCCGTCTTCGCCTTGTGGTGTAGGCAGGCAAAGAAAAATTACAGAGGCATCTCTTATTGCTTCATGAAGCTGGGTGGTAAAAGTTAACCTACCATCTTTTATGTTTCTATCAAAAAGAAGTTCAAGCCCCGGTTCAAATATTGGGATGATGCCTTCTCTTAATTTTTTTACTTTTGCTTCGTCAATATCTACACAAATAACATCATTACCGGTTTCAGCAAAGCATGTTCCTGTAACCAAACCAACATAGCCGGTGCCAACAACAGCAAGTTTCAAGTTTTCCTCCTAAATTTTTCAAATGAATGAAAGAAATATAACTATACTAAAATAAAGTTTGAATCCGTCTAGTTTTACTAAATTTAATATTGTTCTATTAATTTTTTAACATTATCAACCAAACTACTCTCGTTAACTGGTTTAGGAATTAAATATTTTATTCCCATGTCATGAAATTTTTTTATGTTTTCATCCGAGTAATTTTCCATTATCAAAATAATATGTGTGCTTAAATATTTATCTTCCTTCATTAAATATTGTATGAAATATGAACCATTCATTAGCGGAAGATTATCTTCAAGTATTATCAAAGACGGCGGATAATTTGTAATAAAATCAATGCACTCAAAAGCATTTGTAACTGAAGTTAATTTTAAGTCCTTAAAATTATTTTGTATAAATTTTTCAACCGACTTATCCTTTTTCTTATTGGCATTCACATATAAAATTGAATTATGCGAGTAAGGAACTGTAAAATGAAACTCGCTTCCCTTATCTTTTTCTGAGTAAAACCAAATTTCGCCATTATGTTTATTTACTATTTCTTTAACTAAAGGCAGGCCTGCACCGGTTCCTCTTTCCCCTTTTGTTCCTTCGGTTGAAAACAGATCTTCGATTTTGAAAATCTTTTCCTTGTTTTTATCAGGTATACCAACTCCTTCATCTTTAACTATAAACTCAACCATGTTGTAATTAAATATATCGGCAAAAATTTCAATGGCTTTTATATTCGCCTGAATATTTAATCGCATTACTCACCAAATTGATTATTATCTGGTTAAATAATTTTTCATCCGCAAAAATAAAAAGTGCTTCATCTATATTAACTTTTACTTCAATGTTTTTTCTAATGGATTCATGAGTTAATGAAGCGACACAATTATAAACCGCATTTACCGCTCTTATTCTCTGAGGCTGATAATTTATCCTCCCGGTTTTTATACGCGACCAATCAAGCAGGCAATTAATAAATCTCAACTGCCTTTCGGCAGAAGTATGAATGTAATTGAGATATTCAAGCCTATCGGAACTGCTTAAACCGGGTTCGCTCATTAATATTTCCACAAATCCTAAAATGCTTGTATAAGGAGAACGTAAATCATGCGAAAGTTTTGAAATGAATTTATCCTTTGATGCATTGAGCAATTCTAATTCGGAAACTTTATTATTAAAATATTCTTCAGAATGCTTTACATCGGTAATATCGCAGACAATCCCCTTTATTTTCTTAATTGAATTATCTTTTGAGTTTCGTTCTATTAATATTTTTTCCTTAACCCATTTTAATTTTTGTTCGACAGTTAAAATATGATATGTAAAAGAGCAGCTATTCTTATTCTTATTACTTATGAAGTCAAGCAGTTCTGAATTTACAGACTCTTTGTCAGCTTCAGTAATTAAATAGAAATGTCCGCTTGGAAGCTTTGATACATCACTGTTTTTATAGCCTGTTATATTAAATATATTTTCGGAATAAACAGTATTTTTTAAAGGATAATGGTCGTCTTCCCAGGAAAAACAATCCCCAATTTCTTTTAGCACATTTAATGGAAACGGATCATATAACTTTGGCTCAACTTTTTTGCTTACAGTAGATTTTGAAACTTTCTTTATAGGATTTTTTTTAGATTTGCCGATTAAAGATTGATTCTTTTTTGTATTCTTGCTTTCCTTTTTTGCCATAAAGGTAAATTTATTAAAACTAATTATTGTTTTTTTAAGACAAATATAATGATTTACATGAACAAAAAATCCAAATATTGCAGCGCACTTCACCAAAATCGAAATTTTATTTCTTACAGAATTTACAACGCATATTTTGAATCCAATTCAATTTTACTACATCATACCCCGTAATCAATTTTTAATTTTTAATAAGGCAGGACATGGATGTTAAACAAATTCGTTCCGTTGATGGAACAGGTACACTTTCTTACATAGTTTATGATGAAAAAAACAAACTGGGTGTAATTATAGACCCAAACATCGAAGATGTTCAGAAAATAAGTTACTCAGTTGACGAACTAGGTATTAGGGTAACTCATATCTTTGATACTCATACCCATGCAGACCATGTAAGCGGTGCAGCAAGCTTAAAGGAATTTTTTAGCGATGCACAAATAATAATGCATGAAGCAACTAAAAATAAATTTGAAGTATTAAAACATGCAGCAAAATTTGGAATCGAAGATATTCTTGAAGCTAACGCTAAAATAGAAGTTGATAAATATGTAAATGATAGAGATGAAATTATTACCGGTGATTTAAATTTTAAGATTCTTCATACCCCGGGACATACTGATAACCATATTTCAATTTTGATTAATGATGCTGTATTTACGGGTGACTTATTATTAATAGGACAAGCAGGAAGAAGCGATTTGCCTGGAGGTAATCCTGAAGAACAATATGATAGTCTCTTTAATAAAATTACACCTCTTCCAAATAGCACAAAAATCTATCCAGGACATGATTACGAAGACAATGAATATTCTCTATTGAATGATGAGTTAAAAAATAATCCATTTTTATTAAACCGTACCAAAGAAGAATATGTTGAATTTGTTAAAGACTTCTTCCCCCCTGCAGCAGAAGCTGTGGCAACCGGAGGAAAAATGACTTTACAATGCGGTACAAAGCGGGTAGTCGAAAATAAAAATGAATTTAAAACAATTAATTCCTTACAGCTTTTTCAAATGCTAAATGAAAATGAAAACCTTTTCCTGCTTGATGTCAGGGAACCATTTGAATTATTAACACTTGGAAAGATAAATGGCGTGGTAAATATTCCTATTGGTGAATTAACTGCACGAATAGATGAAATACCAAATGATGAATCCCAAAGTATTGTCTGTATATGCGCAAGCGGTAACCGCTCTTATGAAGTAGCTCACTATCTTGTTAAAAAAGGTTACAAAAATGTTTTAAATCTTGAAGGCGGCACTTATGGTTGGGTTGTGGGTGGTTATCAAGCTGCGAAAGCTTCATAAAAATGGAACAGTTTATTATAATTTTTCTGATCTCTTTTTTTGTGTCAATCATTAGCGGAATACTTGGATTAGGCGGGGCAGTTATTTTAATTCCCGCCTATCTCTATTTACCACAGTTGTTTGGAGCTGAGTCCTTAAATATCAAAACGATATCTGGACTAACAAGTGTCCAGGTTTTTGCTTCTTCTCTACTCGGAGTTTTAATTCACAAAAAACATGGTAGTGTTGAAAAGGGTTTACTCTATACTATTGGAATCCCAATGGCAATTGCGGCTTTACTAGGAGCTGTTTTTTCAAAATATATTGATGGAAAAATTATAATTTTAGTTTTCGCCATTATGGCTGTTACCGGAGCCGTTTTAATGTTCACAAAAAGTAAATCCAACCTTGATGATAATCATCCTGAAGGAATTCAATTTAATAAAACACTTGCCCTTACTATCTCAATCATTGTTGGTTTGTTTGGAGGAATGGTTGGTGCACCAGGAGCTTTTTTATTAGCGCCTTTGATGATTACAGTTTTAAAAATTCCGGTTAGAATTACAATCGGTTCAACTTTGGGAATAGTTTTGTTTACATCTTTTACCGCAAGCGTTGGAAAAATAATTGCCGGACAGGTTGATTTTCTTATTACCCTATATGCAGTTTTAGGTTCTTTGGTTGGAGTTTCAATCGGCAGCAATTTAAGTCATAAAATACATCCAAAATTATTACGATATTCTCTTGCTGTTATTATTGCCGGAATTGCAGTTCAGATGTTTTTTAAAGTTTTATAAATTATAACCTCGTTTTAATTAATATCCGTTCATCAGTATTTATTATTCAAGCACTATTGAATAATAGTTACAATATATATTAGCTTTAATTCCTATTTTATTCAAAAACAAAAAGCAAAATATTATGGCAAAGAAAATCCTAAAAATGACTAATCAGAAAAAGATAGCATTAATTGCTCATGATAATAGAAAATCAGATTTGCTTGAGTGGGCAAAATTTAACCGCGATCTTTTATCAAAGCATAAACTGTTTGGAACCGGAACTACCGGCGGGCTTATTTCACAGGAACTAAATTTAGATGTTCATCGATTTAAAAGCGGCCCTCTTGGCGGGGACCAGCAAGTTGGGGCCAAAATTTCCGAAGGAGATATTGATTTTTTAATCTTTTTCTGGGATCCTTTGGAACCACTTCCGCATGACCCGGATATCAAAGCATTATTAAGAATTGCGGTGGTTTATAATATTCCCGTGGCATGTAATCGTGCTTCAGCAGATTTTATTATTTCTTCCCCATTAATGGCAACCGAATACCCGCGTGAATTAATAGATTACCAGGAAAGAATGCTAAATGTTGGGGATTTAAAACGTTAATTTTAATTAATCTTTTGTTAAGACTTAATTAATTATACTCCAATATGTTTAACATTGTTAATTAACAAACTTAATTATATCAAAAAATAAACATAAATAAAGGAGTTCTCTTAAATGAAGGCAAGAATTTTTTATTTCGCTACCATAGCTTTTATTGTTCTTGGCTTTAGTATTAGTTCAGCTTTTGCACAAAGCACACCACAGGCATCTTCAAAAAATAAAATAAAGAAAACTGAAACGACTATGCATAAAAAGACAACCGATGCCAAAACGATAGCCAAAAAAGAAATGAAGAGCAAATCATCAAAAACAAAAAGCATTGCTAAAACAAATGAGAAAAAAGCAACCAATGTTGCTGCAACTACAAAAAATGATGTGAAGGCAAAGACACACAAGATGCATAAGCACATGAAGAAAATGAAAAAAGATACAAAAACCCAAAAGTCTGAAAAATAGAGCTTCCTTTATGTGTTAATCTTAGAGGAGAGTTTTTTATTAACTCTCCTCTTTTTTTTTAAATTATGAGTATGCGAATTTTAATTGTTGAAGACGAAAAGAAAGTTTCTTCTTTTATTAAAAAAGGAATGGAAGAAGAGTACTATACTGTTGATACTGCCTTCGATGGAAAAGAAGGTCTAAAGCTGGCATCTTCGGAAGATTATGATTTAATCATTATGGATATAATGCTTCCTATATTGGACGGGAATTCGGTAACTAAAGAATTAAGAAAACGAAACATCAATACTCCCATTTTAATGCTAACAGTAAATGACAGCATAAAGGATAAGGTAAAGGGACTTGATGCCGGGGCAGATGATTATTTAACCAAGCCTTTTGCATTTGAAGAGCTTCTAGCCAGAGTTAGAGCTTTGCTTCGACGTAATGAAAAATCCAAATCAACAAAAATATCTGCAGGTGATATTGTCCTTGATTTAGAATCACACCGTGTGTTAAAAAGTGATAAAGAAATTACTTTGACACCAAAAGAATACGCAATACTTGAATACTTAATTAAGAATAAAAACAAAGTGGTTTCCAGGACCAGGTTAATTGAACACACCTATGATTATCATTTCGATACCGAAACTAACATAATCGATGTTTATATTAATAAAGTAAGAAATAAAATATTTGATAACAGCGATAATCCATTAATCAAAACAATAAGAGGTATTGGTTATATTATAAAAGATGAATAATTTTCATTTTCCTTTCCAGATTTCCCTAATCGAATAAACTAAATGCCTAATAAGATTAAATATCTTTTTTCTTCCTCCAGAATAAAAATCACAATCTGGTATTCTTTAATTTTCCTCGTTCTTGAAATTCTTCTTGGTGTTTTACTGTATTTATCATTGTATAAAAGGCTGGAAAATAATCTAGAAAATTCGCTTAGTTTAGAAACCAATGTTATTAACCAGGTAATTATGAGAAATAAAATTAACCCGGATACTTTTGTCCCCGATTCTATTTATACAAACTCTGAAGATTTATTCTGGGATATAATTTATTCAGAACTACTAAGCAGACCCAGAAATAATTTTATCCAAATAAAATATAAAGATAAGATAATCTTTAAATCTGTAAATCTTGGAAAAGAATCTTTCTCTATTAAAAATCCTTCAGGTAAAAGTAATATAATTAGGTATAAAAATTTAAGATTATCCTCCAAAGATTTAATTGCAGCAGTTCAATACAAAAATAATTACCAGATAATAGTAGCGTCAAACAGGAATTATATTTATCAATCATTAAACAGTTTATTAGATATTTATATTTACCTGGTCCCGGTATTTTTTATCATTTCAATAGTTGGTGGAATATTTTTAGCTGCAAAATCACTTTCGCGTATAGATTCTATTATTAAAGAAACCGAAGAAATAGCTGCTCACAATCTTTCAAAGAAAATCGAAGGCGAACAGTACAACGATGAATATGGGCGGCTGGTAAAAAAGATGAATGAAATGATTAGCAGAATTAAAACCTCTATGGACTTTATGAATCAATTTTCTGTTTCCGCTGCGCATGAATTAAAAACTCCTTTAACCATTTTACGCGGCGAAACTGAAATTGCGTTAAAATCTAAAAAAACACCTGATCAGTATGTAGAAGTGTTATCCAGTAATTATGAAGAAATCCTTCGTCTCATAAAAATTGTCGATAATTTATTTTTTATTTCTAAAATGGATAACTCTTTGGTTGTTATTGACAAAATGGAAATCAATTTAGATGAATATCTTTTTAACCTTGGAAACAGTTTAAATATTCTAGGCAAAGATAAAAACATTAACATAATTGTTAAATCTAACACCAAAGTCAAAATTGAAGTTGATAAAGAACTGTTAAAACAAGCAATTTCTAACTTGGTTGACAATGCGGTTAAATATGGTTACGAAAATGAAGATGTGATTTTAAAAGGTGAATCTGATAACTTATCTGTTAGCATAAGTGTTATTAATAAGGGAGAAGGAATTCCTAAAGAATCTTTAACAAAAATATTTGATAATTTTTATAGAGTTGAATCATCAAGAAATAGAAAACTGGGTGGTGCTGGTCTTGGTTTAGCAGTTGTAAAGGCTATTGTTAAATGGCACGATGCGAAAATTACAGTAAATTCAGAACATGATAAGAAAACAGAATTTAAAATTATTCTTCATAAACAAAGTAAGTGATTTAATTCTTTTCAAAATCGTGAAAAGTTCTTCGAGCTAAATCAGCTAATGAAATTTTATAATCAACCAAAGCATTTAAGCTGCTAATTTTTGCATCCGTTAACCGCAATTGCATTTGTGAAAGATCAAAGCTTGTAATCGTTCCGGCTTCAAATCTTTTTAGAGTTATGTCATAACTTTTTTGAGCAAGGTCAACGCTCTTACTCAATACTTCAACCCGCGCTTTTGCTGATTTAATTTTATTAACCAAAGCTATAATGTTGTTTTTAACTACTTCTTTTTGGTTTTCATAAGATAATGCCGTCTGCTTGTATTGCGCTTCAGCAGCTTCAACTTCTCTTCTGTTTTTACCCCAATCAAACACAGGCACATTTAATGTAAATACGACGCTGCGGTCTTCGGAAAAGTCATGAAATATTTTTTCGAACTCCTTATCAACTTTATTCACACCAAAATTAGCACTTATTAAGCCGGATATATTTCCTTTTGAATCTACTTCATCAATGTTCAAGTTGCTTAATTGAATATCGGCATCCATATTATATAAGTCAGTATTATTTTTTAATGCCAGGTCAACAGCAGTGTTTTCATCAATTTCAACCGGCCTATATTCAAGGCTTGCGGAAACATCTATATTGTCCTCTAAGGCCAAACCGATTAAAATCTTAAAATCATTTTTTGTTTCATTGTAATATTGCTTTGCACTCAGCAAATCATTTTTGCTCGAAGCTAAATCAACTTCCAATTGCATTGCTTCTACTTCGGCTATTAATCCTGCTTTGAATTTATTCATTGCAGTATTGTATGAAACTTCAGACTGCTTAACTTTTTCTTCTGCTATCTCTTCATTCTTTTTAGCTTGATATAATCTATAAAAAGACGACGTTACATTATAAACAATATCTTTTGATGCCTTTGTATAGTTCCTTTCTGATTTTTCTAAATTGATTTCAGCCCTTGTTAAGCTCGCTTTCTGACTGTTAAAAGTAAATAACGGCTGGCTTAATCTTAAACTTAAATTGGAATAATAATCAATTGGTTCTACCTGGGCCGTAAACTGATCTCTTTTCCATAATGAACCCACCAAAGAAAATGTTCCATTTGAAAATATTATGGGCTGATTAAAAAATATTCTCCCTTCAAAAGTTGTATAACCTAATTTATAAAACTGTTCTGTGCCGGTTTGAGTATTAAATTGATTTGAAAGTGTTTGAGAATAATTTGGTAAATCAAATTGAAGATTAACACTGCTTAAAAGGCCGCGTTGTAATGCTTCAAGTGTTTTTTGTGAACTTTCAAGTGAATACTCTGCGGATTTAATACTATAGCTTTTACTCAGCGCAATTGATAAAGCATCATCTAATGTTAAAACTCTTTGGGCGGTTATATAATTACTTAATATAAAAAGCAATAAAGCCACTTTAATAAAATTTTTCATTTCTATCTTAATTAATTTTGATAAGAATTTATTACTCATAGCGAAGTGATTCAATAGGGTTTTTATCAGCAGCCTGCTTAGCAGGATAAATACCAAAAATTAATCCTGTTGCAACAGAAACAAAGAAAGCAAGAAATACAGAGAAAGGAGAAATTATAGTTTTCCATTCCGCATAAGTAGTTATAAGTGAGGTAAGAATAAATCCAAGAATAACTCCAATTATTCCACCAACAATACTAATTGTTAAGGCTTCGTAAACAAATTGAGACAATATATCCAATCGTGTAGCACCAACAGCTCGGCGGACACCAATCTCACGGGTTCGTTCCATAATATTTGCAAGCATAATATTCATAATCCCTATTCCACCAACAAGCAGAGAAATACCTGCAATAGCCCCCATAACAATATTAAAAATTCTTTGAGTTTTTTGTTTCTGCTGCAAAAGTTGTTCGGGTAAAATTATTTCATAATCTTTTATGCCGAAATGCCTTCTTTCTAAAATTCTTGAAATCAAACTTGCGGCTTCTCTAAGTTCATCCTGCTCCTTAACCTTTACCGTAAATTGACTGACTGAATTTCTATCAATGACCTCTGCACTTTGATCCTGCCAGGGATTATCCTGTTGATTATTTGATGTCTCTTTTATTCCTATTTTATACATCATAGTTGAAAAAGGAATATAAATATCTTCATTAAAATCCCTAAGTGTAATTCCCTGAGAGCCTGTGGTTGAAACATTTTTAGAAGCAGCAGCGCCAATTATCTCAAACCATAAATCACCAATTTTTACTTTTCTGCCTATTGGATTTTCAAATTTGAATAACTGTTCTTTGATACCGGAACCAATTACACAGACATTTGAATAGTTTTTGGTATGAAATTCATTAAAGGCATGGCCCAAATCAATTTTTGTATTAAAAGTTTTGAAATAGTCCGTCGTAGTTCCTATCAAAGTCGTCTGCAAAATTTTTGATTTGTAAGTAACCGGCACTTTCATTTCAAGCTGAGGAGTTATAAAATCAACAAACGGATTCAATTCTTTTATTGCTTTTGCATCATTTAAATTTAATCCCGGTGAGAATGATTTTTTCTTTCCCGTAGTATTTTCAGCAACAGTAACTTTAGTAATAATTATATTATTGGTCCCCATTAATTCAATTTGCTGTAAAGATTCTTGTTTTGCACCTTCACCAATAGAGAGCATCGCAATTACTGCTGCAACTCCAAACACAATTCCAAGCATTGTAAGCAATGCTCGCAGCTTGTTTGATTGAAGCCCTTTTAATCCAATTTTGAAAGATTCGAAATTATTCATTTTTTATCTGTCGATGGAAGAGCAGGAGTTGTTTCCCCATTTTGTTCGCTGACATTTTCTTCCAGTTTAATTGTTGGATCTCTCAGTGCGACTACTTCACCCTTTGAAAGTCCTTTGTTGATTACAATATAGTCTTCACTTTTGTCCCCTGTTTGAACTTCTTGTTCATCGAAGCCGGAACCATTTTTAACATAGACAATTTTTTTCCCTTCTTTTTCAAAAACCGATTCTTGAGGAACAAATAATACATTTGGAATTTCATTTATAATCATTTTATTACTGGTAGTCATACCGGGTTTTAATATTTGCGATTGCGAATTTAAACTAACAGTTATCTCGAAAACTTTAATTGTTGAGTTGTTGTTTTTTGTTTTGCCCAGCGCAGCTACAGAAGAAATTTCTCCTTGAAAAGTACTGTCCTGGAAGGCATCCAATTTTACAATTACCTTTTGCCCTTTTTTAACTCTGCTTACATCGACTTCATTTACATAGGTAAAGCTCTCCATAGTCGAAAGATCCGGAAGGCTTACCAAAGTCATTCCCGGCCATGGTGTATCGCCAATGGTAATTTTTCTGCCTGTACTCCAGTTAGTCTCGTAAACTACCAAACCATCTGTTGGGGCAGTTAATGTTAACATTGCCAGATCCCTTTTGGCGTGTTCCAAATCAGCTTGCTTTTGACGGACATCAATTTCAACTTTATTGAATTCGGATTGATTGACAACTTTTTGTGATTCTAAATCCTGCTTAGCTTTTTTATAGCTCAACTCATTTTTTTCATGCTCTAATTTTGCTTCCTGCTGCTTAATATCAGCCTCAAATTTAATTTGTTCGAGCTTAAGCTTAGATAATTCAAACGATAGTTCTGCACTTTTTAGGTCGGATTCGAGCCGAGTCATTTGAGATTTTTGATTGGCAATAAGTTTTTCTTTTTCCGATTGGGCAATTTCAAGTTTTGATTCAGCCTCTTTTAAATTATTCATCGCTTCAGTTGGATCAAACTTCACAACAACATCCCCTGCTTTTACATTATTCCCCTCTGGTTCAAGATAAATTATTTTGAGGCTGCCTCTAATTCTCGGTGTAGATATTGAGATTGAATTCTTTGCCCGTAGTTCACCGCTTTCAGTAATTGAAACAAGAAAATTATCTTTCTTTACAGTATAAGTAGGAATATTTGTTTCGGCTGTTCTTAATGATGTAAAAATTAGTATAACCAATAAAATCAACAAACTAAACAGAACATAAGCAATCTTTTTGTTTCTTAAAAAAGAAGGAAGCTTTGAAAGAGTTTCCTCATTAGAAAAAATAGATTTGAGTTTTGAAAAAAAATTATTTGAAGAACCCTTTTTTAAATTGACTCCCGATGATTCATTATCCATTTATTCCACTTTCGTGTTTGTGTAGTGAAATTCCCCATTACGTTCCCAATTATATGGAATTAGTGGTAAAAATAAAATGCAAAATTAAAATTTTATTTTGTGTTGAAGTTATGATAGTTACAAATGAAGAGAAGCAGATATAAATAAAAATAATCGGGATTAATTTTACAGTATATTAATCCCAATTAAATAGGAACAAATTCTTATTTTATCAAAATCATTTTCCTAATTTCATTAAAATGTGGTGTAGTAATTCTATAATAATAAACTCCCGACACTAAGTTGGAAGCATTAAAATTAATAACATGATTCCCGTTTGTCATAAATTCATTTACTAAGGTATTAACTTCTTGCCCTAATGAATTATAAACCACCAGTTTAACATTTTCTGATTGCGGGAGTTCAAAACTAATTTTGGTACTTGGATTAAAAGGATTAGGATAATTTTGCTCTAATTTGTAATTACTTACAATATTTACGTCAGCTATTCCGGTAACTGCTTGAATAACAACTGTTTTATTAGGTGCAAAATTCCATTGGTCACCTGTATTAAATCCATTCAAATTTACGCTATTACCATTTGCATATAAAGTTTGATTACTCGCAGATGAAGGAGCAGTATAAGTAAAATTAAAAGTAACAATCCCATTACTTGGACTCATTGGCTGTACATGGGTCAATTCTCCAGCTTCACTTCTTAGTCCGTCACCCGGAGTTAATGCTCCATCCGATGCAGCAATGTTTGTCCCTCCAGCTGCCAGCGGCCCGCCTGAGATTGTAACAGAATAATTAGCAGTTTCGTTCACTATTAATGTATCCGGACCATTAATAGTAACTATTACATTTGTGGAAGGATTGGCTCCATGACATGTACAACCGACTCCGTTTTTCAAAGTCCTTCCAACTATTCCTGTTGGATAAGCGTAAATAAGGATTGAACAAGATATAAGTAATATAATTATTGTATATAATGATTTTTTCTTAAAAAAGAATACGTGCATAAAAGTTCTCCTATAAAAAATAGTTTGCCTCTAAAAATGAATTTCAATGGATGTTTTATATTATAGTGATTATAAAAACGAATTGGGGACTTTTTATTTGAGAATTAATTTTTCCCCATGAAAGGGAAGCCTTGAGAAATGCACTTTTAATAAAAAAGCCTGCATAGTAACAGGCTTAATTAAAATATTTTATTTTATTAATTAGTGATTATGCCCGCCTGCACCGTGAACATGCCCATGTGATTTTTCTTCCTGTGTAGCATCTCTTATATCCAGTAATTCAAGATCAAAGTTTAAGGTTCTACCTGCCAAAGGATGATTAAAATCAACCTTAACTTCTTCCTCGGCAATTTCTTTTATAACAAACGGCATTTGATGCCCATCAGGACTATTAGCAACAAAGCTCATTCCTTCTTTTATTTCAGTATCAGCAGGAAATTCTTTTTTGGGGACAGATTGAATAGCTGCTTCTTGATATTCACCGTATCCATCCGCAGGCTCAAGGGTAACTTTATTCTTTCCACCAATTAACATTGTTCCGATTTTTTCTTCAAGCTTTGGAAGTATTTGCCCTTGCCCGCTTAAAAATGCAAAAGGGTGGTCATGGGTTGCAGAATCTATTAAAGCTCCGCTTTCATCTGTTAAATTATATGCTATTGTTACAACTTGGTCTGGTTTTAAGGGCATTACTTATCCTTTCTTTTATTAAATTATTTTAAAAACTATATATAACAAAATTGAAATCAAACACAACCGCACTTCAGTTTAAATGTGAATTAAAATTTATTTTGGTTCCCAATCTACACCGTTACAGGGTATAAAATTCATAGTTGGATGCTTATCATATTTCATACATAAAACAGCAGTCTTATCGTAATGGCGGCATGTTGAACATAACGAATTTTCATTAATGTCTTTATTCTTTTCTATAAATTTTTTATAACTAATTACTGCCGGATGGATTATCACTATGTAAATAGCTATTATACTAATTATCCACCAAAATTTATAATCAAAATAATCCAACGAGATCCATATAACTGGAATCAATATTAAAATTCGAATTAAAGTCCAGAAAACTATCTCGCCCATAATTAAGTGTCGCTAATAATTATTGAACTAAGAAATCAAAAAGCTCATTAAGTAAATTAAGATGATAAAAACCAGCTTCAAAATAATTGGCTAATGAGACTAAAGATTACTTGCTGTTATTTATTTATTATATTAATATTAACGAAATAATATTTAAAATTTTTCGGTCGGGCTTCAGGGGATACAAAAAACCCCAGAATAAACCGGGGTAAAAATTTCTGGAAAGAATGTGAGCGCGGGTGGGCTCGAACCACCGACCCTCTGCTTAAAAGGCAGATGCTCTACCCCTGAGCTACGCGCCCAAAAATTTTAAGAGCTACAAATATAATTATTAGCTCTTTTTATTCCAAATTATAGCTATAATCATTAACTATAAAAGCAGGTATGCAGCAAAATATTAAAATATTAGTTTGTGACGACGACGAAACCCTTTGTTATTTGTTGAAAGAACAATTGCTGGAAGAAGGTTTTGCTGTCGATACAGTTTATGACGGCAAATATGCAATTGATTCTGTAAAAAACAAAAATTATGATATTGTACTTTTAGATTTGAACATGCGCGAAGTTCAGGGCGAAGAAGTGTTAAAGTTTGCCGTAGACTATAATCCTTCAATTGAAGTAATAGTTTTAACTGCTCAATCCGAAGTTAGAAAAGCTATTGAGTGTATAAAGCTTGGAGCTTATGATTTTATTTCCAAGCCGTATAATTTTGATGAATTGCTGGTTACTATAAATAGGGCTCTACAACATAAAAAGCTGGTAGTTAAAACAGAAGTATTAAGCCGGCAAGTTGGGAATAAATATTCATCAAAAATTATTGGTGAAAGTGTTGAGCTTAAAAAAGTTTTAAACTTAGCTAACAAATCGGCTGTGTCTGATTCCAATGTTTTGATTGAAGGAGAAACCGGAACCGGGAAAGAATTATTAGCAGAATATATTCATAAACATTCTGAGCGGCATGAAAATCCTTTTGTTGTAATCAATTGTGCATCTTTGCCTGACCAACTGATCGAAAGTGAATTATTCGGCCATGAAAAAGGAGCATTTACAGATGCAAAATCAGCAAAACAAGGCCTTGTTGAAATTGCACATGGAGGAACATTATTTTTAGATGAAATTGGGGAATTAAGTCTTACACTTCAACCAAAACTTTTAAGATTTTTAGAGAATGGTGAATATAGAAGAATCGGCGGGGTTACAAATTTAAACTCTGATGTTAGAGTAATTGGAGCTACAAATAGAAATTTATTGGAAGAGGCGGACAATAAAAATTTTAGAAGAGATCTACTTTTTAGATTAAATGTGATAACATTAACTATCCCTCCCTTGCGAGAACGCAGAGAAGATATTCTTCTTTTGGCTAATCATTTTTTAGATATTAAATCTTCAATCAAAGCCAGGAAAAAGTTATCTTCTTCCGCTGAAGAATTTTTATTGAATTACGATTTTCCAGGAAATATCCGCGAGCTGGAACATATAATTGAGCGTGCAATTATTTTTGCGGAAAAAGAAGAAATTTATCCGGAAGATTTAAATCTTCCCAGCACAAAAATTAGAAACCTAACAACAAACCTGGTAAATGAAGATAATGGTGTAGATGAAAATGTAGTTTTAAGCATGGATGAAATTGAGAAACGGCATATTGCAAAAGCATTAAAAATTAATCGATGGGATAGGACACAAACAGCAAGTCAGCTTGGAATTAGCCCTAAAACATTGTATACTAAAATAAAGAAATACGAAATAAAACAAGATTAAAATTTAATGTCCGGTAAACTTATTTCTAAACTTCCCATTGATGAATTTTTAGA
Source organism: uncultured Bacteroidota bacterium (assembly GCA_963777515.1). Taxonomy (GTDB): domain Bacteria; phylum Bacteroidota; class Ignavibacteria; order Ignavibacteriales; family Ignavibacteriaceae; genus CAVSWT01. Next base: position 77,104 of record CAVZQU010000008.1, read on the forward strand.
AATAGACGATTTAGCAATAGCTATTTCGAATAATGATTTTGTCATAACTTGGTACAATAGAAATTTTAAAGAACTCGCCGCTCAAAGCAGGATAAAGGGAAAATCAATCTTAAATATCTTCCCGGAAATTAATAAAGAGCAGTTAACTAATAAGAATGAACAATTCAGAATACCAATTGCTGAAAATGATTTAACTATTCTTTTAAACCTTTAAAATCGAACACTAAAAAAGACGGTTATATAATTAACCTAAAGAAAAATCCGCAGTTAAATTTAATTAATAAAAACGATGCGGAAATCTTTCAGCAAAATTTAAAATTTCAAGATGAGTTTAAAAATATCTTAACCCTGCTAGTTAAAGAAAATTCTCTTGACGTTTTATCTGAAGAAATATTAAAAAAATGTGTGCAAATTACTAAGAGCAATCTTGGTTTAATAGTTTTTCATGAAGAAAAGAAAAAATATGATTACCTTTTTTATGAATCAAAAGAAAGCTTGAAAAATAAAAATGAAATTAAAAAAGAAATTGAATCAAGCTTTGATTTTGTTGACAAATGGTTGGTTGTAAATAAACGCCCTCTTGTTATTATTAACACTCCACATAACATTGGTTATAACATAACTCAATCGCTTCAGAGCGAAACTGCAATTATTGCCCCATGCTTTTTTGATAATAATTTGTTAGCTACTATTATTGTGGCTAAAAAACATAAAGAATATTCTGCGTTTGAAACTGCTCAAATGGAACAGTTTGCTTCGTTACTTTCTTTTGCAATCAGCAGCATTAAAACAAGAGAATTAAACAATGCCTTGGAAGGCCGTTTACAACAGGCACAAAAGCTAGAAACCATTGGGAAGCTAACCAGCGGCATGGCGCATGATTTTAGTAATCTTCTTTCAAGCATTTTTGGCAGTTTAAATTTACTTAAAAGAAAAGTTCAGCAGAATGAAGATATATCAAGGCTGCTGGACAATATCGAAAATTGTTCTATCCGTGCAAAGGATCTGACGCAGGGATTATTATCTTATGGAAAACCCACACCGAAACGAAAAGAGTTAATTAAACCAAATCATCTTTTAACTGAAATTTCAAAAGTTGTTAATCAAACTTTTCCGAGAGCAATCAATTTTGAAACTAAAATTGATAATGATCTGCATGATATGCTCGGGAATGGAACCGAAGTTTACCAGGTATTATTGAACTTATGTGTTAATGCTAAAGAAGCAATTCCCGGCAAGGGAAATATAGAATTAATCGCTCATAATATCTCTGTTGATGAAACAAACCGGATGAAATATCCATTGCTTGATCCCGGTAATCATGTTCACATTTCTGTTGCGGATTCAGGCAGCGGTATAGAAGAAGAACATCTGCAAAAAATATTTGATCCGTACTTTTCAACAAAAGGAAAAGTAACCGGCGGCGGGCTTGGCCTTTATGTTACTTATGGAATTATAAAAGCTCATAAAGGGCATGTTGAAGTTTCAAGTCAGGTTGGAAAAGGAACTACATTCGATGTCTTCTTTCCGAGTTTTGAACCCACTAAAGCTGTGAAAAGTAAAGACAAAGAAAAAATAATTCTATTAGCTGACGATGAAGTTATGTTAAGAGATTTACTCGCGGAACTTCTCGAATCAAACGGATATAATGTTGTGAGTGTTTCTTCGGGTGATGAAGTTTTAAAAGTTCTAACCGAAGAAATAAAAGCGGACTTAATCATTATTGATTATAATATGCCTGGTATAAACGGCTTAGATTGTATTAAGCAGATTAGAGATTTAAAATTTGAAATGCCTGTTATATTATCTTCGGGAAGCCTATCTTTTGCGGAAAATTTGGATTATAAAAAAATGGGGATTAACAGTCTGTTATCAAAACCTTATGAATTTGATTCGATGCTTGCACTAATAAAAAAACTAATTTGATTCCTCTTCATTTTTTTTCTTATCAATATCAACCATCTTAATATTTTTAACATAAGTAGAAAACTCAGGTGTTTTCAATGAACTCAGTTCGTTTAGCACTTCACTGATTTCTTTTATTCCACCTTCAATAAAGCTTAAGCGGTTTAAAATATTTTCTTTGACAACTTCTTCTTTCTGAAGCTCTCTTTTTATGGCTGCCGATGAAAGGCTAATCAAAGTAAGAGGCTGCTTAATTTTATGGTTTGCCGTAACCATTGTTGCAGAGAAAGTGCTTTTCTGTTCTGCGATTAACAGTTTTTTTTGCATATCTGAAAACTTTAATGCTGAATTTACTCTGGCAATAAGTTCAATTCTGTTAAATGGTTTTTTAATGTAATCAAATGCACCCGCTTCCAATCCTTCTTTTGTGTCTTCTGCTGCTGATTTAGCCGTCACTAAAATAATTGGAATTGTTGCCGTGTTTGGGTTATTAACTAAATAATTACAAACTTCTAATCCGGAAATTTCAGGCATCATTATGTCAAGTAAAACCAAATCCGGTTTTTCATTTACGCATTTTTCAATACCGTTTTGACCATCATATGCAGTAATAACTTCAAAGCCTTCATGTTCAAGCCTGTCCTGTATTAGGAAAACATTTTCAGGCAAATCATCAATTACTAAGATTTTTTTCATATTAAACTGCTTTTAATTTTTTATAAAGTTCTTCAATTTTTGTTAATAATACAGACTGTTCAACCGGCTTAGCAATATAATCATCAAAGCCATGTTTAAAGATTACTACTTTATCGCTAACCATTGCTTTAGCAGTAACAGCAAAAACTGGTATACTCGCCCATTTTTTATTCTCTTTAATCCTTTCTATTGTTTGAAAACCGTCCATTTCGGGCATCATAATATCAAGGAGAATCAAATCTGGAACTTTCTTTTCAAGATATTCAAGGCATTCCAAACCGTTTTTAACTAAGCGAGTTTTGTAATTTTTTGATCTTAATATTTCATTCAAAGTAAATAATGAATCAGGATCATCATCAACAACAAGTATTTCGCATGATGAATCCTGCTGAACAAATTCTTCTTCCACTTCTAGATTAAAATCATCATCTATTTCCAAATCATTTTCATCTTCAAAAGTTTTAGCTTCTTGAAGCCTTATTCTATCGCGAACAACTTTTAGTACATCCAGCGGGTGGCCGTTTGCTTTAATAGTGATTTCTTCTACAATATTTTGAAGAGAATTTACTTCTTCCCTTGATAAATCTTTTGCTGTGCTTATAATTATAGGAATATGTTTTGTATCTCTATTAGTTTTCAGTTTATGCGACAAAGTAATACCGTCTATCGTTGGCATAATTAGGTCAATGATAATTAAATCCGGCTGCATTTCTAAGATTTTACTAAATGCGATTTCACTATCTTTTATATAATGAATCTTAATATTATCATTTTTGAATTCTGCTTTAAACTTTTCAAATTCAAGTTCATCATCATCAACCAAAACTATTTTTTCAACTTTTCGTTTTGAAATATTCTCAATCTGATCAAGGATGATGTTTAATTCTTCTGTTGAAAAAGGCTTAATCATATATTCATATGCATTCAATCCATATCCGAGATTTTTATCACCAATGATAGAAATCATAATAACCGGAATATTTTTTGTTTCTTCATGTTCTTTCAATTCCTTTAAAATATTCCAGCCGGTCTTTTCATGCATCATTACATCCAAAGTAATTGCAAACGGTCTTAGTTCAATTGCTTTTTCAATTCCGGTTTTTCCGTCATCTGCAAACTCCGTATCGTACCCTTTTGAATTTAAATATTGACCGATAGTATGTTTTACTGAAGAAACATCTTCAATAACCAAAATAGTTTTTCTGCCAGCAGGGATAGGAAGAGAATGATGTTCATTATCTTTTTGCTTTGGTTTTTTAACTTCAACAAAGTTAAACGGAATAGTAAAAGTAAAAATTGAACCTTTGCCTGCTTCACTAATAAGTTCAAGCTTGCCATTCAATAAGCTGGAAATTTTTTGTGAAATAGATAAACCTAATCCGGTTCCTCCATATTTTCTTGAATTTGTTCCGTCTATCTGCCTGAACTCTTCAAAAATTATATTTTGATTTTCTTCGGATATGCCAATACCGGTATCTTTAATTTTAAATGTTAAAGTTTCTTCTTCCGCACTGATTTCTAATTCAATTGAACCTTCATTGGTGAACTTAATAGCATTGCTTAATAAGTTCATTATAACCTGGCTTATTTTTATTCTGTCGGACTTTATTACTGTATTTGCATCAATTAAGCAATTTGTTTCGTATTCTAGTTTCTTGGCACTAATTAATGGATGAACAAATGCTTCTAATTCATTTATCAACTCGTTAATTGGGACTTCGTCTTCATTAACTTCCATTTTGCCGGCTTCTATTTTTGAAAGGTCGAGAATTTCATTAATCAAATTCATTAACCTTTTTCCACTGTTATATACTACATGAAGCCTTTCTTTATTATGCTCATTTATGGAAGCATCCTCGATAATTACTTTCGTAAGTCCAATAATAGAATTCATTGGAGTACGAAGTTCATGCGACATGTTCGCTAAAAATTGTGATTTAAGCATTGTGGCTTCTTCAGCTTTTAGCTTTTGAATTTCAAGTTCATCGGCTTTTTCTTGAAGCTTATTATGAAGTTCAACTAATGCAACATTTTGTTTCTTTATTTGTTCATTTTGATTTAAATAGTCTTCATTTAATTTCTTTAACTCAGTGACAAAATTCTCGAGCTGAACAAGCGCAGAAGCATTAACCAACCCAATTGCCAACTGTGGTTTAATTTTATCAAGATAGTCTTTCGTTTCATCGGATGGTTTTTTAACAGAACCAAGTACAAGTATTGAAATTACTTTATTATTATAAAGTACAGGTAGAACCAGGATATGTTTTATTTCAACATCAACAATCCCGGTTGAAACTACTTTCGACTCATTTTCAATATTTATTTCTAACAATTCTTTTGTTTTAATTACAGTTTCAAAAAATTCTGTTTGTTTTTCTAATTGTAAATTATGATTCCAACCATGAGCGCTTCCTAATTTTACATTTTTACCCTCAACGTGATAAAGCGCTCCTACTATAAAGCCGCCGGATTTAATCATTTTTGACAGTGCTGCTTCTGATATTTCTTTTAAAGTAGGATTCTGATTAATAAGAGTAATGAACTCAGAATATTCTTTTTCGGCTTTTTGCTTTTTATCAAGTTCATCAACCATGGAGTTAAATGCAGTAGCGAGTCCTCCAAGTTCATCTTTACTTTGGAAGGTTATTTTATTTTTAAAGTTTCCTTCTTTTGTAATTTCAGTAGCCTTACTTAACTCACGAATATGTTTCCTCATTTTATCCGTGAAAAGAAAACTTAAAATCAAAGATAATATTACGCCGGCGATACCGATTATTATTAATATATATAATAAGCTCGACCTTAAATCAGTTCCTTCAGTTAGAGTTGAGTAAATTAAAAACTTAAGGTTATTAGATTGTTCGAAATTACCTGAAGGCTTGACTAATGCAGCTATTATATCCGCTGAGTTGCTTTCATTAATGTAAACCTCATATGGTTTCATGGTTGAAAGCTTATCATAAGTTTCATTAAGTAAGAATAAATATTTTTCATTAGCCAAAGGATTCGAAAGCTCGGATGTCGAGTTGTTCCCAATGACGGCAATTTCACTGCCTATCTTTTTAGATATGCTTGATAAAAAATCACCCGTAATTATTCTTCCGTAATAATATGTTTCGCCGGATTTTGTTTTGTAGCTTTTAACAACCGCTTGCGGATTATATTCTAAAAACTCCTTTAAATCTATTTTTTTATCCGGGGTATATACTAAACTCTTTGAAGATATATTTATTAAACTTTTAGGTGACTTTTCATCGGCTTTAAATATAAAGTCTATGCTTCGCTCTGCAAGCTTTGAATTATTAACAACGAAGTTCTTATTATTCTTTATTAAGAATAAAAAATTATCTTCTGTTTCCTGCATTGACTGGCGATAAGATGAATTAAAGTTGCTTACCGAGTGAAGCAGGCTTTTTGACTGTTGTGATGCAAGTACGTTATATATTAACGAGTAGAATGCAATTGCCGAGCTAACAAGGACTAAACCGACAATCGCAAAATTGACGATTAAAATGCGATAACTTATTTTCATTAATTAATCTTTCTGAAGAACATTCTTGATTGTTAACAAAAGCTCATCAAGATCGTATGGTTTACTAATAAAGTCATTAGCTCCCAATCGAGCTGAGTCTATTGCACTTTTAACATCAGTATATGCTGTGAGGACGATTATTTTAGAAGTGACTTTTTTTTGCTGCAATTCTTTAAGAACCTCAAAACCATCTTTCTTCGGCATTTTAAGATCCAATAAAATAAGATCTACAGCTTTGTGGTCTAAATAATCTAAGGCGTCGCCACCACTGTTAACATATTCTGTGTTGTATCCGACTTCAACCAATTCATCTTTAAGTGCTTTACATAAATTGATGTCGTCATCTACTATCAGGACCGAATTCATCACTTTTTTGTTTGACTAGTTTCCGTTTGATTAAATTGATAATACTTAACTCTATTCCTATAAGTATCTATTTCTTTCTTAATAGGTGATGATGTTAACTTTGGTGAATCTATCCTTTCTTTTAATGTAGGTACTAAATCTGCTTTTAGAAGTATTACAAGTTCTTTTTTGTTTAGTGATATATCGTCAGATCCAGCTAAATACCTTATTCCAAAAACCCACCAGGGTAAATCTTTTAGAAAAGGTATCCCGGTTCTAACTTTAGTATTTTCATTTAAGAACAATCCGCCTATTACTGTTTCTTCACCATCTAACAATAAAACCTGAGTCTTTGCAGTGGTTTTATTTATTATAGTAGTATTCGGATCAGGCACATAAGAACTTCTTTCTACACTTACATCTAAAAGAATATAATTAACATCATCTTCATTATAGATATAAGGTGTAACTTCAATTATTGTGCCCGTGGAGAAGAAATTTTCAATAACATTTCCAGCAAAATCTCTTTGCTTTACAGAGATATCGGAACCCACCTGAATTCTGCCTTTAGTTCGGTCTCGTACAACGATATTAGGGCTACCTATAATCTCTCCTAAGTTCTCATTTTCAAAGAACTTAAATATGCCGTATGCTGTCCCATAAAAACCTCCGGCATCAAAAGTTGAAAGAGCATTTAACTGAAATTCAGGACCCAAATTATCGGAAGAAGTATTACTCGAAGTTTTTGCAAGTTTGTCTTGATCTACCCCAATTTTACCGCCCCATTGTAAACCTTCTTTTGAAAGCAAAAACTTCCAATCAAAGCCTCTTTGGTCTGCTTTTGTGGTATTAAGTTCAAAAAACACTGCTGAAATTTTTACTTCTCTTGAATTAACTGATGCATAGGTTTCAGGTGTATGTTTTTCTTGAGCGGGTTCATTTTTTCTTTTAACAACAATTACATCTTCTTTTTCTTCGTACATTAAACCGTTCATTTGAACTATTATTGTTAAGGCTTTATCATAAGGTATATTTTTTAATTCAATATTTATAGGACTTGTAATTGAAACCGTTGAAACAATCCTTTTTCCTGTTAATTTTTCGCTTACTTTACTTAAAAGGCCAATTGCACCATCAAATGACAAAGTTGAAGAAAGAGAAACTAATTCGTCCGGATTTGTAAACCCTTTTTTTAAAGATCTTTCAAGATAATCCTGCGGATATGTAAGTGATACAAAAATTAATACAAATGCTAATGATGTAATAATCTTTTTCATTTTAATTTCTCTAATTTATTATTCTTATTTTTTTCATTTTCTAAATCCAGCTCAACCTTGTCAATAATCCCGCCTTTATTAAGCACAAAGCTAACTCTATTATTTTTATAATCTATCTTAGTTAAGTAACCAAGATATACTTCATCACCTTCCCATAGCAGGTAACTATTACCCTTGCTGTCGGCAATAAATGCACCTTCAGGTATTAAGGCTAACAGTTTTGCGCCCTGAACATCTAACAAGAAATTAGTGTTGGGCGGAATTTCATTTCTAATTAAAGGATAAAAGATATCGTAAAGTCTTGGAGCGTTTAAATTATTTTCGACTATGCCTGTGCTGGCAAATCTGTCGTTTGCTGAAAAATAAACATGAGCTAAGATAGTATAGTTAACAAGAAAATGCGGATAACCTTCTTCATCAGTAGAGATTAAATTTCCTAAAGTAATAGTCTTTATCTTTTTTAATTCTTTACTTTGCTCAATAGCATAAATTAATTTATACAAATCATTAAAATCAGCACCGCCTGTTAATCTGTATTCATAAAAGAAAAATTCTTTGTCGGTTCCACGATTTAAAAATTCCGTACTAATTTGCGTGCTAGGCGAAAACCAGGAAGAAACTTTATTTATAAATGTAAAAAACTTTATTGAAGAAATATTTTGAGGGATATTAAATTTTCTTGAAGCGAGAATAGAATCTAAAGATGCGGACCTCTTTAATAATTCTTGATATTGTGTGGTTAATTGCGCTGTATTATAATCATTAACCTTAAGTTTTTTTAGTTTTTCATTTTTCTCTTTAATGTCCCCATTTTGAAAGATAAATATATATACTCCTCCTGCAATTAGGATTAAAATTAATAAGCCTAACAGGCCTAAAGAATTTTTTAATTTTCTATTCATCTATTTCTTCTTAGGGTATTTTAATAAATTAAATGATAAAGAAAACTTATATATACCTTTGTCTCTTAATTCTTCAAACATTATACTTTTAAGCTGTGCAGACTTTATCGAGTATGCAAAATCGGTTAAAACATTTTTATCCAATGCATATCCATCAACAGCAACTGAATTCTCCTGGTCTTTTGCTATTCTTGTTAACCAAAGGTTTTTCCTGGCAACAAAGAAATTAGAAAAATCTTTAAGTACATCGGTCCAAACTGAAGCACCAATAGAAATGGAATCCAAAATTGCTTGAGTTTGATCGAACCCGCTAATTTTACCTTCCAATCCATTAATTTGATTTAAGATTTCCTGGTTCTGCCTTAATTGAATTGTTTGCTGTGTAATCTGTGCGTCAAGTTCATTCATCTTCCTTTTATTAGTCAATATTGTTTGCGTAATATAAAAGGCTGCTAGAAATAATAATATCAAGATCACATAACCATGCCAGCTAAACTGAAAGAATTTTTGCTGTTCCTTAACAAACTTAGGAAGCAATGTCATTCCTTTATGTTCGCCAGCCAGGTCGTCATAATAATCTGTTGCAATTGCAAGAGGGACAGTGTATGAAGAAATTTTCTCTCTTGCTTCTTCATCCAGGCTGCTGATATCTACGTCATCAAATTCAAGGCGGGAAACATTTGCTTCAGGGAAGGTGCCATAAAAAGAAAGTACTAGATTTTCAGAATCATCTTCTCCACAAACAACAATATTATCAAGCGAAGAGATTCCTCCATTCTCCATCTCCAGCAATATTTTTGAAAAATATACATCATATGTATGAAGATTTACAGTTCCAATATCCAGCGTTGTGCCGATATGTTTTAATTTTCTTCCCTGCAGAAAAACAAGTTTGCTGTATTCTTTCCCGATATAAACTATTAATGAATTATCATCAGGAAAGAATTTTTTTCTTTTAGCAGCATAATATGCTAAGGAGATTTCAGCACTTTTAATAGTTGGTATTTTATAATATCTTTTCCCGTTGAAACGAGCAATTGAATTAATTAGCTGAAGGCATGGAACATCACCGCTTATAAAAGCAGATAATAATGTTTTATCAGTTAGCTCAATATAACCAAGGTTTTCCTGATCAATAGATAAATTTTTTGTATCACGGATATCTTCTATTATATCAAGTGCAACTTTTTTATTCTTTGTTCCTTTTGAACCGTCATATATATGATAATATATCGAAGGCTCTGTTAAACCGGGAATAAATAAATGGTTATTTAAGTTTACACCCTTTAAAAAAGAGCTAATTAAACTTTGGCTGGAAACTCCCAGATTAGTTGTTTGAGTAGTAGCTTTTTCAATTTTTTCAAATTCTAATTCTTCACCCTCAATACTTAAATCAGAAACCCCCTCTTCAAGATCAAGATTAGACTGTAGTACCTCAAAGGAGCCAGCGCGGTGAAGTTTTAGTTTATCTTTTTCTTTGCTAATTACGGCAATCTTACTGTCGCCGCCTTCGCAGTAAAAACAAACTAATGGTTTCAATTAAACCGCCGATAAAATTTGTTGAATTCTTGTTTTATTATTTGCATATGCAACAGCCGTATCAAGTGATATTTTCTTTGAAAGATATAATCGCTTCAAATCCTGTTCCAAAGTTATCATTCCTGCAGGTCCGCTTTGATTTATCATCATATAAATTTCGCTTGTATTATTATTCTTAATCGCAGCTCTAACATTTGGATTTACAATTAATACTTCTTTAGCCATAACTCTTTTACCATCAAGGCTGGGAACTAATTTTTGCGATACAACGGAAATTAATACATCTGCAAGTCTATTTCTTACACGTTCCTGTTCATTAGGATGCATTTCAGCTATTATTCTATCAATGGATTCAACTGCCGAAGAGGTATGAAGTGTTGAAAAAACTTTATGGCCTGTATCAGTTATTTCAAGTGCCGCCATAATTGTATCAGGATCTCTCATTTCACCAATAACTATAATATCAGGATCTTGACGCAAAGCTTGAATTACACCATCTTTAAATGTCAGAACATCTCTACCCACTTCGCGGTGCCTGATAATTGCCATTCTTGATTCGTGAACATATTCAATTGGCGAAGCTATTATTACAACATGGGCAGGGGAAACATCATTATGTGCATCTATAATTGAATCTAATGTAGTTGATTTACCAGATCCGGTAATTCCTGTAACAAGCGATAAACCAAATTTAATATATGAGTGGCTCATTGCTTTAACAGCGTTAGGATGAAATTCAAGTGAACTTAACGGTCTGATTGTAGCGTTGATGGCTCTCATGTTTAAACATAAAGTATCCAAATCATAATATGCATCTGCTCTAAATCTTACATTTGTATTCTTTCTTTCATACTTAAATGTATAGCTGAAATCCAGGTTCCTTGTAAGGGTTAACATCTTAAGCTGATTCGCATTAAGAAGGCTTAGAATAATTACAGTTGCTTCATCATCTGAAAATTGAGGTAATTCTTTTACACGCTGTTTTTTACCAAATATTCTTAACCAAACATAACCCTCGTTCCCATGCCCGCCAAGCTCAATATCCGAGGCATCTCTCTCAATCATTTCGGTTAGTAATTTATCGACTAATTGCTTCAAAACTACTTTTTGCTGAGGAGTTATTTTTTGAATATTTTCAGCAAAGTAAGTTATTTTTTCTGAGCCATAAATAGATGGTGGTGCGGAGTTTATGAATTGTGTTAGAATGGTTTTTGCTTCAGTTATCGACACTAAAAACACTTTCTAATAATTTGATAACGTAAGTTATTATATGATTGCGATAAACACAAGTAAAATATACAAGAAAATTATTTTTTTATAAAAACCCTCCACAAATTTATTTAAAAAAAATTAAAAATAAAGAGGTTGACAGATTTTTTTTATTCCCACCAACTTAAAAGCTGATATTTGTCTGTTGTTGGAAATTCGGGTGGTGCTTTTGTAAAATATCTTTGATCAAATTTATAATTTAAATTAAATCCACTGGTTATTGACGATTTATTACCTACACCTGTAATTCCATCTGCTTGTTGTGCAAGACTACCAAATAAATTGATATGACCACAATACCCAACAGTTTTGTAATTCTCAACTTCAAATCTTTCTAAGGTAAACATTGCTGCCGAAATATTTATGTCATGTTTATTTGCAGGCTGGTCCGCAACAACAATTCTTTTTTCTGAACAAAGTCCTAAATATTGATTTGAAGCTGGATTTGTTTTGGGATCATCAACCACTCCAACATCATCATCCAAGTAAATGTCTCCACCACCGCTTTTCATTAAAGCAGTTAAAGTCACATCACCCGCAATCTTGCCCTGAACATGAATATTTCCTTCAACTGCGATAACACCATTTGGTGCGAGCGTTTTTATGTCTTCTGTTGTTTCAGCACCAGTTGGTGAATCTTTATATGTCACTGTATTATCATTATTAAATGTCATCCAAATATCTTTTTTAGTGTACCATCCGCCGCTTTTAGCAGCAGAAGCTAAGTTATCTAAGTTAGAAGGATAATCAATTTTTACTCCATATTCATATCCGCCAATAAAAAGAGGATCAGCAGGGGCATACCAATCGGAAAGTTTCATTGGCCCTTTACCCATTGTTACATGACCTTTAAAAACAGGCCTACCACTAATATTTAATGTTGCATTAGTATGGAATGGCCCATCCATAGTATCCCCAGTTACATAGTATCCGTTCATCGGGTTAACATTTATAAACATTAAATACTTATTGTAAAACTCTAATTTAAGGTTAACAATCACCGTATCTTTTATATTAGCTACTTCGCCAACAGATACAATTCTTAATCCGCCGTTTCCAAGGGAATTATCATCTATTAAATCAACATTAAGCTTCCCTTCTGAAAAAGCTTCATTACTAAAACCGGTTCTCCATTTTAAATCACTTTTTAGTTCGCCCATTGCCAAATTTGCCCCACTTGCTGCAATATGTTTGGCATTTGCAGTTTCATAGTAGTCTACAACATTCGCTACAGCATCATTAGCTACATCATTATTAGACATCATATACCTGCCTATTATAATATATCCGCCCATGACCACTAATAGAATCATTTTACCCATAAATCACCTATTTAAATTTCTTGAAGTTAACCTTGTTTGTTTCCAATAAACAGTGGGATAGAAATCTTTTCCATTTGTATGTGCTATTTCATTATTTTCATTAAATAAAGCTTCTTGGCTCTGCACTTCAAGTTTTATTTCAACTATTTTTATTGCAGGTAATAATGTAACTTTATTCATATCTTGATCATAAAAACCAAGCCTAAACCTAGTTAATCCGTAATCTAAAGGAAGAACTGGTTCGCTATTAATTTTTCTATATAAAATACGATCATTTGGATTCGGTGTTCTAGTCAATGCCGATGTAGGACTTAACCAATAACTAATTGTATCCATAATACCGTTTCGGTTATAATCTCCTAAAAATTTTATAGAACTTGTATCAGCTTGAAGAATAGCTTTTGTAGGATCAATAACACCGTAGCCCATTTTTCTAAAATCATATTCAACAATCTTAGCAATACTAACAAGGTTTCGTTGAGCTACTCTGCTCATCGAATAAAAATCTGCTTGTTCTACTGCTCTGCCTTGCATTTGATTCATTGTTAGAATAATTATTCCACCTATGATTGCTGAACCTAATAAATCTATAAAAACTTGGGCACCCATTTAAATCAATCCTTTTAGAAATAACTATATATATATTCCATATAAACAGGACGGTCCAGATACGTTGAACCAACTGTAACCGTCATCATTTTACTCCAGGTTTGATTAACGTTAGTTTTTGAAAGGTCTTTTACATCAACATAACGAACGTTAATTGAAACCGTAAAAGTTCCTCTGTCGGTATTGACGGTATCTTTATAATTGTTAAAGTCGTCAAAGTCATTAAAATCATAGTGCTTATTTGCCCCTTCCGGATAATCGGGGCCTAAATCGTCTTTCGATGTCAAATCGTTTGGGTTAGAAGTAGCTGAGATTATAGTTTGTTCATCATATGATTTACCGATTGCTATTTCAACATATGACTCACAAATAGAAATTGCATCAATTGCATAATCAGATTGATACAATGCTTTATCTGAAATTTCCATAAACGAAGTATTCATATTTAAAACTAACACCCCCATTAGTGCTATGGAAGCGATAGTTAAAAACATTTGTCCAAGTCCCATTTATTTACTTTCTACCATATATATCTTTTAATTTTAACTTATAATCGCACTTTATTCTTCTGACGTTGAAGCCAGTACTTCTTCAATTGAAGATATTCCCATCTTAACTTTTTCAAATCCGGCTTCTCTTAAACTCAAAGAACCATCAACTTTTGCTTGTTTCCTAATCCTATCTTCGTCAACTTCAATGCCAGAACTAACTATTATTTTCCTAATGTCTCTTGTAAAGTACAAAGCTTCATGGATTGCGATTCTTCCTTTATAGCCAGAGCTGTTACATTTTTGACAACCCTTAGCTTTGTATATTGTATAATTTTTCCATTCTGCAATATCCATCCCTGCTGCTTCCATAAGTTCTTCGTCATACTCAACAACTTTTTCTTTACAATGCTCGCATAATCTTCTAATAAGTCTTTGTGCAACTATTAAATTAATTGCGTATGCAATTAAGAATGGTTCTATACCCATTTTATACAAACGCGCAACAGCACTAGGAGCATCGTTGGTATGAAGTGTTGAAAAGGTTAAGTGGCCGGTATTTGCTAATTTTATGGCAACTTCTGCAGTTTCTCTATCTCTCATCTCACCAACTAGAACGATGTCAGGGTCATGACGTAATATAGATCTTATAGCTTGTTCGAAATTCATTCTGTAGCCAATCTTTAATTGGCGTGCCCCTTCAATAACATACTCAACAGGATCTTCGACAGTTAAAACGTTTACAGTAGGGTCAATTACTTGATATAAAGCTGCAACTAGAGTTGTACTTTTACCACTACCCGTCGGCCCGGTTAAGATTACCATTCCTTGCGGCTGGTTAATTGCTTTCACAAAAGATTTTTGGGCATAACCTGTTATACCTAATTTATCCAAGTCACGAATTACTTTTCTATCATCGAGAATTCTTATTACTATACTTTCAAATTTATTTTTTAATTCCGTACCTACCATTGGCAAAACAGAAACTCTATATCTTATAACATGCCCATCAATTTCTCTTTGAATAAAACCATCCTGTGCTCTTTCTCTTTCAAAACGGTCCATTCCTTTTGAACGGTCTTTTACAACCGCAACAACTGCTTCCGGTAAAGTACCCTCTTGCACATGCCAGGCCTGTAAATTTCCATCTACCCTAAATAGTATATCTGTTTTATGGCCAGATTTCGGGACGAAGTGAATATCACTTGCCCCTTTTCTCACTCCTTCTACCAAAGCCCCTTCAACCAGGTTAATAAGTGCGCTTTTATTAATTTCAGCATCGAGTTCTTCTTCACTTAAACTGCCATCATCCTGTTCAATTTGAAATTCGGGATCGGCATCCTCTAACATTTTCATGTATTCGTTTTCAGGAGGAAGTATTATTTGTATTAATCTTTCAAAATCTTTTTTCTTTATGTATACTACTTCATACTTGCTGGCATTTAAACCAAATGCTATCTTCGGTATATTTCTATCGGTTGGATCTATACTGGCTAAAATTAATTTATCTCTTTGCCTTTCATCATACATGAACGGCAATATTTTATATTCAAGAATTTGCAGTTTTAATTGTTCCCCTGCATTTTCAATTAATGTTTTAATAGCTTCAATACGCTTGTGTGGAATTTCTTCAATAGGTGTATCAAACTCTCGAAAAGCGTAAAGTGTTGCAACTTCTCTAAAGATAAGGTCGTGTTCATAACCAAAATCTTGAACTAATATCTGTGCTAAATTTCTTTTTATTTTACTCTTGTCGTTATTTTTGGCTGTCAATGCTCTTTCAAGCATCACAGAATCAATAATTCCTTTTTTAAAAAGCAGGTATCCTATTTTATCATTAAGTTCAAGAGTTGTATCGATCATCCTATATTTCTTTCTATAGTAATTGTATGGTTATATGATGTTGACATACCAGGGGTTTTAGGCCTTACAGTTGCAGTTTCGGCCGAAACTAATGTTAATGCTATCATTACAACCATAATAATCATAGCAATAACAACCTGGATTAATTCAATTAAATTTTTAAGCTTATATACCGTTTCACTTTCATAGTAATTAGCTAATTGAAGTGCGGTATTTTTTATTGTTCCTGTTTCTTCGCCGGAATGCAGTCTTGATAAAGCAGTATCTGTAAACACACCGCTCGCTTCAAAAGCGTCTGTAACCCCGGTACCTTTTTTTATCATCAAAGGAATTGCAACTGTTTTTATTCTTTCTTCAAAATATGAATTACCAGTTGCCTCGGCTGCTATCCTAATTGGCTCAATGCTTTCTGCTGATCCGCTATATAATGTATAGAACACTCTTGCAAAAACTTCGAGAACTGTTTTATGAATTAAAGGGCCAATCATGGGAAGTTTTAGAATAGTTTTATCAACAAAGTATGCTCCCTTTTTTGTTTTTGCGTAACGCCAAAAAATTATGGGCGGCAAAATCATTACTGCAGATACTAAATAAATATTATCCATAAGAAAATTACTCATCTTAAGTGTAAATGCAGTCATGGGGGGCAATTCAATTCCAAACTTAACAAACAGTTTTGCTGTTTCAGGAAATATATATCCAACATAAAAAAGGACAGCTAAGAAAAGAACAAAGATTG
The DNA here is from genome assembly GCA_963777515.1 of uncultured Bacteroidota bacterium. Classification (GTDB taxonomy): domain Bacteria; phylum Bacteroidota; class Ignavibacteria; order Ignavibacteriales; family Ignavibacteriaceae; genus CAVSWT01. The sequence goes on from CAVZQU010000008.1 coordinate 93,590, forward strand.
TTACAGCAGGAGTAATTAATGCACTCCTCATATTCTTTTTAAATTCCTGGCGTCTCTCAAGAAACTTTGCAGTAGCTTTATAAATCTCTGCCATGTTACCGCTTTTAGACGCTAGACCCAGCATATATGCAGTAAACTTGCCGAAAACAGATTGGTACTTTAAAAAAGTTGCTTCACTATCCGCTCCTTTTTTAAGATCGTTATTAATTTCTTTTAAAGTATTTCTTAAAGTTTTGTTTTGAGTATCGTTGATTAATAATGTTAGGATTTCACCGTATGCTAATTTTTGATCTAACAGTTCTGAACTTATTTTTACAAAGGTTACAATGTCTGCATTTGGTGGTTTTGCATTGAATTCAAATAAGCTTTTATTTACAGAAAGGACTTCATAACCTAAACGGGACAAGGCTTCTTCAACTTCTTTCTTTGTAAAAGCTTTTTGTTCACCCTTTATTGGTTTGTCAGTTCCTTTTCTTACACGGTAGAGAAAAGTCGATTTCTTTTCAATTCTTTTTATCGATAACTGGTTTTTCTCCGCAAGCTTATAAATTTTCTTTTTTCCTTCTGTCGATGATGCAGCAGAGAGGGACCCGTTTATAAGCTGACCGCTTGCTTTTTCAGCTGTGAATCTGAATTCTATCATTTTTTATCTCTTTATTTTTTTCAAAACTTTCATTATGTAATTATCGGAACTAAATAAAACAATTTTTAATTCCGAACTATTTCTATTCTTGTTTTCTTATCAGAGAAAAATCAAATTAAAATTTGCCTAAGTTATAGGAATTGTTTTAATAATTTCTTTGACACACTCAAATATTTAACTAACATGCAATAAATAATTCTAATGACTAAAAACTCGCCTTATTTTTCTATTGCTAAAGTGTTGAATATAATCCGGACATTAAGCCAATAATCTTTATTTAAGGCAAATTGACATTTGAATTTGAATAATTTAATCAAATCCTATTCCAGAAATATTTACTTATTTTTCCCATTTTTTAAGAAATTTGATAGTTTTTTAAGAAAGTTTTACGGAACAGGACAGGTAATTATTAAGGTCAGGGATTACCTGATATGTTTTTACGGCCAAGTGGTAGAGTGACCTTTAAATAGTTTTGAACAGTATTTTGATGGCAAGATTAATTCTTTTGTTTGCTTACCAATAAAAAATTCTTTTGATAATCTTTATTCGAAGGGTTTAATTTTACGGCTCCTGAAAAATATTTTCTTGCTAAATCAGTTTTGCCAATTAAATAATAATAAGCCCCCAGATCATTTAAATAGCTTCCATTGTTAGGTTGAGCCCCACAAGCTTTTTCCATTAATTCTATTGATTCTGCATATCTTTTTGAACAACCAAAATAATATGCAGCTGAAGAATATAGCTTTCCTTTTTCCTTTAAATCCTCAATTTTAATTTTTTCAAGATCGTTTTTTAATTCTGTCGCTTCTTCATAATTACCCGATTTTAAATTATCTTTTATGAGATTTACTATATGCGGGGGATTATCTTTTTCAGTGGCAAAGTTATAGCTAGTATAAACTTCCGGGAAATGGCTTTTAATATAACTTGCTTGTTTGTGTGCAAGATCGTTTAACCCTTTGGTTTTACTAATTTCATAAATAATTAAACGCGAATATAAGTTCAGTGGATCTATCTCGATACACTTGTTCAAATATTCAATAGCTTTTGAATCATCACCTTTTTCATGATAGAAAACAGCCATAAATCTGTAAGGTTCTGCAAAATAGCTTGGCGAACATTCAATTAATTTGTTGAAAGAATTGTTTAATTTATCAAGATTACTTACCGAAGCTTGATGATTAAGTTGATTAAGAAAATCATTATATAAGTTTACAAATGCCGGAGAATAATTTTTATTTCTCTGTACCATTTCCTGTCTTAAAAGAATATTCTCTTTAGAATATCTTTTATAGCCATTCCTCGGCATTCCATTGGAATCTATAAAAATATGATCAACAAAATAGCACTTAAAAAAATCTTTATCTGTAAAAAGAGCTCTTTCTGCAAATGAACTCGGTTTTTCACCGGTAGAAAATATGATATAGTCCGGCTTTTGCTGTAATACATACTTCACATTGTAATTCCGTTCTTTCCAGCCTGAGTTATAACCTGAAATTATTTTAATATGAGAAGGATTATGTGCAATGTATTTGTCAGTAAGGCCAAGCATGTCTATCACGCTACAATTAGAAAAATATTTCAATGCACCAATTGTTGTAGCTGCAATTAAAATTTGTTTCCCGGTTTTTTCCCTTTCCTCTTTCCTCGATAAGCCTACGTTCTTCATTATGTTAGTGAAGGTATTTTCCTTCCGGGACATACTAACAGACTCTTGATAATTATTTAGATGTATGTCCAGGCCAATAACAAATACAACACAAATTATAAGGCTATTTCTTATAATATTATTTTTAAAGATATTAAACATCGAGTGATAGATTTGGAATAAAAAGACTAGTAAAGAGGATATAGATTAAAGGCATTATTGGAAGGAAAAACCTGTGCATTGCCAGAACATCACCTCCAACCATAATTATATAAAATATGTAAGCAATAATTATTGCGTAAAACAAAATTAAATGTTTTGTCAGCTTTTTATTTATTAACAGCAATAAAGGCAGAATCAATAAAGCACCATATAACAAGTAGTTTTTGAAAAATACTATAGTATATTCTACCCCGGCTTTAAGGTAATCATTTGAAGTACCGGTTTTTGCATAAAACGTATTAGGTAATAAATATCCAAAATAAAAAAAACGAAATGATAAAAAAATTATTGAAGGAATGATAAATATTGAAAGCGAAATTACTATTTCGCGGAGAAATATTGTTTTAAAATTAAATTTATAATTATTCTTTTTTAATTGTTCAAATAATGAGTTTGTTATAAAAATACTTATGATAATAACGGCCTCTTGTCTTGTAAGAAAAGCAAGAGTTAAAAAAAATGATGATAAATAAAGATATTTTGTTTTTTCATTTCGTAATAAATAATAATAAGTGCCAAGCAGGCATAAAAACGTGTATAATGTTGCTTCCATACCACTTACCGCCCAATAATAAAATGTACTTGAGAGCGCTAACAGTATAACAGGCAAAAAGTAAAAAAAGCTATCTGTTTCTATCTTAAATTCATATTTCCGCATCACAGTTTTGGTAAGAAAATATGTCACCATTAAGCACAACACTCCAAACGTAATACTAAGTATTTTAATGTAAGCTTCCGGATTAATTTTTAGTAGAAATGCGGGTGTTATAATAATTACCCAAAGAAAAGATGTAAAGCCTTCAACTCGCTGGCCGACGTTAAAAACCAACCCATTGCCGCTGAAAAGATTTTTAGCATACTGCAAAGAGATATAAGCATCATCCTGAATAAAATTTACTTTAAAGCATAACACAATAAAAATTGCAACTATTAAAAGTGTAAGTAGATTTTGTGTTACTTTTTTTACTATAATCATTGCAAACCTTATCTTAAATGATGCATCCCGCCGGGGAAATCAATAATGCTATATAAATAATAAACTATAATGTTTATTGATATGTTATTACTTTTAAAATAAAAAAAGGTGGGCTTAACCCACCTTTTAATAAATTTGTATTTATTCTTAGTGATCTTTTTGAACTACTATCTGTCCAAGAGAATCTACGGTTGCTGTATGTTGAATAGGTGTCCCATTTAGCATTTCAGTTCCTACCCCTACGATAGTAACCGTAGTTTTTGTAACTGTTGCTGTATATGTACCATTTGCTGTTGATTGCAATGTGCTTGGTATATCCCATGCATCAGGAGCGCCATTAGCTGTGTTGAATGCTCTTCCGCCACCGCCCATAGATACAGGTTTTTTGTAGAACTGAACTGCCATTGCACCAAGGTTATTCAAATCAGAAACTACACCGTCTCTGTTTGCTTCAATAGAACTAGCATTAAATAAGTTAATACCAACTACTACTGCGATACCAACTACGATAACGCCAAGAACGATTAAAAGAAGCTGCTGTTGACCCATTATAGATCTCCTTACATTTATTGATTATTATGTTAATTAGTTATTGTGCTATTTTATTTAACTACATTAAGACTTTTACGCTAAAATTATTCCGTGTTACTGTAGTTTTTACTTTTACATGATCGTACCCGCTAACTATTTCATTTCCTGTGCCAATGATTATTACACTATCATCGTATGCCGTAGCAGTAAAAGTTCCACTATCAGTTAATTCTAAATCTAGCGGTACTTCCCAGCCGATAAAAGATCTATCATTTCCGCCCATACTTTTAGGTTTTTTATAATAAGTCATTGCCATATTAGCTAAATTCAATGATTGGCTAGTTACATTATCCCGGTTTTGGTCAATAGAATTTTGCTTATAGATAGAAAATGAAACTAATAATGCAATTCCTACTACTATTATGGCAATTGTTATTAAAAGTAATTGCTGCTGACCCAAAAGTTTTTCCTTTCAAGCAAATTTTGTTTTTGTACTGCGATATTTATGAAGAAGAATTATGCCAATCACTTTTTTCGTCAAGAATTTATTGCGCTAACTTATTATGGCATAAATAACTATAGATGAACCACCCCACTAAAATTCATAATGTAATTAATGCTTTTTATCACTGTAATATTTGCTGAAAGCGGTCATTTAGGGATGTAATAGCAATCAATTCTAATTAAAATAGTTCCACCGCAATAAAACTTGAAAAGCTTACCTAAAAACTTTTTTACACTATTACATTAGCTGAAGGAAAATTTTACCGGAGAGTTTTACTTGAAGTTGGCTTTAAAATACAGGGCAACATTTACTAAAATCGAAATCTTTACGTGTAATTATTGCTAAAATTAATCCTTTAGTAAAAAAATACTACATTTGCTTTGATTGAATAACCTTTACAATAAAAAGAGGGTATCTTTATTTTAGTTATATTACTGACAAAATATTAACTTCTTTTAAATAAGATGTCGACTATTAGGGCTACGGATTCATATCACATTAAAAAATAATTTTATCTTTATTTTGTAATTCTGAATAATAACTATATTTGTGAAGTCTTTCTCTTTCATTTTCACAAAAAATCATTTTAAGGGAACTTTAATATGAAAAGGATTAATAAAAAAGAAATTTTTTCTCTCAAATTGATTCTTGTTTTTATGTTTGCTGCATTATTGTTTTATACAAGCTGTCAGCAAAATAAAGAAGAAGCCAAATCGCCTGAAGAAAAAACCACACAAACGGAAACCAATAAACCTGAACCACCTGTCGATACTCAAAAAGTAAAAAGTGAACCAGTTAAGAAAACAGAAAATAAGATTCCCGATATAACAGGAACATGGACTGGAAAGTTTGATAATAATGTAACTGTTTTAAATATTACTTCTCAAGATTCTACTTCATTTAAAGGTAAGCTCACGATTCATTATAGATATGCTGTTAACCAGGAAGTTAAAGGATCTTTTAATCCTGATAAATTAACTCTAAATATGAGTGACCAAATACAAGAAAGATATATGGGGAAATATTCAGCAAAACTTTCTTCAGATATGAAGAAAATAGACGGAACTTTTACAAGAAATATTGATAAGAAAAAAATTAAATTTACTTTAACAAAGAAATAGAAAGGGAGATACTACATGAAAAAATATCTTTTATTAATTTTAATTCCACTTGCAGGATTTTTATTATCATCATGTGATTCAACTTCGAATACTACTAGTCCACCTACAATTACTACAGGAAGTATATTTATTCAGTCTACACCAACCGGGGCCTCAATTGCATTAAATGGAAGCTCAACTTCTAAAGTTACTCCAGACAGTTTGACTGACTTAAATGAAGATACTTATAATGTTACTTTAAGTAAAACAGGTTATAAAGACACAACTTTTTCGGCTACTGTTAATGCCGGTTTCCAAACTGTAAAATCAATTACATTAACTTCTGATTTAACTTATTCCACTTATATGGATACTATATGGGAAACATCACATGGGACTACTGCAGACCAACCGAGTGGAATTGATCTATCTTCTGGAATGGCAATAAGCTCAACAAAAGCAGATATTGATATTTACTATTATTCAACATCTGATTATTCAACAATCGAAATTAGAAGTGGAGATCTATCCGGGAATACAACTAGAAAAACTGCTTTCTTTGTGCCCCAAACGGGTACAAATTTATTTGACGGAGTATCATCTCCATTAGCAGTTCCAAACTGGGATAATAAAATGGGTGATAGAGAATCTAATTATGTCTTTTTATTCGATACTGATTCTCATTATTCAAAATTAAAAATAGTTGGTTATGGTGGTGCTACTCAGCAAGATCCCGGGCCAGCATACGTAATTGTCCAATGGATTTATAATAAAAAAGCAAATGATCAGCGATTTCCAACACAACCGTAAATGATAAGAATTAAAAACAAAAAAAGCCGTGACAAAAAATCACGGCTTTTTAATTTCAAATAAATATTCTTTCTTATCTAACTTTTATATGAAGCTCTTTTAATTGCTCTTCTGAGACTGTCGAAGGAGCGTCATCCATAATTGAAACTGCGCTTGCTGTTTTAGGGAATGCAATTACTTCTCTAATTGAATTTTCACCGGCAAATATCATAGCCATTCTATCAAAACCAAAGGCAATTCCTCCGTGCGGAGGGGCGCCGTATTTAAATGCATTCATTAAAAATCCGAATTTGTATTCTGCATCTTCATCGGATATCCCAAGCGCTTTAAACATTTTCGCCTGCAAATCAGCATTATGAATTCTTATGCTTCCGCCCGCAATTTCACTTCCATTTAATACCAGATCATATGCACGAGCTTTAACTTTTCCCGGATCGCTTTCCATAAATCCTACATCTTCCAATCTTGGAGAAGTAAATGGATGATGCATTGCATAATATCTTTTGGTTTGTTCATCCCATTCAAATAAAGGAAAATCAGTTACCCACAGCAGTTGTGCTTTTGAATCCGGTTTAATTAAATCTAATCTTTTAGCTATCTCTAAACGAAGCTGCCCCATGATTGAAAGTGCTTTTAATTTTTGTCCGGAAAGAATAAAGATTAAATCCCCAACTTTAGCATTTAAGCTTTGGATTAAATTTTTCTTTTCATCATCCGATAAAAATTTAGCAATTGGTGCTTCAAGATCATTATCTTTTACCCGCATCCATATTAATCCGCCGGCTCCAAGCTTTTTAACAAAGTCGGTTAAAACATCAAGCTGATTTCTTGTATAATTCCCGCAGCCCGGCGCAACCATTCCGCTTATTTCTCCGTTGCTGCTGATTTGATCTTTAAATACTTTAAATTCCGTTTTTGCGAAAACATCATTCAAGGTTTTCATTTCAAGATTAAACCTTAAATCCGGCTTGTCGCTTCCGTACTTTTCCATTGCTTCATCAAAGGTTAATCTTGGTATAGGAAGTTGTAAATCCTGGTTCCAAATTTCTTTGAACAATACTTTCATTAATCCTTCGACTATTTCAAAAATATTTTCCTGGTCAATGAAAGACATTTCAACATCTATTTGTGTAAACTCCGGCTGCCTATCTGCACGAAGATCTTCGTCTCTAAAGCATTTTACAATTTGAAAATATCTATCGAATCCTGACACCATCAAAAGCTGCTTATATTGCTGCGGCGATTGCGGTAAGGCATAAAACTTTCCTTTATGCAACCTGCTTGGAACAAGATAATCACGTGCTCCTTCAGGAGTGCTTTTCATCAGTACTGGAGTTTCTACTTCAACAAAATTATTTTCATCAAAATATTTTCTGGCAACCTGATACATTCTATGCCGCATCAATAAATTCTTTTGAACTGATGGTCTACGTATATCCAAATATCTATATTTTAATCTTACATCTTCGCTGGTTTCGATTTTTTCTTTTATAGGAAAGGGCGGAGTTTTAGCTTCATTTAAAATTACCAGCTTGTTAACCATTACATCGATATGCCCGGTTGGGAGTTCGGGATTATCAGTTTCAGGCGGACGCTTTCTAACAGTTCCTTCAATTGAAATAACATATTCGCTTCTTAAATCCTTTGCAGCGCTATGCGCTTCTTGATGAAAGCTTGGTTCAAAAACTATTTGAGTAATTCCATAACGGTCGCGGAGATCAATAAAAATTAAACCTCCTAAATCTCTCCGGGTATCAACCCAGCCATTTAAAATTACATTATTGCCGACATTTTCAATTCTTAATTCACCGCATGTATGAGTTCTTGTCTTGAAGTACATTTTAACTTTACTAACTCCTTAATAAAATTTACGAGAGCGTAAAAATAATCAATATAATAAGGTGTTACAAATATATTATTGGGTTTATAAGCTATAAAATCAATAATAACATAGCTGATATTATTACAACTGAATAATTATAGATTATCTCTAAATAATTACTCTTTATGCATAAGCTGTTTTATATGTGAACTATTTTTTTCAGAAACATTGGTTTTATTAGTAATTTAGCTGCATGAATACTATCAATATTATCAGAAAGAAAAGAAATAGCCAATCTCTCTCGCAGGAAGAAATAGATTTTTTAATTTCTTCATACACAAATAAAAATATTCCTGATTATCAATTCTCTGCATTTTTAATGGCGGGCTACTTAAATGGTTTTGATAAAAAAGAAACAGCCGCTTTAACAAGGGCAATGCTTTACAGCGGGATAGTACTGGATTTAAATTCTATTAAAGGAATTAAAGTTGACAAGCATTCAACCGGCGGAGTTGGAGACAAAACTTCATTAATTATAGCCCCGACAGTTGCAGCAGCCGGAATTCCCGTTCCTATGATTTCCGGAAGAGGATTAGGACATACAGGGGGAACTTTAGATAAGCTTGAATCAATTCCCGGTTTTAGAACAAATCTTTCAATCAAAGAATATAAAAGTGTTTTAAAAAAATGCGGAGCTGTTTTAATAGGACAGACAAAAGATATTGCTCCAGCCGATAAATTAATTTATTCTCTGCGGGATGTTACTGCAACTGTTGAATCTATCCCATTAATTACTGCCAGCATAATGAGCAAGAAGCTTGCAGAGGGAATTGACGGACTTGTGCTTGATGTTAAAACCGGCAGCGGTGCATTTATGAAAAACATAAATGATTCAAGAAATCTTGCTCTTTCATTAATTAATACGGCAAAAGAATTTGATAAAAAAGTTATTGCTTTTATTACAGATATGAATCAGCCGTTGGGTAATTACATCGGCAATTGGCTTGAAGTTCTTGAATCAATAAAGATTTTAAAGAGCGAGGTTGAAAACGATTTGTATGATTTAAGTATGCAGCTTTCAGGTGCTATGATTTATCTCGGTAAAAAAGCTTCTTCAATTGAAGAAGGATCTGAAATTGCAAAACAAAAAATTAAAAGTGGAGAAGCATTTGATAAATTCTTGCAAATTTCAAAACTCCAAAATGGAGATACAACTTATTTAACTAAACCTGAAAATTACCCTAAATCTAAATTTCATGCAGAAATCAAATCCAATACAAACGGATTTCTTAAAACAGTTGATACATTTGAATTAGGAATGTTTGCATTAGAATTAGGTGCAGGCAGGAAAACTAAGGAAGATAAAATTGAACCGAAAGCAGGAATAATTTTTAATTATAAAATCGGAGATTCAATTAAAAAGGGCGACGTTATTGCAGAAATATTTTCTGATAATAAAAATAAAATTAAGCTGGTTGAAGATAATTTTCTGAAAGTATTAACTTTTTCAAAATCCAAAGTTCAAAAACCTAACCTGATTAAAGAAATAATTAGATAGTTATCAATTAATTACAGCTCAAAAGAATTATACTTTGCCATAATATTTTAAAGCTTTCATTACACTTTGCTTATAGCTGCGGCCTATCGTTAATTCTTTCTTGCCAATTTCAATTGACGTTGCAGTGAAAGCATCAATATGTAAAAGCGAAACAATAAACGACCTATGAATTCTCAAAAATTTATTTCCAGACAGCTTCTTTTCAATTGCACTTATTGTAGACTTTGTAACAGTTTTTTTTGCAAGAGTATGAATTACAACATAATCTTTTAATCCCTCTATAAATAAAATATCGTTTATAGAAATCTTAATGACTTTTTTATTCTCTTTTACATAAATGAAATCTTCTTCCCCTGAATTACTCTTTGGCTGAGTAACTATTGTTTCATTTTCTGCTGATTTATTGTACTTGTCAATCGCTTTTAAAAGTCTATCGAAAGAAATCGGCTTTAAAAGATAGTCAAGTACGTCAAGCTCAAATCCTTCTATCGCATATTTCCTGTGTGCAGTAGTTATAATAATTTTAGGGGGCTTTGCCAGGGCTTTAAGAAAATCCAGCCCGGTTAATTCCGGCATTTGAATATCCAAAAAAATTAAATCAATTTTTTTAGTACTCAAAATATCGAATGCTTCAATAGCTGTTGAACATTTAGCTACTAATTCCAAATTATCTATCTTTTGGATGTACGATTCAATAATTTCTATTGCTAAAGGTTCGTCATCAACAATAATACATTTCGTTCTCATAATTTTTCCTCAAGCTTTTTTTCGCTTAAGTCAACTTTAAGTTTAACATGATAAGTTTGAGAGGTATCATTAATTTCAACCCAATGACTATCTTTATAAATCAAGTCAAGACGTTTCGTTATATTTTGTAATCCTATTCCCCCGCCTGACTGATTTTCCTCTTTAACAATTAATTTTGGTTTACTGTTTTTTACTTCAAACAACAATAAATTTTCTTCAAGGTTAATTTTGATTTCAATTAAAGCAGACTCATTGGTTTTGCTAACTCCATGTTTAAAGCTGTTCTCAACAAATGGGAATAAAATCAATGGTGCAATTTTTAGTCGTGTGGTATTTCCATTTATATCCATATTAATTCTCAAACGTTTCCCAAATCTTAATTCTTCAAGTGAAATATAATTTTTAATCAACTGTATTTCCTTATCAAGCTCTGTTTTTTCTTCCTTACTTTCGTAAAGCATATAATCGAGTATTTCCGACAGTTTCAAAACTATTTCGGGTGACTTTTCAGATTTCTTAAGAGTTAATGCGTAAAGGTTGTTTAGTGTGTTAAATAAAAAATGCGGATGCACCTGCAATTTAAAAAGTTTAATTCCGCTTCAAGTTTTTCCTTTTGCAGCTCCTGGTTTCTTGTCTGCATATTATACCAGTTTTTAATAAGCTTTATTATCGAAGCAAAAAAGACAACCGCATAAATACCTATTAACCGCATATAAATATCTAATGTCGAGATTTCAATAGGTCCCATATTCTTTATTGTAAGGAAAGCGGGAGGAATTACAATTAAATAAATTGTCAATAGTATTTCCAGGTAAGCACTTCCAAGAACCATGTAATATGTTGAAACAAATAATCCTTTATATTTTTTTGTTAATAAATATCTGGGTATAATAAAATATAGAGTAAAGTATGCGGCGAGAAGATAAATTGGCAGCGTAAATAATTGAAATATGAATGCCCCGTAAAAATTATGGTTGACTCTGCCGTATATAAAAGTATACAATAGTAAAGTCGCGCACCAAAATACTATATGCTCTAAAACTCTAACTACGCGCGAACCAGGATTTAAAAAATTATTTTTCATTTTGCATAAAATAAGTCGATTTACACCTTCAGTTTAACAACAATTTTACTTTCAGGTTAAGAATATCGACAAATGCCATTTTACTGCTCACGAACAACCCCTTTCCCTTGATAAACATCTTTAATGGTAGTTCCGTGGTTATATATACTTAAATACAATGCTTATATCTAATAAAAAAATTCCTTAAATGAAATAATAATATCTTGTTTTCAGATTCTTAAATCAAAAGGTGAGGAAATGAAAAAATTATTATTCATCTGCATTTCGATTTTAATTTTATCCTTTGAAGTATCGCAAATTAATGCGCAAGCTTTAAATAAAGCTATAGATATTTCTGGCTATTGGGGAACAGAATTAAAAGATGCTTCCGGCACACAAACATTTATCTTTGAAATTTCAAAAGACAGCAAAGGAGATTATTCGGGTTACGTCCATTCTTATTCCAATAAGGTAAAGCTGCCAAAACTTAAATTAGGATATGTCAAATTAAACGAAACAAACATCAAGATTCTTGCAAACCCAGAACAAGGAGTAATTTATGAGGGTGTCCTTGAACCTTCACACCTGCTAATAAAAGGAAAGCTTGTTTACAAAGATAAAACAACACTAAGTATGAATTTACAAAAATATAATAAGGAAAAGTTAAATAAAGATTTTCCCGGACTTTTAACTGAAGAAAATAAATTCACTTATAAAAAGCCTGCTAACTTAAATGATGGCTTTAAGGTTGGAACACCTTCTGAGGAAGGATTTGATTCTAATCTAATTAATGAAATGATGCAGAAAGTTTATTCGGGAGAGTATGGTGAACTAAATTCTGTTCTTGTAATTAGAAACGGAACAATAATTCTTGAAGATTATTTGGGCGGATTTTCAATAAATGACCTTCATGCTTTAAAATCCTGTACAAAAAGTATTGCTTCCCTTCTCATAGGAATTGCAATTGATAAAGGTTATATAAAAAGTGTTGACACCAATATTCTTGATTTCTTTCCTGATTATAAAAATTTAAGAACAAGTGATTGGGGGAAAATAACTCTTCGCAATATTCTTACAATGAGTTCAGGAATTGATTGGAACGATGAACTTGACCGCAAAATACATTCGCAAGGGGAAAATATTATTGAGACAATATTTCAAAGGAATATTAGAAACAAACCGGGGACTGTATTTGAGTATAAAAGTGCTGATGTCGATTTAATTGCCGGAATAATTAAAAAAGCAACTGGAATGTATGCAGATAAATTTGCAGAAAAATATTTATTCAAGCCTATTGGCATTAATAATTACGACTGGCATCTTAATAAACAAAACGGCAATCCTTTAATGGATGGCTCTCTTACATTACGCCCCAGGGATATGGCTAAAATCGGAATGCTGATTTTAAATAAAGGGAAATGGAATGCGAAACAAATCGTTTCAAAAAAATGGATTGAACAATCAACAAAAGAATATTTTAAAGTAGACCCAATATTTAACTACGGCTTTCTCTGGTGGTTGGGTAATTCGCAGGCTGCGCCCGGGATAAAAGTTATTTTAGCCAGTGGATGGGGCAGTCAATTTATTTTTATTGTACCTAAATTAAATCTTGTCGCAGTTACTACAGGAAATAACATGGAAGTTAAAGATCACTTTAAACCACTAAAAATGTTTGATAAATATTTAATTGGCGGTTTGTCAAAAAAAATGGAAAATAAAATTAAGCAAAAAATAAAATGAAACAAGAAAAACTGTTTCATTCATAAAATATAAATTAAAAGGAGGATAAAATGATGGAAGCAATAAAAGAAAGCGGCTTATTCGGGTGGTTGCTTTTAATTAATGGAATTGCATTAATAGGGGCAATTATATACTTCATTACAAAAGCATTTGGGAAAAACAAAAGTGAGAAAAGATATGATGTTAATCTTGTTATCTATCTTGGACTTTTAGCCTTTGCAATAGGTTTGCTTGGCACTACTACCGGATTTTATTTTGCAGCCGGTGCAATCAGCCAGGCGTCGGAAATTTCAATGGCCGTTGTATGGTCAGGTGTTCGTTCTGCACTTTCATCACTAATGCTGGGACTGGAGTTTTTTACTATCGCATTAATTGCATGGTTACTATTTCGTAACCGATTAAAACAATTATAAATATTGATGGATAAAATTAGAAATATTTTTTCAAAAAATATTTTCTTAGGTAAATGAAATCAATGAAGTTTTCTTAAAGCCAAAATTTGTCAGTCTGAGCTTGTCGAAGACTGGAATATTAGAATAAATTCACACTTCGACAGGCTCAGTGTGACAGTAAAAATAACTTTCAAATTATAATTAACGATTAAAATATAACTGTGTGTTTCAATTAATCTTCCTAGCAACCTTAATCATCGCATCCAATGATTTTTTAACATCTTCTTCCATGGTTGCCCATGAACTAATACTAATTCTCATTGCAGTTCTTCCCTGCCATTCTGTTCCTCCGCACCAGCTTGTTCCGTCTTTTTGAATTTCTTCAATTACTTTTAATGTTTTTTCTTTTGAGCCAAATGAAACTAAAACTTGATTAATCACCACGTCATTTAAAATTTCATAACCTGCATTACTCAATCCTTCTGCAAACATTTTAGCGTTGCTGCAAGTTCGCTCAATAATTTCTGATAAACCTTTCTTGCCAAGTGAATATAATGCTGCCCAGACTTCAATCCCTCTTGATCTTCTTGATAATTCGGGAACAAAATGAGATGGTTCCCGATGATCCCCTTCAGGAAGATATGGAGCTGTTAAATATAATGAAGACCTTAAAGCTTCTTTATCTTTAACAAAAGCTAATCCACTGTCGTACGGAACATTTAACCACTTATGTGCATCCGTAGCCCATGAATCTGCATTTTCCAATCCTTCAACTAAGTGAGAATATTTAGGTGAAGCTTTTGCCCATAAACCAAATGCACCATCAACATGAACCCATGCGCCGCCTTCATGCGCAGCTTCAGTAATTTTTTTTATTGGATCGAATGAACCGGTATTTACATTTCCAGCTTGAGTGCAGACGATTGTTGGGCCTTCTATTTTAGGAAATTTATCAAATCTCATTCTTCCCTGTTCATCTGCCGGGACCTTAATAACTCTGTTTCTTCCTAATCCTAATAGTCCTAAAGACCTGAACAATGAAGGATGTGCTTCTTCTCCAACTATAACAGCTATTGGAGGCGCACCAAACAATCCATCCGATTCAACATCCCATCCTGCATTTTTTAATACACGATTCCGAGCCGCGGCTAAAGCGGTAAAGTTCGCCATTGTAGCCCCGGTTACAAATGCGCCGGCACAGTTTGAAGGAAAATTAAAAATTTCTAACAACCACTTTAAACTTACTTCTTCAAGCACTGTTCCTATTGGTGAGCCGGCAAATAAACCTGCATTTTGGTCCCATGCGGTTGAAAGCCAGCTTGCAGCTACTGTAGTTGGAAGTGAACCGCCGATTACAAAACCAAAAAATCTATTACCTGAAATCCCGATTGTTGAAGGTGATCCAATTTCATCAAGCATTTCAATTACTTTTTCAGGATTCGTTGAGCCTTTCGGGAGAGGCATATCAAACTCTTTTAGTCTTTCAAGAGCTTCTTTTGAAGGTGCCACTGAACGGTTTATAATCTCTTCTCTATATTTTATTGCTCTTTCTGCAGTGTTTAGTAATAAATCTCTCATTATATAATTTCCTCTCTCAATAGGTAATTCTATGAATTAATTTAGTCGCAGATAATAAAGAAAATTTTTGAAATAAAAAATTGTGGAATGTTACTTTAAGCGACGCCTAACTGATATGCCCTTGTTATAGACTTTATATTTACCCCAACGGGGTTTCATATTATAGGCCGGGATATCTTCCCGGTACCAAAAGTATCCAATAAGGTTCGTTAACCCTGAAAGGGTGATATAAGAATTATTAATCCCATGAATAACGTTCATCATATTCTATTTCATATGCTTCCATGAATTGCCGGAATTCATCCTGAAAATTCTTTTTTCTATGATGTTCTGCTTGATTTAAAATATAAGCTCTTACTTTATCTGTCTCTGATTTGCCAACTGAAAAGACTCCGTAACCATTCTGCCAGGCGAATTTTTGCAACATTCCTCCTTTCGTCTTCACCTATTTAGATGATTCACGTTTTATATCTCCGATTAATTTTGCCGCCGATATATTCTTTGAAAGTTTTGATAAAATATGAACATGATCTGATATTCCGCCGACTACAATTACCTGGCAATCCAAATTATTACACGTTCCACCAAGATATGCATGCATTTCGCTGCGAATATCTTTATCAGAAAGAAATGGATAACGATTCTTTGTTGAAAAAATTATATGAACTAGTATGTTTGATAGTGATTGCGGCATGTTTCTCTTCTATCTCTTATGTAACTCTTTCAGAGTTAGTTTTCTTTAATTCAATTTTCTTCTTCTGGGGTGTTACCCCAGGCTGAATTATTTTTCCCCTTTGGGGAAATTTCACTTTCTAAATTAAGAAAAGAAAATCATCTGTTACCCTATTAGTAATTTAATTCCCCGGATAAACATAATCCCTTGGCAAGATATCGGCAATTCTTTGATTAGCCCAATAACCATTAATTTCTACTGAATAAAAATATGATAATAAATTTCCAAATTTATCTATTGTTACCGACGGATAAAAAAAAGTTAAAATATTTTTTTTACTTAGATAAGACAAAACTTCCAGTTTACCGGTATACTTAAAGTCATAAATAGTTGAATCCTTATCACATGTTAAATTTAAAATCTTCAGGAGAAATTGAGATTCCTGAAATTTTTCTAAGCGTATAAAAATCTTCAGACAATTGCTTGTGAACCAGCGCGTAATAAAAATGCCGGGGCGAATCTAGGTAAGTAATTTGCCTATTTGCTTTCCATTCTTCTTCTTCATCTTTAGAAGCTGGAGATAATTCTTTAAACCTTGGATATAATTTATATAAAACTTTCGCATTCGGTGTATAAACAACTGAATCCAAAACAATATAAAGCATATACCCTAAAGCTTTGTTTTCAATTCTTAATGTACTGTCGGAAAAAGCTTTTAACTCTCCCCCATTTTTTACAAAGTTTAATACTTCAGGATTTATAATCTTAGTTTGTTTGGAATTCTCAGTTTCCCCAATAAAAATTTTTGTGAATTCTTCCAAGTCATCCTGCCAATCCTCCGGCACTTCGGCGGTTATATTAACTTGATTAATGTTAATTGGTTTTTGCTTTAGCGATATATCAAATTCATATTTATACGGCTTATACGAATCAAAATTTTTTGATTCTATTTCATATCCTAGGTAGCTAAATATAATATTGTAAGATCCATAAGGAACATTATTAATTATAAATGTTCCCTCATCATTTGTTGTTGTTCCAATTGTTGTATTGCTCAAAAAGACATTTACATTCTCTAAAGGTTTTTTAGTTTCTTTATCAATAACTTTTCCTTGTATTGTAATTCTTTCTTTCTTTTGAGCAGTAACTACCAAAGAACAAATTAAAATCACAAACAATATTTTTAGTATAATTTTCACGATGTTTGTTTAGATGGTAAAATCACAAATCCGAAAAAATGTGTTGTCGCTTTTGTTCATCGTTTCCCCGCCTTTAATTTAATTACAGTAAACTAAATTAACTTTCCTTTTTTAGCAAGGAGTTTTATTGTCTATCAAACTATATGCTTAATTTTAATGTCTTTTTCAGATCCGTTTCAATCAGTCGAATCCGTGTTTTTCCGTGTTCTATTGTTTTTAATCGCAATAGACCACGGATTGGACGGATCAAACGGTTTTTCACAGATTCTTACTTTTATTAAAACTTTAGATCTAAAACCTTTTTCAAATCCGTTTTAATCAGTTGCATCCGTGTTTTTCCGTGTTCTATTGTTTTTAATCGCAATAGACCACGGATTGGACGGATCAAACGGGTTTTCACGGATTCTTGTTTTCAATAAAACTTTAAATTCAAAATCTTTTTCTTATCCGTTTAAATCCGTCGTATCCGTGTTTTTCCGTGTTCTATTTTTTTAATGGATTGAACAGATTACCATGGGTTTTTATTTATTAAACTTTTTCAATAAGTCTTTCACCGCATCTTTATGAACCATAAAGTCCATCATTTTTAACTTTACATAATCTTCACTGTAAAAATAGTACCCCGAATTTTTTCCATCTCTTGATCCGGAACCGGAATCTTTAATTAAGTACCAATCTTTACCATCCTTTGTTAGATAACCAACTAAATGTATTCCGTGATCATCTGTCGTTGTTTTATTACTAAAGCGGAATTGCCTTGCATATTCATCAATATATTCAGAAGGAATATCAAAAGTTGGTACAATAGCAACATCATATTTAGATAAATAACCCGCTTCGGAAACATCTCCTCCGATTGACATTGTATAGCCATTTCTAATAGCATTCTTTAATGCCGAAAGCCATTCGTCTAACGGAACATTATAATAATCTTTATTATGCCACCAATTATCCGGTACTTCATATTCAACTTGCTGATAATATGGCTGCTGCATGTAAGAAAGTATATCAACATAATCATCAGGATTTAATTGCAAATAATTGTTAAGATATTCTTTTGGTGTATAAGTTTTTCCATCAACTTTAAATTCTGTTGGCGGCTCACCCATATAATGATTCATAATTGCCTTTATAGTATTTACCGCTTCCTCTTCATTCCATGCATTTGTTGTTTTCAAATTTTTTAAATACGATTCCATTTCATTAAACATTGCTTTATGATCATGAAATTTTTGTCCCGGTTTCATTCCATTATAAACATCCTCGGGGACGCATCCATACTTTTTCCAAATTCTTGTTACTGCATTAGCTTCTGAGCCTTCACCAAATTCTGAGTTTCCTCTTTCTTCAACGAAGCGTTTTGCTTTTTCAGTATATTCCCAGTAAGCAGTAAACATTTCAGAAAGCTTAATTTTTTTATTATGCAGCCTGTAAACTTCGGATTCTAAAAATGAAGTAGTTGAAAAAGACCAGCAAGTTCCGGTTCTTCCCTGTGAAACCGGGTCATTATACCAGTACTTTTTAAATTCATCAACGGATTTAGGAAAATTTTTTGTGTCGGTAACATCAATTTTAAAATATTTCTTCGCTGGCTTAGGAATGCTATCGTATGATTTTATTCCCTGCCGTATTTGGTCATAAAATCCCTTTTGCTTTTCTATAAAAACACCTTTGTCGTGTTTTTTCTCCTGGGCAAAATTGAATGCGGAAAAAATAATTAATGTTGTTACTGTAAAGATTAGCGAGAGTTTCATAGAAGCCCCTTCATTAATAAATAATTTTACTTAATATTAAAATAATAAAAACCTATAATATTTATTAAACCCAATTCTAAGATTATTTTAAGTTTCTTAATCGAATTGCTGAATATTTATTTTCATTTTTCATTTTCTTTTCATATTTAATTAGCATTTTTAAATCGTTAAGTGAAGCAAAGTTTGTATGAGAGTTTTAATAATTGAAGACGATAAAAAAATCTCTGCCGGTATACAAAAAGGGCTGGAAGCCGAAAGCTACGCTGTTGATTTAGCAAGAGACGGAGTAAGAGGCGAAGAGCTGGCAAAAATTAATGATTATGATTTAATAATTCTTGATTTAATGCTTCCCAAACAGGATGGTTTTACAACCTGCCATAACTTAAGAAGAGATGGAATCAAAACTTCAATATTAATGCTTACTGCTCTTGATGACGTTGATGACAAAATAAAAGGATTGGATACCGGTGCAGACGATTACCTAGCAAAACCTTTTCATTTTGGTGAATTACTTGCACGCAGCCGTGCTCTCATCAGACGAAATTCGCAGGTTAGGAGTTCGATCATTGATCTTTATGGAGTAAAACTAGATTTAAATACTCATTTGGCTTACCGCGAAGAAAAGAAAATTAAATTGTCTGCAAAAGAATTTGGGCTGCTCGAATTATTTATGAATAATCCCGATAAAATTTTATCAAGAGAAACAATCTCTGAGCATTTATGGGATATGAACTTTGATCCCAAAAGCAACGTAATTGAATCATTCATTAAATTTTTGCGCCAAAAAATTGATAAAGATTTCGAACATCCTCTTATTCATACTGTCCGCGGCGTTGGCTATATCTTTTCCACAAGAGAATATTAAATGTTTTCGATTAAGTCTAAAATCATTTTTGCTTATACTTTACTGTTTGGAACACTACTTACAATCTTTGCTGTTATTATTTACATTAGTACAAAACAAAATAATATAAGCAGACTCGATGCAAATCTAAACAGCTACTCAAACATTGTTGCCGCAGAAATCGAAGAACAAATAGATGATGAGCATAAGATTGATATAAATGAACTAAAATCACTACCTGCACAGGGGCTTTACAAAACCAGCATTAGAATCTTTGATAAAGCTAAAGGTGATTTGTATGTCGATTCGTTATTAATAAACGACAATAGTTTTGTCGAAGATATTAATCATGTTGAAAAAAGATTTATACAAAACCATTAGCATAAAAGGTAAACCTTTCCGTTCTTTGTTGATTAAAGTGGATTCGGATAACAACTCAGCCATAATTTTACAAACGGCTGCTTCATTGGAAAACATTAATGATGATCTCAACAGGCTTCTTTTAATTTTCTATACAGTTATTCCACTAGTGCTAATTATTACAGGATTAACGGCATTTTTTATTTCTAAAAAAGCATTCAGTCCGGTTGCTCGAATGGCAGAAACCGCAAATAAAATCTCTATTGATAATCTTGATAAAAGACTTCTTCTTCCTAACTCTAAAGATGAAATTCATGCCCTGGCAAAAACATTAAACCAGATGATTGAAAGAATTGATAATTCGGTAAAATCCCAGAAGCAGTTTATTGCGGATGCATCGCATGAAATTAAAACTCCTTTAACTATAATTCAAACCGAGCTTGAACTGGCAGAAAAAAAGTTAAATGATTTATCACTTAAAGAAAATATTCAAATTGCACTTTCCGAAGTAGAAAGATTGAACCAGCTTGTGCAGTCTTTGTTAACTATAGTTAAGCTGGAATCCTTTAGTGATAATTTAAATTTTCAAAGTGTCCGGCTTGATGAGCTGCTTGTGGATTGTGTGCACACTATGACAAAAACTGCAGAAGAAAAAAATATAAGAATTGCGATTTCGCTAACTGATCCGGTAGAAATAAATGGAGATGAAGAAAAGCTGAAAAGTGTTTTTATTAATCTAATTGATAATGCCGTTAAATATTCTCCGCAGAACGGCAATGTTTCGGTAGAGATGAAAAAAAACAAATATGAAGTTATAGTTTCCGTTATTAATGATGGGCAAGGAATAGACAAAGAAGAACTTAACAAAATTTTTGAAAGATTCTTCCGGTCAAATGAAACCCGTTCACAGATTGAAGGAAGCGGTTTAGGTTTAGCAATAGCAAAAAAAATTGTTGAGCTGCATAAAGGTGTAATTAAAGTTGAAAGCAAACCCGGAGAAAAAACAGTTTTTTATGTTACTCTCCCTTTATCATAGTATTGCAAAAATAATTTAAGGTAATTATGAAAAATCTATTTGATTGGAAACCTTGAAGGAAAAGATAATACAAAAAGTTTTGGAGTGCTGATATTGGATAAGCAGTAAATTGATGTAAGACGGTATATTTAAGCCCTTTAATTTACGAAATTGATATGTGAACTCTTTTATTCAACCCTTGTTCAATTATTCTGCTGAATGTGGAAATTTGGATATCACTTTTTCCCGCTTCAATTCTTGAGATATAACTCTTTTTTGTACCGGTTTTCTCCGCAAGTTGTTCTTGAGTTAATTTTGCGCGCTTTCTTTCTTCTTTTAACATTTCTCCAAGTCTAAAAGCCAAAGAGTTAGATTCAAATTTATCTCTTTTGACAGTTCCCTTTTTACCGTATTGTTTATTTAAATGTTCTTCAAATGATGTTAACTTTTTCATTTCAATTCCTTTATCTTTTTTCCTTAAAATAAGCTTCCTTTAATTTTATACCTTTTTCGATTTCTTTTCTTGGAGTTTTATTTGATTTCTTTATAAAACAATTTAACAATATTATTAAATTTCCTTCGTCGAAAAAACAAAATATTCTTATACTCTTAATGTTTGTTATAATTCTGATTTCATATAAGCCATCAGTTTTTTCTAAATATTTAAGAAATTTTACTGGGACTCTTTCTATATTTCTAATTAAATCAAGAACAAAATCAATCTTCTCTTTTGTTTTATCATCCTGCTTAGAATAAAAATCCAGGAAATAATTTCTATAGAAAAATATCTTTCTTTTCACATGTCCAAGATAACTAATTAGTTAACTATCTGCAACGCATATTTTTAGCGCCTGACTACACAAATGTAACTACAGAAAAAGGATTAAGAACTATGGCTCTTGGTCCAACTACACATAAAGTTTATTTGATTGGGAATCTTGAAGGAAAAGGTAACGTAAAAAGTTTTGGAGTGCTGATTTGGGATAAACAATAAATTGTCTAATGCAAAAATGCAGTCGGTTTGAGCAGATTATTATAAACTTTTCCGAACTATATATTATAGATTAGGGATTTAAGATTTTAAACTTAAAATGTTTTGATCTCTCCATTGTCAAGCCATTCAGGTATTTCTACTCCCTTTGCTTTTGGATGTTGTTGAAAAATTTGTCTTAATGCATTAAATGAATCGTAAGAATCATTTATCATTTCTTTTTGTTTCTCTATATACTTTTTGTTGTAATCATTTTCACTAATTCTTATGTGCAGGATTCTGTCTTTCTCTTCTAATCTTTTTCAGTGGTTTAAATATATCTTTTAGAATTTGTTTGTCTTGAACTTTATAAGTTAATAACATCCATTCTTCGAAAAGTCTTAACGTGGCTTTATCCTTTTTCTCAACTATATTATCCCCCAAATTGATTAATTCATAGAGTTCCACTTTACCCTTTGAAAAAATCTTTGTTAATGTTATCTGAAATCATTTTGTCAAGTAACAAAACAAATTCATTATAATTTCTTAGAGTAGGTAAAAAGAAAAATGTAAACTCTTTAGGTCGATTTTCATGGTCAAAATCCTTATGAAACAGATTTATTCCAAAAATCTTATTAGCCAAATTATTTAAGCATGTTAATTCACCTAAGAATGCAGAAAAAATAGAATAAGAAGTGAGTCCAACTGCCTTGAATTGAATTTTCATAATATTCTTTAAGTACTTTGCAATTATCCATTTACTTCCTTGCTTTTCCAATACAATTGATGCTCTGCGGTCAAATTCTTTAAGTAGCGAAGATAGACCACTGCGAGTCTATCTTGTTGTGAATCAAAACCTAGCCCAAAAGTTTCAATAAAAGTTTGGTCCTCTTCCCTTAAAATTGGATTATTTTTTCGTCATATTTGTATGATATACTTCCAGAATAATCTTCAAATTCGAAATTGAAGCGGGGATCATTTGAATATCTTTCAAGAACTTCAATGTTAAAAAATTTTGGTGATAATTGTGGTTCCCCTAATGCCAGTAATTTAGTATACTCTTTACTTTTAAATTCGGATAAGTCTCTCTTTGTTTTAAGATATTCCCTTGAAGGATAAAGACAAATAGGAAATTCAGTATTTTCGATTGAGATTGATATTATTCCTAAGTCTTCAACATTATTTGTAACCTTTTTTGCATCTTCAAGTACTTTATTTTGATTTTCTATAGAATGATGTTGAAATCCAATAATGTGAGGATTTGTGCTCGACTGAATTGAAACAGTACTATCTGAAACAAGCTTTTTTATCAAATCAATCGAGTCTTCATAACCTATATTAAACTCTTGCGATATTTGTCTCAAAGGGATTCCATTAAAATCTCTTGATTCAATAAAAAAATTATATATTCTATCTCTTATTTCATTTTCCATATTTCTACATTGATAGTATGTCTTCTATGTTTGAGTAGTTCTATTATTTTAGTAGCTTATAATAACTTGCGGCTAAGGCGCCCAGAACTGCAAATTTATTAAAATATTTAATAATTAAACTTTCATAGCTCGACTCTGTTTAATAAGACTTCTGAAACGGAACGACTAACATTAAAATTATAAAAAAGCCAACACGAAAAAACTGTCGGGTTGAAGAATTTGTTACCCAACTAAGCGAATAAATTAACGTTTCTTCTTTCTTCTTCTTCTTCTTTAAAATTCTTTTAGAAGATTTTTTCTTCTTTTTCTTTTTGTTCTTGGTATTTTGACTTTTAGTGTTGGAAAACATTTTTTCCATTTCTAGACGTACATCTGTCAATACTGGTTCTTTACTTTCTTCCAATTCATATTCAATACCTTTTTTCTCAAAATATATTTTATCAAAAATATTAGACATATCTAGTGTAAAAAACATTTGAATATCTTTACTTTTTATGGTCTTGCTCAATGAATCATATGAAAGAAAAGAACCCGCAATTTCAAGTTCATCTGATGCATATAGTTGTTTGTGATATTTTTCTCTTTCGTCAAGATATAACAAAAAATCCGTTTTGTTTTTCTTTTTATACGCAAAGCCGTCAAGTAAAGATTCAAGGTCATATAAATTTACGGCTAACGGGTAAGGTTCATCGGCATCTTTTTCAAGTAATAAAGAAAGATTAGATGCTATCATCCCCAGTTGTTCTACAGTTACACAAATAATATATATTTTGCTTATAGAAGCTTTCTCTATTTCAAGGACGATATTACCTTTAGAATCAAAAAGCTGAGTTTTCTCTTGTGAGTTTATTAATGATTTTAAGTTATTCGCTTGATCAAAAGCTTTTTGAATACCCCTATCACTTTTAAAGTCCCTTTTAATTCTTATAAATGCTTTATCAGGATCTCTAAATGGTTCTTTCTGTTTAGATGCTTTAATTTCTACAATCAAAAGAAAATCATTAAGCTTTATTAGTAAATCGTGTTCATTTTGGCCTTTATCATTCTCATAAACAGAATCATAAAATGTAGCTTCATTACCTAAGAATTTTTCAAAAATCTTTTTAGTTTTATTTTCAGCTTGTGAATCCCTATTATTATAAAACCTTTGTTGAATCGAAGAAGAGTCAAAAAATTCATATAGATATTGATATATGGAGTTTAAAAGCTGTTCAAGGAAAGGACAAAACAAATATTCATCAGACATTTTCCACAGAGGAGCTTTTTCTACTGGATTCGGTTCTGTATAATACTTATAATCTCTTTGTTGCCTTTCAATAGAAAATATTTCAATTATTTTTTTTGTATTGTCCTCGCCAAATTTTGTTTTTAAATCATTAATTGAGAGATGATGTACTAATTTTATTTTACTAAAAAAATCTTCAACGGCATCTTTTACTGGATGCTTTTGTGCTAATTCTCTAATATCATCTTTGGTTTTGACTTGTTCATAATCAATCGAAGATAGAAATTTGTCTCTTTCTTCAGTAGCCTTTTTTTGTAATTCATATAATTCATCAAAATAATTCTGGAAAGCATTTGTGGAAAATCCATAAAAATCTATAAGTGTTTGAACGCTGAATAAATGGTGTTTTTCAAATTCCTCGTTCAAAGGGAAAAACCAATCTTGGATTCTTTCTAATAATTGCTCTTTATAGTAAAGGGGAGTTGTATTAAAATAATGCAAGAAGACTGGCATACTAACATCTCTTGCCTTCCTCCAATTCTCAGAAAGTCCAGCTTCCATTTCTTCTTTTGTAGGGAAAAATAGCAAACTATATGTAGAAGTAATCTTAGTGATATCCCTTTTAATACGACGATAATTATTTGGCGAAAAATTTCTATTATTTCGTTGGTTGGTACTTAGCAGTAAACCAGCGACGTATAGTAACTCTTTATGTGGAGAGGCAAGACCTATTTCCTTAAAACTTGGCTTAATATTAAAATGTTTTCTCATATCATTTGCTATTAATCCAAGAACAGATATAGTATTAAAATCTGAGAGATAATTCTTTAGTTTATCAATTTCTTTATTGAGATTATTTAATATTTTTTGATCCATATTGTTATTAGCTTTTCAAATAATTTCTTTTCCATTTTCATAGGGCCAATTACCTATTTCTTTATAATCCATAATAAATTTGGTTAAGCTAACGCAAGGATATTCTTTAATAAAATAATGGGAAATATTTGGGTAGAAGGTTATTAAAGCAAAATGGATCTCTTTGGGACTTTTAATTTCGTCAATTATATCCTTATCTTTCAAAAATAAACTAATTAAATCAACGTTTGTTTTACACCATTTTTTTTTCTTATCAAATTTCTTCTTATAAGCTTTTTTTGAATTAACAAATTCAGATAGATCATCTCTAAATAAATTATTCTCATAACTTGGTTTAACAAATTTACACTCTAAAACTAAAAGTGCATTTTCATTTTTGGAATATCCTAAATAATCTATTTCACCTACATCATCTGGTATTTTATGATTTGTTGAGTCAAAATAAAGCCTTTTTAAAGATACCTCACCTTCATAGCCAATTTCTTTGATTTTCTCTGCGACATAATTTTCAAACCAGGTACCATTTTTATTTGCTATAGTTTCTAATGCAGTCTTAATTTTAGGAGTAATCCATTCGGCAGGGAATTGTTTTGATACAGTGTTAACTATTAATTGAAATAAACATTCTTGGGCCATTTCCTTTGAAAAGGCAATATGGGACCCAGTACGATGTATAAGTTCAAAGAATGCTCTTCTAAATGCTCTATATTCTTGTTTCGGTTTATATAATCTTCGTTCTTCCTCTAACATTTTTGCCTTTGTTAATAAGAAACCATTAATTACTTATTAATCACATCTTTAGAATATTTCAATTGAGTTGACAAAGTTTCAATTAATTTTTGCTTATTGACAAAAGCAACAGGAAATCCATTGGGAACTGGTTTAATATCATTTATAATAAGCTGTAATAGTTTTAAAGCATCTTTATATTCAATTCCAATGTGGTTGCTAAAATGAGGCTCTAAAATATTGCTATGATCTTCTAAATCAAATTGATAAAATTCTCTAGAGTTTCCGAGTATTTTAGAACGATTGAAAGAATCTTTCCTAACTTGTTCAACAAAATCAATATCGAAGTCAACTTTTAAAGAAAAATACTCTGGTAATCCTTCAGGTAATATTTCTAATATAGTCTTGTCTGGGAAAACCGAATAGGTTTGATCGCTTAGTCCATATAATTTTACCATCTCTTCGCAAGCAATCCAAACACTATCAAGTATAGAATCTAATTTAGAACCATTGGTGTCTGGCAATTTATTAGGTTGTAAAATGGTAATTGATTCAGAAAGAAATTTAACAGCTCGTCTAAAAGTAGGTCCGAGTTCCATCCATCTTTTGCTTTCTTCTTCAGTTAACTCAAAATTTTTATGAGCATCTTCTATTAAAGAAGCTTGATCAAATTGATGGAGAACAAATTCTACAAAACCCCTAGATGCAATCTTAGGTAATTCTTTTTCCAGGATTTGTGAATAAAACTCAAATTGTTGTTTCAATATCGAATTAATTTTGTTTGAATCTGTATACTGACCTATTGAGAAATTACCTCTCATATTTTTTTCTGCAATTTCCCTAAATTTAATTTCACCTTCGATTGAAGGGCGATAAATTTTATTTTTACCAATTTTATCGATATTCATATCTTACATTTATTTTTAGTGTATAACTATTAATTCAACCGCAAGAAATAATCCTTTATTAAAATGTTATAATGTATTTCTTGTATTAATTTTTTTTTAATATTACATTTATGTCTACTTCCCCTTTATTTAGTTAAGGCATATAAATGCAATTTCGGATTTCTTTTTTATAAAAGCGAAAAAAAGGTAAGAAAATGTTTTTTAAAAAACATCGGTATGATTACCATTAATTATCAACAGGGAAAATCATTTCAGCAATAAAGTAAAAGATTTCTCAGTCGAAGACCTGTCTGCCAGTAGTAAAAAAGTGCTGCGAAAGTCTCGCTTTGTCAGTCTGGGCCTGCCTACCGGCAGGTAGGCTTGTCGAAGACTGACCGATATGTGTAACAATGTAACTTTACACTTTAATGGATTCACATTTCGACAAGCTCAATGTGACATGGCAGTGTTAACTTCACACTTCGATAAACCTGTCTGCCGACAGGCAGGCTAAGTAGTGACAGTAAAATTAGTTGTGCAGCACTATCTACCAGCAGTTAAGAAACTAAACACATCTTGCCTAGCTGTTGGTTTAAAATGTTTGGATTTACATTTTTTATTTGAGCAGGCACATTTTCTTACTTAATCTTTTATCTCCTATATTCAAAACATAGAAATATATTCCGCTTGATAGTTTTGAACCATCTAACTGAACCTCATAACTCCCGGGATTTTTTTCTTCATTAACAAGAGCCGCTACTTCTTTTCCCAGCATATCATAAACCGTAAGATTTACAAAGGACAATTTGGGAATTATGAATTTAATTTTAGTTGTTGGGTTAAATGGATTAGGATAGTTTTGTTCAAGCTGGAAATTTTCAGGAAGTGTTGCAGCTTCTACAACATTGGAATACTTAAATGCTCCGTTAAAATCTACTTGCTTTAAACGATAATAAAAATTTCCACTAATATTATCGACATACGAATAAGTTTGCGGTTTTGTTGTTGTTCCAGATCCTTTAATAAAACCAACCGGCACAAATTTATTATTATCATTACTTCTCTGAATTTCGAAACCATAGTTATTCACTTCAGTTGAGGTTTTCCAGGACAAGGTAATTTTAGCTGCCGCAGCATTGGCAGTAAAAGATGTCAGCTCTACCGGAACAACTCCTTCAATAAGCATTCGCCAGCTATTATATCCTGCTGAAACAAAAATATATTTATTGTTTGCAGTTACTGCATTTATTGAAGATCCGGAAAAAACATTATCATTTAGTTTAGTCCAATTTTCACCTAAATCATTAGTTACATAAATTCCACTTGTATAAATTGAACTGGTTGAAATTTTTGCAAAGAGTGAAGACCCGGATCTCGCAAAAATACACTGTGCTATCCAGCTAGTGTCACTAATAGAGAGTCCGTTGTTTTTCGGCAGCCATGTCGTACCTCCTTCATAAAGATAAATACCTTTTTGTGCGGCAATAAAAATATTTGTATCGATTGAAGTAATAGCCAAACCAATATTTAAATATTCAGAAGAAATCTGCTGCCAAGAGATTGAATCAGCAGATTTTGAATAAACATACCCTCCCTGCCATTTAATAGTATATAATTTGGAACCGGAAGAAGTAATACCAGCCAATCCGTTGCCGTCACCAGGGTATGATTGATTTAATCCCAGCCCTGATGTATCAATATTCCATGATCCGCCGCTATCCACCGAACTATAAACACCGCAATTTGTTGCTGCGAATAATTTTGTATCGACAAAAGTAAATCCAGTAACCTGAGCTGACTGAAGAAAACCAGAATTTGCGGGATTCCAATTAAGTCCTTGGTCGGAAGAACGATATATACTTCCTGCTCCATTAGCACCGGCAAAGATATATCCTAATCCTTGCCCCAATGAAAGGACAGTATCAACCCAAAATCCATTTCCCATTACGCTTGTCCACGTAGAACCATTATCGGATGATCTAAGAAGTGTCCCGTAATCTCCTCCGACAAAAATAATACTGTCGCCTGACGTCAACATGCAATAGATATTGGTATATTCCAGGTCAGGGATTTTCTGCCATTGTGCAAATGATTCATCAAAGAAAATAGCCCAAATAAATGCAAAAATTATTATAAATGTTCCGGACAATTGCTTCCTATTTCTGTGCCCCATTTTTTTAACTCCTTTTTTTTATATTATGTTTTTGCTTGCCTCCCTTATCATGTAGTCAACGCAATACAAATGCGATTGCGGATTTCTATTTTATAAAACCGGTCATAATGATCGCTTTGCGAAAAGAAAGTAAGAAAAAGTTTTTTAAAAAACATCGGTATAATTACGATTAATTTTATTTGTTAGCAGAGCGGCTTTGCCGAGCCTATATTAATATAGAAGGCAAGTAAAGAGAATAATGAACAAATAAAATAAAAAAGTAGTTAAAGAATATAATTAAAGGAGGAATTGTTTTTCCTCCTTAACAATTTAAGCGGTTGCCTATTTAATATTTTAGTTTTTCATTTTACTGCTTTTCGAAATAGACATTAGAGCGAAAAATTTAAACCCCATCACTTTGAATAGTTTTCTTATCCCGGTATTGATCATAAAGGACAAGATATACAGATATAATTATAATACCTGTGGCAGCTAATAAAGCAGCAGTAATCTGCTCATTGGCAAAGAGCCAACCAAGAAAAACTGCAATGACAGGATTTACGTATGTATGAGTTGAAATCCGCGTAACAGAGGTATGGCCAAGCAGCCAAACATAAGCGGTGAAAGCAATCACCGAACCAAAAGTAATCAAGTATAAAAGCCCGAAGAAAGATTTTAAAGTAACCTGGCTTAAATGAAATTGGGACGGCTCACCTATGATAAAACTGATAATTAAAACCAGCATGCCTCCGAAAATTAATTCCATCCCCGAGGATAATATTGGTGACTTAGGAACATTTGCAACTCTTGAATAAACAGCGCCTCCTCCCCAGGAAAGGGTACCTACAACAATTAATGCGGAGCCGAGAAAATCATTATCGGATGTTGTGCTGCCGGTTGTAGAAGCGATAAGATAAATAACGCTGCCAAAACCGAGAACTAAACCTAGTATTCCCCTTAGTTTTACCCGTGTATCCTTTAAGAAAAACCATTCAATTCCTATAATCCATAAAGGTTCAATAGTAACGAGTACCGCCGCCATCCCGGAAGGTACATATTGCTGGGACCATGCCAGCAATCCATGCCCGATTAAAAAAAACATTGTTCCCAATATTAACAGAGGAAAAATATTTTCCCTTTTAATCTTTTCTTTGCTTTTAAACCGGCTGAATAAATAAAGAATTATCCCTGCTGCCAGTGATCTTATTCCAATCATCATTAACGGCGGAATTGTCTCAACTGCATAGCGGATGGCAAGGAAGGTGGAACCCCATATTAAATAAATGGCTCCAAAAGCCAAAAGTGTTTTAAGTTTCTGCTGTTTCATAATTAACCCTTTGTGTGAATTAGAATGTAAAATCCTGCCTTCGGCAGACAGGCGTTAAAACGGTTTCAAAGTTTCATTTTGTTAACCTCATTATTAACCTGCCCGAACATCATTCGGGGTGGGTCGCGGGGTTAACAATGAAAGGGTTATTTGATCTGTCTCAACATTTTACGTGATTCTGTTTTTAATTCACACAACTGGTTAATTAGTAAAATTGTATGCTTTAAACATATTAATATTTATTATTATAGCAAAAAGAAAGTAAATAAGAGTTGGCATGTGCTAGAAGCAGAGGATTTTTGAGCGGCAAATATTTTTAATGGTAAGTTTTCACTCACTTATTATTTTAAGGTAATTTTAATCCACCAATCTGATTATCCGATTGATCCTTCGGTCAAAATAAAAAGACTTCATTATTAATAAAGTCTTTCCTTTTTCAAGCGAAAGATTTAGCCTGTCGCTATGCGGATGGTTTTTTTTAAAAACAGTAAAACAACTAGGCTATTAAAATATTATAAACTACCACACTAGAAGGTAATAGTTTATAAATAAAAGAAATAAGTTATATCTTTATACTACAAAAGGAACTCCATCCAACCTTCCTCTTACAAAGAGGAAGGCTTATTACAGCTATTAACTTATTTATTTGTAGTCTAATCATCTTAACATCGACTTATTCAATCCGATAAAAATATTTTTGTCGAAAGAACAAATAAATGTCTCATAAAGCCGAATAAGTTTTCAAGCAAATACAGACATTTAATTGAAATGTTATTAATAAAATATTCTTAGCTTGCTTCCCTTTTCATCAAGTCTGCTTATGTAAATGCGATTGCTGGTTTTTTTATAAAATCGAAAAGAAGGTAAGAAAAAGTTTTTTCACAAAGTGATCAATTCTGATAAAAAATATCGGCCTGCCTACCGCAGGCAGGTATAATTACGATTAATTATCAACAGGGAAAATTATTTCAGAAATAAAGGAATATCTTTCTCTCTAGGAGGCTTACTACCCGTGACTGTCATTTCGACCGGAGGGAGAAATCTTTCCCCTCATTGAATGAATAGATTTCTCAGTCGAGGATCTGCCTACCGGCAGGTAGGCTTGTCGAAGACTGACCGATATGTGTAACAATGTAATTTTACACTTTAATGTATTCACATTTCGACAAGCTCAATGTGACATGATAGTGTTAACTTTACACTTCGATAAACCTGTCTGCCGACAGGCAGGCTCAGTATTGCAGTAAAATTAGTTCTGCAGCACTCTCACCGGCAGTTAGGCAAGTAACTACATATTCTTAAAATATTTTTTCTAATCCAGCTTGTAAATAAATTCTTCTATTTCTGTTTGCCTCGCGTTTGCAAAACCTTTGTCCTTACCGATTTTTACAAAGCCGCATTTCTCTAAAACTTTTTGTGAACCATAATTGTCAAAAGCAACTCTTCCCCAAATCGGCCTGGTTTTTTCAATAGTCAGCAAATATTCAAGTGCTTTGGTTGCTATTCCTTTCCCCCAAAAATTTTTATCTATCCAATATGTAACTTCGGCTTGGCCGTCAATTTCAAACTTGGCAATACTTCCTACAATTTTATTGTCAATTATAATTGTCTGATTATTTACAGTTGGATCACTTAATAATTTTGTGTATTTGCTTAGGTATGCAGATTTGTCTGTTGGATCTTCTGGGGTGAAAGCAGCTAAATTAATTGCTTCTTTATTAAGTTGAAATTTAAAGAGGAACTCCAAATCATCAACCACAGTCTTTCGAAGTTTTATTTCACCAGCATTCATAAATTTCCTTATTTATGACTTTAATATTTTAAATTCTAAATTGTAACAATTTACAAAAATTTTCTAATCATTTTTATTTTACTAAACCTACAATATTCGCATAACTTATATTATTACTTATACTAAATGATAATTATGCGAATATATATATGCGATTGCAGATTTCTATTCTTTGAAAATGTTAAAATTGATCGCTTTGCAAAAGAGAAGGTAAGAAAAAGTTTTAAAAAAAACATTAGTTCCCTCCGGAAGTCAGATACTTTTACCGTTAATTATTAACACCCCCGCTTATTTGCTTAAAATTAGTTGTTAATCCTAGGTGAGTAATCATAACTAAACGAAATTAGTTATTATGAGATAAACGGGAGAAAATTGGCAAGACTTCTTCTGAATTTATCAAATTTGCGAAAGTTAATTTTGAAAGCGGCTGTTAATATGATAAAGAAGTACTTTATCAAAACT
The DNA here is from genome assembly GCA_963777515.1 of uncultured Bacteroidota bacterium. Lineage (GTDB taxonomy): Bacteria > Bacteroidota > Ignavibacteria > Ignavibacteriales > Ignavibacteriaceae > CAVSWT01. Next base: position 126,623 of record CAVZQU010000008.1, read on the forward strand.
TAAAAGTATATATGCCTAATTATAACCTGTTTATTTTTGAGTTTAGAAATTAAACGGACAAAACAATACTTGCCCTAAATTTAAACGCATTATACATTACCAAATAAAATTATTCCCAGGGGTAACTTGTTGTTTAGTAGATAAACTTACATAACATACTCGCCACTACTTCAACATTTATACAACCCACAATACCCCTGGAATTATATTATAAGACTTCCAAAGAACTTTTTGTTTTTGCTTAATCTTAGCCAGCCGTTTGAATTAATATCTCAAAAACATTTATGCCATAAATTATCTTCTTTTCTCAAGCACCTTCACCTGCTGCGGTGTATAACCTAAAGCTTTGAAATCCATTACACCGTTTTTAGCATGACATGAATTGCAATATAATCCTTCTCTCTTTATCCCATGATTAACAGAAATATATGAAGCCCCAGGTACCTGCATAGCCATCCACTTACCGCTCCATTTGAATCCCATTTTTTCATATGGTTTCATACCGGCGTCAATTGCCTTTTTCACATCCCCGGTTTTATTATAAACTTCTCTATTAGGCGCGAGAAGTAATGGGAACTCTGCCATCTTCGGATCACCTTTAAGAAAGGCCATACCGGGTGCCTGCCACATTTTAAATTTTTTATCAAAGAGCATTACCTGAGTCAACGCTCTAACAGGGAAAATTTTAGCGCCCTGAGTATTAATGTCTGCTGTAGAAAATGCCATCCAGTTCTGTGCATCGTTTTGCTCTTTTGTATTGGGCACTCTCCATATATATGATGGATGTCCCATTTTTATTTTGTCGGTTGGAACATACAGATTCGGATTGGATGGAATCTTGTCATACTTCGAGAGTTCGCTGTATTTTCCATTAATATTGTCTTTAACCGGTTTGCCCCAATTTTCGTACACTATACCGCTAACTTTAGGTATATGACAGGTCTGACAGGCAATCTTATTAATATGTTCATTAAGTATTTTTCCTATTCTCCCTTGATGTGGGCTGTTGTCATGACAACTTGAACAGGTGACCGGAATATCAGGGAGATCGTTTGCAATCATATCAGATTCGTTCATTCCCTTAGCAATCTTATGATGTTCGGTGGAATGACATGTAATGCACTGGAGACCAAATTTTGCATGAACATCATTCTCGGAAGTGTAAGGCGTACCTCTTTTGTAATCATTTGAAAAAGAATGTTCATGACACCTGAGGCAAGCTTTATTAGTTGGCGTTTTGGTAATACTAAGAGCAGCTGTCATTGAAGTGTCTTCACCCCAATGCAATCCTGTCGAATCTTTTCATTAATGTCGCTCTTTTGCTCCAGTCGTAATTTTCTGCATGACAAACAAGACAGTCCGTTGTATTCCTTTCTGCTTCAGTAACTTTTTTACCAGGCATCGGCGGTGAAGCTAAAGAACCTATGTGGCACAAACCGCAGCCAGCCGACTGTACACTAAATTTCCCATCAGTTGCTGCTGTCCAATTTGATGGAGCTGTTGAACCGGCTAATGCACATTCTCTATTTACCATTCCCCACCATGAACTGTCCGGTAGTCCTTGAACATTTCTTATTGGAGATGCAACATTCCAATGAACAGTTTGCGTAATTTCATCTAATGCCTTTTCATGACACATTGCACATGTCTGAGCACCCTGGTACCCGTTTTCTTTGATTACATCATTCCCTGGATGTACCCATTTATTTAACAATCCAGTATTTTGTTGAGCATAGGTAAATCCGCTCAATAATAGCAGAGTTGTAAGAATAAAATTATAATTCTTCATTTCTTTCTCCGATTTCCAACTTATTAGCTTAAGCTAATTCCAAAACTTCAGATTTTGCTGAACAGTCAATACATACGTGTTTACCTCTCTTGATTCTTCCATATTCTTCCACTGTCATTTCGCCACATTCTTCACAAACAAAACTGTTAAAGCTGTGGGGTGTTTCTTGTAATTTGTAATCAAACACTTCAGAAATATTTAACAACATTTCCTGTGGGGTGCTCATTACTTTAATAACCAAGGGTTCCACAACCTCAGGCGGAACTTTACTTGCAGGGATGCCTTTTTCCCTATAATCTTTAAAGAATGAGGTCTTTTTATTTGCAAGCATTGCTTCTGCTTTTGGTGTTACGCGTACTGCCTTGCCTGTGGCTTTATCAACAAGTGTGACAGCCCACTTACCTTTTTGTGTTTTCTTAATGTTACCTTTGCCGAATGTTGTTCCCATTATTACCTGAAGTCCATCTGCGAAACAAGTTGCGCAATGATCTTCGCCGAGATCCACAAACGCAATTATCTGGCCGTCCTTAGCTCTATCTACACCAAGTTTATTCATTGCTGCTGCACCTACTCTTAAACCGAGTGGCAGGGCAGGACATTTGTGGCCGTGAAATTTTTGTCCAAACTCCAACCATTCTTGCGGGTTAATATTTGCCATTTTAGTATTCCTTATTTTTGATTAAAAAAATATTGTATTTGTAAAGTTGTTAATGAATTTGTTTCTGTTGACGTGAACTGGAATCCATTATCTAATGAAATCTTAATTTCATATCCTTTTATGAGATAAGAATATCCGATGATGTACCAGGCGTTATCAATAGTGGAGGGATTTAAGTCATTAAGCCGTTCAGTTGAAATTGTAATTAAATTTTTAACTGAGACAATGTAATCTGCGAGCACATAGTAACCGCTGGCCTGCCGATTCTCAATATGCGCTTCCAGATATTCGGATTGCAGTTCTAGATTTCCCACATTTAACTTTCCTTCAAAACCGAATCTGAAGTCATTGCCGGTAAAAACAGCACTGCTCCCCAGAATTTTACTGAATTGAAGATTATGAGCATAGCGGTAAGAAAGGTTGTAACCTAATTCAATTTTTGATTCTGAGTTCTTTAGAAGAAATAAAGTGCCTCGGTTTACACATAGAAAATTCTTTTGGTTTGAAACATTGTTGGCACCATTGCCGTTAAAGAAACCGAAGCTGAAAGAGCCTGTTTTATTGTCTTCAACCTTCAATTCAACTCCTATATCTCTAGCCATAGTTTCCGCACCGGGAACAAGTGCATTTATAACATTAGCCCTTTCATTGAGCGGAATTTTATAATCGGGTTGCTTTCTCTGTAAGCCATAATCCAGTACGAACTGACCGGCGGTAACTTCAAAGTTGCTTATTTTATAGCTTACCAAAACATCTTGCAGCAGAAAATGAAATTTAGACTGCTGAAAAAAGTTGGCTTGAATTTTATAGCTCCAGATTCCGTCATTATAAGGCTGGTTCCCATTTAACCAGAACTTTGCTCTTCTTACTGAAAATCCGGATTGATCAAGGTAGTTATCCGAAAAACGGTATTGAAGATACCCATTCCAATCAATCTTTTGTTGAGCAATTCCAATAAAATTAATACATATAAATAATGTGATGGTAGAAAAAATTGTAACTTTAATTCGCGACATTTTATATTCTACTCCAATCTTCAGATTACGCCGATAATTAATTTGATCGCTATTACTAGTAGTACAATAGCAAAGATTTGCTTTATCGTTTTTGTTTTTGCTTTATTAACAAGGAAATTACTTCCAAGCAAAGCACCGATAATTACAGCGGCAGACAATACTATTGTTAATGTTACTTCAAAATGTCCTTGGGAAACATGTCCAAGGAATCCTGAGAAGGAGGAAAATGTTACAGCAAATGCTGAGGTAGCTGCGGCCCGCTTGGTATTATATCCCATCCACATTAGAAGCGGAGCCATAATAAATCCGCCTCCGATACCAAGAAGACCAGCCATAAAACCTGCAAAGCTTCCAATTATAGCACCGATAATAGTGCGTTTCTTAAATGACATTACCTGTTTAGGCTCCGGCATTTTTGACATTAGCAACATTCTGCCAGCTGCTGCCAAGACTGCGGCTGAAAAAAGTATCAACAGAAAAGTCACAGGCAATTTATCAGAAACAAGCGCACCTACAGGGGCAAATAAAAAGGCGGAAATTGTCATAGCCAATCCGCCTTTAACATCCACTAATTTATTTTTGAAATATGCAATTAAAGCTATAAGTGTAGTCAATCCGTTTAATAGAAGAGCTAACGGAATAGCAACTTCTTTGACCGGGAAACCCGCCCATTTCAGTATGGGTACATAAATGAGAGCCCCACCCAAGCCCAGCATAGAAAATAGGAAAGATGAAGCGAGTATTATTAATGAAATGATTAAGTATAGCATGTTACACCACAGTTAAATCCTTATAACATTGTTTAGGTTTTATATTAAGTAAATATTTACTTACATAATATTGCAAATTTTTTTATTCCTTCAGCGCCTTTGAAATTAAAACGTACATTCGTTTACAGAAATTGTCCAGGTTTAAATTCTTGTTATTTAATACCAATTCAATATTTAATGTTATGGGAATACCCATATAAATAACAGCAACATCTTCTGCATTAACATTCTTATCCCAAACACCTTCGGCTATTCCATCTTTGACTATCTTAATAATGAATTGCTTCTGTTCGGAAAGTATTTGATTTAATTTTTCTTTAAGCTGCTTGTCACCAAGGTGTGTTGCTTCTGAGAATAAAAGGATTGTTATCCCTCTATTCTCTTTAAGATACTTTACATTTTGGCAAAGATATTTGAACATCTTATCTTCTGCCTTGTCCGGTTTAAGAACAATATTTTTGAGTGATCCTATTAGATTATTCTCAACATCGTCCATTATTCCTTTAATAATATCGCGCTTTGTTTGAAAGTGTCTGAAAATAGCTCCTTCGGTTAGACCAATTTTTTTTGCGAGATTTCTTGTAGAAATATTATGAAGACCCTCATCGGCTATAATGTCTAAGACAGCTTTTTTTATTTGTTCCTGACGTACGTCGGTTGATTCTCGTGTCATTTCTTATGTTTTAATAAATATGTAATCACTTACTTACTAAAATAATACATTTTTTTTTATTTGTCAAGCTAGTTAATGTTGTGCTTAACTGCAGTTCAGAACAAGACTGCCGAATATAAACACAACATTATTAATTAAAAGTATATTATTTATTAAAACAAAGTTGAACGAGTTAGCTGAAATAGGACATTAAACTTTACAATTTTCAAAAAGCTATGTGCAAAAAAGTTTTTTAAAAACATCGGCGTAAGTACGATTAATTATTACCAGGCAAAAATCGTTACAGCACTAAAGTAATAGAATTCTCTATCGAAAACATGCAAAGCTGAATGCGGAAAAAAGTTTATCACGACTTGTCGGGTGGTTGGATTACAGCTATTGTTACGTGTTATTTGATTTTTTTATAATCAAATGCATTGCCTTATCACTTGAAATATTTTTACTACATTTATATCCCAATGATTTGAGATCCAAATTCGAAAAAAGATTTTCGCCGTTACCTAATATTACAGGTGATTGAACTAAATGTAATTCATCTATTAATTGAGCCTTAAGATACTGGCGAATTGTACTAACACCTCCGCCAAGTCTTACATCTTTTCCGTCTGCAGAATCAAAAGCTTTTTCAAGAGCTGCGTTAATCCCGTCGGTTACAAAGTGAAAAACGGTGCCGCCTTCCATCTCAATTGATTCGCGCTTATGATGAGTTAAAATAAACACAGGAACATGATACGGCGGGTTTTCTCCCCACCATCCTTTCCATTCAGCATTAGGTGCGCCGCGGTATGGACTAAACATGTTGTGCCCTAAAATCCAGGCGCCGATATTTTTAAATCCGTTTTCGGCAAATTCATTATCAACTCCTATTGTGCCGTCACTCTTTCCTAATACATTTTGCTGAAAAGTTTTTGTGGGATAAAACCATTGGTGAAGCTCCGGGCCTCCGACTCCCAAAGGGTTTTCCAGGCTTTGATTCGGCCCGCACCAAATCCATCCACTGAAATAGAAAAACTTGCAACACGTAATTTTTGCATTTATAAATCCTTTCAAAAAAAATTAGTCAATACTTCCCGGCCTGGTAAAGGCATGACAATTGAAAACTGTCAGCCGAAAACAAGCATAAATGCTGATAGGAGTAAAAGTGTTCAATTACTTTCATCATCCTTCTTTTACCAAACCTTTGTTAGGCGTTTGTTGTTTTTCGTCAGTTACTTTTGCCAGTTATATTTTGGGTCAAATTCCACCATCCATTCAATACCGTATTTGTCCCTAAAACCACCAAAATATGTCCCCCAAGGACTATCATCCATAGCAAATTCAATTTGTCCTCCTGCAGAAAGCCCATTAAATAATTTGTCTGCTTCTTCTTTACTTTCTGCACTAATGAAAATTTTGCTTCTGTTCTCATTTTCATTTGTTCGTCCCATGCTTTCCGGGACATCATTTCCCATCAGCATATTATTTTTACCGATAGGCAAAGCAATATGCATGATTTTATTTTCTTCTTTTTTATCTATAGGGAATTTCGGGGCCTGCAATGTCTTTGAAACGAATAACTTTTGCAAACTCTCCGCCAAATACTGATTTGTAAAAATTGAATGCTTCTTCGGCATTTCCATTAAAGTTAATGTGCGGATTAATAAGTGCCATAATTTTATTTAACCTCCTATAATAATTAATTATTTAAAAAGCTTTTTCAAAATTGGTATTGTTACTGTACTAATATCACCAACAAAGATCATATTATTGCGGTGTAAATGCGACAATATTAGGGGCTGAATACGGCAAGTATTGTTAATAGTATCTGTAAAATAGAAATTGTCGCCAAAGCATAACTGCTAATAATTTTATAAAAACGAAAAGAAAGAAAGATAAAGTTTTTTCACATAGTGATCACATTGTGATCGTTATGGGAGATTCCAATAAAAAATATCGGCTTCCCTGCCGGGGAAAAACCAGCTTAAAAATTTTTAATTGCCGAGTGTGAATACGCTGTTGGGTGGAAAAGCTGGTTATGAATTAATTTGAATTACTTTTTTCTTCCATAAGGCCCACTAAGTTGCCGTCTGGATCTCTAATGAAGCCAATCCACAGATCGTGATCAGGCATTTTTGCTGCAAGTTGTGGTTCTCTTTCACTTTTAGCACCACTATTAATAATTTCAGAGAACACGCTATTCAAATCAGTTACTTTAAAGTACAGAATAGAATTTCCTCCAACCGTGCCGTCGCCTTGCGGTGTACTAAGCATTATTCGGACAGTTCCAGCAGATAAAAAGGCTAATGTAGAAGATGGGCTAAATAAGAACTGCAATCCAAGTATGTCTCTGTAAAAACCTAATGCAGCTTCGACATCGCTTACAGTAATTCCAATTTGACCGATTTCAGATATTTTATTTTCCATATATTTTCCTTTTGAATTGATTGCCTAACTGTGCCGTGCTTAACCCGCATCTCACATAGTGGCAAGCCATAATAGCAAAGCCTCTTAATTAGTAATTTTTTTAAATAATCTTTTAGGGGATGAGATAATTTACAGAATATCTGAAAATTAATCTATAAAAAATTTCTATTTTATAAAACCGCAAAGAAAGTAAGAAAAAGTTTTTTAACAACATCAGACCTGCCTACCGCAGGCAGGTATAATTACAATGAATTTTAATGATTCCCCTTATACTATGGCAGAATGAATTAATTCATAATTTGATTCTTAAATTCTTTTGGACTTATGCCAACTTCCTTTTTTAACAGAAGTAAATAATCACAACACGAATTTCACCATCCCGCATTCAGTCGAATGGGAGAAGACCGGATTTGCTGCAGTTGCCGGAGACAGCAACTCACTAAAGAGTTATATATTTGCAGATCACCAAACGGCGGAATAAGTTTCTCCTACAGGTTAAAACAAAAAGACAACGACGGAACGTATAAATACTATGATGCTATAACTGTTAATCTTAATTCAGATCAGAATCCCGAGCTGATAGGAAATTATCCTAATCATATTAATCTATCGACAAAAATAAAATCAGGACAAAACCTTTTGGGGGAGGTAATTTAATATCATAAGAACAGGGGTAATTTATATTTCAATTATTTAAAGCTTTTGCTCAAGTATTTCGGTATAATTTTGAATTCTGTTAATGTATCTTACGGGCTCAGTACCACGTGCATAACCATACTTTAATGTCTTGTAATATCTTTTATTACTCAGCAAAGGCAGAACCTTTTTTAGTCCTTCCCAGGTATTATTATTATACCCAAGTTTTTCTGCAAGAACTTCTGCATCCTGCATATGCCCCATACCTACATTATAAGCTGCCAGCGAGTAAAATATTTTATCTTCATCAATAATATTATCAGGAACAATTTTTCCTAACCGTTTTAAATACCTGGCCCCGCCCAAAATGCTTGCAGAAGGATCAAGTCTGTCGGAAATTCCAAGTGATTCTGCTGTCTTTTTTGTAAGCATCATTATTCCTCTAACGCCGGTAGGACTTTCTGCTTCGGGATTCCACTGGGATTCCTGATAGGCTTGTGCTGCTAATAATTTCCAGGGGATATCGTTTTTCTTTCCCGCTTTCTTAAAAAGATTTTCATACTTGCGAAGCCGTGTATCAATTCTTTTATGAAACGAACTAATGTCAACATAATTAAAAATATTTATATGCCCGTAATACCGGTCGCGTAATATCGCCATCTGCTTTTGCTTTTTGAAATTATTAAGCCAGAGGTTAATATATTTTTGCAAAAATTTATTTTTCTTATTGATAACAAATCCCAAAGACTGTTCTTCACTAATTGGAATTGCAGATTTAAGTCCGGGAAAATATCTTCGATTGATAGCAAATAAATTATTATCCGCAATGGTGCATTCAACTTTGCCTTCCCAAACTTCCTGTAATATTTGTTCGGTTGAAAGATCATCCGTTGTTTCCCAGGTTAAATCAGGATATTCTTTTTTAAGAACTTTTAATCTCTGGTCATAGCTGCTGTTTTTACTTACAAGAATTTGAAAGTTGCTCAGGTCCGCAATATCTTTAGGATAATCGTGCCCTCTTTTATAAATTACCAGCTGCTGAACAGTTTGGTATGGATTACTAAACAAATATTGTTTTTTTCTTTTCTTGGTAACAGTTATTGCAGAGGCTGCAAAGTCCGCCTCTCCGTTATCGATGGCTTTTAATATATCATTAACGTTGTAAAAGATTTTTAGATTAAGCTGCATCTCAAGTGAATCGACAATAGCTTTAACAAGATCGTATTCGAAACCGGTCGGTCCATCAACACCCATGTAATAAACTGAAGGGGAATTTCTGATTAAGACAGTTAACTCTTTTTTTTGTTGAATTATCTTTTTTAACTGAGCAATATCTTTGTCTGGTGAAAATATTATAAATATAACTACTACAACTGAGCTAATAATAATTGCTAATAGTAATATTATTTTGTTTTTCGTTTTCATTTTATTTCAATAAAATGTGGTAAAAGGTTTATATCCGGTTTTGTAAAAAGATTGAAATAAGCTGACTACCTTTATTATAAAAAGTAATATCTTTTAAATCAAATAAATGTCCTTGTTTATTTCAACAAAGTATTCTTTTAGATAAGTATTTTATCCCTTATTAACAAAACATAGCTGATTTGAAAGGCAACAGTAAAAAACACTAAAAGGCTAAAGCTTTTTATAAAGACTGAACTATTCAAGTATCCTTATTACATCAGTTTCAATTTTACAACGGGTTTTTCGAATAACCCCCCACATAAGTGGTAAACGCTTTGCAGCAAAAACAATCTTGTATGCAACTATCTTAAATCAATTCAAATCAAACCTTGCAAGATTCATCACTTTATTCCATGCTGCAACAAAGTCATTCACAAACTTCTTTTTTGCATCCTCACTTGCGTAGACATATGCAAGTGGGCATAGCTCTGAGTTAGAGCCAAATACAAGATCTGGCTGTGTGCCTGTCTATTTTGATTTCACTAATTCCTGATCATTACCATAAAAGCAATGAATACCTAACTGGCACAATATATTAAAATTGCCAAGGTAGCTTTGTGTGATAAAAAGCAGCTCCTTGAAAAAATAGGTATAACAGCACGCACCACAAAAACAGCAGCACAAAGAAACGCATCTAATAAAAAGCGGCCCCAGCACCGGCAAATCAAATCGTATAAATAAAAACACTTGTTCTAACATAACAAGCCCTAGCGGTTTTTCGCCTCAATTAAATCACACTATTGAACTCTTTTCATCTTCATTTCATGTTCAACTTTTATCTTACGGCTATCAATTTAATCAATACTAAAAAGGAACTATTATGAAGACAAAACATTTTATTTCTTTTCTCTTAAGCATATTTATAATGTCATCATTTTTAATTTCATCTTATGCACAGGAAAAGAAGATTGACAAAAAAGATTTGCCCGCAAAAGTTCTTGCTGCATTTCAAAAAAGTTATCCTAAGGCAGAAATAAAGGGCGCTTCAACTGAAAAAGAGCATGGAAAAACTTATTATGAAATTGAAAGTATGGACGGAACACAAGCAAGAGACCTTCTATATACGAAGGATGGAAAAGTCGCTGAAATAGAGGAAGCATACGCTGCAGATAACATACCGGATTTTATAACAAAATCAATTATGAAAGAATACCCGAATAGTAAAATCCATAAAGTTGAAAAGTTAACAAAAGGAAATAAAATTTCTTACGAAGCCGTTGTAGAGCACAATGATAAAAAATCAGAAATAGTATTGGACTCAAAAGGTAATATTAAGAAGATGGAAAAGAAAAATGAGGAGAAAGAAGGAAAAGAAAGTAAAGAAGAGAATGAAGAAGACGACAAGGATTAATTTATCTTGAATAATATTTAGTATTGAGTAGAATTACTTCTTTAGTATTTTTATTTTTTAATTAAACTTTCTGCTCAATACATTTTATATAAATGTAAAATATTTAAACTCGAAAACTCGACTTAATGAAAATAAAATTTTTGATTTTAATACTAATTTTATCAAATGCAGCTTTCTGTCAATTTAATTTAGACTACTTTATAAATGAAGCGTTAAACAACTCGCCGCAAATTAAAAATTATAACAGCTTGTATTTAATTAATGATCTGCAGAGAAAGCTGGATGAAGCACAAAACTCGGCATTCAAGGTTTATCTTTCTGCCGATTATTTATTCGCTCCGTATTTTAACAATAACGGAAAACTGGTTTCTACAAATCCAGCGCCCAAATGCAATCGGCTATGATGTTGGAATTACAAACGGAGGAGAATATTCTGCTTTACTAAATGTTGATAAAAATATTTTTAACGGCGCTTTGCTTGATGCGCTGCAAGAGCAGAGAAATATTCAAGGAGACAGCTACAAAAATAAGCTGGTTGAAGAAAAGCATAACTTAAGAGAACAAGTAACAGATCAATATTTAAATGCTCTTCAAAATCTGCAGCTTTATAATCTTGAGAAAGAAATTCAAGCCAACCTTGAAAACCAGCTTAAAATAACCGGGAATTTAGTTCAACAGGGAAGTGCAAAAGTCCAGGATTATTTATTATTGAAAGTTGAAACCAAATCGCAGAAGATAAATCTTGATCAAACCCGGCAGAATTATAAAAATGATTTATTTCAATTGTATTCAATTTGCGGCATTTCAGATACACAAGTTGTAAATCTTGATTCGGCAAATTTGCGTTTAATAAATACTCCTCAGCAATCCAACTTTTTAACTCAGTATCACCTAGATAGTTTGAGCACTGCTGCAGAACAAAATATTTTTGAATCAAAATATGCACCTCAAGTAAAATTATTTTTTAATACAGGTTTAAATGCAGTTGAGATAGATAATATTCAAAGAAGGTTTGGATTAAGTGCCGGAATAAATTTTTCTCTGCCTATTTTGGATGGAGGGCAAAAAGATATAACCAGGCAGCAAAGTTTATTAGCTGAAAAGATTACGGGTGATTATAAAAACTACGCAACGAAGAATATTTATACTCAAAGAAGAAATGCTGAGAATAAAATTAATTCACTCAAAAAAAATATAGAGGATTATAAAAGCCAGGTTGAAGATTATAAAAAATTATTAAGCCTTTCTTTGGAGCAATTGGAAAAAGGCAATTTATCGATGATTGAGTATTTAACCGAACTTAGGAATTATATTGATCTTCAAAAAAATTATATCTCAACAGAAATAAATTATCAGCTTGAAATTAGTAATTACAATTATTGGAATTGGTGATTTTTTAATTAAAAGATTAAAAAATTGCAAGATTGTTATCTCAGTTAGAATATAGATAATCCTTGAATCAAAATATGAACATAATTTGTAGAGGTGCAATTACAAATGCATAGTTTTAACAATGACAATAAGTCTCTCTCCTTTGTAAGGAGAGAGATTAGAGTGGGGTAGTTTTTTATTAAAAAATATAAACGAGACTAACTTTATACTTTTTAAATATTACACATTAATTATGAAAAAAATATTTGCATATATCATTCTAATCATGATCTCGATGTCTCTAATTTCTTGCAGCGGAAATGAAGATCAAAACAATGCAGAAGTGCAAAACAGCGGTACGCCGGTTACAGTTACTCATCCTGAAATAACCAGCCTGAGTGATTACGTCGAGTTAAACGGCAATACTGTTTTCTTAACCAAAGAAATCGTGAGAGCAACTTTTCAAGGATTCATAAAAGATGTTTATAAAAATATCGGCGATTCGGTAAAAGCCGGAGAAAATTTATTTCAAATAAAAACCATGGAATCGGAAGCAGCAGACAGCTTAAAAATATCATTCGGAAATAAACAATTTAAAGGAACAATTAATCTTAAAGCACAATCAAATGGTATACTGACCGAACTCAATTATCATCAAGGTGATTTTGTTTCGAACGGAGAACAGTTGGCTGAAATATCCAATCCCTCCTCTATTAGGATAGATGTTGACGTGCCTTTTGAAGACGTTTATAAAATTAAAATTGGAAACAAGTGTAAGATAAATTTACCGGATAATAAAGTCTTGCAAGGAGTTATTGACAGAAACATTCCAAAGGTAGACTCTATAACCCAAACACAAACTTATTATATAAAATTAATTAAATACGAACCGCTCCCGGAAAATTTAAATGTTAAAGTAAAAATTTCTTTTAATAGTGCTGATAATGTGGTTGCCGTTCCAAAGTCTTCCATTGTTACAAATGTAACCCAGGATTCTTTTTGGGTAATGAAATTAATAAACGATACAACTGCTGTTAAAAATAATATTGTAAAGGGAATTGAGAATGACAGTGTTGTGCAGGTTCTAAATTCAGATTTAAAGCCAAATGATAGAATTGTTTTAAGCGGCGCTTACGGCCTGCCTGATACTTCAAAAGTTGAGATTGTAAAATGAACAACTTTTATGTGAAGTACAAAAGCCCTATCGCGGTAATACTAATATTAATTTTATTTGGCGGCATATATGCTCTTTTAAATATTCAATCCGGTTTATTTCCCGACATTACTTTTCCTAAAATTAAAATCATCGCGGATAACGGCGAGCAGCCGGTTGATAAAATGATGGTTACTGTTACTGTACCGTTGGAAAATGCAATCAAGCGAGTGCAGGATTTAAATCTTGTAAGAAGTGCAACCAGCAGAGGAAGCTGTGAAATATCTGCATTCTTCAATTGGAATTCAGATATTGATCTTGACCAGCAGAGAATTGAATCTAGAATTAATGAAATTAGGCAAGACCTTCCTTCCGGTATTAATATCTCGGTTGAAAAAATGAATCCTTCAATTTTCCCTATCATGGGTTTTTCTTTGGAAGGGAAAGGCTACAGCCAAATTGAATTACGAAACATCGCTGAATACACCATTAAACCATACTTATCAAGGATTGACGGAATTTCAGAAATAGCTGTTGCCGGCGGCGAGGTTGAAGAGTATCATGTTATTCTTGATCCGGCAAGATTAAGCAACTTAAAAATATCTCCTCAAGAAGTTGCAAATAAAATTTCAGAATCAAATTTTATTTCATCAACAGGGTATTTAAATAGCTACAATAGACTTTATCTAACATTAACAGAAGCAACTCAAAAAAATAAAAACGATCTTGAAAATTTAGTAATTACTAATAATCAAAAAAGATTAATTAGATTAAAAGACATTGCAAAAATAGAAATAGGTTCCGAAAGACAATACATAAAAATAAAAGCCAATGGAAAAGTAGTCCCTCTTATTTCTATTCTTAAACAGCCAAATGCAAATCTTATTGATGTAGAAAATTCAATTAAAAAAGAATTGCCTGACTTACAGCGCATTCTGCCTAAAGGAATAATTCTTCGCCCTTTTTATGACCAGGCAAATTTTGTTTCGGATGCAATCGGCAGTATAAGAGATGTAGTTTGGATTGGGCTTCTGCTGGCTATTTTTGTTACTGTATTATTTTTAAGATCGTTAAAAGCCAGTTCTGTTATTCTTGTTACAATACCAGTAACTCTTGGACTCACTTTTATTGTCTTATATGTAATCGGCTACACTATTAATATAATGACGATTGGAGCTATTGCCGCATCAATCGGATTAATCATTGACGATGCAATTGTTGTAGTTGAACAGATTCACCGCACACACGAGGAAAACCCAAAAGAGACAAGCCAAACTTTAGTGATAAAAGCAATAAAATATTTACTCCCGGCAATGATTGGTTCTTCTCTCAGCACTATCGTAATTTTCTTCCCCTTCTTTTTAATGAGCGGAGTTGCAGGAGCTTATTTCAAAGTATTAACCAATACAATGATTATTACTCTGGCTTGTTCTTTTTTTGTTACATGGATTATACTTCCGGTAATTTATCTTCTCTTCTCTAAAAAAGAATCTGCTTTAAATGTTCAGAAAGAATTAAAGAAGAGAAACTGGGTTTACTTTTTTATTTATAAACCAGCAATATCAATTGCATTTGTATTTTTATTGATCGCTGCTTCATGGTTTATAATTCCTTCATTGACGTCCGGATTTTTACCTGATATGGATGAAGGCTCGATCATTCTTGATTTCACTAGCCCACCGGGAACTTCCTTAGAAGGAACTGATCAAATGCTTAATGTTGTTGATGATATTTTAAAGAATACGCCTGAAGTTGAGAGCTTTTCACGGCAGATAGGAACACAAAATGGATTCTTTATTACCGAGCCTAATACAGGTGATTATACAATTCAATTAAAGAAAAACAGAGAATTAACGACTGAAGAAGTAAGTGATGTAATTCGTAAAAAGATTGAAGCAAAACTCCCTTCATTGCAGGTTGACTTCGGACAAATCATTGAAGACATGATTGGTGATTTGATAAGTTCTAAACAACCCATTGAAATAAAAATTTTCGGTGATGACCAAAACACTCTTGAAAATATTGCCAATCAAATTGCCGATATTGTAGACAACACAAACGGTACAGCAGATGCTTTTAATGGAATCACTGTTGCAGGGCCAAGCATTATTTTTAATCCTAAAAATGATGCCTTAGCCCGATACGGCTTAACCCCAAATGATTTGCAGTTTCAAATGAATTCCAAAATAAAAGGTGAAGTGGTGGGAAGCATTCTTGGGCAAAACCAGGAATATAATATCAGAATGTTTAACGGAAAGCTTTATAATACCATGAACGATTTAAAGCATGGTTTTATTTTTCTTAATGACGGCAATATTAAACCTGTTAATGAGTTTGAAGAAATAAAAATTCAAAAAGGCGTTGCCGAGATTGACAGAGAAAATTTAAAGCAGATGTATGATGTAACTGCAAGGCTAAACAATAGAGACCTTGGAAGCACTTTAAGCGATATTCAAAAGAGCATACAGCAAAAAATAAAATTGCCTGTAGGATATGAGATTGTTTACGGCGGTTCTTATGCCGAACAGCAGAAGGCTTTCAGTGATCTAATGATAATTCTTATACTTGCTGTGCTTTTAGTGTTTACTGTTATTTTATTTTTATTTAGAAATGTTAAAGTATCGCTCTTAATTATCTTGATTGCCATACTTGGAATTTCGGGAAGCTTGATTGCTTTATTCATAACCGGCACACCTTTAAATGTCGGAAGCTACACAGGCATAATAATGATTGTAGGAATCATCGGGGAAAATTCCATCTTCACTTATTTGCAGTATCATGAATTTAAATCAAACAGCCGGAGTAAAGAAGATGCGATTGTTTTTTCTATTTCAACCAGGCTTCGTCCAAAACTTATGACAGCATTTGGTGCAATCATTGCTTTACTTCCCCTTGCATTTGGAATCGGAACCGGGGCACAGATGCATCAGCCTTTGGCTATCGCAATTATCGGCGGGTTTGTAATTGCTTTACCGCTTTTATTAATTGTGCTTCCTTCGATGCTTAGGTTAATTGAAAAGTGAAACAACAATCTTCTATTTAATTGGTTTAAGAATGCGGGATTTACTTTATAATTTTTATATGGATTATATCGTAGGAATAATTCTATAACTCACTTTAGCTTCAAAATAATCTTTATTTTTTTCATACTCGCTTCTATATATAATATCTTGCGGATTTATCGCTTTGTCAACCGCAAGTATTCCATCAAGATGATCTATTTCATGCTGAAGTAATTCTGATTCTGCATTTGATAAATTTTGCCATTCCTTTTGATTTCCATTTTCATCTTGATATTCAAGATTTATATTTGAGTTACGAATAACCCTTACAAGCAAGGTGGGAAAAGACATACAGTCATCCCAAAGAGTTAATGTCTCATTACTTCGCTTTGTTATCTTTGGATTTATTACAATGAAAGTTTCTTTACCAAGATTTAAAGCAATCATTCTTTTTTTAATTCCAATTTGAATTGCCGCAATGCCTCTTCCGAATCCGTTATTCTTTCTAAAATCATTAAGCGTGTCTTTTAAATCTAAAATCTCTTTTTTCAATTTTTCACTGTTGAAGTCAGTTACTACCGAACATTTTTCTCTTAACAATGGATTGCCTAAAAGTAAAATTTCTCTTTTCATATTATCAATATTATTTTTTCATGAGTTTAAATAATTGAAACACACTTTAGCAGCTATTTTCATTGGGTCAAGCCAATCTGCTTTTAAAGAAAGTTCTTTTTCAACGAGTGATATTTCTGTGCAGCCCGCGATTATTGCTTCCGTTTCTAATTTATCAACGACCTCCTGTAAATTTTCTCTCACTTGGCGGCTTATTTTCAGCCCGGTATATTTTATACCGTAATTAGGGTTGTAAATTGAATCAGTAATTTTTTTTTGCATATCAGAATTAATCTCAGGCTCGAAATAATTTATGTTGAGAGGTTCAATTGCTTTTCTATATACTCCCGATTTTAATGTCCCTTCGGTTGATAAAAGAGAAACACTTGAATAGCCTGACTCTTTAATGAACTTAGCAGTTTCTTTTTGTAAATCAATCCACGGTATGTTAGTCTGTACCATGATTTCATCATAAAAAGAATGAGCGGTATTACAAACTACAACGATTAGACCAACTCCAGCTTTTTTCATTTTGTTAATTATATCAACCAAATAATTAACGGGAGAAAGCCCGTTATTTAAAAGCGCATTTGTGCGGTCTGGTGCTTTTGACGCATTAAAATAAATCCATTCGGGATAATCCTGGTCACCTTTAATTCCGTTTTCATTGCAAACATCAAAAAATATCTTTTGGAATTGCAAACCGGAAGCCGTTCCCATTCCACCAATAATACCAAGAAGCGGTTTTTTATTTGTCATTATAAATTTTATTCTAATTTTCTGAATTAATCAAATTATGCTGATTTAATATTTTAATTACTTTATCAATAGGAAGTGATTGAATTGTTAAGTTGTTTCTGCCCGTCATAGTTTTTGCTGCAAATAAAGAATTTATAACTGCCTCTTCCGTTGCCTCAATAACAGCTTCAAAGAGCGGAGTCATTCTATCGTTTCTTAACTCTTCGCCGCCCACGAGAAACTTATCCCCTTTTTCATAAGGACTTCTTAAATCAACAGCAGTTGAAAATGCAATTGCATATTCACCGCTTCCGTTGGAACAGTGCCCTCCTGTTCTTGCAATACCCGAGAGAGCACGCTTTGCTAATCTTTTTAAATTTCTGGATTTTAAAGGAGCATCCGTTGCAACAATAATCATAACCGAACCATCCCCGGAATTATGAGAATTCATTTTGTTCAGTTCTTCTTCAACCGGTATTCCGGTTATCATTAAGTTTCCACCATAATTAGTTTGAACTAAAACACCGATAGTATATCCTCCATTCTTTTCCGGTAAAACTCTGGATGATGTTCCGATTCCACCTTTAAATCCAAAACAAATTGTTCCTGTTCCCGCACCTACGTTTCCCTCTTCAACCGGGCCCGATTTAGCATTTTTTATTGCATTAAACACATCTTCCTTTTTTACATACCTGGCTTGAATATTATTTAAGCCTCCATCATTCGTTTCCCCCACAACAGGATTTACGGAGCGGACATCTTTGTTTTCTTCAAACGTAAAAGTGTAATCAATTAAAGCATCCGCTGCTGTTGGCACTGAAAGAGTGTTTGTAAGTATTATTGGCGTTTCAATATTTCCAAGTTCTTCAACTTGACTAATTCCAGTCAGCTTTCCAAATCCATTTGCAATGTAAATTGCTGCGGGTACTTTATTCTGAAAAATATTTCCTTCATACGGAAGAATTGCAGTTACACCGGTTCTTGCATCATCATTTTTAATTATTGTTTTGTGTCCAACCAGCACACCTTCTACATCAGTTATAGCATTAAATTTTCCGGTTTTTAATGACCCGAAATTGATTCCGTAATCTCTTGCTCTTAATGATTGGCTGAAGTTAAATGATGCAGCAATTAAAATAGCTGTCCCAATAAATATAAATGTGCTTTTCAAAAAACCTCCATGGTATATATAAAATCGTTAAAGTTTTTAGGCAATAACATTATTATTTCCATTGTTTATTTTCCACAATTCAAAAAAATAGTAAAGATCATAACTCAACCAGATTAAGTATATGCTTGCCAGGATAACTGCTACTTTATCAATTTGAAAAAGAGCTATAATTAATCCAATGACTAATAGGGTAAAGGGATATAACACAATGTAGAAAGTTTTCAATAAACGGAATTTGAAAAGAATAAAATTTGTAAATCCATTCATTAACATTATCAGTATCAATAAAATAACAGGAAATGTAAAACTAACTAAAGATGTATGAAATTGCCTATAAGCAATTAATCCAAAAATTACATAATAAAGACCGCCAATAAAAAACCAAATAGAAAAAGGGAAAGAATATTTAGGCTGTTTTAAATTAACAAACCATTTTTTCCCTTCTTTTGAAGCTGAAATAACTTCGATAATTATAGAAATTAAACAAAGTCCAAGTACTTTCAATATTGCAATCCAATCCATCCTATTACTCATATTATATTTTTTATAAGATTATAATAATACAGAATAACAACGGTGCAACTCACCGACCGCCCCAAACAATAAATTTATATTTATCACAAATGAACGGCGGCGGCTTGAAAGTTATTGTTAAGTTCATATTTTTTGTAAAAAATCTGTCTCTAATAAACAATATATTTCACTATCTAAATATTTTGTTACTCTATCATCTGATCGAATTTTGAATAATTCTTCCGCATCTTGAATTGTAAAACTTCTTAGAATTAATCTCTTTGTCTCAAAGTTTGGAAATTGATTAAACACATCATCATTAATTTTTAAATTCATGTTCTATCTTTATTTTATAATTTCTCAGCACATAAAGACTTGTGCCAAGGCGCAGTCCAGAAAAACAATGCCGTTTGTTAGGCAGTTAATTTACATATTTTTGTTGTTTTATTTTTTCCTTTCTGATATAGAAAATACTTATTGAAATAAATAATAAGACACAAATCCAAGCAAACAAGTCCCCTATAACAGCATAAATAGTTTGTTGCCCTTTCGTTGGAACATCTGAATAAAAGATCGCATCTCTTGTAGTAAAATAATTCTGTGATGATAAAACCTGTCCTTTGCTATTGAAAGATGCAGACAATCCTCGCGACACAGACCGAACCAAATTGAACCCTTGTTCTATCGCTCTGAATGAAGCGGCATAAGTATGATAAGGTGAGATTTCTTTATTATCATTCCCGGGAACGAGCATAATATCTATGTCCATTGAATGGACTTGCTCTATCAATTGAAGGAAATCCATATCGAAACATATAACGGAACTAATACGCCCGTACGGTGAATCGAAATATCTGATAATCCCATCGCCATAGTTTCCTTCCCCTGGTGTTGGTTTTGCTTTATAATATGTAAAAAGTATTTCTCCTTGCGGCGAAATCCAGGTAATCTTATTCATCGGTCTTGCATTCGGCTTATCTTTCGGGTAGATCAACAAAGGAAGTCCTATGTATATATTATTTTTTACTGCAGCAGTCTTTGCTTTTTTTATATATCCATTTTCTTTGTCGGAACTCAAATTGAGCATTACCTCATTACCAAAAACAATTTTTGCTTCAGATCTGGCAGCAATTTCACAGTTATTTAAAAAGCTATTGTTAATTATTTCATTCACTGAGTCTGTTTTATCGCTAAAAATATTTTGTATTTCATTCGCTGGAATATTAATAGATGCTATTTTCACAGTACTATTTGTTGCATTTTGTGATAAACGAATCTGTCCGTAAAGAATGACAATAATTATCGGCACTACGTATGCCCATAAAGCTTTCCGCAAAGTTTCTATACTAAAATCATTATCCAGCAGCCAGTTAATTAAAGATGCAGTCCAATAAATGATAAATGTTATTCCCCAAATACCGGTAATGGAAACAAGCTGCAGCATGGGCAAATATGATTGTGTAGTTTCTATCGCTCCAAAAGTTCCGCCCGGGTTTGCCGAAACAACAATATAATCCATAATCACAAATGCGGATGGGAGTACAAATGTTGAAACAATCCCTTTTATTTGCTGTGAATAAATTCTATCGATGATAAATACAAGAGAAGTAAATAAGCTCATCATGAAAGTAGTTATATAATAAACAAAACCGGATAAAGGTATAACCCCTTTCCAAATAAAAATATTTGAAATAAAGCCTGCTAATATCAGTAATATGAATCCTTTTAGAGGTGAGTGGAATCGGAGGAAGCGTACTAAAAATATCGGGGCTAAAAATGCTGCAATCGGTATAGTCCATCTGCCGTTGGAAAAAAATAGAGATATGAATCCTACTAAAAAATATAAATAAGATGAATGAACTTTTGTTCTATTTAAGCTCCACATTATTCCTCCTTAAGCACACTAATTCTTTATTCACTTTATTGCTGCCTAATGGTGTTACGGCTAAGGGACAGCCCATAACAGCACAATCATTTTAATTAATAAATTTTATAATTAAAAAACCTTTCCGCTTTAAGTGAAATCTTTCATGATACAACTACCTTGATAAGAAACTTAAAATGGAATGACTACCCTTAAAATTTATAAAATGCCGCGAACGAAATCGCTGTTTTCCTGAAATGCTTAGCCTGCTTAATTATCTCACTTAAGGAATAACAGCTTTTTGGTTGCAATGTAATTCCCAGAAATTATTTGATAGAAATATACCCCGCTTGATAAATTATTTACTTTAAACTCTACTTTATGAATACCTGCACTTTCATAATCATCTAATAACGTGGTTATATAATTTCCTAACGCATCATAAATTTTGAGATTTACTTTTGCAGCTTCTTTTATATTAAATTCAATTGTCGTATTAGGATTAAAAGGGTTAGGATAATTTTGATATAAAATAATTGATTGTGGTGTTTTACTTGTTTCATTTTTTTCATTTATACTAACAATTGTTGAGTCAATTACATTATATGAATACCAACCATCATCAGAATAATATAAGTATTTATCGCCTAAACCATAAGCCTGATGATTAGAAAAAAAACTAAAACTATTTAGTCGAATATTCAATGTATCCCAATTGATCCCACCGTTTAATGTAGCATATACCGTATTGGATACAGTTATTAGCCATATACTGTCTTTATTAAAAATGTAGTTATCATCAATTCCCCAATCGAAATAATTATTCCCATAATAATTCCAGCTAGTTCCTCCATCCGTTGATAAAGATAAGGAACCAACTTTCCCATCAGAGTAGCTATTTTCTGTAAGAATAATATTACCTTTATCCAGCATTTTGCCCGATGATATATCTCCGCTATTAACATAAACATAGATTGGTAATCTTTGCCAGGAAATGCCGCCATTTTGAGTCTTAAATATTGTAGATGAACCAATAGCAATTCCTATAGAATCATTTATAAATGAAAAATTTCTAACATTAATTGGATAATAATAATAGATTGAATCTATATCTGAATTTAACCATTCTTGACCGCTATTATGAGTTAAATAAATACTATCTCCACCAGCAAAGCCGTATTCATCATTAATAAAATATATTGAATTAAGAAATCCTCCGGTGAATTTATGATTTGTCTGCCAGGTTTTTCCACTGTCCACAGTATTAAATATACTTTCTTCCCCAATAATCCATCCTTTACTTTCGGAAGTAAACAAAACCTTTCCTAGTTTTTCATCGGTTTCAATGGTTGTTTCTTTCCAAGTTTTTGCACCATCTAAAGTAACGGCAATTTTATTATTACTTTTAATAATTGCACCAAATTTCTTATTTAAGAAAAATATTTTAGATGCTTTTGAACTAAAATTACTTTGCGAATATAGGAAGTCACTGAGTATTAGAACAACTAAAATGATATTTTTCATAACCTCGCCTGTTTATTAAAGCTGCTAACTTCGTTGCGGCTAAGTGACCGTAAAGAATAACTTAGCCAAGCCATGCTGAGATACTAAGATTAATTTAATATTATTAAATAATTTATTTTCTATATAGAATAATGCCATAAGTAATATTGAATAAAACGAAAAATATAAGAAATACTAATCCATCATATTCAATCTCTGCCGGATAACTACTAAATATACTTGACAGTAATTTAGGTTAATCATTTTCTGCATCAAGTTTTGCTGCCCAGTCAGTAAGTGCAGTCTTTTTACCTCCGGGAAAGTTTGGCAAAGCAATTACACCGTTGTCATCAGCTTCTAAAATAATTTGCTCTTCCCATTCGCCGGTACGTGGATCATACCATTTTAAACTATAATTTTTATTGGGCGTAAATCCGCTTAAAGCCGGAGTCACAGATTGATTTTCAAAATATAGTAAGGCCAAGGAATTGTCTGGGGTTAGCATCATATACGACCAACCGTCAAGGCCTGCTTCAGGGCTGCCGGGTGCTTTTTGCGGATTAATATTTTTTATGCCAGGCCGTAACTGTTCGTATTTAGCCCCTTCTGATAAAATAAATTTTTCAAGATACTGCATATAACTTGCTGACCTGTATTTCAATGCATCCCAAATATGCGGACGTGCGCCTGCCGGTTCGCCTGTTGTTGTAATGTCATAAGCGGCAGTCCCGTGAACATGTCCCGATAATGCCCCTGAAAGAACCGAACCATACATCTGTGCCCGGGAAAAATAATTGTCCCGGTCCGAATTTGCAGGCGGACGTTCACCATTGGGTTTATTTATTTCATGATTCCAACCGGTATAATATGGTTCAAAATTAATTGCCGGGTAAGGCGGATCAAGATTAAAAAGTGTATCGATTGCAGTAGAAACTCTATGATCACGAGGTTTGTTTCCTACACTTTGCATTGTAAGCCAGGGACAATCTTTACCGTGACCAAATTGCAGGTAGGTAGAATTATTTATCAAAGATGTAACAGGCTGCCCAAATGGCATGGGCCCATATTTTTTTAAATGATATGTTAGTGCTTCATTAAATTCATCTGCAGTTAGACTAAAGTCTTTAGGAATCCAGTCGAGGTGTATTCCGCTAAAAATAAAATTATAAGCACCGTATCTTGAAATAATGTACTGCACAAAACGCGCAAATGATTCATTAAAATTAAAATAGGCTTTCCATGACGGCCCGACATCTCTTCTAACCGTTTCCAATAAAGGAACAAATCCTTCGTCCTGGAGATACTCCATTTTTTTATCAAGGCTTTTAAAATATTCAGGGTTTATATGATTAAAATCTGATACGCCTTTATGCTCTTTCGACATTTCGAAAGGAAGGTTGCCATATTCATCCCTCATATTTTTAGCAGTGAATGTTCCCCAGTAGCTTGATCCTCCTGATGCATCAGTTCCCAAAGCGTCTGAAACATCATAACCAAATTTTTCCCATGCATTTCTTATATAAATGCCATTTGAATCCGCGTAGGTGCTGGGATGAATATCGGAATCCCAATTTGGAAAACAGGATATCATACTAACAGAGTTAAAACCCATCTTCTTTCTATAAATTACCGCATCTTCAAAGCCGATTCCCGGGCCCGGCTCATAACTTTTTGAAGTGGCTGCATTGCGGAATGGCAGCCGCCAGGTTGATCCGGCGAGCCATGTATCACCGACAAGAAAAAAAGGAGTTCCATCTGCATATTGTAATGCGTGTCCATTAGGCGTGGCGCGCACAAAACCATGACGATTAGGATTTTCTATCTTCTCTTCTTTAGTCCAATTGACAGCAGTAAATTCCCCGGCAACATTATTCAATCCTTTATCATCAGGCTGGTTTGAACCGCTCTTCCATTGCCACTTTCCAGGTGCCTCAGCAACTATGCGAACAACAAAAACATTACCTCCGTCCCAGAAACCATAAACCCTTTTTGAAAAGGCAGGGCCTTTTAATTCCACCCAGCAGGTTACATCCGTGTATGGATTTGCATAAGATTTTTCAGCTTTGAGTGTAATCTGCTGCATTTGCCAAATATGGATATCATGCTGTCCACCGGCAATGGATTTATTGAAAGGAATAATTGTAATTAATAAGAAACCGATAATGGTTAAGATTAGATTTCTTTGAGTCATTATGCCCCGCCCTGAAAAGTAAATAAATAGTTATTTCGAAGATTTTTATTTACTAAAATAACCATTAAACTGCAATTAAAAAGTAGAGGCGATTGGCTTAATTAACTTACTAATTGTTTTCAAATTAATATTTATAAACCGGCCAGGCACCATTTAAACTTTTTCAGGATATAATATTATTTTACTTTTCGGTCTATGATTAAATCGATTGGTCAGGCCATCCTATTTTAACCGAAAAGCAATACTTTTAATTAAATTACCGTTTGCATCTTGAATTTCTACTTTCCAATCACCTTTCCATGCAGGTATAATAGTTTTAGCAGACCAGGTACGCCATGATTTTGCATTCATCGGAAGATCAATTTTTGCCATTTGTTTACCTTGATAAAACCAGACATGAGAGATTTCAGATGTGTCTGTTTGACTTGTAAGTTTTGTAAAGCAATATAATTTCCCCACATCAGAAGTAAAAACAGAATCAGTTCCTACTGGCTGCCTGTCTACTACTGAAGTACATACAGCAATATTTTCTACATCAATGCCGGATTGGTTTTGGGCAAATAACCCAACCGACAAAAATAAAACCATAATAAAAATAAGCGAATATATTTTTTTCATAACTAAGCCTCCCATTATTTTAGTTTAATAAGCAAGATAATTTATAATATATCAGTAAACTACTATGTGATGCGTAGCTCAATTGCCGGGTTGTTTGAATTTTTCTAACTAGAACCGTTTCATTTCAAATATAATTATTTGTCTTCTTTTTAATTGTTTTCAGAAATCAATTTCTTTTTGCCATGAGAACAATGAAACTGGATTATCTTCCATTCATTTTTCTCAAGTTTAAATACCAATGTAACAGCAGCATTTACACTATAGTGTCTATCTTCTTTTGTAATATAATCCCATCCATACATTACTGTAACTACACCGGAATTTTCAGTTAGAATTGACGTCCGTATGTCCTTAATAATGTGTCTATATTTTTTAAAATTACTTTCTCTATCCGCCTTCATACTATTGTAGACAATACTTTTCCATACGACGAACCCTCTAATCGGTATCCCGTCTATAACCACCAACAAATCTTTTGTAGCAAAAAAAGGCTTTAACATTTTTTCTTCATAAAACGGCGGCTCCCAGCTTCTAAGATTATCAATAGCAATCTTTGCGAGCTCTGTTTTTATTGCTTCTTCATCTATAATTTTATTTTGAGTTGATTGTGCAGTGATGGGAATTGTATTAAATAAGATAAGAATGAGAATTGAAAATAACTTGTACATTTATCTCCCTCTATATTAATTAGGATTGTTTATTGCTTTTATTTACGAACTTATAAAACAGTACATTTTAAACCGGAGCTACAGGCTTTATTAGAAAAATCAACTTGCTTAATACTGGATAAATGCAAAAAACTTTGGAAAAAATTGTTAATAAAACTTTTCGCTGCGTTTCATCATATCAAGAAATTTTTTCATTCTTCTTTCCCTTGTCTCCGGTTTTTTTGCAGTCTGCAATCTCCATGCAATTGCATAAGTATTTGTTTTGTTTAGTGATTTAAAAAATTCATATGCCTTCTTATTCTTCTTAAGTTCATCTATAAAGTCTTTCGGAACTTCCATATTTTTAGGAGAATCATAAGCCGCTGCCCATCGCCCGTCAGCTTTAGCTTTTTCAACTTCTTTTAATCCATGTTCTGTCATTCGTTTTTCTTTAATGAGACGATCAACTTGTTCACGGTTTCTTTTTGACCAAATGCTTTTTTCCCTGCGCGGTGTAAATTTTATAATCCATGATTCGTCATCGTACTTTTTCCCTTGTCCGTCTATCCAGCCGTAACATAGCGCTTCTTCAAGAGCTTCGGCATGTGAAAAGGTTTTCTTTCCCGAATCTTTCTTGAATAATCTTAACCAAACTCCCTCTTTCTTATTATAATTTTTAGAAAGCCATTCTCTGAATTTTCTTGAAGAAGAAAATGTTTTTATTTGAAGCTCAATATTATTTTTCATTATAAATTTATATTGTTTTTAATGTTTGTATCATACTTTTGATTCAGTTATCCGGCATCCACAATACCTGTCCTTAAAGCGGCTATTTTACTATTTGAAATACTTACCAGCCAGATAATTTGATGTGTCCTTTTCTCTCCTTGTTCGGTGCGGGTTACATTTCCGAATACAGCCACTTCATTATCTTCACATAAAATCGTATTTATTGAAATATTAAAATCCGGGAAGGCGTTCCTAATTTTCTTTACAGAATGTTTAACCTCCTCTATACTTTTTATCTCTGGGTGCGCAAAATCTTTATAATCATCAGATAGAACTTCATCGGCAATCGAAACTTCGCCGCTATTCCACATTTCAAAATATCTTTTTACTATGCTTTTATTTTCCTCAATATTCATTTCAAACTTTCAAGATTACATATATTCAAATAAGTGAAGATGGAGTTAACCGCATCATAATCAATTTGCTTTCACATTGCTTTAATTATTTCGTTAGCATATTGAATTAATTCTAAATTGCTTTTTACCATTTCCCCATTTTCTAAATAAATAGTGTCTTCCATTCCTATTCTGCTGTCATACCCTCTTCTTTTTGCTTCTCTTAAAATTTCCCATGAGACCGAATTAAATCCATGCAGTAATCTTGGTATTTTTATTTCTTTTTTATTTAAGATTTCCTCAATTTCATTTATTGTTTTGAGTGCAGCATTAATTTCTTCAGGTTCCGGTTCAATTAAAATTCTAAAGCAGTTCTTAACCAAATCACTTTCAACAAATATTTCTGCAGCTTTTTTTTCATTTAACCCGGCCTCTATTAATACTCCTTTTGATAAAAGCAATTTTGATATTTCGATTGCATGGTCTTCAATCATATTAACCGAGATAAAATCCGGAATTTTTTCCCATGCTTTAATATTATTTTTTCTTTTCTCTAAATCGGGTTCTATCCAATCACCGGAACTTATACCGAGTTGTATTTCCGTGGAAACATTTTTTACTACTGATACTAATTTGTTTACGTCATTTGGTTTAAACTTTCATTACCTCTTTCATCATAGCAATGGATATGAAAAACTTTATTTCCATTTTCGTATAAAAGTTTTACTTCTTTTTCAATTTCGCTTAGCGATTGAGGAATAAATCTGTTTTGTCCTTTCGGCCGGGCTCCATTTAAAGCAATTTTAATTAACATAATTTATCTTCCTAGAAACCTTGGTATTGCTGCATGATTGCAGCCGATTTAGCCGAACTGCCAGAACAATTAACAAAAAACGGTATTGTCAACTTTGAAAATATCTTAAAACCAAAATTGTTTTAATCTATTCCTTTCCGGTTAAAATATTTTCAAGCCTTTGCCGTTTTACATAATTCCCAAATCTAAACGACTGAGCTATTGAGATTAATTGTTCGTCGGACAATCCTTTAAACAAATTACAATACTCAGGCACAAGTGCTTCAGCTATCAATATGTTTCTAACCAGCAAAGCTATATGTCTTTCCTGGCCGCTTGGATAGGGATCATAATTGGGAAATTCTTTTTAAATAAATCTTCAATTGGTTCCATTACCTGCCTGATATTTTTATCGGACGATCCCCAGGCATCGGCTCCAAGATAATCTTTCTTTTTCAGAAAAGAAGAAACCAATTTCATATAAGGAGTGCTTTCTTTCTGGTGAATAATTGCCTGCAGTCCCAAATCTTTATAAAGCCAGATACACCAGCTTACTTTGTATTTTTTGTAATATGCTAATTGATCTTTCAGCACACGGTAACGTGTTTCATCTTTTTTTGGATCATTAGTATAAACCGGGCCGAACTCTCCAACCCAAATAGGAACTTTATGAGAAAGCATAAATTCTGATTTTTCAAGAAAATCTTTTTCAAGTGAATTTTTATCATAGTATTTTCCATTGATAGTGCCCGGGTAATCTCCGGTAAATCCCGGGAGTGCATAATCATGATTTGTGTAAACAACATTTTCCCATACTTCCGTAAACTTGCTGAAATCTTTTGCATAACGGTCGCCTTCAAGAAACATAATATGATTCGGATCGACTTTTTTTATAGCATTGTATAATCGCTTATAATAAGGAAAAAGTTTTTCGCCGGAAGGATCGGCAGGTTCATTTATTAAATCATAACCCGCAACCCAAGGTTGATCTTTGTAATGCTCTGCAATAACTTCCCATAAGTGCAAAGCTCTGTCCTGAAAATCTTTCTGTCCCCAGAAGAATGCTTTTTGAGTAGGATTGTCGCTGTGCCAATGCTGATTTTGACAGCCCGGTAAAGCATGCAGATCAATGATGGTATAAATTTGATTCTTTGCACACAACTCAATAACATTATCAAGATATTTAAAAGCTTCCTGTTTAATTACTCCCGGATTCATATCATCTTCAAACAAATGATAATTGATAGGAATACGAACCAGGTTTAGTCCTAAGCTGTGAATGTATTTTGCATCGGGTTCAGTAAAATAGCTTTTAAGAAAGTTATCGAAGTAAAGATCATATTTTTCTTTGCCAAGTACTTTCAGCAAACCTTCTCTCATTGATTCTTCATTTGCAGGATAACCGTCAATAAAATTTTCCATGTGCAGCATACCACCCAATCCGAAACCGCGCAGGACAATTGTCTCTCCTTTTTGATTGACTATCTTATCTCCAGAAATTTTCAGTAGGTTTTCATTTGCAAATTTCTCGTTATTCATTTTGTTATCCTTTGAAAAAGACAAATTAAAAAACACCATAAGGAAGGTTAAAAAAAGATAAAAGAATTTGTGGGCCATGTTTGTTTTCAAATTAATAATATCCAAATTGTTCATTTGTAAACCCTCAAATATTTAAAAACAGTTTTTGCAAATTATTTTGTTTATAAAAATTATTTACTGCTCATTGCAGGCGTAATAATTCTATAGTTTCCGCTTAGGTGCATCAGACTGAATAAATATAAAAGTCCGTCATAATAAGGATCAAAATATCCATCCGAATAAGGCTCTAATTTAGCATTCCATACAGCATCAACAAACTTCCAGCTTTTAGCCTGTGTTCCCATTATTGAAGCAGCCGCAGATGTAGCGACCAATCCCAATGAATGACGAAGTGCACGGTAACCGCCGGCAGGTAAAATAAATTCGGGGAGTGTTCCATCTAAATTGTACTGATCCTCAAAAGTATCAATCCCTCTACTAAAAAGAAAATTTTGAATTCGTTTACAGTAATCTTGCTGCCATTTTTTATCTTTTGCATACCATGAATAGTCCATAGCAATATTCATTGGAACCCTCCACGAATCAAACCGGAAATTACTATGAAACTTTCTGAAAGTTCTAGGTGTGCCGTCAAATTCCGTAATATCTGCATTCAAACCCGTTTTAGAAGAACAAGCTCTATGAAGAAATACTCTAGCGGTATCAGCGCAGTCTCTATAAAACTGTTCGTGGCCGTCTTTTGCATATTCAGCCCATACTTCAAAAAAAGCTGGTAAAAAATAAGAAGGATCAGTCCAATTGTAACCGGAGCTGTCAGGGACAAAAGTTATTTTCTTTTGTTCAACGTTTATAACGTTTGTTATTTTATCCTTTCCGTTTTTACTCCACATAGCATCAAGAATTCTTCGTGCTTCAGCATAATAATTTAT
This sequence comes from uncultured Bacteroidota bacterium, assembly GCA_963777515.1. GTDB lineage: Bacteria > Bacteroidota > Ignavibacteria > Ignavibacteriales > Ignavibacteriaceae > CAVSWT01. The sequence continues at coordinate 157,151 of CAVZQU010000008.1, forward strand.
TCCTGTTTCATTTCCCCAACGATTTGATGCAAATAATAAGTCGGTTATAAAATAAAGTTCTCCGTCTGAGGCAGAACCCTCTGAATTGTGTACGCCTGTTTTAGGTTTTACGCTCCAAGCAAAATAAGCATCACGCGGACCGCCCTGGTGCTGCATATATTTTTGAGCCCACCGCCACAAACGGTCAAACACATCTTTTTTATTTAGTTGAACAGCTACCATCATTCCATAGGACATGCCTTCAGTTCTAACGTCATGATTTTTTACATCGGAGAGATAAGCCATCGAATCTTCGACTTCAAAATAAACTTTATCAGGCCCTTCAAATACATCATGATAAGCTTTGGCAAGTTTGGCATCAATATCTTTTTGTTTATACCCAGCTTCTAAAAACACATTTCGATATTTACCGCTTTCCCAGGCTCCCGTTTCCCATGGTTTCATTTTGCCGCGAGGGTCTGTAATATCTTTATCGCAATCATTTGTAAATATTCCCAACAAGATAAAAATTATAACGGAGAATGAAATTAGGTAAATATACTTTTCCATTTAAAGTTCCTCTATTTTTAATGTCAAATATAATTTTTTATGCGATAAAGGTGTAGCCTTAATTGAAAGAGTGAGTTTATGTTTTACAACTATAATTTTTTTTAGACAGCGAATTGCAAATTTAAATTACTTAGTGGAAAGTTTTATTAATGATATGCCTAAAGTGACTTTTAATATAAGTTATTCACTAAATCTAATCTTTATTTTGAATGTACATATTAATTAAAAAAAAGCCTGAATTACATAGGCTATACATTTAATGTACCTGCAATATTCTGCACGGTGGGCAAACCTTTTAAGCTTTCACCTCCATCAATGTGCTTTATGTTCCGTAAACATAGAACAAAAGATTATAAAATTATACCGCAATAAATACGGCATTAATCTTAACTAATTAAAACCATTACTTCATTTCCTGATACTTTTGTTGTTAATTTTTTTAATGGGAGAGTAGCGGGCCCCTGTATTACTTTTCCTTCTTCATCAAACCGGCTTCCATGCAATGGACACATAAAAATTTTCCCGGTAAAATTTAAAGGAGTTGATGCATGTGTGCATTCCAAAAGAAAGGCGGTATAATTACCATTCTTTTTTTCTTCAAGTGCAATATAATATTTCAAATCCCCTGCATGAATAATATTTATTTTTTGCTTTTGAAAAATTGAAATAGGTACAGAAATTTTGTTTGCGTTTATCACAGCTTCATAAACCGGAAAAGAAGTACACGATATTAATGTTTCACTTGTTATTAGTCCGGCTGTGAATGCCATACACAATGTACAAGATGATTTTAGAAATTCTCTTCTTTGCATTGCTGCTCCTTAAAATGAAAATCCAATACCAAGACTCACAAATGTGTTATTAGTTTTATATTTAGGGGCAACCGGACTAGGATTAATTGTTAGTTCAGGGTTTTGTTCTCCCGTATGCTTAAAACGAACGTCTGCCTTGATTACTATATTATTTACGGGAAGATAACTTAATCCCAATATTACATGCTGCTGGTTTAGTGAGCCGTCGATAATACCATTGGCTGGAATCTCAGCGTTCATATCTAATTTTTCATACCTGGCGAATGCAATTAATTGTTTTTCATTTCTCTTGTCTTCAGAATATAAAAGATCATATCCGGCTTCAGCGTAAAAACCATATTCCATTTTAGGAGTATTGTTTGTGTATGCTCTATTAATTTCAGATGCATTTGGTATTGAAATGATTGAGCCTAAAGCCTTAAAAGAAATTCCATTTGCTTTATATTGAAGATCAGCTTCTCCGATAATAACCGGGGAACCAAATATTCCGGAAGTTAATTGAAGACTATCTGCCTGCTGTGTTCCAAGTCCGACTGTTCCGCCGTAGTACCCGCTTAATTGTATTTGAAAATCACCCGGAAAGAATTGCACCGAACCAGTAACAGCTAAATTATTTGCCGTCGCATCATGTCCTTCAAAACGTCCATCTCTAATTCCGCTGCCATGTTTAAATTCTCCGCTGTTCAATCCGTTCACAATAGCAACACTATAGTTTAGAGGATAAGAAATAAGACTGCCGTAAAACCCGATACCAAGCTCCCGCCAGGTTGAAGGAATAATAAAAGTTTCAACCTGTGTTCTTTCATTCCCGTTAAACACATTAGGAAGATGGTCTATATTTAAAATTCCGATGCGCGGAAGGAAAAGTCCTGCAGTTATATAATGATTCGGATCAAGATTAAATTTTAAATAAGCCTGCTCAAAGGCGATTTCGCCACCTTCTTCTCCACCTTCTACTTTAGCATCTTCGACTTCAAGTTCCGAGAAGAAAGAGATATCACCAAAGTTATGTCCTACAAATAATACTACGCGTTCAAGATTAGCAATAGACGTTTTAGTATTAAAATCATGTTTGTAAAAAGCATTTCCATAACCTCCGATTAATAGTGGAGTTGTTTGTATGTTCTGATGACTCAAGATTATCTTCGGCTGTCACAGAGGATTTTTGAGCAAATACTTGGGATATAGAAAATAAAATTATTAACGGTAAAAGCTGTAAAAATTTTTTAAACATAATTTTGCCTTAGTATAATTAATTGTATTTCATTTAGATTCTTATTAATAATAAATATTAACTTAAAGGAGTGACAAAACTATTGTGATTATGTTTTCTGCACAATCGCTGTATTAGGTAAATTAGTTTTGAATTTTAGGTATGCTTTATACCTAAATTAGGTATGATGTAATTTGGATAATTATAATACTAAATTTTTATAAATCATCAATGGGCGGTTCATGTTCAATCCAATTCTGTTCGCTATCCTTTAAAAAATAATTCGGCCAATCAACTGTTTGTTCAGTAAAATCAATAAACTTTAATACTTCTTCACAAAATTGTCTAACATTTTCTATCGTATGATGTTCAAATAATTTATTAATGCTCTTAAGAAAATCATTTGGCTTTTTTTGCGCTTTTTTAACTTCTTCTAACATCCACTTGTGATACGGATATAATTGTTCATTCTCGTTCAATATTATTCTGCTTGAGAACAAAACAATTTTTTGCAAAGATAAAAACAATAAATATTTATTTTTCTTTTTTATGCTTTCACTGTAATACCACTTCCAGGCTAATAATTGAGATGCAAACCTTCTTCTTCTTTCATCAACTTGATCTTTGGGGAAGGCTGATATTTTTGTTAATAAGTCCGGTAAATCATCAACTTTTGAAAAAAGAATTTTTGCGTCTTTATAAGCATACCTGGCGGGATCGCTTCCCCTTTCAGCAACCTTAATTAGCGAGTCCATATTGGTAACTTTACAATCAATATATCCGTTTTCGTATGTACAAATATCCCATAAGCTGAAAGCCAGCTTGTTTGAATCTTTTCTCTTTTGAAATTCTTTCGGACCTACAAGAATTAAAATATCAATATCCGAATCAGATTTAGCAAAACTATGAGCTATTGATCCCCCCAGCAGTAAAGCTAAAATTGAAGTATCTTTTTTGTAGATTTTTAAGAATCTATCTATTGATTCCTGGTGATGCTTTTCCATATTACATTCTTCTAAAAAAAATGCTATAATTAAATTGCTTGAACAAACAAATTCTATTTTAATCTAAAGGATGTGCTCGAAATTACATTACCGGATGAATCTTGTACTTCTACTTTCCAATTACCTTTCCATTCAGGCAAGATTGTTTTGGCAGACCAGGTGCGCCACGACTTAGCTTTTACCGGTAAATTAATTTGTGCCATTTCATTATCATGATAAAACCAAACATGAAAAATTTTTGATCTTTCTGCTTGACTCTCAAGTTTTGTAAAACAATATAATTTCCCCACGTCGGAAGAAAAAACAGAATCTGTTCCCACAGGCTTCCTATCTTCCACCGAAGTACAAACGGCAACATTCTCTATCTTCAAGCCGGATTGATTTTGTGCAAGTAAACCTACCTGGAAAAATAAAACTATCATAGAAATTATTGAACTTATTCTTTTCATAATTTTATCTCTGATTATTTTATTTAATAAGCGAGACTATCTTATTATATCTTTAAAAATCTACTTTCCTAAAAAATGCCTATAACCATTTTTAACAATGTAACAGCTTTACTAGAAAACTTGGTTTCATAGGAAGCTCCTTTAGTCACTAAAGTTTATTAATCTGCCTCCCAACTTAAATAAATATTTTAATGAAAATAAAATTAATCCACTAACTACCAGTATAGATATTATTAGAGCGAGCGTGTTTATTCCATTTTGTATATATCCCCAAATAATTACTGATGAAAATGGAAGATTTAAAAATAATGCGGTAACTAATCCCGGAGAGTATTTTCTTACTTTAATTGCTGCGAGCAAATGCGGAAAAATTGTATTTACTCCCATCATTCCCACAAAGCCAAGATAAATTAAATTAATTAAATTACCCTGAAGTCCAAATAAAAATTCTAACGCAGTTAATACATATCCTATAATTGTCACCACAATAACTGCGAAAATAAATTGATCCGCTGTTACAGATTCATGGAAGCCCTTAGCATATTTAGACCATTTGGGCAGCCAAACTGCTTCTTCTATATTGTGAAGAGTAAATCCAAAAAGAAAAATTATTTTTAGGAAATTTAAAGTTGTTTCATCCATATTTTTCCTCTATTAAATAATTATGAATGAAGTTATAGCTAAATGTGACGGAAAATAAAATCAAAATAAAGTTAGATTCAAAATCAGCATTATATTCCATCTTTAGGTTTTCAATCATATCTCAATCAACTTCTGTTTTTTCTTCTGTGATAAATGCTCACCAACATTCCCCATGATTTCCTGTTTTAAAGTTTCAAGCATCCTGGTTTTTACAAAATGCCGGTAAGTAACAAGACTGATTTCACGAACCGGCACCGGTGCTTTAAATTCCCTAATATTATTTTTTTGCTTTACGCTTAAATGCTGAACAGCCAATTCGGGAAGAATTGTTATGCCCTCATATTGATCAACCATTTTAATTAGTGAATCAATACTGCCGGCTTCATATTCAAGATTGCTGTTGGTAACCTCTTTCTTTTTCAACTCACACAAGTTAACAATTTGTGAACGGAGGCAATGTCCTTCTTCCAATAGCCATAAGTGATTAAGATTAATATCTTCTGCAAGCAGGTATTTTTTATTCAGCACGGTTTCATTTTTTGAAGCATAAACAAAAAATTCTTCTTTGTATAACGGCTGTTCCAGAATAGAAGAATTATTAAGAGGAGTTGCGAGTATTCCAACGTCAAGAATATTTTTCTCGAGCTTTTCAATTATATACTCGGTAGTATATTCCCATATTTTTACTTTTATTTCTGGGTACTTTTTTAGAAACTGCTTTAAGAAGATAGGCAAAAGGAATGGAGCAACAGTAGGAATAATTCCAATTCTTAACTCCCCTTTTAATTCTCCTTTTAATGAATGGGAAATTTCTCTTAATGCATTAACCTCTTTTAAAATTAATTTTGCCTGTTGAATTATTTCTTTTCCTGCCTCGGTTGGAACTACCGGCTGCTTACTTCTATCGAATATTTTGACACCTAATTCTTCTTCAAGTTTTTGTATCATCATACTTAATGTTGGTTGTGATACATAGCAGTCTTCTGCTGCTTTTACAAAATGACGGTGGGAATCGACCGCTATTAAATACTCTAACTGTTGTAAATTCAAATTATAGTTCTATGATGTTAAAAATAATTATTACCATTAGACTATCATGCAAATTTTAAAGACTCCAACTTAATTTCACAAAAAGCACAATAATTTCTTTAAATATATATTAGTGTAATTATTGTCCTCATTTGTTATTACATAATTATAAGCTCATAAGGTTGTATAATATTTTGGTTTCAGTTACTAAGGTTTCTAAAATCAATAAGGTTTTTATCTATCAATTACACTTTTTAGATTTTATAGAATATTAAAATTTTTTTAGGTTTTTAAAACCTTATTTTTCATATGTAAACCTTAGTAACAATTAATAGTTAATCAAAATTTACCTTATTACTTTCTTTTTCTGTAGTTGACGAATTATGAAATACCTCAAACATTACTTCTAAATTTAATTCCCAAAACATCCTCCTAAATCCTCCTTCCAAGGAGGACTTTTATTGGAGCAAGAATACATTAAAATATTAATTCCGTCTTTAATAATAATTTTCTAAACGCACAATTTTCCGATTGAAGGGGGTTGTTAAACGTTTTTATATTATAAATTTTATCTATAATATTATAGAAAACATCAATTTGATTGATTGAAAAATAAATAATACTTTTATACAAACAAAAAATATAATTGCAGACTTTCTATCAATATTAAAACAGCTAAAAACTCGATAGTTTATGTGATAATAGATAAACTATTAGATACATGGATTGGTTAATTTTATAAAAATTTAATGATCATTTATAAACAAAGAGGAATTAAAAATGGGAAATGAAAATAATAATGGAAATGGATGCCCGGTTGTAGGGCATGGCGCCGGACACGGTACAACTAACCGTGACTGGTGGCCGAATAAATTAAATGTGCATATTCTTCGACAGCATTCCCCTAAATCTAATCCAATGGGTGAAGATTTTAACTATGCTGAGGAATTCAAAAAACTAGATCTAAAAGCCGTAAAAAAAGATCTTCGCAAGCTGATGACTAAATCTCAAGAATGGTGGCCGGCTGACTTTGGACATTACGGACCTTTATTAATTCGTATGGCATGGCATAGTGCTGGTACCTATCGTATCTCTGATGGGCGCGGCGGCGGCGGAACAGGCAGTCAGCGTTTTGAACCGCTTAATAGCTGGCCCGATAACGTGAACCTCGATAAAGCTCGCAGACTGATTTGGCCAATCAAACAAAAATACGGGAAGAAAATTTCATGGGCTGATTTAATGATTCTCGCCGGCAATGTTGCTCTCGAATCTATGGGCTTTAAAACTTTCGGATTTGGCGGCGGACGTGAAGATGTTTGGGAACCTCTGGAAGATATTTATTGGGGCTCTGAAGGTACTTGGCTTGAAGATAAACGTTACCGCGGCGATAGAGAACTGGAAGATCCGCTTGCAGCAGTTCAGATGGGTTTGATATATGTAAACCCGGAAGGCCCAAATGGAAATCCCGATCCAGTTGCAGCAGCGCGCGATATCCGCGAGACTTTTCGCCGTATGGCAATGAATGATGAGGAAACTGTGGCATTAATTGCAGGCGGCCACACTTTTGGTAAAGCTCATGGTGCTGCTGATCCAAATAAATATGTTGGCCCGGAACCAACAGGGGCAAGCATTGAAGAGCAGGGTCTTGGCTGGAAAAGCAGTTATAAATCCGGACATGGTGATGATACAATCGGCGGCGGCCCGGAAGTTACCTGGACTGAAACACCAACAAAGTGGAGTAATAATTTTTTCGAGAACCTTTTCGGATACGAATGGGAATTAACAACAAGCGGTGCCGGGGCTAAACAATGGGTTGCCAAAGATGGGCCTGATGTTATTCCCTATGCACAGGATACATCAAAGAAACAAAAACCGACTATGCTTACTACAGATCTTTCTTTACGTTTTGATCCCGCTTATGAAAAAATTTCAAGACGCTTTTATGAAAACCCTGATGAGTTCGCTGATGCATTTGCACGAGCGTGGTTTAAATTAACTCATCGTGATATGGGCCCAAAAGATCGCTACCTTGGCCCGGAAGTGCCCGAAGAAGATTTGATATGGCAGGATCCGATTCCGGCTGTTGACTATAAAATAATTGGCAAAAAAGATATCGCCGAACTGAAAGAAAAGATACTTAATTCAGGATTGTCTGTTTCTCAACTGGTATCTACAGCATGGGCATCAGCTTCAACATTCCGCGGCTCCGATAAACGCGGCGGCGCAAACGGTGCACGAATTCAGCTTGCACCCCAGAAAGATTGGGAAGTTAATAGCCCGGCTCAATTAGATAAAGTACTGAAGAAACTTAAGAAAATTCAAAAAGAATTTAACTCCGGTAAGAAAAAAGTTTCCCTCGCAGACTTAATAGTTTTAGGCGGATGTGCAGCAGTCGAAAAAGCCGCACAGAAAGCCGGTTATGATGTAAAAGTTCCATTCACACCGGGACGCAACGATGCAACGGAAGAGCAGACCGACGCAGAAGCATTTGAAGTTCTTGAACCTAGAGCAGATGGATTTCGTAATTACATGAAGACCAAATACATGGCTACAACAGAAGATATGCTTGTTGACCGTGCACAGTTATTAACTCTTTCGGCACCAGAGATGACAGTTCTTGTTGGCGGTTTACGCGTACTTAACACAAACTTTGACGGCTCTAAAAACGGTGTGTTTACTAAGAAGCCGGGAACATTAACCAACGACTTTTTTGTTAACCTGCTGGATTCAGGTATAAAATGGAAATCTGTTTCAGAAGACCAGGAATTATTTGAAGCAACTGACCGTAAAACAGGAAAAGTTAAATGGACCGGTACACGTGCAGATTTAGTCTTTGGTTCAAATTCGGAGCTTCGTGCGCTTGCAGAAGTTTACGCAAGTGAAGATGCTAAAAAGAAATTTGTGAAAGACTTTATTGCAGCATGGGATAAAGTAATGAACCTTGATAGGTTTGATTTGAAGTGATGTTATCAATAAACCCAATTTCTTAAAGAAATTGGGTTTATAACATAATATATCAATTTGTGTTTTAAGGCAGTTTGGAAACAGGCTGCCTTTTTTAATTTTTCCTTGATTAGGCTATAGTCTTAAGACTATAAATCCAATTTGGGAATGTACTCAATTCAAAAAGTAATTAATACATTTTTATTTTATTAAAATCATTTTCTTAGTTTCTATACGATTACCCACATTTAACCGATAGAAATATATCCCACTCGCAAGATTAACAGCATCAAAAATTTGAGTATGAAGCCCTTCTTTTTGATATTGATCTACTAATGTTTTAATAACTCTTCCTAAACAGTCGTATATCGTCAGTTTCACTACATCCGATTTTGGGATTTGATAACTTATTTTTGTGCTTGGATTAAATGGATTCGGATAATTTTGCTGCAATTGGAATTTCTGAGGAAGATTAGTTGCAGCTTCAACAGCGCCAAGACAACTTGAAAGCACACATTGAATAGCTGCGTACTCAGCACTTGCCTGAGCTTTCCACTGTGCATATTCAGTCGGGAACCAGTTCAGGTCTCCAAGCGGGAAGCCGCCAAGACCAGCTGTCATCAATTCAGAATCTGTATAAGAAAGATCAATGGGAATAGGCCAATCAGCAAAAATGAAATGTGCAGCTTCGTCATTACCCGGCTGACGCCAGGATGACATTGGAGTCTCATAGCTTGTATCAACTGCTGCTAATGCATAGGCCTTTAATGCTGCAAGCTGAGTTGTAAATAAAACATCCGTATTCGCAAAAGCAGGTAACTTACCGGTGATCCATTTACCATTATGTAAGGAGAGGATAATTTACTTTATCAGCAAATAGTGTTTCAGTTCTTGAGTTCGCTAATATCATCTGGGAAACCCATTGCTTATTATCATTTACTTGATTAGTATTTAATGTTGAAACGATATCAGAAAGAGATGGATCCCAATAAGCTAAATTCCTGTCTGCATAAAAATTTGCGCCGTTTGCCCGGAAAGTAGAATCATCACGTAAATTAACAAGGCCTATTGGCAGTCCGTCCGGATCAACTTGACCTGCATCAGCTGAATAAAGGACAGGGCAATAGGCTTGTAATTGGCAATTTACAAAGATATTATTTGTTACACTCATATTTGCCTGATCACCGTTATTCATCATAACATAACCTGCACAATCAATAAAGTCATTGTGATTGAAAATTACTCTATCAATGGTATACCCATTCCTGAATTTGTACAATGTACCCTGAGTATTCACGTGTGTACAGTTTTCAACAAGAAGAGTGTCCTGGTGCGTAACACCAGCGCCATTGAAGTCTGTAACACCGCCATTTCGACGGCAGGCTTGACCCGACAGATTTACAAAGTAATCGCTTGAAAAAAATATTCTTGAGTCAGCAGGCGGATTTCCAACCCATACCCACCAGGTATGCTCCATAATGCAGTTATCAACCTGAAGTCTGCAGCCGGGTGCAGTAAAACCAAAGAATGCCCATCCTCCGTTGTTGCCGGCTAAATTGCCTAATTCAAGATCGATGTTTTTAATGAGCAGGTCTTTATTGATTGTCATGCCTCCATAGGTGGGAACGGTTGTTTCAATCGCACCACAAATAATCGGTGGTGCAGCGCCTTTTCTTGTTTTCACAGATTCCTCAGATTGCCCCATAATAACGGTTCTATATTTCGAGGAAGTTATAGGATTATTTACAAGCGAATAAATTCCATTGTCTTTTAGCACATATACACGGCCTGCAGGAGCCAGACTATCTGAAGCCATGAGAAGATAAAGTGTATTCGAACCGCCAAATTCTTTATCATCTTTCACTACAAGAGTATCGCCGCTTTGGCTCGAGACATACTGCATATCTTGAGCAAACGCTGACGAGACAAGAAGAAGAATAATTATGAAAAGTAACTGAAGAGAGTTCGGTTTTGTTACCGCAGCTTTGTATAAAAGAAGAAGGTTGAGCTTATTATTAAAATCTTTTCTTTGAAAGATAACTTCTTTAAGAGAAAGATATTCCATCTTTAAACTCCCAAAATAAAGTCCTACGAAAAATTAACTAATAAGCCCTACAGATTCAACGTTTTTTCATAATCATTTCACTGCCGTCCAAATTACATCTGAAACAAGAAATTCATTTTGTAATTTATTAAATAGAGCAAGTTAAATGTTAAGAATTTATTTCACCCATTTGAGGTTGTTGATTATTGGGTTAATAATTTTGCTAAAATAATATCAGTCTTCGACAGGGTCAGACTGACAAAAATATCTTATGTATAATTTGAGTTAGACTATTAATTGCTTAAAAAGATATCCCGGCTAAATCATCAAACTTTGCCAATATTCCCCAGCCGCCGAAGTTTTCAGTCACTGCAAACAAAACGGTATTTTCTCCTTTCTGCAGATCTAGATAAACTTCATCAAACAAACCTATAGTGCCGAGATACCTATAATCCCTAGAGCGATATAAATTAGTCCCGCCGTAAATTAATTTCCCGTTAACATAAACTTTAACATTATCGCTGTAGCCAAACTTTAAATTTTTTACCTGATCTTTTTCCGAATTAATAATAAGCTTTGCGAAAGCCGTATTATGTTTTTCAGAAATACCCTGAATTCTTGCAAGATTTGTAATGCCTGTGCTTTCACTTTCAAGTTTAGTCCATTTAAAATCCTTTAAGTCACTCCGCTCAATTTCATATTTTTTGTTTAACCAATCTTCATCAAAAGTATTGGAAACCTGCCAGCTTTTTACTGTCCCCGGTTCAGCCATTTTAAGTTGAACAGGTTTTGATTTCAGCTTTGGCGATTCAACATTTTCATAACTAAAGTTTGCAAAGTATGCCGGGGCAAATCCACTGCCGGCATAAATACCAACTTTGCCTGAAGCAGCTTTTCTTTTCAGTTCCGGAATATACAGAGCAGGATTTTCCATATCCATAATATAAACTTCAGCCTGCTGCCCCGACACGACTAATTTTATATGCATCCATTGGTTAAATTTATATTTTGTCGGGGAAGAATATTCTGTTCCAAAATATAATTGCCATGCAGTTAACCCGTTAAATACAGGTGAATATTGATTCGCATCAGGCTTGCCGGATAGAGGCGGCCTTATATAAAATTCTTCATTGTTTTGATCATCGATAAATCTAAACCGGACTCCCATAAATCCGCGCTCGCCGGTAACTGCGATATCAAATTCTATTATTCCGTTTTTAAATTTTGAATCTTTAACTATTGCATTACCGTCTTTTATAAATACTCCGTCTTTACCGAAATAATTTCCAACTTTAAATTCTTCAGCGTTTATTTCCCATTTTGACTTATCAAAAGGAATTACCTGCGAAAGGCTTACGCCGGATATGATTAGCACCAGCACTAAAAGAAAAGATGATTTAATATAGCTTTTCATACTTCACCTTAATATTTATTTGTTTTCTGTTAATTCATTATAAGTTCTTTGTATCATTGGCGTTCTTGAATAACCTTCAAAATAGTATGCCTTTACAGGATCATCTTTAACAAATTTGTTTTCAAGTTCATCAACCTTCACAAATTCTTCTGTTTCTTCTAAAGTCATTCCCTTTGAAACAGCGTCCTTAACCTGGCTCTGGATTGATTCTAATAATTCAATAACCATTTGGATATAATTTTTATCATATTGAATCTCACCATGCCCCGGGACTGCAATATTAAAATCCATTTTTACTGCATGTTTTAAGGTTTCAAGCCATTCTAATTGGTTTCTTGAAAACCCGTACGGAATTGGGTTAACAACTGCATCCGGGCAGCAAAGGAATTTTTCTTTAGGAAGATAAAGCCAAACATCGCCGGGAGTATCACCTTTGCCTAAATATAAAATTTGTATTTCTCTTTCACCTCTGTATAAAGTCATTTTGTTTTCAAAAGTTAATGTTGGGGGAGTGACTGTTACGGTTAAATATTCTTTTCTTCTCAACTCAAGATCTTGTTCAGAATATTCATATAAATTTTCTAATACTTTTTTATAACCCGGTTTCGCTTCATCTTTTACCTTTTGAATTTCATTTTCAATGTATTCTCTTTTTTTCTTCATCCCTTCTTCGGACTGGTATTCATAAACATATGCTATTTTCCTGTTTGCTCCTGTACTCCCTTTAGGCGCCAGCAAATAATCTCTCGTTTCTTTGTGTGCAATGATCTCACACCCGGGGAAAGCTTTAACAAATTCTTGATTGCCCAAAGTATGATCTCCGTGTCCGTGTGAATTTATTAAATAACGCACCGGTTTATCAGTCAGCTCTTTTATTTTATTCACTATCTGCCGCGCACCTCTTGGGCTCCCGGTTGCATCGAAAACAACTACATCGTTATCATTTATTATTATTGTTGAATTGCCTTCGACTAAAACTTTTAGTGGATTTGGCCTATAAGCAAGATAGATATCATTAGCTATTTTTTTGAACTCGAATTTAAAAGGATCCGGGTATTTATACTGCGCAGTAAGTAGGTTGTTAGAAATGAAAACCGCAATAATAATTAATATTATTCTTTTCATCTATTTTGTCCAAATTATCTTTGCTGAATTTAGACAGAATATTAATAAACTATAAATAAACTGTATTGTAAAAATGGGACATTGAACCGGATGAATTAAAATACTGCATAAGTTTGGTGGGCTTTACCCCGGTATAAATATTTTCAGGGGTTTTGTTTGTGTAATTTTTTATTTCTTTTATAAAATGGGATTGATCATAATAGCCGCAATTTTCTGCTATGTCTCCCCAATGATACCCGTTTCTTTTTAAGAACAGCGCTTTTTGAAAACGAACAATATCAATAAATTGTTTGGGGCTTAAACCCGTTACTGCGCTGAATCTCCTTTGCAAATGCCTCCGGCTTATATTTAAGTTTTTTGATGCTTCATTTAATTTAACTTTGCCGAAGCTGTTGTTTATAATTTTTGTTAAATAGATTACCAGCAAGTCCGCCTGCCGCTCTTTTAATATGTTTATTAAAAAATCCTGTATAAGCTTTATCCTAATGTCATTGTTTTTGGCTTCCATAATTTTAGAATGAAGCTCATCAATTTTGCTTGAACCGAAAAGAAGTTTAATATCAACAGCTTTATCAGTCAGTTCATAATAGGGGATATCTATAAACGGTGAAATTCCCCAGGGGTAAAAACTGAAAATTATTAACCCGGTTTTCCCGGTTGCTGAAACTTCAACCGGTTTTGTAAACTGTCCGTGCAAAACATTCAATGGAATAATTTCCTTAGAGTTTTTGTTGTGCTGCACAAACGGATCGCGGTAATAGAAAATTAAATCTGCTTTTGTGGATGGAATAATTTTAGTCGGTTTCCAATTCGGATCAAATGTTAAATCCTCCTGTATCCAGATTGATTCAACATACGGTTTTAATATTTCTGCCGGCTGAATTTTTTTATAGCTCATTGCACTGCATTAATTAATTTGCCTGGTTAATAAGTTTAATGAAATCAGTTTAATAAAATTTGAGTTAATAATCGAGTAATATTATAAGTGTTTGTAAAAGACTTTGCAACAGCATGGAGTAAAGGAATGAAACTTGACAGGTTTGATTTGAAATGATGTTATTTAATAAATCCAATTTCTTAAAGAAATTGGGTTTATAACTTTTATTTTTAAGGTAGGTTAAAGGGCAGCTAGAAACAGGCTGCCTTTTTTTATCATCAATTTTGATTTATAATTTTTTTAATGCAGCTTTTTAAGCAAAGGAAAATTCATCATGTTAATTATATTTTTAAGTCTTGGATCATTATGTAAACGCTGGAACCATGGTTCTGTTCGTACAAAAATCAGCTCCCATGATTTTTCTGTATACGCTCTTTCTAGCAATTTAAATGTATTGTCAGCATCTCTCAGCCCGGCATAAACAAAAGCAATCTGCACGGGAGGCACATAATATTTCTCAGCATAGTTATTCATCTCGTTCAAAACTCTTTTTGCTTCCTTTTCATTTCCGGAAATTCCATAAGCATGCCCAAGCCCTCCCAAAATTTCTGCTAATCTGCCGGAAAGCGAGGCTGCTTTTTCATAAACTTCTATGGAATTATCAAATTCATGCAATTGAATATAAGCCATACCAAGCCAATCGTATGCGGGCGCATAATTGGGATAATCTGCAATCACTTCAAGCATTTCATTTTTAAGCCTCTCAAAATCCTGTGTGAAATAACTTATTGCACCCAGGCCGATTTTATATCCCGGATCATCAGAAAGCTCGACAGCTTTATTTGCCATTGCATACGCTTCATCAAAGCGGCTGTTGGCATATAAATAATTAGCATACCAGTTATAAGCTAAAGCATCATTAGGTGAAAATTCAATTCCCAACTTAAACTCATTCTCAACTTCTTCCCATTTCCATAAAGACTCTTTTATAATTCCAAGTGCAGTGTGTGCAAGTCCATTCTTCTTTTCAATTTCCAGCGCTTTTATAACTGCCTCCTGTGCTTTGGGAATTGCTTCTGAATGCGGCACAAAACCGAAACACCATAGATTGATATACTCATGCGCTAAATTAGTTAGTGAACCCGAATCTTTTGGATTGTCAATAACCGCTTTCTCATATTTTAATATATTGTTATTAAATTTTTTCCGTATGATATAGCCCGGAGATTCGATTTCATGTTTTTGCAATTTTATTATTCCTATGGATTGGCTGTATTATTTTAAGTGCTCATTAAAAAAATTAGTTTGTGCTGCAGTAGCTTCATCAAAAAGTTTACTTGGATAAAATAATAATCCGAAATGGCCGCCATCGATCTCAATTAGTTGTTTTGGTTCAGGGGCAAGCTTATATGCATACCGGGCAACATCTGAGTTTGCTCCTTCCATTTCGTCTTCAAAAGCAACCATCATAAGAATTGCGGCTTTCAAATGGGGAATACACAATACTGAATTGAATTTGGTTGGAACATTGGGTGTAACATAAGTTGCATTATTTACCCACTTGGTATTATACCTGCACCCGTATTCAATAAACCATCGGTATGCAGTTAATGGTTTAAGCAATGACGGAATAGTTTCCTGATCAAAGGAGACAACAGGCATTGGCCCTAAAGTCGTTTCGGGGGTTCCTTCTATATCTCCATGCAAGAAAGTATTTTTTAATGATTCGAATAGACTTCCATCCGGATCGGGCGGAGGCAATTCTCTTCCGCAGGCAGGGACTTGTGCAACCACCGTCTTTACCCTGTGATCCATTGCGGCAACAAAAATCACTTCATCTCCGCTCATGCTGTCACCCCAAAGTCCAATTTTATTACTGTCAATTTCAGGCAGGGTTATAACAAAATTTACTGCATCACGAATTCCACGCGCTTGCGTCCATCTGTTAATCTGCTGTCTCGGTTCACCATCACTAATTCCTAGGTTGCGGTGATCATACAGCAGCACAGCAAAACCGGCATTACAGAATACTTCTGCATAAAGGTCAGCTACCATTCCTTCTATAGTTGCAGAATAGCCATGCGCCATAATAATAACCGGTAAGTTTTTTGATTCGCCTTGAGGAGAATATAACCTTCCCCGCAAAGTTGCCCCTTCTGATTGGAATTCAATGTTTTTATACATGGTATTTATTTTTGAATCATTCATATTATTCCTATTTGTGTCCTGGGCAGACAGTCTATTGGTTATTAAAAGCAGAAGAATAGAGTATAAAATTTTAAGAGGTATTTTTTTATATCTCATTACATTAATTAATTTTTGTGGTTAATAATTTTATTGAAATCAGTTTAATAAAATTTGAGTGTAATAATCGAGCAATATTAATAAAGTTTGTTAAAGACTTTGCTGCAGCATGGAACAAAGTGATGAACCTTGATAGGTTTGATTTGAAATGATTTATTAATTAGTAGAAATAGGTTATAAAGTTAAAAGGCGGTTTGTAAACAGGCTGCCTTTTTTTAATGGAATAAATATTTAAGTTAAAAGAATTATTGGAATACTATTAAATTATAGAATTATTTATTAGTCCATTTGTCCGTAATTTTTTTAATTTCATTTGTATTTAATAGATCATTACTCCAACCTTGACATAAAGCCAATGTCGGATGAGTCTGGTAATTGAGATTTCTTCTAATTCGCGAATTCTAATTCTACTGGGTATTGAAGCGGCTTCCCGACAAAAACAGTTCTCTTCTAGTGAGTGAGGATAATATTCTAGTTAATCCAGATAAACTATCTGGTAAGAAATTTTGCCACATGTTTTTGATCATTCGCATTTGTTAATCTTAGAACTATCAAGAATTGCATTGAGAAAGTACAGTGCTTTTACATCAGATGGCCTTTGAGAAACTAACATTATACCAATTCTATATTTTCTTCCTTCTTTTGCAATTCTTCGAATTGCGGATTTAGCCTCTTTATACTGTACTTCTCCAAAATTCGGCACATAGCGATGAGCTTCTTCGCAGACTAAAAGGATGGGATCTTTTTCGCGCTCGTCTCTTCTGCCATAATTTGTATTGAAACAATAACCTTGCTATTATTGCTGTAAGTAAACCAGCAACTTCATTAGGCAATCCAGAAAAATCTTTAATACTTTTAAATCTTTGTTTTCAAAATCTTTCACCTAGCACCTATAAGTTGGGTAATAATTTGCGCAAGAGGTTAATGTGTTTTTATCAGTTCTTTTAAGTAGAAAGTTGAGTTGAGGATTTGATTGCAATATCCTAATTTTTTTTAAAATTCCATCTATTTTATCTCTCCCAGAACTCGTGAGCCATAATCTTCTTTTTTCCAGGCTTTCGACCTTGAACTTTGTCAATATGAATAATAAAATCTGATAATTTAAAGGGAATAGGCTTATCTCTATCAAAATTTAATCTTTCTTTTTCGTCTTTTCCTTCACAAAGCAAAGGAATGCTACTGCCTTCAGGATCATCTCTCAAGTGAGTTTACAATCCCATTATTAACCATTCGCGCATAACTTAATGCTTCGTATATAATATTGTTTTGTGACGAGTTGTTTCATATTCTGTTTTGCCAATTACTAGGGATATAAATTCATCACCTTGTTATTAACCAATAAGGGAGTAACTAACCTATTATAAATATATTTTGGGTTTCAGAAGCTTCACTGTAAGCTTTGATATACTAATGCTTTTTCGATCAAACGCTTTACCATACTCTCCATGTGGATCAATTAAGAATAATCCTTGGATGTAATATTTAACATCGTTTTCTGTTTTGTATTCTAAAATTGAATGAAATAATAGCTGCTAACAGTTCCTTGATTTTCCAGAACCCGTGGAACCAAGTACGGCACAGTGATGGCCGAAGAGAGTTTATTAATATTAGCTCTGCAATGCTGAATACTACCAACATAAGTTCCTATTAGAAACAATTGTGTCTAATAGTTTTCTCCATCTATTGATCTTTCTGCTCCTTTGATATAGAGAATCTAACTCTTCATTTGTCATTAAATATACAGATTGCAATGGAAGTGGGTAAATTTCTACTCCACTCATAAATAGTAAGCACTATTTTTTTCAAAATACCAATTTCCTTGGCGCAAATAAATCTGCTTCGAGAATTCTAGAATCATCTGGAGATGATATTTTATTTATTTGTACAGGATATATCAACAATTTCTGAATTCATTCTTAAAAGTCGTACATATGCAAAAAGTATCTTTCTTCCAAAATGAATTTTAACTATACTAGCCATCTGACCAATAGAATAAACTCTTCCATTATAAGAATGAGTGAAATCAGTGAGTTTGGGATCAAGTTCAACTCTAATACTTGTACCATTAACTTCTATAACTTTCCCAATACGTAAATCATTTATTGCTCTAAATTCATCCATTGTTATCCTTTCAACTAATGAAATTTGTTAATCCTTCAAATGTCCACCAATCATAATCATCATCATAATCAGATTTATCTCTATATATATTTTCGTTTCCATTATATAATCCCCTATTTGTTATTATAAAAATCCTTTCTTTTAACTTTGGAAATGTTTATCCAATTTTGTAATATCGGATTCTAGGAAATATTCACATTTAGTATTATTATATTTCTCTTTTACAAATATCAAAACATTGGTGTTGATTATTTGGTGAGGTTAGAGCAAACTCAATTTCTGCATTAATATGTTCATCACCAAAACTGTAACCGCAAATTAACAATGTATTGTTAGTAGAAATCTGAAGTTCGTTCCGGAATTGCTGAAATAAGGTAGCAAACGGATCTTTTTGAGTTTCTATATACTTTGTTGCTTGAGGATATATTAAAAGATTTGAACTATCTGATAGATATTTTGACCCATATCTGCAACAAGTTAACCCATTATCGTTATCTTGATACAATCGATTGAATCATGTAATTTTATTACTTTATACCTATTTCCTTTATCATTAAATCGATTTGGATCCCAATAACCCATAGCACCAGAAAGTCCATCTATCACTATTTTTTTTCTAATGCCAATGAATCTTCTATTAAAGTATCATAGTTAATGGTGAAAAAATTAATTTTAGATCTATTTTCTAAATTGGCCATAGTATTTAATAGCTTTTTTAAGAACTGTCTGTGGTAACCAATTTCAACTATTGGTTTATCGATGGTTCCGATTATTTCTGGTTCTTTACAATTCGACTCTAAAATCAAAATCTCATTATTTGTCCAATTATTGAAATGATTTCTTTAGAAATTCTTGTTAAATTATCAATTGTGATATTCAATTTTATTTAAAGAAAGTACTTTATTCTTTGAAGGATTAATATTGCGAGTAAATCGCCAAAAGGCTTAAAAAATGTTCTATATGAGAGTCATCAGGAAGTTGTTTCTCAATGCTTAAATATAAATCTTTATTATCAATATTATTATATCTGACTTAATCTTTTTTGTCAAAGGAATCATGAAAGGGATATTAGATTTATAACTTATACCCGCTCCCAAAAACCAATTCTGATAAGGACAGTCTATATGTTTTTGAATCTCTTCAATTAGCTCTTTAAAATTGCCATTTGTTAGGTTTTTTTAATTGATGTGCAACTATGCCTCATGCTCTTTTTTCAAATTGTTTTACTAAAAAAAAATTAATATACCCTTCCATACATCCTTTTAATTATTTGCTGTAATGATGTTTGAATCAATAATTTATATTTTCATAGATGGGCAAATTTATGATGATTTAGGCAAAGAGATATAACATTTAAACTCTTCAAAATAATTTCCTTTTTCTGATAAAGGGATAACTGTGATGCGTTTCCAAATAATGTCCCCCACCATTTGTTATGAACCCAAGTTCCCCGCAATACTCACAACAATTATTTGCACGAGAAAGCACTTTGCTTCTTACATAAAGAACTTCTATCGTAGACATTTGCCGATATTTTCTTTTTATCCGGTTTTGAGGAGTTCTTTTGGATAAATTAAGTCAAACTGATCATAAGTGTTAATTTTATTAATTCCTCTAAAGATAACACAATCCCCTGTTTTCGAGTTATAGTTAGAAATTGTCCAAGGAACTGGATCTAACATTCTATTTTCAACTTTTGATCCTTCTGCATCTGATGCCTTATTTCTTCTTTTTTACCGCTACATATAATTGCTTTAACCAAAATTTATCTTTCAAAGCAACTCTAACTGCATTATCCATTTTTAAAGTTCTTTTAGCCCAAACTGGATTTTTAATAGAGTTCGTATAATAATTTGCATTTCAATAAAATTATCCTTTAATATAAAGTTTTTCCCCTTCTTCGATAATATTATCATACCACAAATTTAAAATTACAACCTTCCCCGGTTCTATAAATGACCATTCGTAACAGTATTTAGGATTTGAGGCTGGGTATTTGCCCTTAAAATTAGACCAGTCATTTACATCAACACCAGCTAATTTTACTAAGTTCATAACCTGTTCTTTACTTGTTGGATATAATATATTTTTCATTTTATACCTTCCTAATTAGGCCCAATTAATATTTACTGTAATTATTTATTTCAAAATAATATTTGCTTCCCTTATTCATCTAGTCTGTGCATGTAAATGCGATTGCGAGATTTCTATTTTATAAAAACGAAAAGAAGGTAAGAAAAAGTTTTTTAAAAAACATCGGTATGATTACTATTAATTATCCACACTGAAAAATATCTTTTGTAATAAAAACAATAAATTTCTCTCTCGATGACCTACCTTTATCTATCGGCAGACAGGTTCCCCGGTAGGCGGGCTCATTCGAAATGACAATGCCGGGCTATTGTGCTGTACTAAGCAAACAAATTAACAGGCAGATGTAAGTACTATTAATTTATTCTATCTAGATATTCCTTGCCGGATATAATTTCACATCCGCTTTGTTTAAATTTATTCAGCATCTCATTTTTTAATGAATCTGTCTCTGATAAAACAGCATCACTTATTAAGCATATATCATAATTTCTATTTTGGGCAGCTTCAATTGTACCGTTAATACAATAAGCTAAATCAAGGCCTGTAAAAACCAATTTATTTATTTCATTTTTTATCAGTATGCTGTCAAGCAGTGAATTACTAAACGCATCTTTCTTTTCTTTATTTATAACATAGTTTGATACTAATTTTAATCTTGAATCTAATTCAGCACCCGGACTCCCTTTTGCTAAAGAGCTATTAAGTATATTAATTAAAAAATTAGAAATTTCATTTTTAACATATATTACCGGAATATTTTTTCCTGCCGAAGAATCTGCTATTTGATTAATATTAGTAATTAACTCATCCGATTTTAGTAAATAATCATCACTTGCCGCCATCTTCCCGGTCAATCCTTCTTGAATATCTACTACTAACAAAGCCTGCTTTACTGCATTATTTTTTACAATTGGTTTGCCTTTTGATATTTCCGAACTACTTTTTTCGACAATAATAAAATTGACTATAATAATTACAACACATAATACCAGGACAGAAATAATTGAGAGTATTATTTTTTTCATGATAGCCCTTTTAAATTAGTTGTTTTTGTTGCTTCCCTTGTCATGCAGCCTGCATATTAAATGCGAATGTTAGTTTTATTTATAAAAACCCGAAATGAAAGTAAGAAAAAGTTATATAAAAATTATCTATATAATTACCATTAATTATCAACATAAAAAGAACAACTAATACCGTAAGGCTAAACCCAAAGCAAATATTGGTGATGAATCAAGAGAATATCCTTCCAGAAATCCAATAGTTTTATAACCCAACTCCAATACCGCGGAAATCGGCAGTTTAGTATTTGGGAAATCATAATAACCACGTAAAGAAAATGCTCCGCCTATTCCTTTGCCTTTTAATTCAGCTTTATCATTTCCAAACTTAAGCCCCGGCTGTTTCCAGATATTTAAATTGGCATCAAAAGTAAAATTTTGAGGCTTATAAATATTCTGAACAAGAATACCTGCCCCGCCCCAGGCACTATAAAAAGTTTTATCCCCGTACCTGATATCAATTAGGGAAGCGATATCTTTCAATCTTATGTAATTATCTAAATGATATTCTACACCAAAAGGAGTTAATCCGGCCCTAAAGCCGGGTAAATATTTTACATCGCCAAAGCTAATCATCGGCACTTCGTTTGATTGATTGCCATCCCACAAGTATGTTTTTATCATTGAGTACAATGAATAAACAAGAAACGGATTAACAGCATTAATCATCATTTTGGATTTTAAATCCTTAACGCTCATTTTTATATTATCCGGTTCTGTATATACCGCCTGCGCATTAATAATGCGGGTGTAGGCTCTTATGTCGTTATCAGATGTACCATCGAATAAATCTTCATTAGTATCCTGTATATATGAAATTAAAATTTGAAAAGACCAAAAATATAGAGAGGCTTCCCTGTAGTTAATTTCATTTCTTGATATCCACCGGAGGCTTAAATCTTTATTTATGCCGGGATGGATTTCAACTCCTCCAAACCAAATAGAAAGTAACTCCTGGTAACTAACAGGTAATGCTCCGTTTTTTGAAGATTCACCTCCGCCTTTTCCGTAGGGCGGCGGAAGCATAAAACTATAATGAATATCTTCAATATTAAATTCTCTATATCTAGCTCCGTGGCCGAAAAATTCGTGGCCCAATACTACTGAGAAATAATCGACCGGGACATCTAAAAGAGCGTACTTTGCTAATCTGGCAGTAACTCCCCCCGCTTTACCCAATACATTCGATTCCGGGAACCATCTTGTGCCGATATATTTATCTTCAAAATAAGTTACGCCTGTATGAATTGAATTAATTGTTTCTTCACCGCTCCATATACCCAACCCGGGAGAATATAAAATTGGTAAATATGATTTGTTAATGGCAGAGGAATTGCCGGCTGTGCTGTCGGTTAAAACATTATCCTTTTGAGAGAAGGCCTTTGACGAAAAAAGTAGAAATATCAACAAGAGATATATACGAGTTTTCATTTTTAAACTCCCTTTTAAAGAGTAAATAAAAATTACATATACCGGGATATTTACTCTGTATCAATGTTTGATTCCCTTTTCATCAAGCCTGTACATCTAAAAGCGAATGCGGATTTGTATTTTATAAAACCAAAACGAAAGTAAGAAAAAGTTTTTAAAAAATATATCTATAAAATTACCATTAATTATATTTAATCCGGCAGCTGCACAAAGACTGCATCTACGCCGGCATTTCCCGCAACTCGAGTCAAATGTCCTTTCCCGATTGTGTCTTCTAAAAGTACAAGGCTGCCTGCAGTAAACTTTCTTTTCTCTCCCACGCTTACTTCCACTTCCAGCTCCCCTGACATCTGAATAAAGAATTGACGACGGGGTGTTGGATGCCAGTCCCCAACCCACTTTTCCGGAATACTGCATAGTATTGTGTGTTCAGCCTCCAGTGGTGCAGACATATTTAATGGCGGTGCAGGCGGGGCGAAATCGATCGGGGCAACGTTAACAGAGACATCTTCGAAATGCGACTCGCCCTTGGCATCACAATAAATGCGTGTGTAGTTCATATTCTTTTTTACCTCATTTATTTTTAGCCGCATACCTTCTCAATCTGAATGTGAAATAAAACCAAGCTGCTGATTTAGACTTAATAGATCAGGAATGAGCCATTGTTCAGCAATTTTGCCATCTAAAATTCTAAAGATCGAAATTTCATTAATCTGAATAGATTTTCCGGTGGGTGGATTACCCAAGAAACTGCCCTCATTAGTTCCTGTGGATACAAAGTGAATTACAACCAAATCCCTTTCAGCGACGATAAGCTTAATCTTTTCCTTCCAATCCGGGAAGGCTTCCCGATGGGTTCGTATGTGTTCTCGTAAGCTGTCGAGTCCTATAGTCTTTGAACCTGTAGGGAGGAAATGCCACACAAAGTTAGGAGCATAAAGCTCGTTAATTATGTCAAGATTACCCTTATTCCAAACTTCTTCGTTCATACGGCGAACAAGCTCTTTATTATGCTTCAAATTGTTATCAAGGTTCGATGTACACCCCGTAATAATAAACAATGCTACAAAAAGTTCTATCATAATTTGAATTCTTTTTTGCATTTTTCCTCCTAACGATTATCTATTATTTATACTATGCAATATCTTAGTTTGCTTCCCTCATACAGTCTGCGCATGCAAATGCGATTGCGGATTTCTAATTGTTAAAAATCGAAAAGAAAGTAAGTAAAAGATTTTTAAAAAACATCGGTAAAAGGACAATTAATTATTAATACCTTCTTACCCATAAAAGTAAGCTGGTTGTTGGATTCAGAATCTCACTATGAAATGATAAGTATTGTCTTTATTTATTTAAAAATAACCGACGGTGTTTTCCATGTTTCTTTATCGCCGAATATGCCGAGCTTATAGTTTAGTATTTCCAATTTCTTGGGTACCACTTTTATTAGTAAATAGTTTTCTTTTTTGTCTTTATAAAATCTAGACCATTCATCTTTAAACAGACTATCTTTTTTATTTTGATCATTTACGAGACTTGCAGTACCAATAATAGATACATAACCTTCTCCTTTATTACTAGTATAATAAAGAGTCACCTTTTGATCATTTTTTATTTCATTCACTTTTCTGCTTTTAGGATTTGTCCCCAGCCAGATAACCCAATTTTCATCCGGTTGAAACGGATCCATTGTTCTTGCATGAGCATAACCTTCGCTGTCAATTGTAACCAATGAACAAAATCTTACATTTTCAATATACTGACGTGCAACAGATAAAAGCGTATCTCGTTCCGGTGTTAATGATTCTATTTCTTGGGCATAAATATTTACATTCGGCAGGTAAATCGAAAAAAGAAATAAAAATATAAGAGATAAAAAATATTTGGAAATTGAATTCATTATCACCTCCGGCTTTAAGTTCTTTTTGTGAAAGGAATATTGAACTATTTATACAGCACAATTAAATAATTGATTGGGCTTTATTATTTGCTTTTCTTCAATTAAAATACAAACGGTATAATTCTTTTTGTCCTTTTTGAATACTCCATGTATTCAGGATATCTCTCAGCAACCAAACGTTCTTCTGCGAAGATACGAATAAACAAACCGACAGTCACAAGTAGACCAAGAAGAGCATTCAACAATGATAAATGAGATAATACGCCTGCCCATATAAAATAAAGTACTGCGGCATAGATAGGATGACGTAAATAATTATATGGACCGGAAGTAATTAAACCTCCTTCTGTGGGATCTGCCGATACATGAAAACTTCTACCGCCAAACTTAATCCGCGCCCAAATCATAAGCAGTCCTGACAAGACTTGCACTAAAACTGCGAAAATTCCTATTGCAAAAATAGATTTCAGGTACACTATCATTAACATTGACAAAACAGCGAGAGCATATCCTGTTTTTGATAACCACTTAAGTTTCGTCACAAACTCCTTTGAGAATTGATTGGACATATACCTAACTATTAATTATGGTGTAAAATATAATTATTTGTTAAATGATTAATATGCAATTCTTGCCGTAATATTTTTTTTAATATTGTATTTATGTTTGCTTCCCTTATCATGCAGTCTGCATATATAAATGCGGTTGCGGAATTCTATTTTATAAATGTCGTAAAAAATGTAATAAAATGTTTTTAAAAAACATCGGTATGATTACTAATAATAAATATAAAGCCTTCTTTCTTCTATTGAAAGGAGGCTCTATTTTTATTCACACAATCAGAATTATGAACTCGCTGTTCTATCTTTAATTTTAGGGTTTTAATTTGGCGAGAACATCAAGCATTGCAGGAGACATCTCCGAATGGTGATGAATCATTTTCCATTTTCCATCCTTAAGCTGATAAATGTTAGTACACCGCTGATCTATTTTAACATCGTTGCCGGCAAGCTTAAATCCGCCGGTTTCTGTGCCTATCTCATAAGCTACATCCCCAACTACACGGATAAGCTGATCCTTTAATTCAACCTTTCCTTCACCGGCAATTCCGGCTACTTGATCGAATGAATTCTTAACGGCCTTCCAGCCAATATCCCGGCCGCCGATAGGGTGCATAGCTGTTGCGGTCTCCTCGTGTAACCATATTTCCCCCATTTGATCAGCATTTCCATTGGCCATATTGGTCAAAGCATTGTAAAACTGCGCTGATGCTTTACGGACATCTTCTTCTTTTGACATTGACTCTTCTCCTATGATTTATGAATGATTAATTTAATTAGTGAACTAATAAAATTGAGGAAACTAAAATTCTTACACCTAAAATTGAAAGGGATAGCGGTTATTGAAAAAGTACTTTAAATAAAAAAAGTAATTCAGAATTAGGAAATTCGTTTTGTTACGACAACTGTGGGAATTAATCGAATTATAACTTTATTACAAAAATTATTTTTATTTTAACCCGGTCATCTTAGAATCATTAAAAATTAATTCCAATGTTACAACATGAAATATAGTCCGGGATTAATACTAGATTAATTTTTTTTAATCTTTTTACTGCCTTATACACACTCATAGTCTTCTTAAATAATTATTTTTGTTTGCTATTTTGATAAGCATCCAGGATGGCTTTTGAGACAACATCAGGACTAACATTATTTGCAGATGCATATTTTAAAATCTCTTCGGACTCCGGTTTAACTTTTTCTTTACCATCAGGAGTTTTAGAAATTTTTACATTAAAAAATCCAAGTTCGGTTTTTATTTTTTTCACTTCCCTTTCAAGCTCGATTCTATCAATAGGATAATATCTTATCCCGATTGTAGTGGTGTAATTCAAAATTAGATTTGAAACTTTTTCCAGGTTATTCTTATTGCAGATTACACTTAACAAAATACCAGGCCTGCCTTTTTTCATTATTACTTGTGTATAATAAAAGTCGATTGCTCCCTGTTCAAATAATTTATTTTGAAATTCCAATCCCAAATATTCATTATTGGTATCATCAATATTAGTTTCAATTACGACTAAATTTTTACTTGTAACAGAAATTTCAGAAATAGAAAGTCTTAAAACGTTAGGAACAGTAAAATCTTTTTCTCCACAACCGTAAGCAGTTTGAATATCTGTTGTTGCAACTTGTTCAAAACTTGGATTTAAATACTTAATAATTGCGGCACCGGTTGGAGTTAATCGTTCTCCTTCTTCATCTCCGTAAGTATTTGGAATTCCCTCTAGTATTAGTTTTGTTGCAGGAGCGGGAATTGGCAGTTTGCCGTGTGCGGTATTTACAAATCCTTTGCCTGTAACCAAATCAGTTAAATATGATTTCTCGATTTTTAGCTTATCTAAAAAATATGCAGCCCCACAAATATCAATGATTGAATCAACTGCCCCAACCTCGTGAAAGTGAATTTTTTCAATCGGAATATTATGAACTTCTGCTTCAGCTTTGCCTATAATTTGAAATATATCTATAGCAATTTTTTTTGCGCTCTCAGCAAAAGATGATTTATTAATTAATGAAATAATATCCGTTAAATGCCTGTGATGATGCTGATGTACTTTTTCCACAACTTTAACATGCTTGCAGGCTATCCCGTTTTTTTTCACATCAGTAATTTTAATCTCCGCCTGGTCATCAAAATTTAATAGCGAGGGCAGCTTTTCTAATTCATCAAAACCATTTGATAACTGGGCCAAAGCACCCAAAAACATATCTCCGCTTGCACCTGAAAAGGCTTCTATCTTTAATATCTTTGGCATCTACTTTAAACCTTTCACTATACGGTAAGCTGCAATGGCTGCTCCGTATCCGTTATCAATATTAGTTACCACCAAACCATTAGCACAGCTTGAAAGCATTGAATTGAGTGCAGTGCTGCCGCCTTTGGCGACTCCATATCCAACACTGACGGGAACGCCTATCACCGGCTGCGGAAACAACCCGGAAACAACCGTCGGCAGCGCCCCTTCAAATCCGGCACAGGCAATTAAAACTTTTGCTTTTTTAATTTCATCTTTTCTATCTAATAACCTATGAACTCCCGCCACGCCAACGTCTACAATTTTTTGAGCTTTTAATCCTAAAAATTCTGCGGTATAAAAAGCCTCGTTTACAATAAACTCATCCGATGTACCGCCGGAAAGAATAACAACATCAGGATTTTTACTTTTAGGTTTTGTCATTTTTCCAACAATGCAAACCCCGCTTTTCATATCGTAAAAAACACTTTTGTAATGCTTTTTTATTTCAATTGATTTTTGCTCCTGCAATTTTGTAATTAAAACTTTTTCCTGATGTTTTAATATTTCTTTTAAAATATTAAGTATTGTTTCTACATCTTTGGTCTCTCCATAAACAACTTCCGGGAAACCTATTCTTTGTTTCCTGTTATGATCAATTTTATAATTCATTAAGAACCCTGTTTAATTTCCCGGATATTAATCCTTCTTCGTCAATTATGCATTCGGAATATCCCAGTTCAATTATTTTTTGTTTAATTTTTTGAAAATCAGATTTCAATTTGTCAACTTGTTCTTTTGGGACTTCAATCTTTGCTGATTTATTACTCGTTCTTACGCGCACATCTTCAAAACCAAATTCATTTAAAATGGATTCGGCATCTTCAACCATTTTGAGCTTTGCTTCATTAATTGATTCTCCATAAGGAAAACGGCTGCTTAAGCAAGGACTTGCTGGTTTATTCCAAACAGACAAATTAAAATGATTTGCTAATTCTCTAATTGACTGCTTATCAATCCCGCAAGCAATAAAAGGACTTAAAATATTATTTTCTGAAGCGGATTTTAAACCAGGGCGGTAATCTCCCAAATCAGAATAGTTATTGCCGTTTACAATTTTAAATCCCTCATACTTACTTTGAATTAAACTTTGAAGCGTATCATATAATTCATTTTTACAGAAGTAACAGCGGTTAACCGGGTTTGATGAATAATTCTCATTATTAATTTCATCCGTCTTAATTACTTCATACTTAATATCATTATCCAGGCAAAATTGAATTGCCGTATTTAAATCTTTCCGCTTTAAACTTGGCGAATCAGCAATAACTGCAATTGAATTTTCCTTGCCGAGATATTTCCTGCATAAGAAGGATGCAAGGCAGGAATCCACTCCGCCTGATAATGCAATTAAAGTTTTATTATAACCTTCGATTTCGGATTTTAATTTATTTAATAAAGCTTCCATACTCATAAAATTTTATAACATTTATAAATCACTAAAGCTAAAATTGAAATTTCAATTTACTGAATTTAGTTTTATTTCTCACATTACAATCAAATATTTTTTCCACCTAATTTCAGTGTTGCCTAAAATAAATCTTCATATGAATAATTTCATCCCTTCGGGATTAATTTACGCTGATCTTCTGTCGTTTTTATAATCATTTCACACCTTCGGTGTTTGTTTTATAAGCCCTTCCAAGGAAGGCCTGTGCGAAGGGCTAATATTGTTATAATAAAATTGTAACTCAGTAAATTTTTTTTTAATCCCGAAGGGATAACATTAAAATATTATTAAAGTTTAATTACAATTGCAGATTATTATTTGTTTGGGACAGCTTTGCCTAATTTATTTAATATTTGATTTGCTGTCGTTTTAAAAGAAACGGAGTTTTTATCATACTGATCTTGAATTATCGCTTCCAGTTCTGAGATCAATTCCGGGTATTTTTTTGTTAGATTAAATAAAGCCTTCATGGAATAAACTTTTGTTGTAACTATCGAATTCGGATCCATCAGCCAATTAAATAAATTAGTTGTTGCCTCTCCTTCAATCTCTTTTGGAATTCCACAATACATAAACATTTTTGCAAGACTGCGGTTATAATTTACAATTTTAGTCGTGGTTCTATGAGAGAAGAAATCTTTGACTACAGGAAAAACAATCTCCGGGTTTGATTCACAGAGATCACCAACAAGCCAGATAAAACGCGTCGCTAACTTTTGATCGGAATCTACAAGATACAAAAAGTTCTTTAAAGCAATTTCTTTAGATGCGAATTTCTTTGCCCACCTTTTCCTATTTAAATCAGTATCATCAGTTACTAGTGAGTTTTCTATTTCATTTAATAAATCTGTCATATAAAACTATGTTTTTAATAATGAAGATTGTCGGCGGGTTCATTTGTCAGAAACATTTTTTTACTTCGCCAATACAAACTTTTTCATTTCTATAAAATTATCAGCTTTCATTTTATATAAGTATACCCCGCTTGATAATTTACTGCCGTCAAATTTTATTTCGTAAATACCGGGATTTTTTTCTTCATTTACTAAAGTCGATATTTCTTGGCCTAAGATATTATAAACCGTTATTGTAACAAAGCTTTCTTTAGGTACTGAATATCTTATGGTTGTGGAAGGATTGAAAGGATTTGGATAGTTTTGTTTGAGCGAGTAAGAATACCGAATGTCTTTTGGCTTATCAACAACTTGTGCAATTATTTTAACCGGTATCTTAAGCGCCGGATCGCCTAGCAAAGTATATCTTCGATAAATACCATCTTTAATGGCATAGTCGGAAGATGAAATTTTTGTTTTAAGTAAAGCGTCACCAATTGTAATCTCCGGATCATGAAAAATATTATTATAAAAGCTTGTCAAAAAATTAGAGCCTTGGCTTAAAAAATTTAACCCGGTGGAAGCAATAGATGCAACTGTGCCGCTCTTAGGAAGTACGATTAATTTTCTTACAATACTGCTGTCATCAGGCGGATCAAATGACTGACTGCAGGCAGCAGCCGTATAAATAAAGGGAAGATTATTTGATTTAAGTGAATCGATATCATTCAATGTAAATAGACCATACTTCGACCATTTATATGGAGCGCCATGTCCATAATAACTAAAGAATAAAGTCCCCGCGGATAAATCACTAAAAAAATTATCTCTTGTTGCTGATATTGTTGAATCCTGGCCGGCGAAAATAGTCTGTGTTAAAAAATTATCCGGCACAGAAGAATTTATAAAATTATTTACCGATTGCTCAAAAGCAGTTGAATCCGTTTTGTCGGTTAAGAAAGTAAAATCAATAGGAAAATCTTTAAACACAAGCGAATCTTCAAAACTAATAGTTTTTGATATTATGTTTTTTAATTCATCTTCATTATTTACCGGGAATCTTCCCAGCTTAATATCCGGTTTAGTATCAATATCAAATTGATTTATTGAATACCATTCGTCTATTGAAACAGAATCTTCATTATGATCTGCATAGTTAGCAAACTGAGATCTAACCCTGTAAGAAGGAAGCAGATTTATCCCGCCAACTAAGAAGCAGGTATTGTGGTTTAGGATCACTCCAATATGTCAATGCATAACTGACAAAATCCCGGATTGAATAGGATTGGCCGGAGTCGGGAAATTCAGTATAAATTTGCTGAAGCTCAATTACTTTTACATTTAAGTTTTTATGCTGCCTCCAGGCAATAAATGGCTGAAGTGAATTAACAAATTGTGAAGGGGTAATAATTAAATAATCAGATTGATTGGTATAATCTTTTAACTGAGCATTTAAAGAAAAATTAAATAAGAGAGAAAAAGCAATTAGGTAATTAAATAATCTTGGTTTGTTAAAAGACATAATCTTTATTTTAAATTTTGCAGTCAAAATATAAAGGCTTTGCAATTAATTCGCAGTACATCACATTCTAAACGTAATAAATATCTGCATATATTTTTATATAAAAACCGATAACCAATTATTAATATTCACCCTTAATGACAAAAAAAGAACCACGAATTGTCCCTGCAAGCTTAGACTTTTGTCTAGCAAATTTGAACTTCTCTGCCAGTTCTTCCGGTATTTCCATCCCTTCTGAAAGCTTAAATCCTACTGCTCTTCTTTTCGGGTTATCCAATGTGTACATTACATTGAGTACAAGTCCACTTTCATAAATCACATAAGAGAATTTTATTTTTTCAACTATAAATTCTGATGTTTCAAGCGGCTTGGATAAAATTTTAATGCCTCTTTCGTTTTCAAGAATCTTGTTAACATAGTCAAGTGTTTTTTTGCTTTTACTCGCCGAGATAACAGTAAAATCATGATTGTATTTGTTTTTAAAATATCTTGCTTCATTAGCGCGTAAACCTGCAAGTGAATTTGAAACCGGGGATGATTCTAAGCCGGCTATAGATACATTTTTGAAATCAACAACATTAGACATAATAGGTCTCTATTTTAAATTATTATAATATTCTTAAAAAAATATTTTTTTACAATAGTCTAGCATTGGATAATTTCTTGTCGCTAGGCCTAAAATAAATTTTATTTCTCTTTGCCATGGTATATAAATCCTCATCGATTACTGATAAACAATTCTATAACAATTGAGATTCTAAAAATTGGACAGCATTAAGAGATATTTTCAGCAGTTTTTTAATAGCGCAGCAAATAATTCGCGGCTAAATTAGTTTTATACAAAACAACTTGATTACAGTAAATTTTTTATTTCATTTCCAAATTGGGATGTAAATTTTATTTTCGTAAAATTGTTATAGCAAATCAGACCAAATTATTAGCTCTTTAGTAGACAAAAATATTTGTCGATTCTTCTAAAATACTTAATAAAGGGATTTCCTGATGAAAGATTTATTCTCTAGGATGCTCAAACTAAACAAAGAGAATATTGATAAACATGCCCCCGAATCTCCCGGTGTAATAATTTTATATGATAAGCAAGGGACGATAGAACATCTCGCAGTTGCAAACGACAGCTTGAAATCAACATTACATGAATTAGTAGATAGAAACTCGGCTGCTTATTTTACTTATAGACAAGTAAAAGTTGAATAGCAGATGAATAAATACCGGCTCGTTTATTAAAGTTTAACGAGAACACCTCAAAAAATTCTTTATAAAATTTGACAAAGCATAAAGATGACATCTTTGAAATAAAACGAAAAGAAGGTAAATAAAAGATTTTAAAAACATCAGTATAAATACGATTATTTATTTTTGCCGGCTGGCTCAAATGTTATCCGGCTTAATCGTCTTCTATTTCAAATCTAACTTCAATGCTTGTCCTAACTTCGATGCTTCGCTCAATTTCCGTTAAGTCACGGTCGGAAGTTTTTACGGTTAAATCAGTGATTGAACCACGCCTTGAGTCTATATAAGGAAAATCATTTGTTTGAGTATTTACTTCCAGTGCATCCCCGACTTTTTTATGCATTGCTTTGGCTATTGCAGCAGTATCTTCAGCTGCTAACCGTAACGCTTCTTTGACGGAAGAAGTTTCTTCATGCAGCCTAATGTTAGACTTAATGGTAGTTGCTTTAACAAAAACCGTTGAGCTTGCTCTAATTTTTATAGAATTGGAATAATCTTAAGCAAACAACAAAACCGGAATAAAAAATAATATTATTATTTTTTTCATAACCGTACCTTTTAAAAAGACTTATTGCGGCTTGTGACTAAGGCATAATCCCGTTTAACTACCGAAGATAGAACCATCAAGCCGCTTTTATATATTAAAATTAAAACCTAAACAAAATGCGGTAGATGTTCCCTGATTACTAAAAAAGCTATAGTAACTTGAATTTATTTGACTATTTAACTTAAATGAGATTAGAATGTTCATATTTTTAGTTATTGGATGAGATAATCCTACTCCTGCTCCAACTCCAAATAAATTCTCATTCATCTTTTTCTTTGAGTTTAAGTCTGTATTGTAAGCTAATACTACTCCTGTTCCTGGATCTATTTCTTTTATAAATTGGTAAGAGTTATAGCTTAAATACGAATAACCAGCTTCGAATGTTGCAAAAAAAGTAAATAGTTTATTTGTACGAATATTTATTCTGCTTCCAATGTACAAGGGTATTAAAATATGGTTATCTGCTATGTATGTGCTAAAATGAGTTTGTTTCTGTAATAATGAACTTTCTACTAAAAAATTGGCATTAAATTTATCCCAATATGAATACCCGGTATATACGTAAAGCTGAATATTACTATTAATGGAATAATTATATTGAACAGAAGTACTTAATCCTTTTGAAGCATTTATTGGTATGAGGAGGCCTCCGTTAATTTGAATAGAGTTATTACTCTGAGCTGAAGCAATATTAGAAAAAATAAGTATTATGAAAATTGAAGAAGCAAAAAATGATTTAAACATTTTACAACCCTTTCTTATTTAATGAATATTTATTTTAACTGAAAGAAAGGAATCAATAATACATACACTCTCCTTGTTTACTCTTTAACGCATATGCTTAACCCGAAAATCTAAAAATTGCCGAGAGCGAAATCGCTGTCGCCTTGAGCCGCGGGTTAGGCTACATTTGATATATTAATTAAAAAGCATATCCTATACCACCTAAGATTTGTACCGTAAAATATTCTTGATGATAATCATCTAAATTTCTGATACCCTTATCAAACCAAATAGAATGAGTATATCTAAATTTCAATTTGGAGGTAAAGAATAAATAATTTTTGCTTCCAATTATTGGAATAGAAAATTCTGCAAACCCATTTACGCCCAAACCAGAAGATGCTAATTTATCATAAAGTACCGTATCCACATTTAATATTCGATTTACAATTATAAAAGATGGACCAATTCCATAAGAAAGATAATTATTAATTTTACCTATATAATCTATATCAAAGTTATGATTAACCAGTTTCATATTTCCCCAATATGGTGGCGGTGGTGGGTCTGGGCCATGACCGGCTCTTATAAATTCTATAATATTATCTTTGGTTATTTCTTGATAACTATATTCAAGCATTAAGTTTAATCCAAATAAATCGTCTCTTTGGAAACTTAAATCATACAATAAAAATGATTGGAATTTTTTATCTCCCATTATTTTTGTTGAATTTTCAGAATTACTTAAATAATAACCATAACCAACATTTAGACTAATTTTATTTTGTGAGAAGATTATTGAACTACTAAATAAAAAGATTATTGAGAATAAAAATATTTTTACCATTACTTCACCAATAACAAATTTTTTGTAGTTTTTGAATAATACGTGCTATTTACACCTTTTAATTCAATTGTATAAAAATAGACCCCTTCAGAAAAGTTAGAAGCATCAAAGTTAACTTCATAAACTCCAGCAATCTGTTCTTTATCAACCGGAGTTAAAATTACTGTGTTATAACTATTTTCAATCGTCAATTTTACCATCGATTTTTCTGGTACCGAATACCTTATACCTATAGAAGGGTCATCAAGAATAGATGATTTACAACCAAATAATACAAGAGCAAATAAAAATGTTTTAAAAGAAAATATTTTCATATTTCCCTCTTTTTTGTTTGGAATGTTTTACTTTGTAGCCTAACTATTAATTATGCTGCAAGAGATATTAGAATATTATATAAGCGTATTTTGAATTAATATATTCCGTCAATAAAGCAATTAAATATTCAATCATTTTGATAATGCACATAAGTTTGCTTCCCTTTTCATCTATACTGCTCGTGTTAATGCGATTGCGCATTTCTATTTTATAAAACCGAAAAGAAACTAAGAAAAACATTAAAAAAAATAAATTTAAAAAAAAAGCCATTAAATTATTGCTCCCATTTTTCATTCTCCCAAAAATATTTTATACATCGGCCTCCATCCTGCAGGCAAGTATAAGTATGATTGTTTTTTCTTTTTACTTTTTATATTATCATTCAATTAAAAAAGTTTTTTCCCCTTTGCAGAATTAATGCTTTTTATTAGTTTTCCGCTTGCAGTTAATTTTCGGTATTGATCGCCATGCGAAAGGAACACACCAAATGTCAATCAAAAAATTATTTGTATTATTATTTGCTTTCTCTTTTTTTACGGATGCACAGTACCATCGCATAAAAATGAATCAAGTGAAAATGTTAAGCTGCCGGGTAAATTTGGCGACTATACTTTGCTTCCCAACGGCTGGAAATTAACTCCTGTTGGAGAACAGGTCGGGATAGGCGAGCTGCCTTTAAATTTAATTATTACCCATGATCAAAAATATGCTTTAACTTCAAACAGCGGAACAAAAACAAATTCAATCTCCGTAATTGACCTACAAAGCAAAAAAGAAATTCAAAGAATGGTTGTGGATAAAACCTGGCGCGGAATTGTATTTAATAATGATGATTCAAAGCTTTTTGTTTCCGGCGCCAACAACAACTTAATTTACATTTATAATTTTAATGCTGGACATTTAACTTTAAGCGATTCGATTGTAATCGGTAAACCTTTTCCAAAAGAAGAAATATCAATTACAGGTATTGATTATCTGGGGAAAGAAAAATCTTTTGTTAGCTGTTTCAAGATTGAGTAACTCATTGTATGTCTGCGATGTTAAAAGCAAAAAAGTAATAAAGACATTAAAATTCGACAGTGAATGCTACGATGTAAAAATAAATCACGCCGGAACTTTTGCTTATGTTTCTTTATGGGCAAATTCTTCCATAGCTGAAATTGATTTAAAAACTTTATCAGTAACAAATACAATTGAAGTTGGAGATCATCCTACAGAAATTTTAATAACCAAAAATGACGAACGGCTTTTTACTCCAAATGCAAATAACAATTCTGTTTCTGTAGTTGATTTAAAAACAAAAAAGGAAACAGAAAAAATAATTTCATCGCTTAATCCTGATGCCCCGTTCGGCAGCACTCCAAATGCAGTATGCTTTAACAATGATGAATCGGTTTTAATAGTTGCCAATGCAGATAATAATTACCTTGCTTTATTTGATATCAGTCAAAAAGATAAATCAAAAAGCATAGGATTTATTCCTGTCGGCTGGTATCCTACTTCTGTTAAAACTTTAAGCAATAATCAGATTATTGTGGCAAATGGAAAAGGGCTTTCATCATTACCTAATCCTAAAGGGCCTGTTCCAACTGATACAACAAGGCGTCCTAATCAGCAATACATCGGTTCTTTATTTATGGGAACATTATCTATTATTGATTACCCCGATGCAAAAACTTTGCAGGCGTATTCAAAAAAAGTTTATTCCAATACACCTTATGTCCAGGAAAAAGCTGAAGCCAAAAATCAAAATGTAATTCCTGCTGATTATGATAATGTAGGAAGCAAAAAAATAAAACATGTTTTTTATATCATAAAAGAAAACCGGACTTACGACCAGGTTTTCGGCGACATTGCAGAAGGAAACGGCGATTCTTCAATTTGCATTTTCGGAAAGCAAATAACTCCAAATGAACACAAGCTTGTGCAAGATTATACTTTATATGATAATTTTTATTGTGATGCGGAAGTAAGCGCAGACGGGCATAACTGGTCCACTGCAGCTTACGCAACCGATTATACGGAAAAAACCTGGCCTGTTTATTACGGAGATAGAGGCGGCAGATTATGATTATGAAGGCGGAGTTAAAGTTGCGGCTCCATCATCAGGATACATCTGGAATCAGGTTATGGATAAAAATTTATCTTTTAGAAACTACGGTGAGTTTGTAAGCAAAGTAAAAGGGAAGAAAATTACTTACCAGGCTAATGATGAAGATATGCGTAAATATACCAACCCGGATTATCCTGGCTTTGATCTAGATATATCCGACATGGTAAGACTTAATGTTTGGGAAAAAGAGTTTGATAAGTATATGAAAAAAGATTCACTTCCTGCTTTCAATCTTATCCGTTTACCTAATGACCATACCATGGGAACGGCAAAAGGTAAATTAACCCCGCAAGCTTATGTTGCTCAAAATGATTATGCCTTGGGATTGATGATTGAAAAAATTTCGAAGAGCCAGTTCTGGAAGGAAAGCATAATTTTTGTGCTTGAAGATGATGCACAAAACGGATCAGATCATGTGGATGCACATAGATCAACTTTGCTGGTAATAAGCCCGTTCATTAAAAAACATTTTGTTGATCATACCATGTATTCAACATCAAGTGTTTTAAAAACAATAGAGCTGATACTTGGCTTAAAACCGATGACGCAGTTTGATCTTTCTGCGGCACCAATTTTAAATTCAGTTACAGACAATCCGGATTATGCCCCTTATTCGCCAGTAAAACCTTTGATTGATTTAGAGGCAAAAAATCTTGCAAGCACATACGGGGCAAAAAGAAGTGCTGAATTTGATTTTGCTGTTGAAGATGATATTCCCGGATGTTGAATTGAATGAAATAATATGGAAGTCCATAAAAGGCAAAGATTCAAAAATGCCGCCGCCGGTAAGAAGCGCTTTTGTTACTGTTGTGCAAAAAGAGAAAGAGGATAAGGATTAGATGTTTTTGTTAAAAAAATCCTAAATAGACTATTAGTCATTACGAGCTAAGCGAAGTAATCTCGTTATTATTTTTGAACTCCTAACGGAGTTAAGAATAGTATGCATTATCTCTGTAGTAAAAATCATTTTCTTAAAGAAATTGGGTTTGTTTAAATAAAATGTAGGAATTTATTAAATTAAGAAATTCCCTTTGTATTTAGATGAAACTTCTTTAGCTGTCGAAAACTTACAAGCCGTTTTTGATTTTCATCCCACAAGCTTAATAAAACACTTTTAAGGCTGGTTTTTAATGTTAATACATTTGCTTTTTGAAATAATGGATTTTCTTTGTGGCATTTCTCCAGCATGTAATTTGGTATTCTCGGACTTAAATGATGGATGTGGTGGAAGCCGATGTTGCCGGTAAACCACTGCAGCACTTTTGGTAATTTATAATATGAGCTTCCCTTTAATGCAGCTTGAGTATAATCCCATTCATCCCCGGTTTCCCAATATGTATCCTCAAATTGATGCTGAACAAAAAACAACCATGTTCCTACTGATGAGGTAATAAAGGTTATGGGAAGCTGGATTAATAAAAAAGCCTTTATTCCAATCAGCCAAATCATTAGTCCCACAGCAATGCCTATTGCAAGATCTGTATAATATACACTCGCAACCTTTCGTTTCATGTTAGGCCGTTTAGGATTTGGAAAACGGTAGAGAATTAAAAAAAGAATTGTCGGAACAAATAAAAATAAAATAACCGGGTTGCGGTAAATTCTGTATTTGAATCTTCCCCATTTTGACAATTTGAGATATTCGGATACGGTCATCGTATAAATATCTCCGACCCCACGTTCTTCTAAATTCCCTGCGCTTGCATGATGAATTGCATGACTTTTCCGCCAATAATGATATGGCGTTAATGTAAAAACACTGCAAAACATTCCGCTTAAATCATTTGCTTTTCTTGAACGAAAAAAGGAGCCGTGCCCACAGTCATGCTGAATAATAAACATGCGGACTAAAAATCCCGCTGCAGGGAAAGCTAATAAAAGCGTAATCCAATAGCTGTAGCCAAGGCTTACATACATTAAATACCAGATAATAAAAAAAGGAATTGTGGAATTGCTTAACTGCCAGGTGCTTTTCCAGGCGTGTGCCTTATGATATTTTGCTACGAGATTTTTCCAAACCTGTTGATTTGTTACAGCATTTTTAAAAGATGTCACTATTCAAACTTTCTCTTTAAAACTTAAGGTTATAAGATAAGGATAAAGAGAGTATCTTGAAACACTAAAATATAAACTTATTTATTTTTCATCTTCAAATAATCTTCTTTTAATATAGCCATCAAATAAAAATCAATGTAGTGATTATCAAAATACATTGCCTGCCGGAGTAGTTCCCTCTTTTACAAAACCAACTTTTTCATAAGCTTTAATTGCTCTTTCATTTTCTACGCTTACGTGTAATTGAATACGATTAAAATTTAAAGTATTGAAATGCATAATCAACCATTAACTGCGTTGCTTCTTTGCCGTAACCTTTTGACCAATTTTCTTTTTCTGCAATTGCAATGTAGAATGTCGCCATTCGTCCCACCCAATCAATTCGTACATAAGAAGTACATCCGATTGGTTTATCATCTTCAATCTTACAAATCGTCAAAAAGATTGTCGAATGGTCCTGCATTCTTTGTTCAATTCTCTTCCATTGTGTTTCAATTGAAGTTGGTAAAGCATAATAAAGATATTGACGCGGTTCAGGATGATTTTCTGAAAGATGCAATTATATTTTCATCACCTGGTTCAGGCGAACGCAAGTAAATTTTTGTTCCGATTAAAAAAGGATTTTTCATAAAGGTATTAATGATTTATTTTTGTTCCTCTTCTCTCCTTAAAATAACAAGAGTCGCATCATCTTCCCATTTTTTGCTATTCCCAAACTTAGCTGCAGCATTAAATATTTCTTCAACAATTTGCTTAACCGGTTTGTCTTT
This sequence comes from uncultured Bacteroidota bacterium, assembly GCA_963777515.1. Classification (GTDB taxonomy): domain Bacteria; phylum Bacteroidota; class Ignavibacteria; order Ignavibacteriales; family Ignavibacteriaceae; genus CAVSWT01. The sequence goes on from CAVZQU010000008.1 coordinate 197,452, forward strand.
GTTTTCAACTATTGCTTTTTTAATTCCCTCTATTCCAAAGTCTTCCGAATGAGAATTTTTTCTTTCGCTTATTCCATCGGTGTAAAGAATAAGCAGTGAGCCTGGTTTTAAAAATGCATGGCCTCTTTGCAAATCAATTTCGGGCAAAGCACCAAACAGCATGCCTGTTGCTTCCAGTTCAGTAAAGTTTTTACCATCAAATAATACTGCAGAAGGATGCCCGGCATTCACATAAAGCAAATTACCGCTTTTATCAATTTCGGCATAAAATAAAGAAATAAAATTTGTTGAATATACACTCCGGTAAATTACACTATTCAGCTTTTCAAATGTGTAAACCATTTTCATATGCTTTTCGAGTCCCATCCGCAAACCGGTAACAACATCTCTAGCAAGCAATGCTGCCGGCAGTCCGTGTCCGCTTGCGTCACCTATGCAAAAGCCTAATGTTTTATTATCAAAATTGAAATAATCATAAAGGTCTCCGCCGACTAACTCTGCCGGACGGGACTTGGCTGCAACTTTAAAACCTGGAAATTCAGGTGCAGTAATAGGAAGCAGGCTCTGCTGAATATGTGCTGCCTGTTCCATCCCCGTTTTTACTGCTTCGTTAAAAAGCCTATAGTTGAGCATGGTGCGAACAGCATTTAAGCACAGCTCTATTTCTTCTCTAACCCATCCGCTTCTTAATTCAAAAATAATAATCCACCTATAATCCGGGCCCCGAACTGTTATTGCCGCGGGGATACTGTACCAGTCCTGATTTATCAATGATGGGTCAATCGTTAAAGAAGGATTATCAAAAATATATGTTTTAGATTTTAAAACGGCTTGTAAAGCTTCAGATTCAGTCGGAATTTTTACATTGGTTTTCCTGGTTTTGCCTCCTGTACTAGCGATAAGTATATAATTATCTTCGGCTTCTTCAAAAATTCTCCCGTTGCCGATTTTAAGATCCTCACCGAATGTTTTTTCAAGCTCGTTTACAATAGTGAAAAGAAAATCTTTGCCGGTTTTTTCCAGCCCGATTTTTACTAATACGAAATCTAATTTTTTGTAAAATGTTTTAGGATCGAGCATATAATTTTAAATTTATTTTGATTTGAAAAAATAACTAAATATGATTTAAGAAAATAATTTTATGGTATGATTTAAATGCTGTCTGTATTGATCCGTTTAATCAGTGGTCTAATGTTTAAAAAAGCAGAAAATTTTTATACTGATTTCGATTCTTTCTCAAGAACATTTTTCAGTTTTTCAAGATCTCGGTCAATTCTTCCGGCATAAATTCTTTTTATAAATGCAGAAAGAAATTTAAATATTCCTTTGAAATCAGCACTAAGAGAATAGGTAAGTTTTGTCATACTTTTAAGTGACACTACGTGCCTGTAACCATTTAACAAGAGCTGTTTATCGGTTGATTGAAATGCAACCCTTTTATTCCTGTTGTATTCTGTAATTTTTGTGGGAACAGAAAGGGTTCTATTAAAAAATTTAATTGAATAATTACGCATTTCTTTTGTTAAGACTTTTTCATGTTCTTTTATCAGTTCAATTTCTTCTGTTCTCCATTTTGCATCGTTATCAAAATTTGAAATAAATTCAAATACCTCATGTCTCGGGCGGTTTATCAATATGCTTTTTTGTACAGTTATCATGTTTTGCCCTCACAAAAGAGTTGCCTGACCAATATTAGAATTAATTTGAATAAAGAAGTGAATTTTCTTTAAAATACTCATGCCAAATAAACCAATTTATTTATGTTTTACTGTATTGCTTGTCACATTGGAGGGGGAAAAAGAAGACTATAAGTTTTCCGAGAGTCTATTTTTTCTGCTCATTTTTTTCAAAAGTCTTGATAATTGTTTTGCATTTAAATTAACAAGAAGAATCCCGGCAGTGATAATTATTCCACTTAATATCATTAAAAAAGTTATTCTTTCACTAAGAAAAATCCAGGCAGCAATTACAGTAACAAAAGGTTCAAAATATAAAAACGCCCCGGCTTTTGCTGCTTCCATTTCTTTCAACGCCTGCGCCCATAAAACATAACCGAAACCCGAACAGAAAATCCCTAAAAATAAAATGGCAAGCCAAACATCAAATGAAACATGAAAGAGCTTATTTATAAACTCACCCCGGATAACAATCGGAGAGATTATAATTGCCATAGTTACAAACAGATAAAATATGGTCATCAAAGGAGAATACTTTAAGCTTATTTTCTTATTTATAATTGAATATACGCCCCAGGTAAAAGCGCTTCCGAGAACCAAAAAATCTCCTTTGTTTTTCAGAAAATTTATACTTGAAAAATCTCCGTGACTTATTAATAAAATTAAGCCTATAAAAGCAAGCAATATTCCTGCGGCTTTAATTATTGTGATACTTTCTTTCATAAAGAAAAAACCCAGTATTGCAATAAATACAGGAGCCATTCCAATAATCCAGCCGGTATTTGACGCTGTTGTAAATTTAAGTCCGTAAATTTGAATCATTAAATGAAAGACAGCAATCACAGCTAATAAAAAAATCCATGAGTGGCTTTTAAGTTTTATTGAAAAATCTCTTTTGCTATAAATAGCAATTACGGTCAAAAGAATTACTGCGATAAATAATCTCATTAAAATTAATTGTGGAGGAGTAACTTCGTTTAAAGCAAACTTGGTGGCAATAAACGAGCTTCCCCAAAATATAGTTGCGGCAAGCGGTTTCCAATATTTTAAAGCTTCGGTTTTTCCCAAGGGGATCACTATGTGACAAATAAAATTTTAATATTAAAAATTTATTTTGACTTTTTTGTCTTCCGTGCGGAAGAATAATTTTTTAGGTCATAATTTATCATTCTGTCCGGCATATCAAGCTTAACTATTTCAACATTAGATTCAGTATAAAATTTAGTTGCAAGCGTATCATGAAAATCAGAGAAAACTACAACACGTTTTATTCCTGCTGCTATCAATGCTTTTGCACAGGTCGTGCATGACATATTTGTAATATAAGCTGTTGCGCCTTTAATATTCACGCCGTGATTTGCTGATTGAGTTAAAGCATTTATTTCCGCATGATTGGTTCTTACACAATGATTATCCACAACTAAACAGCCTGCATCTTCGCAATGAGGCTGTCCGGGAAGTGAGCCATTGTATCCGGTTGCTAAAACAAATCTGTCTTTCACAAAAACACAACCGCAATGCATCCGGGGGCAAGTTGCTCTTTCAGAAGCAAGCATGGCAAGTTTTAAAAAATATTCATCCCAGGAAGGCCTTTTCGTTTTTTTATTCATTTCAATTTTGATTTTTGTTACTAGTAAATTTTGTTTCGAAATTTAGTGAAAAGATTTGACTGAAGGTAATTTTGGGGTTAAAAGGGAATTATCTATTTATCATTATTAATTTCAAATTTTTTGTATGGTATAAAATATATTGCGTTAGAAAATATATTTTACCATTTTAAACACGGTTTGCGGGAATAGAGGGGAAATTAATTATCACGATAATTAGCATGAAAAATTTTTTTTACTTGGTTTCGTTCCTATTTGTCTTTTCATTAATAAAAACAAGTTATCCTCAAATAAAAATTTATAAATCTATTTCGGTTGAAGATGGGCTGGTGCAGTCACAAGTAACCTGTATTTATAAAGACAGTAAAGGATATTTATGGTTTGGTACTCTCGGCGGCTTAAGTAAATGGGACGGAATTAATTTTACTAACTATCAAATTCAAGATGGGCTTTCATCGCCTCTTGTATCAGTAATTATAGAAGGCAACAAAGGGAAATTATATATCGGAACGAATGGAGGAGGTATAAGCATTCTTGACAAAAATAAGTTTGACACTTTAACTACGAGAGATGGTCTTGCAGATGAACATGTTTATGCGGCTTTACTTTCCAGCCAAGGGAAAATGTATTTTGGAACTGCTGCAGGCATTAGCATTTATTACAATGGCAAGTTTGAAACCTTTAGACGAATCAAATGGATTAATAAATAACCGTGTAACCTCAATTTATGAAACAAGAGATAAAAGAATCTTCTTCTGTACTGCCGGCGGCGTTACAATATTGGAAAATAATAAATATAAAAATATTACAACTGCTGATGGTTTAACGGACAATAAAGTTACTTCTGTTCGAGAAAGCGAATCCGGCACATTATATTATGGAACCTGGGGTGAAGGGATTACTATAAATAAAAATGGTAATTATATCCCTTTTAAAAAAGGACAAGGATTATCGAATAATACTGTGTTTACTATTGCAGCCGGTAAAAATAATACCATTTATTTTGGAACCTGGGGAGGTGGAGTTGACATTTATAAAAACGGAAACATTGAAGCAATCACTGCAGATGAAGGTTTAGGCAACAATGTAGTTATGTCAATTTATGAAGATGAAAATGGAATTGCATATTTCGGAACAGACGGAGGAGGAGTAAGCATTTATAATAAAGGAAGATTCACAACCTGGGATACAAAAGCAGGATTAGCTGAGTCAAGCATACGGGCAATTTACAAATCAAAAAAAGGTGAATTATTCTTCGGTACTGACGGCAGTGGCGTAACAGTTTTTTCTGGCAAAAAAATAATTCAATTAAATGAAAATAATGGGTTATCTAATAATAATATAAGAGATTTTTATGAATCGGAAGATGGAACTATCTACATTGGTACTTTCGGAGGCGGGATTGATTTTTATAAAAACGGGAGGCTTCACAAATCAAATTTTACTTATTTAAATGATAAACGCATTAAGACTATTTATAAAGATAATGAAGGAAACTTATTATTCGGGACTTATAACAATGGAATATATTTTTATAAAAATGGAAAAAGAATACGTGAATTAAATGACAAGAATGGATTATCCAATAATTTTGTAAATGCAATTTACCAGGATTCTAACGACACTTATTATTTCGGAACATGGGAAGGTATAACTATTTTAAACAAAGATGGAATAACTTATTTGAATGAAGAAAATGGTCTGGCAAATAATTATGTTAATGCAATCTATTAAGGATAAAAGAGGAAATTTATATTTCGGCACTGATGGCGGTTTGAATATTTTAAGTAATGGAAAAATGAAAACCATAACTTCAAAAGATGGTTTGTCGGATAACACTATTTTAGGAATTCTTGAAGATGACCTGGGAAGAATTTATCTATCCACCAACAGAGGTGTAAATATTTTAGAAACAAAAAACGATTCTATTTACATAAGAACATTAAGATACTCTGACGGCCTGGCAAGCGACGAATGTAATCAAGGCGCTGTGTATAAAGACAACTTTGGCAAGCTTTGGTTCGGAACAAGTAAAGGAGCATCTTGTTATGACCCCTCAAAAGATTTACCTAATAATATTCCTCCTGTTGTGCATATTACTCGAATCAGAGTATTTGAAAATAATATTCCCAAATCAAAAACTGAATTTAAGTACAATGAAAATTATTTGAAGTTTGATTTTATCGGCATCAGCCTTCCCACAACAGAAAAAGTTATTTATCAATATAAGCTTTCCGGAATAGATAAAGATTGGGTTGAGACAAAACAAAGATTTGTTCAGTACACAAATCTTGATGACGGCGATTATCAATTTCAAGTTAAAGCCAAAAACGAATGGGGATACTGGAGCAAACCGGTAATGTATTCTTTTATAATTTCTCCTCCTTTCTGGGAAACATGGTGGTTCCGATTAATATTGATTTTAGCAGTAATATCTTTGTTGTGGTATAGTTATAATTTGAGGGTTCAAAAGCTGCTGGCAGTTGAGAGAATGAGATTAAGAATTGCCAGCGATTTGCATGATGACATTGGAGCAACATTAACTCATATTTCGGTTAACTCTGAGATGATAAAGCACAATAAAGATGTAAACAAAATAAAAGAATCTGCAAATAAAATTGGAAAGCTTAGCAGGGAAGTAATACAAACAATGAGTGATATAGTCTGGTCAATTGATTCCCGTAATGATTCCATTCAAGATTTGGTTACTCGAATGACAGACCTTGCTCACCAGCTTCTTTCGCCTAAAGAAATAAAATTCAAAATTACGTCATGATGGGTTAAATCCTTTCAAAAAAAATTAGATGTTGATATTAGGGAAAATCTTTACCTCATTTATAAAGAAGCATTAAATAATATTGCAAAACATTCATGTGCCAAGGATGTTGAAGTTAATTTAATCAATAATAAAGACTATTTTTCAATGATTATAAAAGATAACGGCAAAGGAATAGAAAAAAATATTAAAACTAACGGCAATGGGTTAAAAAATATAAAGATGAGGACTGAAAGAATTAATGGGAAGGTAGAGTTTAAAAACAACAATGGACTTCAACTGGAAATAAAAATTAAATCAATTTAAAAGAAACAAAAATGATTAAGCTGGCTATTGTAGAAGATGACAATGAACTAAGAAAAAACCTTGAAGATTTTTTAAATCAGCAGGAAGAATTTACCTGTATACTATCCAATGACTCTGCCGAAAATCTTCTTTGGGAATTGAAAAAATCTGAATTACCAGATATTATTTTAATGGACATTCAGCTTCCCGGTATGTCGGGAATTGAAGCAATGAAATTAATCAAAGAAAAATATCCTGAAATAGAAATTCTAATGCTTACTGTTTATGCTGATTCACAAAAAATATTTGACGCATTATGTTCGGGTGCTTCGGGATATTTATTAAAGAATGCACCTTTTGATGAATTAAAAAATTCGATTATAGAATTAAGTAATGGCGGTGCTCCAATGTCTCCGCAAATTGCCAGGAAAGTAATCAGTTATTTTACACCGGTGAAGAAACAAAAGAAAGAATCGGCACTATCTGACAAAGAGAAAGAGGTTGTAGTCGGTTTGGTTGATGGATTGAGTTACAAACAAATCGCAGAAAGATTATTTATCTCTGTAGAAACCGTCAACTCACATATAAAAAATATTTACAAAAAACTTCATGTTCATTCCAAATCGGAGGTTATAAAAAAATCATTAAAAAATGAGATTTAATTATAAAGCTTGTGTTTTAAAGTAACCCCTAATAGAGAATATTCTAAAATTACCATAATCATGGGATTGATAGAGGAAATTGTGATAAGCATATTTGCTTCAGAAATCAAGCGGGTATAATTAATCACAAGTTCTAATGGAGGAAATATGAAAACAAGATTAAACCACAAAACACTCATGGGGGTAATTTTTATTGTTGGATTAATTCTACAATCTTCAACTTTTGCCCAAGCGATTGCGTATTACTCTGCAACAGTTAAGAATACCGATAATCAGCCTATTGAAAATGTAACGGTTAATGCAACAGGCGCTAATACTGTATCAACAGATGCAGAGGGAAAATTTTTAGTAAGTTTTACTAGCCTTCTCCCGGATACATCCGGAGGAAATACAACTTATGCAAGTTTAACATTTTCTCATCCTGATTATGATACATTGAACAAGGTAATCTTTATATCTGATGGCGATAGTATTCTCGGAGGCACTATAACACTAAATACAAAAGCCCCAAGTAAGTTGGTTACTGTTTCCGGAAATGTGAAATATGAAAATGATCAGCCTGTTCAATATGGTGAAGTGTTTTTTCTAAATACGAATAATTCATTAAAAAATGTTTATACAACCACAGACGAAATGGGAAATTATTCTACTCAGATTGACACTGGATCGTATTACGTAAGATCAAAAGCATTATATAGACAAGATGCGGCATGGGCATATAGATATGTATACTATGATAGTTCTTCAAATCTCGCCGAAGCAAATTTATTAAACGTTTCTTCCGATATTACTGATCTTAATTTTATACATAAAGATTTACAGGTTGGTTCAATTTCAGGAAAAGTTATTGATGCCGAAACACTTCAGCCATTGCAGGAAGTTGCAGTTTCTGTTACATCTGCTCCATTGACAGATTCAAGCTTAATCGGAACAGATTCAAACGGAAATTATTCCGTTAATGTTTTTGAAGGCACCTATTATTTGTTTGCATATAAACCAGCTTACCAGCTTTTATATTATAATCAAGTACCCAGTATTTTTGATGCAACTCCGGTAACTGTAAATTCTGATAATTTAAATGTTACAGGCATTGATTTTTCATTATCTTCTCAGACTGACGGGACAAACAGCATTTCAGGATTTGTTTACGATGAAGATACCGGTTTGCCAATTGCCAATGTTTATGTCTATGCAGTTCCAATTGCAGGAGGAAACTGGACAGAATCGAAAACAGTCGAAAAATCAACTGATGACAAAAAGCTTTTAAAGACCGACAACAATGGAGCTTATACCCTTGGAAACTTAAGAAACGGAGCTTACACAATTCTTTATCATAAAGATGGTTACTTAAGTAGCTTTTATGGAGATGAATATGCCTGGGAAAACTGCTTCGGTTATTAACTTAACTGGAAATACCAATATTTCTAATGTTAATGCAAATTTAAAACCTATGGAATCATTCGGTGGCGAAATTGCCGGTTCAGTTAATATTTCCAATTCAGGCTCAACTTTAAGCGGAACTTTGGTATCAGCTTTCAATTCTTCCGGAGAGGTCATTGCAAATACCATTTCCGAGCATGATGGCAGTTATTTAATTCCTTCTTTATTAAATGACAACTACACAATTAAAGCAAGTAAAGTAGGTTATCAAACTTCTGAATATTCACAAAAGGTTACAATTGATTTAAACAATTCCCCGGTAATAAAGAACGTTGATTTTTCAGTTGTTACAACAGATGTTGAAAGAGCTAATAATGATATTCCTAAAAACTTTCAGCTTATCGCAAAACTATCCTAATCCGTTTAATCCATCTACTAAAATTGAATTTTCCGTATCCAAAGCATCTCAAGTAAGCTTAAAAGTTTATAATATTTTAGGAAAAGAAATAACAACTCTTGTTAGTAAATATTTAGCACCCGGGGAATATAAAGTAAACTTTAACGGGATAGATCTTCCATCAGGAGTTTATGTATATAAACTTAGCGCAGGTACTTTTTCAGACATTAAGAAAATGATTCTCTTAAAATAAATCCTCTACTTCTCGCAAACCAGCCCCCGTTTATGCGGGGGTTTTATATTTTAAGTGCCTATTTCATTTTTTTGTTTTGCATTTCCATTTGACTACTTTGCATCATCTGCTGCATTTTCATCATATCCATTGGATCAACATATCCCCAATGTTCGGTGACTTTTCCATCTTTAACTATCATAACATCAACCCCGGAATATGACATTTCTTTATGTGAAGGAGGCATCCCCATAAATTCTCCGTCTTGCGTTCCGGTAGATGTTGCCATCGCAAAAACCGTATCACCCGAAACAGCCATTGAATGTATGGTGGTATGCATATCCGGAAATGCATTATGGAACTTGATGAACGTTTCTTTTACTCCGGCTAACCCAGTCTTTTTTGTCATTGAAGTATCAAGCTGATGATCAACAACATTTTCTGCAACCAACGAATCAAGTTCATTTATATTACCGGAATCGAAAATCGCAGTTGTTTTAGCAGCAATATCTTTTTTTTGTTGATCCATTGCGGTTTGTTCGTTCCCAGTACCGCTGCATGATTGAAGTGTAAAAAGTGCGGCAGCAAGACTAGTAATGAAATACTTTTTCATAGCTTACCTTTCTTTTTATTTATAAATTTATTTAGCGGGATAAATGTAGTGTTGGAATTTATAATAATTTTCTTTCAGATGGTATAAAAAAGTTAAAATTTTTAAGAAATTTATTTCACCCTTCAAGAATTCAATATTATGAGGCAGGAATTTGTATTGTCCAATTTATTTATTGTTTGAAGTTGTACTCTCACCCTCACTTGAACCTAAGCTTGAACTTTGAGCAACCATCCTCCCGGATTTTTTCAATGCTTCTGTAAGAAGATATTCAATCTGTGCATTTATGCTTCTCAAGTCGTCTGCCGCCCATTTCTCAAGAGCGGCATGAACATTTCCATCAATTCTTAATAAAAATTTTTTCTTATCAGCCATATATAAAATCTATTTTATCCTCCTGCTGCGGCACCGGCAGCACGCTTTCTTATTGCTGAAATATACCAGGCTAGTATTATAACCCATGGGTATTTATCTATCAGCTCTGATTTTTTTTCAATCAATATTTCAACATTTGTCCTAAACCCGACTTTATCAATTAATTTTATTAGAGTCTGGCCGGATGAATCCTGAAGTTCATATCCTTTTTTAAAAGCCTTAAATTCAAGCTTCATTTTTTCGCCTCTCGGCAAATCTATTATCCCGTGCTGTTTAAAATTACTCCCTTATACTTTGCATAAGGGAGAGTATACCCCGACTTCTTTATAGCAATTTCCGATCTCCAAAAGGATGGTCGGTAAAAGATCCATTTTGTATTGAACAATGCAATTTCCATTTGGAAGCCGAATTTTTTTATTTTCTTTATAGTCCCTAAAATTTCATTACCGCTTTTTAATTCATAATAAGTTTTCCATACTGAAGGCTGAATTAGTATTATTTCTTTTCCGTAATAATCAGATAATTTTTTCATTGCATTTTACCAGTCGATTATTGATAAAGCGTACCGGTATTTACAATTGGCGTAACTTCACTTTCCGAAACTAATGCAACCATTAGATTATTTACCATAGTAGCTTTTTTATCTTCGTCCAATTCAATAATTTTTTGTTCACTTAAAGATTTTAGAGCTAAATCAACCATGCTCACAGCACCTTCAACAATTTTGAATCTTGCTGCAACAACTGCTTCAGCCTGCTGTCTTCTCAGCATTGCCTGTGCAATTTCCTGCGCATAAGCTAGGTGACTAATTCTTGCTTCAATCACTTCAACACCGGCAATATCCAATCTTGATTGAACTTGCTTTTGCAAACTCTCTGCAATCTCCTGCGGACTTCCTCTTAAAGATGCCTTATTGTTCTCGCTTTCATCATAAGGAAATTCTGAGGCTAAAGATCTTATTGAAGTCTCGCTCTGTATATCAACAAACTGTTCGTAGTTTTCAACATCAAAAACAGCTTTTGCAGAATCTCCAACTCTCCAAACTATAACTGCTCCAATTTCAATAGGGTTTCCATTTAAATCATTAACTTTAATTTTTTCACTGCTGAAATTTCTAATTCGCAGAGTAATTCTTTTCTTTATTGTAAAAGGATTGACCCACCAAAAACCTGAATGCCGGACAGTCCCGGTATATTTACCAAATAGTATCAACACCCTTGAATCGTTGGGTTGGACTATAATAAATCCGCTATTTAGTAAAAGTAATCCTAGCAGCACCGGAATAAATATCCACAAAAATTGTGGATCTTGTGCCCGAATTCCGCTTATAAATAGATAGACTTCAAACACCAATAAAAGAAGTGAAATTAATAGTATTATAAAACCATTAATTTTAGCTGCCTGTTTTTCTGATATTTTTTCCATTTTTTCCCTTTAATAATGTTAATGCTATCGTAATGATATCACTTTAATATCAAATAGTCAAGTAGAACCTTTCTAGAGTTCTGATGTAGAGAGGCTGTCTCAAAAGTCAAATTTTGTCAACCTGAACTTGTTTCAGGTTCTAATTTCATTTCAAAATCGAAATAATAGATTCCGAAATAAATTCGGAATGACAGTTTTGAGACAGCCTCTAATTGTAAAGTCGTTTTTTATGGATTTATTTTTTATCGGGAGTCAATATAGAGACGCCTCATCGAGGCGTCTCTATAAATGGTTTCTTGAACTATAAAATATTAAATAGAAACTTCTTCAATTTCTAACGCTTCGTTCATCAACATTTTAATTTCTTTTATATTGAAGTTATAATTCATTTTATCTTTTACAGTTGATTCATCTTTTGGATCACCAATGAAAAATTCAGCGAGCTGTTTTACAGAAGTTTCATCTTCGGCATCAATAGTAACTGAATAAACTCTGGTTAGATTTACTTTGAAGGTTTTCATAAATTTAATTCTCTTTAATTTATGTTTTGTATATCTTTACCCCGCCCTTTCATCCCCTGCTAAATAATAACCGGTAACTTTCTTAAATGCTTCGGAAGTTTTATCACCCGGACAACCATCAGGTTTTACATAAATCCCCGGGAATGTATTTAAAAAGTTTTGCAGTTCTGTTGCATAATTAATTTTAGTTTTCGAATATCTAAGTAGCGGTTTTGCGATATCAGTTTCGTGGTTTATTACCGGCTCACCCGTAAATGAAATTTCATTTTTCTCCGACAATCTTCTTAACAAAACTGCTGCACCGCACTGCTGCGAAACTGCCGTATCAGACCAGGTGCCGTCGGCAATATATTTTCCTTTTTGATAGTGGTTTGAAAATCCCCAAAGGTACGGCGAGTAAACCTGTGGATGTTTCATCCTGTAACCCCAGCCGTTATATCCTTCAAGTTTATACAAAGTGCCGGGTAAACTCCAATCATTCCATTGATCAATTTTCATCATTGTTAATGCATCTGTGGCGCTGTCTTCCCAGGTAAAAGGAGGATTCCCGGTTTTAGGCCTGCCTGCCGGAACATGAACAGTCCTTGCGGTGAGTGGATCACCATTATGCAAATGACAATTAAAATTCATTGATGCTTCCATTTGGTGAATTGCAGCAATAAAAAACCACGGTATCTTCAGCTTCTTAGCAACAGTATCATAGCGGGATTTATTTGAAAGCATTTTGTTAACAATCTTTTCAACCAATGCAGTTCTATTAGAATCGAATACACAGGTATTAAATAAATTTTTGTATTCGTCCATCAAACTATTAGAAAAACTTACAAGTGCCATGGCGCCTCCTTATATTAATTTTATAAATCGATTCTTTACATAATCCACTATAATAGAACTGCAATTGTGAAAGAGAGGGTGATGGAAATGAAAAAATATTTTTACTTAATCAATAGACAAATTGAACTAAACAAGTCAAGCTACACAATCAATATAAAAGATTGATTCTGTCATTCCAAAATTATTTTTGTGCATACATTTTTTAGAAAATGAAAGATGCTGAAACTAGTTCAGCATGACGTTTGAAAAACCTAATGTTAACTCTTGCTTTTTTATTGTTTGTACTTCAATTCTTTTTTAATCGATTCTAACTCTTCCATAAGGTATTTAATCTTTTCTTTATCGGACAATTCTGCTTCGTTTGATTGAGGCTCTGCCTTTTGATTTGCTTTAAAGACTTTTATCCTTTTTAAAATCTCATCACCGGTTTCTTCCGCCAATTTAATATCTACAAACTGGATATCGGGATATGACCACCTGCGCTCTTCATCTTCTGCGGCAATAATATTTACGGTTGCTATTTTAAATAATTTCTGCAGCGGGCCTTGCTTAATTTTTACATTAGCAATTTTAGAAAAAGGAATTGCTAATTTTATTTTCCAGAAAACCCCCTTTAATAAAACTATCGAATCGTCATTTATCTCATATAGCAGTGACTTGTGAAATGATGGAATCCAGAATAAAACAATAAGTGCGGCTATCAAAAACATTATAAGCGTTGTTAAAATTGCAACTGATTCAGGATATCTAACTGCGGCTAATAATAATGTTAAAAGCACGGCACAAGGAATAAAAACAATCCACCACTTTATATACCAGATAGTTTTTTGTTCAACTTCAGGCTTTATTAAAATTTGATTCATTTTTTTATCATTTATTTTAAAAATATACAGTTAAAGGAATATATTAATATTTATCTGGAAGATTTATTTAAACATTACATATACGAGTTTAAAAATCAAACAAAAACTAGAAAACAGGCAATATTTAGGAATTGTATAAGGTCAATAGATGTTTTATTTTATTTATTCTTTTTTAGAAAATATTGTAAAAAACATATAGGAAATTCATGAAGTTCTATTTACCAATTACTCTGCTTTTAATCTTTTCAGTAAGCCTTTCATTACAAGCTCAATCAAGCAAGAATAATTCTCAGTCCTCTATCCAATTAAATGATGCATTTACTAGTTCTGCTCAAATTTACGATGTCCCAGTTGATATTTTAAAATCAGTAGCTTATGCGGAAACAAGGATGATGCAAATTATTCCCAAAGAAAATGACGATGCTAACTGTATGGGCATGCCCAAAGCTTACGGAATAATGGGATTAAGAGATGATAATTGGTTTGGCCATTCATTAGTTGACGGAGCGAAACTTATAGGTGCTACAGTGGGTGAAGTAAAAAATAGCGCAAGCCTAAATATAAAAGCTGCTGCCGCCCTATTATCAAAGTATGCATATGAGTTGAATATTATTGACAGAAATAATCTTTCTTCATGGCGGCCGGTTCTTGAAAAATATTCCGGAATTCCACAGAAAGATGTTAAGCCTCTTTATTCATTTGATGTCTTCAAAGTATTAAATGAAGGGACAAAAATAAATGGCGTTACAATTAATAGCAATAAAGAAGTTGACATGTCACAATTCAGTGAGAGGGTTAATCCCAAAAATAAATTACAAGAGATAGAAAAATCTTTGTCAAATCAATCTCTATTAGAAGTACAATCGGCTGATTATCCCCCAGCAGTCTGGGACCCAGCCTTAAAAATTTTAACCCTAATGCAATCGTTCAAAAATTTTTAGTTGTGCATGACACTGAAGGACCATTTGCTTCATCAGTCTCATGGCTGCAAAACTCCGCTTCACAAGCAAGCTCTCATTATATTATTAGAAGCTCAGACGGGTTCATTAAGCAACTAGTTAGAGAAAAAGATAGAGCCTGGCATGCGCGCTCATGGAATAATGTAATGTTAGGTGTAGAGCATGAAGGTTACGTTTCAAATCCTGCATATTTTACCGAAGCAATGTATCAATCATCTGCTGCTTTGTTCAGGCATTTTGTTGATACCTATGGTATCCCTGTAGATACTTTCAGAATAATCGGCCATTACCAGCACTTAAAAACCTGGTGGGTCAACTGGATTAACAATTCATGGAATCATAAATATCCTCAGTATAAAGTAGACCCATTAGATAATTCGCATACTGATCCTGGCAAATACTGGAATTGGTCACATTATTTTGATTTAATTACTGCCGGAGCGACAACACCTTCGGCAACAGGCCATTTACCCGCAAGCAGTAATGACAGCATTTGGGCAAACTCTTCAATTGAGATAACCTTTGATCAGCCAATGTCGGAAACTGAAAGTGAAAATGCATTTTCAATTAGTCCCGAAATTAACGGCAGTTTTACCTGGGAAGATAAAAATCAAACTATGATCTTCACTCCTACAGATTTTTATCAACCCGCCACCACATATAAAGTTACGCTAGACACTAATGCCTTAAGTGTATTAAAGAAACCGATTGTTTCATCTTATTCATTCGATTTTGCTACAAAACCAAAATTAGAAGTCAAAATTGCCGATTCTTACCCAAGTAATAATCAAAAAGACATAAGCCCAACTGTAAAAATTATGGTTAACTTTAATATTCCGTTAATTGACAGAAAGACGTTGGGGGGAAAAGTTGAAATTCGAGATTCGGCAGGGAACAGCATAGGTTATAAAAATGCTTTCTATGCAGAAATAGATAATAGAGGATTTATTTCATTTGAACTCAAAAAAGTTCTTGATTACTCCGCTGCTTATAAAATTATTCTTAAAAGCGGAATTGAAACAGTTAATAACAATAGTTTAGCGTCTGACACTGTTATTAATTTTACTACTGCTGCAAATAATTTTGAAGAAGGTGCAATTGTTGATAGTTTTGTGAATGTTGATAATTGGATTCAGCCTAAACAAAATTCTAATTCGTCTGATCTGGATACAAGCTTAACTTCATTTGAATATTTATCAGGAATAAAAACCGTAGGAAATGGTTCGGGCCAATTAAATTATGCCTTTAGCGACACAGGGGGAATTTGTTTATTAGAGCCCTCTCCTTACATTTCATTAGGAACTGATTCAGCTTCTAAGTTTGGGATCTGGATTTACGGAGATTTAAGTTACAATCAAATTAGCTTTAAATTTGAAAATGCCTCAAACAAGACAAGCATAATAAATTCGGATACGTTGTCATGGACCGGGTGGAGGTTTATAGATATTCCTTTTGATTCGATTAATTTATCTGGAGAAATATTTTTAAGCGGAATTACTATTAAAAATAAAAGTTCTGTTACAAATTACCCGGCAGGAAGCTTAACCGGATCAATAAACTTAGATGGTATCCAAGTGTACAATTATAATCAGGTTACCGGCGTAAAAGATAAGAAATCTACTGTTATTAATGATTATAAGTTGTACCAAAATTATCCGAATCCGTTTAACCCAAGCACGACAATTCAGTATCAAATTCCCAAAGATGGTTTTGTTTCACTTAAAATTTATAATATAATCGGCCAGGAAGTTGCAACACTTGTTAATCATTTTGAAAAAGCAGGCAGCTATAAAGCAAACTTTGATGCAACTTCAGTCACAGGCGGTTTATCAAGCGGTATTTATTTTTACACATTAAAAGCAGGCGAATTTAACAAGACAAATAAATTCGTTCTGCTAAAGTAAGTAAATCATTTGTGTGATTTACCTAACGTGAAACTATATTTATTTGGTTAGACGCTTCAATGAAACGTCTAAATCTATAAAGCAACTAACTGTTAAACTTTAGTTTAAATGTACAGGGAGTCAGTCTTGACTCCTCTTTTATTTTAAATAAAAAAAAGAAATGTGTTTTGCTGCTAAATAAAATTATCAACTTACCATTTAAATCCTTTATTGAAGAAAGTTCTTTTCCCAATTCACTTTTTCATTCGCAAAAAGAAAACAAATTTATCTGGATAAATCATCCCAAATCAGTTGGAGGATTAGATAATTTAGAACATAAAAAAATTTTTATAACCAGCTGCAATAAAGAAATGGCTTCTTCATTAAAGCAGAAAAAATTTGACGCTCTAAGATTTGGGAAAGAAGCAATTTTAGATTTGGAAGAAGAGCACTTCCGCAAAAAATCTTTACGTGATGTTATTCGAGCCGGCTCAAGGCATGGAGTTATTGAAGAGATTAGTTTTTCGGAAGGGACAAAACAACGGCTTGAAAAATTCAAAATGGAATGTACTCACGGCAACAAACCGCAGATAAAATATTTTTTTAACGATACATTTAAAGTCAACAACCGCCTTTTTATCTATAGAAGAAATAATGAATGGCTGGCCGCAATTTTAGTTTCTCAATTAGATGAAACATTTGTAAGAAGCGAACTTTTGCTCCGTATTAAAACCGCCCCCAATGGTGTAATGGATGCGTTGATCTTTTCAGTTTTCAACAAACTTAAAGAAGAAGGATTTAAATATTGGAGCTTGGGTGACGTCCCTTTTATTATAAATCCTTCCCATAAAATTTCGCGTGAGTATTTGGTTAATTTCTTGGGAAGGCGGTTAAAGTTTGCTTACAATTATTCCGGTTTATTCAAATTTAAAAATAAATTTAATCCTATCTGGAGCGACGTTTACATTTGTTCAAAGTCAAAATTAAATTTATCAACCTTCTTATTTCTAACAAGCAAAAGCAATTTAACAAAACTAGTATTGAGCGGCGTGTTAAGTTTGTTAGGCTTGTTTCAAAATTAATTTCTTTAATGCTTCTATCCACATAGGATGGTCATTTAAGCTTTCTACCAATTGTACTTTTTCTCCGCCATGCTCTTTAAATATTTGCTGATATTCACTTCCTATTTCAATTACTGTTTCCAGGCAATCTGCCACAAACGCCGGACTGAATACCAATAATTTTTTTGCTCCTTTTTTTGCTTGTTCTTTTACAACAACATCTGAAAATGGAGTAAGCCACTTTTTATCTAATCGAGATTGAAAACATACTGTATATTTATCTTTGGGAATACCAAGTTTGTCGGCTATAATTCTAGTTGTAGCATAGCACTCGGCTTTATAGCAATAAAAATTATCATCGTTTACTTCATCTTCGCATTTATGATCTGAACAAGGCTTGCCATCGACATAAACTTTATCCACTTGTCTTTCGGGCAAACCATGATAACTAAATAAAACATGATCATAGTCGTTTATATTATATTTTTTTGCTCTTTCAAGAATTGTATTTATAAAACCTTCATCTTCAAAAAATTGGCTGATAATTTTTATTTCAGGAATTACCCACCATTTTCTAATCAGTTTCATTGCTTTATCGATTGCCGAACCCGAACTTGAAGAAGCGTACTGAGGAAACATCGGAAAGATGATTATTTTCTTATAACTTTTCATTCTCATCTCTTCAATTACTTTATCCATACTTGGATTTTGATAGCGCATAGCGAGATGAACATCAAACTCTTCACCCAATTCTTTGTCAAGCTTTTCTCTAACGCTCTCGCTATATATTAAAAGAGGCGATCCTTTTTCTGTCCAAAGTTCTTTATAAATTTTTGCTGATTTAGGCGCACGGAAAGGAACGATAATTAAGTTTACTAAAATCTTTCTTGCCAGCCATGGAATGTCAATTACTCTTGGATCATTTAAAAATTCAAATAAATATCTTCGAACATCAGAAACTGACGGGCTGTCAGGTGTTCCAAGCTGAATTAATAAAATTCCGGTTTTTGAATTCATAATAATTTTTTGCTTGTTGGATAATTACAAATATAAGATTCAATATTTATATTTAATAATTAATGTGCAGTTTAATTTGAAAAATCGTTTCCAATTTTTAATTGCTTAGTAATGTTTACTAAACATTAGATAATGAATGACTGATGGTACCATTCGCTTTTATTTTCTCAATAATATTTTCATCGCTTCTTAAAAACAAAATATCTTTTTCTTTTTCGTCAGTATGAATACAGAATTCTCTTTTTCCGGGAAGATAAAACACAATCGCATAATCATATACCTGCTTAAATGAAATCCAATTATCTGTTTTTTGATACAGCTCTATTTTTTCAATTGTCCATCCAGCCCCAATATGTACCATGTAAGAGCTGAAAGGATACATTAAAATTTTTTTACCGCTGCCTTCTCTAAGTTTGATTTTATCTGGATAATTGGAGACTTCTACTATAAGCTGGCAGAATGTTTGGTCTTCAAGTGTTTTAACAAAATTACTTTTAAAGTTAATCCACTGAATTACGCCAGCAGATTCAGCGGCCCTATCTACCAACGGAACTGAAAAGCTGATGCTTTCAATTTTGTCTTTGTAAACTTTCATTCCAGGGCTGTATATTATCTGAAGGTTTTTATTAACGAAGACTTTTAAACTGCTTACCGTTTCGATATTGGTTAATCCCGAAAATATCTCCATCTTATTTATTCTGGTTTCTAACAATTGCAATTAAGTATTAAAATTTAAAAATCTGGTAACAAAATTTGTTAAATTATAAATACAAACCTTTGTTTTATATCATACTTATATGGTTAAAAACATTGATTTCAGGTTGAATATAGGGAAAAAATCAGCAAACTGATATAGAAATAGAGATGAGGAAAATATTTCAAGGATAAGTACTATCCTATTAATTGTTATTAAAGAAAATTGAAATATAGACAGCCTTTATAATTAAAGGCTATCTATAACTTTCTTTAATTTACTTTGAACTTCAGATGCAATTCCGCCCAGGGATTCATTCTGTACTGCCTGCATAGATGAAATAGGATCGACTGCTGCAACTTCAATTTTTCCATCCGCCTGTTCAATTACAGTTACATTACATGGCAGCATTGTTCCGATTTTATCTTCAGCTTGAAGAGCTTTGTAAGCAAAAGGAGGGTTACATGCACCAAGAATTTTATAATTCTTAAAATCTACGTCCAGCTTTTTCTTTAATGTGGCTTTAACATCAATTTCGGTTAGAACCCCAAAACCCTCTACTTTTAATGCCTCTGTTACTTTTTGAACGGCTTCATCAAAACCACTGTTTATAGTTTTACTAAAA
The DNA here is from genome assembly GCA_963777515.1 of uncultured Bacteroidota bacterium. GTDB lineage: Bacteria > Bacteroidota > Ignavibacteria > Ignavibacteriales > Ignavibacteriaceae > CAVSWT01. The sequence goes on from CAVZQU010000008.1 coordinate 217,334, forward strand.
TAATAACTCATTTTTATAACCATTAATAATTCATGAAAATTTGTATCAGTTAAGATGCAAATAAATTATATTGGTTTCATAAGTCAATAGGTTCTTTTAAGCAAATTAAGTTTCAAAATATTTTTTCTGAATTTTAACGCCTTGTTGAGCCATTTAATAATCTCTCTTTTTTCCTCTATAATTTCAATGTTAACTTAAAGAGTAGCTTTTTACAATATATTTTTGACAAATTATTACATATTAATTTTTCTCCCTATTTAATTTTTAAACTAATAATATTAACTTACGATCAAATAAATGCGGGGACTATTATGGATAGGAGAGAATTTATTAAAAAAAGCGTACAGGCTGGAATTATAGCCAGCACTGCTGTGCCTACTTTTGCAAGCTATTCAAATTTATTATCAAAGAAAAATTTATCCTCAGCCGCTTACGACCTTGTAGCAATTAAAGGCGGTGAACCTGATGCAATGTTTGATAAAGCAATCAGCAGTCTTGGTGGAATGAAATCTTTTATTAAGAAAGGACAGACTGTAGTAGTTAAGCCAAACATCGGCTGGGATGTTTCACCGGAAAGAGCCGGAAATACTAATCCTCTTTTAGTAAAAAGAATAGTTAAACACTGCCTTGATGCTGGGGCAAAAGATGTTTATGTGTTTGATCATACCTGCGACAACTGGAACAGATGTTATTCCAACAGCGGTATTGAAAGTGCCGTAAAAGATGCCGGTGGGAAAATTGTTTCCGGCGCAAGTGAAGGATATTATCAGGATGTAACTATAAAAGGAACAAAAAAACTTTCAAATGCAAAAGTGCATGAGCTAATTCTTGAATCGGATGTTTTTATTAATGTTCCGGTATTAAAAAGTCACGGTTCAGCAGGCTTAACAATTTCCATGAAAAATTTAATGGGGGTTGTTTGGGACCGCGGTTTCTGGCACCAAAATAATCTTCATCAATGTATTGCAGATTATTCATTATACCGGAAACCTGATTTAAATATAGTTGATGCTTATTATGTAATGAAGCGAAATGGGCCTCGAGGAGTTTCTAAAGAAGATGTTATTACCATGAAATCTCAGATAATTTCAAGGGATATAGTTGCTGCAGATGCTGCTGCAGCAAAGCTGTTTGGCAGAGATCCAGACGATATTCCATACATTAAATTTGCCGACGAATTAAAAGTAGGAACAAAAGATTTAAGCAAGCTGAAGATAAATAGAATTATAATGTGATAATGAAGTTGATATATTTACGTAAGTTAAGAATTTACATTTCCTTACTTTTCTTTTTCGCTGTTACTTTTCTGTTTTTAGATTTTAAAAGCTTAATTCCTTCGGTATCGGATAAGTATATATTATTTTTTCAATTCATCCCTTCGCTTTTAAAATTTATCAATGTCTACAGCATTAGTGCTGCCGGTTTTATTTTTATTATTGTTCTCACATTACTTTACGGAAGAGTTTATTGCTCAACAGTTTGTCCATTAGGAATTTTGCAGGATTTTATATCACGGTTCTCAAAAAGACTAAACAAGAAAAAATATTTTCGCTTATTAAAAGATTACAGAGCGCTTAAATATTCATTTTTAGCTCTCGCAACAATCTCATTCTTATCAAGCAGTTTAATTGCAATAAATTTGCTTGATCCTTACAGCAACTTTGGGAGAATCCTTGCAAATTTATTTCAACCATTAATTTTATTAATCAACAACTTCTTTGCATTCACTTTTGAAAAATTCAATATATATTTTTTATATCCTATCGAAATAAAAGAATTTAGCTTTTTTGCTGCTGGATTTTCTTTATTCGTTTTATTATTAGTTGGGATAATGTCTTTTAAAAAAGGAAGATTATTCTGTAATACAGTTTGCCCTGTTGGAACTCTGCTTAGGATTAATTTCAAAATTTTCTATTTACAAGATTTCAATTGACCAGGAAAAATGTAATTCTTGTAATTTATGTACACGTTCCTGCAAATCCGGCTGCATAGATAAATCAAACAAGAACATAGATTTTTCGAGATGTGTGGCTTGTTATAATTGTATAAGTGTTTGTCCATCAGGTGGAATAACTTACTCTAAATCATATTCAAAAAAAGAAAAAATTGAATTTGAAAAAACAGACGTAAAACGAAGAGAGGTTTTATCAAAAACCTTCTTTTACGTTTTAGGATTGGCGGGTTTTACTTCTGCACAAGTTAAAATTATTCCAAAGAAAGAAAACAAAACTCCAATCATAAAAAAATATACCGTTACTCCTCCAGGTTCAAAAAGCTTGGATAATTTTACAAGCTCATGCACAGCATGCCATCTTTGTGTCAGTTCCTGTCCCACACAAGTTTTACAGCCCTCTTTTTTAGAATACGGTTTTTTAGGAATACTTCAGCCTTATATGGATTACAAAACTTCATTCTGCAATTTTGACTGCACAATATGCAGCGATATTTGCCCAAGCGGTGCAATTTTACCAGTCGTACAAGAAGAAAAGAAAACGCTGCAATTAGGCAAAGCACATTTCGTTAAAGAAAATTGTATCGTCGAGATAGAGAAAACAGAATGCGGAGCATGTTCAGAACATTGCCCAACGAAAGCCGTGAAAATGGTGCCTTATAACAATTTACATTTACCGGAAGTTAAAAACGAATATTGTGTCGGCTGTGGAGCGTGTGAATACGCCTGTCCAACAAAACCATATAAAGCAATTTATATTGAGGGAAATCCAATCCATCTAACTGCACAAAAATTGCCCGAGGAAAAATTAAAAGAAAAGATTGACTTCAAGGAGGAGTTTCCTTTTTAGGAACCGGTTTCTCTTGCAAAAGCTTTTTGCTGCCAATAAAAATACACTCCGCCAAACAATGCAAAAGCAATGCTTAAATCCAAAGTTGCCGTGCTGATTAAAAAAGCAAAATTATTATTTGCAAACCTGCCCAAAGTTACCCCGGCAGCAATCATTATAAGAACAAGAAGAAAAAATGCAGGAGAATAAAACTGATAAAGCTTCGGTTCATTTAAAGAAGCAATTCTTTTTAAATTTCTATTGCAGCTTTTTCTTATAACAAATTTTGCTTTAATACTTCCAAAGACAAGGCTTAATAAAATCGGAATGAATATCCATAATTTATCGGGCTTTATTGCCTCTGCTCTTTGCATAAGGGCAATGCTTTTTATCAACAAAATAGTTGCCCCAATAAACCAAATTGTTGCAGCAATAATATTTAATGTACGTTTAGAAACTGATATCATTTTTATTTTTCTAAGTTAACTAAAACTCTTCCTGTAATTTGTCCTTTAAGAATTAAATCTATTTTATCCGATAATTCTTCCAAAGAAACTTCTTCATAAAATTCATCAAGATTATGCAGCTTCCACTCATTAGAGATTTTTTGCCAGATTTTATTTCTTAAATCAGTTGGGCAGTTTGCCGAATCAATCCCAAGCAAATTTACGCCGCGCAAAATTAATGGATAAACTGTTAATTCCAAATTAGGTGAAGCAGCATTACCACAAACAGCAACACTCCCCCACAGTTTTATTGATTTAATCGCATGCGAAAGAATTTCTCCTCCAACCGTATCTACAACACCGTTCCATTGAGTTTTCAATAAAGCTTTGTCGGGTAATTCATTGAATGAATTCCTATCAAGTATTTTTTTTGCACCAATTTTTTTGAAATAATTTTCTTTATCTAATTTGCCGGTTAATGCAGTAATACTATAGCCCGCCTTAGATAGTATTGCTATCGCCATTGAACCGACCCCACCACTTGCGCCTGTTACAAGCACTTCATTATCTGAAGGAGTTAAACCATTATCTTCCATTCTGTATATAGATAATGCGGCTGTAAATCCGGCAGTTCCATAAACCATGCTTTCTTTCATTGTAAGATTTTTAGGCTTTTCAACAACCCATTCCGTGGGAACGCTAATATATTGCCCAAACCCTCCGGACGTATTCATTCCAAGGTCAAATCCAGTTACAATTACTTCATCGCCTTCTTTATACCTTATGTTAGATGAGGAAACAACTATTCCCGCAGCATCTATTCCTGGTATGTGAGGATATTTTCGAGTTACACCTTTGTTTCCGGTTGCTGATAAAGCATCTTTATAATTTAAGGAAGAATATTTAACATTAATTAAAACTTCATTTTTATGAAAGCCATTAATATTTTTTTCTTCGATTCTTCTTACAAATTTTCCTCCTTTTTCACTAACTACTAAGGCTTTAAATTTATCATTCATTGTTAATTCCTAGAATTTATAATTGTTAGCTAATATTTTTTTGTCTTTGGAACTCATAAAATATAATCCGTAATTTTAATCATTATTTTACTAAAAATATTCTTAAATGCCTTTCAAAATAATAATAGAATATATTTTTATTCTTGGTGCGGGACAAGCAATTTTTCTTTCAATATTTCTCTTCAAGAAAAAAGAAAACAGGCTCGCCAATAAACTTCTTGCAATAACAATGATTCTGTTTATAATTGATTTAATTACTGCCGCATTTGCAATAGATGATTATTTGAGATTCTTCCCGCCAATCATCGGGTTAACCCAATCTTTACCTCTTGTTTACGGCCCTGCTATTTATCTATTTGTTTATTTGATTTCAAGGCAAAAGAATAAATTTAAATGGAAATATCTTCTTCATTTTCTCCCTTTTGGATTGGCACAGATATATGGACTTTTCTTTTTTTACTTTAAAAGTTCCACTTATCAATTAAATATTTTTTATGCTTATAACCCCTTTCCATGGCATATTAAAGCCTGGGGAATTTTTACTATGATTCAATCCGGAGTTTATTTGTTTCTTCTTTTAAAGGAAACAAAAACATACAACCAAAAATTGAAATTATCTTTTTCGTATGTTGAAAAAATAAATTTCAACTGGATAAGGAATTTAGTTATATATGCTATTGTCCTCTGGGTATTGGCAATTAACGTTGATTTAATTTCTGCATTCCAATTGCCCAATTTAAGGGCTGATGTAATTAATTATGTTGGTATTTCGATTTTTATTTTTGTTTTAGCTTATAAAAGTCTGCAAAGACAAGAGGTACAGTTTATTGTAGATGAACCATTTAAAAACAATATCTCAACAACAGAAGAACTAAAAGAAATATCATATAAAAAATCCGGCTTAACAAAAGATGCCGCAGAAGAACACTTGAAAAAGCTTTTAGAACTAATGGAGAAAGAAAAACCTTATTTAAATAATAAAATTAATCTTTCGGATTTATCTACTATGATAGGGATTTCCACCCATAACTTATCCGAAATTATTAATACTAAATTGAATCAAAATTTTTATGACTTCGTTAATAAGTATAGAGTTGAAGAAGTAAAAAGATTAATTAAAGAGGATAAAGATATGAGCTTTAGTATTCTGGCTTTAGGTTATGATGCCGGGTTCAGTTCGAAGTCAGCTTTTTATTCTGCATTTAAAAAATTCTCCAATCAAACTCCGGCACAGTATAGAGAAGAAAATTCCTAAGTTTAACATTACTTTGATTTAGTTATTCCCTAACTCGAAAATTTGTTCAAAGATATTTCTCTTTAATCTATGTTCTTTTTATTCACTATTTATTATTTAAGAATTATATTTACATTAATAACTCACTTCTGTAGGGACAAAGCAAATGCCTTCAGATGATATCACTAATTTATATAGTGATAAAGAAATTGTTCAAAAAATTAAGGAAAGCAGTGATAGTGCATTTAAACTGCTTTTCACTAAATATTATAATGCATTAGTCAATTTTTGTTTTTATAGAATTAGAAACTTCGAAGTATCCAAAGACTTAGTCCAGGAAATATTTACAAGACTCTGGATTTCCAGGGACAATTTAGATCCAGAAAAATCTATTAAATCGTATCTTTATAAATCCGCAGTAAATCAAATTATCAATAATAAAAAACATTCTTCTTCACAAAACCTAACTCTCGATGAATCAATTTCTACAAAAGAAAAATCAAGCATTTCTAATTTGGAAAATCAAATCGATCTTTTCACCTGCATCGAAGAACTTCCCGAAAAATTAAAAACAGTATTTATGCTCAGTAAAATAGAGGGGTATAAATACCCGGAAATAGCTGAAATTTGTGAAATATCAGTTAAAGCGGTTGAAAAAAGAATGACAAAAGCATTTAATATTTTGCGTAAAGTTTTATCAAACTGAAAAATCTCAGTAGGGTATTTTTCATTTCAGTTGTATTATTATATAGAAACCGAAAAAGGATAATTTAAATAATGAAAAAACAATTCTATGAAAATCTTTGTATAAAAGATTTTACTAATAACATCAAGGAAAACGAAAAAGAGGTATTAAACAATTGGCTGAGTGAGTCTGAACAAAACAAACTTTTATATGAAGAATTAAAAAATATTTGGTCCGCCGCTGAGCCTAAAGACATGGCCCAAGATATAAATTTAGAAGAAGAATGGATAAGTCTTAAAAATAATATTTTAAATAAAGTTGAAACGAATGTAAATATAAAACCTTCTATTAAAAATAATATTACTTCATTATTTGCACCTAAGTTTAAGCCAATATGGGCAATCGGATTAGTTTTATTACTTGTTGTTTCATCAGTTCTTTTATTCAACAATAAAGAAACAGAAAAAGTTCTAAAAACCGTTTCAACAAAAAACGGACAGCGTTTAGAGGTCCATCTTGCCGATGGTTCAATAGTTAACTTAAATAATGACAGTCAAATTCAGTTTGACAAAAATTTTTCAGGAGATAAAAGAGTAATCCAGTTAAAAGGTGAGGCATTTTTCTCTGTGAAAAAAGACGGACGCCCATTTATTATTTATACTAATAATGCAATAACCAAAGTTGTGGGAACAAAATTTAATGTTTGGTCAAGAGGCAAAGAGACAAGAGTTATAGTAAAACAAGGAAAAGTTAGCCTTGCGGAAAATATTGATACAACCAAGAAGGTTTATTTAACAAAAGATGAGCTAAGCAAGATTGTTGAAAAAAATGCTCCCACAAAGCCATCTAAGGTTGATGCTGATTTTATGTTAGGCTGGATGAATGGAAAATTAGTTTTTGATAGCACCCCTTTATCTGAAATAGTCAAAGACTTGGAGCGTTACTATAATGTAAAAGTTAATTTGGCAAACAATGATATTACCCGGTTAAGATTGACCGGAGTTTTTGATAATGAAAAACTTGATAGCGTCCTTACAAAAATATGTTTAGCACTAAATCTTAACTATACAAAAAACAACGCGAATTATAGCATTAAAAATTGAAAATATTTCCAATATTAACCGGAGGTTTATCATGAAAACTATATTAAAAATATTTATACCTATCCTTTTATTGTTTACCGGTTGTTCTGTCCTTAAACAAACCGCAGACAATAATATTACAAAACCTGTTGTGAAAAATGAACCGCCGCTTATCTACCCAATTGAAGCTCAAAAAAGTAACACCGAGGGAAATGTCTCTGTAATATTTATTGTCACAAAAGAAGGAAGCGTGGGGCAAACCAAAATCTTTAAATCTTCAGGTTCAACCGCTTTGGATTTGGCTGCAGAAAATTTTTGCAGACAGCTTGAATTTTACCCTGCCAAAGAAAATGGAACTTCAATCACTTCATCAATGCGGTGGAATGTGAAATTTAATTTAACAGATGATCAAACAACGATCATTAATAAAATTGAAGAAGTTAAAAATCTTTATTCGGAAATTTTTATATCGGGAAAGAATAAGAGACAAAATTTAGAAAGGCAAGTATTGGCTATTCATAATGATTGTATTAAAAATGTAAAAGACGGGCAATTATTAAATGAATATTTGTATGCCGTTGTGCAGCCAGGCATTAAGGAAGAATGGTCACCATTAACTCAATTTCATCCATTGACGTTTTTATTATATCACGATTTTATGAATAGGTTTAAAGATTTTGATAGTCTTAATATAGTAAAAGAAAAAATGAAAACTGCTCTAAAACAAAATGTGCAGTATTTAAATCAACCGGCCGAATTTAATATAGCAGCCAATGAGAATAATGCTGTACTTATTCAAAAGATAGAAAAGTTTATAGAGGTAAATTATCCTGATATTAATTTGAAAGAACTTCAGTTGAAAAATGTAACTGAAAATAAAGAGCTTTCAATGGTGTTTTAAGTTGAAATATTTTTCAAAAATAGTTTTACTTTTATATGCATTAATCTTATTGCCAAATTATAGTTATTCGCAAGATGCCTGGAGAAAAGAGGTTTTTCTTAACATAAAAGAAAAACCTCTCCGTTATGCATTAAGTGATATTCGAGAACAGACAAATTTAAATTTGATATATAATGATGACTTAGCTAAAAGAGTAATTGATAAATGTAGTATAAAAGCAACTGCCGAAACAGCAATTAAATATTTATTGAATCAAAACGGATTATCATTTAAAAAGTTCAATAAAAACACTGCTGTAATTTTTGAAGAAAAAACTCCTCGCCCCGAAATTAAAACTGTTCCCCCAAAACCTATTATTAAAGAAGATTTAACTCCTAATGAAGACAGGCTATTAAAGGCAACCCTGCTTTCAAAATTTGCTCTTGATTATCCTGAAGAAGCAATCAAGAAGAATATTCATGGAGATGTATTTCTAAAAATATTAGTAGATACAAATGGTGATGTTTCTGCCGTTAAATTAGAAAAATCATCAGGATATGATGTTCTTGATACTGCAACAATTAACTACACTAAAAGATTGAAATTTCTTCCGGCACAATATAATAATACAGCTCAAGCAGTTTGGACATCGATGCACGTTATATTTAATTTATGAGAGGGGATTAAGTTTTAATTTATTTATTTCCTTCCGCCCAGTCCATTTAACAAAAGGGAAAGAGCGGAAGAAATAAGGAAATTATTACAAACTAAAATTCAAATTCGAGTCCTAAAACAGGCAACGTACTCCACTGCTCTTGTTCATCTGGCTCATTCTTAACTTCATTCCAAACATATTGAGCAATGTTTTTTCTTCCATATACATTCCATACACTTAAATAAACAATCAGATTAGAAGCTTGAAAATAAAATCTTTTATCGATTCGGATGTTTAACGAGTGATAATCCGGAAGTCTTTTGCTGTTAGTTTTGTTCAAATCGTAAATACCTTTATCGCTTTCTTTTGAAGCTGTATAATCAAAAGGAGTGTAAGGTGCCCCGCCTGCATAAATCCATCTTAACTTAAATTCCCACTCATCGTTTGGAACATAGCCGCCTTCAAGGGTAAAATTAAATTGATTATCATATATTCTATTGTACCAATTGCCATTCAAATCTTTATAACGAGCTTTTGAGATTGATGCCGCGGCTATTCCATAGAAATCCTTTGCTAATTTTTTCTGTAGCAAAACTTCAATGCCTTTAGAAAAAGCTTTGCCTTTGTCAATAAGATTTTCGTGGTTTAAGAATAAACCCATAATTGAAACCTGGTCAAACAAAAACAAATTAGGCTGATCGGGGTCAATCGGAAAATTTTCATAATTTTTATAATACGCTTCGATAGAAAGTCTTATTGACTCACTTAAATTTCTGCTTACTCCTAAAACGAAGTGTTGCGATTTCGGTGTTTTAAGTTTTTTAAATTTTTTGTTTTGAGAAATAATATAGGCGGGAATATCCTGGTAAAACATACCTGCACTTACGCTGAAGGTTGTTTTTTCATCAATATCATAGGAAGCAGAAGCCCGTGGAGAAATATTAAATGCCTCTGTTAAATCAAAACAATCTGCTCTTGCCCCTAATGTAATTTTTAGTTTATCCGTTAATTGTAAATGCTCAACTCCAAACATTCCGGCTTTATATCCATTCATTCTATTGTTCACCTTGAGCCGTGGAGTTATATTGCCGTAACTATCCTGCCATTGCTCAAACACATAATCGAATTTATTTAGAATTGCGCTTCCTTCAATTCCGAATTCCATGCTATTCATTCTATTAAGTTTATAATAATTAACGTTTCTAAACTTAATCGTGTTTTCAATGGATTCATTGTTTGTTAAAAGATTTCTTGATTTAGTTTCATAATATTCACGATTGTATTTTGTGTAAGTATGTGATAACGAAGTTTTAGAATATCCGTTATTATTCCAGATATATTGCCAATTAATTCCTGCTGTATTTGTCAGTCCATTTGTTTTGCCATATACATTTGTAACATTTGTTTCAATTGCATTTTCATATTTTAAATTAATGTTGTCGATTGAAGTTAAATCAATAATGCTGATTTTATTTTTATCATTTATATTATAAACAAGCTTTCCTTGAATATCTCCATAACTTGGCATTGCTCCGCCTGTTTCTTTTTCATTTAAAATTAAATCAAGATAACTTTTATTAATTGACAGCATGTAGTCACCGCAGCTTCCTATAGGGCCTTCGACTGAGCCGCCAAAGCCGGCAAGGTTTAAATTTACTTGTGGAGCTATCTTTTCTTTATTTCCTTCCCTGTATTTTAATTCCATAATAGAAGACAACTTGTCTCCGTATATTGGCGAAAACCCGCCGCTGTAAAAATTAACATCCTCTATAAAATCTACATTAAGCAATCCAATTGGTCCATCAGAAGAACCCTGAACAGGAAAATGATTTATGTTTGGGATTTCAATATTATCTAGATAAAAACTGTTTTCAACAGGACTGCCGCCCCGCACAATTAAGCTATTATATTGGTCATTAACTTTTGCAAGCGAAGGCAACCCGAATAAAATTCTACTTACATCCCCCGTAGAACCGGGTGCACGTCTAATTTCTTCAGATGAAAAGTTAACCGTGCTTACGGGTTTGTTTTCCAGTTCATTAAAGTAGCCGCTTTTTACGACCACATTTTCCATTTGTATTGATGAAGTTTTCAATTCTACGTTTAACGAAATAGTTCTTTCCGGTTTTACAATCACATCCGTTTTCGTAGCAGTTTCGTAACCAATATAGCTGAAAGAAATTATATAAGTCCCTGCTTTTAGATTTTTGAAATTATATACTCCATTTTCATCGGTTGTTGTTCCAATATTTGTTTCTTTAATTATAATATTTACTCCGAGTAAAGGTGATTGTGTTTCAACATCAACTACTTTTCCTTCAATATTTCCTCTGGGAATCTGTGCTGTTAAATATGACGAAAAAAGCAATAATATTACTAATACTAACGACTTCATCATAATTTGTCTTTCTTTATTTATTAAATGGAAGACAAAAATAAATTCGTTATTGGAGTTAATCGCTTTTTCCAGCGGGGAAGTACTATTATATCCGGCTGTATGAGGTTCTATCCATTGGGGAAGGACTTATTTTTTCTCAACCTTCTAAAAAAACTCTGCTTAATCAACATTTTTTAAATAATTAATATTCTTTATTTCTCCGGCGACAATTAATTTGTCTTTTGATTTTATTACGTAATCCGGACTTGGGATTGCGTTAATTTTTTCTCCATACTTTTCTTTTGTTTTTATAGAAAGTACATCTACGCCAAATCTTTGTCTTATATTAAGCTCTTTTATAGATTTTCCTTTAAATGATTTGGGGGCTATAATTTCACTAATTGAATACCCCTCCATGAAATGAACTTGTGTAGTTTCATCTTTCATATTAATACTGCTGGCAAGGCTTGCGGTTATCTCTCTTCTTTCCGTTTCTTTTTGATAAGCATCTAAAATATCTTTTCGCCAAATCATACCGATTACTTTTTTTGAAGCGACAGAATCAATGACCGGTAAACCTTCAAAATCATATTTCTGCATTTTGTCTAATGCGTTTTGACAATTTTCATCAATTAGTACCGGCTCATAATTTTGGTTCGAAATATCTCCGGCGATTAGAATATCCTGCAGAGATTCCTTTTCAAACAGATAATCTTTTATATTATACATAGATATCATTCCGGCTAAATTTCCTTTTGGATCAACAACAGGGAAATCGGGGCCCTGCCCATGAATAACATCATTTACAACCTGGCTAAAATTATCAGTGACGCTAATAGTGTCAAATTCTTTTCGATAAACATTTTTAGCGAACAATGATTCCATTAAATTTGTTTCAAAGCCTTCTTTAATACCGATGTTTCGAAGCACTAATTTCAAAGTATAGATTGATTCACGCGACAACTTGGTTGATATTATTGTGCTTATAATTCCTGTAATCATTAAAGGAAGAACTATCCTATAATCATTTGTTAATTCAAATACTATTATAATAGCTGTTATTGGTGCACGAGTTGTTCCCGCAACCAAACCGGTCATTGCAACCAGGGCATATGCTCCAGGCTCAGCAGTCATTTCCGGAAAGAAATTATTAACCAATGCACCGAAAAAATAGCCTAGCATAGCACCCATAAATAGTGAAGGCGCAAAAATTCCCCCGGAACCTCCAGAGCCAAGAGTAATTGAGGTTGCGAGTATTTTGACAAAGATTAAAATAAATGCAATGTACCATACCATGTTTCCGTATAATGCATCATTTATTGAATCGTAGCCAACCCCCATTACCTGGGGGAAAATTAATCCAATTGCACCAATTCCAAGGCCACCAATTGCAGGATTCCAGTATTCAGGAATTTTTAACCTATTATCAAAAAAATCCTCAAACATGTAAAGAAGCTTAATAAATAAAAAAGAAACTATTCCGCATAAGGCTCCAAGAGCAAAATAAAAAAATATTTCATACGGCGAAGCAAGCTGGTAACGCGGAACAATAAATGCGGCAAAGTCACCTTCGAAACTGTGTGAAATTACTGTTGCCATTACAGACGAAATAACTATAGGAGAGAATTGTGCAACTGTAAAATCCATTAAGATAATTTCAACTGCAAACAAAGCTCCCGCAATTGGAGCGTTAAAAGCAGCCGCAATTCCTGCCGCCGACCCGCATCCCACTAAAGTTTTTAAGCGCTTGCTTGGTACTCTTAAAAATTGCCCTACCATAGAGCCGATACTAGAACCAATTTGAATAATAGGACCTTCTCTTCCAACCGACCCTCCCGAACCAATAGAAATAGCAGAAGCAATTGCTTTGATAAATGCAACACGCGGCCGGATGGTTCCACCCCTTAATAAAATTGCCTGCATTACTTCAGGAACACCGTGCCCTTTTGCCTCAGGGGCAAGAAAATAAATAATCGGCCCTACAATTAATCCACCTATGACCGGAACGATTAGAACCCAGTACCATGGTGTATGCATTATATTTTGCAGGATTGTAGAAGTGCCGTGAAAAGAGATTGAAGATATTTCTTTAATTAACGCCCTAATCCCTATAGCAGAAAAGCCTCCCATTACCCCGATAATAATTGCAATTATTATCATGAAGGTATGCTCTGTCATACTAGCTCGTTCAAATAAGCTAGTTGTATATAATGATAATTTTTTGAAAGGATTTTTTACGGACCAAATTTTCAAAACAGTGCAACTCCGCTTAAAGAAATTTTAAGAAGGGCTAATTACATACAAATATAAAAATAAAATTATAAATATTTGTGTAAACTATAATACAAACACGATTGATTTTTTCAGAAGTTGGTTTTTTGTATAATAAACAATTGATTGAAATGTAATTTTATTTCAACAACACAAACTTTTTTGTTTGGCTAAAGTCCCCGGCTTGTAACCTATAATAATAGATCCCGCTTGGAAATTTGCTGCCATTAAATTCGGATTCATATTCTCCCGCTGGTTTTGTTTCGTTTACCAATGTAGCAATTTCATTTCCGAGTATATTATATACCTTTAGTTGTATAGACAGAGCATGTCCCGCCTCTACAAATGGAATCGAATACTTTATTTTTGTAGTTGGATTAAATGGGTTTGGATAATTTTGCATTAAAACAAAATCATTAATCTTATTTTCTTTATCATTTACTTCTGTTGTATTAGTTATACTGAAATTGCTTTTACTTATATCCTTAACATTATAATCCTTACTATCCACAATTTGAACCTGGCACTTATCTGAAACACTTCCTGAAACTTTCCAGCGGTACACTCCAAATTCTGATGTTGTTGCGCCTGAAATAAAAGACCATGTTGTACCTCCATTTGTAGATAACCCAATTTTTACATCAGAAACTTTTGTGCTGTTCCATCTTATTTCCTGCGTAGTGCCTATTCTCCAGCTCTCTCCTCCAATTGGTGAAAGCAATTTTAATTGAGCAGTGGTGTTAGGATGATAGACCCCTAATTTATTTATATTAATACTACCGGAATCAAAAACAAATCTCATGTTTTGCGTGCCTGAATTTAAATCAAAACTATCTGAAATTACTGTTGTCCAGGTCTGCCATCCCCCGGTATTGGGAACATTTATCGCACCGGTTTTATTCACACCATCAAATTCAATATGGAAAGTCCCGCCGCCGGTACTGCCGGAAGATACTCTTGCTTCTACGCAATACGTACCGTCGCCATTAACATTTACTAAATAATCCATCCATTCGTCTGTATTTAACCAACCAACATTATATCCTCCCCCATCGTCCGTACAATCTTGTATATCAACGCCTTCATTTGGCCGGTATGCTCCGCCATTATTTGCTGCATCATCATCGTTATATGCTGTCCCTTGTCCGCCAGAATTAAAATTTTCCGATTCAATTTCCCCGGGAATATAAGCAGGAACAATTTTATAGGGAGCTTCAACACAATCATTTCCAACTCTAAAATTTATGGTATCACTGATGGAAACATATCCTTTGCCTGTGTAAGCGACTGCATAAACATTATAGCAGCCGGGTGAAATATTAAATAAATTTACCTGGTAAGGATCATTTATGACTTCGCCTATTTTAGCTGCGCCTTGAAAAAAATCTACTTTGGAAATAGTTCCTTCAAATTGAATATCAGCATCTATAGACAAACTTGTTCCCGGATCAATTATAGAATTTTCGATCGGGTTAATAATATTAATGTCCGGTATTTCAGCTATATCTTGATAAACACGAACATAATCGACTTGTAATGTTTGAGGAAAAACTGTTGTTGCATCGGGATTGCCCGGCCAATTTCCGCCCACTGCTAAATTTAATATTATAAAAAAGTCATTTTGAAATTCACTTAAAGCAGCAGAAGTGATATCAATTGATACATAAGATTTATCATCAACAAACCAGGTAATTTTTTGAGGATCCCAAACAATAGAGAATGTGTGAAAATCGTCTGCAAATTTTCCCGAAGTTAAAGAATAATTTCCTCCATACTGAGCATGTCCATTATCATCCCAATGTGCTGTCCCATAAACTTTACTATCGCTATTATTACCAGAGGATCCACAAATCATTTCCATAATGTCCGTTTCACCGCAAGCAGGCCAACCTACCGAAGAAATATTCTCTCCTAACATCCAGAACGCCGGCCAAATTCCCTGGCTGAATGGCAGCTTCATTCGAGCTTCAATCTTGCCGTACTTAAAAAATCTTTTCCCCTGAGTTTTTATTCTTGCTGATGTATAATTTCTATTCCCATAATTTTCTTTTATTGCTTTAATTGTTAGTATTCCATTTTGTACATAACAATTAGTGTCTCTGTCTGTATAATATTCCAATTCGTTATTTCCCCAGCCGCCTCCGCCGGTTTCTCTCGTCCATGAATTTTGGTCAAGAGTAGTTTCGTTAAATTCATCAGACCATACTAATTGGTAATTTTGAGAGAATGATGCTTCTGAAATGAAAAAGATAAAAAGTAAAAAAAAGCAGAAATATTTCATGGAAATCCCCGATACTGAAGACTATTGTAAAAATATTATATGTTAATTTATAAATAAAAATTGAATGATGGTATAGGGAAAACCATGGTTTTGAAGATCAAATTACGAGTCCAATTTCTAAAAGAAATTAGGTTAGGTAATTGCAATTATCCCACTCTTGAAATTGCCATAATCGTTAAATCATCCTTCATGCTATTCCCTTTCATAAATTCTCTGACATCGGATCTCAGTGCTTCAACAAGTTGTTTGGCTTTTTTCTGGTAATTTAATTTGATAACATTATTAATTTTTTCTTCTCCATATTCTTCCTCGCCATTGAACGCTTCCGATAGTCCATCGGAATAAAGAATTAGACTTTCGTCTTTTTCCAGGGTCAATTTATTAAATGAATAATCAAGGGTGCAGAATAAACCTATCGGGACAGAGGTTGAATCAACTGTAACCATATTTAACTTTTTCATAAGAATTGGAAGGCAATGGCCCGCATTGCTTATTTCTATTGTTCCATCTTTATTTGCTCTTCCGCAAACCAAGGTCATGAAATGTGAACTAATACTGCTTTCGCAAAACAAACGGTTTGCATGCTTTAGTAAATCGCTTAAAGGAAAATTCAAATTTGTTAAGCTGTGAAATACTGCATGCATTTGCGTCATCAACATTGATGCTGCAACGCCTTTCCCGGTAACATCCCCAAGCATAAATAAAAAACCGTCTTCATTTTCATTAATAATTACATCACAATAATCTCCGCTTACAACTCCAGCGGGAGAATAGTAGTAACTAATCTCCCAACCGTCTTTTGCAATATCATTTTTAGGAAGCAATCCCATTTGAATTCTATTCGCCAACTCTAAATCATCTTCAAGTGCACGCTGCTGTTTGGCATTTAAATCTCCTAAGCAAACAGTAATTAAAGGATCAACTAATAATCTGTCTTCTTCAATTGGTGCATGACAAACTTCACAAATCCCATAAGTTCCTGCCTCTATTCTTTCCAAAGCCATATCCACTTCATGAAGAAGCTCTAATAAATGTTTTGGCTCATTCTGAATAGAAATAGTCTTTTCCAGCCTATTTTTTCTTTCCCTAAGTTGAGTTTTAAAATCATTTAATGCTTCAGCTTCCATCTTTGTCTCCTTATAAATATTTAGGTAGTATTATTACTAATTATGAAATTAATTGGCAAGAAAAAAATGATGGAGGGTCGGAAAAGTAACACACTGTTCTATTTTTTTCAGATTTGTTTAAAATTATATTTTCTCTTTAATCACTCTTTAATTAACTTATTTTTTAAATAATTTTTCCTTGAAAATTTTCTATTATATTGTTATCAGCCAAAAAGTTAACCCGTTTTATTAATAATTTTGAGTTTAAAATGAAAACCACCATATTCATTCTTGTTTTAATATTAACTTCTCTTAACTTAAACGCACAAACAGCCCCAGGCTATCCAATCAAACAATCTGATTTAACCAAAGTTAATTTTACGGGCGGGTTCTGGCAGCAGAGATACGATACCAACCGTGTTGTAACAATTCCTTTTCTTCTTAAAGAAATTCAAGCAACAGGCCGGGTTGATAACATGAAATTTGCCGCAGGTATAAAAACAGGGGTTTATTGCACCCGCTATCCATTTGACGATACTGATATTTATAAAACTATTGAAGCAGCAAGTTATGAACTAGCAAAGAATAAAAACAAAAAACTTAAACAGCAGATCGACAGCTTAATTACTCTTATTTCAAAAGTTCAATTAGATGATGGGTATTTGTATTCGCCCAGAAGAGCACCATCAGAAAAAATTAAAAAAGCTATTGGGCCGGAAAGATGGTCAAACTTGCAATGGAGCCATGAGCTTTATAATATGGGCCATTTATACGAAGCGGCTGTTGCTTATTATCAGGCAACCGGTGAAAAATCTCTTTTAAATATTGCTTTAAAAAATGCTGATTTAATTTTAAAAGATTTCAATCCAAACGCCATACAGCTTCCACCCGGACATCAAGAAATTGAAATCGGATTGGTCAAATTATATTTACTTACAGGTGAAAGAAAATATTTAAATCAAGCAAAATATTTTTTAGATATTCGCGGCAGAGGAAAAGAATTAACCGGAAGAAAATCGTGGGGCGAATATGCACAGGATCATAAACCGGTAATTGAACAAACTGAAGCTGTGGGCCATGCTGTGCGTGCTGCTTATATGTATTCTGCAATGACGGATATTGCCGCCTTAACCGGAAATAAAGATTATGCGAATGCAATAAATAAATTATGGCAAAATGTCGTATATAAAAAATTATATATTACAGGCGGAATTGGTTCAACTGGATGGGGAGAGGCTTTGGGTAAAAATTATGATTTGCCTAATGCAAGCGCGTACAATGAAACTTGTTCTTCAATTGCCTTGATGCTTTGGAATTATAGAATGTTTCAGCTTTATGGTGATGCAAAATATCTTGATATTTTTGAACGGACTTTATACAATGCTTTTTTATCAGGTCTTGGTATGCAGGGAAATTTATTTTTCTATTCTAATCCCCTTCAATCATTTGGAAGTGAAGAAAGAACTCATTGGTTTATTTGTGCCTGCTGCCCGCCAAACGTTGCCAGGTTTATCGCATCACTTCCTTCAAGAATTTATGCAACTGAAGAAAACAATATTTTTGTAAACTTGTTTTGTTCGAGCAATGCAGAGCTTCAACTTAAAAATTCAAAGGTAAAATTAAAGCAAGAAACAAATTATCCATGGGATGGAAAAATTAATTTATTTGTTAATGTGGAAAAAGAAAATGAAAACTTTACAGTCAAATTAAGAATTCCTGCCTGGTCAACCGGTAAACCGCTTGATGGTGATTTGTATAAATTTTTTAAGCCAACAGGTTCTCCGGTTATAAAGATAAACGGAAATGAAATCCGGTATAAAATTGAAAATGGATTTGCAGCAATTAACAGAACTTGGAAAAAGAATGATCATATAGAATTAATTCTTCCAATGAAAATTCATAGAGTAATTGCGAACGATAGTGTTGATGCCGATAAAGGCTTGGTTGCTTTGCAGAGAGGCCCGGTTGTTTATTGTGTTGAATGGCCAGAGAATAAAGACAGTCTTACAAGCAACATTCTTTTGCCGGATGATGCAAAATTAACTTCGGAATTAAAGCCTAATTTACTAAATGGAATTACAGTTATAAAAGGAAATTTCCTGAAATATAAATTTGAAAACAAACACGTTATTTCATACAAAGAAGAAGTTGAAGCAATTCCATATTATGCATGGGCACATCGCGGAAAAGGCGAAATGAATGTTTGGCTCGCCAGGGATGAATCTGCTATAATACCAGCAAACGGGCCCGGTATTATTTCAAAAAGTATATTATCAGCTTCATCAGGAAAAAACATTGAAGCATTAAATGATTTAGTTGACCCACTAAATTCGGAAGGCTCAGCGATTTCATTTTTTGCCTTCAATCCAGATACTACAGATAAAATTATCCAAATTGACTTCCCAAAATTGTCTGAGCTTTCAAGTTTAAATGTCTTTTGGGTAGACAATGAAAATGCAAATCAATTTAAAATTCCTTTGGAATGGAAAGTTCAATATTTGCAGGAAGATAATAATTGGGGTGATGTTTATACCACTTTAGATTATACTAAAAAGAAAGGCGACTACAGCGATGTTTCTTTTGAAACTGTTAGAACAAATTCAATTAGAATTATTGTAACTCCGCAAAAGAATTTTAATGTTGGAATTTATGAAATTAAAACCAAATAATATTTCTTGATGTATCGAAAATCTTTATTCTCCTTCATCATAATTTAAAATAGGACTAAGCCATTTTTCCATTTCTTCAAAGCTTAGTCCTTTTCTTTTATGATAATCCAGTACCTGATCTTTTCCTATTTTGCCTACATTAAAATATCTTGATTCTGGATGAGCAAAATACAATCCGCACACAGATGCAGCCGGATGCATTGCAAAGCTTTCCGTTAAAGAAATTCCGGTATGTTTTTCAGCATCAAGCAAATTAAAAATGATTGGCTTCTCTGTATGGTCCGGCTGTGCAGGATATCCTGGTGCAGGCCGGATTCCCTGGTAATTTTCTTTTATCAAATCTTCACTTGAGTATTCTTCTTCGGGTGCATAGCCCCAATATTTTTTCCTGACTAATTCATGAAGATGCTCGGCAAAAGCTTCAGCGAGTCTATCAGCAAGGGCTTTGGTTAGAATGCTGTTATAATCATCATGTTCTCTTTCGAATTTCTCAATTAATTTTTCAATTCCAATTCCTGCGGTTACAGCAAAAGCACCAATATAATCTTTTACCCCGCTTTCCTTTGGAGCAATGTAATCGGCTAATGCAAGATTTGGAAGCCCATTTGATTTTTGTGATTGAGAACGTAAGCTATGTAATACTCTTTTAACACCTGTTCTTGAATCATCAGTATAAATTTCAATATCATCACAGAAAACAGAATTAGCAGCAAAGAGGCTGAAAACTCCATTTGCTTTTAAAAGTTTTTTAGAAATTATTTCATTCAAAAGTTTATTGGCATCATCATATAATTTTTTTGCTTCGGACCCATATTTATCACTTTCAAATATAGACGGATACTTTCCTTTTAGTTCCCAGGTTAAAAAGAATGGCGTCCAATCAATATATTCTCGAAGCTTTTCAAGTGGGTAATTTTCTAAAACTTTAACTCCTAAAGTTTCAGGCTTTTTAATTTTTGCTTTCTGCCAATCGGTTTTTAACCTATTCTCTCGAGCCTTATCAATATTTAAAAAGTTTTTTTCGCTCATTCTTTTTTGATGACTTGCCCTTAGCCTTTCGTACTCATCTTTAATCCCTGTTTCAAATTTTTCTTTAAGATTTTTATCATCGCTTAACAAGCTGCTTACAACAGGGACACTCCTGGATGCATCGAGCACATGCACAGTTGTTCCGCTGTAGCCAGGCTGAATTTTAACTGCAGTATGAATTCGGGAAGTTGTTGCTCCGCCAATCAACAATGGACCTTTATTTTCCTACGTTCCATTTCTTTTGCAACATGAACCATTTCATCAAGAGAAGGAGTAATGAGCCCGCTTAATCCGATTACATCTACCTTTTCATCAATTGCTGTCTGTAATATTTTATCCGAGTTAACCATCACGCCAAGGTCAATAACATTATAGTTATTACATCCTAGTACAACACCTACAATATTTTTGCCAATATCGTGAACATCGCCTTTAACAGTTGCCATTAAAATTTTACCAGCCGCCCTTGTATCATTTGCTGCTGCTTTTTCTTCTTCAATGTATGGAATAAGATATGCTACTGCTTTTTTCATTACACGTGCACTTTTAACAACCTGCGGTAAAAACATTTTCCCGGAACCAAATAAATCTCCGACGACATTCATTCCATCCATTAATGGGCCTTCAATCACTTCGAGCGGCTTCGGCAATTTTTTTCTTGCTTCCTCGGTATCTTCTTCTATATAATCAACAATTCCTTTTATCAAAGCATGCTTCAATCTTTCTTCAACAGAATTATTACGCCACTCATCTTTTTTTACAGCTTCTTTTCCTTTTTGCTTAACGGTTTCAGCAAAGTCAACCAATCTTTCCGTAGCATCCTTTCTTCTGTTTAGAAGTACATCTTCCACAAGCTCTAAAAGATCTTTGGGGATTTCTTCATAAACTTCAAGCTGGCCGGCATTTACAATTCCCATATCAAGTCCGGCTTTTATGGCATGAAACAGAAAAGCAGAATGCATTGCTTCACGAACTAAATTGTTTCCACGAAATGAAAATGAAATATTGCTTATCCCGCCACTAACTTTTACAAAAGGCAGATTTTGTTTTATCCATCTTGCTGTTTCTATAAAATCTACAGCATAATTATTATGTTCTTCAATTCCTGTTGCAACCGTTAAAACATTAGGATCAAAAATTATATCCTGCGGATTGAAACCAACTTTATTGATTAAGATATCATAAGCCCGTTTGCAAATTTCTATTCTTCTTTGAAAAGTATCTCCCTGCCCTTTTTCATCGAATGCCATTACAACTGTAGCAGCACCATACATTTTTATTTTATTTGCATGATCAATAAAAACTTCTTCGCCTTCTTTTAAGCTGATGGAGTTAACAATGCTTTTACCCTGCAAGCATTTTAATCCGGCTTCAATAACAGACCATTTAGATGAATCAATCATTATGGGAAGTTTTGCAATATCGGGTTCTGCTTGAAGAAGATTAATAAATTTCACCATTGCTTCTTCTGAATTCAGCAGACCTTCATCCATATTAATATCAAGAACCTGCGCACCACCTTCTACTTGTCCGCGTGCGACAGCAAGAGCGCTTTCATAATCCCCGGCTAAAATTAGATTAGCAAATTTTTTAGAGCCGGTTATATTTGTACGTTCACCGATGTTTACAAAATTAGTTTCTGGGCGAACAACTACGGGTTCAAGTCCGCTTAATCTTAAATATGGTTTTACTTCAGCAGGTTTTCTTGGCGGATATTTTTTTGTAATCTCAGCGAAATGTTTAATGTGCTCAGGCGTTGTTCCGCAGCATCCGCCAACAATATTTAAAAATCCTTCTCTTGCATAATCTTCCAATACTTTTGTCATTGATTCGGGAGTATCGTCATATTCCCCAAATTCATTTGGCAGTCCGGCATTAGGATAAATGCTGGTATATATATTGGCTAATCCTGAAAGCTCTTCAATAAAAGGGCGCATTTCCGGTGCACCTAATGAACAATTTACACCAACACTCAATAAATTTTGTGCATGTGAAACTGAAATCCAAAATGCCTCTATCGTTTGTCCCGACAAAGTTCTACCGCTCATATCCACAACAGTACCGGAAATCATTAAAGGAATCTGTTTCCCAATCTGTTGGCTTAATTCCATAATAGCATAAATAGCAGCTTTGGCATTAAGTGTATCAAAAACGGTTTCAATAAGAAGTATGTCGGCACCGCCATCAATAAGCCCGCGAGCCTGTTCTTTATAAACTTTGCTTACTTGGTTAAAAGTTACTGCGCGAAACCCAGGATCCGTGACTGAAGGTGACATAGACAATGTTTTATTAGTAGGCCCGATTGCACCGGCAACAAATCTTTGAAGTGAAGGATCTTTAACATTGTATTCATCAACGCATTCTTTAGCAATTTTAGCAGCGTTGAAATTTAAATCATAAACGAGATGTTCGGTTCTATAATCGGCTTGTGAAATTCCATTTCCATTAAATGTATTTGTTCCAAGTATTTCCGCGCCAGAATTTAAAAAGCCCGGTGTATATCTTTAACTATTTCAGGCTGTGTAAGGCATAGAATATCATTATTGCCCTTTAAATCATGCGGATGATCTTTTAATAAATTCCCGCGAAAATCTTCTTCTGTTAATCGCAGCTTTTGAATCATTGTTCCGCGCGGGCCATCCAGAAGCATTATTTTTTTAGATAAAATATTCCGTAATATTTCTAAAGTATTTGTCATTGTTTTAATTTTTTATATGCTATGCAAAGGATTGTAAATATAATTAAATTAGCCTATAATAAAAATAAACTTAATCATTCAGAGGTCGTTCATGATTATTGTAACAGGCGGTGCAGGCTTTATTGGAAGTGCAATTGTCTGGCATTTAAACCGGTTGGGAAAAGAAGATGTTATTATTGTTGATGAACTCGGACTTGAAGAAAAATGGAAAAATTTAATCGGATTAAAATTCCAGGATTTCGTTCATAAAGATGATTTTATTGAGAAGCTTAACAATGGAGTTAAATATAAAATAAGTGCAATAATTCACATGGGTGCTAATTCATCAACTACAGAAAAAGATGCAGACCATTTAATTAGAAATAATTTTCAATATACTCAAAAGCTTGCCAAATATTCTTTCAAGAATAATATAAGATTTATTTACGCATCCTCAGCCGCGACTTACGGCGACGGTTCGCTTGGTTTTAATGATGACAATGATAAGTTAAATTCCCTTCGCCCTTTAAATATGTATGGTTATTCAAAGAGCCTTTTTGATATTTGGGCAAGGAACCAGGGCTTGCTAGATAAAATAGCCGGGCTAAAATATTTTAATGTTTATGGCCCAAACGAGTATCATAAAGGAGATATGAGAAGCGTTGTGCATAAAGCTTTTGAGCAAATTAGAGATACCGGAAAAGTAAAACTGTTTAAATCTGAAAACTCCAATTATAAAGACGGGGAACAGAAAAGAGATTTTATTTATGTTAAAGACGCAGTTGAAATGACTCTCTTCTTTTTAGATAATCCAGATAAGAACGGGATTTATAATATTGGCTCAGGTAACGCAAGAACCTGGAAAGATTTAGTAACGGCAATATTTAATGCAATGGAAGCGCCTGTAAATATTGAATATATAGCCTTGCCTAAAAGTCTGGCAAAAAAATACCAGTATTTTACAGAAGCTAATCTATCTAAAATAAAAAAAGCCGGCTACTCAAAATCTTTAAGCTTACTTGAAGATGGAGTAACCGACTATGTAAAAAATTATTTATTAAAAGAAAGTTATCTTGGATATTAGCTCAATATAATTATACGCTAATTATATTGCATATCGTCATCATCGTCAAGAAGGTCGTCGTCATCTTCATCAAAATCGAAATCTTCATCAAAAATTTCATCTTCAGGCTCTATTTCTGAGCTGTCATCTTCTTCAACAAAATCATCTTCGTCATCGTCAAGAAGATCGTCGTCGTCGTCAAAATCATCATCGTCATCATCATATTCTGATGCACTTAAATACATTTCAAGAGTTTCAATATCTTCATTTCCTGTTATGGGTATTCCATTTTCTATACATTCTTCAGCTAACTCCTGTTGAGTCTTAAAAACTTTTTCTTCCGAATCATTTATTAAACCAACCATTATAATAGTTCTCCTATTAAAAATATTATCTATAAAAATACTACTTAAATATTTATAAAAAACCTTAAAGAGCCAAGTTAAATTTTCATGTTTAAATTGTTTTAAAATCTGCGTACGAAAACTTAATTTAGAGTATAATAACTGTCAATACTATTTAAAATATTTATGAGACAAAAATGATTTTAGCAACACTTTGTTATGTAATTGACAAAAAAAAGCAGCAAACATTAATGCTTCACCGGGTTAAGAAAAAAAACGATTTCCACGAAGGAAAGTGGAACGGGTTGGGAGGAAAATTCGATAAAGGAGAATGCCCTGAAGACTGCGTTGTTAGGGAAATTAAGGAAGAATCTGGTTTAACTATTAAAAAGCCGCAGCTTCATGGTTTTATTACATTCCCTAATTTTGATGGAAAAAATGACTGGCATGTTTTTATCTATACTGTAGATGATTTTAAAGGAACATTAATTGACTCCAATGAAGGAAATTTAGAATGGATTCCAAATGAAAAATTATTAAATTTAAATTTATGGGATGGAGATAGAATATTTCTTGAATGGATTTTTAATAAAGAACCATCCTCTAAATCAACAAAGTTTTTTAGTGCAAAGTTCAACTATGACAAAGGGAAATTTAAGAGCTATTCGGTTAATTTTTATTAAACTTCATCGATAATAAGTTATTCAATAAATTCTATTAATTTTATTATAAATAATACAGGGCTGGACATGATTCAAACTGAAAAATATAATTTAAAAGATGCCCAACTTTTAAAACTATTTGAAATTCCAATAATAAAGTATGAATGGCCGGATGGCATTGACCTCGCCGACAGATTAAAAGATTTGGTGTATAAAAAGATGGAGTCAACAAAAGGAATTGTGGTTTCGAATGTAGGCGGATGGCATTCAGAAAAAGGGATTGAAAATACATGGAATGATGACTGCGTAAAAGAGCTAATGCATAAAATTCATCTTGCAAAGGATGAAGCAATTAAAAGGACAGTAAAAAATCCTACTGAAGAACATTTTAATAATTGGAACAGCGAAACATGGGCAAATGTAAATTGGAAAAATTCATTTAACGCTTCTCATGCACATATGGTAAAGGACACAGTATGGTCAGGAATATTTTATGTTGAAACCGGAGATGCTGATTCTAATTCATCTTATGGCGGAAGAACCATTTTCGAAAACCGCAGTATGGTTCCCAAAGAAATTATAAATAACAACAATCCTTTTGAAAATGAGTTTGCCGTTGTTCCTAAAAAAGGCTTAATGGTTTTATTTCCTTCTTCTTTACACCACTATGTTGAAAAATATACGGGAGACAAAAAAAGAATTACCATTGCTTTTAATTTAAAACATACAGGATTTGTAATCCCAGATTATTCCACGATTGACGATCATAAAAAAGAAATCTCCTGGATGTGGAAAAATTTTAGGGGAATAATGTATTTGCAAAACAAGATCGTAAGAGGAGTAAAAAAAATTATAAAATAAGCAATAGGTTTTAACTATAACGAATCTTAACCTATTTTTAAAACTATTTTACCTGCGTTTTTATTTGCCTCCATATATTGGTGCGCTATGGCAACTTCTTTCCAGTTAAATATTTTGTCAATTACAGGCCTTAATTTTCCGCTTTCAAATTTTTCATATGCAAAATTTATAAACTCTTTATTAAGATTAATTTGATATTCAAGACTTCTCGCCCGTAATGTTGAACCAATAATTGAAAGACGTTTTGTTAATATTTGTCTTAAATCAAAATCATCAATTTTTCCACCGCCAAGAGATGCAAGAATTATTAATCTTCCATCTACAGCAAGAGATTTAATATTATCTTTAAAATATGGTGCAGAGATAAAATCAATTATAACATCTACCCCATTATTGTTTGTTAAATTAGAAACTTTCTCATAAAAGTTTTCACTCTTATAGTCTATTGCTTCATCAGCTCCAAGCTCAAAACAAATCTTGTGTTTTTCTTTTGACGCAGTAACAAAAACTTCCGCTCCGATTTCTTTTGCTATTTGAATCGCGGCAGTTCCAACTCCGCTTGCCCCGGCATGGATTAAAACCCTCTCTCCTTTTTTTAATTTCGCTATAGAAATTAAAGATTGATATGCTGTTAAAAATACTTCCGGAATTGCAGCTGCCTGCTCAAAAGATAAGTTTCCTGGAATTTTATTTGCCATCGATCCATTTATAACACAAAACTCAGCGTAACCTCCGCCGGGAACTAAACCAAAAACTTTATCTCCAATTTTATGTTTTGTCACATCAGCGCCAACTTCGGAAACAGTTCCGGAAATTTCTAATCCCAACGTTTTACTCGCACCTTTTGGCGGCGGATATTTTCCTTGCCGTTGAAGAATGTCCGCTCTATTTAATGCCGTTGCTTCAACTTTAACTAGCAGCTCATTTTTCTTAGGAATTGGCTCTTCTGTTTTTCCCAATTTTAATTGTTCTGCTCCTCCGGGAGATTGGACTATAATTGCTTTCATTGTATTAATTCAAATATCTCCGAAGGAGTCCTTCGGACAAAAGTTAAAATTTAAAAACTCTTTTTTTTACAATCTATATTGAAGATAAAAAATTATGAATGGCCTCAGCCACAAATTCGGGATTTTCGACTGGGGACATATGCCCTACGTTCGGAACAACAACAAAATTAGAATCACTAACTTTGTCGGCATATTTTTTCATTTGTTCCGGCGGAGTGAAATTATCTTTTTCTCCGCACACAAATAATGACGGTATTTTTATTTTTTCTAAAAAATGCGATGAGTCTGTTCTTCCAGCCATTGCCAGCAAACAGCCTTTCACTCCAACCGGAGAAAAAGTTTTTGATCTTTCAAGAATGGATGAATATTTCTCTCCAAGTTTTTTTATAGATTCTTCAGCAAAACATGTTGGAACAAAATCTTCAACAAACTTTTGAACTCCCAATGTATTTATCTTCTTTATTCCTTCGGCTCTTCTGATTTTTGTTTTGTTATCATCAGCCTCAGGCTTGGTATCACAAAATATAACCGAACTGAATTTGTCCTGCATTCTTTCTATTGCTCTAAATGAGATATATCCTCCCATCGATATACCGCAAAGCACCGGTTTTATCAATTTCAATTCTTCAATTAACTCTTCAATATCATCAACAAATGATTCAATAGTGTATTGTCCGTCACCCGCTGGAGTTTGACCCAACCCGCGTAAATCGTAAGAAATACAAAAATAATTATTTTTTAAAGTTGAGAATAAATCTTCCCATAAAAAATGATCATAAGGAAAGCCATGCACAAAAATTATTGTGCGATAGTTTTTGTTTCCGGCTTGATAAATTGTCATCTTATTTTTATCGGTTGTTTTTAAAAAATCAAATTTTATTTCATACTAACAGTCAAAATAAGGATAGATAAAATGAAAATAAAATCCGTCTCAGTGATTATAATTATTTTTTTTTGCGACACAAACATTTGCTAACAAAGCAATAAAAGTTGATTCAACCAAATATTATGTCTGGATTCCAAATGCAATCGGTGGGTTGAATATTAGTCAAGTTGCATTAAGTAACTGGGCAAAAGGCGGGGATAATTCTATTGCCTGGACTTTGATGGGAAACTTAGGCCTTTCTTATATTAACGATAATTGGACCTTTCATAATAACCTTAAATTTGCTTTCGGCAGAACAAAATTAGGCGGGCAGGATTTTAAAACGAATGATAATGAGTTATATTTAGAAAGCGTTCTTTCCTTACACCTTGGCTGGGCAGTTGATCCTTTTTTCAGCAACACAATTAATACCGCAATTACAAAAGGGTTTAACTTTAAGAAAGATCCTCCGGAAGAAATTGCAAACTTTTTCGATCCTGGTTATGTTACACAAAGTCTCGGTTTTACTTATGACAAGCTTCATGGATTTAAAACCCGTTTAGGGTTTGCTGTACAGGAAACATTTACAAATAAATACAGGCAATATTCCGACAACCTAACGACACCAGATAAACAAGAGGCTTTTAAAATTGAAACTGGAATTGAGTCCGTCACTTCAGGAGAATTTCACTCTGACAAAAATATTATTTTTAAAAGCAGCTTAAGGCTATTTACCCGTTATGAGCACCTAGATGTATGGGATCTTCGATGGGATAGTGCGTTCATTTCTAAAATAAATGATTATATTAATGTTAATTTTAGAGTGCTGGTTATTTACGAAAAAAAACAGTCCTTAAAAACACAACTTAGAGAAGGTTTGCAATTAGGTTTTACTTATACTTTTCTTTAATTATAATTTAATTCGTGACTTAGCATTAAAATAATTTTAAATTTATTTTTATATTAGAATAAAATTCTACTAATTCAAATTAAGATAATTATGAAAATTGCATTTGTTTCTTCCGAAGTTTTTCCGTTTTCAAAAACTGGCGGGCTTGCAGATGTTGCCGGGGCGCTTCCTAAAGCGCTTGAAAAGCTGGGACATGAAGTAAAAGTCTTTACCCCAAAGTACAATATAATTGATGAAAATAAATTCGGATTAAAATACAACTGGGCTATCGGAGGAATGCCGATAAGAATAAATGGCCATATTCGTGATGTTCATGTTCATCAATGTATGCTGCTGGATTCAAATGTCGAAGTAAATTTTATTGACTGCCCCCATTATTTCAGCAGAGGAAAAATTTATTCAGATAGTTTTGACGAAGATGAACGCTTTATACTTTTTATGAAAGGCGTTATTGAATCATTACAGAGAATGCAATGGTCCCCGGATATAATTCATTGTAATGATTGGCAGACGGGATTGATTCCTCTGTTCATAAAAGACAATTACAGCTGGGATAAAATGTTCGACCACACCGCAACGGTTTATACAATTCATAATATCGGCTACCAGGGAAGATTTTCAAAAGTGGCGTTATTAAATGCAGAAATAAAAGGAAATCTATTTTACCCGGATGGTCCGGTTGAATATGAAGACAACGTTTCATTTATGAAAGCAGGAATAGTTTTTACAGATGTAATAAATACAGTAAGCAAAACCTATGCTTACGAAATATTAACCGACGAATATGGTTCCGGAATGCAGGACACACTTAAATCAAGAAAAGAAGATTTATACGGAATTGTAAACGGCGTTGATTATGAAACCTGGAATCCGGACAGTGATAAATTTCTTCCATTTAGATATTCAAATAAATATTTAGGTGGTAAACTAAAAAACAAAATTTTTCTTCTTGAGCACATGGGTTTGGAATTTAAAGAAGATGTTCCACTAATTGCCATGATCTCAAGAATGGCTATTCAAAAGGGTTTTGATATTTTTGAGCAAGCAACGGATTCGCTTATGAAGCTTAATGCTCAATGGGTTGTATTAGGCAGCGGCGAAGAAAAATTTGAAAATCATTTTAGATTACTTGCCGAGAAATATCCGGATAAAGTTTCAATTTATCTTGGTTTTAATAATGAACTGTCTCATTTAATCGAAGCCGGGGCAGATTTATTTCTTATGCCTTCACACTATGAACCATGCGGATTGAATCAAATATACAGCTTAAAGTATGGAACTGTTCCTATAGTCAGAAAAACCGGCGGGCTTGCAGACACTGTGATGGATTGGGATGAAATGAGCTACTATGGATATGATACGGGGACAGGTTTCTCATTTAATGATTATACAGGATATGCGCTGGCTGTTACTGTTGAAAGAGCTATAAAATATTTTAATCAAAAAGAAGTTTGGACAAAAATTCAAAAAAATGGAATGAAACAGGATTTTTCATGGGAACATTCAGCAAAAGAATATGTTTCGCTTTATGAAAAGGCAATTGAAAAAAGAAAATGATTATTCTCAAATTAGCTTTCATTACTTCAAAAATAAACCCTAACTGCTAAGCAATATGCAAGACTTAAATTTTAATCCATTTAAATCTACATCAGACTTCAGAAAAAATTATAA
Source organism: uncultured Bacteroidota bacterium (assembly GCA_963777515.1). Lineage (GTDB taxonomy): Bacteria > Bacteroidota > Ignavibacteria > Ignavibacteriales > Ignavibacteriaceae > CAVSWT01. The sequence goes on from CAVZQU010000008.1 coordinate 247,908, forward strand.
ACTTCATGATTTAGCTGAAACTGCCGGAAAAAACCTGCTTACACAATGGGGCTTTGATTTTAATGATTTCGGGAAAGACAACCGTTATAAAAAAGTTTGGGAAAAAGGAAAAGACAAGCCTGACTTAATTATTTCATATAAAAATAAAAAAGCGCTGCTCGACTGGAAAGCAAAACATAAATCAACCTGGCTTATAAATGAACGGGCTTATAATTCATATAAGGAGTGGGAAAAGATTTTATTGCTCCCGGTTATAATTTCCTTTTTTGTTTTTAATAAAGATCATGAAATTATAGAAATGCGTTTTGCCTGTTTAAGCAGCCATAAACATCAAACCAGCTCTAAAAAGGAATGGGACAAAAATCAGACTATTGAATTTGAAAATGCTTTGCCCTTATTTTCGAAACCTGCATTAATAAAATATTTAGCATGATGTTTTATGAGTTCGCTTAAGAAAAAGGATGTTGAAAATATTTTTGTTAATTCCAGCTCCACTGACGAGCTCTTCGATGCCTTCCGTGCTGCCATTGAAAATAAAATAAAGGATATACAGCTTTACAAGTCTCTGCTGTGGAACAAAGCCTTATCCCCTGATGAAATTTCAATGTATGCTGAAAAAATTTGTAAAGAGCTTCCGGATAGCTGTTTCAAAATTTTTTATGCTGTTGGACAGATTTTAGAATCTATTTCGGTCTATGGAATTTACCACGAGCGCGCCATGAATTATTTTAAAAAAGCTGCAAAAGCAAATCCCGAATCGCATGAGCCTTATATTGCCATAGCAAAAATGTATAACTACGAACTTGATAGCCCAAGGCTTAAAAATGTACTAAAAACTCTTGAACAGGGAATAGAAACGGTTCATCTAAAAAGCAAGGTTTGTTTTGCCGTATCAAATATCTATAAAAAGACCGGGGATAAAGAAAACGAAAAGTTATTCCAATCAAAGGGAGAAAAATACCAAAGAGAACTTCACTAACTCGTCAAAAAGATTTATAAATTATCGAAGTTACACAAAACAGTCATTCTGAACAATTTGACATATTTCGCTTTGCTCAATATGGCCAAAACATTCATTTCGTAACTTCAGTTAATTAGTAATAATAACCAATCGAAAAATAAAAGAGAGTATTGCCAAAGCTTAACGGATTGCCTGGCAAATTTTTTGTGAAGAGAAAACTTTTTCCAACAGAAAATTCAGCCGGCCCAACCGGTGTATCAAAAGCCAAGGATACTCCAATGCCATGCCTTAAATCTTTTAATTTAATCTGTTCCTGTTCCGGCCAGGCTTTTCCAAGATCATAGCGGGCTTTAAAATATGTATCAAAGAAAATATCGAAAGGCAGCTTGTATCTGTATTCAAGCGAGGCTAATAAAATCTGTCTGCCTCTAAAATCATCCTGCCTCATTCCAAAAAAAGATTTTTGCCCGCCAATTGAATATTGTTTGGTTAACGGTAGTGTTTTATCTGCAAATCCCAATTCCAGCCTTGGAGAAAAAGTACTTGCCTTATCGATTGTAATATAATTTCTATAATCAAAACCAAAATTCAAATACCCAACATCCCCACCCAAAATTTGCTGAGCAGTTTCATAAAACGCATTAAAATATACTCCCTTTGTTGGAAATGGATATTTATCCTGTGTATCAATAGTTGTGCTTGTTCTTAAAGAGACAATTCTAGTTTTAAACGGTTCTACAGGGATCATCCCCTGTTTTAACTTTAACTTATCAAATTCATAAGCTCCTTTAATAATTAAATTACCAAACTTACCGACCTGCGCGCCAACAGCAATTGAGCCCCCATAATAAATCTGTCTGTATTCGCCAATAACCGATCTTGAAAATTCATTGCTTTCTTTTGCCGAATCATCTGCGTAGTTATAAGCATCATTAAACTTGTAATATGCATTAAATTTATAAGTTAAATAAGTGTTTAAAATTCTATTGGACTTAAGCTCTAATATATAATCCCTGTTTCTTGCTCCTCCAAAAAGTATTAAGCCGAGTTCGTTCCCGGAACCAAAAAGATTTTCATTTCTAATATCCAATCCCAATTGTGTTTTTTTCTCATCATCAATTCTAAATCCAACCCGCATTAAGCTGGATATTTTTTCATTTACTTTTACATCAAGAATGTTTATTCCGTTCTGCCTAGTAACCGAAAGGTTTATATTATCGAAGAGGTTTGTGGCTCTTAAATTTGTTAATGCCTGCTCTATCGGTTTGTAGCGAAAATATTCGCCTTCTTTTAAAGGAATTTCTCTTGTAATTACTGTTGGATCAGTAATGTCATTTCCTTCAATTTTTATTTTTGATATCCTTCCCTCATCAAATGTTAAATACAATACGCCTGTCTTCTCGTTGAAATCTATATCTTGAACATCTGCAAGCGAAAATCCTTTTTCTCTATATAGATTTAAAACTTTAATCAGCTTTGCGCTTAGCAGGTGAGGATTATACGGCTTATTGTAAAGTGGGTAAAGAATTGAATCAACTTGTTCAGGCGGGATAATGTTTATACCCCCAATAATAAAATCTTTTACTTCCGGGTTTTTTTTATAGATGATTTTGATTGTTGAATAGTCTTTGTATTCACTAACCTCTGCTTTTATATCTTCATATTCTCCGGTTTGATATTTATTATAAATATCTTTTAATATTTCAGTACTGCTGACCGAGTCCCTTCCTGTAAATTCACAAATAACCGGAACACCGTTGTTAGAGGCAATACTTTCACTGACAATGTTTTTAATATAGAATTTGTTTTCTTCAAGCCTTGAATTATAAATAGAATCTAAATCATGCCTTATTTTCTTTACGTAAGGTAACGCTGCACGATATCCTCTTTCCACCAAATCAGTAACTTTGGAAAAATCAGTTGATAAATCACTTGTTAGGTTTGGCTCAATGTTTATATTGGCATCTTTCATTTGATCTTCGTTTAAGAGGCGCATTGGAATGCTGACAATCTGGTCGGCTACCATCCAGGGAAGATTTAATTCTTTTTCGTTGTGCAACATGCTTGTTGTATTAACCGCAATAACATAATCACTTATTTTTTTCGCAGCATCAACAGGAATATTGGCCACCAAGCCTCCATCAACCAAGGTCATGGAATCAAGCTTAACCGGAGCGAGAAAAAATGAAACGCTGGAACTTGCTCTTAATGCCTGGCTTAATGATCCCTTATCAATAATAACCAATTTTCCGGTTACAAGGTTGGTTGTAACAGCTCTAAAATGAACGGCCAGTTCATCAAAATTATTTTTTACATGTATTGGAGCCTGGAATGCTAGCAAGCTTAAATAGTTTGTAAGCTTCTGCCCATCATTAAAAGAGGTTGGAAGAATTGGCTTAAGTCCGTTTATTCTTAAAGTAAAAATAGCTCTGTCTTCTGTAACCTTTTGATCAACAAATAATTGTCTTCTATCCGTTTCGCCATTTAACGAGAGCAGCTCTTCCCAATCCGTGTTCCTGGCAATTGAATCAATTTGATTTATCGAATAACCAGCAGCGTATAAACCCCCTATTATACTTCCCATGCTGGTTCCAACAATTACATCAATATGAATTCCTGCTTGTTCAAATGCTTTCAACACACCAATTTGTGATAAACCTCTAGCCCCGCCGCCGCTTAAAGCTAATGCTACAACCGGTTTTTTATCAGGAACTTTTTCTTGTAACCCAAAGGGTAGTGATTGGGTTCTATATTTTAAAGATAGAATTATTTTTTTCTGAGAGAGGGCTGTACCGCAAAATATTACAAGCAGAAAAAGGGGGAAAAGGAATATTTTCGTTTTATGCTTCATCCGCAAAAAAGTATTTATTAACCTTTGAATAATAATAATATCTATATGGATTAAAAATACTTTTAAATTTTCTTACTTGCGCTTTTTCTGCTGCACTTTTGCATTTTGTTCCGCCGTTTCCATAAGCTTTTGCATGAATCCTTTTTTCTTCTTCGGATTTTTAACTGGAACTAGTTCCATTCCGTCGTGTTTATGATTTATATAATACTGCTGGGCAATTGAGAAGACGTTGAACATGAAATAATAAAGATTTAAGCCGGATGGAAATGACATAAACATTAAAGTAAGCATTACAGGCATTACATAAACAAGGGCTTGCTGTTTTGGATCCTTTGTGCTCATTTTTTGCTGGACAAAGGTTGTGATTCCCATTAGCAATGCAAGCCCGCTGATATGCTGAATACCAAAAAGCGGGAGTTTGAATCCTAAATTTAAAATTTCGTCCGGTGCTGAAAGGTCCTTTATCCAAAACATAAACGGCTGCTGGCGAAGCTCAATTGCAATCTTGAACAACCCCCATAAAGCTACAAAAATCGGCATCTGTAAAAGCAGCGGCAAACATCCTCCTGCAGGATTAACCCCATAGGTTGAGTAAAGCTTCATTGTTTCTTTTTGCTGCTTCTGCTGATCATCCTTATATTTTTCTTTTAACTCGTTTATCTTCGGCTGGAGCATCTGCATCTTTTTCATTGACTGATAACTTTGCTTTGTTAAAGGATACAAAACAAATTTTATTATCAATGAAAAAACAATAATTACCCAACCGTAATTTGGAATGAAGGTGTGTAAAAAGTTAAATAGTGGCAAAAGAATATATTCGGCAATGGGGCGAACGAGAAACTTTAAGCCAAGGAAACTTCCGAAATCTACAATAGACTGCAGATTACGATTATATGTTGCCAAGATGTCGTAATCAACAGGGCCAATATATAAAAGGAATGAATTCTTAACTTCACTTTGATTATTGAAAGGAATAATTAAGTGGGCATTATAAAACTCTTTTACTCCAACCTTATTAATCATCTGCCTGGTGCCTTTTATATAAGCGCCATCAACACCGGAAGGATTTTTAGGCGCAATTATAGCGGCAAAATATTTATTCCTTACGCCAAGCCAGTCAATTCTTCCGTTAAAATCCTCTTCGGTTGGTTTCTTTTCATCACTAGCATCAACAACTACTTGTTCTCCCCCATAATAAACACTCGCGTCTGAATAGTTAGCTTCATCCACGGAATTTTTTTCAGTAAAACGTATTCCATTTCCCCAAACCAGGTCGTAAGCATTGTTGCTTATAAGACTGTTCATCCCTTTTAATTCTATTTCACTATTTATGCTGTATTTATCTCCATAAAAAGTGTAAATCTTATTTATATATTTTCCATCACCTGCTTTTAGTTTAAAAGAAATTGTAACGCTGTCTTTTCCTGTCAGCTTGTATTTTGTTTTTTTTGCGTCCGTTGTAAAAAATAGCCGGCCGGTATTAATCGCTTTGCCATCCGATGTTACAAAAGCGAGATCATACGAACCGCCTTCTGGATAATTAATGAGCTGCACGCTCTGTTTAAGCGGGTCTTTATTTTCTTCGCCGGCAGAATACCAGTTATTAAATTTCTTCAAATAATAACGAACAAAATTTCCTCCCTTGGTGGAAAGTTCAATAACGGCTAAATCATTTTCAATTGTTATTGTCTTTTCGTTTTTCTTGGCCGTATCAGCAGAAAAGAACTTTCCATAATCAGCAGGAGCTTCGACAAGGGGGGGCGTTTCCTTTTTCTTTTCAACTTTTTTTTCTGCCTCTTGTTTTATCTTCGCTGAATCAACAACAACTTGTGTTGTGTCTTTCCCTTTTTGGTTTTTTTGATATTCCTCGGGAGATGGAGCATTGAGGTACATCCACAAAATAAGAATGGCCCCAATTAGAATGAAAGCAAAAGTGGTATTTCTATCCATTAAATATTCCGTTAAGTTAAGGGGTCGTAACCGCCCTTATTAAATGGGTTACACCTTAAAATACGCCAGACCGATTTTGCCCCGCCTTTAATTACTCCATATTTTGTAAATGCCTGTATAGCATATTCGGAACAAGTTGGGTAAAAGCGGCACGAAGGCGGTAGCAGCGGTGATATAAATTTTTTATAAAGCTTTATTATAAAAACAAAAATATATTTCATTTTAAAGACTGCCTTTGAGTCTCTTAATCAGCTCAATTATATCCGGCATAACATCTTTAAGTTTTGGTTTTTTATTTTTCTTTTCAGTTAGTGCGTTGGCTGAAAAAACTATTTTAAAAGTTACCTTCTTTTCTTCAGCAAAATCTATTAAACTATGTTTATTTAATCTATATGACTCTCTAATTAATCTTTTAACTCTATTTCTCCAAACAGCATTTCCACTTTTCTTTGAAACTGCCGCCGCTATTTTAACTTCAGGGTTTTCGTTGTTTTGTTCAATTAAATAACTGGCTTTGAATTTTTTATTTGCTGAGAAGATTGTTTTACCTGAAGCATAAATAGCTTCAAAAATTTTTTTGCTTTTTATCCTTTCTTTTGCAGAAAGACTAAAATGTTTCAACTCAATTATTTCTCATCGCTGACTGATAATTTTTTTCTTCCTCTAGCGCGCCTTCTTGCTAAAACTTTTCTTCCGTTTTTGGTTTTCATCCTTTCCCTAAAGCCGTGCTTATTTTTCCTTTTTCTATTGCTCGGCTGAAATGTTCTTTTCATTTTATACTCCTATTTTCAAAAAGACTGTAAAAATAGCTATTGCGTGCTAAATAAACAAGATAAAACCGGCGTGAATTACATGAATGGCGCAATAACAAAATGTTTTTTAAAATAATTTAAGAATTAATTTGCACAAGGGCTTCAGACTACTTATTTTTTAATAGAATTACGCTCTTAAAATTAATGTTAATATCTTGTTGATATTTTTGTTATGTGAAAACGTTTCACAAAACATTTCGGCGACCTGATCGCCGGGAAACGAACATCTTATTGTTAATTATTTAAAAAGAGGGCTCTAAGCGCCCATCAAAAAAGAGTTTAGCGGCGCTTACTTAATGTTAACAACTTGTGAATTGTTTTTCCTCTTGGGGCATTTTTTCAGTATAACTCTTTGTATAGTTTTGAAAAATTTAAATTTTACTTTGTGGATAATTGTCTATGATTGTGTCTGAAGCCATGAATGATTTTATCGATTTAAAGCCCGTGGACGTTTGGAAAGAATGCTTGAAAACCATTAAAGACAATGTTACAACAATGACATTTAATACCTGGTTTCTTCCCATCAAACCACTTGAGTTAAATAATAACACTTTGAAAGTGCAGCTTCCAAGTCAATTCTTCTGGGAGTGGATTGACGAACACTATAATGCGCTAATAAATAAAACTTTAAAAAAGGTTTTGGGCGAAGACTCAAAGTTGGCATATATAATTGCTGAAGAAGTCGACATTCAGGAAGATGTTGTAACACAAAAAGCCGATTCAACACAAAGCCAGCCTGTTGTAGTAAAAAAAGATATTCCAAAATTTGAAACTTATTTAAATTCTAGATACACTTTTGAAAACTTTATTAAAGGCGAAGGAAATCAATTAGCAAGAGCTGCTGGAAGTGCTATTGGCGATAATCCAGGCGGAACTTCTTTTAATCCATTGTTTTTGTATGGGGGTGTTGGTTTAGGTAAAACTCATCTTATACAGGCTATTGGAAATAAAATTGTTAACAACTTTCCTGAGAAAAAAGTAATTTATCTTTCTTCGGATATTTTTACGGTTGAATTTGTAGAAGCAATTCAGTCAAACACCGTAAATGATTTTTCCAGCTTTTACCGGGGGATGGATGTCTTAATTATTGATGACATCCAATTTTTAATAGGAAAAGAAAAAACACAGGACCTTTTCTTCCATATTTTTAACACACTTCATCAATCAAGAAAGCAGATTGTTCTTTCCAGCGATAAACCGCCTAAAGATTTGAAGGGGCTTGATGATAGATTAATCTCAAGATTTCAATGGGGGCTTACGGCAGATATTCAACCACCGGATTTAGAAACAAGGATAGCCATTTTAAAACGTAAAGCCGATGATTACGGTATGTCCGTTTCAAATGATATTTTAGAATATATCGCAGCAAACATTACCTCAAATATTCGCGAACTTGAAGGCTGTTTGATAAAGCTGCTTGCAAATGCTTCTCTAAGTTCAAAAGAAATTAATATTGAGCTTGCTAAGAAAACCGTAAAAGAAATTGCCACGGACAGAAAGGTTAACATTACGATTGAAAATATTACAAAGGTTGTATGCTCTTACTTAAATATTGATGAAAATAAAGTCCGTGATAAAACCAGGAAAAAAGAAGTTGTTTTGGCAAGACAGGCCGCTATGTATTTATCAAAAGAACTAACCAAGTCTTCGTTAAAAACAATCGGCCTTCATTTTGGAGGAAGAGACCATTCAACGGTAATTCATGCTTGCAGTGCAATTGAACAATTACGCTTAACCGATTCAGCTCTTGACGAAATGATTGAATCACTTAGAAATCAAATCGAAATTAGCGCTTCTTAAGTTTTTACTTTTTAAATTCTCTTTCATAAACTATATAGTCTATCATTGGCGGAGCCCCCCAGTTGCTCCTTAGCAATGAAGCTATTTGTCCACGGTGATAGGCAGAATGATGTGTAACCTGTGTTAAAATTTGAACAACTTCATTTGTAAATTCGATCCCCTTTGAGTTCTGATAGTTTATTTTCTTTTTAAAGCCCTCTTCGGTTAACGATTCAATAAATCGCAGCCACTCTCTCGAACTTTTGTATGAAAGCCCCCGCATATCTTCTATGGAATACTTATTCCAGAAATTTTGAGAAGCTTTTGCGGGATCTACAATTCTTTTATACCAGTTTAATTGAGCATCAAGAATGTGCCCCATAATTTGAAAGGATCTTTCGTTTTTCCCCTCAATCTGGGTTAACGCATTGATGCTTCTTTCATTCGCCCAATGATTATAGTTAAACAAATTAACAAAGTGCTCTTTCATTTTTGCCCTGCTTTCTGTTTAAAATAAACCACAAAACAAGATACAATTAAAAGCTAAATTAATTCTGTCCCTTCTGGAATTTCCGTTTCGTCGTCTTCTGAAATAACCTTAGCTATGTCTGCAATCGAGTCTCCTTCTTTCAGCCTGATTACACGAACACCCTGTGTGTTTCTTCCCATTACTCTGATATCGGAAACACTTTGACGGATTACCATTCCCTGGGTTGAAATTATAACAAGCTCGTCACCGTCAACAACCTCCATCATTGCCATCATTTTACCAACTTTATCGCTGGTTTTAACTGTAATGACACCTTTGCCGCCTCGCCTAGTGGTTCTATAATCATTTATATCCGATCTTTTTCCATAGCCTTTTTCAGTTACAACAAGAATAGTATCTTTTCTCTTTATAACCAGTAATCCAACTACTTTATCTCCCTTCCCCAATCTTACTCCGCGCACACCGGTTGCTGTTCTTCCCATATCCCGAACATCATTTTCGTGGAATCGAATTGCAAATCCGTGGTAAGTCCCAAGCACAATGTCGTTATTTCCATCAGTCATTTTAACAGCAATAAGGCTATCGCCTTTATTTAGGTTAATCGCATTTATTCCGCCTCTTCTCACGTTACCATAAGCCGAAAGAACTGTCTTCTTTATGGTTCCCTGTTCAGTCGCCATAATTAAGTAAGCATCATCTTTGAATTCTTTAACGGTTACAAATGCCGTGATATTTTCGTCTTTTTCTTTTTCAAGAAGATTAACGATTGAGCGGCCTCTGCTTGCTCTTCCACTTTCGGGAATTTCATGAACTTTAAGCCAGTAGCATTTTCCTTTGTCAGTAAAGAATAAAATATATTGATGGGTCGATGCAATAAACATGTGTTCAATAAAATCATCTTCCTTAGTTCCTGCCCCGGTTACTCCTTTGCCCCCGCGTCCTTGTTTTCTGTATCCGCTGACTGGAAATCTTTTGATAAAACCGGAATGAGAAATTGTAACAACAACATCTTCTTCGGCTATAATGTCTTCAAGAGAAAACTCTTCATAATTATAAATTATTTCCGTTCGTCTTGCGTCGCCGTATCTTTCTTTTATAAGAAGCAGTTCATCTTTAATTATTAAGTATCTTTTTTCTTCGCTGTCTAATATTCCTTTTAGTTTTTCAATAAGTTTTATGACTTCTTTATATTCATCTTCTATTTTCTTTCTTTCCAGGCCCGTAAGTCTTTGCAGGCGCATATCAAGAATTGCTTTTGCCTGTATTTCACTCAATTTGAATTTACGTATTAAGTTGTGCTTAGCGGTTTCAACATCTCTTGATTTTTTTATCGTCTCAATAACTTCATCAATATTATCAAGAGCAATAATATAGCCTTCTAAAATATGGGCCCGGCGTTCTGCAGCATCCAACTCATACTTAGTTCTTCTTATCAGAACATTCATGCGGTGATTAATGAAATGCTGCATCACTTCATTTAACTTTAGAACTTTTGGTACTCCATTTACAAGAGCCAACATTATAACACCGAATGTGGTCTGCATTTGTGTATGCTTAAATAATTGATTAAGCACTACTGCAGGCTGAGAATCTCGCTTCAACTCAATTACCACGCGCATTCCATCTCTATCGGATTCATCTCTTATGTTTGAAATATCATTTATCTTTCCTTCTTTAACCAGATCGGCAATTTTTTCAATAAGATTCGCTTTGTTAACCTGATAAGGCAGTTCTGTTATTACAATATTCTCTTTATTATTCTTTAATGTTTCTACATTTGCTTTGGCGCGTACTATTATTCTACCACGCCCCGTGGTATAAGCATCCTTTACCCCTTCGTATCCATAAATTATTCCACCTGTTGGAAAATCCGGGGCAGTTATATATTTCATTAACTTTTCATTAGTAAGATCAGGGTGTTTAATTAAAGCAATTAAACCGTCTATAACCTCGGTTAAGTTGTGGGGCGGTATGTTTGTTGCCATTCCTACTGCGATTCCGCTGGCGCCGTTTATTAAAAGATTAGGAAGATATGAAGGCATCACCGTGGGCTCTTGAAGAGAGTCGTCAAAGTTATTGGTAAAATCCACAGTGTTTTTATCTAGGTCCCTTAAAATTTCCTCAGAAATTCTTGCCAGCCTTACTTCAGTATATCTCATTGCGGCAGGGGAATCACCGTCAACAGAGCCAAAGTTCCCCTGCCCATCAACCAAAGGATAACGCAATGAAAAATCCTGCACCATTCTTACCATAGAATCATAAACAGCACTGTCTCCATGAGGGTGATATTTACCTAAAACTTCACCCACAATTCTTGCAGATTTTTTATATGCTTTATTATATGCAACACCAAGCTCATGCATTCCAAATAGAACTCTGCGGTGCACCGGTTTTAATCCGTCTCTTACATCCGGTAAAGCACGGGAGACAATAACAGACATCGAATAATCGATGTAAGAGGATTTCATTTCGTCTTCTAAAGATACCGGAATTATTTTTTCAAAAATTGTAGCCATAACTTTTTGTTTTATTTAATTATAAAATTACACGTCTAAGTTTCTTACATACTTAGCATTTTTTTCTATAAATTCTCTTCGCGGTTCAACAGCATCTCCCATTAATGTTTCAAATATTTTATCTGCTGTTGCTGCGCTTTCAAGTGTAACTTGAAGGACTGTTCTTGTTTCAGGATTCATAGTTGTTTCCCATAATTGCTCGGGGTTCATCTCTCCCAATCCTTTATAGCGGGAAATTGTTACCCCCTTTATAGTACCTTCTTCGATAGCCTCTTCTATATTCTCTTCTTCAATTTCTTTTCCATTTAATTTCATTCTTTTCAAAATTTCATCCCGTTCACTGTCATCAAAAGCATAATATTCCTGCTTTCCTTTTTTAACTTTATATAAAGGCGGCTGGGCAATATATACCTTCCCTGAAGTTATTAATTCATTCATATGCCTATACAAGAACGTTAATAATAAAGTTCTTATATGGCTGCCATCGACATCAGCATCTGTCATCAAAATTATTTTTCCATATCTTGCTTTTTCATGATTAAAGTCTGCACCAAGTCCGGCACCAATTGCAGAAATCATTGCTTTAATTTCATTGTTCTCTAAAATTTTATTCAGCTTTGCTTTTTCTACATTTAATATTTTTCCTCTTAATGGTAGTATCGCCTGAAATCTTCTATCGCGCCCTTGCTTTGCAGAACCACCGGCCGAATCACCTTCGACAATATATATTTCGCAATGTTCCGGATCCGTAATAGAACAGTCTGCAAGTTTACCGGGAAGATTCATGCTGTCAAGAGCATTTTTTCTTCTCGCCAAGTCACGAGCTTTTCTCGCTGCTTCGCGTGCTTCAGCTGCACGCGCACATTTCTCAATTATTTTTTTTCCAACAGACGGATTTTCTTCTAAATATTCAGCTAGTTTTTCTCCAACTAACGTTTCAACCGCTGATTTTGTTTCGCTGTTTCCCAGCTTTGTCTTTGTCTGCCCTTCAAACTGAGGCTCAGCAACTTTAACTGAAATAACAGCCGTTAATCCTTCTCTAAAATCGTCGCCGGTTAAATTTATCTTTCCTTCTTTAATTAAGTTATTCTTATATGCATAGTTGTTCAAGGTTCTTGTAAGCGCGGTTTTAAAGCCAACAAGATGGGTTCCTCCTTCATGCGTATTTATATTATTCACATAAGAAAAAATATTTTCGGAATATGTGTTATTATATTGAAAAGATATTTCAATTGGAGTTCCATCCTTTTCTCCTTCAATATAAACTGGTTTGTGAAGAGACTCCCTATTTTCATCAAGGTATTTTACAAACTCTATCAAACCGCCTTTAAAATGAAATTCTTCTTCTTCCCCGCCGTTTCTTGTGTCCGTAATTTTTATAGATATATTTTTATTTAAATAAGCAAGCTCACGCATTCTTTCTGCAAGAGTGTCAAATTTAAATTTTGTTGCTTTAAAAATTTCAGAATCAGGCATAAACGTTGTCCTCGTGCCTGCTTCGTTCTTCTTTGCTTTCCCGATTTCTATTACAGGCTTAACCGGAACACCTCGTTTATATTCCTGGAAATATATTTTTCCATCTCTTTTAACTTCTACCTTACACCATTCTGACAAAGCATTAACCACTGAAACACCAACTCCATGTAAGCCGCCGGAGACTTTGTACGTATCCTTATCAAACTTTCCTCCGGCATGAAGAACCGTCATTACTATTTCAAGAGCCGATTTTTTTTCTATGGGGTGTATATCAACAGGTATTCCCCGCCCGTTATCTTCTACGGTTATGCTTTCATCTTTATTAATCGTAATCAAAATTTTATCTGCGTACCCTGCAAGAGCTTCATCTATACTATTGTCAACAACTTCATTAACAAGATGGTGAAACCCTCGAGTTCCTACATCACCAATATACATGGCAGGGCGTTTCCTTACTGCTTCAAGTCCTTTAAGTACATTTATATTCTTCGCACTATATTCGTTTTTGGTTTTTGATTCACTCATATTATACCTAATGTTGATTTTAATTAAGCTGTGAGCTTAATCCATTTTATTCTTTCGTCATTAAAATATTTATTTACTTTTCTAAGGATCAATTCTTCTTTAAACTTTAATTCATTTCTCCATGCGGCATTTTCAACCTTTAAATAAAGAACCTTCTTTTCAACTTTTTTGGGTACTGCTATTTTTTCCCATTCAGGAAAAATTTTATAGAATTCAATTATTACATCAGATTCTTTTATAACTTTTCTAATTCCAGCCAACCCAGGATCGCTTTTAATTATATCCGCAATGCTTAAAAATTTTTCAGGCATAAGCCGCTTTTCCCTGGTTAATTTTTATTACCAAGTCTTCTTTTTCTTTAGTAAGAAAAGATAGATTTGTAAAGTCTGTTAATGTAATAAATGCTTGTCCAACGTCTCTTAAATACTCACTTATTTTTGAAGATCTTTTTATGTCAAGCTCGCCAAAAACATCATCAAGTAAAAAAAGCGGTTTTCTTCCGGTTACTTCCTTTAAATAAAAAAACTGTGCAAACCTTAGCACAACTTGAAATGTTTTATTTTGTCCTTGTGAACCAAATGTTTTTAAGTTCAAAGAATTTATTTCAAAAACAAAATCATCCCTGTGAGGCCCAACAAGGTTAACGGCTCTTCTAAGCTCTTCTTCTCTTTTAAATTCAAACGCTCTTCATACTTTTCTTCAACATTTTCCAATTCTTCAACACCATCTAAGAAAAAATATTTAATCTTCGGCTGTTCTTCCTGTTCCATAATTACTTTATAAGAATCTTTAATATAATCATTAAACTCATTAACAAATTTAATTCTATGCTTTATTATTTCTGTTCCAGTTTCTTTAAGCCTTTTTGTCCATGCCTCTAATTCATCAACCAGGGTGTTTCTTTTCTTTTCCTTTATCTGTGTAAGAAGAGAAGAGCGCTGACGAAGAGTTCTATTATAATCCATTAGAAAATTGAGATAGGTTTCACTCGCCTGGGAAATAATTGAGTCTACAAATTTTCTTCTATCCCCGGGCGGACCTAAAGTTATTGAGTGATCTAAAGGAGACAATATAACAACAGGAAATTTACCTATAACATCCGCATTTTTATTTATCTGCTTGTTGTTTTGAAAATAATATTTTTTATTATCTTGCGTTGAAAAATAAATTCTTACGTTATCTGTAGTAAACTCGTTAAAAATCCCTCTCAACTCAAATTCTTTCTCGTTAAATCTCAGCACTTCGTTTTCGTTTTTAGAATTATATCCTTTTGTTGTACATAAGTAATAGATTGCTTCTAAAATAGTTGTTTTGCCCTGCCCGTTTCCACCAACAATATAGTTCATTTTATCAGAAAAGGTTAGCTCAGTATTTTGGTGACTTCTGAAATTCTTTAGCTGGATGGATGATAATATCATGCTTAATTGTTTAATCGAACAGGCATTAACAACAGCATTAAGTCTTCATCTTCATTTACTTCCGTCGGTTCTATAATACATGCTTTGGTTGGTGAATGAAGCTTAAAAACAATTTCATCATTATTTACATGTGAAAGCATATCGCTTACATAAGCGGTATTAAAACCAATATCCATCGGCTCTCCTTCATATTCACATAAAATATTTTCTTTTGCATTTGCTCCATGATCAATGTCTTCGGCCGACAATTCTAAATTATTTTTAGTTAAAGAAAACTTAACCTGCTTAGAATTAGAAGAAGAAAAAAGCATCATCCTTTTAATTGCAGAATGCAGCTCGTTGGTTTTTATTTTTAATAAGTTTTCATTCTCTAAAGGAATAACACTATTGTATGCAGGATATTTTTCTCCAATCAATCTTGAAATAAATTCCAAGTCATCTATATGAATTGATATATTTGTTTTGCTTAAGTGTGCTGTTATTTCACTATCCGTAAGCTGCTTTGACAAAACAGAGATTGCTCTTTCAGGAACAATGTATTGCTCAACTTTTTCTGCAGTTATTTTTTTATTAATAAATTTTACTAATCTATGTCCATCGGTTGTTACAAACCTTAATCCTTCCTCGGTAAATTCAAAGAGAGTTCCTGTCATTGCGGGACGCATATCCTCTTTGCTCATGGCAAAAGATGTTTGGTCTATAGCTTTCTTTAGTTCGGAGCCGCTTATTTTTATTTCTTTTTCAGTCGTTATTTTAGGAATTTCCGGAAAGTCTTCAGGTGAGGAGAATCCAATATTATATACCCCGTTATCTGTTTTAAGTTTTATCTTTGAATCAGACTCTATCTCAAAATTTATTTGTGTATCCCCTAATGATCTAATTATATCAAATAAGAGCCGTGCAGGGATAACCATTTTTTGGCTGCCGTTTGAAGTAATATTTATTGATGCCCTTAATGCAATTTCTAAATCTGTTGCTGTAACCGAAACTTCTCCTTCTTTAATATCAAAGAGAAAATTTTCTAAAATCGGCATAGGTGTTCGAGTGGGAACAGCAGGGATTATTTTGGATAAAAGCTTTTCAAGAAGCTTACTGTTTACTTTGAATTCCATCTATTTTTTTCTCCAATTGAAGCATCAAAAAATAATAAAACTCCATACTAATCTCAATTAAATTTGTGGTAAGAAGCACTTAAAAATAAAAGCTTATTGAGGGTTATTATAGATTAAAATAAAAAAGCCAGTATTAGTTTTACTGGCTTTGTAAAATATTTTTTTAATGTAACAAACCTCGTTTACAGCGGAACAGAATACCCCCCTGATAAATCCTCGCTGCTTGACATAGTTGCATATAGTTGATAAACATTATTTATATAAGTGCTTGAAAAAATGATTAAAACTTTTGTTCCTGCACTTATTGTAATTTCTCCTGATACATCTCCACTTGCAGTAGCGGAAGTAGCGCCTGCCGGAATATCATAAGTAGTAGCATAAGTATATACACCATTTTTAATTGCATCAACTGTTACTGTTTTTCCAGCTGGAACGATCACCTCGGCACCTCTAAAATTAATTCTTAAGGCACCTGCTGCAATATTTTTAAATACTACCCTGCTTTCTAACTTTGAAGTACAACCTGCAAAGAGAAAAGCTATTAGCAAAAAAAACGGTAAATACTTTATATATTTATTCATTATAGAAACCTCTTTTGAAGTTTTATATGTAATTCCTATAAGAACTTAAAACAACGACGTTTAAAAGTTACTTTAATTTATTTTAATAATCAATAAGATTTACATACTATACAAATACTTTACCAACACACTATTAATAATTAATATATATATTTTAAATATTAATAGTTATAATAAGGGTGTGGATATGTTAATATTACTTAAAAAGAGTAAAATATACGGTTAAGTTCTCTTTTTAATATAAAATAAATGTTAATAAGTATTAAAAAAAATAAGTTATCAACAAACTGTTGATTCGTTGGATTTAATTAACAACTTGTTGTATGAATTAATAACAATTTATAAACAAATAAATATTTAAAAATAAAACGGCTCACAAAAAAAATATTTTTTTGTGAGCCATTAAAACTATTGAACCGTACAGTTAGCTGATGCAGTAAAAGCAGTCCCTTGTTGATTATCTAAATTTCCATTTATTGTGAAATTCCATTGTTGCCCTTGGGTAATTTGCCCTTGATTAACAAGATCCGTAACATCTATATCTACGGAGTTATTAGCATCAGAAGTTAAGTTAACATTAACACGCTCATTGTTAACGCCTGCTGCTGCACAATTGGCTATAATTTCCGTCATATAAACAGTTGTTGATGGAACAAAATCAAAATAATAGTTTCCCTGATATTGTATAAATTGTGCCTGAACGGTTACATTTCCGGTATTTCCGCCTCCAGTTCCTAAACCACCGCCAATTGTTCCTAAACTTCCGGTAGGATTTGTAGAATTATCACTTTTATTGCATCCCCACAAAAGAAACAAGAAGGAAAAGAAAATAATTATTTTTATTGTTTTCATTTTTACCCTCCGAAAATCATTTTTATATTAATCTGAACTTAACAGAAGCGGTTGCTTGTATTGTTAATATTCTTGCCGAAAAATCGGATATTATTTTTGTTATTCCATATTCAAAACCAAGTTGGGGAGTAAGTGTAACTAAAGGGCTAAGAACAATATCGTATCCTGCACCGCCTTTAAGAGCAAATCTAACCAAAGTGTTTTTTAAAGATGATTTTGATTTAGTAGTTCCATCTTGAAAAGTAACCTGGTTGTTTGCGGATTTTACAGTAGTTTCGGTTGACCCTTCCACATTAAAGCCCGCACCGAAACCAGTAATAAAATAAAAACCACTTGCTGGAATTTTTAACTTTAGTAAAGGTTCAATTACAAAGTATGCTAGACTTAGCGACTGGTCTACAGTATAACTTATATTTTGAGTTGTTCCTTCGGTGGAATTTGAACCACTTCTATTGTCATAAAATTGTAAATTAGTTATTAAACCAATAGTTGGAGTAAAAGACATATCTACAGTGGCGCCGATAAGCATTCCCAAACCATTCATTGATTCATCTAAGTCAGATCCGGAGATAAGATTAAAATTCATACCTGTATTTGCCCCAACTTGCAGTCTAAATTGAGCCAAACCGTTTTGTGAAAAAAGTAAAAAAATGATGAGAAAAAGGGATGAAACAAAATGAAACTTTTTCATAGAGACCTCCTAGTTATGTAAAGTTAAGTAGTTAAATAAAATATTCTAGTGATTGAATATTAATGCGTAAAAAAGAACGGAAATAGTTCACACAAAAGGAAAAGAAAATTATTTTTTTGAACTCCCAAATTTTACTATGGGGATTGTAAAATTTTATTAAATCATTTATTCCCTTAACGTCCCTTCAAATAAGAAATTGATAGGATTAGGATAGACAATATAAATTGAAGAAACACTACGCAATCCTGTAGTTTTTAAAACTATTTAATGCATAATATCTTTCATTATATTAAAAGAAACAGAAGGATTTTCTTTTAATTAAAAAGAGTTAGAATAACAGAAAAGCAAGGGGTAAATATCTAAAAAATAATTATTTAAATATTTCTTGAAATGCTTTCAGTTGAGCAAAAATCGTTTTTTCTAAATCTTTTGTTGTGTGTGCCGTGGAAATAAATGCAGCTTCAAATTGTGCCGGTGCTAAATAAATTCCCTGGTTTAACATTTCGCTAAAGTATTTTCCGTATAAAGCAGTATCAGACTTTAATGCGGATTTAAAATCAACAACCGGTTCCTCTGTAAAAAACAAGCAAGACATTGAACCAGCACGATTTAGGGCAAATTGTTTGTTAATCTTTTTTAAGTTTTCACGGAATCCGTTTTCAAGAAGAGATGCTTTTTCTTCTAAAACAGAATAAATTTCAGGGTGATCCTTTATATAAGTTAAAGCGGCAACTCCTGCAGTCATTGCTAAAGGATTTCCGCTTAATGTTCCTGCTTGATAAACAGGCCCGCTTGGAGCAATCATTTCCATAATTTCTTTTTTGCCGCCAAAAGCACCAACAGGCAAACCCCCTCCAATTATTTTTCCGAAAGTAGTTAAATCAGGTTTTATATTAACAATTTCCTGAGCCCCTCCTTTAGCAACTCTAAAACCAGACATAACTTCATCAAAAATTAGAACAATATTTTCTTCAGTACAGACTTTTCTTAATCCATTTAAAAACTCATCCGTTCCTCTTATCATTCCCATATTTCCTGCAAAAGGCTCGACAATTATTGCGGCGATTTCATTTTTGTTTTCAGCAATTATCTTCTTAACCGAATCAAGATTATTATAGTCTGCAAGCAAGGTATCTGCTGCATTAGCTTTTGTTACTCCAGGACTGGTGGGTACGCCAAGAGTTAAAGCTCCAGACCCGGCTTTTATTAAAAAATAATCTGCATGTCCATGGTAGCATCCTTCAAATTTTATAAATTTATCTTTTTGAGTAAAAGCTCGGGCAGCTCGGATTGCACTCATAGTTGCTTCAGTTCCGCTGTTAACCATTCTAACCAACTCAATTGAGGGAACAAGCTCCGTGATCAGTTTGGCCATTTTAATTTCAAGTTCGGTTGGCGCTCCGAAGCTTACACCGTTTTCAATTGCTTTTAGTAATGCCTCTTTAATAAAAGGAGGATTATGTCCAAATAAATGCGGCCCCCAGCTTCCAATATATTCAATGTATTCATTATCATCCTCGTCTACTATTTTGGAACCGTAACCTTTTTTGATAAATAGCGGATTTCCTCCAACGGCTTTGAATGCCCGTACGGGAGAATTAACTCCACCAGGAATATATTTTTTAGCTTCTTCAAACAACTGTAAACTTTTATTTGTGTTCATATCAATCATATTATTTTATTTAAAAAATTCTTTTACAAAAGTAAAAAATAATAAATTGGAATTTTAGTAGTAGAAAGGAAAAAATTGAATTTAAAAATAATCAGAGGGCAGTACCAATTTTTGAAAAGCGGTTAGAGAAAAAAATCATTGTAACATGTCCACTTATTTCTTTTTTATTTATTAATCCAAAATCCGGACTCCGGCTATCAAGGCTGGTAAACCTGTCATCTCCAGCAACATAAACTTTTCCTGGGGGGACTGTAATTTCAGGTACATATTGAACATTATAATTTTTTTTATCTGTCTTATTATTATTAATAAAAATAGTGCTCTTATAAGGCTCGTTAAGCCGTAAACCATTTAAAATAATTTTTCCGGCGTCTATTTTTATCTTATCGTTTTCTAAACCAATTATTCTTCTAACCAAAGTATAAGGAAAACGGTAATCATTGATTAGAACAATATCTCCGCGTTGTATATCGTTGCCGCTGTAACTTGATTTATATAAAAATAAATCTCCCTTTTGAATAGTCGGATACATTGCCTGTGAATCTCTTTCGGAAAGGCTTTGAATACGAAAACCAAGAAGAGAAACGACAATCGTAGCTATTACTATAATAAGAAGAATAACTGCCAGTGTGTTTATAATATATTTCATAACATTCTGTTAAATTAAAATTAAAAACACATCTGTTTCTAAGATAAATAATGAATTGGTAAAAAAGAACTCTTTTGCTTACTTGAAAACAAAAAGACGTTTATATCACAAAGAAGGTCAATAGAGAAAAGAGAGAGAATTATTTAAAATTCATAGGAACTAGTTCATCCCCAACAGTTATCGTTCCCTCTTCATGCCCAATCACATTTTGGCCGAACATTACTTTGTTATTAAATTTTCTAAATGTTGAAAGAGTAGTAAGCGGCTCAGTTCCTTTTTCTCCCGTGAATTGATTAACGGTTGTAACCACACATCTTGCGCAGGGTTTTACGGCTTGAAATTTTATGCTGCCAATTTTAAAATAGTTAAATGTATCTTCTATAAAAGCCGTCCCGCCATCAAAAACGAAATTGGGCCGAAACCGATTCATAAGGACAGGTATTGCTAACCTTGAATTTAAGTCTTCTAAAGATTTCTCACCAATAATTAAAAACGGATAGGCGTCAGCAAAACTTACAATTTTTTCCTGTGGCGAATATTTAGGGTCAACGCGCCTCTGCGTTGTTTCGGGCATATAAACCAATCGGCAAATTACGTTAAGTGTTGCCGAAAACCAATCGTCGATTTCTTTGCTTGAAGTCTGAGCAATACAAAAATCATCCCAGATAGGAACCTCAATTTCTTCCTTGGAATAATGCTTTAATGGGATATTCAGGGGAGCAACACTTTCTTTTTTGTGATGCACTTTTAAAAAATCTTTATCAATTGATGTCTGTAGCAAAGCCATTTGCGGATATTGCCGCTGTGTCATAAAATCATTATTTGAATTAATTAGCATCCATCTGCGGTCGTATTTCAATCCTCTCATTTCTGCATAAGCTGAAGAAAGAGAAATTCCCCCGAGCGATTTAATAGGATAGATATTTATTTGAGTCAGTTTCATAAAGATTATTTCTTTTTAAGATTAATGACAGTTATTTCAGGCTGCGAGTTATATCTTATTGGCTCAATAGACATACCCAAACCACGCGTTACAACCATCAGCATATTTCCAAACCAAAAATTCCCGCGAACATACCGGGTTTCAAATAATGTAACAGACAAATTGATGAAAGGAAACAAAAAAGAAACCTGTCCTCCATGAGTATGTCCGGCAAGGAACAAATCATATTTCTTTTTAGCGGCAGCATTTATTAAGCTATTTCTCGGCTGATGAACTAATAAAATTTTAAAATCGGCACTTAAATTATGAACAAGAGAATCTCTATCTCCATCATTAACTCTATCCGAATAAGTTTCGGTTGCGAAAGTTATTCCCAAAGTAGAACCGGAAATATTTAACGTGGTATCTTTATCGTCAAACATTAATACTCCATACTTTTTTAATGCAGCCATAACTGCTCTTCTGCTTTTTAAATAATCCGGGCGGTAAGCCCAATTGTCATGATCGCCCACGCAGGAAAAAACTCCGTATTTTGCTTTTATCTTCCCCAAATATTTTGCCCCAAAATCTATATAGTCAGGAGTTGAGGAAATAATATCCCCGCCAATTAAAACCAGGTCCGGCTTGGTTGAATTTACTTTATCAATATAATTTTGTAATCGCCAGGTGTTAGTATACTTGTCAGCATGAATATCAGAAATAAAAGCAATCTTAAAATTATTTAATTCTTCGGGGAGGCCTTTTTTATAATAATCAACATTTCTAACCTGAACGGTGGTGTAATTATAAATTGCATTTAGAGGAACATATAAAACGAAAAAGGTAACAATTATAAAAACAATTAAATTATAATAACGGGTTAAGCTTTCTTTTCGTTTTTTATAGTACGGGTAGAAAATTAACTTTATTAAATCTACTATAAAAATAAAAAGCAGTGATTGAATAACAATAAAAACGCCAAGCCAAAATGGAACTAGGATCAAGAAATCAAACCAGTAACCGTCAGGCTGGGGAGGAAATCCATCTCTAAAAACAACCGAGTAAATAAGCCCCGATAATAAATAAATTGGATATAGATTTAGGAAAAGAATTAAAAAATAATTTATTGCATTAAATCTTTTGGTCGGAGCAATATTGAAAACCTGTAATACAATTCTTCTGAATTTTTTATAAAAATAAATTTCTGCAGCAATTATCAGTATGAGAATGAAAATAATTTTAAATATAAATGGCATCCGGATTTAATCCACTTTTATTAAATAATTGCGAAATGGAATTGCAAAAGCTAACTAAGATTATATTAAAAATGAACCGTTTTTAATATATTAAATTTAACCAATAAATAATTTTAGTAATAAAGTTATATAAATCTTTAACCAAACGTATGATTAAAAAAAACGCATTATAATGTTGAGATTTTTGTTTCTTGCCGTATTAATTGTCGGGGTTAATAATTTTGGGCAAAGCTGGATTAGAATAAATCAACTTGGCTATTTGCAGCATTCTGTTAAGGCCGCCGTTCTTTGCAGCAAAGAAAACATTTCTCCAGAATCATTTGAATTATGTGATGCATTAACTGACGAAACAGTTTATACATCAAAAAAAATTATTTCGTTTGGGGAATTCAGCCCGTTTAAAAATACTTTTAAATTAGATTTTTCGGACTTTGAAAACAAAGGGGGTTATTACTTAAAGTGTGGCGATATCCGTTCTCCTAATTTTAGAATTGCAAATGATGTTTATAACGGCTCCGCGGATTTTCTTTTGAAATACATGCGGCAGCAGCAATGCGGGTATAATCCTTTGTTAAGAGATTCCTGCCATACTCATGATGGATTTATTATTTATAATCCGCCGAAGGACTCGCAATATATTGATGTTGTCGGAGGTTGGCATGATGCAAGCGATTATCTTCAATATGTAACTACGTCTGCGAATGCAGTTTTTCAATTGCTTTTTGCATATCAGCAAAATCCTGAATCTTTTTCTGATAATTATGATAAGAATGGTGACCCCGGGTCAAATGGAATTCCCGATATTTTAGATCAAGCAAAATGGGGATTAGATTGGCTTGTAAAGATGAATCCCAAAGACAAAGAAATGTATAATCAAATTGCAGACGATAGAGATCATCAAGGATTTAAATTGCCGGATAGAGATTCTATAAACTATGGAATTGATTTAGAGCGACCGGTGTATTTCTGCACAGGCAAACCGCAGGGAGTTTTTAAAAATAAAAACAGAACTACAGGAATTGCTTCAACTGCAGGCAAATATTCTTCGGCATTTGCTCTGGGTTCGCAGTTATTAAAAAAAGATTATCCTGAATTTACAGAAAAAATAAAAGACAAAGCTATCAAGGCTTATGTTTTTGGAAAAGAAAATCCCGGTGTTTGTCAAACAGCCCCGTGTAAATCTCCATATTTTTATGAAGAAGACAATTGGGTCGATGATATGGAATTAGCCGCAGTTCAATTAAATCAATTAACCAACGATAAAAAATATTTAAATGATGCAATTGACTACGGAAACCAAGAACCTGTTACTCCATGGATGGGAGCAGACACAGCAAGACATTATGAATGGTATCCGTTTGTGAATCTTGGACATTATTATCTTTCAAATTCTAACGACTCAAAAACAAAGAAAGAATTTATTAATTATTTAAGAGAAGGAATAGATAAAGTTTGTCAAAGAGGAAAATCAAATCCGTTTTTGTTTGGTGTTCCGTTTATCTGGTGTTCAAATAATTTGGTTGCTGCAATTCTTACTCAATGCAGTTTATATTTTCAATTAACAAAAGATTCAACCTATCTTCCGATGGAAGCGGCTTTGCGCGATTGGCTTTTCGGCTGCAATCCATGGGGAACAAGTATGATTATCGGATACCCAGAAAATGGAGACACACCTTCCGATCCGCATTCGGCGTTTACAGCAACAGCAAACTATAAAATTGACGGCGGCTTAGTCGATGGCCCGGTTTACACAAGTATTTTTGAGCAACTTAAAGGGTTGGTTTTACATCATCCGGACGAATATGCCGAATTTCAATCGAACCGTTTTGTATATCATGACGATTACGGTGATTACTCAACTAACGAACCAACCATGGATGGAACAGCTAGCTTAACTTATTATTTATCTGCTCTTCAAAAAAAAGGGAATCATAAAACAGAAAAAAATTATGAATATAATCATGGAGCAATAATTAGAACGGATACAAGTAAAAAGGAAATTCATCTTGTTTTTACCGGACATGAATATGCAGACGGAATTGAGACGGTTAGAAAAATTTTAAACAAACACAATATTAAAGCAGCGTTCTTTTTTACCGGAGATTTTTATCGAAATCCAAAGTTCAAAAACATTATAGAAGAATTAAAAAATGACGGTGATTATTTGGGTGCGCATTCAAACAAGCATTTGCTTTATGCTTCATGGGACAATAGAGATTCAACCTTAGTTACAAAAGAAGAATTCTTAAATGACTTAAAAGCAAATTATTTGGAAATGAAGAAGTTTGGGATTAATAAAAATGATGCGCCATATTTTCTTCCGCCGTTTGAATGGCATAATAATCAAATAAATGAATGGTGCAAAGAAACGGGAATAACATTAATCAATTTTACTCCGGGCACATCCTCAAATCAAGATTGGACTTATCCAGGATTAGGAAAGCAGTATGTAAGCAGTGATACAATTTATCAAAGAATCATTAATTATGAAAAAACAAAAACCAATGGATTAAATGGCTTTATTCTTCTAACTCATCCGGGAACCGATCCAAGAAGAACAGATAAATTTTATAATAAGCTAGAGGATTTGATTACAACACTTGAAGCAAAAGGGTATAAATTTACATTGATTTCTAGCATTAAAAAATAATTTATAGCCGCCCCTGTACCTCCGAGACAGCCATAAAAATGCGAAACAAAAAGTTACTTCAATAAGATCATTTTATTAGTGTAAATCTTATTGCCTGCTTTCAGTTGGTAGAAATACACACCACTAGAAAGTGCTGAAGCATTAAACTCAACCTCATAATTTCCAGGGGGCTGTTCTTCACTAACGAGAGTTGCAACTTCCCTTCCAAGAATGTCATAAACATTTAATTGTACGAACTTCAGTAATGAAGTTCCTACGCTGGGAATAGAATATTTTATTTTTGTTGTTGGATTAAAGGGATTTGGATAGTTTTGGTACAAGCGGAAATCATTTGGATTATTGTCTTTAAAGAAATCAAGAGCCCCTGTTAATTCATTTGATACAAAAATAGAATCATCAATACTTCCATCATTTCCATTATCAATTAATATTTTAATTGGTTCTATTTCTAATTTCCCCCAAACTGGAATTATTTGATGAGATGAATTATCTGCAATTGAAATATTCCCATGATTGAATTCTTGAGCTTCAGCTGGATTAGCGCTTCTTACCTGTAAATTATAACTTTTTGCAGTTCCAAAATTTTTTAGAAACAATTCTTTTTTATCTTTTTCGTTAATATGAATGGAATCATTCTGCGATATTTGAAGCTGGTTTGCAGCAAAGACTTTTTCAGTACTATCTTCTTCAATAATAGTTTCTAAGCTGATTTTTTTATTAGAAGGATCTATATTTTTAAGTCCTAATCCGCCAGAATAACTTAACATATCCGTTTGATTTGAAGAGGCATCATGTCTTCTATAATTATAAATAGTAGACTCATCCATGAAGAATATGTAAGATGAAGAATCCGAAAAATTATTTATTTGAACGGAATAATCGCCCTGCGGCAAGCTGTAGCCAATTGGCGGATGAACTGTTCCGGTTTTGGGAATTATAGGCCTCGCATCAGTTAATGTATTAATAACCAGACTATCACCATAACCAATATTCCCCTGTGCGTTTTTAATTATTATTTCGGCATTGCTGGTATTAAATATTCTTAAATTTGAATTTTGAATGCTGTATTTATTCTCTGCTCTTGGCGGGCGGGAATTAAGCTTTATTTCGCTTGGCAAATGATAATTAAAAATATGTTCAGAACTTTTTAGACCTAAAAGGCAGCCCGTAGTTCCGCTTCCCCAACCAAGACCTGTTAATTCTGTCCATTTATTTGCAGCTGAATCTATCCTCACGCCTTTATTCGTTGCTCCGGGATTGTTGCTGTCATAAACTCTAACATTAAACGTAGAAGTATTTCCTATGCGTTCCATTTTGTAAGCAGTCACAGCATGCCCTCCGGAACCATTATTGTTATAAAATCCCATAGGCATAGCATCCTTATTGTTTTTACCAAGCATGTCTTTAAGTTCTTGCAATGTTTGCCTTGCATCAACTGTGTTCCATCTTTGGTCTTCATAACTAGAATAGGGGTCAGCATATTGATGAACAAAATATCTATTAATCACTTTTCTGATATCAATATTTATTGAGGCTGAATTTATGTTTGGTAAATCACCTACATTTGGAAAAACTAATTCCATATAATTTTCATAATAAAAATACAGCAGACTTGAAACTGCAAATCCTTCGCAAGAGCCTCCCCATGATCCAGCCTTAGCATCCCACAAAGTTGTTGCTCGAGAATTATATGCGTTCCCAATGTAACAATTAGCTTTTCCTAAGGCATCTACAAATATCGGCCAATCGGGAAAGTCATCATTAAGTGCTGATATGAATGGTTCGCGACGTGGATAGTTCATTCCTGTCTTTGGGTCAAGATCATCATAGTAATTAAATTGTTCCCACCAGGAAAGCGGCCAAACATTACTTGAACAGTTACAGAAAGACCATCCATTCTTACCTGGTTCAAAAAGTTCAAAGTCACCATTATCATTAAGACGTGTAAGCTGCCAAGGTTTTATATAAACTGATATCTCATCGTATTGTGTATTATCTTGCGAATCTTCAATCTTAATTTTAGCTTTTGCTGATAATAAATCATCAGGCACATCCCAAATATATTTGCTGGAGTCCGAAGGATAATTACTTTCAATTGTCGTGTATGAATTACCATCATCCAAACTATACATAATATTTATTTTTTCTGAACCGGCATCCCAACGTATTGTATCTTTCTCACCTGCTATTATTACATCATCATCTGATGGACTGTTAATTTGCATAAATGAAATAGAGATGTCATCAAGATAAAACTCGCTTCCAACATCATTTGAAAACAAACCAAATGAGATGATAATTGTATCGGGGTCTTCATCATAGTAGTAACTCATTGAAGAAATACGTTCCGTATATTCACTGTCCAGAAAAGCCGTATTAAAAATAAAAAAGCCTCCGGTACCTACTACCACCCTCTCTCCTTGAGCAAAATCCCATCTAGTTAAATAAACAGTTGAAGTAAAAGCACCTCCCTCGCCAACCGGTTTATAAATATAATGTACCCGCATTTTTTTAGGCCGTCCGGATATGGGAAATCCAGTTAAATCACTATCCCAATTATAAGTTGCAATAGAGGGAGAAGATTCGCCAACTCCTCCTCCGCAATCTTCAATAATATTGACATTAATGACTTTCCCATATACTGCCGAATTACCACTGTAAGCTTTTGAGGTTTGAAAAATATTTACCGTTCCAGGTGAACAGAAGGGGTCATTACTTGAAAACCAATATACCGGCTCTCCTCCTGACCATTGCTCAAAATCTCCGTTAAGTATTTGAGCTTGCGTAAAAGATGCTACTAATAGAAGCATCCATTTCAAATTGGTATAAAATGATTTCATAAACCCTCCTTAAAATCAAATGAATTAATAAAATGGGAAATAGTAGCTTCATAGTATCTCCCGACTAAATACTTTTGATTTTTTAGATTTTAATATTTTTTATAAAGCTAGCTTTCCACCTGCCCGCAACTGAATGTTTGTAAAATCACTTATGATATTGAATGTTCCACTAAAGTCTAATGAAAACATTGGGCTGACAGGAACCTCATATCCGGCTCCTAATGCAAAAGTAAATTCAGTTGAGCTTGCACTATAAGAGCCGCCGCCGAAACTAAATCCCGCAACACTGATTGAAGGAGTTTCTACTGATGTTGAAAAGAAATTAAATCCTAGTTGTCCGATTCCATAAAATGGGGTTCCGGGAACGACATAATATTTTATTCCGAACAATAATGGAACGCTGCTAAAACTTGCATTTGAGGAACCCGTCCCATAAGAGATATAACCGATTTGACCGACACCGGTTATTTGCGGGGCAAAGTTTAATTCGAAAGCTGCTGTTCCTCCAAAGCCGGTATTTGCAGCATCACCAAAACTTCCCATTGGAAGAGAAACTACAAGGCCTGCTCCAATGGCCATGTTGCCTTGCGCATTGGTTAAACCAGTTAAACTTACTGCTATCAATAATATGGCGAGAAAGCGTTTCATTTTTTACTCCTTTTTTGATATTTAATGATGAATTAAAAAATCTTTTTAACCAAACGGCCAAAATTGTTAACTATATTTCATAATATTTTTTTAAAAATCAGTTACAATAACCCGATGAACAAGAAGGTTATAAGAATGCCTATAAAAATTGAAATAATAATTATCAGGCCTGTAGCTAGTTTTTCCTGTTTCTTCATTTGCTCAGTAATATTTTTCGTATGGTTTTTCTTTTTCATTCAATTATTACTTAAAATTTTAGGTGGAATTATTAGTTAGTAGAAGTTAAGTTTTAGAAATGGATACTGCTATCTAATTTGTTTCAATATTTTGCTATTTTGTTTCAAAACAACAAAATATTGGGAATTAAGGCTGTTTTTGAAGTTTATAAATAGAAGGAAATTCTGAAGGGACGCAATTAAATTGTTTTGAAAATGCTCTTGTAAATTGAGCTGGGCTGGAAAATCCAATTTCATAAGCAATTTGGGTAATTGATAATTTATTTTCCAAAAGTAATTTTGCAGCTTTTTGTAATTTAATTGTTCTTATTAATTCACCGGGGGCTTGCCCGGTAATTTCATTTATTTTTCTATGAAGTTTTGATCGGCTTACAAACATTGATTTTGCTAATTGTTCTGTCCCAAAATTTGTTTTATCTATATTCTCTTCAATAGATAAAATTATTTTTTCCATAAATTCTTTATCGGCAGTATTGTATTTATTTCTTTCTAAAAGAGTATCAATTTCATTCACATATTTTTTTCTTAATCTTTCCCGCTGAGCAATTAAGTTTTTTATTCTTGTAAGTAATTCACGCGAGTTAAAAGGTTTGGTTAGATAGTCATCTGCTCCAATATCAAGGCCTTCAACTTTACTTTCAAATGATGCTTTTGCTGTTAATAAGATTACCGGGATATCACTTGTCTGCCATTCGGATTTTATTCTACTGCAAAATTCTATTCCATCCATTGAGGGCATCATCACATCGCTAATGATTAAATCCGGAATAATTTCATTTGCTTTTTTTAATCCTTCATTACCATTTTCTGCTTCATAAATTTGATATTCTTCTTTTAATAATCCAGTCAGATATTTTCTAACATCCTGGGAATCCTCAACGATCAGAATGGATTCTCTATATTTGTTATCAGAGTTAACTTCGGTTTTAGTTTCATTAATCGATAAATCTTCTGTTAAATTCAAACTGTTACTTCTATTGACTCTTAATTCTGTTATAATTTTTTCATCATCTTTTAAATAACTATCTCCATAAGGAATTAGTATTTTAAATTCTGTTCCGACACTTCTTTCACTCTTCACATAAATTTTCCATTTGTGGAGATCAACTAATTCCTTAACTAAAGATAAACCAATACCGGAGCCGCCAAACGATCGCTGGGAAGAATCATCCACCTGGAAAAACCTATCAAATATTTTATCAATTTTATCTATTGGAATGCTTATTCCATTATCAGAAATCGATATTTCGGCAAATGAATTTTCGTTTTCTTTTATTTCATGAGCACATATTTTTACTTCACCATTTTCAGGTGTAAATTTTATTGCATTAGAAAATAAGTTGATTATTATTTTCTCAAACTTGTCTTTATCAATCCAAAGATTTTCTTCATTCAAATTACTCTCAAAATTCAACTTAATATTTTTTTGTTTTGCTAAAGAGTCAAAAGAAGAAATCAATCCTTTCAAAGCTATTACAATATTTAGTTCTTGTGCTTTAAGTGAAATTGAAGCTTTTTCCAATTGAGAAAGTTCGAGAAGCTGATCAATTAAGGATTTTAGTCTTTCGCTGTTTTGTTCAATTAATTTAATGTTTTCTACTTTGTCTTTTTCTTTTTTTAACTGTTCGAGCGGGCCCTTGATTAGCATTAATGGAGTTCTAAATTCATGAGAGAGATTTGCGTAAAATCTCGATTTAATTTCATCAAGCTCAGATTTTTGTTTTACTTCAAATTCCTTTAGCTTTAATTCATTTCTCAACCTGGTCCTGTTTAATTCAAATCGTCTTATTGTGTAAAGCCCAAGCAAAATTAAAAATATAAACGCAGTATTTGCCCATATTGTTTTCCACCAAGGCGGTTCTATTAAAATGTTCATCGAAGTTTCATTATCAACCCAAACTCCGTCTGCATTTGTTGATTTAACTTTAAAAACATAATTCCCATGATTTAGATTTGTGTAAGTAACAAATCTTCTATTTCCGCTTTCAACCCAATCTTTATCAAACCCTTCCATTTTATAAGCATATTTAATTGATTGAGGCGAATTATAATCTAATGCTGCAAACTCAAAAGAGAATACATTTTGATTATTTGTTAATTGAATTTCTTTGGTGTTTATTAGACTTTTTTTGAGCAATGAATTTTTACCTACTTTAACAGGTTTATTAAAAATCTGAAAATCTGTTATTACTAAATTTGGTTTGTAAGTGGAAGTACTAATTAATTTTGGATTGAATATATTTAAACCCTTTGGGCCCCCTAAAAATAAAAATTGTTTATTTAATCTTAACGCAGATTTACTGTTCATTTCGGTACCATTTAAGCCATCTTCCTTTGTGTAATTAAAAAATATTTTTGTCTTAACATCAAAAAAAGATATCCCTTCACTGGTTCCGAGCCAAAGATTTCCGTCGTCATCTTCAATTACACTTTTTATAACATTGCTTGACAACCCATCCTTTGTTGTATAATAATCATTTGTAACTTCTATATCATAAATTTTTGAGTGGGGTTTGTTATTTTTTATTTCAAACCGGTTTAAACCATTGCTCGTGGCAAGCCACAATATTGTTTTAGAATTGTCGCCATTTTCATTTTTTATATCTTCGCATATTGAGTAAATGCGGTTACTGCTTATATTGTTATTATCTTCTGTCTTAAGCCAATGTCGAAATTCGCCCCCGTTTTTATCAACAAATAAATTTAAACCACCGCCCAAAGTCCCTATCCAAATCCTGCCTAATCTGTCTTCTTTGATTGTCCAGGCGCTGTTATCGCTTAAACTTTTTTTATTGTCCGGTTCATTTTGCCATAGTTTAAATTTGCCGGTTTTGGGGTTAAGCCTTACAATACCAGCATCCGAATAACCAACCCATATATTTTTTTTGCTGTCTTGAAATACAGCCTGGTTAAAATTAATTGACTGGCCTGGAAATTTAGTTTTATCCAAATCCCAGTTAGTAATTTTATTTTTAGCATAGTTGAAATGTTTTAATCCTTGTCCGAAAGTACCAATCCATATTTCATTATTGTTTATTGGTTCAAGTGAATAAATTGAATAGCCATCAAACTTGTTGATTTTTTTTAATTGCGGATTATGCCTTTTGCTATCCAACAAATACAACCCATGGTTAGTGCCAATCCAAATTCTATTACTATCATACTTTGAAATAACAGTTATTTCTTTGTGCTGTAATAGATTAGTATATGAGTTATAAATAGTAGAGTTAAAACGGGATGACTTTGGTGTAGAGTAACTTATTCCTTTTTCCGTTCCGCACCAAATGATACCGTTGTTATCTATAAGGGTTTGATTTATTTGATTATCAATCAAACTTTGAGAATTATTTTCACTATGAATAAACCTGATGGACTTGCCGGTGGAAAGATTAATTCGCGATAATCCGCCATAAGAATCTACCCATAAAATTCTATCTCCATTAATAATTTCATCATGTACGTACTCACAGCTCCTACCATAGAGCACTTTATCAGAATTATCAATTTCTATTCTCTGGAATATAGAAGTTTGCGTATTATATTTTGTTACATTATTGAAAGTTCCAATCCAAATAATATTGGAATCAATTGTTGATTTTGAAAGCCCCCAAATTATATTGCTGCTTAAACTATTTGGATTATCCGAATCATGATAAAAAGTTTTAAATCCATTCTTCGGTTTATCAGGGTTAAATATATTTAAACCATTATAAGTTCCAATTAGAATGCTGCCATTGTTATCTTCAATAATTGATGTAACATAATTATGGCTTAAACTATTGGCTTTTAGTCGTATCAACTTTCCATTGCTCAATAGAATTATTTTTTGTATTTAATTTAAATAAGCCGTCGAGATGAGTTCCAACCCAAATGTTGTCTTTACTGTCTTTATAAATTGCTTTAATACTGCGGTAAATTGTACTACTTGAATTTAAATTCCATTTAGTAAATTTTTCTGTTGTTGGATCATATTTATTAAGTATTCCTGCTTTAGTTCCAATCCAAATGTTTCCTTGTTTATCCTCAAATAAACTCCTGATTGTATTGTCAGAAATACTATTTGAATCATTGGGATCATTACGGAATACTTTAAAATTATAACCATTATATCGGTTTAAGCCGTCGTTGGTGCCAAACCATAAAAAGCCATTTTGATCTTTAATTACAGCATACACCTGGTTGTTTGCCAGGCCATCTTCGACTGTTAATTGTTGGAATTTTAAATCTTGAGGATAATTGAATCCTGCTGAAAGAATTAATATAAAAAGACAATTAAGTTTAAATAATTTATTTTTAGATAATTTCATAAAGAAATTTTATTGTAATTTTTTGCTGGAGGGATAATTACAATCGAATAAAAAAGAAGATATGTTTTTATTATCTTCCTGTCAAGAATTTAATACTTTAAATCAACGGACCTTTTCATTCACTAATATTTATTAATTGAAAAGGCAAATTACTGTTATAAATTTTTCACAATAATTATTTTAATAAAATCATCTTCTTTGTGCTTATAATTTGATCAACTTTCAACTGATAAAAATAAACTCCACTTGAAAGTCTGCCCGCATCAAAAGCAACTTCATAATTTCCAGGTCGTTGTTGTTTGTTAATAAGCGTGGCAACTTCTCTTCCAAGGATGTCGTAAACCTTCAGTTGTACAGACGGGATATACCCCGTCTCTAAGGTGGGAATGGAATATTTAATTTTTGTGGTTGGATTAAATGGATTGGGATAATTTTGAAAAAGGTTATAGCCAGTAGGCATTGATGATGTAATATCTAAACGTTCAGCAGAAGTTACTATCTCTCCGCCTGAAGAAGTTTTAATAATCTTTCCATAGGGGCCAACTAAATAGCCTGTACTTTCATCCGTAAAAAACATCGCATTGAAACTAGTACTTCCGGGAAATTCATCTGTTAGATCAAACCAGCTTTCACCACCGTCGGTGGTCTTAAACAAAATATGAACAGGAATGCCAAAAGTATCGGAAGTACAAATTGCATAACCAATGCTTTCGCTTAGAAATTGAATTTGCTGCGGGACACTATGATTATCTATCACGGCATCAGTCCATGTATCCCCCTTATTTGTAGTTTTAAAAATTTGTCCTTTTTTCCCAAAGAATCCAGTGGTTGAATTAATAAAAGCAACTTTGCTGTTTAAATTTTGGTTGTTGTAACCAACAGCAAGTGTATCCCAGTTATCTCCTCCATCGGTAGTCCTGTACAGAGTAGAATTGCCTGAGATAAAGCCAAGATTTTCATCAGCAAAATATACATATTGCTTATCATGTTTGTCGCTATTGATATTGATAGGGGTCCACATAGTTCCTCCATCAGTAGTTTTAATCGCTCCATCCCCGGTTGCCGGGTCGCTATAAACAGCAAAGCCGAGATTATCGTTAATAAAATGGACATCGAGAAAAATTGGATTCGAAGAAGAGACCCCGGTGCTTAGTTCATTCCAGGATGTTCCGCCGTCAATTGTTTTTATTAATTTGGAACCGGCAATAAAACCGGTCATATCATCAATAAAAAAAATGGAATTAAAAAAAGAATTAGAAAGAGAAAAAGAAGAATCAACATAAACTACATTCCAATTCTCACCAGCATTACTAGTTTTATAAACTTTCAGCGTGGAGAAACCACTTAATCCGGCAGCATAACCAATTGATGGTGATGTAAAGTATACTCCGTAAAAACTAGTTGAAATATCTCCGCTTATTTGTTCCCAGTTTTCACCTCCATTAACTGTCAACAATATAGTTCCTCGATTACCAAAAGCAAAAGCGGAATCGGCAGAAACGTGAGTAATGGAGCGAATATATTGCTGATTTTCGTTATTGCCTTGTTTCCATGTGTCTCCTCCGTCTTTGGTGTAATAAATAATGCCGTCAAAACCACCAATAATGATGTTAGCATCGCTGCCGGCCGATAGTGCCCTCATAAAAGCAGTTTGAACAGCAAAAACAGAATCCCAGCTTTCCCCATCATCAGTGCTTCTTGCAACTATATCTGAATTAGTTGCCGGATCATATCCCAATATAAAGATCGGATCGTTTTGTATAGTCTTGTTAAGAGGAGTAGATATCTTTTTATCAATGCTAACCACAGTTTTCCACTTTCTTGAAAAAAGTGATGCTCTACGGGTGGCATTTGTGGAGTGATTAGTGCTCAAAGGATGCCATTTGTCAGAGCTTTCAGGATCATTAGGATCCGTTACAGGGTCTTTCAAATATATATTGGTTCTGTTGCTATCATTTCCATCATTTTCACCAACGGCAATGCCTCTGCCGGTTGCTGTGAATATAGCATCATTTAATAATTCGTCTTCAGATATAGGAACAGTGGTAAAATCCTTACCCCCGTCAATAGACGTATATATATTCCCTATGGAAATTAGTACTACGCTTTTTCCGTCCGTTGCCACCGATGAAATAGGTTTATCAAATGTTGCCAATTCATCTAAACTTTTAATTAGTTTAAAACCACCTGAAGAAGGGGACAATCCAAAGATATGAGATTTGTCCGTATACTTATCATGAGTAAGAACAAAAATTACATCATTAGCAGTATCTAAAGCCGCATCAGTTACTTCTTCATGTAAATATTTTTCTAACTCCTTTTTCACCTTCTTGTTTGCGTATATTAAAGACCCCCCTGCTCCGCCGATTAATATGCCATCAGGTACTTTAAGTGAGGTTGTGTAATCATCTCCGGACGGCATTGGGTTTTGCCAGTCCCAAATTGTTGGATATTCAACTTGTGGAAACAAATTCGCTCCGCAGCACAAAATAATAAAAAGAACCTTAAAAAATTTATTATATGACAAATGCATTTCTTGCCCTCACTTTTTTATTCTTTGGAAAGTGGATTTATTTTTCAGTTCATTGAATATTTTTTAAGTCAGCTGAAATAATTGCAGGATAGTTATTTTTAAAATATTTTAGTACAGGGCAATAGATAATACCCTAAGCTCACATTCATTTTCGATGTTTAATATGTTGGGGTTAAGTGTAAACTTTTTTGAAATTAAGGACTTTTGAAAGGAAATGCAATAAAAGAAAAAATTTATTAAAGTATTAATTTAGTATTAAACTAGTTTGAATATGATTTACCTACCTTTATCAGAAAAACTTTCTGCCCGGAGTCTTTAAAAATTAAACATCGCTCTCCATTATTCCGTTATCAATTTATCAAGGTTAGTTTTCGAGATGGTGATTTAATTTAATCTATTTTGAAACTCTTCCTCGTTGTCTATTCAAACTTTTAGTAAGCCGCGAAAACCTCTGGCAGCATAATAGGATTCAGCTCCGTTATGATATAGAAATACAGTATCATAGCGGCGATCACAAAAAACGGCACCACCAAGTTTTCTAATCTTGACAGGCGTTTCCACCCAGCTTGATGATTTCAAATCAAAGGGCCCAAATTTCTGCAATTCTCTATATTGCTCTTCGGTCAAAAGCTCAATGCCCATAGAAGCAGCCATATCTATAACGTTGTTTTCTGGCTTAAATTCCTTCCTTGATTCCAGTGCTTTTCGATCGTAACAAAGACTTCTGCGACCCTTGGGACTTTCTGCCGAGCAATCATAAAAAATATATTCGCCAGATTTTTTATCCTGATTAATAACATCTGGTTCACCACCGGTTCTTTCCATTTCGTTAAGCGACCATAGTTTTTCAGTATTGGCTTCTAGTCTCGTCTGTACTTTAGCCCACTCAATTCCTTTATGACGGGTCATGTTTTTTTCAAAACGGTTCTTTAGTTCTTTGAGCAATTTTTCTCTTTGCTCAGGCGACAATTTCTTCTTAATACTCATTCTATTCTAATTTATAGATTAATTAAAATTATTTTTCAACGCGTATGCTCTAAATATCATCATATCACGATAAGGATTAATCATTTAATCCGTTTCCATTAAGAATTTTCTTCATGTATTTTTCAACTCTTGACACGCGGGTTTTTGATTGCTTAGGCTGCGAAAAATAAAAAAGGTATGCTCTTTGCCTTCCTGGAGTTAGGGATTCAAAAGCGATTTTTAATTTCGGGTTTTCATTTAATTTATTTTGGAACTCGTCCGGAACTTTATATTCAGATGTCTTTTTAAGCCTCACTTTCAAACCGGCCTTTTCTACTTCAACGGCTTCATAAACATAGGCTTTGATAGTAGTTTCTATATTAACTATCTCTTGAATATTCGTAAACCTAATTTGGCGAGCTGCTTGTACATTCTTTGTTTGTTGGATTAGAATGCCATCAGTATCTTGTAATAATGCCCCTTTGAAAAACAGAAGCGCACAGTATTCTTTAAATCCATGTATTAAGACTATATTACTATTCTGAAATGTGTAGCAGGGACAACCCCACTTCAATTCTTCTTTGAGACCGCAATCAAGAACAATCAATCTTAATTTCTCGAATTCTTGCTTCCACTTTTTTGCTTTATTAAAAAAGAAATCAACTTTAGGATTCATGATGTTTATTTACTGATTTATTTTTATTTCAATTTTATACGCAAATAACAAATGAGATTAGAAAAATTGGACATTAAAATATTTTGATTAGGCACTGAAGTTACGCAAAGATGAGAAATATTAGAATTTGTCATTCCGAACTTGTTTCGGAATCTTTGATTTTTTACGAATTTGAGATACTGAAACAAGCCTGCCGGTCAGGCTGGTTCAGGCTGACATTTGTATAACTTCAGTTAGTAATAAATTTAATATCCGATTGCTAATACTATCGCTGCATATCCAATTACCTCAAATGAATTAGACATAAAAGCTATATCGTTTTAAGTTGCACAAGAAGGTAGTTTCATAAACTTATCTTAAGCCGTCTAATTATTAAAACAAACCTTCAATCGATAGATATCTTTCGCCAGTATCATAATTAAATGCAATCACTTTACTTCCTTTGGGAGCTTCCTTTAATTTTTTTGCAACAGCTGCGAGAGTTGCCCCGGAGGATATACCGCAAAATAAGCCTTCTTCTTTCGCTGCTCTTTGTGCATATTCAAACGCTTCATCTTTTGAAACTTGAATAGTCCCATCAAGTAAGGAAACATCAAGCACTTTGGGAATAAATCCTGCACCAAGACCTTGTAGAGGATGCGGCCCTGGTTTTCCACCTGAAATCACAGCGGAAAGTTCCGGTTCAACTGCAAAGACTTTTGTATTGGGAAACTTTTCTTTTAATACTTTACCTACTCCGGTTATATGCCCGCCCGTTCCAACTCCGGTGATTAAATAGTCAAAACCATCCGGGAAATCTTTTATGATTTCCTGTGCCGTAAATTTAACATGCACTTCAACATTTGCCGGATTTTCAAACTGTTGTGGCATCCATGCATTTTTGTTATTGGAGACTATTTCCTGTGCCTTTTCAATTGCTCCATTAACTCCAAGTTCTCGCGGAGTTAATTCCAATTGAGCTCCGTATGCTGTCATAATCTTTCTTCTTTCAATTGACATAGAGTCAGGCATTACCAAAATTGCCTTATATCCTTTAACAGCGGCAACTATTGCAAGCCCAATACCGGTATTTCCTGAGGTAGGTTCAACAATTATATCTCCTTTTTTTATAATCCCTTTTTTTTCGGCATCTTCAATCATTGAAAGAGCTATTCTATCTTTAATGCTCGCGCCTGGATTAGCTCTTTCTAATTTTACCCACACTTCATGATCTTTCCCAAACAAGTGATTGATTCTTAAATGCGGGGTGTTGCCAATCCCTTCAAGAATATTATTTAGCTTCATGGTGACTCCTTACTTTTAATTATTTTTTGTTTAACTATTCCAATATTTTCATATTATATAATCAATATTATCAAAGTAATTTTCGTTTGAACGAACCTTCATTTCCATTTTACTAAATACAATTGAATTTGAAGGGACACTTTGTGTCACCCAGGCGTTGCCGCCGATAATACTTCCTTTTCCTATTACAGTTTCTCCCCCGAGAATTACCGCCTGGGAATAAAGAATAACATCATCATGAATTGTTGGATGACGTTTAACATTTGAAAGTGATTTGTCAACGCTCAAAGCACCAAGTGTAACGCCTTGATATATTTTCACATTCTTACCAATTGTAGTTGTTTCACCAATTACAACCCCGGTTCCATGATCAATAAAAAAAGGACATCCAATTTCAGCACCGGGATGAATATCTATACCTGTTATTTCATGAGCGTGCTCGGTTAAAATTCTTGGAACTATCTGAACCCCCAACTTATAAAGCTCGTGCGCAAGCCTGTAAATAGCTATTGCCATGAAACCCGGATATGCAAGGATAACTTCATCAATACTTTCTGCTGCCGGATCTCCTTTGAATATTGCATCAGCATCAAGCCAAAGGTTATCATGAACATTAGGAACTTCAGAAATAAAATTTTTAGCTATTTGGGCTGCATTATTTTTTGTTTTTGCATTACCGTTTGCTTTCACATTTTTAAGAATAGAAATTAAATTTCTTTCCATCAGTTGAAGCGTTGCAATTATATCTTCAGGAGAATAATAAACTCTGCTTGAGAAATGGGGAAAGAGCAAATCAATTAATTCATTTAAGAAGTTAATAGATTCTTTTTTTAAAGATGAATTGCAGGTGTGCGTTTCTCTTTTACTTAAAAGTTTTTCTGCAAAACCATTGAACAGCATATTTTTTGATTCCAACATAGTTAATACCTAAAATAAGTTTGTCCGTTGAATAGTTGATTTAAATTAATTTAAAACCAAATTCAACCGAATAATCCTTGTATTAAAATAATTTGGGAACAGGCAAAGGTAATTATTTTTTTTGATAATTAAATTGAAAGAGGTCAAAAAGATTGTGGGGAAAAAAAGACTCCTAAATCCCCAAAATATCAGTACGGTCCAAAATAAATAAAACTTGAGAAAGTTGTTTTGTAAATAATTGGAAAACAAAGTAACTCTACATAAGTATAATATCATCCCTTCGGGCTTTACAGTGAACACCGAAGGTGTGAAATTATTATAAAAAGGATAGAAGAACAGAGCAAAAATCCCGAAGGGATGACATTAAAATATGATTAAAAGTTTATTTGAATTAACCAATTACTATTTATTTTGGACAGATATAAAAAATATATTTCCTTTATTAGTTAAAAAGGAAAAAGGTTTTTAAGCAATATGGAGTATTAATACTTATTCCAAAATCTTCAAGGTTAACCATTGCGCCATAAACCTTTCCCTGTCCTCTGGCAATTGTCAACTTTCTTGAAAGAACAACTTGAATCCATTGCGGACTGCTTGCTTTTGATCTTTCTTCGGCAATTATAATAAGCTTATCTTCTTCGCCTGGTGCACCGGCATTGATAATCCGCTTTTCAATGGCAGCGTGAACATCAATCCCTCGAGAAGGAATTTTTTTATATAGAGATCCATTCTGTACATTGATATCA
This sequence comes from uncultured Bacteroidota bacterium, assembly GCA_963777515.1. GTDB lineage: Bacteria > Bacteroidota > Ignavibacteria > Ignavibacteriales > Ignavibacteriaceae > CAVSWT01. The sequence continues at coordinate 288,225 of CAVZQU010000008.1, forward strand.
AACATTAATGAAAAGGCTCTTTCACTGATTAATCCCAAATCACGACACCATCCTTTTGCAATTTCAAATCTTTTATCACACGCTTCAATTTGATATTGAGATGTTTTCGTTCCCAGTGTTTTTAATGTATCAAGCCAGTCGGGAAACATTTCCCATTTTTTATCTTTCTTTTTTTGAATAGATAAAACCCAGTTCATTTGATCCGCATAAGGTTTCTTTAATATGCCATAAAGCTCAACCATGTTTTTGTCACTGCGCCAGCTTGTATCATCAGATTCAAAATATTTGAGGAAAATTGGCTGTAAAGTCTGCTGTCCGAAATTCCATTGTAAACAACCGAAACTAATTCCCTGGCCGTCAAAATTACCTGCAACAATTTTAAATGCATCATCAATTTTTTTATTGGTTTCAAAATAGGTTGTGAGAGCTAGTATCTTTCTATTCTGATCATTTTCTTTAGAAGCAACACTCACAGAGTTTGTATGCTCAACTTCTTGAACGTAAGAAGTAGCGGGTTTCTCTTCTAACTTTTCATCCGGCTTTATTTGAGCAGCAGTAGGAGTCTCTGTTTTCTGATTTACGTTTTGAACAATTATTTTTCCGTCGTTGCTTTTTCCTTCGGATATTCTTGCTTTGGTTCTGGCTTTTGCAACATCAACTGCTTTTGTTCCAAAATAGAAAGCAATCATCATAAGAAATGCTGTTGCCATAAATTCAACACGGTTTGCAAATATGTTTGAAGGAGGAGCGTAAACACTTATAAAAAACAAAGCGATATTTAGAAACAATAAAGTTAAAGTAAGAGTTGCTCTAATAGTTCCGCTGGGCAAACCAAACGTTTCTTCCTTGTATGGGTTTTGCGGATAGTGCTGTGACTTTTGATCCGGCGGTATTGATTCATCATTATTTACCCAATCAACAATAAGCAAGTACCGTTTGCGCCGGAGTCCGCCGTACCAATGGAAACGAACGAATAAATACATAAGAAAAGCTATAATAAGTACAAACCAGGAAAGAGAAAGCCATGCAGAAACAACAATGTATTCGCTGAATTTCTTATGATTCTTAGAGTAATAATTCCATTCCTCCTGAATATTCGATAAGGAATCAGTTGAAGCTAAAGCTATGCTGTCATTTCGGGCAAGCTTTTTTTGCAGTATAACTATTTCATTAGAATTATTATTAACCTGGGATTGCAGTTTGTTTGAGGAAGTTGAACCCTGGGCAGTGGTTTTATGAACAGGTGTCGTTGGCTGGCCTGCCGGAAGTTCATTTATGCTGCCTGTGGTTTGCAATATCAAAAACAAAATTAAGGTAAACATTTAGTCCTCATAAAAATTTTCTAATTGAACAGTATTTGCGAATCATCATCTACTCAACGAAATAAAAGCTCTCAGATCTTTTTAAGCAATTTAAAGTGAACAATAATATATTTTATTGTTTTCAGTATATCTCACTCTTATTTGATAGAGGTTTAACTTTTTATTTTACTTAATGATAATAAGTAAACAAAATGATTATGTTTAGTTTATTCTGCTAATAAGCCCTTCCATTTTTAAGGGAAGGGTTGGGATGGGTTCATTGTTTTGCTGAATTTCTTGAACCCTCTCTAATCTCTCCCTTGCAAAGGGAGAGACTTATCATTAGAGATCACTTGTGATTATCAAAGGTGTCTTAATTTTTTATAATTAAAACATTTTGATTTACAAAATCTATTTCCGATTTCAATACAGGTTAAATGATATCAGTAATCCAACACCGGTGCATCCAACAACTTTCAAAACATTCAGCCAGGTATCATCATCTTTTCTCATCCATAAAAGGCCGGCACCTAAACTAACAATAGTAGTTACAATCCCTGCTTTTAATTTTACTTTATTAACCAGGTTTATGGATTCTTGAGCGATACTTCTGTCTTCTTTCAGTAAATCCATAAACTTATCGTTTGTTTTCATTTCTAAATTTAACATCTTAACAGTTTCATTCTTCTGTTCAAGCAAGTTTTGATTTTCCATTTCTAAAATTTTATTTAAGCTGTCGATTCTATCTAATTTCATTTTATGGTATTCTGCATTTAATAAAGCATCATTACTAATCAACCAGGAAATCGAATCGCCAATTGTGAATTCATAATTTTTTTGATCAACAGGCGAATGAATTGTAACTTGAAATCCTTTGAGCAAAGGATATTTTTTGCCCAGCTTATTTAAACTTATTGTATTATCAGTTTGAGCGTGAAGGAGAAAATTACTGCTCGTAATTAGCGCTAAGATCAGAAAGAGAACCGGTTTTGCCAAAGATATCAGCCGAGATTTTTTCCTTTTCTTCCACGGGCATTTTAGCATAAACATTTTCCTTCCATTTATCAAACGTTTGGTAGTTCTCTAATTCTTTTCGTTTTTGAGCTGCCTGCTGATCCAGTTCATTATACTGGGTTTCAAGCACCTGCATTTTATCGCGATAAACCTGCCGTTCTTTCATTAGGGTGTCTATAAGTTCGGTTTCTATTTTGTGTGATTCCTCAAGACGTTTTTTTAAATCATCAACTTCTTCATCCGAACCGGAAAAGAAATTTTTAATCTTTTTAAATTGGGAAATGATGCCCCCGTAAATTGCAGAAAGCACAACCCACCAGTTTTTAATCTGCCCCCTGAAAAGGTAAATTAAAACTGCAATAACTATAACAACAACTATTACAATAATGACCTTATGAATTATTTTCATAGGATATCAGTTAAATTTTATTTTTGATGGTGCAGTGGATGAAGTAAACTTAGCAGTAGAAAATATGAATTAAAATAATAAGGCACAACATGTTTTTATTTATTGTTCAAAACAAGGTGATAGTTCAATTTTTTAAAAGTAAGGATACATATAGGAGCAGATTTTTTTAATCGAGAACTTAACTAATGCTACCCAAAATATATATGCAAGATTTTACTTCTATTTTATTTTACAGGAAGCATCTTTTGGGATTAAAAAATTAACAGCCTAAGCTGATAGAAATAGATTCTGCTTGGCAAAGATGAATTAGAAAGAGTTAATCATTAACCTCACCGCCATGTCTTTATGACTACTTTTATCCATTCACAAGAGTGGCAGTCTCCCTTCCCAAGATATCATGAAGATTTATAGCTTGCCAGCTTTTCTTAAAAATAAATTTATTTTCTTAAATTGCGTGTATATTTTGATTTAAAAACTAAATCAAATTTCAGTTCATCAAAGCACTTATAGGAAATAATAATAGATGAAAAAATTAAATCTCGGCTGCGGTAAAGATTTAAAAGAAGGATATGTTAATCTTGATATTGTTGATTACGGCGGCAACATGATTCATGATATAAATAAATTTCCGTATCCGTTTGAAGAAAATACTTTTGATGAAGTTTTTGCTTCACACATTCTCGAGCATCTTGATAATTTTCATAACTCGGTTACAGAACTTTATAGGATAATCAAACCAAATGGATTGTTAATCGTTTATGTTCCGTTTTTTCTCAATACAAAATATTTTGGCGAGCCTGATCACAAAATTCCGTTTTCAATTCGATCATTTGATAATTACGAATACATTGAAAACCGCAAACTAAAATTTTACGAAAAGTGGAAATTAAATCACCGCACAAACTATGAAGGCAAAGCACAATTTGAAGTAGTGGAAAAAAAATTTATTACTTCTCATTTCGCTCCGTTAAAATGGATGGACTTTTTCTTAAACATTGAGCCGGTTATTTACGAAAGATTTTTTGCCGGAATTTTTTCCCCCGAAGAAGTTTATTTTAAGTTGAGAATAATAAAGTAAGTCATTCTGAATTAGTTTCAGCATCTTTTAACTTTTAAGATAATCAAATAAAGATTACCTTCCTTAAAAGTAAAGGTTATTCATTTTTCTTATTTGCTCTAAAACCTTCAATTCCAATTAAAATCCACCCAATTAAAAAACTGACTCCGCCAAAGGGAGTTATAATTGCAATCATTGTTATTGCCGTAATAGCATAAATATAAAGAGAAAAAGAAAATAAAATTATTCCAATCAAAAAGAATAATGCGGCTTTAAAATATTTTTCGTTTCCGGTTAAGGAAATGGCAAGAATGCAAATAGAGTGAATAAGATGATAAGTTACACCTGTTTTATATACTTCTAACAAATGTTCGGGAATTTTTCCATCAAGTCCATGAGCCCCAAAAGCGCCTATTGCCACACCTAAAAAACCCATTATACCACTGATTATAACCCATATACTTTTTTTATTCATTTTAATTTTAACTATTGTAATTAGACAGTTTAATTTATATTGAATAGTTAATACAAAAATAATTAACTTACAAAATTGATTTCCAATTTTATCTAATTTACATTTTCAGAAAATTCTAAATCTGAAATTTATAGAAAAGAATTCGATTGTAATTTTTATGAATAAGTTTGAATTAATTTCTAATTATAAGCCGTCCGGTGATCAGCCGCAGGCAATTGAGTCTTTAATTAAAGGAATTAAAAGCGGCGAAAAATTCCAAACACTTCTTGGGGTTACGGGAAGCGGGAAAACTTTTACTATCTCAAATGTTATTAAGGAAATAAATAAACCAACTTTAATAATTTCTCATAACAAAACTTTAGCAGCACAGCTCTATTCGGAATTTAAAAATTTCTTTCCCAATAATCCTGTAGAATTTTTTATAAGCTATTATGACTACTATCAGCCGGAAGCATACGTTGTTAGAAATGATCTTTATATTGAAAAGGATTTTTCAATTAATGAAGAAATTGACAGGCTAAGATTAAAAGCCACAACCTCTTTAATTGAAGGAAGAAATGACGTAATTGTAGTCGCAAGCGTAAGCTGCATTTATGGTATCGGTGCGCCGCAGGAATATGCAAACCAAATTATTTTTCTTAAAAAAGGAGCCACATACGAGCGTAAAAAATTAATGCGTAACTTAATAGATATTCATTATGTAAGAAATGATGTAGACTTTTCACGCGGAACTTTTAGAGCACGCGGTGATGTAATTGAAATTATCCCAGCATATCAATATGAAGAAGCAATTAGGATTGAATATTGGGATAATGAGATTGAAAGACTTTCTATTATTGATTCAATTACAGGCGATGTTTTAAAGGAGGTTGATTCAGCACCTGTTTACCCGGCAAAATATTTTGTGTCCAACCGCGAACAAGTACAAAGAGCAATTTATGATATTGAAACAGAATTAGCTGAAAGAATAAAATATTTTCAGAGGGAAGAAAAATATCTTGAAGCACAGCGCATTGAGCAGCGTACAAAATTTGATATTGAAATGATGAAAGAGATTGGATACTGTGCCGGCATTGAAAATTATTCCCGGCACATGGATAACCGTCCGCCAGGTTCTCGTCCATCAACTTTGATAGATTATTTTCCTAAAGATTTTCTTTTGGTAATAGACGAATCACATGTTACCGTTCCGCAAATAAGAGGGATGTATAACGGCGACCGCGCAAGGAAGGAAACTTTGGTTGAATATGGATTCAGGCTTCCGTCTGCTTTAGATAATAGGCCAATGAAGTTTGAAGAATTTTATAATATGATTAATCAAACAATCTTTGTAAGTGCAACCCCCGCAGATTATGAGCTTGAAAAAAGCGGCGGTGTTGTTGTAGAACAAATTATTCGTCCAACCGGTTTGCTTGATCCTGAAATTATTGTCCGTCCAATTAAAGGGCAAATAGATGATTTAATAGCAGAAATTAGAGACAGGACACAGAAAAAAGAAAGGGTGCTGGTTACAACTTTAACCAAAAAGATGGCCGAAGATCTTTCAGATTATCTTGATAAAATTGGAATTCTTGTTAGATATATCCATAGCGATATTGATGCTTTGGAAAGAGTAGAAATTCTTCGTGACTTACGTATCGGCGACTTCGATGTTTTAGTCGGGGTTAATCTTTTAAGGGAAGGATTGATTTGCCGGAAGTTTCACTTGTTGCAATAATAGATGCTGACAAAGAAGGATTTTTAAGGAGCGAAAGATCATTGATGCAAACAGCAGGAAGAACTGCCCGTAATGTTAATGGCAAAGTAATTATGTACGCCGATAAAATTACTGAATCAATGCGAAAGACTATTGATGAAACGAACCGCAGAAGAAAACTGCAAACTGAGTACAATGTGCAAAACGGAATTTCTCCAAAGACTATTTATAAAAGTATGGAAGAAATTATGTCTTCAACTTCCATTGCGGATGTAAGGAAAAAAGAGGAAAAGGAAAACTTCTCCTTTTCAAAAGTTGCCGAGCCGGTTTTAAAGTACATGGACAACGATCAAAAGCTTGATTTGATAGAACAGTTAACTGATGAAATGCATCAAGCGGCAAAAGACCTTGAGTTTGAACGTGCTGCAAATTTAAGAGATGAGATTAATAAATTGAAGAAGATGCTAAAATAAGTCAAAGGTCAATAAACCATGAGTCAAAAATTGGGTTTAATATTTATTATTGATTCAAAATCCTTTTTCATTTCTTCTCCTTTATAGATCACTCTCTCTAAAAATAATCCTGATGGAGGGGAAGTATATTTTGCTGGTTCGTTTGATTTATTATTAAGATAAAACAACAAATCTTTTTCAGTTTTTTTGCCTCTACCTATTTCAACTAAAACACCAATAATTCTCCTGACCATTTTCCATAAGAAATGCGAACCGATGATTCTAATTAAAATTAAATCACCGTCTTCTTTCATCTGAACTTTTTCAATTAATACCTTTGTGGATTTTTCTTCTTTGTCATCATCAGAGAATGAAGCAAAGTCATGCATCCCTTCAAGAAGTTTTGATGCTTTATTCATCTTTTCAAAATCAAGTTTATCCTTTATCCACCAAACATAATTTTTACCAAATGCTGTACGACGTCTTGAGATTTGATAAATGTAGCTTCTTAAAATTGCATCATGCCGTGCATGAAACTTTGGATGAGTTTTTTCAATTTCTAAAATATTAATATCATAAGGAAGCAAATCGTTAAATTTCAATTTGATTATTTCCGGCGCAAGCATTGTTTTTACATCAAGATGAGCAACCTGGCAAAGCGCATGAACCCCGCTATCGGTCCTTCCGCTTCCTTTAAGTTCAAAGTTTGATGATTTAAATATTTCTGTAGCAGCTTTTATTAATTGCCCCTGAGCAGTCTTAGCGTTTTTTTGAATCTGCCAGCCGCTGTAGCGGGTTCCTTCATATTCAAGATAAATTTTAAATCGCGACATAAAATAAGTTAAGGTTCGTTGATTGCAGTTTCTTCTTCAGCGTAATCATCATGTGTTTCATAAATGCGTACTTTAAGTTTGCTGACATTTTTGTGAATGATCGCCCCTTTAATTTTAGTAAGAAAGTATATACAAATATTTTCCACGGTAGATTGAAAATCGACAATAACTTTTTTTGAATTCATTTCTCCTAAAAATTTTATTATCTGCGTATCATCTTTGAAAACCATAAACGCATGGTCTAACTCTTCGATTATTGGATTTACAATCTTCTTTAAGTCATAATAATCCATTACCATCCCGGATTCCAATACATCGCCTTCAATCTCTACAATCATTTTATATGAATGGCCGTGTATATTTTTACATTTTCCGAAATGTTCGGGAAGGCGGTGTCCCATTTCCCAATGAAATTCTTTGGCTATCTTCATTTAAACACCCTTCGCTTCAGGTGACCAAATAAATTTATGCATTTGAAGCTGGAATCTTATTTTTAATTTGTCTTCTAAAACCCAGTTGACAAGAGTTAACGGATCAAGTTCCCCAAAAACAACTGAAAATAAAATCTCACATTTACTTATTAAATTATATTTATTAATTATTTCTTTGGCCCATTCATAATCTTCCCTTGTTCCAATAACAAATTTTAATTCATCTGTCTTCTTTATGTAATTAATATTTTCATAAAGATTTCTCTTCATCATTTTGCTTGATGGACATTTTAAATCCATAATAATCTTTACCCGTTTATCAATGTTTTTTATTGTGAGGCTTCCCCCAGTTTCCAACAAAACTTCATAGCCTTCATCACATAATCTTTCCATTAAATCTAAGCATTCTTCCTGGACGAGAGGTTCTCCGCCGGTAACTTCAATAAGATTGCAATCATATTTTTTTACTTCTGATAAGATTTCATCTATCGTTAAATCTTTGCCTTCATAAAAAGCATATTCTGTATCACAATAAGTGCATCTAAGATTACAAAATGTTAAGCGGACAAAGACACACGGCAGCCCGGCACTGGTACTTTCGCCCTGAATTGAGGAATATATTTCGTTAACCTTAAGCATAAAATGTTTAGATTTTTGCCGTTATTCTTAATTTTTCAAGCAAAATTACTAATTAGCAAGTTGACATCAAACATACTAATTCATATATTTGAGGTCAATTTTTTTATTACTTTAAAAGGTTTCGAAAGCATGGCAAATCATAAATCAGCAGAGAAGAGAATTCGTACATCTGAGAAAAAGAAGAGTATAAATAAAAAAGTCGATTCACAAATTAAAACTGTTGTTAAAAAAACTCTTAACTCAAGCGAAAAAGAAGAACTCGAAAAATTATATAAAGAAGCCATTGCTCTTATTGATAGAAGCACCACAAAAGGTAAAATCCACAGAAACACTGCTGCAAGAAAAAAAGCCGCTTTAACAAAGCATTTAAACTCGGTTAAAGAAACAAAATAGATTTTAGTTTTATATTATTAAGCTCTTCAATTTTTATTGAAGAGCTTTTTTATTTTAAAGTTATTTACTTCGAATCCAAATCTTCAATAGCATCAATTCCCGAAGGCATTGGTAGATAAAATCTGATTGGCTGAATTTCACCGTTACGTTTTAGTAACCTTTCCACCCGTTTATTAATTAAAACGCTGTGCTCTATATTTACATCATCTTCTATGATTGAACCAAAGATGTAGCTTGTTCCTTTAATCAGTACGTGTGAGCCCATTCTTATTGGAAACTCATCGCTTCCTGTCATATTAACACTTGATTCAATTCTTGAATAATCACCAATCTCTATATTGCCTTTGATTATATCTCCCCAAAGGACTTCAACATTGTTGCCGATTTTTAATATCTGATTTTCAAAACATGAAAGATGTACATTCTGCCAAATGATTACATTTTGTCCAAACTGGACATTGCCGTTAACATATACATTCTTTTTAAGTTCAAGGTTATAATTCAATGTTACATCTTTTCCTATATAGGCGCCCTTTCCAATTTTTATATCAAGCGGAATATTTTTTTTGTCCATTTCTATTATTTGATTAACTACTTTTTCGTGAATAAAAAAATCATCGGGATCATCTATTTCAATTATGTCTTTAAGTTTTTCATAGACTTTTTTACGCGCCACATCTTCCATTTCTTTAAGAACGGACTTGTTATTGAATCCCATTACTACATATTGTTTTTCAGGACTAACTGCTGTTACGGAATATCCTTTTTTATTAAACAGCGATATTAAATCTGTAATGTAAATTTCATTCTGTGCATTGTCGCTTGACAGTTTATTTACAAGTTCAATCAGCTTTTTATATTTGAATGCGTAAACACCTGAGTTAAATTCGTTATTTTCAATTAACTCTTGCTTTGAATATGAGTATTTTTTGCTGTTAAACATTACTTCATAAGGTTTATCATCTTTTAAAGCAAGTATATCTTTATGTTCCATAATTTCAATTACTTTTCCAGCATCCTTGCCTGAAGTTTTTCCGTTTGCATCTTTATCTTTAACGCGAATAATTCTGCCGTAAGAGTTTTCAGAAGGGCTGCCTTCAAATATTCCGGTAAGAACCATCATGTCTGAATTTGTATTTACAAACTCTTCTCTAAATTTTTTCATGGTGGCTCTGTCAATTAATCCCATATCTCCAGGAAGAACATAAACATTTCCGTCAAAAAGTTTTTCATCAATTCTTTCCAACGCAACCTGCACTGCGTGGCCGGTTCCATTTTGAGTTGCCTGATATGCGAATTTTGTTGCCTCTCTTTTTCCTATTACATTAATAACATCCTTTGCTTTTATTCCGACTACTACAATCATATTAATATTGCTGATACCATTACGGCAAGCATTGTATACTCGTTCAACAGTAGGAATTTCCCAAATCTTATGCAGCATTTTTGATGTCTGCGATTTTATCCTTTTACCATGTCCGGCGGCAAGGATTATAGCTGCTTCATTTACTTTTGCATTAAACTCTGACGAATATTTATCAACCATTCCGGCAATTTCATTTTTCTCTTTAACTTCCATTAAAAAAAGCCTCCGTTATCAAATATTTATAAAATTAAAAAAAACTTACTTAAAGGATTCTGCAAAAACAATCATATTTTACTGCTTATTTGCAGCAATGCTTTGTGATAAGAAATAGAATGCAAAATTCAGTCCAAGCGTAAACCAAACCAAAGTTATAATTTCATGGTCGCCAAAATTCATCTCTGTTAACCCTGAAAAAAGAAACGCGGCAAAACAACCTATGGCCCCAAGTGAATAGGAAGATAAAAACGGAATGGTTTTTCTCTCCTTATAAATTTTCAATTCAAAGAAAATAATTTTGGTAAATAAAAAAACAACAGCGATAAACCCAAATGCACCGAGGGTTACCAGCACATGAACAAAATTGTTATGCATGTGTCCTTGAATTTCTTTGTCGTAAGGCCGTTTATATTTTATATAATATTCTCTTAAATCAATATCGCCAACTCCAACTATCGGATGGTCTTTAAACATTTCCCAGCCTGCTCTCCACAAAGCAAAACGCGTATAATTTGATGGAAGATATGGATCCCAGATGCTTAACAAGCGGCTTCTTTTGATATATGAAAAATAAAGTTTTCCATTAGCGTATTTGAGTGATGTAGGAGTAAATGACAAATTGTTTTCGGAAATTATTTTAATTGAATCTTTAACGGGATATTCAAGTTCAAAAACTTTATTATTCAAATCGGATACAAATAACTTTTGATCATTAAAAGACCAATTAAATGCTTTTGAAATTTCTTTTGTTTTATTAAGCGGAATTAATTTGTTTTCATTTACTTTAAATAATTTTAACTCATTATTATCAGACACAAAAAGCCTGTCATTTAAATAATAGATAAAATCAATTTTAGAATTATGGTAAAAATATAAGCTATCGCCAGGCAAATTATATTCCGAATTATATACCGTTACACCGCTTCCTTGTGTTTCGAAAACGAAATAAGTTGAATCAACATAGAAATTTATGAAGCCAGCAAGATTTTCCAAACGCATATAATTTTCAAAATTCTTCGGGTCACGGTAAACAGTAAGTCCGCTATCGGAATCTAAAATATACAAGTAACCATTGAATACCCTGAAAGAAGTTGTAAAGCCTGGAGTTAAAAATTCTTTTTTAATTTTAAAATTATCATCTTCTTTTTGAATCAGTAAAAAACGTGTGTCACTTAAATACGCGATTAAATAATTTTCTTTCCATTTTATCAATTCATAAATAGGGGCAGGGGTTTTTATTTTATTAATTACTGATGAATCCTGGTATTCTACTATTCCATCTTCATAATCACTTACAAAATACTTATTGTCTGATGGGAAAACGTTATATGCTCTTCCTTCGGTTTTAAGTTCTATCTTTTTTGTTATGTTACTATTAGCGTAATTGAATATAAAAACTTCACTAATATTCTTTTGAGTTAATACAATAACTAACCCTAAAACAATTAACGGGATTAGAATTTTCCATTGCCGTTTAATTAATAAAATTATGAATATGCCGAAAGCGGCACCAAGCCAACCTGTTCTTTTATACGTTGAAACAAGTGCTAATGCAGACAATCCAAATCCAATTAAAAGAAGCAGCCGATTTTTAATTGATACTTTTTCGTTAATTAAAAAAGCAAATAAAAATACTACAGTAAAGCTTATTATTTCACTTGCAGTAATTGGATATTGGAAAAGTGAGGGACCGGATTGTTCAACTCCGTAAAGGTTTTGAATATAAAATCTATACGAAAAAAACAGATAGATTAAAACTGTGACTAAACTGGCGCCAATATAAATTTTAAAATAAAGTTTTGCTCTTTTTAAATCAGTTGAAGCGGCAATGAATGTATAAATTATCGGAATAAGCAAAGCACGCTTTAAAAGATTTGTGTTTGCGTTGCTGTGGTATTGAGTAAATATTGCGGATAAAATTTCTGCTACAAGATACCAGATTAAAGCAAATTCAAGACCGGTTTTCTTAAATTGATTTTGTTTGGTTATAAAATATCTTAACAGGATTAAAAGTAAAGCCCCGTAGTAACCAACCTGGTTAACAAATATAGAGTTGCTTAAGCTAAGTAGAAAAAGAATAATAAAAACAAATATTGCATTATCTATTATCTTAACTGTATTATGTTTCGACATAAAATTAACTTATAATTTTCTTGCAATTACACCCATAGAAGAGTGCCAGAACAATTTTGATAAAATTTTTTCGTCCAATAAATTTAGAAATGCATTCCTGCTTAAATCAATATTGTCTCCACTATAAATCCTTACTATTTCAAAACCATTTTTTTCAAGAAAATTTCTTATGCTATATGGGGAAAAATAAAAAAGGTGATGTTCCGTATCGTAATAAGCTGCTATATTTTTTCGTTTTAGTTTTATCTTTTCAAGAAATAATTTAAATAATGCAGACCTCGAGTGAATATTGGGCAGGGCAATGAATAAGATTCCCCCTTTGTTCATAACCAGGCTAACTTTTTGAATATGTTTTTCCGGCTGCTTTAAATGTTCCAATACATGAAGCATTGTTATAGCATCAAATTTTTCTTCTATATTCAAATCGGAAAACTCTCCGCACAACATTTTAATATTAACTTTTTTTTCAACTTCCTTTGCACTATTGCAATCAATTTCATGACCAATAGGTTCCCAGCCTCTGTCCCTGGCAATATTTATTAGAAAACCGTTTCCGGACCCAATATCTAAAAGCTTCCCTTTTTCAGGCTTACACTTTTCAACCAGCGAAAGGCAATATGTGTGAGCCTTTCGTAATTCTTCGGCAATATGCGATTCATCGCGTATATATGTTGAATAATAGTTTGCTAAATATTCATTTGTGTATTGCGGATTCATAAATTGTGTCCGGCAATTTCCACATTTAAATATTTGTGCTCCATTACTGGAATAATGGTATTTATAAATATTATCAGAACCGCAAAGCTGACAATTATATTTTACCGGGTCATATTTTTTCAATTTTAACTTTCCAAGAAATATTATTAATTATTAGAATATATAAACTTAACAATGAAATAAAATAATATATACCCAGTTTCAAAAAATTACCTGTCCAGAAAGTGATGATAAACAATAACAATAAAATAATTGTCTTGCGATCTTTGTTCCTTTGACTAAAAATAAAATCACAGAAAATTAAACATACTGCCGGAAGGACAAATATTAAATGATGAGTTTCTGACATCGGGCTAATTAATAAAATAGATAAAAATAATAGACTCATAATGTAAGGAGCATTTATTTTTAATTTTACAACAGGCGATTTATAATAAATAACTGCCGCGGAAATGATAACTAAAGAAGAACAAATTGTTTGCAGCAATTTAATTTTAATAAGTGAAGGGAATAAATAAATAATAAATCCATAAAGAGTAAAAAACAAAGACTGATTTTGTAATAAGGGGTGCGCCATTAATCTTTAATAGTACAAATTCATTTAAATAATCCTGGTAATATTCGAAAACATTGTGGCCATTAATTAAATATGGTAATAAAATACAAAGGATTAACACAAACAAAAATGTGTACAAGAGAAGAGGAAAATTTTTTTTCTTAATTGAAACTATTAAAAAAATTACCGGAACAATTTTTATCGAAATAGCAACCGCCAGAAAAGCCGATGCAAGAATTAATTTATTTTCAACAAAAAAATAAAAAAACAGAATGCTCAAGAGCATAACAAGAATATTTACTTGGCCATTCAATAAGTTATTCTGCAAAATATTTGATAAAAATATTATCAATAATAATATAAGCAGCCCTGAAGCTTGTGATTGACTTATATGAACTTCATCTTTTTTCAACTTTATAATAATTGCTATTGATAGGTAAAATGACAAGACACCAATGAGAAACCAAATAAGCAATGATAGCCAGTACGGTAGAACAGTTAATGGAATTAAAACAGATGTAAGAAATAATGGATAAATGTAAATAAAAGGGCTTCCGGTGTGATAAGGATTATTCCCGGCTAAGAATGCCTTTGAAGATAATAAATAGCTTGTAAAATCAATGCCATCTCCGCGATAAGCTTTTGAATACATTTGAATTAGAAAAACAATTATTATTAAAACAACAATTGAAATAGATGCATTTTTAATTTTTCTTGAGAAGAAAAAATTTTTAAAATTGTATCTTTCAGTCATGATCTTAAAATTATTGTCACTAACCTTTTGCCTGGTTTTTATCGATAAAAACTAATCTCTAAACTGCATCTCATAAAATTTTCTGTATAGTCCATTCTCCTGTTCAATCAGTTCATCATGATTGCCCGATTGAATAATTTTTCCTTTATCAAGGACCAAAATTTTTGATGCATTTCTTATGGTGCTTAAACGATGAGCAATTACAAAAGTTGTTCTGTTGACCATTAACCTGTCAATTGCTTCCTGCACAAGCAACTCAGATTCATTGTCTAATGCTGAAGTTGCTTCATCAAAAATCATTATTTCCGGATTTTTTAATAAAGCACGGGCAATTGAAATTCGCTGCCTTTGTCCACCGGATAATTTTACTCCTCTTTCACCAATTACTGTATCATAACCTTGGGGCATTTGAATAATAAAGTTATGTGCGTTTGCAGTTTTCGATACTTCAACAATTTTTTCAAATGGATAATCGTCCAGCCCATAAGCAATATTATTTTTTATCGACTCATTAAATAAAATTGTTTCCTGTGTAACTATTCCCATCATTCTACGCAAACTTTTAATATTATATTCTTTTATATCAATTCCATCAATTAAAATTTTACCTAATGTCGGATCATAGAATCGTGGAATTAAATCAACCAAAGTAGACTTACCGCCGCCGCTTGGCCCAACGAATGCAATTATTTTTCCTTTGTCCACTGAAAAATTAATGTCATTTAAAACAAGCTCATCCCCGTCATCATAATGAAATGAAACATGGTCAAAGCTGATTGAGTTCTTAAACTCATTTATTTTTTTTGCGCCGGGAATATTTTTAATTAATGGCGGTGTATCAATTATTTCAAATACTCTATCTGCTGCTGCACTTGATTCCTGTATTTTATTATTTACCCCGCTCAATTCTTTTATGGGAGGCATCAGCTGGAAGATTGCAAAAAGAAATCCTAAAAATTCACTTGCTTTAAGTGAATGTTCCTGTAAAACTAAAACTCCGCCGTAATAAATTATTACTACTCCAACAATAACACTTAAGAATTCAGTAATTGGCGAAGAAGCATTTCTAACCCTAACAATATGAAGCATCATTTTGAAAAAGCTTTTAGTTTCGGATTTGAATTTTTCATTTTCATATTTTTCCATTCCGAATGCTTTTACAATTTTCACTCCCGATATTGTCTCCTGTAAAACACTTGTAATGTCTGCCATCTTGGCTTGAATTATGGAACTGTATTTACGCAACCGTATGCCAATCCATCCTATTACTAATGCTGAAAAAGGCAGAGTTATAAAAGCAAGCAGAGTCAACTGCCAGCTTATGCTAAGAGCAATTGCTAAAAAGACAATTATAGTTAAAGGCTCTCTAATCAAATTTAAAAATGTAGTTGATATGCTTGCTTGAACTATATTAACATCGTTGGTAATTCGTGAAATCAAATTACCGACTCTTTCCTGTTTGAAATAGCTCATTGGTAATTCATGAAGATGCTGGTAAGCGGTATCGCGAAGGTCTTTCATTGTTCCTTGCTCAGCATGGGCTAAAAAATAAGCCTGCATATATCCAAAAATATTTTTGCCAAAGAAAGCAAACAGTACAATCAAACATATCTTAAAAAGTGCTTCTGTTTTATCTCCGCTGAAAACAAAATCATTGAATGCATTTGTTATACCTTCTTTTATATTTATTACCCAATCAGGCAATAGATTTGCTGCTCTATCAACCGCAGACGGCTGGTTGTTAGTAACTTGAGTGTTTGAAGTTTCTGAGAATAAAGTATCAAGCAAAGGAATTGTTAGGTAAACGGACAGGCCATTTAATATTGCAAACAAAATGGTACAACCAACTGAAAGGACAATATACCTCCAATAAGGCTTTACGAATTTTAATATTCTATAATAAGTGTTCACTAAGCGCTGTAATCCGGAATTTTAGGAATATTTTCTAATCCGCAGCCGCCGTTAATTTTAATTGTATCAACCGGGCTGCTGTTGTTGAGGTCATAAATTATAATCATAGAATTATCTTTAAATCCTGTATCGAAAAATAATTTATCATTTTGAATAAAGAAATTTTTATAACCCCCGCCTTCCCATTTATTTTCTATTTTGTGATTCTTCAGCGAATAAATATATAAAGATGATGTTTGCGGATCTTTGCTGTAAAGAGTTTCATTTCCCGGTGTAACGTCAATAGTAGAGAAAATTAAATCGTCATTATTTTTTGACCAGCCGATATCTCTTAATTTCTTATTATCCTTACAAATTAACATTTGACCATTTTCTGAATCTTCTTTTAGATAGAATAAATTTAGGCTATCATTTTTGATAATATCTAATTCTGCCTCAAATTGTTTGGATTTCAAATCTATATTTCTTTTAGGAAGAGATGGGTAACCTTCTTTTAAATAAATTATAAAGCTTTTTTTCGTTCAGAAGTTCTTTGCCAAAAGTATTAAAGATAAAGGTGTGCTGATTGACATAGTCGGAAACTTTAATGTCTATCGAATTAAATGCAACCTTAAAATTACTGCTATCTACCCATTCGGTAAATACCTGCATTCCGGTACCAATATTTGTAACGAAGTTTACTTTACTGGAATCTAAATTTATATGATATAGCTTTGCTCTTGAAATAAAAGGAAAGACTCCTCTTTTACCAAAGTCTCTTGCGGTTAAAAAGAAAGCAGCTTTTCTATCCTGTGAATAAGAAAGCTCCATCACTTCTTCAACTCCAGAGGACCAAAATACTTTTGATTTTTTAGTTTTAAAATTGTATTTGTATAAACCTGGCTTTTCCCCAACCATTCCAACAAAAATAAAAGGGGCATCATTTTTTTTCTGTATCGATTGACTTACATCTTTCGGTGTTTCAATACTTTTGTTTGTATCTCTGCAGCCAATTAACAAAACGAAGAAGAATAGTGGAATAATTATTTTAAGCATTAATAATTCTCTCAAGATGAATGAATAAATCTAAAATGAAATTAATGATTTTAATAAAGAATCCCCACAACGGACTATAAATGAATATCAGCAGAATGAATGTTCCGTAAAAACCTAAGTTTAAGATTTTTGCAGTAAATTTATTGGGCAAAACATCATATAAAATATGCGAACCATCTAAAGGCGGAATAGGAAGTAAGTTGAATGCAAATAAAAAAATATTAAAAAAAACACCATACCAAAAAATGTTTACAATATATTGCTGATTGGTAATGTGCATATTAACAGTAATTACAAATCCTATGAAGAAAATAAATGCTAGCAGCAGATTAGATAATGGGCCGGCAAACGAAACTACGGCATCATCTCTTAATTGATTTTTAAAATTCCTTCTGTCAATTGGAACCGGTTTTGCCCACCCGATTAATGCGATACCCGATGCAAAGGATGCTATAGGCATAATTAAAGTGCCGACTAAATCTGCGTGTTTAAAAGGATTTAGAGTCAGTCTGCCCAAATTTTTTGCTGTATTGTCTCCAAGCTTTGAAGCTAAAAGTGCATGAGCAAATTCATGAATAGTTATTGAAATAAAAAACATCGGTAAAAATGTTAAAAAAGAAATTAGTTTATCGCTTACTTGCATTAATTTTTATCCTCTGGGATGATAATCTTTATGGACCTGCTTAATGTATTCGCGGTCTATGTGAGTATAAATTTGTGTGGTTGAAATATCCGAATGCCCAAGCATTTCCTGCACTGCACGAAGGTCAGCGCCGCCTTCCAACAAATGCGTTGCAAAAGAATGCCTAAATGTATGCGGATGAACTTCTTTTTTAATTCCGGCTTCATTAACATACCTGTCAACAATTTTCCAAACACCCATGCGTGATAATTTTGTTCCCCTTGAATTTAAGAACACATAATTTTCGCTTTTTAATTTTTTCATTAACAACGGCCTGGAATTTTTCAAATACTTTGTTATCCAATTTATTGCGCTTTCACCAATTGGAATTAATCTTTCTTTAGAACCTTTGCCGAATACGCGAATCATCTCTTCGTTAAAAAATAAATCTGATATTTTTAAATTTAATAATTCCGATATCCTTACCCCGCACGCATAAAAAAGCTCAAGGATTGCTTTATCACGTAATCCAAATTTGTTATTTGTATCCGGCTGATTTAAAACTTTTTCAACTTCATTAATTGAGAGAACATTTGGAAGATTCTTTGATAATTTCGGCGTTTCAACTTTTTCAATTGGATTTGATTTAATGTAATTGCTCTGAAAAAGATATTTAAAAAAACCTTTTAGTGAAGAATAATATCTTGCCGCGGAAGTTTTTGACAGTCCCAATTCATTTAGTTGTTTGAAAAAATCACTTAGATGTAAATAAGTTATTTGCGAAGGGTCATCAATATTCTTGGAGCTTAAAAAAGCTATGAATGAAGTTATGTCATTTTTATATGAAATAACGGTATTGTGGGACAAATTCTTTTCAAGGCTTAAAACCGAAAGATATTCTTTTAAAAAAATATTCATGCTTTATCTTTTTTCTCTTCAACTCCTTTTTCCACTTCATCTTGTTTAGGATATCTAATTCTCCTATGATGCTGCCCAAGTAAAATACTAATAAAAGCTTCCTTAATTTTACTCACATCGCTGAAGGTAATTGGACTTTCATCAAGCTGGCCGTCATTAATTCGTGATGTCATAATGTTATCAATAACGTTTTCAACTTTTGTTGCATCCGGCTGCTCAATCGAACGCACAGCAGACTCACATCCGTCAGCAAGCATAATTATAGCGGTCTCTTTAGTCTGTGGTTTTGGTCCTGGATACTTATAGTTTTCAATATTTACTTTTTCCTCTCCATATAATTTCACAGCTTTTTCATAAAAGAAAGACATTACCATTGTTCCATGATGAGCCGGAATAAAATCAACAATTTCCTGCGGCAGATTATTTGCTTCAGCAAGTTCTATTCCCTCTTTAACATGTTTTACTATTATGCTTACACTTTCTTCCGGTGTAAGGCCTTCATGAACATTTTGGCTGTTTAATTGGTTTTCAACAAAATTTTGTGGAGAAATTGTTTTTCCAATATCATGATAATATGCACCAACTCTTGCAAGCAAAGGATTGGCGTTTATTTTTTCTGCCGCTGTTTCAGCAAGAGTTCCCATTGTCATCGAATGATTAAATGTCCCCGGAGCTTTTCTTGAAAGTTCTTTTAATAATGGTGCGTCAAAATTTGAAAGCTCAAGCAAAGTTAAGTCAGTTGTTATCTTAAAAAATTTCTCAAAGAAAATTAATAAACCGTAAGTTAATACCGGGCTTATCAATGCGTTTGATGATATAAACGCAAACTCTATTAGAAGCTTATTTACTTCTGCAAACCTCTCAAACCCAAATGCTACTATCCCGGTAGTGTACCCGATTAGAATAAACAAGAAAGACCTAAATATTTGAGACCGGTTCTTTATATCTCTAACCGAATAAACGGCAAGCACTCCGGCAAGAATATTTAAAACTGAAAACGTGTAATCATTTCCGCGGAGTGCCCCCGCAATTAAAGAGATAATTACGGTTGTGTAAAATCCAACACGGGAATCAAAAGTTATGGTGAGCAGCATAGACGCTGCCGGAATGAATATCAAAAGGTAAACCGGTGTTGATGCAACCAATTGATTTACCAAATAAGTGATAAACGAAAAGAATAAAATTATAATGGCAATCAAAATTATTTTTTGATTGTCGTAGAAAATCTTTTTCCTGAATAAGAACACGTAAATAATTAGAAGTGTAAGTAGAAGAGAAATATGAAGAAACTTACCAACCATTTGGAGATACATTTCGACGGTACCAATCTTCTCGCCCTTTGCAGCCTTATAAGAATCTATTTTTAATTTTATTTCTTTTGTTATTCTATCGTGCTTCCCAACTATTTTTTCATTTTCATTAACAATGCCGCTGGTTTTAGAAACGTTATTCTTTGCCTGCTGAATGAGTTCATCTGTAAGTGATTGACTATAAACTAAAGTTGGGAAAATAAAATGGTCAACATATTCAATTAAAGCGGATTCAATATTACTTGAATAATTGAAGCTTTTAATCAAATCGTTTGCGTTGGATTTCGCTTCAGCCTCAGTCTGAAATTTTTTTAACGGCTCAATTTCTTCTACATTACCTTCTCTTACCGCAATACTGTCACGGGGTTTTATAATAGAAGGAAGGTTTACAATCTTACTTGAATAAATATTGCTTAATATATTTTTAGATAAAGTGAAAAACTTACTTAAGCTGAATCCATTTGCTGAAATTAAATTTTTCTCTTGAAGCCTTAAATTTTTAAGAAGCGTAAATGATTCGGATGTAAGGAAAGAGGGGTTGGTTTCCTGCCTGTTTGTTTCAACAATTGAACTGTCAATAGCTTTTAATAAAAACGAATTATACTTAGTAACTGAATCAATATCGCTTCCATTTTTATTTGCATTTACAAAAACCGGGAAAACGCTTTTTTCAGCTTGTTTAATCTCCGCTTTATAGATTGCCGGATCTTTTAATATTGAAAAAGGAAATGACGCAATCAAATCGTCATGAATCCAGATTGAACCAACATTCACTTCCGATTCAATTGACTCACCCTTAGGAAACATTAATACAATTAGTAGAACAGTTACGATGGCAATTGTAAAACGAATCCTCTCACTGGTTTTAAAGTTTATTTTCTTTTTTTCAGGCATGGTTATCCTTTTTTGCTTCTAAAACCATTTCCAAAAATTCAGCAGTACCATCTTCATTGTTAGTTCGTTTAGTTATAATATTTGCCAGACTTTTTATTTCCGGAACTGCATTAGCAAGTGCAACCTTCACGGCACGTGTGCTGAATAAACTTAAATCATTATACCAGTCACCCATAACAGCGCTGTCTTCTTCTTTCACATTTAAGTATTTAAGCAGTCTTAATGCTCCTTTTCCTTTTGATATATTTTTTTTCCTAATATGAAGATAATAAACTCCGTCATAAGTATTAGATTTAAAATAAGAAGTTGATATTCCAAAAGTATGTGGGAAATTCATTTTTTCTTTGATAAATCTAATTGAATCTTTATTATCTCCGGCAAAGACAACCTCTAGGGTCTGGGACAAATAATCATCGTAAGAATTAACCTCTTCATATTTTGCTCCAAACTTATCCATTACCACGGGTATAACAGAATTATTTTCGGTATAATAAATAGCATCAGCATGGCATAAGGCAACATGAAGCAGATATTGTTCGGCAAAATTCAATGCTTTTTTAACATACTTTTCTTTTATAAAAGATTCAAAAATAACTTTGCCCTCAGGGTAACTTTTTATAATGCATCCATCCAGCGAAACCAAAGGTGTATCAATTTCAAGTTCTTCAGCATATCTTGTTAATGCAGAATGAAGCCGTCCGCTGGCAAAAGTAAAATGAACATTATATTTTTTTAATTCATGAACAAGCTCTTTTGTCTCTTTGCCTATTTCTCCATCTTTAGATAAAAGTGTTCCATCCAGGTCAAAAAAAATAACTTTAATATTTCCGAGAGTATTATTTGAATCCATTGTTATTTAATTACGGTCTTCCAGCCTAGTTCGGATAAATTTTTATAAATAAATATTACAGATACTACAGCAATTACCAGACAAATAATTGCTGATTTATAATCACTAAAAATCACACTGCCTATTCCCAGCAGCATTGAATATACCAAAGCAACTCCGAAAAACCAGTTTAAAAACATTCGTAAAAATCCGGTATCACTTTGTACATCAGGCAGCTTTGAAGAAATCTTTTTCCATAAAATTCCGCCCGGATGAATTTTTTTATAAAACGAAATTAAAACATCTTCATCGGTAGGTTTGGTTAATAATGTTACAACAACCCAAACAACTGTTGTGATTGATACCAAATAAAATAAAGTTGTTGGGAATGCTATTCCAAAGTATTTCAAAAATGGAAGAACAACAAATGGAGTAACCATAGCCGAAATTTCAGACCAGGCATTTATTCTCCACCAAAACCACCTTAAAATTAAAACTAATCCAACGCCTGCGCCGGCTTCCATAATAAATTCCCACGCACCTGAAATTCGGTTGATAAATAAAGTCACAATTACTGAGATAAACATTAGGATCATAGTAAAAACACGTGAAGTAAATACATAGTGTTTCTCTTTCTTATGTGGTTTTACAAATCTTCTATAAAAATCGTTCATGATATAAGACGAGCCCCAGTTAAGCTGTGTTGCAATTGTACTCATGTAAGCAGCAAAGAAAGCAGCAACCAATAAACCTTTAAGTCCTACTGGCAGAAAATCATTCATTGCATAAATGTAACCCATTCCTTTATCAGCGGCACTTAAATCAGGATATATAATTAAAGTAGAAATTCCTACCAGCACCCATGGCCATGGCCTAATTGCATAATGTGTAATTTGAAAAAACAAAGTAGCAAATAAGGAATTTTTTTCATCTTTTGCAGACATCATTCTTTGAGCTACATATCCACCGCCGCCAGGCTCTGCTCCAGGATACCAAGAAGCCCACCAGATTATTCCTACATAAGCAAGAAATGACGCTACACTTAAAGCAAAGGCCCCCGCCACGGAACCAGCATCTGAGATATGAGGGAAGAAATCAAAAACAAATTTGGGAAGTTTTTCTTGCATTCCGGTTATGCCGCCAACCTGAGAAGAATTAACAACAAGTATGGCAAGTATAATTGTCCCGGTCATAGCTAAAACAAATTGGAATGCATCCGTTACAACCACACCCCACAAACCAGAAAGGGCAGAATAGAAAGCAACTAAGAGCATGCATCCAAACACATAATATAAAACTTGAGACTCGGGAATTTTAAACATTCCAACTAATATTGAAATCATTGCTTTGTTGACCCAGCCCATAATCACCAGGTTCATAAAGAAGCCGAGATATATTGCCCGAAAGCCCCTTAAAAATCTTGCAGGTTTACCGGAGTATCTAATTTCAGCAAATTCAACTTCGGTCATTATTCCCGCTCTTCTCCAAAGTTTGGCAAAGAAGAATACAGTTAGCAAACCACCGAATGCAAAATTCCACCAAACCCAGTTGCCGGCAATACCGTTTTTTGCAACAAGTTCGGTTACTGCCAGTGGTGTGTCGGCAGCAAATGTGGTTGCGACCATTGAAAGTCCGGCAAGATACCAGGGGAGGTTTCTACCGGAAAGAAAAAATTCGTCGGTGCTTTTGCCAGCACGTTTGGAATAATATAGTGCAATACCTATCGAAAAAATAAAGTATGCCAGAATAATTAGGTAATCAAGAAGCTGCAAGTAAACCTCGCATAGTTATTGAAGAAATGTATTAAAAAGTTAATGCTTAATTTAGTAAAATTTTAGGTTTATTGAGAGGAAGCTATTAATTATTCATGATTGAATTTAGAATGGTGGTTTGTTTGAAAGACTTGTTCAAACCTTAATGTTTTTGGGCTTTATTTTAACCAATTTTAATTAAAAAAATTTTAGCTTAATGATATTTCAAACGGTTAGGTTAATTAACTAAAATTAATTCCATCTCATAATTAAGTGCCAATTTCATTATATTTAACAATAAAAATTTATTAACGTTAGTTATGTTGTGTCCGGTTTGCGGAGATCATTTAATAATTCTTGAACTCGATCAGATTGAGATTGATTATTGCCATTCCTGCGGAGGCGTATGGCTGGATGCCGGAGAGCTTGAATTACTTCTGGAAGATTCCGCAGAAAAAGATGAACTGCTTTCCTCAATAAATAAAAAAGCTAAAATCGATGAGAAGAAAATCAGATGTCCTATATGCGGTAAGAAAATGGACAAAGCATTGATTGAAAGCAGCGAACCGATTATAATCGATAAATGTAAACGCGGCGATGGCCTTTGGTTTGACGAGGGTGAATTAGAATCAGTTGTTGAGCAAGGAAGCTTGGATAAAAATAATAAAGTTATCCGACTGTTAAAAAGTATGTTTGAGCATAAATTAAAATCTAATTAGTTAGGAGGATAAAAATGGGAGCTCTTATAGTAATTGTTATTATTATTGCCCTCGTTGTTTTTTATTTAATTTCAATTTACAATTCATTAGTTGGATTAAGAAACAGAGTTAAAAATGCCTGGTCACAAATTGATGTGCAATTGAAAAGACGGCATGATTTAATTCCAAACTTAATTGAAACTGTAAAAGGGTATATGCATCATGAAAGAGAAACGCTCGAGTCAATAACTAATGCAAGAAGCCAGGCGGTAGGCGCAAAAACCATTAGTGAAAAAGCAAAAGCAGAAACTGCTTTAACTGATGCAATTGGGAAATTTAATCTTGTGGTTGAAAATTATCCCGATTTAAAAGCAAACCAGAATTTTTTATCTCTCCAGGAAGAATTAACTTCAACGGAAAATAAAATTTCTTTTTCACGACAAAATTATAATGATCAGGTTTTATTTTATAACAACAAAATTCAAATGTTTCCTTCAAGTGTAATTGCTGGTATGTTCAACTTTCAACAGGAAACATTTTTTGAACTTGAAGATAAATCTGAAAGAGAAGTTCCGAAAGTTAGTTTTTAATTTGTGATTATTAATAAACCCGATTCCTCAATGAAATCGGGTTTATACTTCTTGCTATTGACCAATTAAATTTTAAAACCTTACAACTCATATTTTAGTTTAAAAGTTACATTTCTCCTTTCTTCAAAACTGGCACCACTGAAGAAAGCACCCTTAATCAAATGAGCGTGATCTAAAAGATTAGTTATGTATAAAGACGGCTCTAATGTATGTCCTCCTGTTAGATTAAATATATAACCGCCGGAAAGGTTCAATACCCAATAAGGAGTAGTATGGGCACCTTGATTAAAATCAAACAAGCTTGTTTTAAATACATAATTATCGTTACCGTTTGCTAATCCGCTTCCATATATTGCAGTAAAATTAACAAACCAATTATCAGGCTGATAGTTTAATCCGATAACTGAAGATAATCTTTCGTCATGGTCAAGATCAAATGGAGTTATGGAACTATCGGCAGGCAAAAATCCTCCTGATACCGGGCCGGTTCCGTAAGCATGAATGAGTGAGCCGTTTAAATAAGCGGAAAATGGATTAGCCGGATTGCTATAATTAAGACTTAGTTCAATCCCGCGAACTTTAACCTTATCTATGTTTACATTAACCCGTATAGTGCTGGAACCAAGGGTTTCATCATCAAGTCCTGGCGAAGCATCTTTATGGAAATAGTCTAATTTAGCAGTAAGCCCGGAAATAAAACTATGAATGAATCCCGCTTCATATAAATTATCTTTTTCAGGAATAGTTGCTGCAGCTGACTCTCCAACTGCTGTAGCGATTGAACCTAATCCTTCAATATTTGTCGGCATAAAAAGCCTATCATAACTTAAGTAGATAGTGCTTTCGTCTCCGAGGAAGAAACTAAATTTTAATCTCGGGCTAAATTGTTTCTGAAGAGATATTGAAGGGGCAATATGCTGATCATATCTTAAACCCGCGTCAACTTTCACCCATTCAAAAGGGTGGATTTCGCTTTCGGCAAAAAGCGCAAAATCTGATCCGGTAAAATCTGTTTTATTTACAGGGCCGTTTCCATTAACATCCTTAAAATTAAATGTTTCGGTTCCATTTACAACGCTTAAGTTTGTTCCAACAGCAAACTTAAGTTGATGTGATAGCCTATTACTATATTTGATTCTCGTTCCAGCTGTAATAAATTTTCTATCCTGATCAATTGTATAGCTGGTTGTAGTATCATTCCCAATAAATTGTCTGGTCTTATTCTCCAGGCCCGTTGTATACTTCAAGCCGCCTTCTCTAACATAAAATCCGGCAAATAAATCTTTTTCATTATTAATTTCGTTTGAAATTGTATGAAAGTATGAAATTGTTTGGAAGGCATTAAAGCTATTCTGCGCATCATTATTAACTCCTTCGATGGGATTAAAAGGAATTTGTGTTTGCGTTTCGCTGTAATTTAAATTTGACGTAATATAATCATTATCATTTATAATGTAATCTAATTTTCCATAAAGGAAATAATCGAATCCATGATCATGTGTTAAAGAAACAACCGGCTGGTCAATTCTTCTATCGGTTTCATCTCTTGACCCGGAAATAAAAAAGCCCAGCTTTCCTGAACGGCTGCTTAATGAAAAACTTTGACCGTTTGAATTTAATTTTTTAAAGCTGCCGACCTTTGAACCCAGGTTATCTCCTGATGTTAAATAACTTCCTCCATAAGTAGAAAGGCTTAAGTGAAAAGGACCGGGCGGGACCTGGTTTTGAACATTAATTAAAGCTGCAACTTGACCGCCATATTCAGCAGGGAATCCGCCGGTATAAAATGTAATTAATTTTATTACTCTGGGATCGACCACTTCATTAAGCCCGCCAAAAACGCCTAATGGAATTGGAATACCATCAATGTAATATGAAAATTCTCCATGCTGCCCTCTAATATGAACTTCCCCGGTTGGCGCTCTTACTGCTCCTGTTAAATTTTGTTGTATTAAAGTGGTCATTCTTGATGAGGGCGGGGCATGAAAAGTTTCGCCTTCAAAAGTTTGATGCCCGGTTTTAATATCAACAAAGTTCGAAACGTGCATTTTTTTTCTATCGGTTACAACAACTTCATTTAAACCAATAGCATCAGGAGAAAGATTTATTGAAACTTTATTATTTGTTTCGTCAATGTTAATGGGGGATGAATAATCTTTATAACCGATGTAATGAACGCTAAGATTATATTGTCCTGGTGTTAAATCATGGAAGATAGATTGACCAAAGTGGTTTGTAATATTAATATTTACTGTTTTGCCTTCTCTTTGAAGAATTAAATTTACCAGTTCCAGCGGACTGTCGGTTGAAGAGTCGTAACTGTCACATAAAAATTTATTTTCTTAATTATATCCTTTCCATCAGTTCTTGCAAATAAGGAAGGAGATATTAAATTAAATATTAAAATTAAACTGAAAAATATTTTTGAATTAATAAACTTATTCGAATTAGCCATGTCTTAAAACTCCTGTAAGTGATTTGAAATTTTAGATTCTGGAAATACAGTAGTTGTTATCCTAAAATTCTAGATTAAAATTTTAGTATGGAGACAATAAATATTTTTCACCGGAAGAAAGTAATTTCTTCCTCTGAAAATTATTTAAGTTTAAGGTTCTGTATTTCTGTGAATTAAAAAAAGAAGGATGGAGGAGCTCTAAGCAGGCTGTGCTTAGCTAAAATATGATAAGGTAATCTATTGTGTCTGTCTATTATAAAATAACCTTTGTTATCATTTTCGCGGGCAAAAAGTTTTGGAGCGTAACTGATATTTAAAACTGTGCTGCTGAATTGCGTAATTAAACATTCATGGTGAAAATCAATTAATCTATTAAAAGGAGTCGTATCACTATCCCCTGAATTGCTCTCTAATTTATAATTACCTTCCATCAAATTGATGTTATGATGATGGAAAACAGTAAGAGCAATCAGAAATAGATATGCGGATAAAAACAGATAACCGTGATACCTGGAATATTTATAAATGTAGTTTCGCATTTGATGTCAAAATATCAGATTTTTTTTATTACGGTTCAAGACTAAAAATATTGTTATTGAGTAAAAACAGGTTACATTTGTTGAAAGTTAAATGAATTTGGTTAATCTAATTTCAATATATATTGAATAAAATTATGCAGTATATTTTATTCTTAAAATTTAATTAAATTTTAAATGTTCTTAAATTCTTTTTACACCATAAGATTGGTTTAAATAAAAAACTTTATGTGGGAATTAATCGCAGCAAACCGTAGAAAATCAAACCTTCTTTTTATAATAATGGGTCTTTGCCTTATTCTGCTGGGCTATTTAGTAGGAAGTGTTTTCTTTTATAATAATGGCGGCTTATGGGGAATTTTTATTGCAATTATGATTTGGGCATTTCTTTCACTGTTGAGTTATTTCTCCGGCAGTTCAATAATGCTTGCAGTAAGCAGTGCAAAAGAGGTTACACCGGACGTTCACCAACAACTTTTTAATGTAGTTGAAGAAATGAAAATTGCCGCTGGTCTAAATAAAATGCCTAAAGTTTATATTATTAATTCTCCGGCACCAAATGCTTTTGCCACAGGAAAGGATCCCGATAACTGTGCAATAGCAGTTACTGCAGGCCTGCTTGCACAACTAAATAGAGATGAACTTCAAGGAGTGATTGCTCACGAAACTTCACACATCGTTAATCGCGACGTACGTTTTATAACATTTGCCGGAGTAATGATTGGTGCAATTGTAATAATTTCGGAAGTGTTTTTAAGAGGTTTGTGGTTTACAGGCGGCTCATCAAGAAGATACAGTTCAAAATCTTCGGGCGGCGGGCAAATACAATTAATAATTATGATTGTGGCAATTGTTTTTGCAATTCTGGCTCCTATCTTAGCAAGATTTCTATATTTTGCTATTTCAAGAAAACGTGAATATTTAGCAGACGCTTCTGCGGCAAGACTTACTCGTTATCCCGAAGGACTCGCTTCAGCTTTAGAAAAAATTTCTGTATCGACTTATGATTTAACTTCAGCTAATAAAGTTACTGCGCCAATGTTTATTGTAAATCCTTTGAAAGAAAAAGGAAGCGCAATTCATAATTTAACTAGCACTCATCCTCCAATTAAAGAAAGAATAAGAATTCTAAGAGCAATGTCCGGCGCTAATTATGTAGATTATCAAAAAGCCTATACAAGCATTAAAAATAAGAATGACAATTTGATACCTGCATCAGGTTTAACAGATAATGCTAAAATCGATATTCGAGGTGCTTCAGCTTTTACAGAGCCAGTCGAAAATATAAAAACACAAAAAAGAGAGCTTGGTGATATTATGATGGCTGTAAATAATTATTCTTTCATTCAATGTGAATGTGGTTTAAGGATAAAAATTCCTCAAGGCATAAAAACGAATGCTGTTCGCTGTCCCAAATGCGGAAGAATTCATGAAGTGCCTGCTAAAAAGTCTGTATAGATTTTCGGTTTACTTTCGTGCAATAGTAATTTTATTGTATATTCTCAGAACTAAATTCATCACTCTATAAAATTTAAATTATTTGGCGTATGTGCCCGTTATGGAAATTCAGGCAAAAACAATAGACGATGTTTTAAATGAACTTGATTCTATTATTGAAGATTCAATTAGAGAAAATAGCCGGCTTGGAATATTTGCATACATTTACAGAAGAACTACTTTTCAGATAAAACAAGCTATAGCTGAAAAAAAGTTTGAAGACAATGTTAGAATGGAAAGAATGGATGTTGTATTTGCAAATCTTTACTTGTCGGCTTACAAAAATTTCTTTTCTAATGAAACTATTTCCAAATCATGGCTGGTCGCGTTTCAAGCTAAAGGTCAAAAGCTGACCGTTATACAGCATATAATTCTAGGAATGAACGCTCATATCAATTTGGATCTTGGAATAGCTGCTTCTGAAATTATGCCGCCGGATAAAATAGGAGATTTAAAGAATGATTTTATGCTGGTTAATCAAATTTTAAAAGATTTGATTAATGAGATGCAAGACAGGGTTTCCAGGGTATCACGCACAATGTTCCTGCTTGATTGGATTGGACAAAATGAAGATGAAAAGATAATTAACTTTAGTATTGTTAAAGCAAGAGAGCAGGCCTGGGATTTTGCTACTACTATAGCAAGGTTAAGTGGTGAAGAAGGGAAAAAGAAAATAAAATCTGTTGATGACTTCGTATTTGATTTAGGCAATATAGTAAAAAGGCCTCCAGGATTTTTAACAAGAATTATTTTAAAAATTATTTCATGGTTTGAAGAGCAGGATGTGAAAAAAATAATTACTCTGCTTGAAGAGAATTAATAATAAAAAGAATAAAATGAAATACTGGATAAATACAGTATCAAAAGATCATGTAATGCGCGGAGTTGAAGGCGGCTTTACACAAGCGAATCATGGAGCTCCATATAATTTAAAAAGAATGAGCAAAGGAGATTTCATAGTTTTCTATTCACCCAAAACAAAATACAAAAATGGTGAGCCGCTTCAATGTTTCACAGCAATAGGCGAATGCATAGATGAAAAACCATATCAAGCAGAAATGTCGCCAGACTTTCATCCGTGGAGAAGAAATATAAAATTTCTAAAATGCAAAGAAACACCAATAAAAAATCTAATCAGCCAATTAAGCTTTATAAAGGACAAGAAAAAATGGGGCTTTCCTTTCAGAAGAGGAATGTTTGAAATACCGGAAAATGATTTTAAAATAATAGCTGACGCAATGGATGTTAAAATATTTTAAGCTTTTTTAAAAAAGCATATTGTTTTTTATGAGAATTTAATCCTTCAGTTTGTTAATTAATTCTTTCATGCTATCGTAATGGCTGCCGCGCCAATAAATTTTATTACAATGATTGCAGTATATAAAATTATTATGAGCGGCATTTACTTTTTGGGGAAGGCGGTCAACAATTTTTTCTTTCTCAATCTTTTCTAAAACAGAATTGCATTCAACACAGCGGGTAAACTCTTTAATCTGATTTTTTAAATCGAATCGGTTTACAACTTCTTCAACCTGTTTAACTGGTACGGTATTTCTAACCCAATAACCGCGGGTTACTTCGCTCCGTTTTAATATTCCGACATCTCTTGTAAGAATTGTCCTTTTTTCTTTTAAAGAAATTTTAACAATCTCTTTATCTGCATAATCATTCCTATAGCTTGTATCAAAGCCTAGCATTCTCAAGTATCTGGAAAGAGTTCCGAGATGAACATCTAAAATAAATTTGGGTTCGCGCAATGGTTCGGGGCGAAGCTTTTGAAGATTGGAAATATCGATAGATTCAAAAACAGGATAAACACTAATATCATCGCTGTCATTAATGATATAAGAAAAATTCTTTGATTTACTGTTTACTAATATTAAATCAACTTCTGTATGCGGTACACCGAAAGATTCGATTACATCTTTTACAGAAGCACGGTTGATGAAATTATATTCAAATTTTTTCTTTCTTTTTTCCTTAGGAAGGAAATCGTTTAACTCTTCATAAAATCTAAAAGTTACTGTATGCATATTTAAAAAATAGACTTTTTAAGATGGAGTCTGTTACTAAATACAAACCTGTCATTTCGAACGAGTCTTCGAGAGAGAAATCTTTCAAATTATTGCGGAAAAGATTTCTCCCTTTG
Organism: uncultured Bacteroidota bacterium; assembly: GCA_963777515.1. Lineage (GTDB taxonomy): Bacteria > Bacteroidota > Ignavibacteria > Ignavibacteriales > Ignavibacteriaceae > CAVSWT01. The sequence continues at coordinate 319,862 of CAVZQU010000008.1, forward strand.
GTCGAAATGACATTTGCTGTTGTGAAGTAATGCTTTCGAAAAAAATGTTCTGTTAATTAATTAGAAATTAAAACGGCTTATTATAATCTTTAAATATGTCTTTAATAAAATTAAACTCATCATCCGATAAAGGATTATCAGCTTGTGCAAGATTTGCTTTAACCTGCTTTAAATTTCTAAAACCTGGAATTACTGCTCCAACAACTTTATAATGAAGCAAATACTGCAATGCCATTCTTGATAAATCATCAACTGAAGAACCAAATTTATTTTTTAGCTTTTCAAGTTTCGGTTCAAGCTTCGTTAAATTTTCTACAGAAAATCTTTTTGCATTTTTGCGATGGTCGCCGTCATCAAATTTAGGCGGATTGTTTTTGTTGTATTTATCGAGCAGCAATCCTTGTGCAAGCGGGCTGTATGCTACATAAGAAATTTTATTCTTTTCAATCAGCTCGCGGGTTTTTGTTTCTTCAGGCAAAAGGTAATCATTTAATGCGCTTGACGAACTTTGAATAACTTCCGGTTTAACTTTGGGAATTAAATAAGCATATTCCTCATCATCTTTTGCGCACTGTCCGATTACTCTAATTTTCCCTTCTTCCTTTAATCGATACATTGCTTCAACAGCATCATCAACATATTTATAATTCTCACCATAGTTTGCATGATGGAAATAATAAATATCAATGTAATCACGCTTTAAGTTAATTAATGATTGTTCGCACTGATGGCGGATATGCGCAGGTTCATAGGCGTGTTCTGCCGTTCCGGGGAACCATCCGATTTTAGAAGAGATTATAAAATTCTTAGAACGGTTTCCGAGTATTCTTGAAAGCATTCTTTCTGCTCTGCCGTTTCCGTATACATCTGCATTGTCAAAATGAGTAACGCCTTTATCAATTGCATAATTGATTGCTTCTGCAATTTCTTTTTCATTTACATCAGCCCAGCCGTTTGGAGTTCCATTAACCCAATTGAGCCCGCCCATTGTCCAGCAGCCAAGACTTATTTCCGAAACTTCAATATTTGTTTTTCCTATTTTTCTGTATTTCATTTTTTCTCCGATAAATTTAAAAGTTTTTCTTTGTCACTTTTCTTTAATCCGCTAACAACAAGATCATAGGAATGATCAACTAGTTCTAAAATTAAATCCTTTTTTAATGTTCCAGTAAGATCAATTGTGTTCCAATGTGTTTTGTTCATATGATAACCGGGTTGAACTTCATCATATCTTTCTCGCAACTCAATTGCTTTTTCAGGGTCGCATTTTAAGTTAATGCTGATCAGGAGGAGTTAGGCTGGCGATTAAAAATATTTTTCCCATTACTTTGTAAACGGGAGAATCTTCATTAAATGGAAGTTCTTCTGTAACGCCATTTTTATTTAAGCAATATTCGCGAATTAATTCTAAGTGCATGATGTTAGGTTATAAATCAAAATTCAAATATCAAAATAAATCTATAATACTTCTATTTTTCTTTCATCAATTTTGCTGTTTCTTTTATGCCTTCAGTATAAGTAATTGGTTTAAAATTAAATTTCTTTTCAAACTTACTACTGTCAAAAAGATAATCGGAATCATATTGATAAAGCATTTCATTAATTTCTTTTAATGTTTTATTGAATAAGCCCAATTGCCTTTAATACAAATTTTGGAAGAACGGTATATTTTGGCGGCTTGCCAAACTCTTTTGCACAAAGCTCAACGATTTCTTTTCCGGTTAAAACATTTTTATCTGTTGGTAAATGCCATATTTGATTATACGCATCAACGGTATTTCCAAGCATTGCAGTTGCTTTTGCCGCATCGATTGTATGTGTGAAGGAATGTTTAACTTTGTCATTTGCCATCCACATCGGCCTTTTTCCTTTTTTTAGATTGTCCAAAACTAAAAGGTTTATAGGGCCTGGGGCTTTCGGTCCATAAAAATCCGCAGCACGAGCAATGATGGCTTGAAGATTTCCTTTTTTAACTTCATCTAAAATCATTTCGGAAATTTGTTTTCTTACTTTTCCTTTTTCACTGGTTGGGTTATGCGGAGTTTCTTCCGTCATCCAGCCGTTTACTTTTCCGTAAGAATATACATTATCAAAAAAAACTAATTTGGAATTATGTTTTTCACAGGCATCAATTACATTCTGCATAATCTTTGGCCATAACTCACGCCAGACATTTTTATCATAGGCAAGTCCAACAGTTAAATAAACAATATTTGAACCGTCAACAGCCTGGAATATTTTTTCACGATTAGTTAAATCAGCAGGAAAAAGTTCGTCTGTGGAATTTACCTTTTTAGGCTTGCGGCTCACCAGCCTTATTTTATCGTTGTATTTTAAAAGCTCTTTTGCAAGCTGGGTTCCAATTACTCCTGATGAGCCAAGAATTGTCTGCATGTTATCCTCTACTTTTTTCATTATTATAAATCAAAGTTATACAGCCCTACTGTAGTTGTTTTTATAATAAAGAAAGATGCGGAATAAGTCAAAAATCAAATTAGGTTTTTAATACTTGCCGGGAAATCTAAATTATCAATTTCTTCAATTGAAATAGAATTAGGAGACTTTCTTTTAAGATGAAACGCGAGAGATAATCGAACCAATTCTTCAGCTTTAAATAAATCAGATTCATCTTTAATATAAAAGGTTGTCCAGCCTGAATTTGGGATCCATTTGTGTTCTTGAACCAAATTATCTTTTAAAAGTTCATCTCTAATTTTTTTGTTAAAGAGAATATCCAGCACTCCGTTATAATGAACATGTCCAATCTCTTTGCCATTCAGCAAAAATTCTCTTCCGCCCATTTGATGCTCAATTGAGCTTACGCCATTTAACAAAAGAATGTCGGACTCAAACTTATTTACCAACTCTCTTTTTGAAAGCATAATTAATCATCTTCTGTTCTTGTCTATCCACTTTGCAACATCTTTTGCAAAGTATGTTAAAAACATATCCGCTCCGGCGCGTTTAATTGCGATCAACGATTCAAGCATTACGCGCTCTTCATCAATCCATCCATTTATTCCCGCAGCCTTAATCATTGCGTATTCACCGCTTACTTGATAAGCTGCAGTCGGCATTCCAAATTTATCTTTAACTCTTCTGATAATATCAAGATAAGCTCCTGCCGGTTTTACCATTACGATGTCGGCGCCTTCTTCAATATCTGATTCGACTTCTCTAATAGCTTCATCACCATTTCCAATATCCATTTGATGAGAACGCCTGTCGCCAAATGCTGGAGCAGATTCTGCAGCATCTCTAAATGGGCCATAATATCCGGAAGAATATTTCGCTGCATAACTCATGATCGGAATTTTTGTAAATCCTTTATAATCAAGCGCTTTCCTAATTGCGGCGACTCTTCCATCCATCATGTCGCTTGGAGCGATTATATCGGCGCCGGCTTCTGCATGAGATACCGCTTCTTTTGCAAGCAGGCTTACTGTTTCATCATTTAAAATTTCTTCACCGTCTAAAACTCCGCAATGTCCGTGAGAAGTATATTCACACAGGCAAACATCCGTGATTACTAAAAGATTTTTTACTTCTGCTTTTATTGCTCTTATAGCTTTTTGTACAATTCCATTCGGGTCGTAAGCTTCAGAACCTTTTTCATCTTTATGTTCCGGGATTCCAAATAAAATTACAGCCGGGATTCCAAGTGATTCAACTTCTTTACATTCTTCAACTAATTTATCAATTGATTTTTGATAAACGCCCGGCATTGATTTAATTTCTTTGTTAATATTTTGTCCGGGCACAACAAACAAAGGATATATCAAATCATTTTTTGATAATTCAGTTTCTCGAACCATGTCGCGCATTAATAGGATTATATCTTAACCTTCTTAACCGTTTCGTTGGATATGAGGCCATGTTTTTTCCTTTCCTCTGTGTGTTTATGTTCTCAAAGATAGAGATTGTTGCAGAACTAATTTCACTGTCACACTGAGTTTATCGAAGTGTGAATTAGTTATCAAAAGTCTGTCTTCGACAAGCTCAGCCTGACAAAGACAAACTTCTGCAATACTCTCTGTGAAGATTCCTTTAACACAGAGATTTAATTTTGTTTACAATAATTTCTGAATTTTTTATGCAATCACCGACAGAAATACCGCCGCGGTAATTACCGCTTAAAATTATTCCCGGATTCTTCTTCTCAAATTCATCAAAATAATTTTCATGTTCAATGTATCCCAAATTGTACTGCGGAATTGCTTTCGACCAGAACCTGCTTGTTATATAAATGGGATTCCCGGTTATTTTCATTAATGGTTCAAATTCGTTTCTAACTTTTCTGATCAAATCTTCCTTGTCCTGATTTATAACTTCGGGATTTCTTGCTCCGCCGACAAACAAAGTGAAAGTTGCTTTATTCTCATCAGTTCTATTTGGAAAAATAACCGAACTCCAAATTGCACCAAGAAAAGATTTTTTTTCTTTTGATGGAATTAAAAATCCAAATCCATCAAGCGGACGCTCAATATCATTTTTGTTATAAGCTAAATACAAAACCAGGACCGGCGGATAAAAAATTTCATCAAGATGTTTTGCTACATTTTCGTCGAAATGACCGAACAATTTTGATGCAGAGTAAGCAGGAATTGTTGAAATTACAAAATCAGAATCAATTGACTTTGTAATTCCTTTTTGATCAAACTTAACCGAATAACCGGTGTTTGTTTTTTGAATAGAAATAACTTCTGCATCAAGAATAACTTTTTCTCCGAGATGATTTGCAATTGTTTTTGGCAGAACCTGCATGCCGTCTTTAAATGAAAACATCTTTGCGCTTTGTTTTGATTTTTCGGCACGCTGCTTTCTTTCCTTTATGCTTTTGATGGTGCCGACGATAAGTCCGCCATATTTTTCTTCAAGCCCATATAGTTTTGGAAAGGCTGATTTAACGCTTAGGTTATCCGGATTGCCTGCATAAACTCCGGCGACAAATGGATTTATTGCATAATCTAAAAACTCTCTCCCAAGCCTTCTTATAACAAAATCGGAAATGCTTTGATAGTAGCCGTCTTTTGATCTTCCAATAAAAGGCTCGGCGAAAACTCTTGCTTTTGCTTTTGCAGAAAAAAGTTTTGTCTTTAAAAATTCCTGTGGTTTCATTGGAAGCGGAATCAAATCATTGTTCTTTAAAATATATCTTTTATTACCTTCTTTATTTGCATATATAAGCTGGTCTTGAAGATTTAATTCCTGCACTAATTGTGCAATCAAAGTAGTCGTTTCCAAACCGCTGTTAGGTCCGCGATCAAACAAGTAACCATTTTCTTTAACAGACTCCATTGAACCGCCGGCAGCAATTTTCTTTTCGATAACCGTTACATCAAAGCCTTCTTTATTTAAGAGGTATGCTTGTGTTAATCCAGATACTCCGGCACCCAAAACAATTATTTTTTTTGAAGACATTTCTACTTTATTTTTTGATTAATATTTTCAAAATACTTTTGCTAATTTATCAATTAAAAAATTAATAATTAAGTTATTTGCAAAGAAGCATGTAAAGTGTGAATGTTCTGTTCCTTCCCGGCTAATAATTAATTTTAAATACGAGGAAGAAGGCGGCTACGATGAAAATTAAAAAGAAATGGCTTACCAGGTTCGAAGCGTCCAACCAGCATGAATCGCCCGATTACAATGAAACCATTAGATATTTTCAAAAATTTGTTGATTCAACTTCCTATGCAAGAATGTTAACAATGGGAATTTCTCCGCAAGGCAGAGAAATTAAATACCTTGTAGTAACAAAAGGAAGAGAATTCACTCCGGTAAAAGCAAGTAAAAGTAAAAAAGCAATTATATTAATTCAAAATGGAATTCATCCCGGAGAAATTGCCGGCAAAGATGCTTCTATGATTTTGCTACGAGAGATTTTAATTACAAAGGAAAAAGAAGAACTGCTTGATAATTTAATCTTGTTAATAATTCCAATATTTAATGTTGACGGGCATGAAAGATTAAGTAGTTTCAATAGAGTAAATCAAGTTGGGCCATTACAAATGGGCTGGCGGACAAATTCACTGAATTTAAATTTGAACCGGGATTACATGAAGGCCGACACTCCGGAAATGAAAGCCTGGCTTAAATTTTATAATGAATGGCAGCCTGACTTTATGATTGACAACCACGCTACAAACGGAGCCGATTACCAATATCATATAACTTACGGAATTGGAAAACATGAAAATGTTTCTTTTTGTTTATCGAGCTGGGTGAAAGAAAAGTTTTATCCTAAACTTATTTCAAAAGTGGAAAAGGACGGCTTTTTAACAGCGCCATACTTTGAACTTAAAACCGATGAAAGCCTAATAGACGGATTTTATGACCAGCCGTCTCTTCCGCGGTTTTCAGATGGATATACTCTTCTCAAAAACAGGCTTTGCCTTTTAGTTGAAACACACAGCCTGAAGCCATTTGCAAACAGAGTTGCTTCAACATTGTCTACAATGACACACTCATTAAGTTATATAAATGAAAATTATAAAGAGTTAAAATCATTAAATAAAAAAGCAGAAGAAGAAACATTAAACCATTATTTAAAAAACAAAAAGCCATTTCCCATTAATTTCAAAGAAGATGGAAATCCAGACAGGTTTTTATTTAAAGGACTTCATTCTTTGGAAGAACCAAGCGAAATAACCGGAAATAAAATCTTAAGATATACTGAAAAGCCGATTGAATTTTATATTCCAATTTATAACAAAAGCATAGTAACAGATTATGTTGATGTTCCCCACGCATATTTAATTCCAAAACAATTTTCTAATATAGTTGAAATAATTAAACTGCACGGAATAGAAGTTGAAAAATTAAAAACGGATAAAAAGCTTCAAATTGAAAAGTATAAATTCAAAAAAGTAAAATTCTGGTCACGACCTTACGAAGGAAGGCTTCCGGTTAATTTTGAATTTGATAAGCTTAAAGAAAAAGTTATAGCAGAAAAAGGGTCTTTTATTATTTCAACCAATCAGAATACTTTGCGAGTAATTTTATTTTTGATAGAGCCCGCTTCCCAAGACTCATTTGTGCGTTGGGGTTTTTTTAACGCTTTCTTTGAAAGGAAAGAATATGCAGAGCCATTTGTAATGGAACCAATTGCAAAAAAAATGTTGAAGGAAAATAAAACACTTTGGCGGGAATTTTATAATCGCATTGGTGTAGATGAAAATTTTAGGAATGATGCCCTGGCAAGATTGGATTTTTTTTATCAGCGGTCAGTATATTTTGATAAAGGGGAAATGGTTTATCCGATAATGAGGGTTGTGAAGTAAAAATTTTTTTTGACAATGTTGAATATAAAGAGGCTGTCTCAAAAGACTGAGATTGTCAGTCAGAGCATGTCGAAGACTGACATTTTTAAGCAAATTCACACTTCGATAAACTCAGTGTGACAGTAAGAATTACTTTTGAGACAGCCTCTAATGAAAAATATCCTACATGGAAGAAATCATTTTTTGTGCTTTCACTCTTATAAATGCCTGATTCAAATTAGTTAAAGCATTAAAATTTGCAGCTTGCTTGTAATATTTTTGAGCCTCAGTTTTGTCGCCGTTCCGGTCATATGCCATTGCCAGCCTGTAATAAGTGTAGGGGTTTTGTAAGTTGGCTTTTTTAAATTCGTCAATAGCTTTTTTGTAGTTCTTCTCTTTCATAGCAATCATACCAATGACTTCATGTGCAAGCCAAACCTGGAACTTATTATTATCTGCGCCGGCTTTTTGTAAAAGTTCGCTGGATTTACTTTTAGCTGTTTTTAAATCCCCATTCATTAAAGCGATTCGCGCATCGTTATAAAGCGAAAATCTTTTTGAATTATTTTTGTTTGCTTCGGGTTGATTAGAATTTAAAATTTTATTTAATGATTCAGTGTATTTTTTATTTGCTTCATCATATTTCCCCGATTCAAAAAGAATATTTCCCATAACATTTAAATCGGCAGACATTGCAGCTGCATCATTTATTTTTTCTGCAATCGCATACTCGTTCTGCATTTCTTTCATTGCCATTTCCATATTGCCTTCATCAACATAAGAAACTGCTTTAGCAAAAAGGGCTCCTCTTTTTTCACCGTCGGTTCTTGCAACGTCTTTTAACACCTTATCAAGTTTTTCTCTTGCTGTTTTATTTTTCCCCAAATAATTATAATCACTTGCCATGCCTAAGTATGAGGCAACAAAATGAGGGTCTATGCTCAAAGCCTTTTCATACTGCTTAATCGATTCATTATATTTTCCTTCTTTTAATAACAGCTCAGCATAGGAATCATATGGATTGGGATCGTCGGGAATTAATTTGATATATTTTTGAAATGCTTTTTCTGCGTTTGCATAATCACCAAGACTTCTATATGAATATCCAAGCATGTTGTAAGGGGAAGAAAAATCCGGAGCCAGGCTTGAAGCTTTTTTTAATTCATCAACACATGCTTGAAAATCTTGCTGCCCGAAATAAAACTGTCCAAGTAAATTTAAAGCCCTTTCGTCGTTTGGATAAAGGCTAACCAGCTTTTTTAAGCTTTCCTCTTGTTTTTTTGCTTCGCCGCTATTTCCATATTTTGTGGCAGCAATCATTAATTTTTCGCCATCAGAAACCTTGCCTTTCAAAGCATCGGCTTTGTTTAATTGGTCAAAAAAGTTTTTTGCAGTTGCGCTTGAAAGTGCATCAAAGTAATATGCGAGCGCAAAATCTTTATCAATCTCATGAGCCTTTTTAAAGAATTGGTTTGCATCAGTAAATTTTAGCTTTTCAAATAAATCTCTTCCCTTCAAAAATTCGGATTTGGCTTCTTTAGATTTTGTGGTGATAGGAATTTTTTTTGATTCATCTCCCTTTGCATAAACTAAACTAACAATTAAAAACAAGAGCATCGCAGACAAAGAAATTGCACGAAAAGAAAATACTTTTCTCATACTATCCTCCTTGGTTATTTGTTTTTGGGAATTTGAATCAACATACGTATTAAACAGTTTGAAAAAACAAAAATCGGACAGAAGGTATAATCTGATTATGATAGGAAAAAATGATTGAGGAAAGAGGAACTGTTTTAGGAATCTTTTTTTAGATGGAAATTTTTCTAACCTGGACCAAGGCGGCGCCAATAAAAGTAATAGCCATTCCAATCCCCTCTTTTAATGAAATCTGTTCATCCAAAAAGAACAAGGCAAGCACAGCAATTTGAATCAACATTGTTCCGTTTATAATGCTTGATTCAATTGCAGAAAGAGATTGAAGAGTTAAATTCCATAGAGTGAATGCAAATGCAGTATTAATTACAGCAAGCCAGACAATAAATAAAAAACTTTTTAAGCTAATTGAAGGAAAACCATTAATAGTAATTCCAATTATTAATAATATTATTGCGCCAACCCCCATGCTTATAAAAGTAACAACGAGGGGAGAAATTTTTTTATCGCGGTTAATATCTCTTCCAATAATTGCTGAAACAGCGTTTGCCGAAACTCCGATAATCATAACAATTAGCCCGGTTCCCATCTTGGTATTTAAAGAAATAGGTAAAAAATAAATTAAAATTCCGCTTATAAAAATTAGAGAGCCAATCCATTGAAGAAAGGTTGGTTTTTCATTTATTAAAAATATTCCCAGGGCAGCGACGACAATTGGCGTGAAGTTTAACAACAAGCTTACCGTAACCGAAGGCAGCAACGAAAGGCCAAGAAATTGGGTTCCTTGTGTGAAAGTATAAAAAGTAAGTCCAAGCAGAAAAAGTTTCTTCCATTGATTTGAAGAGAGGTTTTTAATTTCTGAAACATATTTCTTTTTTAATATGAAAGGAATAAAACAAATTGAAGCAAGAAAATAACGTAAACCAGCATAAGTTAAAGGAGGAATTTCTACCAACCCCCACTTTATAATTATAAATGAAGTTGACCACAAAAAAGTAACAAACAAAGCTTGAAAGATTGGGATAAGCCGAAATGAATTTTCTCTTTGCATTAGTTGTTTGATTGTGTATGAAGATGAAAAATAGTAAAAATAAAATTAGTTCACTTCAATTCCGGCAGCCAATTGTAAATTGTTGGATGATGTGCTGCCCATGCCTTCCACGCTGATTTTGCCCATGCCCAAACAGCATTTTTATGTTCTTCAACACTCGCAGCATCCAAAACATTTTTTACTGTAATCTCGCCCAATGAAGACGGCGGCGACAACCAGAAAAACTTTTCTTTCTCCTTTGTTATTTGCAGCATTGCAGCATTTGCTTTTTCCATTTTCAAATCCTTTTCAACCAGAAGGCATAAACGGATTAAATGATAACCAACGGAATTGACGCTTTGTTTTGACGGCGTACCGGGGTGCTGAACAGCATAAGCATCAACAGTTAAACGATGAACTTCAAAATATTCCGGGTTACTGTATTCTCTTGCCAGCACTTCTCCATAAGCAGCCCAGCATCCGGGAGATGATTCCATGTAACGATGAGTCGGGCCTTTAATATCCGGGAATAATTCTCCACAACCGGGACAAGGAATTAAATTCATTTTATATTATTGTTAAATATTTTTTGACGAGAACAAATATAAATGATTCCGCCTTTGTTTAAAGCGGGGTGAATAATAGTTTTATCTAAAATAGAGCATTGTTATTACAATAAAATTACTGGCCGCAGTTGTCTGTTAACAAGGGAATGCTGTTAATTAACCCAATTTTTTTAGATAACTTGGGTTAATTGTTATTCCGAATTAATTTTGATCAATGAAAGAATTTTTAAATATGAATGCAAAATCTTTTGCAAAATTTTCAAATTTAATTTTTCCATAAGATTGAGCTTTATTTTTCATATAATCTTCCAACAGAGTGTTGTTTCTCAAGGCAAGCCCTATTTCAACAATATAAATTGACGCCATCTGTTGTGAGAGCCCGTTTTGAATCAACCCCTGTAGAAGAGCTTCATCTGAAAATTCGACCCACGATAATTCAGGCATGTCAATTGCTTTTCCTAAAATCTTAGTTATTTCAGCCCCGGTTTTTTCATCACTCACTACATATTGAATATTTTTATCATGAAAAGATAAAGTTTCTAATGCTTGAGCTGCTGCATCGGCGATGTCCTCTGGATGTGTTAATGCCATAATTACTGATGCGTCAAAATTATTTCCAATAATATTTTGATGCCTAATCATTTCAATGTTTCCTAAAAAGTTAGTATAGAACATTCCTGGGCGTAGATGTAACACATTAACTTTTTCCAATTCGTTTAGAATTGTTTCAACATAATAATTTGCACTGGTTGGCCCCGGCCCATCGGGCATATGAGAGCCAATACTGCTTAAATTAACTACGTATTTTACGTTTGTATTCTTAATCGCATGCGAATAAATTCCTCCAACGGTCCTTATATAACCGCGAAGGTCAGGGGTAGCAAAGTTAGGTGGAATCATTGTATAAACTGCATCAGCTCCATCAAAAGCTTTTGTTACAAAATCAAGATCTTCTATTGAGCCGATTAATGCCTTGGCTTGTAACTCTTCTATTGCATTAACTTTCTCAGGATTATGGCTAATGACAGATACATTGTGTCCGTTGGCAATTATTTTTTTTATAAGATAGTTGTTTATATTGCCTAATGAGCCTGTGAGTGTAATTTTCATTTTACGTTTCCTTATAAGTTTGTTTTTGTATTTGTTTTTTCGAAAAGAAAAGTATATGTTCACTTACTTTATTACAAGTACTTACCCCAAAGAAAGCGACATTATGACGAAGATAAAAGAAAGTTCAACGATACAAGAAAATAAAAGAAATGCATATAGTGAATGCCCAATAACCTATGTAATAGAAAAAATCGGCGGATACTGGAAGCCCATCATTTTATTTCATTTGTTATCGGGGGAAAAAAGATATTCTGAGTTGAGAAAAGCAATTCCAGCAATTACAGAAAAAGTTCTAATTCAGCATCTCAAACAATTGGAATCCGATAAGCTTTTGATAAGAAAAGCCAAAACAATTATTCCGCCTCATGTATCGTACAGTCTTACAAAAGTCGGATTAGGATTAAAACCGGTTTTATATGCAATGGCAAAATGGGCAGTTGATAATGGCAAAGCTAATTCAAAAACACTCGGTAAAAATATAGATGACTTTCCAGCTTCAAATTGAAGGCTATTATAATTTTATGTAGCCCATCATTATTTAATTTGAAAAGTTACAAGAGGTGATATAAAAAATGCGAAGCTAAATAATTTTTTAACTTCGCATTTTTAAGCTATCGTTGGGGGGAGATTTTTATTTCATGTTATCCGATTTCTTCATATTGTCCATTTTTTTCATGTCTTTCATTTTATTCATATCACTTTTGCTGTCAGCCATTCCAAGCTTTTTCCAGTTTTTATTTGCAGCCTTTATATTTCCTGGAATATTTTCCTTCCACATCTTTTGAACTTTGCTGCTGTTATTTAAATATAATTTCCCATCAACTATTTTCCATGCGGTTGGGTCAACCGGGGCGAGCATGTTTTTACTTACTGCATAAGCACAATATCCTCCGTACTGCGGCGCATATTTATTAGGATTCGCTTTGAACATATTTAAATTCTTTTCACTTGTGAATTGCCATTTTGCTCCCATCCAATCATAAGTATAGTTGGATTTACCCATCATTGGTTTCATATCTGTAAAATAGGAAACAGCATCGTATCCTTTTATTGCAAACCCATCAGCATCTTTATCAATTTTTGTCATCATATCCCCTTTCATCATTTTTTCACCCATTTTGCTATCTACTTTATCGCTTTTCATTTCTTTATTCTGCCCAAAGGCAAAAGAGGAAAATAGAAATAGCGATAAAACTCCTAAGAATAAGATTTTGTTTAGTTTCATTGAACACTCCATTAAATTGGTTAGTTTGATTTTTTTGTTACAGAACAAAACTAATTTCCAGTTGTAACAAAAAAATCACGAAAGAATAATAAATAAAGAATGGTGGTTGGATGGTTTTTTAATGAGGAAAGTTATTTAAATCCGTATTTTTTTATGTGCTTATAAGCAAGATAACCTGCTGCGCTAAGTTGAGCCATTCCTAAGACATATCTAACCGGATTAAACTTTGAGTTCTCCTTGAGCTGGTTATATTGAATGCTAAGCATATTATTAAAATCCGATCCATCTTGATTTACCATTGGAGAAGAATTTGATAAAACTGCATTTGTCCATAGCCATTGTGTGTTGGGGTCTTTATTTATAGGAAAATTATTTTTGCTTCGCAGGTTCAAATATAAACCAAAGTCTTCAAGCTTATATAAATCATCCTGATGCATATTTAGCTGAAACGGGTTAAGTAAATTTGGATGGAAATCAGTTGATCCTTTTTTATTCTTCTGCGGGAAGACAAATTGAGCAGTAATTACTAATGCAAACAATATTTTAATTAAAAGCTTCATTGATTTGTCAATTTTGCTTAATTAAATTATAAAAGAATTTATAAAACTTCTATATATAAATTTATTTTGTGATTCACATACCATGTATCTTTACTAATTTAGGTGTGGAGAAAAATTTCTTTAAAAGCAATTATTATTGTAGGAATTTCATTAATGAAATTCCTACATAGAGATTTAAAAATAGATTTGAATTTTTACTTGTCGAAACATTTAACGTAAAAGTATCATCTTTTTAGTCTCAACAAAAATACCTGCTGTTAACTTATAAAAATAAACTCCGCTTGAAAGGTTTGAGGCATTAAACTCAACTTCATAATTTCCAGGCTGTTTTTCTTTGTTAACTAGAGTTGCTACCTCTCTCCCGAGGATGTCATAAACCTTTATTTGTACAGACGGGATATATCTCGTCTCTACAAAAGGGATGGAATATTTTATTTTAGTAGTTGGATTAAAAGGATTTGGATAATTTTGATATAACATTAAATGTTAATGGAATCTGCTCTTCAGCATTAATACTTGTAACAACAGAATTTGTAGGAAAGAAAATATTATCTAGCCAGACAGTTGATGGATTATCGTAGCCGTTAGTTAATGTCCATGTTAATCTATGTTCTCCGGCGTCAAGCCTATAATGAAAAAATTTCCAGTCGTCCGAACCGAACCAATAATCATAACCGCCGCTGTCTACATCAAATTCAAAAGTAGAAGCAGAGCCTCTATAAAATTTCATCGCAAAAGTTATGGAAGTATCTTTCGGTAAATTTACATCAATTGCAAGAGAAGTAGATTGGTTTTCTAAAACTATTCCTGACTTTACAGAATACGAACCGGATTGTGCATCTTCATTAGTTATCTCCCATTTAGAATCACCGTAAGTGTCCCAATGAAACCATTTTAAATTTCCATGTTCAAAGGTTTCTGTAAATTCATCAGGCACAATTGCATATGCATTTATTAATGGTGTATATTCCATTGTGTTATTTGATAAATCCGTAATATTTATTTTAGGTGTAACTTCATAAAAACCTTTTTTATCTGGAGTAAAAGATCCATCAGAAGAAATTAAAGTTGAACTTCCATTAGGCGGTTCCAAACCCCAGGAAATATCCGTTGAATATTCAAATCCATCAGGTTTGGAAATGCTTGCATTAAAAGTAACGTTTTGTCCTATTTCTGCATTTATGGATTTGGGTTGTATATTAGGCACGAATAGTTCAAAAGGAACATTTGCTCTCGATATAGTATCCTTTAAAATATTGCTTATTAATTTTGGGAAGTGAAATATTTGATTGCTAATGTCTAATCCAGCATCTTTTAAAAAATCATAAGCTAATTCATAATGAGCATTGATAGTAGCATTATCTGTTATTCTCCAGATGGCTTCTTGTGCAAAATATTGAGTTGAATTGCCACAATACTTTAAGGTTGAATCTATATACTTAATAAGTTTCAATAAGTATTCAGTTTCTGGTACTCCGTTCCATTTTTCTAATGAAGGGGCAGCATTAAAAACCATAGCACTATCAGGCTGTATTTTATGTTTGTCAATGCATGCAGTATAAATTCCCCATAAAGTTTTTATTTGTCCGGGTTTTATAATAAAGTCACTTGAATGTCCAATAATTAAGTTTTGATAAAAGTCATTTGAGCAAGTCAAAATATCCCCTGCTTCAAAAGTTATTATCAATCCAGCAAGTGCAGCTAAAGCATCAATGTCATCCTGAAGGATAGGCTTATTGGTTCTTGCCATCAGATCGTTTTCGTGATCTTTTCTAGGTATGCTAAGACCTTTACGAGTAAGATCATATTTTATTCTTTCGGGACTAAGGTCCGGGGCTCTCTCCTGAAGTAAGTTTGTCATTTCGTCATCATTCAATAATTTCCCCCCCTTGTCAGTATTAAACCACTTACCACTGGGGAGTTTTATCCAATCATCATATTGATCTTCAAGACCCATTAAATGGCCGGCTTCGTGGGCATAAAGCCCTACATCGTTTTCTTTATCTTCAGGATACCATGTTGCGGTAGAAACATTATTTGTATTAGGAATGCCAAGATTATCTACATTACTGCGTCCATCGCCACATTCAAGCTTGATATTATCAAATCCAGGAGTCCCTGTTGGCAATGAGTCCCCTGGATGAGACATTGTAACTATTTCCATTTCTATAGTTTTCCCGTCACTAGTCATTTGACCATTCCATGAGTTTTTAATATCATTAACAATATTTGATTCGTTAATTGAGTTGTCGCAAGGACCATAAAATTCAAGGTTAAGTTTAAATTTTATTTTATTGCTTGGTGGAGCTGGGTTAGTATTATCTCCTGTTATTGACACACCATCTCCATAATACACTCCTTTGCTTTTTATTGAAGCCCTGCCGGAAGCAATAGCATCAAAAATTGACATTTCATATCCTACTTCAAATCCGCCATGCGGTATCTGTGTAACATTAGCTTTTTCAGGATTATAACTATAATTTGATTTTATTTTATTGAATGAGTCTTCCTGTAAATATTCTTTTAAAGATTCCGAGGTTATATTTGAAGAGCCTTCACATGGATCTTTGGGAATGACATTTAATTTTTCCGGCGGAGTATAGTGAATATTAAAATCGGCAGGAACGCTTGAGTTTATAGATAAAATTATATTTTCGATTTCCTGCTGTGAAATATTTTTTACATAAACTTGATTTGTATCCCCGTTAGCAATAATTGTAAACAACACTATTGAGCCGTCACTTATTGAATTATCTTTAAATTCATTGTTTAAAGAAAAGAAATTATTGCTTTGCACCGCCTGCCAAATAGTTTGTACGTTTTGAGAAGAAATAGTAAAAGTAGTATCAATTAGGCCCGCTAGTTTATCTCCATTTGTTTTTACAAATTCAACCTGTCCATTCGCAAGGATTGTTATTGTTTCGGACTCAGACCAGGGAATTAAAGCTTCAGAAGTACACTCAAGCTTAAAATCGGAAGGAGGGCTTTGCGCATAAATATTATTAAATAATAGAAACAGCCCAAGAATTATTATTCTTAAATAATTCATGATTAACCTTTCTTTATTTTTAAAGTCGAATTGAGTAAAAGAAAATATTTAATTTCAGAAGAGGTATTAAGAAGACAGGTAAATTTTAAAAAGAATTTATAATTTTTTATTTATAAATGCGAATACAAAATTAATTTTTTGATTTGAAATATTTCTATTTGATAATTCCTTTATAAGAAAGTTTGCTCATCATTAAAATTTCCATGAACATGCAATTCGCCCTCAAGTCCCTGGCCAAGGACAATAATTCCATTAACCTCACCGCCTTCTTTAACAGTCGCAGTATAGCTCATAATTCCCGAGGCAGAATTATTATTAAGTTTACCGCTCAAATTTCCGTATGCAATCCATTCTTCTTCAAAAGTTCCGGGAGGTGATCCGCAAAGGTCCTTTAACTAGTATCCTTTAATTGAATTCCATTTTATCTAACAAAGTGCCGGATATAGAATAGGATTCGATTAAATCCACAATAAAGCTTTTTCCTGCTTCAATCCTTTTGGGCTTTTTCTGAGGCGGGCCAGATGGAGAAAACTCTCCTGCTGCTTCAACGCCACCCCTCGTATCTATTGAAGAGGTCGAATCCTGGGCTATGATCACCTTTGTAATCAACAAGCTCATTCCAATGGCTAAAAAGAAATAAGAATATATTTTTATAAAATATGTTTTGTTCAATCGTTATTTTCCATGATATAGTTAAATAATAGTTGAACTAACTATTACCTTTAACTTTAATACATCATCGGCGGATAATGACGTCATCCTTCCCGGGCAATACGCGCAGCGCAGTTATATGCCATTTGCCAGACTCGCGAACAACAATCCACATCGCACTGGTTTGCCGGACAGGCTTGAGTTGATCTTCTGTTTCAGGAATTGCGCCTGTAGCGGTGATGTTTAATTGAACAACATTGTCACTTATTGTTCTTATTTCGTTGATGATGAATAATGCCTTGTAATTCCTCGGTTTAGAAAAGTAAACGGTCCACATCTTGTTAATTGCTTGTTTTCCTTGAATTATGGGATTATTACGAATAATGATATCTGCATCATTAGAGAAGAAGGAACTTACAGCAGATGGATTATGGCTATTAAATACATCTTCGTATTCATCAACAAACGCACGTATGTGGGGTCGAATGGATTTTACAGTTTCAAGCGAAGCTTTCAGGATAATGCTATCGGTCTCTGCCGGCATCATAAATATAGATGATATGAGCCATTTACTTTTAAGGCGATCCACTACCCATGTGCCCCGTGCTTTTCTTTTTCGAAGTTCTGTTCCGGAAGCATCCTGTCCGCCGGTTACCGATTGGAGATTGATCAGCGCAACATCGGGAGATATATTTCTTAAACGAATTTACCGTAAATGTACCTTTTCTTCCCAGTTCCTGTTTATGCGAAGTAAGAATGCCACCAGTTTTGAATAGCCTGCTTTCCCTTCGCTTCAAGCAGGTTGCCTACCACAACATCTGCATCTTCGGTGAAGAATTCTGAGAGGGCGGCCGCATTGCGGGTGTTAAATATTTGCTGATATGCTTCAACAAATTTGTATGCTGAAGCAGAATCTTCGACTGTCTGGGCTTTTGCCATCGGGGAAAAACTAACGAAGAAAATACAGATGGTGACAAGTATTCCAGTATTAGCTAGCAACCTCATAAGCTTAACTTTCAATGACTGTCTATTAAATTTTGCACTCATTTTGTCTTCCTTTATAACTTTTAAATTTCAATTATTTTAGATTTTTTAAAAGCTTATTTATTTTGTTGTTAAAAGTGTCATAGCTTTTTTAAAGCATTCCAATCCGCTTATCATAACTCCTATTTCTCCCGGACCGGGTTGTGTCCATGTCCCGGCAAGAAATAGGTTTTCAATTGGCGTTGTTTGCGACAAACGTGAATTGCCCCGGTTACCTTTCCAGCCGTAAATAGCACCCTTGTAGCTGTTTGCTAATTTAACACAGTCTAGAGGTGTAAATACTTTTTCCACTTCAATATGTTTACTTAAACCTTTCAAACCGCACTGCTCAGCTATTTTTACAAGTTGGTTTTTATATGTTTGCTTTTTAGTTTCAATTTCCTGAGGTGGAAGATTTTCCCATGTAGCAAAATCCTGAACCAATAATAGACTTATAGTGTTTTTTCCTTCAGGTGAATAACCCCGATAAATATTATCATAGAGTGATATAAGAAAGCTGGCTTTTTCAAATTTGCCAGCAAGAGCATTTTCAGAGTTTTTCCTGATATCATAACCTGGTATATGAAATATCTGAAAATCATTAATTCCGCTTTCAGAAATTATATCCCTATCTGTTCCAAGAAAGACCTGGAAAACAGATGCGCCGAGCCTAATGGAGAAAAGCTTGTCCAAATATGCATTGTAATTATTTGGAATCATTTGAGAAAAAACAGTGATCGGATTAATGTTGCTGACAACAACTTTACCTGAAAATTCTTTTCCACTTTTGGTTTGAACTATAGTTACTCTATTATTCTCCACTCTCAATTTGTTCACTTCTTCGTTCAACAATAATTTACCCCCATTTGAACGGATATAATTCATAAAACCGTTTGAAACCGCCTGAGATCCTCCTTTGGCATAATAAGTTCCTCCTTTAATATAGTGCAAAAAAAGTCCTGTATATAAAACAGCACTGATTTTCGACGGCGGTATTCCTACATACGTCCAAATCACTGAAAGAGCAAACTTCAACTTTTTGTCCATTAAAAACATATCTATCATTTCTTGCCAGGAATACTTTGCATATTTGTTTATATTGTTTTCCATCTCATTAAAGAGCTTTTTAATTCCTTTTTCCTCGTTTGGGAATTGACTTACTAAATGATCGATACATTGATTAATACTCCCGCTTGAAACGGATACAACCCCATTAGGGAATTGTGCCCTGTAAAAGTTAGGATAGCGTACATATTCTACTTCTTTTATTTCGGGGAAGTTAGGTATAAGGTTAATAATGCCTTCACGCTCACGCGCAGTAGTAGCACGAAGGGAGAAATCAAATGTAAATCCGTCTTTGTAGAAACATGAGGCATATCCTCCCGGTCTGTCTCTTCTTTCCAATATCAGAGGCTTATATCCTTTCCTAACCATAGCGGCACCAAAAGCAAGTCCCCCAAGTCCTGCTCCTAATACTATTGCATCATATTCATTTTTACCTAATGTAGAAACGAGTTTTGCAGGGTAAGCATTAAGATCAAGAAAAAAAGTTGCCCCGCTTGCTAACGACAATTTAATAAAGTCTCTTCTTTTCATTATTACTCCATTTTAATATTTAACCTTCATGATTATTTCCGATTAATTATGTGGTTTTGCTAAAATTATAAATCTCAATTTTTCGGTAAAGCAAAAATTGTTAATGCTTGATTTGTATAATGTGTTTAATTCATTTTATTTATCTACAAAATTTTAATTTACTGTTGTTTGTGTCTTTACAACTGAGAATGCTATAATGATGAGTATAGCAGCAATGATTATTGAAGTTGTCATTGAATTACTTATGTGTTGAAGTACCGATGATTCGTTGAACTTCGCATTCATTTCTTTCCTCCTTTCAGTTCTGAACCGGGGAGTGAAACAAAGCCCAGTTGCTGCCACATGCCGAGAAGATCGAGCTGTTCCCAGGCTTCAATGATTTTATCATTTGCAAGTTTATAAATAGTTGTTCCGTCAATAACAATCTGCTTTCCGGTTATTTGTTCAATTCCAGGAAGATTCCCTGTATGTGTGCCTGTTGCTTTCCATCTTCCAATAACAATATTATCACACACAATTAATTCCTCATAGATAACGCAACAATCAGGGAAAGCATTTCGATACATTGTAATAGCTTGTTTCCAATTTTCTCTCGTTCCGATCCCATTCGGCATATGCGGTCCGTGGTATTTTGCATCTGCTTCCATAATTTCATCACCGACTTCAATCAATCCTTTATTCCACATTTCATCAGCTATCCGGTTAATTATAAATGATTTATTCATTTTCATATTCCTTAATTTATAGTTAGTGTTATCACGGCAAAACAAACGTCACTATTACTTAACACACGTGTAATATGTCCTTTCCCTTTTGTGTCCTCTCCCAAAATCAAACTGCCGGGACCAAATCGTCTAACTTCTCCATCGGAAACTTCAATCTCAACTTCACCGGACAATATGATATTGAATTGTTCCCGGGGAACACAGTGCCAATCAGCTTTACCTCCTGTAGGGGCAGTAATAACAACCATATTATTTGTTCCGTTAGGTTTGGTAACTGACACCGAGGGTAGTTGCGGAGAAAATTTTATAGAACGAAATGACATTTCTTCAGAGTTAAAATGTGTATTACCGCTTGAATCCGAATAGATTCTTGTGAATTTAAAAGGCTTAGCTGTAACATTAGAATCATTGTTTTGTTCTTGACCATAAATAGTAGATGCTGAAGAGATTAAAATTAGAATTATGACTAAACTTAAATTGTAAGAGAAATTAATTTTCATAGTTAACTCCAATTAAAATGGTTATTATTTTTTAGGGGGAAAAATAACACCGAGCTGCAGCATAGCGGTAACTCCATTTGAATATCTATAAATTGGCACATCTCCTGATTCCTTAAATTATTTTATAATTATCATTTTCTTTGTTTGTATAAAATCGCCAGCTTGAAATTGGTAGAAATAAATTCCACTGGGTAGAGACGCATGGCGATGCGTCTTTACGGAAATAAAAGTTATTTCATAATTTCCAGGCGATTGTTGTTCATTAACAAGAGTTGCTACTTCTCTACCAAGAATATCATAAACTTTTAATTGTACGGACACAGCGCGCTGTGTCTCTAAGGGAATGGAATATTTTATTTTAGTTGTTGGATTAAATGGATTGGGAAAATTTTGAAATAAATTATATTGCTGTGGAATTTCCGTATCATTCAAATTATTATCATTAACACTAACCAAAGCACCTGACGATACAAGCTTTGGATCACCCTCACTATCACCGTGATTATGATAGTAGGCAAAATCTCTTATATCATCTGCGCCATCATTATTGATTCCAAGGTCTTCAAATACATCAAACCTCCAATATCCCACTAACCCGCTGTCAAGAGATGAATAATAAGCAGGCGGGAGAGTATCATTCATTGCCGCTTGAAGCTGGCTTTGAGAGCGTGCAATATTCCATAATCTAACTTCATCAATTGCAGCATAAACGGGCTGCCATGAAACCCCATCAAAATTACTTCCTATTGTGAAATTATTAGAGGATGGTTTTATGCTTGCTTTTCCGGTGCTTAATTCATTATCCAGATTTCCGTCAAGATACACTTTTATAGTGTCGCCATCAAAAGTAGCAGCAACATGGTGCCATATTTCATCATTTATTGGTGTATTTCCATCACAAAAATATTGTGCCCCATCCATTCCCCAAAATTCAAATCTGATTACATTTGATGGTGTTAAAACTAAATCATATCCGGTTTTGTCAGTATATAGGTATTTATCAACAATCCTACCATATCTTCCGGCAGGTTGTGCGGCATCCGCTTTTACCCAGGCTTCAACCGTAATATTTTTTGTAATATTTAAAGTTGTATCATTTCCGCAATTTAATAAGTCATCCATAGTTTGAAAAGCGTTTTCAGCTACTTGACAAAAAAGAATTGACGAGAATAAAAACAAGGTTATTAAAAGAGAAGTAATTACTTTCATTAAAATGCCTCCAATGTGATAAATATTAATTTGTTTTCGATATTCTTTTATAAATAATTTTAGGTATCTGTTTATTGTTCCTTTGATTTACTTGTCATGGTAGAACGATAATTCCCAATATTTACACTACACTTCCAGGCCCCATCATTTTGTTTCTTCCAGATGCAGATATAATTTCCTTTTTGTTTTATTGGTTTGCCTTCAATACCGGGTAGTGAAATAGTAAATGTTCCAGTTGTATACCCTAAATCATTTGAGTTTGATACAAATACTTCTGCGGGTATATGTTCCAAAGAGAAACCGGGAATCGCGCGGTTTTTTATTACTATGTCTTTAATTGACTCTCTTCCAATTACTATAGGGGCCTCCGGAAAATAAAGGACGGCATCTTCCGACCAAAAAGAAACTATTCGGTCAATATTTGTATCAGCAATTGCCTCGGACCATTCTTTATCTGTAGCAAGCAACTTTAACCGTTCGGATTGGTTGTCTGAAGTTGAGCAGCTAAAATTTGAATAAACATACAATGAAATAGCCATGTAATAAATTATTTTCAAATTATTTCTTCCGTTTCTCTTTCTCATTGAAATTTTTAATACAATTACCGGTTAAAATTTTTATTAAAAAAGATTGTTTATTTTATTATTATATTGTAAAATGTTCTACTCACAGTCTTGACAAAATCATTAAAAAGTTATGATAAAAATCTGCAAAACATATGAAAACGGATGAAATACAAATTTTTTACTTTGGTGATTTTGTTTTAGATACCAGCGATCATAGTCTAAGAAAAAAGACAAAACAAATTCATTTGCGCCCCAAGGCTTTTGAAACACTACTGTATTTAGTTAATCATCGTAGTACTTTAGTTAAGAAACAGGATATGTTGGATGATTTGTGGCCTGATGTAATTGTAACAGAAAATACATTAAGCCATTGCATTGATGAAGTTCGCAGAGCTTTGCAGGATAATGCACAGGAACCAACATTTATTCGTACTATTCCAAGAATTGGTTTTAAATTCATTGCAGAGGTTAAAGAATCGGAAACTGATGAAGACAAAGCCGTCAAAAATAGTTTAACAGAGAATGAACGCAGAGAAAATATTTATTCTTCAGCAGCGGCAGACAAACAAGAAAATCAAACATTCCTAAGAAGCATTTCTCCAAAGAAGCAGCATGTTTTCATTATCTTGATTGTAATTATTTTTCTTGGAATATCTGCCGTGATTATTTTCAATTTGGTGACTAACAATGATACAAAAATTAATTCCATAGCAGTACTTCCATTTATGAATCTTAATATTGATCCTAACGAAGAATATTTCGCTGATGGGATGACGGAAACATTAATTTCAAACCTGGGGAAATTAAAATCACTAAGAGTAATTTCACGAACATCGGTGATGACATATAAAAACGCATCCAAGCCGCTGCCGGAAATTGCTAAACAATTAAATGTTGATGCTATTGTTGAAGGATCAGTTTTGAATGCAAACGGTTATGTTAGAATAACTGCTAAACTTATCAAAGCAGATAAAGACCAGCTATTGTGGGTTAAAAGCTATAAACGGGATATGCATGATATTCTGAAATTACAAGGAGAACTTGCACATGAAATAGCTTCTGAGATACAAATTAAGTTAACGCCGGAAGAACATGCAAAAGTTGTTTCGTCCAAATCTGTAAACCCCAAAGCCTACATTGCTTATCTTAAAGGGCGCTACTTTTGGAATATGAGAACCGGCGAAGGATTTGAAAAAGCTAAAGAGCAATTTCTTAAAGCTATTGCTATTGATTCTGAATATGCCCCGGCATATGCGGGTTTGTCCGATACATATTTCCTGCAAGGTAATTACGGAATTATTCAAACAAATGAAGCGACAATAAAGGCAAAGAAATATGTTACTAAAGCACTTTCATTGGATGAAACATTAGCTGAAGCTCATGTATCTTTGTCGGCGTGCTTATATAATGAATGGGACTTATTAAGCGCTAAAAGAGAATTGGAAAGAGCCATAGAGCTTAATCCAAATTATGCAACAGCGCATCAATGGTATGCATTCAGTTTAATAAGATCAGGGTTGACGGAGGAAGGGATTTCAGAGATGAAAAAAGCTACCCGGCTTTCACCATTATCACTGCGAATACAAGTAGATTTGGGACGTGAATTTTATCTTGCCCGTCAATATGATAAAGCAATAAACCAATATAAAGAAACACTTGAACTGGATCAGAATTTCCCCCCAACTCATAGTTTACTTGGATTGGTATATCTAAAGAAAGGGGATTATAAAAATGCAATAAATGAATTAGAAAAAGGGATGAAGCTTAGAAAGGCTACAATGAGTAGGTATCTAGGATATGTTTATGCTTTAGCCGGAGACTCTGTTAAAGCAGATAGTTTTCTTAATATATTACTCGATCGATGGAATGAATGGCATGATGGCGCTACTGATATAGCTCTTATTTATGCCGGTTTTGGTAATAAAGAAAAAACGTTTGAGTGGTTGAAAAAAGCATATGATGAACGTGACACCGGACTGCTTAATCTGATGATAGACCCAGTTTGGGATGCATTTCGAACAGATTCGCAATTTCAGAATTTAGTAAATAATATAGAAATTCAAACAAACAAAGCTCATGGCAGTATTATGTAAAACTATTTAGAAGTACTTTTCTTCTCACGTAGTTACTTATATAATTTCACTTTAACATTTAAATTTTTCCTTCATATTATTAAAAGACTTTCGTTATTTAAGCAGCAGCATCTTTTTAGTTTTAATAAAGCCTCCAGTTTTCAAAGTATAAAAGTAAACTCCGCTTGAAAGATTTGCTGCATTAAATTCAACTTCATAATTTCCCGGTTGTTGTTGCTATGTTTACAAGAGTTGCAACTTCTCTTCCGAGTATATCATAAACTCTCAATTGTACGGACATCGGCATGCTGTGCTTCTACGAGAGGGAATGGAATATTTTATTTTTGTTGTTGGATTAAATGGGTTTGGATAATTTTGACTTAAAGTATAATTGGAAGGTATTGAATTACTGCTCTCATTTTCAGTAATTCCTGTAATATGATGTGTTATGTTGGTAACTAATGATTTATAAGCCGAATCGGCACTTGCTGATATTTTCTTTAATTCAGT
Source organism: uncultured Bacteroidota bacterium (assembly GCA_963777515.1). Lineage (GTDB taxonomy): Bacteria > Bacteroidota > Ignavibacteria > Ignavibacteriales > Ignavibacteriaceae > CAVSWT01. The sequence goes on from CAVZQU010000008.1 coordinate 345,169, forward strand.
AATGCTTTCAAGATGATCGCTTCCACTTACAGCAGCTAAAGCAACAACTACCTCAGCCGTATCTCCCATGGATAAATTAAAAGGCCCATTAATTAAATACATACTTCTATCTCCTGCTTTATCAAACTTACCATCTATTTTCCCTGTCCCTGCAACCGGGTCTCCATCCAGAAGATATGTTCCATTATTTATAATGTCGGTTATGGATGCCGGAAATGAATTGCCGGCTGGATAAGGCAACGCAGGTGATTTTCCTCTAAAAATATTATAATAATTTGCTCTAGTATCTGAGTAAGGGTCGGGATTTATCCATGAACCACCGTTGTTTCTAACATATACAAAAGAACTCAAATGATTCTTATTAACATATTTGTACCCTTTTCTCCAATTTAAATTTATAGATGCACTGTCATTTGAATTACCGGATTTTTGAGAAACTCCGCTTAAAATAGTATATCCAACAGCAGGAGGAATCATTCCCAAGGGCTGATAAACAGCATCTGAATCATTTGCATTATATGCATATCCTAGATTCAGTGCGGGGTCACAACCGGCATAATCATCTGTTCCATCCCCAACATCCGGATCAGCAAATTGTACAATATACATACTGTCAATAGTTGAATTTGGATTTGAATTAGACGTGCCTTTATAAACAAGATTAACTTTTTTGAAAATAACATTATCCAGTCTTTTGTTCAAATTATAAGCCCAATAGGTTTCAGAAATATTTATCCCGGTTTTGGGAGAGCCAAATAAATAAAATTGATCGTCATACTGTATAAATAAAGTTTGCGAAGCGCCTGAAACTCCTGGTATATCAATATTAGGATCATATTTTCCATTTTTATCGACATCATCATACGGGGCTCCCATTTCAGCAGGCCATTCCTGCCAGTCAGCTTGATATAATTTACGCACAGAATCAATTTGATCTTGGCTTACACTTCCAGCATCTATACTAAAATATGCAGCTGCATCTTCCGAAATATCACCACTAGTATAATCAGGCCTAACTCTGAAAACATGTATAGCAGGAGTTCCGCCACTGGCATAATATGCCCCATTTACTCTAACATCAAAAGAATTTTCGTCGTTTATTTTTCCACCCCAAAGAATTCCATCTGAAAATATTACGCCCGCAACAGAACCTTTAGGAAAAGAGCCGTTCCATGTTGAAGCAACTTTCCAATCATGGAAACCAGAAGAAGTTACCCATGATGTAAGATTGTTTATATCAATTATGTTTTCAGATGGGCCGTCTTGTACTTCGGCAGTTAACGGCTTTTTATTATTTACTAATTTTTTATCCTTTGCTGATATATTAATAAGGGGTACTGATATCAACAAAACGAAACAAGCAAGGAATGCATTTTTACTTTTGCATTTCATGTTTTCCTCCAGAAATAATAAAAGATTGGTTTTATTCTAATGCGTATTTTTTAGCTGATTAGGTTCAAACAATTATAGATTTTTTAGGTAAGTAGATTTTGGAAAAAGGTTTATTTGTTAGAAATGATTTTTTATAAACCGGTTGTGAAGCAAATAACCTTAAAAAAGACTATAGTAATAAAAAGCTGTGAATTAATTTTGGGGTGACAGAGAGGTATAAAATATTACCCATTACCTAGTAAAAATTAAACATTCTGCCTGATTGTGAACAGGCAGAACGATAGTTAAAATAATTTTAATAATTATTAATTCAATTATTTCATTAAAATCATTTTTTTTGTTTGAACAAAATTTCCAACTTTTAATTGGTAGAAATAAACACCGCTTGAAAGAGTGGAGGCATCAAATGTTACTTCATAATTCCCCGGCTGCTGTTTTTTGTTAACCAGAGTTGCTACCCCTCTCCCGAGGATGTCATAAACTCGCAGCTGTACAGACGGGGCATGCCCCGTCTCTACGGAAGGAATGGAGTATTTAATTTTTGTAGTTGGGTTAAATGGATTGGGATAATTTTGTTCCAGGGAAAAATGTTCCGGGACAGAAACAGAATTATTCACAGAAGTTATAACTTCAGAAAGAGGCCGCCTCCATACGCCGCCGTCAGCAGAAGCTGCAAACATATAACTATCATTAACAGCTAAACTATAAATATCTCTTGAATTATAACCATCGCTTACGCTTTCCCAGCTTTGTCCTCCATCATAAGATTTTAGTATCTGATTATATTGGCCTATAAAAATTCCTCCGTTATAAAAGAAAAATGAGTATGCATAAGAGTTATTAAGTTGATTCCAGCTGGTGTCATTTAATCCGGTTTTGTAAAATCCATCATTTGTTGCCAGGTAAACCGAAGAATCTTTGAAAGCAATACCGTAAGTTATAGGACTGGAAAATCCATTGTTGAACTGAGACCAATTTGCTCCCCCATCCGTTGAACGATAAACACCATTTACATCTGTACCTGCATATACAACGTCTCCTAAAACGGCTAATGAATTTATGCCTGGATAATGTCCCGGGCTCGTACTCAAGCCGTTATTCACCGTATCCCATGTGCTTCCATTATCTGTAGATTTTAATATTCCAGCACCTCTAAAACCGGCGTATATTACAGAATCATTTATTGATATTGCTGTGAAAGAAGCATTTGGTACATAATATGTTTTTACCCATTTATTATTAACTGCGTCTAATTTATAAATGCCGTCTTTGACAACAGCATAATAATTATTATTAAAGATTTGAATATTAATAATTTCGCTCAAATCTATTCCATCATTATATCTTTGCCATGAATCCCCATCATCTGTGGATTTATAAACACCCCCTTCTGTTGCGGCAAGGACATCATTGTTTTTTGTGACAAGTGCATTAATTCTGCTTCCTATTATTCCTTTGTTTGATAATGCCCAGGTATAGCCTCCATCCGTTGAACGATAAATGCCGTTGCCGTAAGTAGCTATAAAAACATTTGATCCGCTTCCTTCTATATCCTCGAAAGAATTCATGGTTGAATCAACCTGAATTTCAGACCAGGAAGTCCCTTCATCCGAAGAAATATAAAATGTGTTATCATAAAAACGTCCAATCAAATTTCCGTTTAAAAAATATAAATCATAAAAGGAGCTATTCTCCCCTCCACTGCCGTCTCGTTGAGACCATGAATCACCAAAATCTGTGGATATATAAATACTTGAATTGACGCTGGAATTTGCTGCAATTAATTTGGAGCCATCGAATGTTATTGAAGAAGTTGTTAATTCATTAGATCCGTTTTTTAATAATTCCCAGGAATTACCTTTATCAGACGACCGAAACAATTGCCCTATTGAATTCCCTGCAAACAAAAAAGAGCTGTCGGATTTAATAAAATTAATTGTTCCTGTAATTAATGAATCGTTTAACTTTTCCCAGGAAGCGCCATCATCAGTTGAGCGATAAAGTCCGTCTGGAGACGGGGCATAAACATTTTGCCCGGCAATAGATAAAAAATAAACATACTTATTTGCAATGGTAGTATCGGTAATCTTATTCCATGAATCGCCGCTATTTGTAGAATGATAGATTTCACTTGATCTATTAAAAACAAACAAATCATTTCCTTTTCCGGCAAGAGTTCTGCAATCTCTTAGAAAATCGAAACCTTCAATTTGTAGACCAGGAAGCTCCATTATCTGATGATTTATAAATTCCGCTTCCCGAGATATTTGCAAACACAGTAGTGCCGTTGTCATAAACATTAGTCGCTCTGCCGCCCAAACGGGCCTTTTGTCTGCATCCACTGAGCAAATAATAGTTGAGTTGTAAATAATCCTAAAAAAGTAAATAATATAAAAATTCTTTTCATAGTCTTTGGTTTCCTAATAAGTTTGTTATCAAAATTTTATGAAATGTTGTTTGAATAAAATCATTTTCAATTTAATAGCCGGCGCAGATGTGTTTTATTGCGCCATCCCCGGAATTTTTAATGGAATGAATAAATACGAATAAAAAAGAAAAAGGTAAATTTTTCATTAAAGCTCCTGATCGTTTATTAGAGTTATTATAAAATTATTTAGTCGTTATTTTCTGGTCATGTATAATGCACACCTGCGGTTAAAGGCATGCGGTAAGAATAAAAACAAATTAATTTTTATGTGCGGATATGTCAAATTAATTTTTTTTAATAAAACTTTGTCTGTGATTTAAATAATATAATTGAAAGAGGTTAGGCAGTAAGTAAAAAAATAATATTTTTCCCCAAGGAGTTATCTTTCATGTTTAAATATAGTTGCCTGCTTTTAATTGATAAAAGCAACCCTCTCTTGGTAGGGGCGAATAATTATTCGCCCTTACATTTGGCTTAAACTCAACTTTATAATTACCTGGCGGCTGTTGTTTATTAACAAGGGGGCAACATCTCTTCCAAGGATATCGAAAATCTTAAGTTGTACAGACGGGGCATGCCCCGTCTCTACTGATAGAATTGAGTATTTAATTTTTTTATTTATATCCTTAGGGACATAGCATGCTATGTCCCTACATTGAAAATCAAATGACTTATTCTGTTTTAATATTGGGTGTGCTTAGCTTTTCTTCGGATTTACTTTTTTAATTATTACTATCACAACACCAACAGTTAAAAGTCCGGTAAAAAGCACAAGCATCATAACAAACATGTCTTTCCCTTTGGGCACAAAGCTGAAGCATGTTTTTAATACATTTGCAATTGTTGATGTTACATTACCTTGAGAGGCATTGTCTATTGCCATCTCAAATGTTGAAGGCAGTATTCTGAAGTTGCCGGTTTTTTGAAATGACGGGTCCATGTATTGAACAATTTTTCCGTCTTTATCAAGAAAGATTAAAACTCCTTTGTGTAAAAATCCTCCGTAGGTTCTTTTAAAATGAAACCCGGCAATATCAGTTAGTTGATAAATGTTGGTGCTGTCGCCGGTTAAAAATGTCCAGGCTGTTTCCGGAATTTTTCTTTCGCTTAAGCCCAGCATAGCAAACTTTTTTTCTGCAGCCATTTTTGGAGTTTCATTTTGGTCAACGCTGATGCTGATGATATTGTAATCTTTTCCCGGTTCTTGTTTTACTCTGCCGACCACATCTGCAATTTCACTCATAAGCGGAGTGCAGATTCCAAGGCATTGATAATAACAGAAATCAAGCACGGTTGGTTTGTTGACCAGGTCTTTTAATAAAACCGTATCCCCTTTTGAGTTTAAGAATTTTAAGTTTAAAGGAATTGTCTTTCCAAGATGCTGTACAACTTCCGCAGAATTATAATCTGCGTATGAAGTGCTGAATAATAAAAACAAGCTTATAAGTATTGTCATCCCGAATCTGCGCATCAAAGAGTGTTGCAGAACCAATTTTACTGTCACACTGAGCCTGCCTGTCCGGCAGACAGGTTTATCGAAGTGTGAATTCTTTCTGCAAATATAGTCTTCGACAAGCTCAGACTGACAAACTAAGACTTCTGCAACACTCTCCGGCTGACAGACGAATTTGTTTCTGGAACTCAATATATATAAGAGATGCTGAAACAAGTTCAGCACAGGGCTATAAATTTTTTTCATGATTGATATAAAACTAAAGAAAAGCGGAAAGGGAAACAATGAATTAAAAATTAGAGTCTTTGTGGACTAGTTCATAAGCATAAGCACTTTAAATTATTTATAATTAATTGAGTTATCACTTTGTATATTTAAAATGATTTATTTGTGTTTTGAACTAATAATATTAATTATGTTTAATAATAAAACTAAATCTTCAAAAATTAAAATTGGTATAAACGATAGTCAAAATAATTATAGGGGATTAAGAATTATAAATAGAAAGTTTGATAAGTATAAACTGATTTGGATAATAAGTGAATTTCTTTTCGAATAGTTGGTCTATAATCTTTAGTTCATTTAGCTTAATAATTTACAAGAGGAATTAAAACTTTTATAATATTTTCAATTTAGTATTCCTAATTAAGCATTTATTCAATTGAAGGATTTTTAATGAAGAAGTTAGCCATAAGGTAATTTAAGAATGAAAATTTTTGAGGCTGAATCTTTTTTGTTGCAGTCCTAGTGGCAATTATGATAATAATTACAAGTGAGAATTAACAAGATCCCAAGACAATGGAATTTTTTCTTCTAAACAAATAATTTTAAAAATGAAGGGTTTGTTAGAAATTCAACAAGTAAACTTTGGAATACAAAAATTTGTTACTAGAAATTGAATCAATAAAAGGAAAAGAACTTAAAAAGAAAGAATAGAGAGCTTAAAATTAGAAATCAATTGCTTAGGATTATTAGGCAATGATTTTTTTATAAAATAAGGAAGTATGAAAGTATTAAATTCACGAGAAAGTGTAAATAACATCTTTACTCTAAGACTTGAGAGCAATTTAAATAAGGGCTTTAAATTTCCAGCCACTTAGGAATGTTTTATTGAATCAATCCGTATGAAAAGAATCGGTTATGTCTAATGATTTGTTGTTAAACTTAATTAAATTTTTCTATGAAACATGACATTTTCAGAAACAATTGAAAATGCATTTAATGAATTAAAAAAAATATTTGATGAAAACATGATTGTTTACGAAAGAAGGATTATTAAAATCAAAACTCACAAGAATGAAACAAGAGTTATAGTTCGTCTTAAAATCCATATTCAAAATCTTTTTTACTATACCCACACATTTGATCTAAATTACTTGATGTTAAAAAAAATAAATTTGAAACATTAAAAATATAAATTGAAGAAAGATGTAACTTATAAAGTATTTTATATCCAGTAAATTATATCAAAATAATCCAAATAATTTTAGGCTTCAGATGTTTATCGTATAGTAATCTAAAGTGTGGCTTAAAATGATGTAATTAGCGATAAATTGAGAAGGAAGAATTGGTGGTGTTTAAAAGAGATTATAAAATATAGTGAATGGGTTATCAATGTCGTATTATGAAAAATCGAGAAGAATAAAATTTTGAATGAAATATTTCTTAACTAACTAAATCGATTAAAGAAGATTATCCTTCATGGATGTTTTTTTTACATTAAAAAGGTTACTGAGAAATTGTATTATATAAAATCAATATTTAAATATCACATTAGTATGATATTAAAATATAAATTTTAATATTTAAGATCAATAATTTTAATACTAAAAAAAGGCGAGCCATTAAAACTCGCCTTTCAATTAATCTACTATATCATTTTAAAATTTATTGCATATCAATCTTTAAGGAAGTCATTGCAAGTGAACCGCCCACAGCTTTATCATTAAACAAGCTCACCTGTTCATTCTCTTCTTTTAATGCAAGCGCATAAAGCAAAGGCAGATAATGTTCGGGAGTGGGAATTGCCAATTCAAATTCTTTGCCTTGATATCTAAAATTAATTAAATGATTGTGATCATTTTCTAACATAAACTTTTTCATTTTTTCACGTGCTACTAAAGCCCAGTCATAACCGTAATCGGTGTCATTTAATTTGTCCCAGGCAACCATTCTTAAATTATGAACCATGTTTCCGCTGCCGACAATCAGCACGCCTTTTTTCCTAAGCGGCACAAGTTCTTTTGCCAGCTCATAATGGTATTGTGGAGTTTGAGAATAATCCAAACTCATTTCTATTACCGGCACATCTGCATTGGGGTACATGTGTTTTATTACAGACCAGGCACCGTGATCGAGTCCCCAATTAACATCCAAACTAATTTCTGTTTTCTTAACGATGCTTTTAGTTTCATTAGCAAGTTCCGGGTTTCCAGGTGCCGGGTATTGAACATCATATAACTCTTTTGGAAAGCCGCCGAAGTCGTGAATTGTTTTTGGCTTTTCCATTGCAGTTACATAAGTGCCTCTTGTTTCCCAGTGAGCCGATATGCATAAAACAGCATTGGGCCGAGAAATTTCTTTCCCGGTTTTTCTAAATCCCTGAACAAATTCATTCTCTTCAATTGCATTCATCGGGCTGCCGTGGCCAAGAAACAGCACAGGCATTTGGCTCTGTGCTGTTAAACTCTCGGGTTATATTATTTAAGTCATTCGGTTTCATTGCTAGTTCAAGTTACTTAGAATATTTATAAATATAAATATCTATGTTAAGTCACTAAAATGATAAATCTATTAAATCAGTCTTCCATAGTAAAAAAAGGAATGTCACTTCGACCGGAGGGAGAAATCTAAGCCGCAAAGAGATAAAAGATTTTTTATCACAAGACTTACCCGCCGGTTAAGAGTGTTGCAGAAGTCTTAGTTTGTCAGTCTGAGCTTGTCGAAGACTATCTTGGCAGTAAGAATTCACACTTCGATAAACTCAGTGTGACAGTAAAATTAATTCTGCAACACTCTCGTTGGGCAAGCTTGTTACGGAATCGTTTTAGTTATTTAGATGCTGAAACAAGGTTCAGCATGACGTTCGAATCAAAGAGTTCATTTATGCAGCTTGAGCAGCACTTTTAACTTTGCTGAACTCAGCAAGCACTTCAATTTTAACTTCATTGCTTACTACAACTCCGCCGGCTTCTGTAACTGCATTCCACTGAAGCCCGTAATCAAAGCGGTTTAATTTTCCGTGTATTTCAAAACCGGCAACTTCATTATTATACAAGCCGTTTACGGTCCCGTTATAAACAACATCAAGAGCAACTTCTTTTGTAACCCCACGGAGAGTTAGATTTCCTTTTACCTGTAATTCATAATCAGAGATTTTCTTTACAGCTGTTGATTCAAAGCTCATCTTCGGATTATTTGCTGCATCAAAAAAATCTGCTGATTTTAAATGAGCGTCGCGCTGATCATTATTTGTGTTTATACTGTTTACATCAGCGTCAAATTTAATTTTTGCATCACTGAAGTCATCTTTGTTTGTTTCTATCGTTGCATCAAAGGTATCAAAGTGTCCGCGAACTTTTGAAACCACAAGGTGTTTAACATTAAAGTTAACTTCCGAATGTGCCGGGTCGATTTTCCAGGTTGTCATTTTATTTTCCTTTCATTTGTTTTACTGTTTTCATTTAATAACTACTTAAACTTAATATGAAAGGCTCCCCGCCGCATTCACGTATGTTAAAAAATAGAGTTAACATATGGTAACTTGTGCTCAGTCATCCCGAACCTGCCCATCCGGCAGGCGGGTTTATTTCGGGATCTGATTCGTGCCGGAGATTCTGAAATAAATTCAGAATGACCCGAATTAAATTTTATTTTTGAGTTAATTCTTTTCGAATGCGGCTTAAGGATTGTGGGGTAATTCCAAGATAAGAAGCAATTTGGTTTTGCGGAACCATTTCAAAAATCTTTGGATACGTTTTAATAAATTTCAAATATCTTTCTTCAGCGGAAGCAGATAGAGAATCAACGATCCTTTGCTGTGTTGCTACAATACCCGATTCTATTTGCAGACGGAAGAACCGCTCCATCGTTGGACAATTATCGAGCATCTCTTCCCGTACGGATTTTTCTAGTAAAAGAACTTCAGAGTCCTGCAAAGCATCAATATTAGATTTTGCCGGCATACCGGAAAAGAAGCTGTCTAAATCGGATATCCACCAATCTTCAATTGCAAATTGAATTATATGTTCTGTTCCTTTATTATCAATTGTGTATTTACGCAGGCAGCCGGAATTAACAAAGGCAGCATACCTGCAAACATCGCCTTCATTTAAAAGAAACTGATGCTTCTTTAGTTTTTTAGGGATGAAAAATTTTGAAGTAACCTTAAATTCCTCATCAGTAAGATGAACCCTTTTTTCTATGTGTTTTCGTAGTAACTCATACATTTATAAAACCATATAGTGAATAATTAATATTTGCATATTCAAAGATTCAATTTAGGAAAGTCGACTTTAAAAAACTCTATAAAAACAAAGAAGGCGAGCTAACTGCCCGCCTTCATATTTTTAAATTTTTGTTGTGAAAATTTATTTCATCAGAATCATTTTTTTTGTTTGAATAAAATTTCCAGCCTTTAATTGATAGAAATAAATGCCGCTCGGTAAGGGCGAATAATTATTCGCCCCTACATTTGAATTAAACTCTACTTCATAATTCCCGGGCCGCTGCTGTTTGTTTACAAGCGTTGCAACTTTTCTGCCCAACACATCATAAACCAGCAGCTGTACAGACGGGGCATGCCCCGTCTCTACAGAGAGAATGGAATATTTTATTTTTGTAGACGGGTTAAATGGATTAGGGTAATTTTGGTAAAGCTTAAAATCCGATAAAACATTTTTATCTTTTACATCAAGCGTAAAAGGTGTTGTGAAAGACCATGTTTCTGACCAGTCACTTACGCCTAAACTATTTTCACCACGAACTCTCCAATAAAATTTGGAGTTAGGCGGCAAACTGTATTGAGGATTATTTTCAACGTAAAGTTTATTGCCTAATAAAAGCGTATCTCCTGTTTGATAATGAGTTACTGCATACAAATTATTAAATAGAGAATCATAACTTACCTGCAACCTGTATAAGCTATAGTTAAATTTTTCCCATTCAAAATTAAATATTTGTTTAACGAAAGAATTATTGGGAGGATAAATCTGTTTAGGTGTTTGAGGTGGAGAAATTTCCGTTCGCCAATCCTTTTTAATTTTGTAGATGAAACCGTTGTAAAAAGGAGCACCTGTAAATTTATTAGAACAATACCAGCCATCATTAATATCTGAAAAGTAAATATCATTAATTTGTGAGCTGTCATCTACAAAAACCGGAGTCCAGGTATTTGCATAATCATCGGAATGAAGAATGCAATTATAACCAACTCCAAATCCAGAAACCCAGCATTGATTATTGATGGAAAAAACGTTGGTGGCAATCAATAATGGAAGAGAGCTTTTTTCCCAGCGATTACCGCCATCCGTAGTTTTTAATAATGCAAAACCGCAGGCATAACCATGCAGTTCATCTATAAAATTAATATCCCACAATCCGTTATAACCCAAAATTGTATCACTAAATACCGTATTCCAATTATTTCCTCCATCAATTGATTTCCATATCTTCGTTGAATCTCCCGATGTGACAAATACCGTCGAATCATTAATTATATCAAGATGAGGTTCTACTCCGGCAGCAATAAAAGATTTTGTCCAGCTTGTTCCGCCATTATCTGTTTTTAGGATGTAAATATTTTTTGTATTATCCCCCACCGCCCATCCATTATTTTCGTCAATAAACTTTATTGAATTATAATGAATAGTATCACTATAATTTAACTCCCATGAATTTCCTCCATCAGAGGACTTATAAATTCCATTATAAGCCGCGCAAAAGCCAATGTTAGAATTTGTAAAATAAATTGAACTTGGAACGCTGCCTATCTGAGATTCATCCCAATTTTTCCCGCCGTCGGTTGTTTTAATAATAAAAGAATTACCATCGTATATATATCCGCCAACCCATCCTTTTAAGGAATCAATAAAGAAAATTGTATTATAGTATTGTAATGAATCTGAGAACTGTTCAGCCCATTGTCCCCGAGTAAAATTAGCAAGGAATAGAATTGAAAGGAATAATAACTTTTTCATGTCTCCCCGACCCTTAATTTTTATGAGACTAAGCAATTAAAAATTTTGCAATAAAATATATATTCTTATTTAATAATCCTGATATATTTTCTTAAAGTCAATTGTTATTAATAAAATAAAAAAGGCGAGTTTCTGAAAACCCGCCTTTTTGTTTATTGCTTAATTTATGTATTAACTTACTTTCTCTTCAACTTCTGCTTTGTGGAATTCCAGTTTTCCCGAATTGCCGACAGTTACTTTAATTGTATCGCCATCATGGAAATTACCCATGAGCAGTTCCTGTGATAAAGGATTTGTAAGATGCTTCTGCACTGTTCTTTTCAATGGACGTGCACCGTAAGTAACATCGTAACCTAGCTTTGCCAGCCAATCTTTTGATTCATTAGTTACATCAAGAATTATTTCTTTATCTTTAAGCAGCTTTTGTACATGTTAATTTGTATATCAACAATTTGCCTTATTTCACTTCTTGTTAACGGCTTGAATAAAACTACTTCATCAATTCTGTTCAAGAATTCTGGGCGAATAGTTTTCCGCAGCAAATCAATAATTTGAAATCTCAAATTTCCCATTACTTCATTTACATTTTCATCCGTAACATTTTCAAGCTTATCATGCAGTAAATGAGAACCGAGGTTTGAAGTCATTATGATAATTGTATTTTTAAAGTTAACTGTTCTGCCTTGATTGTCGGTTAGTCTTCCGTCATCCAGCACTTGAAGCAGAACATTAAATACATCCGAATGCGCTTTTTCAATTTCATCAAGCAGCACTACTGAATATGGACGCCTTCTAACAGCTTCAGTTAATTGCCCGCCTTCTTCATAGCCAACATATCCCGGAGGCGCTCCAATCAATCGGCGATACTGAAAACTTTTCCATGTATTCCGACATATCAATTCTAATCATTGCGTGTTCATCATCGAAAAGATATTCCGCAAGAGCACGAGCCAATTCTGTTTTACCAACACCGGTGGTTCCTAAAAATATGAAAGATCCGATTGGGCGATTAACATCCTGCAATCCGGTGCGCGACCTTCTGATTGCATTTGCAACAGCAGATACAGCTTCATCTTGTCCAACCACCCTGCTGTGAAGTTCATCTTCCAATTTAAGCAGCTTACTTCTTTCACTTTCAAGCATTTTGCTTACCGGAATGCCGGTCCATTTTGCAACAACTTCTGCAATGTCTTCAGCATCAACTTCTTCCTTCAGCATTCTTTGAGACTTTTGAATTTCAGTTAGATTATTAGTTTCTTCTTTTAATTGCTTTTCAAGAGAGGTTATTTTTCCGTAACGAAGCTCTGCCACTTTACCAAGATCACCCTCGCGCTCAAGCTTTTCAGCTTGAGTTTTTGCATTTTCAATTTCACTTTTCATTCCGCGAATCTTTTGAATTTTTTCTTTCTCAAGTTCCCAATGCATTCTTAGTTTATTTCTTTCTTCCTCAAGCTCACTTAATTCTTGCTTTAAGTCTTCTAATCTTTTTTGTGATGATTCATCTTTTTCTCTTTTCAAAGCTTCGCGTTCAATTTCAAGCTGTTTTATTTTTCTTTCAATTGCGTCAAGCTCTTCGGGCATTGAATCAATTTCAATTCTTAATTTTGAAGCAGCTTCATCAATTAAATCAATTGCCTTATCGGGAAGAAATCTATCTGTAATATATCTATGAGATAATTGAGCCGCCGCGACAATAGCTCCGTCAGTTATGCGCACACCATGATGAACTTCGTACCTTTCGCTTAATCCTCTAAGAATAGAAATTGTATCATCAACCGAAGGTTCACTTATTAGCACAGGTTGAAATCTTCTTTCAAGTGCTGCATCTTTTTCAATATGCTTTTTATATTCATCAAGAGTTGTAGCGCCAATTGCATGAAGTTCGCCGCGTGCAAGAGCTGGCTTTAAAATATTTGCTGCATCCATTGAACCGGAAACTGCTCCGGCACCAACGAGCGTATGAAGCTCATCAATAAAAAGAATAATTTCTCCGTTTGATTCCTGGACTTCTTTTATAACTGCTTTAAGGCGTTCCTCAAATTGTCCTCGGAATTGAGTTCCGGCAACAAGAGTTCCCATATCAAGAGCAACAATTCTTTTAGTCTTTAAATTTTCCGGAACATCTCCGGAAACAATTCTATGTGCAATTCCTTCAGCAATTGCTGTCTTCCCTACCCCGGGTTCGCCAATTAAAACCGGATTATTTTTTGTCCGGCGCGAAAGTACCTGAAGCACTCTTCTAATTTCTTCATCTCTTCCAATTACCGGGTCAAGTTTTCCGCTTCTTGCTAAATCATTTAAATCACGCCCGTACTTTTGCAATGATTGATAAGTATCTTCCGGATTCTGCGAAGTTACTCTTTGCGAACCGCGGACATCTTTTAATGCCGCAAGAATTTCGTCATGGGAAATTCCATTATCTCTTAATAGCTGTCCAGATTTGCTTTCACTTTTTGCCAAAGCCAAAAGCAAATGTTCGGTTGAAATAAATTCATCTTTAAGTTTTTTTGCTTCCGAAGCAGCATCATCAAAAACCTTTGCCATGTTGTTTGACATTTGCGGCATACTCACACCGGCACCACTAACTTTTGGAAGCGATTCTAAAGTTTCATTAACTTTTCAGTTTAATCCTATTAATATTACCGCCGGCTTTTTGCATAATCGTATCGGCGATATTTCCCTGCTCTTGAATTAAGGCAGCAAGCACATGTTCCGGTTCTATAATTTGATTATTATAATTTTGAGCAATCTCAACTGCTGTCTGCACAACTTCCTGAGCTTTTACTGTTAGTTTATTTAAATTAAATGCCATGTTTACATTTCCTTTCTAAATTCTCATCATACTTGAAAATCAATTCCTTGCTAATAAAATATACATTGATTAGTTTTATAAAAAAGTATTTCTTTTATGGGTAAATACGATAAATTATTATTAACTATTTTAACTGGGGCCTCTGATTCTAATATATTATTTAAGGATTTATGTCAGCTAATGTTGCGTTTAGGTTTTGAAGAAAGAATTAGCGGCAGCCATCATATTTTTAGAAAAAGCGATATAGAAGAAAAAATCAATCTTCAAAAAGACGGCAACAAAGCAAAAACATATCAGGTTAAACAAGTTAGAAACATAATTATAACATATAAATTAGAGTTAAAATAATGGACAAATACGAAATCATAATTTACTGGGACGAAGTTGATAAAATTTTTATAGCTGAAATTCCTGAATTACCTGGATGTATTGCTCATGGTAAAACTCATGAGGCAGCGTTAAAAAATGTAAAAGATGCAAAAGAACTTTGGATAAATACTGCCAAAGAATTTGGAGATCCAATTCCTGAACCTAAAAAGAGAAAGCTTATTTTTGCTTAAGTTCTTTTTTTACTCTTTATTCTTTTTAGTTCTTTAAGCCTGTTGTCATTTCTTAAATTTCTAATATATTCTTCAAAGTCAAAATCTCTATCATTCCAAATTCCAAAAGTAGCTTCAACTGCATTTAGATTTTTTGCATTCTTATGTTTTCTTTTATTATTCAATTTAATTTTTTCACTTCTTTATACCAGTCGCTTGATTGTTCCATCATCTTGTTCAATCTGTTAACTAATTTATGAGGGTCATCCAGATTACCTTCAATTAATAAAGCGGATTCATAGAGCTGCTCCGTGACATTATTAATGTATTCATCGTTTGAGTCCGATTTAAATATTGCCAATAGATTTCTCACCAAATGATGATTTTTATTTACTTCAAAAATCTTTTTCTGCTGTCCCATATCCTGGTTTGCAAGCCGCATCATTTTTAACATTGATGAAGACATTGTGTTATCCGGATTAACCAGGCACGATGGACTGTCAAACAATCTTTTCGATTCTTTTACATCAACAACTTTGTCGCCTAAAATAGTTTTCATTTTTGCGAGCAAGCTGTCGAAATGTTTATTATCATCTTTACTTAATTCTTCTACTTTTGTTTCAGTTTCTTTTTCATCTTTAAGTTTTTCTATTTTATCTAATTCAACCGTGTCAACAGATTTGAATTCGTAATCTTTAAATTTCCTAATAGAAGTTACAACAAACTCATCTATCGGGTCGTACATATATAATACTTCCAAGCCTTTTCGTCTGAATACTTCTATATGCGGGTCTAAGTCTATGGCCTCCCTGCTGCTGCCGAATGCAAAATAAATTTCTTTCTGCTTGTCTTTTAATCTGGAGACATAATCTTCAAGTGAAATTAATTCTTTATTGTCTTTGCATGAAGAAGAATTAAATCTAAGCAATTGAGAATATTTTTCTAAATTAGTGAAATCACTGTAGCCCAGCTTAAAAATTCTTCCATGCTCATTCCAAAATTCATAATACTTTTCCGGTTCATCCTTTGCTTTTTTCTGCAAGTATGATAGAATCTGGTTGGTAACATTATTGGATATCTTATTAAATATTACATTCTCTTGAAGAGTCTCACGGGAAATATTTAAAGGCAAGTCTTCTGAGTCAACCACACCTTTAACAAAGCCAAGATATTCGGGAAGCAAATCTTTATTCTTGTGCTGAATTAAAACTCTTCGCACATATAAGTCCAGACCGTAGTCTTCCCTTCCGAATCTGAAGAAGTCATAACTCTTTTTAGGAATAAATAGTAGACTATTAAACTGAATCGGCGCATCGATGGAGACATGAATTGTATCCATCGGCTCTTCATTGTCATAAGTTAAAAACTTGTAAAACTCAGTATATTGCTCCTTTGTTACATTGCTTTTAGGTTCGCGCCAGATTGCAGAAATGCTATTTACTCTTTCATTCTCTAAATAGATTGGGAATTGAATAAAGTTTGAATGTTTCTTAATTGCATTTTCAAGTCTGTATTTATCAGCAAATTCTTTTGCGTCTTCTTTCAAATGAATTTCTATTGTAGTTCCTCTACTTAGTTCATCAGTCAACTCAGCAATTTCATAATTTCCCAGACCATCTGATTTCCATTCCACTGCCGGTTCATCTTTTAAATATGATTTTGTTTTAATAATAACTTCTTCGGCAACCATAAACACCGAATAAAAACCAACACCAAATTTTCCAATTATATTATTTGCATCGGATTTGTTTTCTGCAAGCTGTTTTAAGAATTCAGCAGAACCGGATTTAGCAATAGTTCCAATATTTTTAATTAATTCATCTTTTGTCATTCCAATCCCAGTATCGGAAACCGTTATCAATTTTTTCTTTTCATCAAAAGCAACTTTAATTTCTAAAGGTAAATCTTTGTCAAGAATTTCTGTTCCTTTGGTTGATTGAAATCTAATCTTATCCAATGCATCGGATGAGTTAGAAATTAATTCACGTAAAAATATTTCCCTGCTTGTATAAAGTGAGTGGACAAGTATATCAAGTAATTGTTTTACTTCCGCTTTGAATTTAAATTTTTGTGTCGTTGCTTGTTTCTCGCTCATTTATTTACTCCTTAGTTCTGATAGTTTCTTAAATAATTTTAATTCTTCTGTTGTTAAGTTTTTGGGAATTTGAATATTAACCCTAACAATCAAATCCCCTTTACGAGTGCTGTTGGGTTTTTTCATTCCCATGTTTTTAATTTTTAAAAGCTTTCCATTTTCAGATTCTTTGGGAATTGTAAGATTTATTTTTTTGCCGTCTACAGTTGTAATCTGAACTTTACCGCCAAGAACAGCAGTGTACAAATCAACATCAAGATTATAATAAAGGTCATCATCTTTCACTTCATAAAAAGGATGCTCAAGAATATGAATTGTTAAATATAAATCTCCGCGCTCACCGCCGCTTCTACCCTGCGCACCTTGATTTCTTAATCTTAATTTCTTTCCTTCTCTTGTTCCTGGTTCAATTACAATTTTTAATTTCCTTCCATCAACATTTATTTGCCGTTCAGTTCCGTTGTATGCTTCTTCAAAAGTTAAATTTAAATCTGCTTCGTAATCACTTCCCTTTTGTGCTTGTGTAAAAGGGCTTCCTGTATGCTGCTGGCTTCTTCTGCCGCCAAAAAAACTTTCGAAGAAATCGGAAAAGCCGCCAACATTTCCAAATAGATTTCCTAAGTCGCCTTCAAACTTAAATGAACTTCCTCCTTGTCCACCGGAGGAATATTGATTATACCAATCATTCATTCCACCGCCGGCATGTTCATACTGTTTCCAATTAGCACCAAGGCGATCATATTTTTTTCGTTTTTCAGGATTACTTAAAACTTCATTGGCTTCTGTAATTTCTTTAAACTTTTCTTCCGCCGTTTTATCATTTGGATTTCTGTCAGGATGATATTTCAAAGCTAATTTTCTATATGCTTTTTTTATCTCTTCTTGAGTTGCATCTTTCTCAACTCCTAAAGTTTTATAATAATCTTTAAATTCCATATTTAACTCCTAAACCTGAAAACAGCAGAACAAATATAATGAAAACAAAGGGGTAACCATTTGACATAGCTACCCCGCATGAAATAAATTTAATATTTAATACTTTAAGTTTGAAAATTTATTTAACCTTTATATCTATGGCTTTAGGTTTTGCTTCTTCTTCTTTTGGAATATTTACTGTTAATTGTCCATCTTGAAATTCAGCAGAAATATTTTCTGCTTTTATTTTTTTAGGGAGATTAAATGCACGATAAAAATTACCAAAGGTTCTTTCAACTCTATGATACTTATAATTCTCAGCTTCTTTTTCTTGTTTTCTTTCACCGCTAATAGTTAGTCTTCCATCTTCAAAAGATATTTTAACATCTTCCTTTTTAACACCAGGTAAATCTAATTTCAATTTGAAATTATCATTGTCCTCATATATATCCGATAGGGGAGACCATACAGCATTATCAAATGCTTCATCTGATTCCTCGCTTCTACTGATACCAAAGCGGTTTTCAAAATCATTGAATAATTTGCTAAACTCACGTTCAACATCAAGTAAATCTCTAACTGGGTTAAATTTTATTAATGTCATTTTATTTATCTCCTAAAAATTAATTTTTATATTAACATCCATTATATCCTTTTCCATTGTGACATGTCAGGATGGAACGATCGTTACTAAAATTATTTAACCTTAACTTCAATTTGTTTTGGCTTTGATTCTTCCGTTTTTGGAATTACTATTTTTAATTGGCCATCTTTGAATTCAGCTTCGATTTTGTCTTCATCAACTTTCTTCGGAATATTAAAAGACCTAAAATATTTTCCATAAGATCTTTCAACACGATGATAAGTTGATTTCTTTTCTTCTTTTTCTTGTTTTCTTTCGCCGCTTATTGCCAACTCACCATCAGTGTAATTAATTTTTACTTCATCTTTTTTTACACCAGGGAGATCAAGATTTATTACAT
Source organism: uncultured Bacteroidota bacterium (assembly GCA_963777515.1). Lineage (GTDB taxonomy): Bacteria > Bacteroidota > Ignavibacteria > Ignavibacteriales > Ignavibacteriaceae > CAVSWT01. Next base: position 363,983 of record CAVZQU010000008.1, read on the forward strand.
AATTATCATCATTTTCTGATATATCGGAAAGCGGCATCCATACAGCATTTTCATAACCTGATTCTCCATTATCATCATTTCTCAATCCGAATCTTTTACCGAATGACTTCCAAAGTTTATTGAAACTCTTTTTCCATATCGAGTAATTCTCGATTTGGGTTCCATTTAACGAGTGCCATAATTCTAACCTCCTTCCTTTACTTTATTATTTGTTATTGTTTCCTAAAAATCAAGGGTCATGCCACGACATGTTATATCTTATAAGCCATTGTATTATAATATGTTAGCTGGATAATCCGTTTATTATACCTTGTTGTCTAAATGGCATATATTCTGACTTTATACTCCTTTATAATGAATAAAGAATAAATGGTGTGACATAATGTCAGTGCTCACAATAATCTGGGTATTTTTTGTTATAAATACTAGTATTGAGATATGAACATTAATTATATATTTTTGCAATCTTATTTTCCAAATTTTAAAATGAACAAACTTCCTTTAGAAGATACAATAGCTGCTGTTGCAACACCTGTTGGAATAGGCGCAATTTCTATAATTAGAATAAGCGGCCCAGAGACATTTAAGGTCGTTGATTCGGTTTTTAAAGGTAAAATAAAAATATCAGAAGCATTAACTCATACAATTCATTATGGAAAAATAATAGGTTATGAAGGCAATTTAATTGATGATGTTTTAGCTTCTGTTTTTAGAAACCCAAATTCATATACCGGAGAAGATTCTGTTGAGATAAGTACTCACGGTAATCCTTTAATTACAAAAAAGATAATTGAACTGCTAATTGAAAAAAATGTTAGACTTGCAGAGCCTGGAGAGTTTACAAAAAGAGCTTTTATAAATAATAGAATAGATTTAGCCCAAGCCGAAGCTGTTGCAGATGTGATTTCATCAAGAACTGATGCATCTTTAAAAGGTGCGAGAAATCAACTTGATGGGATTCTTTCTAAAAAAGTTCAGAGCTTAGAGAATCGTTATTAAATGTTACTTCATTTGTTGAACTTGAATTGGATTTTGCTGAAGAGGATGTTGAGTTTGTTCATTTAGATGAATTGCTTAAAAGAATTGAAAGCATAATTGATGAAATAGATTTACTCCTTAAAACTTATAGATTCGGAAAAGTGATTAAAGATGGAGTAAACGTTGCGTTGGTCGGAAAACCAAACGTAGGGAAGTCGAGTTTGTTGAATTATATTCTTAAAGAGTCTCGTGCAATTGTAAGTAAGATTCCTGGAACAACTCGAGATGTGATTAGAGAAGATGCTTCAATTGATGGAATTTTATTTCGGCTATATGATACTGCTGGAATTAGAGTCTCGGAAGATGAAATTGAAAAAGAAGGAGTCTTGCGGAGTAGGGAAGTGGTAAAGAATTCTGATTTAGTCCTCTTAATAAATGATGTTGAACAGGATGAAGAGCAGGATATTTTAGATGAAGTTTATTCATTAAATGAAAAGCATAAAGTTGTTAAAGTATTAAATAAAATTGATTTGGGAAATGAAAAGAATCTAAATGCTGATATTTACATTTCAGCATTAAATGGTGAAGGAATTGATGATTTATTTTTAAAGTTAAAAGAGAAGGTTTTTGAAAATTCAAATTATAGTGAAAAATCAGCAATAGTTTCGAATTTACGTCATTTTAATTGTTTAAAGAATGCAAAAGACATATTTAGAAAATGCAAAAGAATCAGTAAATAACAAGCTAAGCGGTGAATTTATTTCTGTGGACCTAAGAAATTCGGCAAATTCATCTGGGTGAAATTATAGGTGAAGTAACTTCGGATGATATATTAAATAACATTTTTTCGAAATTTTGTATTGGAAAATAGAATTTTGTTTCACGTGAAACTGAAAATTTACTAAAAATAGAAATTTCTATTTGAAATTTGATTTTTAAATTTGACTTATTTTTCTGTTTCACATGAAACATTGAGAAAGATTTTATGATTAAATTTGATGTAATTGTGGTTGGGGGAGGACACGCTGGAATTGAAGCAGCTTATTCTGCTGCTTCGATGGGTTGTAATGTTGGACTCGTTACAATGGATAGATATGCGATGGGACGAATGTCTTGTAATCCTGCAATTGGTGGAACAGCAAAAGGACATTTGGTTACGGGAGATTGATGCACTTGGTGGGGTGATGGGAAAAATTGCGGATCGAACAGGAATTCAATTTAGAATGTTAAATAAATCTAAAGGCCCGGCCGTTTGGTCTCCTCGATGTCAATCCGATCGAAAGCTTTATTCTGAAGAAGCATATAGGGTTGTAAACTCACATCCAAATATTATTATAGTTGAAGATTCTGTTGTTGATATTGTTGTTGAAGATAAAACTATCAAAGGAGTCAAAACTTCTAAAGGAAATGAAATACTTTGCAGTGCAGTTATTATTTCTGCAGGCACTTTTTTAAATGGTTTAATGCATACTGGATTAAAATCTGTTAGAGGAGGAAGATTTGGTGAAAAACATGCAACTGGAATAACTGAATCATTAATCAATCATGGTTTTGAAACAGCACGATTAAAAACTGGAACACCTCCGCGTTTATCAAAGAACTCAATTAACTTTGACTTATTTGAAGAACAGCCTGGGGATGAAAATCCTCAGCCTTTTTCTTTTCATACAGACAAATCGGATTTCCATTTTTACCGCAAGTAAGTTGTCATATTACTTATACAGATGAAAATGTTCATAAAATTTTGGAAAAGGGTTTTAAAGATTCTCCAATGTTTACTGGACTGATAAAAGGAGTCGGTCCTCGCTACTGTCCGTCAATAGAAGATAAAATTGTTAGATTCTCTGATAAGCCGCAACATCAATTATTTTTAGAACCAGAAGGATTAGATTCTGATCTTAATTTATTTAAATGGATTTTCAACTTCTCTTCCTGCAGAAATTCAAATTGAAGCAATCCATAAAATAAAAGGATTAGAAGAAGTTGAGTTAGTTCGGCCCGGTTATGCTGTTGAATATGATTTTTTTCCTCCGCATCAAGTTGATTTAACTTTAGAGACTAAGCTGATAAAAGGACTTTATTTTGCCGGACAAATAAATGGAACTTCAGGATATGAAGAAGCTGCGGCTCAAGGCATTGTTGCTGGAATAAATGCTGCTGCAAAGATTAAAGGAATGGAAGAATTTGTTCTTAAAAGAAGTGAAGCTTATATCGGGGTTTTAATTGATGATCTTGTAAATAAATCAACTGATGAACCTTATAGAATGTTTACTTCGCGAGCTGAACATCGTTTACTGTTACGACAAGATAATGCGGATATTCGACTTGCTGGATACGGTTTTAAATATGGGTTAAATTCAAAAGAATATTACGATGAAGTTGAAGAAAGAAAAAACTTAATAAACAATAGTGTTGAAAATTTCAACAATATAAAAATTCATGCTTCTTCTATCAATTCTTATTTAGAATCAAAAGGGCAGAATGGAATTAATTCGACGGAGACAGTTTCAAAATTATGTAAAAGGCCTGAATTAAATTTAAGAGAGTTATTAAATTATATTGAAAATAATGGATATATATTCATTAAGGATTTAAAAAGTGATGATGTTGCCCTTGAGCAAGTGGAAATTCAACTTAAATATGAAGGCTATATGAAACGCCAGCAGGAAATGGTTGAAAAATTAGAGAAGTACGAATCGGCACAAATTCCGCTCACGATGAACTATACAAATATAAAAGCATTATCGGCTGAAGGAAGAGAAAAACTGAATAAAGTTAAACCAAGATCAATTGGACAAGCTTCGCGTATATCAGGAGTAACTCCTTCAGATATTTCTATTTTATTGGTATATTTGAAAAACTAAACAGAGGGAATTTTTATGGTGGACGTCCAAGAACAGTTTCTAAAAGAATTAAACTCTTTTTATTGGGAAAACGGATTTAATCCCGATATCATGCAAGTAGAGCGCCTTGCCTATTTTGCAGAGTTAGTTGTTGATAAAAATGAAAGTATTAATTTAATTTCAAGACGTGATGCTGAAAAAATAATTGAAAATCATATTTTCATTTCATCTTACATCTCAAAATATATTCCTGATAAATGTACAAATTTTTTAGATATAGGAACCGGCGGGGGATTTCCTGGAATTCCGCTCGCAATTGTGCGTCCAGAATTAAGAGGAGTTCTTGTTGATTCAACCGGAAAGAAAATTGATGCAGTGACAGAATTTATTGATAAATTAAAACTTGGCAATGTTAAAGCGGAAAACATGCGTGTTGAAAGCGATGAATTTAAGGAAAAATATGCAAACAAATTTGATCTTGTTGTTAGCCGGGCTACTGTTCCATTGATAATATTATTTCGTTATTCAATTCCTTTGATAAAAGACAAAGCATATCTTGTCGCAATTAAAGGTGGAGAACTAGACGAAGAATTTAAAAAAGCAGAAATGAAATACAAATCTTATATAAGAAAATCTACTGTGTTCGATTTAAGTTACAAACCATCAAATATTAGAAACCAAAAAGGGAAGAAGCTCGTCTTGCTGGAGCTTCATAAATGACATCATCTAAAGATAGTAAATCTTTGTTCAATGAAATTAGTAACCTGACAACCGAACAAAGAAATCCTAAATCAATGGACATAGATGCCCGGTCTACAAAAGAAATCTTAGAAATTATTAATAGCGAGGATAAAACAATTGCATTCGCTGTTGAAAAAGAAATTCCTTATATCGAGCAAGCAGTTGAAGTAATTGTTAATGCATTAAAATCAGGCGGAAGACTTTTATATTTTGGTGCCGGAACAAGCGGACGACTTGGAGTTGTTGATGCTTCTGAATGCCCGCCAACTTTTGGAACTCCTTATGGATTAATTGATGGCTTTATTGCCGGTGGAAAAGAAGCGATGTTTCGTGCGCAGGAAGGTGCTGAAGATTATGAAGAAAATGGTGCTAAGGATGTAATTGCAGTTAATGTAAATTCCAAAGATGTCGTTTGCGGCATTGCTGCAAGCCGTCGAACTCCCTATGTTGTGGGGGCAGTTAAAAAAGCAAAAGAGATTGGAGCTACTACTTTATTTGTTACAACAAACCCGCGTGAAAATTTTGATATAAAAGAAGTTGACATTGCAATGTGTCCTTATGTAGGACCGGAAGTAATCATGGGTTCAACAAGAATGAAAAGCGGGACAGCACAAAAGCTAGTATTAAATATGCTAACTACAACCGCCATGGTTCGTATGGGCAAAGTTTATGAAAATATGATGATTGATCTTCAAATGACAAATAAAAAATTAGTCGAAAGATCAAAAAGAATAGTAATGACCATAACCGGAATTTCTTACGATGAAGCGGCAGAATATTTAGAAAAAGCCGGCGGGCATGTTAAAACTGCACTCGTTATGATTTTGGCAAACGTTAATGTAGATGAAGCCAAAGTACGAATTGAAAAAGCAGACGGATTTGTGCGCAAAGCTATTGAATTAAAAAATTAATATACTCACAAACCCAATTTCTTTAAGAATTGAGTTTGTGTATCTTAAGAAAGACAAATTTTTTGGGGTTCATTAAAGTGAACCCCTTTCTTAATTTTAAATAAATTAAATATGCAAAAACAAATTATTGTTCTCTTTTTTTTGGTGTTCTTTACAAACAATTCTTTTTCTCAGGTTGAAAAATTTCCGCAAGATTTCAAAAACTTTTTTACTGTCGGCGGGGATATTGCTACTGCCCCGCTTCACTTTGATTCGAAAGATTGGATTTTATTTTCATCAACTATTGCTGTTACAGCCTCTGCAATGGCTGCTGATAACGATATTAGATCTTTTGCATTAAGGAGCAGAAGCAGTCTAAATGACAACTTATTTAATCTCGATAAGTATTTTTATATACCAACTGCTGCTGTTTCCGTATTTGGAATTTATGGCTATGGTTTGTTTGCAAAAAACGATAATATCCGAAAACTTGGATTGCGTTTAGGAGAAGCGACCTTTTATGCCTCGGTTCTCGATGTTCTTTTAAAGGGTATAATTGGCAGAAGAAGGCCCGAGGAAAATTTTGGTGATGTAACATTTAAGCCATTTAAATTTGATATAGATAAATCTTCCCTACCATCAGGACACACAATTCTTGCTTTTTCTTTTGCCTCTGTTATGGCTCATGAAGTTGATAACATCTATTGGAAAATCGGCTGGTATTCTTTTGCTTCTTTGGTTGGAATGTCGCGTGTATATCATGATAAACACTGGTCGTCAGATGTAATTTCAGCAGCGGCAATAGGTTATTTTATTGGAGACTTTGTGAATCATCATTATACAAATTCCGACAATCAAGACACAAATCTTTCTTTAACTTTTTCATTTAATCAACTGGGACTTAGATATTCATTTTAGCAACGATGAAGAATTTTTTTGATTTAAAAATATTTAATGATTTAGCTTCGCAAATAGGGAAGGATCGGTCCCAAAATAATATTTATATCTCCCCGTTATTTGGTGCTTCCAAAAGTTTTTTTATAAATCAATTATCAAAAACAGAAAATCAAATTCTTTTACTTCTCCCTGATATTCAGTCGGTTGCCGAATTAAATGTTGAATTGAATTTAATTGGGCTTAATAAAAAGACAATTGCTTTCACCGAATTTACGCCTGAATCGATTCAAGAAAAGCTTACAGAAATTTCTAAGAAGAAAAAGCTCATAATTATTTCCAGTTATGATTTGCTGAATTATGAGTTTCCTTCTAAAGAACAAGTTGAACAAAAAACAACAAATATTCAGGTCGGGGGAGATTTGATTTACGATGACTTGGTTGAGTATTTAAATTTACTCACCTACCAAAAAGATAAATTTGTTGAAGCTCCTGGATATTATTCACAACGAGGTTCCATCATTGATTTTTGGTCTTACAGTGAAAGGAATCCTGTTCGATTAGAATTTGACGGAGATTTTTTAGAATCAATTCGCTACTTCGATCCGGAAAGCCAGCGTTCAATTGAAATTATTGATACAGCAACATTGGCAGGAGCTTTCGACAGCAAATCAGCAAAAAGCTTTACAAACATTTTTGAATATTTAAATAATCCAATAATTCTTGCATCTTCGTTTGAATTAAAAAACTTAAACGAAGAAAAGATAAATGTGTTTAATTCAGAAGGTGATTCGCTGATATCAAATAAGAAAATCGAAGAAGAGATTCCCGAGGAGGTTGTAAATGGAGACGATGAGTTTCCAGAGCCATTCGAAGATGTTAAAAATAATATTCAAGAAAGTTTTATAGAGAAGAAAAACTTTCAATTATTATTAGAAAAAGAAAACACAAGCTGGATAATTGAAGAAGAACTTTCAACTGAGAATGAAAGAATTAATCTTGGTTTTTCTGAAGTTCCTACAATCAATGGAAATTATGAAGTTCTTTTTAACACATTAAAAGAACATGCAGAAAAAAATTATGACATAACAATTACTTCTGAGAATGAACTTCAAACCACCAGACTGCATGATTTATTATCTGAATTTAGAGAAGAGCTCGCAGAATTAATTGATGAAGGTAAAATTAAATTAGAGACTCTTCCTCTAAAAAAAGGTTTTCTTCATAAAGAAGAGAAAATACTTTTGTTATCGGATTATCAAATATTTAACAAACCATACCGTACTAAATTATCATCAAATAAAAAATACAAGCGATCAAAATCAAAAGCATTTGCTTCAATTAAAAAAGGGGATTACGTAGTTCATGAAGATTACGGAATAGGAAAATATGTTGGACTTGAGACCATAAAAATTGGTGAGACAAATCAAGAATCGATGAAAATTTTATATAGTGAAGGCGGAATTGTCTATGTAAATCTAAATTACTTAACTCTTGTAAAAAAATATTCTTCAAATGAAAACCTAACGCCAACACTTTCAACTCTTGGCACATCTGATTGGGTAAACACAAAGCATAAAACCAAAAAGAAAATCAAAGAAGCTGCTCGTGAATTAATAGAGCTTTATGCTAAGCGCAAAGCAACCAAAGGCTTCGCTTTTGGAAGTGATACAGTTTGGCAAAAAGAGCTTGAAGCATCTTTTCAATATGAAGATACTCCCGACCAGGAGAAAGTAACTGAAGAAGTTAAAGAAGATATGCAGGCAGAGAATCCTATGGATAGGCTCATCTGCGGTGATGTTGGATTTGGAAAAACAGAGGTTGCCGTGCGTGCTGCATTCAAGGCCGTGCAAGAAGGGAAGCAAGCAGCGGTACTTGTGCCTACCACGATTTTAGCTGAACAGCATTACAACACGTTTAAGGATCGCTTAACTCAATTTCCAGTGAAGGTTGCTGCTTTGTCACGATTTCAAACAAAAAAACAACAAACTGAAATTCTTAAAGATTTAAGCGAAGGTAAAGTTGATGTTGTAATCGGAACCCACCGGTTAATTTCAAAAGATGTAAAGTTTAAAGATTTAGGAATATTAATTATTGATGAAGAGCATCGTTTTGGTGTAATGGCAAAGGAGAAATTACGATCAATAAAATTAAACGTTGATACTTTAACTTTAACTGCAACTCCAATTCCACGTACATTAAATTTGTCTTTGCTCGGGGCAAGAGATCTTTCAATCATTGCAACTCCGCCGCCAAACCGTCAGTCGATTTATACGACTGTTTCTACGTTTGACATGTTTAAAATTAAAGAATGGATTTTAAATGAATTAAAACGAAACGGACAAGTTTATTTTGTACACGACCGCGTTCATTCAATCGATAAGCTAGCGGCATACATTAATAAATATATTCCAGACATAAGGGTTGCAATTGCTCATGGACAAATGAAACCGACACAACTTGAAAATGTTATTCACGGTTTCTTGAATAGAAAATATGACGTGCTTCTTTCAACAAAAATTATTGAATCAGGAATTGATATTCCAAATGTGAATACAATTATTGTTAACCGCGCTGATCGTTTTGGTCTTGCAGAACTTCATCAATTACGAGGCAGAGTTGGCAGATCAAACCGCCAGGCGCATGCATACTTTATTGTTCCTTCGTTAGGCGGAATTACAAAAAAAGCATTGCGCCGTTTGCAGGCAATTGAAGAATTTACTGATGTTGGTGCTGGATTCAATATTTCTATGCGCGATCTGGAAATTAGAGGTGCAGGAAATTTATTGGGAACAGAACAAACCGGATTTATAAATGATGTTGGTTTTGATCTTTATGTTAAGATGATTAACGAGGCTGTTGAAGAATTGAAGTACCAGGAATTCAAAGAAGTATTTAAGTCATTGCCGAAGCATGAAGAAAGAACGGAACCGACAATTGATACGTATTTTGAAATTGGCATTCCGGAAACATACATGCCCGAACAAATGGACAGATTAAATTTCTACACTTCTCTGTATTCAATAAAATCTTTGGAAGAGTTGAATGAGTTAACAGATGAAATGCTGGACCGTTTTGGCCCTTTGCCTGTTTTAGTTGAACGATTAATCTCGGCAGCTAAATTAAAATATCATGCTTCCTATGCACTATTCCAGCGGGTTATAATTCAACGCAAAAATATATTCTTAATTCTTCCCCGCGGTGAAAAAGAAGATTACTATAAATTTAAATTTGTTGAACTCATGCGTTTTATAATGGATGAATATAAAGACAAAGTTAAATTCAATCAGCAAAAAACAACGATGAAGTTAGTTATTACAAACAACTTTGAAACACCGGAAAAAATATTTGAGTTTTTAATTTCATTCAGCCAGGAAGTGATTGACTTATTTGGTGTTGAAATAAAAACAGAAGAATCTATGGTCCAATAATAAGCATAACAATGTCTTACTTTTTCACTTCTGTTTTTTGATCCGGCACAAAATCCAGCACAATGGAATTCATACAAAATCGTTTATAAGTTGGAGGCGGACCGTCATCAAAAACATGTCCCAGATGAGCGCCGCATCTTCCGCACATAACTTCGGTTCTATCCATTCCATAAGAGGAATCATGTTCGTAAATAACACTGTTTTTTCTTATCGGTTCAAAAAAGCTTGGCCAGCCGCAGCCGCTTGCAAACCATGAATCAGATCTAAATAATGCATTGCCGCATGCAGCACAGTAATAAGTTCCCTTTTTCGTTTCATCCCAGTATTTCCCTGTATAAGCTCTTTCCGTGGCTTTCTTTCTTGCGACTTCGTACATATCATGCGGTAGAATTTTTTTCCATTCAGAGTCAGGCAAATCTAATTTAGTGGTATCTGTTCTTGAGTAATAAGGATTATTGGGGTGTGTGTCGTTCATGATATTTCCATTCTTATTGTTTGTCTGTGCAAACTTTTGACAGCTAATTAAAAATACAATAGCTAATAATATTAAAATAGTTCGATTCATAGTAGATTATTAAAAAATATTGAAATAAAAAATCCGGTTATATCCGCTTAATCCGTAATATCCGTGGCCTATTGCGTTTAAAATCAATGGAACACGGAAAAACACGGAGGCAACTGATAAACACGGATAATTGCATTTATCTATTACAACTTTATACAAATAAAGGAAAATATTCATCACAAACAAAGCAAAATTTATTCACGGAATTGTTACAAATTAGGTGTAGTATTTAATTCTGATTTTAAATATTATTCATTTTTAATTTTCAAAAAATTAAATCTATTTACATGAATTTAAATTCTTACTTAAAAAGATTAGGTGTAGCTGAAGTTAAGCATCCCTCACTTGGATTTTTAACCGAACTTCAAAGTCAACATATACAGTCAATTCCTTTTGAGGATCTTGATATTCCTGACAGGGCAAGAATAGAATTAAACCTTAGAAAAATATATAACAAAATAATTCCCACAAAACGCGGCGGCTTTTGTTATGAATTAAATGGATTATTTCACTGGCTGCTTACAAAGTTGGGATACAAAGTAGATATGCTATCGGCAAAGGTTTATAATAATCAGAAAAAAGAATTCGGTCCCGAATTCGACCACATGGCTTTGCTTGTTCATCTAAAAAAAGGACTTCTTGATAAAGATTTTCTTGTAGATGTTGGTTTTGGCGATTCCTTTAGGGCCCCAATTGAAATGCCTAATGGAAAAGTGGAAGATGTCAGCGGCAAATATAGGATAATAAATAGGAAAAATAATTTATATGAACTTCAAAAAAAATTAGAAGGGCATTGGGCTGCACAATATTGCTTTACAACTATTCCTCAAAAGTTTGAGAATTTTAAAGATATGTGCGCATTTCAACAGGAAGATTCCGAATCGCATTTTAGAACCAGGATGATTTGTACAATTGCTACTGAAAATGGAAGGGTCACTTTAAGCAACAATTCACTGACAATTACAGAGAATAATTCAAAAACAAAACTTGAGTTTGACGGAGAGATTGAATTTTATTATTTGCTTAAAAAGTATTTTGATATAGAGCTTCAGCCGCTAAATATTAAAAAAGAATTATAAAAAAAGCAGACCCAATTTTGAGTCTGCCTAAAATTTATTTACGAAAAAATTATTTCAATTCTTTCAGCCAGGCTTCTGCATATTTTCTACCTGCATCTACAGTTTCTTTCCCAACTCTGTAGAAGAGTTTCCATTCGTAAGGTTTTCTTTCATACACTGTGCTTGCAAATAGCTTTTTTCCATCTTCGTCATCAATAAGTTTGGCGTTATAATCAACATCTTTTGAAGCATCTAAAAATGCCTGCAGCCATTTTTTTATCATCGGTTTTGGATTATTGGGATATTCTTTTTCCCATTCAGCAACTTTTGCATTATATTCTGTCATTTGCTGTTGATAGCCTTGTTGCATCATTTTATCCATGTCTGAATTATACATAGAATTATTAGGATCATCTAAATCCTTTAACTGATCTTGAAATGATTTTATGGTTTCATCAAACGTTGCTTGCTGATCTTTGGGCATTGCTGCCTTTGTTTTCTTTAGATTCTCTATTCCTTCTTCCAAAGATTTTTTTTGAGCTTCTTTCATTTCATTTGCCGTCTGAGGTTTTTCCGGAGGAGTAGGTTTCTGCTCTTCTTTATATTGTTTGTACTTTTGTAAAAAATCATCCGAAGCAACATACGATTTAACGTAATTTCCAATTACAGACACTAATGCTGCTTTGTCCTTGGATGCAAGATCCTTTAGTTTAAGTGGATTTGGATAATAAAATGAAGGGCCGGTGCTGTTATTGAATATCATGCCCTTTGCACCATCATCAGAAAATTGAATTTGTTTTAGGATATCCTGCATTTTTTGATTTATCACCCGGCTAATAGTAAAACCGAAAAGTAAAAAAAGAACGGGGATTACCACTAATAATTTTTTCATAAATGTTTCCTTTTTCATTAAATTTTTTTTGAAGCAAAGAAATGTCGATAAAGGCAAGTAGATAGGCAATAGAACGAATTGGCTATTTTAAAATAGGCTTAGTTTGTTTGGCAATATTTACATTCAATTTTAACTAATGGCTATTTGAAATATTTAAACCAAAAGGCTATTCCGCCGAAAATAGCAAAAAAACTTGCAGTTAAAATTACAGTATTCCTTTCCAACCTTTTTTGTGTCTCGCAAAGGCTAGTTAAATTTTTGTCATTAAGCAAGACATATCCCTTTTGTGAAATCAACTTTTTCCATTTACGAATAGCTGCAGAATTCAAATAATTAGGGCGGGGTTTCCCAAGTTCTTCCCATTTCATCGGATGATAAAGCGTTAAATATTTAACAATTTTCTTTCCTTTATAAAAAGAATATATCCAGAAAGAATGTACAATACAAAGATAGATGATACCAATTATCTCTATTATTGGATTTTTCATTTTCTTTTGTGCAGTATTTTTATTTCATGGTCTCTTTAGAAAATTGAATTAGAGAATTTAAAAGAATATAAATCATTGTTCAGTTCTTTTTATACAAGGCTCCCAATTATCAGGAATAGGTTCAAGCCTTTCAAGAGGTGTTATCATAAAAGAAAGATCATGATTCATCTTAAGTGCTTTGTTATCATTACCCATGACAAATTCTATTTTTATATTACTAAATGAATCTGAATAAGTAAAAACTTTATCACTTTCTGATTTCATCCACCATGGAGATGCATCACCCCAAAGAGCCCCAATAACTAAATAACCATCGCATGATTTCCTAACCCATAATCGGCGGGTTTTATTGGTTTCATTCGGATCACCATAAATCCCTGTAAAACGATCCAAATCATTACGAGCTTTTCCGAAATCATGTTCTGGCTTTTCTTTACTTTTAAATTTTTCCTTTTTGTTAGTGTTCTTTTCATTTTTATCATTTTGTTCCCCGGATTTAGTCATTACGTTCATTTTACTTAAATTGGATGAAACAATATCCTTTATAAATGGAGATGCAATAGCCATTACAGCGCCTGCTGCTTCAAGATTGCCCGCTTTAGAATAATCTCTGCTAAGATTTGAAATAGCTTTCATATCAACTTTGTATAAGTCCTTATGAGATTTATATTGGTCGGCAAAATATTTTTTTGCGGTTTCAATTCCCTGGGTATCAATTTCTTTTTTAATTTCATCTGCTAAAGAGGTTTTGTTCTGTGCAATAACTATTGAGGAAGATACTATGAATATTACGGTAAGTAAATAAAAAAGCATTTTCATATTTATTCCTTTCTAATTACTTCGTCAATGAATGTTATTAATTTCATAAGGGAAAGTGCGTTACGCTAATTATAGTAACATAATTATTTAAGAATTACCAGTATCTTTGCCTATTAAAATTTACATTTAATTATCGATTTGAAAGAGGCATTCTGTTTTAAAATAACTTCAATGATTAACCATAGTTTTTGGCAGCACTAATCTTAAAAGTTTGATTAACGTAATAGCACCATTTTTTTTGTCTGAACAAAATTACCGGCCTTTAATTGATAAAAATATAAACCACTTGGATATTTACTGCCTTCAAATTTTACATTATAATTTCCTGCCTGTTTATATTCATTAACTAAAGTTATTACTTCACTTCCTAAAACATCAAAAACTTTCAAAGTCAGCCAGCTGTTTACTGGCAACTGCCAACTGATTGTTGTAGATGGATTAAAAGGATTCGGGTAATTTTGCTCAAGAGAATATTTTTGGTGGAGTTTATTGTTTGATGATTCGACAGCAGTAGCAGAAGAAATGCTGAAATTTTGTGTACTTAAAACAGTGCTGTCATTATGATCAACTACGGCAATAATACATGAATCACTTGCTGGTCCTGTAACCGACCAGTTGTATGAACCATCATTTGTAGTGTTGGCAGTTATTGTTTCCCAGTTGTTACCAGCATCTCTTGATAATTTCAAATCTACAGTTGCTTTATAAAGTATATTCCAATTAATAATATCCCATTGTAATTGTATATTAGCACTAATTTGTATTTTCTCGTTTTCAGCTGGAACTTTCATTTTTAAAAATTGAGGAAGCTGAAAGTTAATAACATTAAATCCTGCCGGACTTTGCCTATCATGAACCGCCTTTACATATTTGCGGTAAACAGTGTCCTGCGCCATTCGGGAAACCAACACATCTTTTAAATCCATGTCAATTAATTGTGTATCCTGTGGACGTGAAGAAGCATATTCTTTAACCGAATCTGCAATATTTTTAAATGCTGTTCCGATAGAAGTTATATTTTCACTTGAATCAAAAAGGCAAGATTCCCAATCAGCCTGGGATGCAAATGCAGCCCATTGAAGCCAGCCTGAGCCGGAGCGTTGAATTGATTTTAAAGAATTGTTCAATTCTGTTAAATTAAATTCTTCTAATACTACCGGCTTCTTCACATAAGAATATCGAAGTAATCCTTCAATAAATTCATTAACATATTCCCCCCACCAATTATATCCATGTATAGAAGTATAATCTAATAGAGGTCCCATTTTATGCTGATTAAATGCTGTATAAGTTTTATAAAAAGTTCCATCAGGCTTAAATGGTACTGAATGTTGATCAAGGCCAACTGTTACCATATGATTTTTATCCGTTGAGCGGAGTGCATCTGTTAATCGGCGTACCCAGTTGTAAGAAATGTCTTCCCGGAAAAGTTGAAAGTCATAAAAACGTTGCTGCCGTATGATTCCTGATCAACAAAGTTATTGTAAGATGGAGTTTTAATTTGTTGCCAGGATTCGCCTGATAAAGGATAATCACTCCATGCACTTTTAAGACTGTCTTCAGTACCATATTTAAAACGAATCCATACACCAAATAAATCTCCCATTATGCCAGAATCCGGCCCGCGAACTTCCGGTTCATTTAGTAAATCCCACGAAAATATTGTCGGTTCATCTTTATAACGTTCTCCAATTGCTTTTAGAAAATATTCAAAACCTTGTATGGTTTGATCATCAGCAAAATATTCCCAGCTTTGCCATGAAGGTTCGCCTTCCCAGGTATCAAGCAAATCAAAAATTATATAAAGATTATTTTTTTTAGATACTGTAATGAGTGTATCCAAAGTTTTAAAGCTCGATTCTTTTAATTGAAATAATTGCGGTTCAAAAACAACAGGAGATAAAAAAATACGGATTATGTTAGCTCCTAATCCGGCGATCTTTGCAAGCTGCCTGTCAGTTCGTGCTGAATCAAATTTGCCAATTACATCATAAGCTACATATGGATCCGAATGATAAGTATTCGGGTCGTAATAATTAACTCCAAATGGAATAAATGTTTTGTGTGAAGAAGCTGTTTCAAAATGCCAGCCATCAGAAGCTACTTTAATAAATTCCTGTCGCAAATATTATGATGGGAAAGAAGTTGAAAATAATTGCAGCTAAAATAATCTTTGTTTTCAAATTGTTATCCCTTCACTCTTTAATAGAGAAATAAAAATTATTTAACAGATGTTTAGCGTATTAATGAACTTTTTAGAGTTGTTGGATTTTCAATTTAACAAATTTGAAGAACTATAAAAATAGCATATATGTTAATTCTGAACTGTATTAAAGCCTGCCTTTCCAAGCGATTCCTTGAGGAGGTTTGGGGGGTCTTTTTTTCTCAATCGGGATCCATAATTCTTCTTCAGAATCTGGAGCGTTGTTTTTATATTTTTCTCCCATTACAGCAAAGTGAGGGCGATTATCTAATTCATAATCAGATTCCGGCAGCCAAACACCGAAAATAAATTCGTATGTCTTTTTCCCTTCGCTTGCAGGGCCTTTGTGAATGAATACTGCATACAGTCCTGTAGGAGTGACAATAGTTTCCATTTCATCAGGAACAAAGTTAAAATCAGTTACTTCAACTGCAGCCCATTTTTCAAATTCTCATGTTAGGATTAAAATTATTGAAGAAGAGCGGATCATAAATTTCAATTGAATAGAGTTCAATGCCGATTACGTTTTTAATTTCTTTCCTGTGAGACATAAAGTTGCGCCACAATTCAAATGTTTTATTATTAGCGAAAGACATTTTAATCCTTTTGCCAATAAATTTTTTTTCTGGCATAATTTCTATTCGCGGTTTCATTTTTCCTTTATTCCTCCAAACGCCGCAAAGCATGAATTCTTATGCAGCAGTTCAACATGACTAAAACCAACTTTGCGGAGTAAATCCAATTGATAAGTTACCGGCCGGGGAGAATCTTCTTTATCAATATAATCAAAAACTTTTTTCTTATAATCTTCTCCGCCGAGTTCTGTTAAATAATTTCCGTATCGTTCCCACATCATTTTTTGAACATTTTCAGTTTCATGAAAAACTAAATCCGAAATCCAAACACTTCCGCCGGGAGCAGTTAAGTTATAAATTTTTTGAAATGTTGTTTCCCAATCATTATCATCCCGCAAATGATGCAATACTGCTGCTGCAAGAATTACATCATATTTATTTTCAGGTAAATCAATTGTACGAAAATCACCTTGATATATTTTTATCTTTCCCTTGATTTACTTCCAAAATTCTTTCCTTTGCTTTTTCCAGCATCGGCAGACTGAGGTCAACAAGGTCGCAGTCAAAAGGGGAGATATATTGAGAAAGCTTAATAGTATTGTTTCCAGCCCCACATCCAATGTCCAAAACATGTTTAATATTTTTAGTTGTATGAAAAGCCGCTTGAGTAATAAGTTCCATTGCTAATGGTGCATCAATCGTTGCCGACTGCCCTGTCTCAAGATTTGAAAACCTTTCAACGTCATTATCAAATCTTTCTTTTATTTGAGTAACGGATGCTTTGTGTTCATAGTTCATATTATTATTACAATAAGTTTTTGTTTTAAAATCTAAAGAAAAATATCTTTTTATTAAAATAACTTCGTCAAAAATTACTTCAACAAAAATAATTTCAACTCAATGTTATCACTTACTAGGAAGATTTTCTTGCGTTATAGTATAAATCCCCAAAAATATTTTGTTTGAAAGGCTAAAACTATGAATAGTTTAAAAAGACGTTTTTATGTTCTTACCATATTCCTTTTCATTTTAATTAATGCAATTTATGGCCAAAGTAAAACTCCTTTTATTAAAGACTTTAGAGTAAACGAACAAGGTGGAAACTCGGTAAAATATTTAATTAGAACTGCAATAAACAATAACAACATTTCCATGGTTGTATGGTATGATTACAGGGAAGGAACACCAAATATCTATGCTCAATTAGAAAACGCTGATGGTGAATTGATTGGTGGAAATATGAAAGTTAATAGCCCGGAGACTAATAACAATTATAATTTCGCAGATGTTTCATATAACGAAGACAATCAATTTTTAGTTGTCTGGGCTGATGGCCGTCATGGGTACGCTATTTATGGCCAACTAATAGATGAAAACGGAAATTTTATCGGAGACAATTTCATAATTAATGATGAAAATATTACTTCATATCAAACCAATCCGGCTATTGCATCAAATGGTAAAGAGTTTATCGTGGTTTGGAGCGACGAAAGAAATGGTTATTTATATGATATTTATGGCCAGAAATTGGACAAGAATGGAAATAAAATTGGAAATAATTTCATTGTAAATACTGATTCACAAAGAGTTTCAAATTATAGTCCCGACGTAGCAATAAATAAAAACGGAGCTTTTATTGCGACCTGGTATTATTACAAAAACGGATTTTTTGCTCCAGAATCCATAGTAAGGGATAAAGATAACAATATACTTTCTCCCCAGATTGAAGTAAGCGATTCAATCTATAGTTCTGGTAACAATTACTATCCGCAAACGGCAACGAGTGATTCAGGATTTGCAGTTGTTTGGTATAGAAAAAATAATAGTAACAATTATTATGAGATAGTTGGGCAATTATTAAATTCAATCGGGGAGAAGATAGACTCTAATTTTGTAATTAACGAAGAAGGTGATTATTCTGCTTATTCACCTTGCGTTGCCGCAGATTCATCTGGAAATTTTATAGCAACCTGGTATGATTATAGAAATAAATACGCACAAATTTATTCACAAAAATTTGTAGATAATAAATTTTCGGGTGCTAATTTCAAGGTTTCTGAAGATGAATTAACTTCCACTAAAAGCCCTATAGCATGCGCAATGAATGATTCCGATAATTTAATTTCCGCCTGGTTGGATTATGGAGAACCAACACAATATAGAATTTTATCCAGGTTAATTGACTCAACTGAACAGCCCATCAATGCTAGTATTAGAGTGGATATGGATTCATTATCAAGTACAGAAAGTGACCCTACACTTGCTGTTATGGATGACGGGAGTTTTGTAATTGTATGGACTGATAAAAGAGATAGGAATTACAAAACATATTTTCAAAGATATGATGCCGAAGGTAATCCTTTGGGAACTAATGTAAATAATGATGACAAAAATTCCCAGTACAATCCTAGTATTGCACAATTGAAGGACGGGAACTTTCTTTTAGTTTGGAGAGAATATTCCCGTAATACTTATAACCAATATGAAGTTTTAGGGCAAAAATATTTTAAAACCGGTGAAAAAATAGGAGACACATTTTTTATTTCATCTATTGATAGAAAAGGCGATGTATATTCTACAGATGTATGTTCAAACAGCAATGGAGAAGCTGTGGTCACCTGGCAAAAAAGATTTAGCAATGTATATTATACCGTGGCTAAAAAATTTGACGCAGATGGCAGCATAGCTAAAGATTGTTTCCTGGTAACCAATGACACTACTTCATATAACGGCCCACCCAAAGCCGGGATTGATTCGGTTGGAAATTTCGCAATTACTTACCATAGCTATAAAAATAATAACTATGATATTTTTCTGGAGCGATTTAACAGTGCTGGAGAACAGCTTGATTCTGGAATTGTCGTTAACGACGATAATTCATTAAGCACTCAATATGACCCAGATATATCTGTAAATCCAGCGGGAGATTGTATGGTTGCATGGTATGATTACAGAAATCAAAGTGGAATATATTTTCAGAAATATAAAAACATTGGGTCGGTTGATTCATTTGAAAAAGTAGATTCAAATATGGCAGTTTCAGATTCTTACATGGCATACGGTGCACCAGCAGTAAGTATGCAGGATAACGGAGAGTTTGCTATTTCATGGAGTAAGTCGAATGGATCTATTGACTAATTCATTCTATGATTTGAGTTTCAGATTATATCAATTCAGACTTAACTCCGCTTACAGATATTATGCATGCAACAATATCTCAAGAGAGAGATCAAATAAACCAAGATATTGCTTTCAAAGACAATAAAATTTTTAATGTGTGGGCAGATAATCATGAGCCGGGAGTTGGATATGATATTTGGGCGAATGTATATAACCTTAGTGATTTAGTAACAGGAGTTAATGATAAAATGAGTAAAGAACCAACAGAGCTTTAAGCTTTCGCAGAATTATCCCAATCCGTTTAACCCCAGCACAACAATAAAATATTCTATCCCTGTAGGGACACAGCGCGCTGTGCCCTTACAGTTAAAAGTGTATGATATGCTTGGAAGAGAAGTTGCAACACTTGGTTAATGAAACAAAAGCCCCGGGCAATTATGAAGTAACTTTTAATGCAACCAGACTTGGCAAGCGGAGTGTATTATCTATCGGCTAAAAGCCGGTAATTTTATTCAAACAAAAAAGATGATTTTACTGAAATAATAGCAAATTTCGCTGTAATTAATGGGTAATTTATTTGAAAGAACAAATCTGATTTGTTCTTTCAAATTATAACTATTAAAAATACTTTCCGTTAATCAGATATTTTAATATTTTCCATCCATATCCACTTCTGTAAAAATTAGTTTTAATAATAGATTTAAAATGAAAAACGAACCTTTTGAAATTGGTTGCCAGGCTTTATCCATGGGTGAATGGGAAAAAGCAAGAGAATGTCTGGAAGAAGCGGTTAAAATAGATGCTTCGCCTGATGTTTTGGAAGAACTTGCCTGGGCCTGCTGGTGGCTTAATGACACAGCAAGTGTCTTTGAGTTTCGTACAAAAGCTTATAATCTATTTTTAGAAAAAGAAGACCTGCTTGGTGCGGCGAGAAATGCTTGCTGGATAGGAATTGATTATATTGAATTCAAGGGTGAATTTGCAATAGCAAGCGGCTGGTTTAAAAGAGCCGAGAGTCTGCTTGAAGGTCTGCCCGAATCATGGGAACATGCTTTAATGAAGATCTTAAAGGCCAGGTGGGCTTTTCAAGTCGACAAGAATACAGAACTAGCATTTCAACTTCTAGATGAATCATTAACACTAAGCAAATCTCATAGTTATATTGATGGAGAAATGCTTGCCGGAGCATTAAAGGGATTTATTTTAGTTGTTGAAGGAAAAATCTCTGAGGGCATGCCTCTGCTTGATGAGGCAACATTGCTGGCGACAACTTCTGAAAAATCTGATATTAATATAACAACTGTTACTTGCTGCTTTTTAATTGATGCCTGCGAACGTGTCCGCGATTATGAAAGAGCTAGTCAATGGTGCAACAATGTAAAAGAAATTTGCAAAAAATGGAGATTTAAAGCCATGTTTGCAAATTGCAAAATGAAATATGCCGGAGTATTAATATCACAAGGGAAGTGGACGGAAGCTGAAGAAGAATTGTTGTCTGCTGTTTCAGAATTAAAAGCATTAAGGCCTGTCTCAATTAATGCTTGTAATGTTAGACTTGCTGATTTAAAGAGAAGGCAAGGCAAATGGAATGAAGCAGAAAAGTTATTAAACGAAGTTGAATCACATCCGCTTAAACCGTTATTTCTTTCTGCACTTTACTATGATAAAGGGGAATATGATAAAGCATTAGATTTAGTTCAAAAATATTTGCGCAGAATTTTTGTTAAAGAAAAAGCCGAAAGAACTGTAGGAATTGAACTGCTTTTGCGAATTTATATTAAGCTGGGGAATATTGAAGAAGCTCAACAAATACTAAATGAATTAAATAATATAGCTGAAAGTATAGATACTCTTCCTTTAAAAGCTGCATTTCTCAGTGCAAATGGCCTTTTTAAATCAGTAATTAAAGAATATGAAACAGCAAGACAAAATTTTGAAGATGCTATAGATATTTTCGATAAAATAAAACTTCCTTTCGAATCATCAAGAAATAGAATAGATCTAGCAGAAGTGCTAATTAAGCAAGACAGGCCAGCTCAAGCTGAAGGAGAATTAAACTTGGCTGGAGCTAAGTTTAAAGAGCTTGGGGCAGAAAAAGATTTTGAAAAAGCAAAACAAACTCTTAAAAATTTATACAAAAATAACTTAATTGATTCATCAAAAAACAAATATGAATTTACGGGAAGAGAATTAGAAATTTTAAGATTAATTTCAGAAGGGAAAAATAATGAAGAGATTGCAGAAAAACTTTTTTTAAGTATCCGTACAGTCGAAAAACATCTTACTAACATTTACAGCAAATTAGGGATATCAGGAAAATCCGCCCGTGCTTTTGCCGCTTCCTTTGCAATAAAAAATAAATTGATATTTACTTAGGCGGATTTATATTAACAATATCTTCACTAATTGTTTTAAAAAATTCAGCTAATTGCCCCGTCGTCTCAGTGTTAATTGCACAGTAAACATTCTTCGCTTTTTTAAATGTATTTATGAGACTAGTGTGTTTTAATTCTTTGATATGATACGAAACGGTTGAAATTGGTGTATTCAGCTTTTTGGCGATTTCACTAACGCTGCAGCAGCTATCTGACAAATCGGCATTCTGTGGATCCGAGCAGCTTAATTGTTTATCTCTAATAATTTTTAAAATAGTTATTCTTGTCTCTCCCGATAAAGAAGAAAATATTCGGGCTAAGTTTGCATAAGTTTGTTTTTTCATAGAGTTAAATTTTTATATTTCCAAAAGTATAGAAATGTTCTGAATAAAAAAAGATGGCTCATTTAATCTCAGTAAATTTTTTCGGCTGAAGTAAAATATGAATTTAAATTAGAAAAAAATGAACATGACGAATTGTCCTATCTATAATTACGTGCTGATAAAAATTAAATACGTAGTACCTCTGATTCATTAACTGTTTTTACCTTCTATTTTGCCAATTAAAAATAGGAGGTTAAAATGAAAGAACATGAAACAGAAAAAATTAAAGTTGTTGTTATTGGTGCTGGACAAGCGGGTTTATCCGTAGGATATTTTTTGAAGAAAAATAACATCCCTTTTGTAATTCTTGATGCAAACAAACGAGTTGGAGATTCATGGAGAAAAAGATGGGATTCTCTTCACTTGTTTACACCAGCCAAATTTGACGGACTAGCTGGAATGCCTTTCCCAGCTCCTCCGAATTCATTCCCCACAAAAGATGAAATGGCTGATTATTTAGAAAATTATGCAAAACAATTTGATCTGCCAGTTCAAACAGAAATTAAAGTGGATGGGCTTTCAAGAGAAGGAAATTACTATTGCATAACTGCGGGAGAAAGACATTTTCAAGCAGAACATGTTGTGGTCGCAATGTCAAATTACCAAAATCCAAAGATACCGGATTTTGCTAAAAATCTTAATCCAGACATTGTACAATTACACTCTTATGATTACCGCAACCCAGATCAATTTCAAGAAGGAAATGTGCTTGTTGTTGGTGCCGGTAATTCAGGGTCTGAATTAGCACTTGAGGCAGCAAAAAATAATCATAAAGTTTGGTTATCAGGAAGAGATACGGGGCATCTCCCATTCAATATAGAAAGCACAATTGCTCAAGCGATTCTAATAAGATTAGTAATACGGTTTTTATTTCATAGAGTACTATCAACCAGTACACCAATAGGAAGAAAAGTTCGTCCAAAATTAACCTCTATGGGAGGCCCTTTAATTAGAAATAAACCCAAGCAATTTGTTGTTGCAGGAATTAAGCGGGTTCCAAAAGTTATCGGTGTTCAAGATGGACTTCCATTATTAGAGAATGATGAAATAGTTAAAGTAAAAAACGTAGTTTGGTGCACGGGCTTTCATCCATCATTCTCATGGATTGACATCCCTGTCTTTAAGGATAGAGAGCCGATGCAGGTACGCGGCATCATAAAAAATGAACCCGGATTATATTTTACAGGATTACATTTTCTTTATTCATTATCTTCTGCAATGATACATGGGACAGAAAGAGATGCGGAGTACGTGGTGAATGAAATTGCAAGACGGTTATATTAAATATTAAGTAAAACAATTACTTATGGCAGGACGAATAATTATTCGCCCATATTGATCAATGCTATTCAGTAAAAATTCAATCGAATGGAAAAATTATTGCTGTTGGTAAAACTGCTGTAAACGGAAGCAATGATGACAAAGCTTTGGTTCGCCTTAACACCGATGGAACTTTGGATTATACATTTGGAACTGGGGATGGTAAAATAAATACTAACATTGGATTATCGGATGATCAAGGTGATGATTTAATACTACAAGGCGATAGGATTATTACTGGTGGAAGCTCCAATAGCACAACATCTCAATATGGAGTTTTCTCTTTAGTTCGTTATTTAAATAATGATATAGTTCCTGTAGAACTTGCTCTTTTACAGCTAATTTTGAAAATAATAAAGTGAGATTAAATTGGACAACAGCTACAAAGATAAATAACTTCGAATTTGAGATTGATAAGTCATCAGTAATCAATCAACAGAAAGCTGGGAAAAAATTGATTTTGTAAATGGACATGGAAATTCTACAAATACAAATTCGTATCAATATTATGATTCAGATTTAAAAGATGGAATGTATTATTACAGGCTAAAGCAAATTGATTTAAGTGGGGCGTACAAGTATTCAAATATAGTTAAAGTAAATATAAATGTTCCATTTAAATTTTCTCTAGAACAAAATTATCCAAATCCATTTAATCCCACAACTAAAATAAGCTATTCAGTTCCCAATATGGGAGGCGGATCTATGCGCCTTCTACAAACGACATTAAAGGTTTATGATATTCCCGGGAACGAAGTGACAACACTTGTTGACAAAAAGCAGCAGCCGGGAATTATGAAGTTGAATTTAACGCTGTAGAGATACCTCGATATTCGTCTCTTCCTAGCGAAGTATATTTCTATCGATTAACTGTAAGCTCATTAAGTGAAACAAAAAAAATGATCCTTTTAAAATAGATTCCGTATGGAATTTAAAATTTGATTAAAGATTTTAGGGTGAGGGCAGTATCTATATCTTTATTCTTTAAAGTTTTTGTGTCATTGTTATGCTTGCGATATATTCACTGTAATCTACACCATATTTATTATAAGTCTGGAATCCGTTCCTTCTTAAAGAAACGGTTATAGTGTTGAAGTCTGTTAATCGGTAAAATGCAGAAAGGTTTGTTTGCAGTGATGCTACCGATTTATATCTAGTTAGCCCAATAGTTAGAGACGCAATAAGCTTATTTGCAAGCGCCCTATAACGTGCTGTTGTTGAAAGTGTTTCAGTATATGCTAGTAGCTGAATCCCGATTTTTGAAGCAACAATACTTGCAGATGGCTGGATAGATAAATTTTCCTCAGGGACTAATAAAACATTTGAGGTAATTATATTTGAGGTAAAACCGTTTTGTGATCTTAAAGGATTATTATCTTTAGATTTTTGGAATACATAACTTAACGACGCATTTCTAAACAACCCCTCCCGAGCCAATATAACCATGTGTGTAGTTCCAAGACTGAGCGTATAGAAATCAACTAGATTGGTTGGTTGATTTAAATAGTTACGCATGGTGAGAATGTTGCCCGTTATTCCCATACTCCAAATATCTAAGGGCCTAAACATAAGGTTACTACCAAAGGCTTGCCGGACAGTTGTACTTAGTTTTTGATTAAGCAGATTATCATTTTGTCTTGACCAATTAAGCATCACAGACCATTTTGAAAAACGAACTCCTGTCCCCAATGAGATTTCACGCTGGTCAGTTATTAAAGATGCAACTCCAAGCGATTTGTAACCAGGGCCAATATATCTGTAGCCTAACCTTAAAGTGGCTGGAGATAAATTAAAATTCATTTTAAGATTGTATTCATAATCTGAGTTAGTACTTAGTCTAGGCGTATAAAGGCTACTGATGATTGATGGAACTTTTACTTGATTAATGCGGCTCGAAGTCATATCTCTTGTATACGCACTTCCATTTACTTCAGCATGAAGATTGACTGCATCTCCCAGCATTTTTAATGATGTTGCAATTCCAAAGACAAGATTTTCCTGCGGTGTATCTTGGTAATCATTGGAAATTGTTCCTACCTGAGTGGAATCCAAGGTTGGAATCGAATCCGGCACAACAATTTGAAACTTTGATGGTGTGTCTCTAACCCTCAAAAATATGACATCAAAAAATGACTGTTTATTTCCAACGCCAATTTTTCCTCCATATAAGTAACGATCAAATTTTCCGGTTCCTCCAAATGTATTTGTTCTTCTAGTATAGCCTCCTATTGCCGAAAACCTAAGTAATCCCGGATTAATTGTTACGCTGCCTCCCCTAACGAGGATACCGTTAAGTGTATAAGGAGAATATACTTCAGAAAAATCACCGGCATTTGCATATCCCCATCCCCACTTTGGCTGTATTCCAAATTGATTAATTTGATTTATTTGGTGCTGAAAAGACCGTGAATTGCCCTGCGTAGAAAGGAGGAAATTAAATGATACCGACATCAAATCGTAAATTGAAAGTGTGGGACGAAAAAAAAGTCTTGCTGTACTTGATGGCCTCCTTCGCTCTCTACCGGAGATGCTATAGAGTTCACCATAAGTTTCAATATCTCCACTTAATTTAACCGCTTCTCCATTTAAGCCCTGCAGAAAATTAGGAAAACCGCTTTGTGAAAATCCGGTAACACAAAAATTAAAAAA
Source organism: uncultured Bacteroidota bacterium (assembly GCA_963777515.1). GTDB lineage: Bacteria > Bacteroidota > Ignavibacteria > Ignavibacteriales > Ignavibacteriaceae > CAVSWT01. Next base: position 390,207 of record CAVZQU010000008.1, read on the forward strand.
TATTGCAACTGTGAGTATCAGTTTTTTCATAATTTACTAACTGTTACTTTCACTGATTTGACTCAAAAAGTTTGTCTGCAATAATTTGTGCAGCGCTTCTTACGCTGGCTTTCATGTTTTTAAAGTTCCAGTCACTGATTTTAAGATTGTAGTCATGATCTTGCACTGTAGCATCAATATCAAACATCTTCACAGCGCCTGTTTTTAATTTTATAAGATCAGCATCAAATTCAGCTCTTCGAATACTGATAAAACTGTTAGAACCGGTTTGTTGACTCAGCTTGTTCACAAGATTACTAGCTAGGTTCCATCTACGTAATTTTCCATCCTCCAATTTTTTTACTACTAAAAGTTTTGATGCTTTTGCGATGGCAGATTCCCAGGCGTTGCGGGCTGACTTCTTTGCGTTACGTGGAAGCACCGGTGTGTTAGCCCAACGTTTTCGTGCAGCCTGGCGAGCATTTACGGCATTTTGATATTGCTTATCTGCTTTTTCAGATGCGGTCTTTGCTTCAGTTACTTTATTTGCAACTACTTCATTTATAACTTGTTGCAGCTCTTTTGCTAATACACCATTAAAATCATTTTTCATTTTTCCATGTATATTAAATGCTGGTTTTGATAAATTCAAATTTCCAATCGCATTCATATCGACCTGAAAGGCATCAAAGATTTTTGTATCAGCATTAAAAAGGACATTGGTCTTAGTAAGATTCATCTGAATATTTGCATTTGCGAATCCTAAGTCGCTTCTTCCGGCAAGTTTAAAATACTGCTCACTTCTTGTTAAGGTCAGATCCATATTAGCTTCTTGAAGTTTTACCGGACCTAAAGAAAAAGAATCAATATTTGCTCTTGCTATTAGTCCATCATCGCCTACATCAAATAACACACTGGCAATGTCTTTAATAGAGGAACCTGATGAAGGTTTTAACTGAAGAAGTCCTCCTACAGTCATACCGCGGGAGATATCCAGTTCGGGGCTATCTTTAGGAGCAAACTTGAGTTTCGCATCCTTTATGTAAAGAGGCGGAAAATTGTCTAATGGTATTGCAGGTGAACCTGGAGAATGTGCTTCTGCAATTTTATGCTTAAGTTTTACTAAGTCCGAAACTCCAAATCCTGCATCGCTTTTTGCATCTAACATAAAATTTGTCGGGACACCTGTTACGGAATTAAGTGCAACAAGAACTGCCGTATGAATATCCTTTTCGCCAACGATCATATCGCCTTCAAAACCTAACTGCACACTTCCTGATGGCGTAATCCCTAATAGTAAGACAACTTTATTAAGTGTAAGCCATTGAATACCAAAAGGAGAATTCCATCCTTCCTGTGTAATCATTCCGCCGGAAAGGATTAAACCATCACGTCCAGCTTTAGTTTTTACTATAAAGGATACATCATCATCTTTAATCTTAACATTCAAAACTCCTGCAAGCCCAATGGAAGGTAAACCGGTTAACTCAATTGCCATTTGGCCGGACTTAAACCAATCCGGAGAACCTTCCGGATGCATCGAAGGAAATTCGGCAAGCAAGTAGATATCTTTTATTTTTGTTCCAAGACTTCCTTCAAGCAAAATATTTCCTTGTTGGATACCAAGTTTTTTCATGAGTGGAACAAGTTTATCGTTAGTTAGGTTCTTTGATGGAATTGTTGCTATGATATTGAGGCCTGGTTGTATTACAACAGTAAAATTGTCTTTGCCGTATGCCTTAGAATAGAACTCCAACTCTTCATTAGTTAATGCAGAAGAGGGCATTACTCCTTCTACATTACTGAAAACTAAAGCAACATTTGAAAGAGTTAAATTGTTAATTCCAGGCAATGAAAAATCCGGGAAGTAGTTTTTAATAGACCAATTTTGAGGTTCCAAACCTAGTAAGAAACCTCTCTTTGAAGACGACTCAGCTCTAGATATTAAAATATCCGTTGAAGAATTTTGATAAGTCATTCTTCCCTTTATTACCATCGATCCGGGAAATTGCGGACTAAATGACATTGAAAGTTCATCAAGTGCAGGAAGATTGTTTAAGAAATCCGTAATATCTTTTGGCGGATTTTTAAGTGGAGGCACAGCATGCCTTATCGCGGGATAATTATTAATATCCCCGAAAAGATTTTCTTTAAGGTTTAGTGCAGTTCTAATTATCTCCAATAACCGAAAAGCTTTAAGTGCAGATTGAGAGAAACTTGCTGTTACTTTTACTTCTAATTTCTTTTCCGATTTTCCAGCACTATCCGCTGCAGAACTTTTTGACTTTTCCCCATGGCTAAGTGGTTCATTACTTCCTTTATTCATTAGTGTAAGTAACTCTGCCTGTTTGAAAGGAGTTGGAACTCCACCAAAAGGTACCTTCGTGCTGTCCTTAGAGCCAGGGGACCCTGTTGTTGGATTAGTTGTAGCTTGTAGCCCAGTTGTATCCAAAGTACTTTTCTTGTTCTTACTAAGCTCTATTCCTATCTTTCCAGCATTTTCATACCTTCCAAAATCAAAGTTACTCTCGAATTTCACTGTGCCTTTAGTTATGTTCCATTCAATTTGAGGTGCATGGAGTTTGAACACATTTTCAAACTTAGGGAAATTAAGAATATCACTGGTTTCTAATGTTGCAACCCATTCATGAGAACCTTCAGCATCAATATCAATTGCAATTGATCCTTTGACTCCTATAGTATCGGCTAGGCGTGTAGCATTTCTAAGAAATGGAAATGTGAGTTTTGATTGAAGAGTTAGTTTTGGAGTAAATTTATTTTCAGCTGAATCCGCTCCAATTGTTTTTTTGTGTTCCCATGAAAATTCTAGTTCAGCATCAGCTTCCGGCATCCAGCTGGTAAGTGAATCGGTGAGAGGAATGCCTGCACTTAATGACATTTCAGTAGTTTTCTCTCTACTCAATTTTTCTCTTGATGAGAACACCCAATTAACATTTTGACTAACATAACCTTTCAACTCAACACTAGGTTCTTTAACTCTAAGAGTTTTCATTAAGTCGGCAATTCTTGGGGTATTATGCAGGTCAAACTTTCCCAGAAAATTTATGCCGCGTTTTAACTCAACTCCTTTCTCATCACCAAAGAAATTTTTTACTGAATCCGGGTAATCCGATATCTTTAGGTCGAAATCAGCAAGAGAGAACATCAGGTATTCTTCTGTAAGGCCGCTAAGAACATTGGGGAATAAACGTGATAGCAGAGGCCCTTTTAAAATTATTGCCTTATTACGAGGATCGTGGCGAGTACCCCAGGCAGCTACAAATAGAACTTCATACGTTCTTCCATCTCTCGTTAAACTTCCTTTTATGGCAATGGATTTCTTCTGACGATCGATGTAGATGCCCCTGCTTGCAGCTGCAATAATAATCTTGTCAAAAATCATTTCCTTTGTACCGGATAGAGAGTTCATAGGCAGTGCAACTGTTCCACCTGATAATTTGTATGGCTCTAATCGGTTTGCAACACTATCGAAAGAAGAGCTTTCAAAATTACTGAACGGGCCAACAGCACTAGGTGCGATTTCAATAGATAATGGAGTGGCTTGGAAGGTTGAATCATGGACTGATTCATTAGGCATAACAAAAGTCCATATCTCACTTTTACCTTCGTTGTCAGATGGTGGAAACCCATTCTGATCCACAGCCTGTACTTGCCAGGCATAAGTCATCCCTGGCTCAAGCGGCAATGCGCTTACAGGATACTGCATATTTGTGGTTAGAAGATTGTCGTCTTCATATTGTAGAGTATTTGCAAGCAGTGCTTGATTGGGTGTCTGGCCAGGAAGTATTTCCGCAATTTTTATTATGTATCTTAGCTGATAGTCTGGAGGAACCTGAACTGGTGTCCATGTAAATATCGGATAATTTGATATAAGCTGATCACCATCAGCAGGATAGAATAATGAAGGCGGTGAAGGATAAACAATATTAAACTGAACACATAAGTTTGATTTTAAAATGGTTCCGTTGAGATCTTTCAAAGTAATACAAGCGTCGTATTCTCCCTCGGGCAGCCTGCCGGTTTGAATAATTTGATCTTGTAAGCTTGCATTGTATGTTACTGTGTTCCAGTCAATAAATTTATCAGAATTAATTTGAGTTGGAATTCCCGGCAATGTTGTGATGGGCTCACTGTTTCCGCTGGCAATAACTCCGATGCTGCTATGAGAAATGGTTAAATAAATTAGTACATCAGCTTGTGAAGATGTATTGTTTGTAATATTAAGTGAACCAATAGTAGGGTTACTTTCCCAGTCTCCAATGTATGGTGATGGGAAGGGCTGGAAATTCATTACTACATCCCACTGGGCAATTGTTAGTGTGGAATTTAGTAACAGAATGAAAATCAAAAACGACAAAACAAACCGATTGGTGAATGGGTTCTGTGACCTCATTTCCTTTTCCTTTCTACGCCCTGAGATTAAATTTATTTTTTAAGAAAGATATATTCTGATTAAAAAGATATGCCGAAAACGATTGCGTAAAATCAATATATTGTTTTTAATATTAAGAATCCACCTATTATTGTGTTGATGCAGCAATAAGAGATTTTACTTTGAAGTCCTTTAAATTTAAGTGTTTGAGTTTAACGAAGAAGAATCATCTTCTTTGTTTCTAAATATTCACCGACTTGGAGTTTATAAAAATAAATTTCGTTCGGTAATGAAGCTACAGCTAGTTACATCGATGCTACAATTCTTCGAATATGAAATGTTTTTGAGATGTGTGAAAATTTTTTTTAAAAAAACTACCGGATAATAAATCATTATCCGGCATAAGTGAATTGCTTGAGGGTCGCAGCTTAGTTGCAATCTATAGATACGGTTTGGTAGTTTACCTTTAATTCCCCGTTTGCATTGTAGACAATTATTGCACGAACAGTCTCTCGAAAGTTATTGTTTGGGCCGTGAAAGTTATAATTTGCTGTAAAATTTACCGAGACTGGGAAACCAGTTGAACCTACATTAACGTTTTGTCTTTCCTTTCCACCAACGCCTTGATATATGTCGCCAGTTACTTGTCCAACAGCTCCATATCCTAGCGTCTGAAAGCTATGCAGCCAGTGGTAGCCTCCATTGCCATCGAGAAATTCTTTCCATGTAATTTTAACGGTACCCGATTCTACAACATCTTCTCCGGCACCTCCGTTAATGCAAGGAATAAACCTAGTGCCGAAAAATGGGACAACCTCCTCGAACTGATTAATGATTGTTGTTTTGGCTAAAACATCTTCCCCATTTTGCTGGTTTGGCTGAGACTCTACAATACCGGATCGATCTTCACATCCTGTAATGAGTATAAATGCCAGAAATAATACCGTTAAGTACATTAGCTTGTTCATGATCCTACTCCTTTTATTAGTGATTAAAAATTTCATCACCAATAAACGTAGAAAAGGGAGGCAT
>CAVZQU010000009.1:0-167587 GCA_963777515.1 uncultured Bacteroidota bacterium
GCTCGTTTTATTAGATCAGTTTTAAAGTAAAAAAATCATAAAACAGTTTCGGGGAATTACTCAATGAACAATTTTTATTTCTGGCAAAAGTTCTTATTGATTGTTTCAGGAGTTCTAATTTTAATGGGTTTATTCATTGCATTATTCAATCAATCAACTTTATTTAACATCCTTTTTAATGAAAATATTACCACTTCTTTTTTTAACAATGATAACATGCCATCAAATTTCGTCCAATTTCAAAGCTGGATTTATGGAGTATTGGGAGCTACGATTTTGGGTTGGGGAATAGTAATTTTCTCTATTACAAAAAATGCTTTTAGAGAAAAACAAAGATGGGCATGGAATTGTATCACTATAGGAATCTGTGCCTGGTACATTGTTGACACTTCAATCTCAATTTATTTCAAAGTGATTTTTAATGCCGTATTTAATACTATACTATTTTTAGCCGTTTTAATTCCATTAGTATTCACTAAGAAATATTTTACTTAAATATAGATACAGAATATTATCTAAATTGATTAATATTTACAGCTACTAAATTCAATTATCATTAAGAATAACATCTCTTACTCAAAGGTTAAACAAAGAAGAATTTTAACCCCATATAATGCGCAATTAAATATTCGATAATATTATAAAAAATAAAATATTTTAATTGTAACTTAATTTTCTACAAAGTATTTTATATGCCAGGAGTAGTATTTATGTATGCATATGATTATAGGGATTTTCTTCAAATAGCTTTGTAGATATTTATTTTCTTCTTTCTCACAGTTTTATTCCATATATACTAAATGAAATGAGAAGGTAATTATGAAAAAAAAACTTAAAGCAATAATAATTGCTGCGTCCAAAAACAATTCTTCTACTTTACCTTAAAACTTTAGAAAAAAACAATTATGATATTTCATACCTTTTTGTTAAATCCAATCAAAAATTCAAGCAAGCATTAAATGAAGATATTTGGGATGTAATACTTTCAGAACAAAAGCTACCTAAATTTAGTGCTCTCGCCGCCTTGGAAATATTGAGAAAATCTAAATTGAATGTCCCCTTGATTGTAATATCTTCTAAAAAAGATAATGATATAATTATAGAACATATTAAAAATGGTGCATCCAATTTTATACATAAGAAAAATATCAATGAACTTCCTAAAATAATTCAGAGAGAAATAAATACCATAAAATTAAAATCTCAAGATAAATCTGAAAAAGATAAAGTACATCAGCTTAACAGAGGCCATTTCCAAACATTGTTTGAAAACTCCCCTACGCCCTTTTGGGAAGAGGAATTTAGTGAGCTTGATAAATATCTAAATAAACTAAAAGAAAAAGGGATAAATGATTTTCGAAAATATTTTGATGATAAGCCTGCGGAATTGACAAAATGTATAAGTAAAATAAAAATTGTTGATGTTAATAAGGCATCCCTTAAACTGTACAATGCAAAAACCAAAGATGATCTTATAAAAAACGTTAATAAAATTTTTACGGAAAATTCTTATAATGTTTTTAAGGAAGAATTGATAGCTATCTCAAAAGGGAAACGAGAGTTTGAAAGCGAAGCAGAAGTAAAAACACTTACCGGTGAAATAAAATTTATTTTGCTCCAATTAAAAATTGATAAATATAACAAAGGTCAAAAACGTGCTTTACTAACAACTGTTGATATTACTGATAGTAAAAAGATAGAAGATTCTCTTAAAACATATACTTCGAGATTAGAACAAGCAGAAAAAGATGCCGAATTTGGAAGCTGGGAATTTGATGTACCAAGCAAAAAAGGATGGTGGTCAAAACAAATGTATGTGATGCTTGGCTTTGATGAATCTAAAGGAATTCCTACATACGATGACTATTTAAATCATATCCATCCTGACGATAGAGAACTAGTCCTTAATGCTTTAAAAAGTATGGAAAAAGGTGAACAGCCTATTAATGCTATTTTTAGAACCAACCCAAAACTCGGTTCAATGCGCTATTTAGCCCCCACCTACAGCACGGTTAGAGATGAAAAAGGAAACGCATTAAAATTTACAGGAACATCTCATGATGTAACAAGAAGTAAAATAAACGAAGAAGCCTTGCAACGGCTTAATCGTGAACTTCGTGCTATTAGTGATTGTAATCAAACTTTACTTAGAGTTAAAAACGAACAAACTTTATTGAATGAGATCTGCCGTATTATTTGTGATGAAGCAGACTATCTATTTGCATGGGTAGGCTATGCAATTAATGATGAATTCAAAACAATTAAACCTATGGCATTTGCAGGATTAGAAGAAGGATACCTGAAAGATGCAAAGCTTAGCTGGTCAGATAAAATAAAATATGGACAAGGGCCAGCAGGAACCTGTGTTCGAACAGGAGAAATAATTTATTCTCAGAATTTCTCAACTGACACCAAAATGAAAACTTGGCGAAAAGCTGCTTTACAACGTGGATATAATTCTGGAATTGTATTTCCTTTGAAAGATGAAAATAAAAATACATTTGGAGTCCTGGCAGTTTATTCTTCTGAAATTGACCTAATTACCCCTAATGAAATTAGACTAATGGAAGAATTAGCTGGTGATTTAGCATATGGAATAATTAATTTGCGCTCACAGGCTGAACGTAAAAAGGCAGAAGAAGTAATAAAGGAATCTAATAAGCAACTAATAAAAGTACAAAAGCTTGCACAATTAGGTTTTTTAGATTGGGATCTTAATACAAACAATATCTTTTTATCAGATGAAATTTATAATATTTATGGATTGAACCGAGGATCGAATTATAGTGAACCCGATTTTGTTGCAAAGGTTGTTCATCCTGATGATATTGCTTATGTTCAGAAAAATCTTGAATCTGCTTTAAGGGATATTAAAAAATACAATATAGATCACCGCATAATAAGGCCTGATGGGAAAACACGCTGGGTAAATGCACAGGCAGACTTAATAAAAGACGATTCTGGCAAACCGGTAAAGTTATTAGGAACCGTATTAGATATTACTGAAAGAATGGAAGCAAATATCGCTTTGCGTGAAAGTGAAGAACGTTTTGCCAGCATCTTTAAATTAAGTCCCATGGGTATAGCAATCTTTAGAGCCAGTGATGGAAAAATAGTTGAGGTTAATGATTATTTTGTTGAAAGAACCGGTTACACGCGGGAAGAAATTATTAATCACACTGCACTTGAATTAAATTTATATGCAAATCCGGAGGAAAGGGAACAAAACTTAAAAGAGCTTTTTGAAAATAATTCAATCGAAAACCAGGAATATAAAATTAGAAGGAAAAATGGAGAAATAGGTTATGGACTAAGCTCAACTACTACTATTAAACTTGGCGGAGAAATGCATTTTATATCTATGGTAGTTGATATCACAAATCATAAACTTGCTGAAGAAGCTCTGCGTTTAAGTGAAGAAAAATTTAGACTTATTGCAAAGAATACTGCAGACACTATTTCCATATTAGACTTAAATCTTAAGCAGACTTATGTAAGCGATTCTGTTGAAAGGCTTCGTGGATATACCCCTGAAGAAGCGTTAAAACAATCATTGGATCTTGTTTTAACTCCTGATTCTCTCAAAAAGGCAACTAATATCTTAGCTGAACAATTACACTTAGAAAAATCCGGGCAGGTTGATCCTCAAAACATTGTTTTTTTAGAACTTGAAGAATACCGCAAAGATGGCTCTACAGTTTGGGTAGAAGTTTCTGCTTTATTCTTAAGAGATGAAAATCTTAATCCAGCAGGTATTTTAACTGTTACAAGAGATATAACCGAACGCCGTAAGAATGAAGAACTTCTGCGTGAAAGCGAAAGAAGATTTAAAGAACTTGCCAACCTTCTTCCACAAACAATTTTTGAAACAGATATTAACGGAAAGCTTACATTTGCGAATGAGACTGCTTTAATTACTTATGGATATTCACATGAGGATATCGAAAAAGGAGTTTATATAATTGATTCAGTAGCTGAAAAAGATAGAGAAATTGCGAACGATGATATGCAGCGCGTACTTAAAGGATTGCCGGCTAGTAAAAATGAATATGAAATGTTAAGAAAGGACGGCACAACTTTCCCGGCTTTAATTTTTATCAGCCCTATTATATACGAAGGAAAGACTAATGGAATAAGAGGAACAACAGTAGATATTTCCAAAAATAAAGAAACGGAGAATGAATTAAGAAGGCTTTCCGAGGCAGTTGCACAAAGCCCAGCATCCATAGTAATTACAGACATTAATGGAAATATCGAATATGTAAATAAAACGTTTGAGGATATTTCCGGTTATACATATAAGGAAGTTTTACAAGAAAATCCAAGAATGTTGAAATCGGGACAAATCCCAAATGAAAAATATAAAGATCTTTGGAAAACGATATCTTCTGGAAAAACATGGCGTGGAGAATTGTTGAACAAAAAGAAAAACGGAGAATTATTTTGGGAGGACGCAGTTATTTCCCCACTTTTAGATAAAGATGGTAAAACTGTAAACTATTTAGCCGTGAAGCAGGATATTACTGAAAAGAAAAAAATTATGCAGGAACTTATAAATGCTAAAGAAGAAGCTGAAGAAATGAATAGAGTTAAAACTATTTTCTTTGCCAATATGAGTCATGAGCTCCGTACACCTTTTGTAGGCATTATGGGCTTTGCAGAATTGTTAACAGAAACTTTAACTGACCCAGAATCTAAAGAAATGGCTGAAGGAATTTTAAAAACATCTATACGAATGAAAGATACACTTACTAAGATATTAAATCTTTCTAAATTAGAAATAAATGAAATTCAAACATTTCCTAAGAAGGTAAGCATACAGAACTTAATTGATAATATTTATAAACAATTCTCAATAGCAGCCGTAAAGAAAAATCTCACATTTCATACTTATGTTAAAGTTGCTCAGCCTATTATTGAAACAGATGAAACTTTGTTGATAGAAATATTAAGTAATTTGGTAAGCAATGCAATCATCTATACAAATGAAGGGGGTATTAATCTAACTGCTGAAAATCAAGTAAAAGATGAAAAAGAATTGCTTGTAATAAAAGTTAAAGATACAGGTATTGGTATCCCCTCAGAAAAACATGACCTGGTTTGGAGAGAATTTAGGCAGGCAAGCGAAGGAACAACACGCAGCTATCAAGGCACTGGATTAGGATTGTCGATTTCAAAAAAATATGCGGAATTAATAGGTGCAAATATTTATCTCGAAAGTGAAGAAAATAAAGGATCAACATTTATTGTAGAATTGCCAATTGTTAAATATAATAAACCAGAATCACAATCAGTGGAAAAATTGACATTTGTTAATAAAGAAGAACCCAATAAAGAAAGTTCAAAGAAAAGAATTCTCTATGTTGAAGATGATGATACTTCGATTGCCGTTGTTACTATCCCTCTTTCAAAACATTATGCAATTGAGGTTGCTAAAACGGCTGACTTTGCACTAGCCAAAATAAAAGGACAAAAGTTCGATGCAATTTTAATGGATATAAATCTAGGGCGTGGAATGAACGGTGAAGAACTTACGCAGGTTATAAGAAAGTTGACTGGTTATGAAGGATATTCCGATTATAGCTGTTACTGCTTACGCAAGTGAAGAAGATAAAAATGAATTTCTTTCAAAAGGAATGAGCCATTATATTTCAAAGCCATTTTTAATTCATGACTTAGTCAAATTAGTTGAAAGTGCTCTTAGCAGCAGATAATACTTTTTGATATTAATTGAGTTAACATATCCATAAATAAAAATGACTAACCCAATTTCTTTAAAAATTGGGCTAATTATCTGCAAAAAAGATTAAGAAAATTACAAGTTAAAAACCTGTTTTATTGTAAAACTTAATTTATAGTTTTCAGGTATTAAAAGAAGTGATGGCCTTTCAATATGAAATTCCGTTAAACTAATATCAAAGGCCCCAGTTACTATAAGCCTTCCTTCCGTCCATTCAGTAGAAACATTTACAACTATGTTTTTTGTTATTCCATGAAAAGTAAGATTACCATGAACCTTTAAACTGCCTCCGTTTCGTTCAATGCTTGTACTTAATAATTTTATATGCAGAATTAAAATAGCTTAACGAAATATTGTAATTCATAAAACCGTATTAAATTTCATTTGTTGTTTTTTACTTTAAACTATTATAAAAGATAGTTTGCTTTATAGGATTACTAGTTTGATTAATTAGAGAATGATTATCTTTTTATTACAATGACATATTACATTTATAAAAAAGTTATTTTATTTTAACAAAAGAACTTCATCACTTTCAAGAATAATTTTTGGAGACTTAAATGAGAAAAGTAAACTGGGGTGTTATAAGCACAGCTAAAATTGGAACTGCAAATGTAATACCGGCAATGCAGTCTGGAGAGTATTGTAATATTACTGCAATTTCTTCACTGGATATTAATAAAGCAAAAACAGCCGCTGCAGAGTTAAATATTCCAAAAGCTTATGGCTCTTATGAAGAACTGATCGCTGACCCGGAAATTGAAGCTGTTTACAACCCACTTCCGAATCATCTCCACGTTCCATATACAATAAAAGCGTTGAAAGCCGGCAAACATGTTCTATGCGAAAAACCAATTAGTATGGATACAAAAGAAGCTGAATTATTAATTAGTGAGACAAAGAAATATCCAAAATTAAAAGTAATGGAAGCTTTCATGTATAAATTTCATCCACGCACACAGAAAATAAAAGAACTAGTTGACAGCGGAGCAATAGGTGAATTGAGAACTATTCAATCACACTTCTCATATTCAAACTTAGACCCTAATAACATCCGTAACAAAGCTGACATAGGCGGTGGCGGGCTTATGGATATTGGCTGCTATTGTATATCGTATCCGCGGTTTCTTTTTAATGATGAACCTATCAGCGCAGTAGGAAGTGTTGAATTTGATCCTGTTATGAAAATAGACAGAATAACTTCAGGAATGCTTGAGTTTAAAGAAGGAACAGCAACCTTCACTTGTTCCACACAATTATTTCCTTATCAAAGTGCAACAATATTTGGGACTAAAGGAAAGATTGAAGTTGAATTGCCATTTAATGCCCCATCGGATAAAGAAACAAAAATTTCCCTTTATACTAATGATAAAGTAGAAACATATACAATTGATATTTACAACCAATATACACTGCAGGGCGATGAATTTTCAAAAGCAATCATTAATGATACTAAAGTCCCCTATCCGATTGAAGATGCTTTGAATAATATGAAAGTTATTGATGCAATATTTAAAAGCAAAAAAAGTAATAGTTGGGAAAATTGCTAAAGCTATTTTTATAATTAAGCAATATTATTCTACAGCGGAGTGCAAAGAATTATCTTGAAATTTCCAAAATGGCATCCAGGATAAAGTACAAAGATTAACTTTAATATCAGCCTTCTTGGGACGAATTTTAGTTGTTTCAAATTGTTCATTAGTTACATCATTTTTTTCAGTGTATTCATTAATTTCCTGCTGCAATTCATTTTCCAGATCTTGAAGCTGCTGTTTTAAGAGTGTCATGTTTTCAGTTGCTCTTTGAACATCTTGTTTTTCTTTCATAATTTTTCCGGCACTTTTTAATGTTGTACCCGCTTTACTTACTGTTGAGCTGCTAAAAGTTTTTCTTCCAAGAAAAGCACCCAATAAAGTTGCTCCAAGATTAATAGCTGTAGTTAGATTTTGCTGCTTCGACTGTGCTTTTTCCCTTTCAATTACTGCTTCGGCATTTCTTATTTTAGTTTCAAGGGCAGCGGATTTCTTTGCAAATTTTTCTCTTAATTTTTCTACCCATTCGTCCCGCTCCTCCCTAGCAGTCTGATTTAATCTTACTCTAAAATCTCTTTCGTTTTCATTTGGCAAAGAAGTTATTTTTAACGATGGACTTGTTAAAAGATCGACACTGTTATTTCGATAAATATAATCCGCAAAATCACTTTTCCATTTAGAATAATTTTTATTATTTGAAGCTTCAGTTGGCAATTCAACATAAGATGAATTATTCTCAGATGATTTTTCTAAATCATCAATAGCAACATCAATTGATTTTCCATTTTGCCAATCAATTGGAACTGGCCCATCACTGATTGGGAATACCATAGTTGCAGTTTCTTTTTGATCAACTTTTAGCTTTGGATTTATGTAGTTTGTTTCAGCATTACAAAGTAAATACGGTTTGTAGATTAATTGTGCATCATTTTGTAAAGCGCCTCTAACAGGTATAAAATATTGCACTATTTCTGAAGAGAGAATAGGCTGCGAAGATACCTTTGAGGTAACATTAATATCTTGCACATTTTGTTTTACTTCTTGAGGAGCAGCAATATTGCTTATTTCTGAAGTTAATTGTTTTACTTGGACATTTGAAAGAGGCCCGGCAAGATAAGACAATGCCCATCTCGTTTGGAATATTTCTGGCCGGTCTTCATGAACATTATGTAAAAGAAAAACTCTTTTATCTAGATTGGTAATTATTTTTTCAATTTCGTTTCTATTCAAACTGCTTCCACCTTCATTTGTGGCTCCTTCAAGTCCGTCTAAAACTCTTTGCTTGTCTCTATCAGTTTGAAGCCTTCCAATAAACCATGTCCCGATATTGGATAAGGCTTTATAATCCAAATCAACCGGATTTTGTGTAGCGAGTACAATTCCTAATCCAAATGCTCTTGCTTGTTTGAGCAATAACATCAATGGCCTTTTTGAGGGCGGATTAGCTACTGGCGGAAGATATCCGAATATTTCGTCAAAATATAAAATAGCTCTTAGGCTTCCTGTCCCGGTTTGCTTTCGCATCCAGCTTGTTATTTGATTAAAAAGCATGGTTACAAAAAACATTCTTTCGTTATCATTTAAATGAGCAATATAAAATATTGATACTCTTGGTTTTCCCTGCGCATTGTGTAATGTATTATCGATATCAAGAGGTTCTCCTTCAAGCCAGCTTTTAAAGCTCGGGGCAGATAAAAGACTATTTAAAGATATTGCCAAATCAAATCTATCTTTTGAAGGATAGAAAGATTCCATATCAAAAGCACCAATTTGTTTTATAGGTGGGTTCTGAATTGCTTGAATTAATTTTACAAGTTCAAGATTTGCTCCCTGTTCCCAGTAATATTTTAGAATGTTAGAAATTAAAATATGCTCTCTGCTTTTTAATGGATCAGCATCAATTCCTAATAAACCAAGAATGCTTGTTACAGTTGAAGATATTTTTTCGCTAAACAAATCATTGTCCTCTAGCAATTCTTTTGAAGGAGCATCAAAAGATTTTAAAATTGAAACTGGTGTTCCGTAGCTGCTGCCTGGGGTGTAAATAGAAAATTCTGCGCTCTCTTTAAATTTTTTAATTCTCTCTCCAGACTGCTCCCACTTTTCTAAACCATTTTTCCAAAGTTCGCCTTGACTTGCAGCAAACTGTTCGGGAGTTATTCCTTTAGTCGAAGCATCAGTTTTATTTATCCATGGCAAATAATTTTCAGTTTTAAATTCCGGGAAAGTAAGTAATAGATTGGACATATCGCCTTTGGGATCAATTATGATTACCGGAATATTATCTATTGCCGCTTCTTCCAACAGAGTAATACATAGCCCAGTCTTACCGCTTCCGGTCATTCCTACGCACATAGCATGAGTAGTTAAATCTTTGGAATCATACATTACTAAAGAATCTTCTACCTTTTTTTCGCTTGGATTATAAATTTTGCCCAAATAAAAAGAGCCAAGCTTTTCATAATCTTGCATAGGAAACTCCTCTTTTGTTAAAATCTACTAAATGAAATGCTGATTGAGAAAAAGAAATTTTTTGAAATTATTAGTCCAAGAATATATAAAAAATTTAAATTGATCAAAGAATTTTTTGATGATTTTTGTTTTTAAAAAATATAATTGTGTAGGATAAGAAACAATGAAATCAAAAATTATATTAATACCTGAAGTTAATAAAGTAATTCAAGATGAGTCTTACAATATAATATTAATAAGGCGTTTCAATATTCCATCACTATGAAAAACAGGCCTAGAAGAATTTTGATGGGATTTAATGTTTCTTGATTTAGCCCGTAATAAATTTTCTACACTGCTAGAAAATTTTGCCGGATCAAGTGGCTTTAGAAAGAATTCAGAGTTGGGAAACAATTTCAGTTTTTTTATTATCTCTGCAAAAAAGAGTGAGCTGACTATTGCAAGAGGTTTTTCAGAATCGTAATGCAGTAGTTTGTCTACGATATTCAATGCCAATTGTTCATCCAGGAATGCAACATCTATTAAAATTAAGTCGGGCTCTAAAATCCTTAAATTAGAAATAATTTCTGCAGTATAATTAATATGATTTATATGTTCAAATTTTAATTTTGTAAAAATATTTCTATAGTAAAGAGTTGTCAGTCTTTCTGCTTCTATTATAACTACACGTCGCCTATTCATAATTAAATTTTAACATTTATTCATCAAACTTGGTTAATATCCAAAATAATTCTTAAATATTTAGTGATGAAACATACATTTCGATAAAATTTTTGGAATAAGAACAGCAGAGACAACCTCTAATTAGCTAGAATAGAATATCTTTTTAAGAGATGAAAGATCTTTAGCTTGAAGAGAAATACCACAAGTAATGCAATGTCAAGTCCGCCTCCGACAATTATCTAAAACAAATGGAGTTTAGTAGAATTGCATACTATAACTTTTTTTTTGACAGAAATATTTTAATGTTTGTAATTATTTTATAAGGAAGTAGAATAATTATGACTGCATCAAATAATTTAGCTGCAATTGATATAGGAACTAATTCCTTTCATTTGATTGTGGTTCATATTAAAGAAAGATGGAAATTTCGAAATAGTTGACAGGGAAAAAGAAGTAATTCGTCTCGGTGAAGGAAGCGCTGGAGACATAAAATTTAATAAAACCGGATGCCTTAATAAGAGGTGTAGATGCTTTAAAAAGGTTTAAAGGAATAGCTGATTCACATAATGCAAGCTTACGTGCAATAGCTACTAGCGCAGTTAGAGAAGCTCATAATAGAAATGATTTTATCGAACAGGTTTTTCAAAAAAGCAAGATAAAAATCGAAATAATCAGCGGAATTGAAGAAGCTCGATTGATATATCTCGGTATTCTTAAAGCGGTTCCCGTTTTTAACAAAAAAATTTTAATGGTTGATATTGGTGGCGGCAGCACTGAATTTCTCGTCGGTAAAAAAGGTATTCCAATTACATCTCTAAGTATGAAGATCGGTGCTGTACGCTTAACTCAAAAATTTTTTCCTGATTTCCGAGATTAATAAGACCCGCATACAAAATTGCAGGGAATGGGTTGAAGGTGAATTATACCAGACTGCAAGTATGTTTAAAAAAGAAAATTATCAGCTGTGTGTAGGCTCTTCCGGAACAATTATGTCTGCAGGTTTAATGATAAATGCTTTAAGAAATAATTCGTCATCCAGCAACGGTATTCTAAATAATTTTGTTTTCACAAAAGAGGAATTGGATGAAATTGAAGAGATAGTTCTGAGCAAAAAGACAGCGCAAAAGCGGAAAAAAATTTCCGGCATTGATGAAAAGCGAGCGGAGATAATTCCTGCCGGAGTAATCATTTTAAAAACAATCTTTAATCTTTTTGAGATTAATGAAATGATCATTTCCGAATACGCACTTCGAGAAGGTATTATAATAGATACATTGCAAAAGATGCATGCCAATGAATCCAAACCTGGATTTGAAGATATAAGAAAGCAAAGCGTTATTAATCTTGTAAAATCATACCGCAATGATATTTCACATAGTAAACACGTTGCAAAGCTTTCTCTCCTAAGTTATTCGACCAGCTTAAAGAATTACATATGCTTGATGAAAATAGCAGGGAATGCCTGGAAGCAGCTTCCATTCTCCACGATATCGGTTATCATATTTCACATGCAAGCCATCACCAGCACAGCCTTTATATTATTAGAAATAGTGAATTACTTGGATTTAATGAAAACGAGATAAATATTATAGCTCATACTGCAAGATATCACAGGAAAAGTCATCCAAAATCCAGTCATCAAGAATTTAAGGCTTTATCTCCCGAAATCCAGACGATAATAAAAAAATTAGCAGCAATTCTTCGTTTAGCAGATTCCTTTGATAGAACTCATAGAAAATTAATTGAAAATTTACAGGCAACAGTGAAAGATAAAACAGTAGAAATTCAATTGTTTTACATCGACAAAAAGCCTGATATTGAATTGTGGAACCTTGATAGAAGAAAAGGTTTGTTTGAAGAAGTATTTAATAAAAAATTAGTTGTAAAATTATAGTTAATAAAGATGACAACTTTTAAAAAGATGCCATCTTTATACTAAACGGTTTAATTTACTCGTATCTCAGAGCCTCAATCGGATCCAGGTTAGCGGCTTTGTAAGCGGGGTAAGTTCCAAAGCCGACACCAACCAACACACAAAGACCAATTCCAATCCCTACCCAATCATAAGGAATTGCCGCCACAGCATTTAGAAACGAGCCCGCAAAGTTTCCAATTCCAATCCCTAATAAAATTCCAATTATACCACCTACTAAAGTTAGTAAAACTGCTTCGGTAAGAAACTGCATAAGAATATGAGATTTTCTGGCACCAAGAGCTTTTCTAATTCCGATTTCTCTTGTTCTTTCTGTGACAGAAACAAGCATAATATTCATAATGCCAACACCTGCCGCAATAAGTGCAATAAAAGACACAACCATTGATCCAATTCTAATATTACCTGTTATATCATTTATTTGTCCCATCACTGTTTCATTACTGGATATATCAAAATCATTATCTTCGCCGGGAGGGATTTTTCTTATTTTACGCATATATCCGATGGTGGATTCAATGGTTGATTGATAGTTTTCTTTACTGTTGGTCATAATTGTTATTTCAACACTTCTTCTATATTTGCCGTACATTGATTGAAATGTAGTTATCGGAAGGACTATGTAATTATCCTGCGTTTGACCAAAAAATTCAGGACGTTTTTTAAGAGTACCAACAACTTTGAATGGCTTCCCATCAACTCTAACAACCTGTCCAATTGGATTTACGTAATAAAAAATTTTTTCAACTATATCATTTCCTAGGACACAAATATTATTTGAATATTTAATATCATTTTTTCTTATGTCACGTCCTTCGCCTAATTCTAAATTTAAAGTTTGCATAACACTTTCTGTTGCCCCAACTACGTAAGTATTAGGGTTCGTCTGCCTGCTTCCAAACTTAACAACTTTCCCTCCTCTGCCTTGAAATGCGCCCATGCTTTTCACATTTGTAAGCATCTCACTTAATCTATAAAAATCATCTGTAGTAATGTTTTTTCGTCTTCTAATTTTATCCCAAGCTTTTCTATCACCTGTATGAACAGCAGGATATTTGCTTATATTAAATGTATTTTTATTTAGAAATGATACACCCTCCTGGATACTGCTTTGAAGCATTGTAACAATAGTCATAATAACTATGATAGAAAATATTCCTACAACAATTCCGAGTATAGTTAAAAAAGTTCTCAGCTTGTTATGAGAAATTGAGTGAACAGCTATCGATAGGTTTTCCCCTAATCGCATTTTTTTACCCTTTATTATTTATTCATATCTAAGAGCTTCAATTGGATCTAAATTGGCAGCTTTGTAAGCAGGATAAGTTCCAAACCCTATTCCTACAATAATACATAAGCTCATCCCTATTGCGACCCACTCATACGGTATAGCAGATTTGGCATTTAATGCACCACCGGCAATGTTTCCAATTCCAACGCCAATAATAATACCAATTAATCCACCAATCAAGCATAATATAATAGCTTCTACCAAAAATTGCGAGAGAATATTAATTTTTTTTGCCCCTAATGCTTTTCTAATACCTATTTCTCTTGTTCGTTCTGTTACAGAAACAAGCATGATATTCATAATCCCTACACCGGCAGCTATTAATGCAAAGATGGAAACAACAAGAGCACCAATTCTAACCCCTGCTGTTGTATTATTAACCTGTGAAATTAATGATTCATTACTAAAAATTCCAAAGTCATTATCCTGACCCGGCTTAACTTTTCTAATTTTTCTCATATACCCAATTGCAGCATCAATAGTGGATTCATAAGCGGCTTTGCTCGGTGCCATTACAGTTATATTTACTGACCTTCCTCTTTTTCCATAAAATGATCTGAAGGTTGAAATGGGCATGGAAATAAAATTATCATTGCTTTGTCCAAACATAGAGGGCTGCTGTTCAAAAACCCCTATAACTTTTAATGGTTTCCCATCTGCTCTAACTGTCTGGCCAATTGGATTTATATTAGGAAATAATTTATCCTTAACGTCACTGCCAAGTATACAAACATCATTTGAGTAAGTTATATCTGATTCTCTAAAATCCCTTCCCTCCTCAACTTTCCAATTATTAGTATGAACTGCACCTGTAGTAATTCCAGCTAATTGAATATTAGGATTTGTTTCAATGTTTCCATATTTAATAACTTTACCGAATTGCCATTGTTCCGCTCCAATATATTTGGCTTGAGTTAACATTCCCTGAAGACGATAGAATTCTTCTAAAGTTAAATCTCTACGGTTACGGTCTCTGTCTCCGCGATGCATTCTCATTGCTTCATATTTTTGAATCTGAAATGTATTTTTATTAAGCATAGAGAAACCATCTTCAATACTATTTTGCAGCATGGTAACAACAGTCATTATAACAATAATAGAAAAGATACCAACCACAACACCGAGAATGGTTAAAGATGTTCTTAATTTATTATTAACAATAGATTGAGCGGCAACGGAAAAGATTTCGGTTCCTTTCATAATTCACCTGCTGGTTTAATTTATTATTATTCATATCTCAACGCTTCAATAGGATCCAAGTTAGCTGCTTTATATGCCGGGTAAGTACCAAAACCTATGCCTACTAAAATACATAGACTCATTCCTATTGCAACCCAGCCATAAGGAATAGCAGCTTTTGCATTTAACGCTCCACCAGCTATATTTCCAATCCCCACTCCAATTATTATCCCAATTATTCCACCGATTAAACAAAGGACTACTGCTTCAACTAAAAATTGTGAAAGAATATTTGCTCTTCTTGCACCAAGTGCTTTTCTAATACCAATTTCTCTTGTACGTTCCGTTACAGACACAAGCATGATATTCATTATTCCAACGCCGGCAGCAATTAAAGCAAAAATTGAAACAACCAAAGCTCCTACTCTAACGCCCTTGGTTGTTGTATCAACTTGACTTATTAATGACTCATTACTGAAAATTGAAAAATCATTATCTTGTCCAGCAGAAACTTTTCTAATCTTTCTCATATAACCAATTGCGGCATCAATTGTTGCTTCATAAGACTCTTTACTCTTAGCCATAACTGTAATGTTAATCGAGTTTCCAGTTTTCCCGTATTTATTTTGAAAAGTTGTTATAGGCATTAAGATAAAAGCATCACGGGTCTGCCCAAACATTTGAGGCTGCCTTTCAAGTACGCCAATTACTTTTAAAGGCTTGTTGTCAACTCTTATTGTTTGACCAATCGGATAAATATTTGGGAATAGCTTATCAACTACATCTTGGCCTAAAAGACAAACATCATTCGAATAATTAATATCATTAGGGCGCAAATCTCTTCCTTCAGCAATTTTCCACCCATTAGTATACATTGCTCCAATTGTAATACCTGCAACACTTAAATTCGGATTAGTCTCTTCAGAGCCATACTTTGCCATTTTCCCAAATTGCCATTGCTCAGCGCCAATGTATTTAGCTTGAGTCATCATTTCTTTAAACCTGTCAAATTCATCCATCGTTAAATCTTTTCTATTACGCCAGCTTCTATCACGATTTGGCCCATGTGATCTTAAACGGTCAAATTTTTCAATCTGAAAAGTATTTTTACTTAGTTGAGAAAAACCATCTTCAATACTAGTTTGAAGCATTGTTACAACAGTCATTATTACAATTATAGAAAATATCCCAACCACAACTCCAAGCACGGTAAGAAATGTTCGAAGCTTGTTTGTAAAAATCGATTGAAATGCTACTGAAAATACTTCACCAAATTTCATTATTCATACCTTAATGCTTCTACCGGGTCCATTTTAGCCGCAGAATAAGCAGGAGCAAAACCCGCAATAACTCCGGTGATAATTGAAACAACTATTGCTAATACAGCAGCGTCATATTGAACAGAAGTCGGTATAAACTGGTTTACCAGCCTGCTAAGCAAAACTGCCGCAAGTAATCCAACTAATCCGCCCATTAAACAAATAACAGAAGATTCAAATAAAAATTGTGAAAGGATAGTTCTTCTTTTAGCACCAATAGCTTTGCGAATTCCTATTTCTCTTGTTCTCTCTTTAACTGATACAAACATAATATTCATGATACCAATTGCACCAACAAATAATGAAAGCCCTGTAATAAACAACCCGGCAATTTTAATAACGCCGACAACTTTGTTATAGTTATCCATTAAACCTTCCTGCTGGTTAATTGAAAAGTCATCTTCTTCATTTATTGTTAAGCCCCTGACATGCCTCATTACACCTTCAGCCTCTATCTTTGTTTCTTCAACTAAAGCCGGGCTTTTCGCTCTAACATTAATTGTCACTGAACTATGAGCATTATTTAAGAAATTTTTAAAGATTGTTCCGATAGGGACAAACACTTGATTGTCGGGATTGTAATCTCCTAAAATAAAGCTGCCTTGTTCTGAAAGTACTCCAACAATTTTATAGTTAACACCACCTATTTTAATAGTTTTATCCAAAGCATTTCCAAGGGGAAAAAGATTTTTTGAAATTTCACTTCCAATTACGGCAACATATCTTGCGCCTTTACTTTCAATTTCAGAGTAAAACCTTCCCTGGTCAAATGTGAAATTTGTAGTCTTAACATAATCAGCATCCGAACCATTTACATTTACTGATTCAATTCTTCTATCGTTATATTTTATTGTTTCTCGAGCATTCATAACAGGTGCTACTGCCAAAGGCATCTTAGCCAGTTCTTTAAAGCGTTCAAAATCATCCATATCAATGTTCCGCCTGTTACGCATTTTCCACCATTCATTATTAGTAAACCACTTCCATTTATCTATATATAGTACGTCGCTTCCCAGCGCACTAATACCCTTTTGAAAACTATTATCTATGCCTTTAATAGCAACGCTCATTAAAACAACAACTGTAACACCAATAAAAATTCCAAGCATAGTTAATGCTGCTCTAATTTTGTTTGCTCTAATTGCATTGAAAGCTATCAAAAAGCTTTCTTTCAATTCACTTAGAAAAGATTCTATAAATGCTACCATAACATTACTCACTTATTAAGTTAAATTAATTCAGGCATAACCTGCGCCCGCAAACAGATTGGGATTACAATTAATTAAAAATTCTAAAATGAACTTAAAGTTCGCTCAACATAATTAGATCCCAGCAGACACTCTCGGTTTTGGAATAAATCTATTTTCAACCCGTTTATCAGATTCTATTAATCCATCCTTCAAACGTACAATTCTTGCTGCATGTTCGGCGATATATTCTTCGTGTGTAACTAAAATTATTGTATTACCTTTTTCATAAATCTCATTGAACAGCATCATAATTTCTTCACCGGTTTTTGAATCAAGATTTCCGGTTGGTTCATCCGCTAAAATTATGGAGGGCTTGGTTACTAATGCTCTTGCAACAGCAACTCTTTGCCTTTGCCCGCCGGATAATTCATTCGGCTTATGATGCATTCTATTTTCCAGCCCAACATCTATCAATGCTTGTCTTGCTCTTTCTTTTCTTTCATAAGAAGGCACACCTGCGTAAATAAGAGGTAGTTCCACATTGTGCAAAGCATCGGAACGGGATAGTAAATTAAAAGTTTGGAATACAAATCCAATTTCTTTATTACGAATTTTAGCTAATTGATTATCAGTCATCTCACTTACACTTACTCCAGTGAAGTCATATTTACCGGAAGTTGGAGTATCAAGGCAGCCAAGCATATTCATTAAAGTTGATTTACCGGAACCAGACGGCCCCATTATTGCAACATATTCATTCTTATCTATTCGCAGAGAAACATCACTAAGCGCATGAACTTTTTCTGAACCAACTTCATAAATTTTTGCTATGTGTTCGATATTAATGATATTCATTTTATACTTCCGTTATTGTTTTTCACTGAAAGATTTTTTCTGATCTTCTTTTCTTACAGTTGAACCATCTTCAAGTTCTCTTGAGATTGCCCTGTAGCTTCCAGATACAACTTCTTCGCCGCCTGAAAGTCCTTTTTTAATTTCAATATAGTTATCATCACTGATACCGGTAGTTACATCAACTTTTTTAACTTTATTATTTTTACCCATAATAAATACTATTTCTTGAACCTTATTAGTAGTTGATTTTTTTGCCCCATTTTCAGTTCTTAATCCATCATCATTATTTTCCTGCATTGCCGGATTAGGTGCAGTTCTGGCAGTAACACTTTGAATCGGTACACTTATAACATCACTCTTTGTTTCTGTTTCAATGTCTGCATTACAAGACATTCCAGGGCGTAAATTATCATCAAGGTCTATTAATTTAATTTTTACTTCAAAGTTAACAACTTGTTCTTGTGTTCCAAGCCCTGAAGATTGTGCACTGTTTCCAATCTGCTGAACTGTACCTTTAAAAATTCTATCACCAAATGCATCTACTTTTACTCTTGCAGTATCGCCAACACTAATTAATACAACATCATTTTCATCAACATCAACAACAGCTCTCATACTTGAGAGGTCTGATACAGTCATAATGTCAGTTCCCTGGCTGTACCCGCTGCCTAAAACTCTTTCACCTAGTTCTACATTCAAATCAGTAACGGTTCCATCCATTGGTGAATAAATTGAAAGCTTATTAATTTGATCTGTAATTTCTTTAACAGAAGCTTCTCCTTGAGCAACATTTGCTTTAGCAGCTTCTAATCCGCCTTTAGAAGATAGGTAATTACTTTTTGCTGTTTCAAGTTCGGAATCGCTTGCAAGATTTTTATTACGAAGCTCTTTCACTCTATCATATTCGGAAGACAGCTTGTCTAACTCAGCTCTGCGCATAGTTAATGTAGCTTTATTGGCCTGCAGGGTTGCTACAGCTCTATCTTTCTGAGCAATATAATTATCACCTTTAATTCTTATAAGAAGATCTCCTTTTTTAACCTTGTCGCCTTCTTTAACCGGCAGTGCAATTATTTCGCCGGTTACTTCAGGAGTAATTTTCACTTTGAACTCCGGATCGACTGTCCCCGTCGCAGAAACTTTTTGTGTAATATTTCGTTTTACTACTTTTTCTAGTTGAACAGGGATAATATCTTCCTTGCTTCCGCCTAACAGAGCCATTAAGACTAATGCTAACACTAAAACTCCAAGGATTGAAAAGATTATTACTTTTTTCTTCGATTTTTTTCTCTTGCCGTTTGACATTTTAATATTTCTCCTTTTAAAGATTATTCAAACTTTTTATAATCTAAAACACCAAGATAGTATTTCAGTTGCTCATTCAATTTAACATAAGCAAATTGTGCATTAATATATTCTGTTAATGCAGTTGTATAATTTGAATTTGCGATTAAAACATTTAATAAAGTACCGGAGCCCAGTGAATATTTTTCTGATTCAATTTTTTGGCTTTCTTGAGCAGATTCTACATTGCGTTTATCAACTTCCAAAGCTTTTTCTGCTGCTTGCAAATCAAGATATGTACTTTGTAAATTCTTTTTAATTTGTCTTTCAAGATCATTAACAGCTATTTGTTGGTTCATTGCATTTACTTTAGCAATTTCAACCTGGTTTTCAGTATTGAAATGAGAAAATATTGGAATGCTTAATGTTAATCCAGCAGAATAATTTCTTGATTTAAATAACTTATCTATAGTATTTGAATAAGTACTAAAATTAGCGGATCCTGTTAAGCTTGGAAAGAATCCTGACCAGGCTTTTGTTACCCCATTTTCAGCGCTTTCATAATCTAGTTGAACACTTTGATAATCAGACCTTTTAGTTAAAGCTTCTTTAACTAATTGAGATACATTTTCGTATTGTTGAGATAATTTTTGATTAAGAATAGAAAGTTCCTGTGAAGACAGAGAATCTGAGTATAGATAATTATCTAATACATCCAAACCTAAATAATCAAGCAAATCAGCTTTTGAACTTTCCAAAGCATTTTTAGTTTTCACAACATCTAGCTCGGCATTACCATATTGAACTTGCTGGGAGTATACATCTGCTAATGTAACTGCACCTAATTTATTTTTTTCTGTTACAGTCTCTAAATTCTTTTTGTTCCACAACACATTGTCTTCTTTAACTTTTAACAATTGTTGATTGTTTACAATAGCATAGTACAAATTGATAGTATTGAAAATAATGTCTTGTTTCACCCTCTCAAAATATAGTTCCGCCGACTCAAGGTTATTTTTAGCCTGTGAAAGATTTGCAATGTTTGAAAGCCCATCAAACAAATCTACATTGGCTCCTGCTCCAATTGAGTAGTTTCTTGTTTCAGAAGTAGTTGGATCTGTAGTAAAAGTTTTACCTTGATAAACAAATGATTCTCCGCCGGAAGATTCATTACGGCTCCAGGTAGCTCCAGCACTGGCTCCTAAAGAAGGAAGAAAAGCTCCATACGCTGCTTTAACATTTGAATGATAAGTAGCCAGGCTATTTTCTGTTTTCTTTAATGTAGAATTTCTTTGAAGTGCAATTTTTATTGCATCATTAAGTGTTAGCAATTTTTGAGCTGGTGTGAAACCCGTTAAAGAGATAAGTAATATAAAAGTCAGCAAAGTTCGCAGCATCTTTTTCTCCAAATGATTTTTCAATATTTAATTTATATTCAAATACAACAAATACGATTTAGACGATATTATTATTCATAAGGTTACAGTATCTCCCTTTTTTTACTTATGAACTATTCCCTCTAAATACATGCGCAAAGATATACATAAGTCAACTACTTTTTAAGTTTTCTTTACAAACGGTTGTATTTTTACATAATCGGTTTTGGGGAAATATTCCGGTAAAGCAGTGAAAATGTATATTATTATTAAAAAAATAATAACAATAAATAATGAATAACTCAATTTAAATATTGATCTTTTATTTGCAGCAAATATTGGTATGCTTCTTCATAGTTATTCCCTATTTTACCGTCAAGAATTGCTTCTTCAATTGCAGTTTTTATTTCTCCAACTTTTTTAGAAGGTTTTAAATTACAAATCTCCATAATGATCTCACCTCTAACAGGAGATTGAAAAGCTCGAAGCTGGTCTTTTTCTTCAACCTCCCAAACACGTTTCATTACTCTTTCATAATTATCCAGATATTCGGATACTTTATCAGGATTTTTACTTGTTATATCAGCGCGACATAAAGTAATCAAATCTTCCAGGTCCTGTCCTGCAGAAACTATTAATCTTCTAATTGCTGAATCGGTAACATTTTCTTTTGCCAAAGCAATAGGACGCAAATGTAATCGTACTAACTTCTGTACATATTCAAGTTTTGAATACGGCAACTTTAATCTTTTGAAAATTGTTTTCATCATTCTTGCGCCAAGTTCTTCATGCCCATGAAAAGTCCATCCTATTCCTTCAACAAATCTTTTCGTCTGCGGTTTTGCAATATCATGAACTAAGGCTGTGAATCTTAACCAAACATTATCGGTTGCTTGCGAAATATTATCTACAACCATGCAAGTATGTAAGAAAACATCTTTGTGATGATAATCTTTTCTTTGATCAACACCACTTAATTTTGCAATCTCAGAAAAAATTATCTCCATTACGCCTGAATAAAAAAGCAGCTTTAATCCAATCGATGGTTTAGGTGATGCTAATATTTTCAAAAACTCATCAGTTATTCTTTCTTGAGAAATGATTTTTAGTCTTTCCCGCAATTTAAATGCAGCATCTTTAATTGAATCATCAACTTCAAAATTTAATTGCGAAGCAAAACGAAATGCTCTAAGAATACGAAGAGGGTCATCATTAAATGTAAGCATCGGATCAATCGGAGTTTTAATGAGTTTATTTTTTATATCATCATATCCGTTATAAATATCAATTAGTTCACCTTCGCTTCCCTCATTAAGAGAAATAGCTAAAGTATTAATCGTAAAATCTCTACGACTTATATCTTCTTCAAAACTACCGGATGTTACAACCGGTTTCCTACTGGATTCTTGATATGATTCTTTTCTCGCACCAACAAATTCCAATTCAAAACCATCAGCCTTGAAGTTTGCAGTTCCGAAATTTTTAAAATATTTATTTTATCAATCCCATATTTTTTTGCTAATTCAGATGCGAAATTTGGACCGTCGCCAATTACTACAAAATCGATTTCATTTTTTCGAAAACCGTTTAAACCATTTTCTTTATTAAGAATTAAATCCCGCACAAAACCGCCTACTATATATGCTTTAACATTAAGCTCAACTGCAGTTGAACTGGCTTTTTGAAAAACAATTAGGTCATTTAAATCATATCTAAAATTCATCGTAGGATTTTTATTTTTTACAGAAGAAATTAATTATGAATTAATCGGTTCAGTTTTACTCCCGAGCAAAATAGCTATTGGCTTTAAAGGTTCAATATTACTGAATAATATTTTTATTGATGCAGAAATCGGTACCGCTAAAAACATTCCAACTATACCCCATATCCATCCCCAAAAAATTAATGAGAATAAAACAAATACAGGGCTCAAGTCCATTCGTGTACCAAGGAAATGCGGTTCGGCAATATTGCCTATAACATTTTGAATAATTAACAATATAACTGCCATCGAAATGACAGTAAATCCAAATCCATATTGAAGAAGTCCAATTATAATTGGACAAACTGTTGCAATCATAGAACCAATATTTGGAATAAAATTTAAAACAAAAGTAAGAAAGCCCCACATTAATGCGAAATCAATTCCATAAGAAAGTAGAACGATAGTTGTTATAAAACCTGTTACCAAGCTTAAAATTGTTTTTATAACAATATAGGACTGAAGTTGAGAGTTAATATTTAATTATATTTTTATCTACAGAATCTTTTTTATCTGAAAAAGCAATGCGAAGCCTATTTTCAAATTTGCTTTTCCCGGCCATCATAAAAATCCAGAATACAGTCATAATGAAAAAGTCACCCATTGCGGAAGAGAATGATGTAATAACATTTTGGATAATTCCGCTTTTAAAAAGTTGCGGCAGCAGTTTCCCTATTTCAAAGTTTTGATAATCAATACCAAGCAGTTTGGAAAATTCCTTTAAAGTTAAATTAAACGGGCTTAATACCGTTTGAAAAAAAGCATTAAGATTTTTTGAATACGAATCAAACTTATCCGGGAAAGCAGAAAAATTTGAAACCATTAAAAGTCCAACCAGGTAATAAAATGCAAATACAAATATCAAAATAAAAATAATTGACAGCCATTGAGGTATTTTATATTTCTTAAGAATAACAATCAGCGGATGGAATAAAAATGTTAAGAAAATTGAAAAAGTAATTGGAATAAGAAATGAGCTTAGAGACATCAGTATAAAAACAAAAAGCGAGAACGAAATAAACCCTAAAAAATATGTTGTGATTTTGATGTGCTTGGCAGTTATTTCTTCTGGCGTCTTCATTATTTATTCTTTCATATTGTAAATAAATTGTTTAAGAAATTTAGCACCGTTAAAATACATCCAGGTACATTTTTTATAATTTTCCTTTTGCAGAGATAGAAAACTATAATCATCAGTATTGCGTAATGATAAAGCAGCCATTTTTCTTGCCCGTGCAAAATCTAAATTCTCAAGCATGAATGAAGATAATTTATAAACAGCATAGCTGCTTCTATAGTCGTTAACTGTTATGGTTTTCTTAAACTGCGAAATAAATATATCATAATTTTCTTTTAAAGTTCTTGATAATTCAGTAATTGCAGGAAATGAATAATACAAATATGAATTTTTATTCATACCAGATAATATTAAATATTTATTTAAAGCATCACTTTTCAAATACAAAGGCAGCAGTGTGTCACATTCAGCAAGTCTATTCCGTAAACCCGATATATTTAATAAAGTTCTATTCGCATTTTGTTCTAATAGTTTTATATAGAGTGAATCTGCAGTATTTACTGAATCATTTTTAGCAAGAAGATCAGCAAGTTGAAATTCCATAGTATAAAAGTAAGCCGTGTTTTTGAAATTATTGATGTTTTTTTTTAATAATTTAATTGCTTCATTTTTATTACCCAATTCATTCAGACTATTTGACAGCCCAACCAATGCGGAATAATTTTTTGAAACATTTAAAATTTCTTTAAATATATTTTTTGCATCAGAATAATTTTTTAATTGATATTCCTCCCACCCATCTTTTAATCTGCTGGAAATATATCTTGGACAAACTTTACTAAAATTGACTGCCTTCCGAAAAAATAATATGCAGAATTTTGATTGTCCGCAGAAATAGTATCGATAAAACTGTAATATTCATTTTCTAATTTATCAACCGGTTTTTTATATATCTTAACAAAATCAATATCGGAATACAATCTTTTGAGTTTTTTAATTCCATACTTTTCAATTAGAAATTTAACAAAAGAACCGGCATATATATACGACAAGCTTGATGTATTGGTTAAGAATGAATAACCGGAAAACAAATTTTTTATTTTAATTTTGAATCCATTTTTATAAGCTAGTGCTGCCATATAATGAATATCATATTCAGCGTAAAATGGATCTGCAGCAACCGCTACTCCTTCAATTAAAGAAGGATTTATATTTGCTGCAACTTTTAATATACCCGTTCCGAATTTACTGCTTATCACATGGGCTATTTCGTGTCTTAATGTTTCATCGTAGTTATCACAAACGGTAAAACATTGATGAAGCCAGGGTTTTGCAATGTCGGCATTTTCAGTACCAAGCAACAGCTTTTTTTGTTTCGAATCTTTAAATATGAAAGAATTTATTTTTTCATTCATTCTAACTTTGAAAGTAGTGAGAAATTTGTCCGTAGTAATATTCATGATGAAGTGCTATAGCTTTCATCAAATTCTCATCTAATCCCTCAGAGTAATGAATAATAAAATGCGGGGTTTCAATTTCTTCATTTAAATAGTTTGTCATTCGATTAAAGTTTGTTGAATAACCGAATTTGGGCGACAAGAAAACAAAGAAAATTGAAATAAAAAAAGTATAAATTAAAAACGTCCTTTTAGATATTTTTGACAACTGAAAATATATCTTGTAGGAAAAACGAAAAAGAAAATAAAAGAAAATTATATTTAATAACCGGTAGATTAATAATTTAATATCTACACTTAGTCCTTCATCGTAAATTGTTCCAGGATAATATCCGAATAAAGGATTGTAAAAAAATATTTGAGGATTAAAATAGAATTCAAGTAAAGGAATTAATAATATTAAAATGTATAATAACATGAATTTTAATATTGCAAATCTCTTCCCGATTACATTAGCAAAAAATCCAAGTGATGATCCAATTAAGACTGATGGAATAGTAATTACAAAATAAAATTTCACTCCATCACACAACGAACAATCGATAGAGAAAAACATATGTATAATTGAAATAACAGCAGGGAAAAATAAAAATGCCGTGAAAGGAATTACTAAGGTTTTAATAAACTGGCTTTTTTCTATTTTGCCTTTTTCCAATTTCTTAAGAATGATGATGGTATAAATTCCGCAAAGGAATGAAAGTAATAAAGAATTCAATGCTGAAAATTCATACCCGAAAACATTAGTAAGCGGTAAAAATAAAAGCAGGATATTGAATCCAATTATTAAAACCAGGAAGAATGTAAAATATTTATATTCGAATAATATTTTCTTTGATGGAGACAAATTAAAATTCTGTTCCCGCTACTCTTTCAATATCAGCCCCAAGTGATTTTAGTTTTTCTTCGATGCGTTGATAACCTCTATCAAGATGATAAACTCTTAATACTTCAGTCGTACCTTCAGCAGCCAATCCGGCTAAAACGAGAGAAGCACTTGCACGTAAATCAGTCGACATTACTTTAGCACCCTTAAGTTTTGAAACCCCTTTTACAACTGCAGTGTTTTCATTTACAGTAATATCAGCGCCTAGCCTTTGAAGCTCAGGTACATGTTTAAATCTATCTAAATAAATATTATCTGTTATAGATGCAGTGCCGGAAGATAATGACATTAATGAAATCCATTGGGCCTGCATGTCAGTTGGAAATCCGGGGAAAACCGAAGTCACAACATCTGTCTGGTTTAATTGTAATGTTTGAGGCATCAAGCTCTATAAAATCATCATTATAGTTCAACTTGCATCCGCAGTCTTCCAGTTTTGATAAAACAGCATCAAGATATTTGGATGAGATATTTTTTAATTTAATTTTCCCTTGAGTAATTGCTGCGGCTACTAATAAGGTACCGGCTTCAATTCTGTCAGGTATTGTTAAAAATTCTATTGGCTTTAATTCATCTACACCTTCAACAGTTAGGGTTGATGTATTAATACCATCAATCTTTGCGCCCATTTTAGTTAAGAACTCAATTAAGTTAGTAATCTCCGGTTCCATAGCTGCATTTGAAATAATTGTTGTACCTTTTGCTAACACTGCTGCCATTAAAACATTCCCGGTAGCGCCAACAGATGAAACATCAAAATTAATTTTAGTCCCGATTAGTTTTTTTACTTTTGCAATTATATATCCTTCCTCAAGGTCAATTTCAGCACCTAACTTTTTCATTCCTTCAAGGTGAAGATTTATTGGCCTCGGCCCCCATGCACATCCGCCGGGCAAAGAAACTTTAGCTTGCCCAAATCTTGCAAGTAATGGCCCCAAAACATAAACTGAAGCTCTCATTTTTTTTACATGTTCATAGGGAGCAACAAAACTATTAATACTTGAAGAATTAATTTCCAATTTATGTGAATCAAAATTAATTTCTGCCCCAAGTTGTTTTAGCAGCTTAATCATTGTATATACATCATTAAGTTCAGGCGTATTTTTTAGAATGGTTTTCCCGGAAGTTAAAATTGTTGCCGGCATTAAAGCTAAAGTAGCATTTTTAGCTCCGCTTACTTCAGCCTCACCATTTAATATTTTTCCGCCATTGATCACAAATTTATCCAAGAGGTCCTCTAATTAGAATTGATTAAAAGTTAGTTGATAAAATTAAATTATCACAAAAATCAAATTAAATATTACGGTTTGTAAAATCAATTTAAAGAAAATAAAGTAATAAGTTTTGTGTTTTAAATTATGAATAGGAAGATTTAGTTTGAGCAATAATTGAAAAAATTTCCAAGTAATAATTACTTTACAAGTAAAAACAGAAGCTAATTAATTTTCCTTCTTAGAAATTATTATAAAACTAAAATTATCAGGTGCTCCTCTTTTTATTATAAGTTTTTTCATTTCTTCGGAAAGCTGGTTAATATTTTTTTCTCTATCATCTAAAATTTCTTCTAACTCTTCATTTTTTATTACAGCAGTTACACCATCCGAACAAAGCAAAAATCTGTAAAACTCCTCAGGATTTATTCTTGTTTTACTTAACTCAACATCAATATAATTTCCATCACCTAATGCCTGCATAATGATATTTTTATTGGGATGATTTTCAGCTTCTTTTAAAGTTAAATAACCTTCATCCACTAATTTTTGTACTAGTGAATGATCTTTAGTTAGCGGCTTTAAAATTCCGTTGCGGGATAAATAAATTCTTGAATCGCCCACATGTCCCCAATAAGCAGTATAGTCCTTTATAAAAAGCACTTCGGCAGTTGTTGCCATTCCTTTTAACCCAAAATCTGTTTCTGATTTTTCAGTTACGGTTTTATGTGCAGTAATGATGGCAAAACGGATTCTTTCGAGAATATCTTTTATTGAAGATTTTTTAAAAGCATCATAAATTGTCTCAACCGTAATTTGGGAAGCAACTTCCCCGGCTTTATTTCCACCTAATCCATCACAAACAATAAATAATGTTCCGCCATGAATTTCGAAAACCCCTATTGAATCTTCATTATCTTTTCTTTTTAAGCCAATTTCAGATAATGAGGTGTAAGAATACTTCATGAATTGCCCCGAGAAACAATTTAATTATATAAATATTTATGTAAAAATAACCACAATTTGATTTAAATCAATAAGTTAATTGTCTTTATTCTAATTAATCTGTTAACCTTTAGCAAAAATTATACCTAAAATATGGTTATTTGCTTAACTGTGAGCATACAATTATATTTGAAAGCTAAATTTGTAAAAATACAATTTTGCGAGAGTGGCGGAATTGGCAGACGCGCTAGACTTAGGATCTAGTACCATTACGGTGTCGGGGTTCGAGTCCCCGCTCTCGCACTTTCTTACTTAAAATTATTTTAAAATGATTCTTTGAGGGTTACGTGGAATATAAATTAAATGAACTTAATTCATCAGAACAAGAAGTTGAAGTATCTTTTGCTTACGATGAAATAAAAAAAGAAATTGAAACGGAAGTCCGCAAACAGACAAAAAATATTCAGATGCCGGGTTTTAGAAAAGGTAAAGTTCCTTTAGGTGTTTTGAAAAAAATGTACGGTGATGCACTTGAACATGAAGCATCTGAAAAAGTAGCAAATACAAAATTCTGGGATGTTGCCAAAGAAAAAGAACTTAAACCAATTGGACAGCCTCAGCTAACTGATTTAAAATTTAATCCTGGCGATAACTTATCTTTCAAAGTTAAATATGAAGTAATTCCTGAAATTGAAGTTAAAGATTATACAGGACAGGAAATCGAAGTTCCCATTTTAGAAGTTAGAGATGAAGATATTAATCATGAAATAGAGCATATGATTAAAGCAAACAGCACGCAGGAAGTTGTTGAAGAAGTCGGAGAAGATAAAAACTATATTCTCAAAGTAGTTCTACAGAGAATTGATGAAGAAGGCAACCCATATAAAGGAAGCAAGCCGGAAACAATTGATATTGACCTTTCTAATCCCGGAATTCAAACCGAAATAATAGAAAATGCAAAAGGGAAAAAAGTAAACGAATTTTTTAATTTCTCATTTAACGATGAACACACTCATAAAGATGAAGATGGAAACGAAACTAAGCATAGTGAAAAGTATGATTACAAAGCAGATATTAAAGAAATAAAAAAAGTAACACTACCAGAATTAAATGAAGAATTAATTAAAAAGGTTACAAAAGATAAAGTATCTACTGAAGAAGATTTGAAAAGTGAGATTAAAAAGGATATCCAAACATATTATGATCAAAGAACAGATGAACTGGTCCGGGATAAATTGTTAAAGCTTGTTGTTGAAAAAAATGATTTTAGGGCTCCCGAAGCTATGGTACATAATATTCTTAATGATATGATTAAAAGAGAAGAAGAACAGTATAAAAAACAAGGTTATAAAAATATTGATAAAGGAGAAGTATCCAAAAGACTTCATCCGGTTGCCGAACTTGAAGTTAAATGGTATTTAATTAAAGAGAAAATTTTAAAGAAGGAAGACATAAAAGTTACAGATGAAGATTTACAGGAGTTGGTAAAAGCTGATGCTATAAAGACCGGGTTGCCGGAAGATAAACTTTTAGCTTATTATAAATCAGCAAATTATAATGACAGAATGCTTGATAATAAATTATTTGATTTCTTAAAAGAAAAAAATACAGTTAAAAAAGTTGAACCAGAAAAATATTCACAAAAACAACAAGAAATTGAGGAAAAGAATGATGAAAAGGCCTGAAATATACAACCAGTTAGTCCCTTATGTTATTGAACAAACAGGACGCGGCGAACGTGGAATGGATATTTATTCACGACTACTTCGTGAAAGAATTATTTTTATCGGAACTCCGATAGACGATCACATTGCCAGCTTAACAATCGCACAATTAATTTTTTTGGAAGCTGAGGATTCTGAAAAAGATATTAATTTATATGTAAATTCTCCCGGCGGAAGCGTTAGTGCCGGTTTAGCTATTTACGATACAATGAAATATATCAAACCGGATGTTGCAACTATCTGCGTTGGTTTAGCAGCAAGTATGGCTGCTGTTTTATTAGCCGGCGGCGCCGATGGAAAAAGAAGTTCGCTTCCTAATTCAAGAATTATGATTCATCAGCCCTGGGTTGGCGGATTGCAAGGACAAACTTCCGATATTGAAATTCATGCTAAAGAAATGATAAAGACACGCGATACTTTATATTCAATATTAGCAAAGCACACAGGCAAATCGATGGAGCAGATTACTAAAGATTGCGACAGAGATTATTTCATGAGTGCGGAAGAAGCTAAGGAATATAAATTAATCGATAGCGTTCTTGAAAAAAGAATTCCATTAGATAAAAAGTAAGCAAGTATTCAAAGATGCTGTTCTAAAAAAATATTAGTTAGACAGCATCTTTTTTTATTTTAATATTAATCGGTGCAAGTTTTTATTGACTAGAATATTCAGAATTTTCTTACTCTATTTTTTATTTTTTTCATTCAATTCAATCTTCCCTCAAAATTTAATTTCGAGATTAGATAACTATTTAAAAACTTATTACCAAAATAAGAGCATCCCCTCAATTTCAGCAGGCATATCTTCAAATGACGTTATTATCTGGACAAATACACAAGGTTATGCTGATTTAGAAAATCATGTCCCGGCAACAACTAAATCAGTTTACAGAGTAGCCTCAATTTCAAAATCAATTACAGCTGTTGCAATAATGCAGTTAGTTGAAAAAGGGAAAATTAATCTAGATGAAGATGCACGAAAATACATTCCATATTTTCCTAAAAAGAAATGGAAATTTACTGTTAGGCAAATCCTTAACCATACTTCGGGAATTAGAGGTTATAAACCGGGAGAATTTAATAGTAAAGAATATTTACCGACAATTAAAGATGCAGTTGGTGTTTTAGTAAACGACACTTTGAAATATAAGCCTGGTACCAAATATTTATATTCTACTCTTGCTTACAATTTATTAGCTGCAATAATTGAAAATGTAAGCGGTATGACATACGAAAGATATCTAAAAAAAAATATTTTCGAGCCGGCAAGAATGAATTCGACGTATTTTGATTTTCAAAAAGAAATAATAAATAATAGAGTTCACGGCTACGATAAAAATGAATACAGAAAATTCGTAAATGCTCCGTTAGCAGATTTAAGTATTAAATTTCCGGGTGGTGGAATTTTATCGAATAGCATTGATTTGCTTCACTTTGCCGATGCTCTAATTCACGGAAGATTGATTAGTTTATCAACTTTAGATACCATGCTTATTCCATCAAAATTAAAAAACGGAACAGAATTAAAATATGGATTAGGTTTTAGCATTAGGCACGATGAAAAAGGAAGAAAATATTTTTATCATGCCGGAGCAGGGACAGGATTTAGATCATTTCTAATTATGTACCCGGAAGAAAAATTAGCTGCAGATTATTTAATTAATGTTAGCGATAGAAATTTAGATAATCCAGCAATGGATTTATTATCGATTGTATTTGGTAATGATACTATCACCGTAAAAAAATCACTTTCGGACGAAATGCTTAAAACTTCATTCAAAGCGAATGTTGATTCAGCAATTTCTGAATATATAGTACTAAAAAAAGATTCCTCTAAAATATATAATATTAGCGAAGAAGAGCTTGTCTTATTTGGAAATGACCTAATAAATGTTAAAAATTATGTGGGAGCGATTAAACTTTTTAGATTCACAACAAATGAATTCCCAAATAACAAAGACGCACTTTTAGGTTTGGCAAATTCATATAATTTAGATGGAAACAAAGGATTAGCAATTAAAAATTATAAAGCTTTATTAAAATTGGATCCTACAAATTCACAAGCAGCTTCCATACTAAAAAAGCTGCTTGAATATTAAATGATTTTTAATAAAATATATGCCCGCTTGCAAGACTTAAAATTTATGGTTAAGTTCATGTCCCATACATATCAACAGTAAATTATTCTAAATGAAACAAGCTCTAATTACCGACCCTACCAGTGTTATAATTTTTTTAACCATAATCTTAGCTTTCGTTTATTGGATCAGAGACAAAAAATTTGCTAAACCGGTCTTCAAAGTAATTCCGTTTATACTTTGGATTTATTTTCTTCCAATGATAGCCACAACAATTGGAATTACCCCACAGTCATCCGAAGGTTATACCTGGGTGACAAATTATTTTTTGCCTGCATCGTTGGTTTTGCTTTTAGTCTCTTCAGATATCCCTTCCATCTTAAAATTAGGCCCAAAGGCCATAGTAACTTTTTTTGCCGGTACAATAGGAATAATGTTAGGAGCCGTGATCTCATTTTTATTGTTTAAACATTTTCTTCCGGCAGATGCCTGGAAAGGATTAGCTGCTTTAAGCGGCAGTTGGATTGGCGGCGGAGCAAATATGATTTCAATTAAAGAAAGTGTTGGTACTCCTGATTCTTTAATGGGTCCTGTTATTATTGTTGATACAATTGTTGCTTACGGATGGATGGCAATCGTAGTCAGCTTTTCAGATTATCAAAAAAAAATTGATGAAAAAAATCAAGTTGATCTAAGTATTGTTAACAAAATAAATAAAAAGATGGAAGAATTTTCATCGCAAAAACATCCAATTGATATAAAAAATTTTTCATTGATGATATCGATATCCCTTGTAGTTACAGCTGTATGTTTATGGATTGGGAAATTGATACCCCCGGTTGGCCAGGTTTTGTCTTCATTTGCTTACACGATTATTTTAGTTATTATTATTTCAATTGCACTCTCTTTCACAAAACTTCAAGACATTGAAAAATATGGAGCTTCTTCAATTGGAAATTATATGCTTTATTTTCTTTTAGCTTCAATCGGAGCAAAAGCAAATTTGTTTGCAATTTTTGAAGCGCCATTATTTTTAGCTGTTGGTGCTGTTTGGATTGCTATTCATGCTATTATACTTTATTCTGTCGGAAAGTTAATTAAAGCACCAATGTTTTTAATTGCAACATCAAGTCAGGCAAATATTGGAGGTGTAGTAAGTGCCCCTATTGTTGCCAGCATTTATCAAAAATCTTTAGCACCTGTAGGATTGCTGCTTGGTATTCTAGGAAATATTGTTGGTACTTTTGCCGGATTACTAACAGCTCAATTACTTTTTTGGGCTTCTAAACTGTAGTCTTCTCCTCCTTATTTTATATAATTTTTCTTTAGTCTATGATATTAATCATCTTTTTCAAAATTAATTGTAGTTTAAAAAAAATGTACTTGCATTCCTTAATAAATGTTATCATTTTAGGGATAATCACCACAACAAAAGAAAAACTATGCTAGGGATTAGATTCACTAAATTTACTCCAGGCTTTGGAGGGCGTGGTGGTAAGTTTGATGATTTATTAAAAATATTTCTTCAGCTTCTTACCATCAGTTCCGGAGATGTTTCGGAAGCATTAAATTGGTTAAACCAGCTTGATCAAAAATATGGGTTAACCGACAATCAATATGGTGTTGGAAATTTTATAGACGAGTTGAAAGATAAAGGCTATCTTGAAGAAAATGAGATTAACCAGTCTTTTACAATTACTGCTAAAACAGAACAATCGATCCGCAAACAATCCTTAGAAGAAATTTTCGGAAAGTTAAAGAGATCCACAAGAGGAAATCACCGCACTCCTTTTTCGGGTTTAGGTGATGAATCAACTTCAGAAAAAAGAGCTTTTCACTTCGGTGATGCTATGGACCAAATTGATATGACGGATTCAATCAAAAATGCACAGATCAATCACGGCATTGACGACTTTAAATTAACTGAGCATGATTTAGAAGTTGACGAAAGAGATTTTAAAGCCTTAACATCTACTGTATTGATGATTGATATTTCGCATTCAATGATTTTGTATGGAGAAGATAGAATCACTCCCGCAAAGAAAGTTGCAATGGCTCTTTCTGAATTAATTACTACAAAATATCCCAAAGATACTTTAGACATAATTGTATTCGGAAATGATGCCTGGCCTATTGAAATTAAAGATCTTCCTTACCTTCAAGTCGGGCCTTATCATACAAATACTGTTGCTGGTTTAGAGCTTTCAATTGATATTTTAAGAAGAAGAAAAACTACCAACAAACAAATTTTTATGATTACCGATGGGAAACCAACTTGTTTAAAAGAAGGAGCGAAATATTATAAAAACAGTTTTGGATTAGATAGAAAAATTATGAATAAAACTCTGGATCAGGCTGCCAAATGCCGAAAACTTAATATATCAATTACTACTTTTATGATTGCCCGCGACCCTTACTTGCAAAAATTTGTACGTGAGTTTACCAAAACAAATAACGGAAGAGCTTTTTACAGCAGTCTTACTGGTTTAGGCGATTATATTTTTGAAGACTATATAAGAAATAGAAGAAAAAGAGTAAAATGAAATTAATTTTATTGGAGTTTTTAAAATTATGAATTATAAAAATATTTCTACATTCGGTGAATTAAAAAAGAGTGGTTACAAATCGAAACCAATTAAACAAGAGCTTCGTGATAATTTAATTTGTGCTTTAAGAAAAGGTGAAAATCCATTTAAAGGAATTTTAGGTTATGATGAAACTGTTTTACCTGATATTCAAACTGCAATTCTATCACGGCATAATATTATTCTACTTGGATTACGCGGACAGGCAAAAACAAAAATTGCACGGTTATTTATAAATTTGCTTGATGAGTACATTCCAATTGTTGCCGGTTCCGAATTAAACGATGATCCATTTAATCCTCTTTCAAGAATTGCAAGAGATATTTTAAATGAAAATGGTGATGAAACAAAAATTGAATGGATACACAAATCTGATCGTTATGCTGAAAAATTAGCAACCCCTGATGTTTCAGTTGCAGACTTAATTGGAGACGTTGATCCGATAAAAGCTGCATCTCTTAAACTCCCCTACTCTGATGAAAGAGTAATTCACTTTGGTATTATTCCCCGTTCTCATCGTTCTATATTTGTCATAAATGAATTACCCGATCTTCAAGCAAGAATTCAAGTTGCACTTTTTAACATTCTCCAGGAAAATGATATCCAAATAAGAGGATTTAAACTCAGGCTTCCTTTAGACATTCAATTTATCTTTACAGCAAATCCTGAAGACTATACAAATAGAGGTTCAATAGTTACTCCTTTAAAAGATAGAATTGACAGCCAGATTTTAACTCACTATCCTAAATCGACAGATATTTCAAAGCTGATCACAATTC
This sequence comes from uncultured Bacteroidota bacterium, assembly GCA_963777515.1. Lineage (GTDB taxonomy): Bacteria > Bacteroidota > Ignavibacteria > Ignavibacteriales > Ignavibacteriaceae > CAVSWT01. The sequence continues at coordinate 35,277 of CAVZQU010000009.1, forward strand.
AAGAAGCAATTTTAACAAATGAACAAAAAGAAAAAATAAAGATTAATGAACTCTTGCGCGATCTTGTTGAACAAGTTGCATTTGAAGCAAGAGGAAGTGAATATATTGATCATAAAAGCGGGGTCTCAGCAAGACTAACGATTTCTGCGTATGAAAATTTAATCAGCTCCGCTGAAAGAAGATTAATAATTAATAATGAGAGTGAGACATTCTTACGAGTATCCGATTTATATGGAGTTATTCCTTCTATTACAGGCAAAATAGAATTAGTATATGAAGGTGAACAGGAAGGCCCAACAAAAGTTGCCTTAATATTAATTAGTAAAGCAATAAAAAATCTGTTTGAAAAATATTTCCCTTCACCGGAAAAATTAAAGAAGAACCAGGAAGCAAGCCCTTATCAAAAAATTACGCGTTGGTTCGGTAAAGGTAATACAATTGATTTGTTGAATAATACAAGCGACAAAGAATATTCGGATATTCTGCACAAGATCCCGGGGCTTAATGAAGTTGTTAAAAAATATATACCTAACCTTAATAGTAATACTGAACTTTTATATATGGAATTTTTGCTTCATGGCTTATCCGAATTCTCATTGTTAAGCAAATTCAAGCTTGAACATGGTATTCAATTTAAAGATATGCTAAGTTCAATGTTTACAATGTCAGCCGAAGATGATGAAGATTTACCGGATGCAGATTTCTATAGATAATTTTCCTATTAGTAAAATAAACTTTAAATAATTTATTTATTTAGATGTTTATATTAATCCAAAGTTATTGAAAGATTATTAATCGCTTTCAATTACAACTTATTATCTTAAACTAACAGAGAATTGAACTGTACTAATTACAATTCTATTCCTTGATGTTTTCACTCTGCCCAATAAACTACCCCAAGCTCAAATGGATTTATCAGCAGCTGATGCTTAGGTAAAATTCTAATAGTATAACCCTGATGTCCGCTTTTTAAACTATTGATATTTCCCGAAAATAAGTAATGCGGATTACCTTTTTCAGAAACCGGTTTCATCACTACGGTAGAATACGTTTGTGGATCGCTTAATTTATCAACCGGGCCGTAATAAATTTGAACTTCAATATCATCCGGGGTCAATTTGCCTAAATTAACTTCAGCAGTTATATTATAATCTTCGCCAACAAAAACTTCTTCGCCGTTTTTACTTGTATGCAGTTTTTCCACTTTGATACTTGACCAATTCTCTTTTACATATTCTTTCCACTCGGATAGTTTTTTAACTTTTTCCCAACTTTTATCCGATAAAGTTATTCTTTTATTTACAGATGATTCATAAAACTTTTCAAAATATTCCTGAACCATTCTATGAGTATTAAATGTTGGACCAAGTTTTTTCATAGAGTTTTTAACTTTAGTAATCCATCCGCGGGGTAAACCATCTTCCGTCCTGTTATAGAATAACGGTATAATTTGATTTTCCAAAGTGTGATAAAATTGCCGCGCTTCTACTTCATCTTGATAATCAGGGTCTGAATACTCTTCACCATTACCAATCTTCCAGCCAACTTCCGGGTCAAATCCTTCAACCCACCAGCCATCAAGTATACTAAAATTCAATCCGCCGTTAGCAATAACTTTCATTCCGGAAGTCCCGCTCGCTTCCAATGGACGTCGTGGATTGTTTAACCAAATATCACATCCTTCAACTAAATAGTGAGCAACATTCATATCATAATTTTCTATGAATACAATTTTTCTTCTAAATCTTTCTTCTTTTGCAACTTGAAAAATTTCCTGTATTAATCTTTTCCCTTCTTCATCTTTTGGATGAGCTTTGCCGGCAATAATAAATTGTACAGGATGTTTTTTATCATTTAAAATATCGGCAAATCTATCGATGTCTCTAAACATTAAAGTGGCACGTTTATAAGTGGCAAATCTGCGTGCAAAGCCTATGGTCAAAGCAGTTGGATCAAGAATTTCAGAAGCAGTTTCAATTTCAGCCTGGCTCCCTCCTCTATCTCTTATCTGCTTAATTAATCTTCGTCTAGCAAAAGCAACCAGCCTTTCTCTTCTTCTTTCATGAGTTCTCCATAATTCTTCATCAGGAATTTTATCGATTCTTTTCCATAATTCTTTTGATGCAGGATTATGAGTCCAGTTTTCTCCAATATATTGTAGAAACAAATCTTCCATTTCTTTAGACAAATGAGAACGAATGTGAATACCATTTGTAACATGCCCAATTGGTATTTCATTAAATGGAACATTTTTATAACCGGATACCCACATTTTTCTTGATACTTCACTATGAAGTTTACTTACTCCATTAATGTGTCCTGCAGTATTCATAGCTAAGTGTGCCATGTTGAAAACATTTGATTCCCTATCTTTATAAATTGTACCGAGTGAGTAAAATTCTTTATCAGATATTTTTAATTCTTCCCGATAATATTTACCCAAATATTTTTCAACCAGTTCATTCGAGAATACATCAATGCCAGCAGGAACAGGTGTATGTGTTGTAAAAATATTCGAGTAATATCCCATTTGCTTTGCTTGATCAAAGGTTAAATCATTATTCAAGATATTGGTTCTGATTCTTTCCAATGAAAGAAATGCTGAATGGCCTTCATTCATGTGGCAAATCATAGGTTTTGTTTTTAAAGCATGCATAGCACGAATACCACCAATTCCAAGTAAAATTTCCTGCTGGATTCTTGTTTCAACATTTCCCCCGTATAATGCTTGAGTAATTTTTTTATCAGCATCTGTATTCTCATTTATGTTAGTATCCAACAAGTATAATGGAATTCTCCCAACCTTAACTTTCCATACTTGGTAATACACCTGTCTATCAGCCATCTGAACTGATAAAATCATCGGTTCGTTTTTTTCATTAACAACTTTCTTTAACGGCAGATTATCAAAATCATTCAATTCATATTTTTCATGCTGCCAACCTTCTGAATTTAGATACTGTTGGAAATAACCTTCTTTATACAAAAGTCCAACCCCTATTAATGGAATACCTAAATCACTAGCTGCTTTCAAATGATCGCCGGCTAATACTCCTAAACCACCAGAGTAAGTTTGCAGAGATTCCGTTAAACCATACTCAGCAGAAAAATAAACAACATTAAAATTTTCCGGGTAATTAAAATTTTTCTGATACCAGTTTTTTTCACTTAAGTAATCTTTCAATTTATTATACACTCTATGAACATGAGCAACAAAGCCGTCGTCATGAGAAATTTCTTCTAATCTTTGCTGACTAATATACCCTAGCATCATTACCGGATTATGGTGAGATTCTTCCCATAGTTCTCTATCTAATCTTCTAAAAAGATCTCTAGCATCGGCATTCCAGCTCCAGTAAATATTGTAAGCTATTTCTCTAAGATTCTCTAAATTTCTAGGTAAAGAAGGAACTACATGATATGTTCCTAATAGTTTAACCATACAATCTCCATACTTATGAAATTACTTTGTTTTTATAGTAAAATTAAAATTGGCGCTTCAATATAAAAAATAGAAACAAGATGAGGAAATTTTATTTAAATAATAATTTAAAGAAAAGAGTAAAAAGATTATAAATAAATATCTATATATATCTACTTTTTCTTAAATAATTTAGGTTTTTACTTAAGTACCACCATCTTTTTAATAAACGATAATTCTTTTCCGTTTATCCCCCTAACTCTCAATTCATAAAAATAAATACCGCTGCTTACGTTATTTCCATCCTTATTATCAGAATTCCAATTGACTTTGTAAGAACCAGCTTGCTTATAATCATTTACTAATTCTTTTACAGTTTCTCCAAGCAAATCATAAATAACTATTTTTATACTCGCAGCTTTTGGTAAACCATATTCAATAGTGGTAGATGGATTGAACGGGTTTGGATAGTTCTGAGTTAATGTAAATTCAGAGGGAATTTGTGTTTTACTGCCGAAAACTGAAGTAGCGTCATTTCTAAGTATCTCAATTCCAGTTACATTTTCATATCCTACAGCACCAATTATAATACCTTTGGCATTTGCTGTGTCAATTAAGTCCAAGTTAGAAATTTGAGTATTTATACCGGTTACACCATATAGATTTCCATTTCCATCAAAAGCTAAATCGTTAGTTGCCGCCCCTAATCCGGTAAAACCAATATTTGTGGTATCTCCAGAAGTTAAATCAATTTTAAATATTTTTTCTCTATCTGTTCCAAAAATAACTCCTGAAGAAGCCCAAAGCTGATTTGAAAATGGATTAAAGGCAATACCCGCAATACTAACGCCAGTGCTATCAATAAGATTATAGCTGCCGTTTGAAACATTAATAGAATAAATTTCACCCGTTTTTAATACACCATATAAGGTACCGGAAGTATCAAAAGCAATTGACTGCATATCTTTTAAATTTAAAACATACAATTTGTACGCATCACCTAAAGCAGAATTGACCTTAGTTAATTCTGTTTCAAAACCGTTTGGAGTAATGGCATAAATAATTCCGTTTTTAGGATTGATGGCAATATTTTTTATTTCCGCATAATTTGATGAACCTAAAGTTGTACCTTGCCCGCTGCCAGCATCAATAGTTATAAAATTTCCATTATTATTAAGTCCTGTTGAAGCATAAATTACATTTTTTTTTGCTGAAAATATTTTATAGCCATATCCTTTTAAATGTATACCATTAAAATTTTGATCATTAGAATTGATAGTGTAATCAGATTCAAAAACACCGCTGTCTTTTGGAGAAAAATATAAATTGATCTCTAATGAATCATAGGTATGAAGAGTTATTGGGAAAATTAATTTTTCAACTAAGTGAAATGAGCCAATTGAAAAAGGAATTGAATTTATTTGTAAATCTTGGTTCCCATAATTACTTAAAACAAAGCTAATTGTATCACTCAAATTATTTACTTCTATATCGCCGTAGTTAAAATCTGATTTGTTTATGAATGCATACACCCCATCATGCGGCTGCATTCTTATTTCACCTATCCACGTACCCCAGGTGTTTGTTGCTGCAGCATTTTCAGCAAACATCCAAATATTCTGTTCATTCTCAGGATCAAGCCAAATTCCACTGTAATCACCCCAGCGGTTTCTATCTCCATTAAAAGTTACTACATAATTTCCTTTCCCCTCCTGCAATGTATTGCTATTGGAAAATCCGGCGGGATCATTTTTTAATCTTGTTGAATAAAAGCAGCCGGCATATTCATCAATACTGGAACGGCTGTAAGTCATTGCAACATTTCCATTTTTATCGATTGCTATGGCCGGATAGTAATACCAATGGGAATTATCTCCAAACCTATAATTCTCAACTGTTTGATTATTATTAACATCAATTTTTATATAGTCAATGCAAGAATAACTTGAAGCAGTTGGATTTTGGATTGAATGAACAGCCCATAAATACCCATCACGGTAAGTCGGCTCAAATTGTAATTTACTATTACCAACATCAATTGGCTTTTTACCTCCACCCAATTGATCTGCGTCAGGAGCAGAATTATAAAATGCAATTGAAACATTTGATATAGTTATTGCTGGAGTATCTACTGCGGAAGTAATCTTAAACAAAGTAACGAAATTACCGCCGCCATTTGGGGCATGAAGCAAAAAATAATCTGAACTGTCGCTATAACTAATTGAAGGCCTTATGCTAAATATTTTTGACTTCTGGTTTGGTGCAGGGTATCTAATATCCCATAAATCAAACCAATAAATAGAATCAGCAGTATTTTCATATAATTGTATCTTTGGTATAATTCTAATTTTAGCGTATTGGAAATTGCCGCTGAAATCAAATTGATTGGATGTAATAAAAATCGCATCTTTATTAAAGCCCACACCTTCATAATCACCCCAATTAGAACTTCCGGCATTCCCGTTTTGTGTTGATGGCAAAACCCAATTATACCAGGTTCCATTTGGATTAGAATCATCACTTACTGAGAGCAAAAAATTACCCCTTTGAGAATTATCATCCTGGTCCAGCCAAACCATTATCCATCTTTGGTTAAAATGATCATATAGAATTTTAGGATCGAAAGTACTTACATCACTTAATGAAGAAGAATACCAACTATCAGCTTTAATAGTCTTAATTAAGTTCCCTTGTTTATCCCAGATAGCAAATTTGCTATTTACAGTTGTCATAATATAATCAGGGCCAACTGCTATATATGGATCTGGGGGAATTGAATTTGTCATATTCAATCCTTGAAAATTATTCAGTAAAATTGTTTGTGTAGTATCGGGAACCATTTTCTTACTTAAGTTTCCATCACTAAAATATTTTACTTTTGAGGATGATATAGGAATTAATGTTTTATCGTAGACTGCAGGGCCTTCATATTCAATTTCATTTCGAATTTTCTTTATTTCAGGGTTTGAAATTGGAATTGCTTTTGCAAACGAATTAGTTGATACTATGACTCCCGACGAAACGCCGCCTTTAGCAGGTCCTTGATAATTTTGAGAATATATCAAATTTCCTATCAAAAAAAATAAGCACATAAAGAGATTTTTTTTCAAAGCAGCTATCCCTTGTTATTTTTTAATTATTATTTCAAAATAATGATATTATTGAAATGTGACAATAACCTATTTGAGGGAAATTGAGGCAGAAATTTATGATATCCTGCTTAGTGATTAGACGATTGAATTTGTATAGTGAAGTACTACTTATTCAATCTTTGAAGCTATTTATATTTTTTAACTTCCTGTAAAATAAATGTAGCAACTGCTTCAGCTTCGTTAGGTTTTAATCCTAAATTCGGCATAGGAGGAAAATCAGGATTCTTTTTAACGGGATTTCTTATAAAGGCGACTAATGTACTTTTATGCCCTTCGTATTTTGGAAGAACATTTTTATACGCAGGGCCAACAAGTTTTCTATCAAAACGATGGCATGCAGAACAAATATTATTAAAAATATCCTGTCCATTAACTTTCTTTGCCGGGCCATTTGCGGTTTCCAAACCTGCCAGGTATTTATCATATTTAACACTGAGAATTTCTGCCTGCACCTTTGTAGCATTACTCATGGCAAGCTGGTCTTTTACGACTGTACAAAAAAGAGCAAAAAGGATTATATAAAATACCGGGCCGCTAAATCGTAATGAAGATTCTTTAGTCATTACATATAGAAAATGGTAAGCAATAAAAAGCAGAATAAGAGTTCCTACTCCGTAACCTATTATAGGACCGGAAATTGCATTGGTAGGCAAGATATAAATATCAATTAATAAAAATATAGGAAATAAAATCGCTGAAACAAATGTTACCTTGGTGGCTATAGATTTTACTAAATTTATATATTCTTCATTTAGATTTTTCTTGCCGCCTTCCCAATAAAAAAATCCGAAGAAGATAACTCCACCTGTTATAGCAAATGACAAGAGTAAAAAAGCAATATATTTTGTTAGAACTTCGATCGAAAATAAAGACAGTAATGAAGCTCCTAATTCAGTATGAAATGTTGATAAAGTAATAGAAGCAATATATATCCACAATGAAATGTAAAGAAGAATAATTCCGTATTTACCTGATTTATTATTTAGATGCTGATTCCCTTCTCTAAATTTTTTAATATCCGACGAAACGATATTATCGGGAATTTTACTTTCGTCAATCGAAGAAAATATTTCAGAAAATGTTAGTGAATATCTATAAGCATAAATTAATATCAACCCAATGCTAAGCAGTAAAAATGCAAACATCATATAGCTGTCAGTTTCAATTTGTGAAGAATGTAATAACTGAGCATAAATTAAAATAGAAGTAAGCATTGGAGCGATACCAATAATAATTCCGGTACCTTTATTAACAGTAACTAACTCAATAATATCTTTTGCAAAACGCAGGTAATTACTATTATCTTCATTCAATCCTTTTCTTTTAAAGTATAGGGAAAGTGTTGTTCCGCCTAAAACCATTCCGATAAACGGAACAAATAAAAACTGAATTAATATTAATAAATAATGAAGCAGTTGAATATGTTCGGATGATTGTGGTAAAACTATTTTATCAAGAAACTCCATTTATTTTCTCTCTTAGGTTAAAATGATATTACTAGTTTGTCAATTGATATAAGCAGAACAACTAAAATTGCAAAGATATTTATCTCTCTGAATGCAAAGTTGAAATAAATTTTCTTTTTCTCAGTTTTTAAAAGCTTTAACGAACTTAAAGAAAGCCAAAGACCCGCAGCAAGAAGGCTAAAGTCTATTAGTGGATATTTAACAATTCCATATAAAGGAATAATTAATCCTGTAACTACAGTGGCAAGTATCCACATAAAAGTGATTCGGGCTAATTGTTCTGTGGAAAATATTTGCGTTAATGTTGGGAATCCAGCTTGCTCATAATCTTTATTAAGTACAAGGAGTAATAACCAGAAATGCGGTATCTGCCAGATAAAAAAGAAGAATGAAAGCACAATTATCTGAGGATCCAAAATATTTCCTCCGGCGGCAACCCATCCAACAGCAGGAGGAATTGCTCCCACCAATGAGCCTGGAATTATTGCAAGCGGATTGACTTTTTTAAGCGGAGTATAAATTACATTGTACCAAACAAGATTTAATAATCCTAAGCCCAATGCAATCCAACCGGCACTTAATTCAAGAATTACCGAGCCAAATAATATAAATGTTATTGCTATTGCTAAAGCTTTATTTGCAGAAATTCTACCGGAAGGTATGGGTCGATTTTTAGTTCTACTCATTAGTAAATCAGTCTTACGTTCCTGCCAGTGATTTACAACTGCGGAACCGCAAGCAAGCAATAAAATTCCAATAGTAGGCTTTAGAAAACCCCAATTAAATTCTTTAGCAAATGCTATGTATCCGAATACTGTTGTAAATGCTACAAAAGAAGTAATTCTGATTTTAGTTAATTCAAATAATATGTCTATTTGCTTTTTCAAATAAATTCAGTTTAATCTTTTTTATCTGTCATAGTTGAATCAGATGAAGGATTAGCCGCGCTTTTAATATTACTTAAAGAATCCATCTTAGCTTTATTATCAAGCCAAGAATAAAATTTATCGGAAGGCATAACAACCACCTTTGTGTACATATGCCAATGATTTAACCCACAATATTCAGCACAGGTTAATTCATAAGAGCCTAATTTTTCAGCTTTAAACCATGTTTCTCTTTTCTCTCCGGGTATAACATCCTTTTTAACTCTAAAAGCAGGAACAAAAAATGAATGATTAACATCTAATGACTTTAGATTACATTTAACATCTGTATTAACAGGCACAAAAAGTGTGTCTGCTTTAACTCCATTTGGATATTGGAATGTCCATCTCCACATTTGAGCTGTAACATCAATCGGATACGCATCTTTCGGAATATCTGCCATTTGCTTGTATCCAATCCAGCCATAATAAAACATTACTAAAACCAAAAGAGTTGGTATTACTGTCCATGTAACTTCCAATGGAACATTTCCATGTATGTTAGATGCTTTTGGACTTCTTTTTCTATCATACTTAATAACAAAGAATACCATTAGAAATGTTATCAGTACTAAAAAGAAAACAGAAATAACCATTACTATCCAAAAGGCAGTATCTACAGAATTAACAAAATTTGAAGGTCCTGAAAACATATATTTTTTATCCTGCCAAAAAAGAATAATCAGAAAATAATAAGACAAATGAGATTATTATAAATAACAATGCGACACCGACAAATACTTTGAATGCTTTTTGTTCTACTCTTAAATGCATAAATACAGTTAATACCAGGTACGATTTAATACAAGCAATAATTAAAGCAATAGCAATGGTTAGTTTACCAAAGCTTATACCTGCAACCGCAACCGTAATTGCTACAAAAGCTAATAAAGCCAGCCAAACTAAAATAAATGGCCCATAACTGTGAGTGTGACCTGCATGTACATTAGTTTCTTGCTGCATAGCGGTTAAATTTGATTGTTCCATTTACAATTCCTTATGTAATAAGATAGAATAACGGGAATAAGAAAATCCAGATAATGTCAACTAAGTGCCAGTATAAACCTGCTGCTTCAAGTTTTACAAAAGTATGCTGATTAATTTTTCCTTTAATTGTCAGCCTCATCATTACACCAATTAAAGTTGCTCCGATTATAACGTGTAAACCATGAAGTCCCGTCATCGTGTAGTATAATCCATAAAATAGAATTTGACCTTTATCTTTAGATAAAAGCACTTCCGAACCCGGAAAATTACCGCGATGGAATTCTGCACTCCATTCAAAATATTTATTTATCAAAAACCAAATAGCAAAGACAATTGTTACACCTTGAAAGAATATTGATAACTTTTTATTATTCTTTTGAATGGCGGTAATAGCCAAAGCTATTGTTAAACTACTTGTTAATAAAATTGCTGTATTAAAAGTTCCAACAACAACATTCATCTCTTTAGCAGCAACATGGAAAGCTTCCTGGTGCATGTATCTATAAACAGAATAAATAAAGAACAAACCTCCGAATAATAAAAGCTCTGTAAAGAGGAAAAGCCACATTCCCATTCTTGAGGCAATATCATCTCTATGAACATGTTCTTGAACCGGTTGTACGTGTTCTTGGGAACTCACTGTACCTCCTCAACTTGTAAAACTCTTTCTTCGTTATTTTTATATTCGTATGGGGCTTCCGTTATGGTTGGAATCTCATGGAAATTCTCATGAATAGGCGGCGTTTCAATTTGCCATTCCAAAGTTTCACCGCCCCAAATATTTTTCTCTGTTATTACCGGACCTTTTTTGATAGATCTAATTAGATTCGTAAACATTATGATTAAACCTGTAATAAGAATCCATGAACCTATTGTTGAGATTCTATGATAAATAGTAAATTGAGGTAAATAGTCATAATATCTTCTCGGCATTCCTAACCATCCCATAATGAACATAGGAAAATACAATGTATTAAAGCCAATAAATAAAAATGTGAAAGCTATATTCGCCCACTTTATTTTATACATTCGTCCAAACATTTTCGGGAACCAATAATGCATTGCCGCAAATAGGCCGAAGCCGGTTCCTCCAAACATCACATAATGGAAATGTCCTACGACAAAAGAAGTATCTTGAACTTGAATATCGATTGCTAATGTTCCCTGGAATAAACCTGTTAATCCGCCAATCGAAAAAAGAAATATAAATCCAAGCACATATAATAAAGGTGGTGCCAGATATATCGAACCTTTATATAGCGTAGCTATCCAGTTAAAGACTTTAACCGCACTTGGTATGGCAACAAGAAATGTTAATAATGAAAATACAAATTGTCCTGTGTTGCTCATTCCGGCAGTAAACATGTGATGCGCCCAGACCAAAGAGCCAAACAATGCAATGGCAATACTAGAAAAAGCTATAAACTTATAACCAAAAATAGTTCGCCTTGCAAAGACTGGAATAATTTCAGATACAATTCCCATCGCAGGTAAAATCATTATATAGACCGCAGGGTGAGAATATATCCAGAACAAGTGCTGGAATAGAACCGGATCACCTCCTAACGCCGGATCAAATAAGCCGACTCCAAACCATCTTTCAACTGCAACTAATAATAATGTAATTCCTATGATTGGTGTAGCTAAAACTTGAATCCATGCTGTAGCGTACATAGACCAAATAAAAAGCGGCATCTTGAACCAGCTCATTCCCGGAGCGCGCATTCTGTGAATTGTAGTAACAAAATTTAGCCCGGTTAATATTGAAGAAAATCCAAGTATGAAAGCAGCCATTAAAGCATAGATAACATTCGTACCAGTCCTAACGCTATAAGGAATATAAAATGTCCAGCCGGTATCAGCAGAACCACCTGGTAAAGTAATAGCTAATATTGCAACCAAACCGCCAAGTAAATACAAATACCAGGAAAGTAGATTCAATCTTGGAAATGCAACGTCTTTAGCTCCTATTAAAATTGGGAGAAAGAAATTACCAAATATTGCCGGGAATGCAGGAATAATAAAGAGAAAAATCATTATTACACCGTGAAGTGTAAATATTTGATTGTAAGTTTGTGGGCCCATTATAGTTCTGCCGGGAGAAAATAATTCAAGCCTCATTAAAAAACCGAGAGTCACTCCTACAGCAAAGAAAGACAAGATGGTAATCATATAAAGTATACCGATACGTTTATGATCGGTAGAAAAAATCCAGGATTTTATTCCTTTACCCTTACCAGTATAATGTAAATAACTCGGCTCGCTTGCCTGATTAATTGTCAATGTTTCGCTTGCCATATAAACTATCCTTCTTTTAACTTTTTCTTTTTAGGTTTGAAATTCAAATATCCGACAAAGACGGCAGCTAATATTAAAATTCCAGCACCTGAAACTCGTGTTATATCTATCATATAAGTTTTAGCTTTTGGATTATAACTAAAACAATATTGAAGCACCCGTGCTATAGTCGGGCTGGCTTTTCCTTCGGAAGCTTCTATTAAAGCCATTTTCATATCAAAAGGTAAAATACTATAACCGTGACTATCCGTGTAACCAGGGAATAAATATCTGGTGATTTTTCCTTTTGGTGAAAGAAAAATCAATGCGCCAGTATGAAGAAAATTTGTTCCTTGTCTTTCAAAATAAAAACCCATTGCATCTGCCAGCCTTTTAATATTAACGCTGTCACCCGTTAAAAATCTCCATCCCGTTTCCGGAAATTTTCCATTAATCAATTTTAAGAACGTCTGTTTTTTTTCTGTTGCAATTTTGGGTGTCTCTCGTTCATCCATACTAAGAGTTATGATTCGATAATCTTTATTGGGAACCATATCAAGCTTACCTACTACATCAGCAATTTCAGACATTAATGGAGTACAAAGGCCAGGACATCTATAGTAAACAAATGCAAATACTGTCGGCTCCGTAATTAAATCTTTTAAAAGAACTTTATTTCCCGATTCATCATAAAAGAAAACATCTGTTGGTATATATTTACCAAGCTGTTCATCGATTCCTACTTCAACATTCTTATTTTTTGAATAAGAAAAATCTGATACACAAAAAATCAGAACCAACAGAAATGATATAACTATTTTTTTCATTTTATCATCTCACAGTTTAATTCACTTGAACAATTAAAAATAACTGCCCACATATTTATACATCTTATCCCATTCATTATTCTTCAAATCCAGCACCTGACTATTAAAACCATTCTCTACAACTGAATTTACAATTGCATCAATAAATATTTTTTTGTTTTTCTTCCATTCAGGAGTATTAAAAATTAGTGTTAAGGCTTTTGTTCCATTACTTGTTACTTTCTCAAATATCTTTGCACCGTCAGAATTTTTATCAGCCAAAATTTTATTTAATACATCATTTATCTTCTCTACTTTCGGCTCATTCTCTCTCTCAACTATTTTTAAGGCTTCTGCCACAGGTATCTGAGCCGGAATTTCACTTCCTTTTGAAAGACTATATGTTTGATCCAATGCCATTAAGTCATCTTTCGAATCAGTAGGTGGATTAGGAACAAAAGTAGTTCTGATATAATGTGCTAATGATACTCTTTCTTCAGGAGTTAGATAATCATAAGCGCTCATTCCGCTTCCTGCAATTCCTTCGGATAAAGTAGTGAATATACCAGACAGTTTAGGACCATTTACCCATCCATCTTTACTTGTAAAATTTCTTGGCTTTGGATTTAAAGTTGCCGCAGAAGGCCCGTCTCCTTTGCCATCAGCACCATGGCATGTAACACAAATTGTAGTAAATAATTTTTTCCCTTTTTCAACTAATTCTGGTGTAGGTTTGCTTTCCGCCATTATATCAATAGGGGGAATAGTTTTTGGTTCTACAACCGGAAGGTCTTTCACTTCAGTTGTATCTTGTAATTTTGGCGGAACATTTTGACGTGATATGTAATTAATATTTGTAATATAAATTATTCCAATTGCCAAACCTATTAATAACATGTATGGATAAAGTAATCCAAATAACTTTAACGGATCAGCTTTAATTTCTGAAATTATTTTATTCATTTTATTTTGATTGTCAGCCATTTTTAAACTTCCATCTGCATAAATTAAAGTCGGAAATCGAGCCCTCTTTCAAGCTTTGGATCTCCTATTGGAACCATGTTATATTTTTTAGCATTTAAATTGAATAGTAGAATTAAAATACCAACTACGACTAACGGATAAACTATATCCAACCAGCTAAATGAATAGCTATGATTTGTACCATATAAACTTGGCATTATCATCCAGTATACATCTATAAAATGTGCACATAAAATCCACACAGACATAAATTTTAATCTCTTAGGATTTGTTTTTGCTTTGTGTGATATTAAAGCGAAAAAAGGAACTATAAACTGGCCAAGTATTAAAATTATAGAAACAACTTTCCAGCCGCCATTCCATCTATGAATAAACCACATAGTTTCTTCAGGCAGATCACCATACCACATTAGCATGTATTGCGAAAATGCTATGTAACCCCAGAATGCAGTAAATGCAAACATCAAGGTACCAAGACTATAGTAATGATCATTATTAACTCTTGAATGCAAATAGCCTTTTTCTTTTAACAGTACTGTTATTAAAGTAACTGCTGCAAGAGATGCTACAGTTGCTCCTCCAAAAAAGTAAACACCAAATATTGTTGAATACCAGTACGCTTCAAGGCTCATGATCCAATCAACTGCGGCAAATGATATTGTAATTGCAAATAAAGGCATGAATATAGCTGAAAGCTTAATATTATATTTTGTTAATCTTTGGTCTTTTGAAGAGTCTTGTTTTCTTGAATGTTTTGTTAAGAAATAATAAAAAAGTGTCCATACCCCGAAAATTATTATTACTCTTATTACAAAAAATGTAGAATTTAAATAAGGAGTTTTACCTTGAAGAACCTTACTTTTTGCAATTATATCAGAATGTGTCCAGCTAAATAGATTATTCATACTAAATATCAAAGGTATTACCAAAATAATTAAATAAGGTACAACCGATGATAAGAATTCAGGGATCCTTCTAAATGGTGTACTCCATGAAGCACCGGCAATATATTCTAATGCAACTAAAAATAATGCGCCGGCACCAATACTTAACAAATACATAAAAGATGTTAAGTAGCTGTAAGATGCTCTGAATGAATCTATAAAATAGCCTGCTATACCCAATACCAATCCAACCACTAAAAGCGTTAAACCAATTTTACTAACTTTAACAGGCAGATCTTTTTTTGTGTATCCGGCTTCACTATTTGACATTAGCAGAAGACTCCTTTTTAATCTCTTGAAGATCAGAAAGTTTAGCATTTTTTGCTCTTTGCAAAACCCTGATATAATTAATAATTGCCCATCTTTCATCACGCGTTACTTGAGCTGCATAAGAAGGCATTATATTTTGTCCATTTGTTATAACATGATAAATTCTTCCATCAGGCCAATCTCTAACCTTTTTAGAATGAAGTGTGGGAGGATTCGGAAATTGCCCCTGCAGTCTGCTATGTCCTTGGGCAAAATTACCGTGACAAGGACTGCAATAAGTTAAAAATTTCATTTTACCTAATTCTAAATTTTTCTTAGTAGGAAGAAATGGATTTGATAAAACTTCTTTTGGATCTTTATCATCTTTATAAGGATACGGCATAAAACCTCTTGCAACAGTTCCTTCAACCGGCATTCTCATTCCAAATCCATCGGTAAAGAATGTGCTTTTCGCTTGGGCTATTGTTTTATCCTGTCTATCCATCCAATTGTATGGAGTTATATACATAAACTTATTGAGTGTTATATAAGTTGCACCTGAAACAACAACAATTGTTGCTGCGACCATCCATAAAAATTTTGGTTGAAGTATTGGATATTTTTCATCATCAGGATAGTAAACTAATTCAATATCTTTTCCGCCTAAGCTGGTTAACAAATCAACTACTTCTTGTTGATTAAATAATGGATCCTCAGCTTCTATCATAATTCCATATTTATCCGACGATACATTCTTCATATAATTTGTATCGTGAATTGGATAATTGTTTTTAGGTAAATTAAAGAACACCATCAGCATTCCAAATACAGTTGAAAGAGCTCCTAATAATACAGTAGATTCAAAAGTGACCGGTATATATGCCGGGAATGCAAAAAATGGTTTTCCTCCAATAACCATGGGATAATCCATAGCCATAGTGTAAAAGATGAAAAGGAGGATAAATGCAGCAGCAGACAGGCCAAAAAATAAAGTAACAAAACCAAGTTTAGTCGGCTTCAAGCCCATCGCGTTATCCATACCATGAACAGGATATGGAGTATTCACATCAAACTTTTTATAACCGGCATCTCTCACTTTTTTTGCAGCATTAATAATTTGATCCGGGGTATCAAAAAGTGCAGCAACCGAATGTAATTTCTTTTCTGTATTATTAAGCATGATTTTCTCCATGATGCGATGGCTGTGCACCTTCAACCACAGCTTTAACTTCAGACATTGAAACAACCGGTAAAGTTCTTGTAAATAAAAGAACTAAGGTGAAAAATAATCCGAAGCTTCCAAGTAAAATTCCAATGTCAACTATTGTTGGAGTAAAAATTCCCCAGCTTGAAGGCAAAAAATCTCTGTGTAAAGAAGTTACCACTATTACAAATCTCTCAAGCCACATACCTACATTTACTAGAATTACAATAACAAACATTACTGGAACAGAGGTTCTTAATTTCTTAAACCAAAAAAGCTGCGGGAATAAAACATTACAGCTAATCATTAACCAAAATGCCCAGGCATAATGTCCCAAAGCCCTATTCACTACTACGAATTGTTCAAACTGATTTCCGCTGTACCAGGCCATAAAGAATTCCGAACCATACCCATAAGCAACCATTAAACTCGTTACAATAATTACTATGTTCATTCTTTCAAGATGCTTCATGGTTATGATATGTTCGATGTGAAAAACTTTTCGAACAAAAACCAAAACTGTAACAACCATGGCAAAACCTGAAAATATTGCTCCAGCTACAAAGAACGGCGGGAAGACTGTCGAATGCCATCCGGGTAAAATCGCCACTGCAAAATCAAAACTTACTATAGAATGTACTGAAAGAACCAAAGGAGTAGCTAAACCGGCTAATATCATATATGCTTTTTCATAATGCTGCCAGTGCCTATTTGAATGTCTCCATCCAAGGCTAAAAACTTTATATATATTCTTTTTAATTTTTGATGTGGTTCTATCTCTTAAAGTAGCAAAATCCGGAATCAAACCTACATACCAGAAAACCAATGAAACCGTAAAGTAAGTTGAAACTGCAAATACATCCCACACAAGAGGAGAAATAAAATTAACAAATAAGCTATGCTGATTAGGATAAGGAATCAAATAACCTGCAAGCCATGGCCTACCGGTGTGAATAACCGGAAATATTCCTGCGCACATTACAGCAAAGATTGTCATTGCCTCAGCAAAGCGGGCAATACCGGTTCTCCATCTTTGTCTCAACAGAAATAGAATAGCAGAGATTAATGTACCTGCATGTCCTATTCCTACCCAAAATACAAAGTTGATAATCGGGAAGCCCCAACCAACCGGTTCGTTATTCCCCCACATGCCTACGCCATAGTAAAAACTAATTGCTACACATAAAGCTCCTATAACTAAAAAGGTACTTGAAATAGAAATTGCAATAAAGAAATTTCTATTAGGCCTAGTATCCATCGGCATCGAAATGTCGCGGTCGATGTCCCTTAATGGAGGATTTCCTTCAACCAATACAGGTTCTTTTGAATAATCTAAATCAGTTGTAGTGTATTCCAGACTCACTATACATCCTCCGTATGAGTGTTTCTTAATTTAGCTAAGTATGTTACGTTGGGACGAACGTTTAATTCTTCAAGAACATAGTAGCCTAAACTATGTTCTCTATATTTAGTCACTTCTTCATCTTTGTCAATTATATTTCCAAAGCGTATAGCATTTGTACTGCATGATTCTTGGCAGGCAGTAACAACGTTTGAACCTTTAACGGCTCTTTTTTCTCGAATAGCATTTTCTCTTTCATCTTCAATTCTTTGAATGCAGAAAGTACATTTTTCCATAACACCACGGGAACGGACAGTTACTTCAGGATTATAAACTAAATCAAATAAGGTATTCTCTTGAAACTTATCATTAAAATGATCGCGGAAATTAAAAAAGTTAAATCTTCTAACTTTATAAGGACAGTTATTAGAACAATACCTTGTTCCAACACACCTGTTATAAACCATCTGATTTAAACCATCAGGACTATGAGTAGTTGCAAGGACCGGGCAAACATTTTCACAAGGTGCATGATCGCATTGCTGACATAGCATCAACTCAGTATGTACTTTAGGTTCATCAACAGTTCCGGAATAGTAACGATCAACTCTAAGCCAATGCATCTCTCTTCCAACTTCAACTTGATCTTTTCCAACTATCGGTATATTATTTTCAGATATGCAGGCGACAATACATTCACTGCAGCCAGTACATTTATTTTGGTCGACTACCATTCCCCATTTAACTTCCTTGTATTCATAATTTGGATACAAAGTAGGTTCATGTTCTTCTTTTCCTTCATGTAAGAAGTGAGAATTTTTTAAATAACCAGCAACTGTTCCTTCTTTTACAATATTTCTTTTTTCGGCTGCATCGTGCATTAATTTATCATCAAAATAATAATACTCTTGAGCTAATACTAATTTATGACTCCCTTCAGCCTTGTTTACAATAACATCTGAATATAGCCAGGGTGAAAGCTGATAATTTTTTGTCATCAGTTGTATTGCATCAAAACCAACACCTGTTCCTACTGTTCCGCATTTTCTTCTTCCATACCCAAGCTCAATTGTAATAGTATCATCTGCCGAACCCGGTTGAATATAAACCGGGATCTCAAGCTTTTTGTTTCCAACTAATATTTCAATAAAATCATTTAATTTTAGACCAAGAGCATCAGCTGAATTTTTAGAAATAGCAGCATAATTATCCCAGGTAACTTTTGTAACCGGATGAGGTACTTCCTGAAGCCAGCCGTTATCTATAAACCTACCGTCATCAATTGAATTACTTTCTTTTAAAGCTAATGAAAAACCTTTAGGTTCTTTATAAATATGAATATTCAAAGCTTTAGTATTTATTGCACCAATATTCACATTCACGTCATTAGCTAATACAACTCCGTCATGTAAGGAACCATACCAAAATTCTTTGAAGTTTAATTCAGAATGCAGACTGGGATAAATTACCTTTTCCCAATTGCTCATTAAATATTTATGATAAATATCTTCCTGAAATCCTTCTTTGCCGCCATTCATCCAGTGAAGAAGAACAGCTTCTTTTTGCCTTGTATTAAATATTGGAGCAATTACAGGCTGCCGTAAAGAATAAAAATTAGTTCTTGTTCTAAAATCGCCCCATGATTCAAATGTATGATGAATTGGAAGAACATAATCACAAAGAACTGATGTTTCATTTTCCGAACCGGTAAGAGAAATTTTATATTCAACATTCTTTAAAGCTTTTTCATATCCATAATCGCCAGCTAGGTGGAAAACAGGATTCGAATCAAAATGAATTACTGTGCTTACTTGTCCCATACTCATTTTGTTAACTAAATCTTCCCAATCACCTTCACTTGAATAAGCAGTCATTAAAACTGGAACAGAAGTAAAATCATAAAGATTTTTAGCTCCTAATACATCATTAAGCATATTAACCGCAATATGAACATTCTCAGGCATCATGTTGCCGGTATATACGATTGAAGAACCTGAATTACTTTTTAAATCATTAACTAAATGTTTTAATGTTTTTTCTGATAAAGAATATTTTTTAGCAAAACTTTTTAAGTTATAATTACCGTAACTATTGCCAAATTCATTAAGTAGACACATAACAAATTCAAATTGAGCATCGGGACGCAATCTTAGTCTATAATCAGCGTTCATTCCAGTTAATGACATATTTCCTTCAACCACATAAAGGCGGTTAAAGTTCTTAGCATCATCAATATTTCTTCCTTCAGTATAAAGTCGTGAACTTTCCAGCGTATTTCCATCGCTTCCTAAGAAATCGCCTTCAAGTGATAATATGATTTTTGCCTCATTCCATTTTATGGTTGGATAATATTCTGTTCCATAAGATTTCAGCCAGGCTGATTTTCTTGTTACATCACTAACTAATTCGTACGAATATACTTTTACATTTGAATATTTTTCTGAAAACTCTTCCAATAACTTTTTCTGCGTAGGCGAAGTAATCTTATTAGTTACAATTGCAATTTGTTTATCATCATTTTTAGCAAGTGCATCTAATATTTCCGTATCAGCATGGCCCCAGGTTGATTTCATTAATCCGCTGTTGCCTTTTCTTAAAGGATACTGTAGTCTTTCAGGGTTGTATAATTCTAAAATTTCGGCCTGGCATTGAGCAGAAATTTTACCTTTGCTGATCGGATGATCAGGATTACCAATTACTTTAATCGGCCTGCCTTCTCTTGTCTTAACCAAAATTCCTGAACCGTCATATCCAGTGGAAGAATAATAATTCGGTTTACCTACGGTTATCTCTTCCGGTTTATTTGTATAAGGAATTATTTCACCTTCATCACGATAATTTGAGCATCCAGTACTTGCCAATGCAGCAGAAGCTCCAACTAAAGCTAAAAATTTTCTTCTTGATAAACCTGAAAGTTTCTTAACATTAAACTCATCGGTGGCTCCAGGTTTAAATTCATTACGGCTTAATTCTGTAATTGAAGGATCACCAGCTAACTGCTCAAAACTTTTCCAATAATTAGGATCAGGATTTTTTGAATTTTCCATAGAATTTATATTATTCTTCTCATCTGCCATTATTTCCACCTATGTTTTTTCTGCTAACGGCAAGAGGATTAATTTTCACTTTAATTTTTTTTGAACCGGCAGAATTTTTGTTCTTACCAAATAATAGATTGAAAGGAATTGCTCTCACCAGCATAAAAGCAAAAAAACCTTTAGCTGATTTTTCAAAGAACTTTCTTCTTTCTATTTTTTTACCAACTTTATTAAGTAACTGCATTCTGCATCCTCTTATCTATGACAAGCCCAGCAATTGTCCGGGCCATTTTTAATATTTTTAAGTTGAGGGAGTTTACTATGAATGTTTCTATGACAATCCAAACAGTTGCTCATTGTAAATGAGTTCATCTGTCCTACTACATCCATTTGTGCTATTTCACCGTGACATGCAGTGCAGTCAATGCCAGCATTAACATGCACACTGTGATTAAAATATACAAAGTCAGGTACTCTATGAATTCGTTTCCAGGGGATGGCTTTTTTCTCTGTATAATACTTTGTTAATTTAATAATCTCTGGCCTCGTTTTTCTTGCAACCGAGTGGCAGTTCATACAGGTAGCAACAGCAGGAACCATTGCATGCCTCCCTTTTGTAACCTCAACATGACAATATTGGCAATCGATTTTCATAAGTCCTGCATGAAGTTTATGCGAAAATTTAATTGGTTGTTCTGGAGTGTATCCTACCCCATCCCTTTCAGATTTTGACACGAAAAATGTTATTGTGAATGAAGCTGCAGCTACGAACAAAATTATTGGTACGCGGGTTCGCAGTATATAATCCAATAATGATTTTTTCATTCCCGTCCTTTTTTACAAAATATATAATGGAATTTGTAAAGATACACAAAACAAATGCGGGGTATCAAACAGATACAACGTTTATTTCTTAAATTAATTTGTTTTGAAATTTGATGCGTTAACTCACCGAGTTCGCAATGATTATTAGAATACTTAACCTTAAAACTTAGTCGACAAAATTATAAAATTATATAAATAAAACAAAAATTGTTTTAGATAAAAATGATTAATATTTTTTAATATTAAACTATTTATATAAAAATTCATCATTTTATTTTATTTATAAAAAATATAGATAATTGGGATGAATATTCTTGTTTTGAATACCTATTTTAAAGTTATGATTGAGCCGGAATGACATTATATCGATGCCTTAATAACCAAACGGTAGAGAAAATCATAATAAAGAAACACATAACTTGTCCGGAAGTTAAAATATCAAAAACCCTATTAGAATAATCTCCCCTAAAAAATTCTAAACAAAATCTTGTTATTCCATAAAGTAACCAGAATAAACTAAATAAAAAGCCCGGACTAAAATTATATCTCTTAAAAATATACGAGCATATTAAAAATAAAATAAGTCCATTTAATGAAAGATATAGCTGTACAGGATGTACAGGCAAAGAATGATTTGCCATTAAATTAACTAAACCTCTATTAACATGGTCTACAAATGGGTAAGAACCGGGTGGATAACTTACCCCCCAAGCAGCATGAGTAATTGTACCGTAATCATCCCCATTTAAAAAGCAGCCTATTCTACCAAGCATAACACCTAACCCAATAACACTTGCTGCTGCATCGAGATATGATAAGGAATTTTGGCTTTTTAATTTTAAGTATAGAATAAAAGTTAGTATACCAAAAATGTATCCCCCAAAAGATATGGTTGAACCATTTAATTCCAATAAAACAGAAGGTTGCTGAAAAACTATATCAATATTTAATAGTAGATACCATAACCTTACACCAATAATTCCAGCTAAGCAGCTAAATATACCAACTCCCCAGGCATGGTATTCCGACAATCCTTTTAATTTTACTCTTCTAACAAAGATTAATAAACAAATAAAAATAGTACCGCTATATAAAACAGCTAATTCCGGAACAAGCCAGTTAAAAATATTTGTCTTAAAAACTTCATTAAGAAATTTTACTATTACTGGTCGCATTAATTTTTATTTTTTATTCTGTACCTCCTATAAAATCCATAAAGAAATGGAATACTAAACACAACCAAAACTCCGGTCGCTGCAAAATTATTATTTTCATTAATTAAGCTTGTTGTTGAACTTGTAGAACAGCTGCATTCACATTCACCCGTATTATTAATTACTGCGTAAGGTACATTTAAATTAATTATAGTACCATCTCCGGTACTGTTGGATACAAATAAATTCCCACCTGAGGCATCAGAAGTTCTTACCCGGTAATATAATTTTGAACCAGCCTTTAATGTATTCCACATAGAATTTGTCAATTGCCAAGTTGCTTTTCCACCATCAGAGGCCGTAACACCAGTCAGCCACCCGCTTGAATTAAAGTTGGAAGTAAAGGCAGCATCATTTGCTACTTCAATATTAAATTTAGTATTGAAAGGAAGAGTTCCCGACGTAACTGCGTTACCTGATGAATTAAAAGTATAATCTCTTCCCGTCCATACTGTAAAAGTCGGAGGCGTTGTTGATGTACGATTTAAATAATCATCATTTATGTCAATGATAGCAACTTTATCATTTAAGAACAAACCAGCACGTGCAAATCCAGAAAGTATTTTTTCTGTCATCCAACTTGTCCCGAGGAAAATAGCTAATTGTCTTTCCAAATCAATATAAGAATCATGAACTCTTTTATCACTAAGCCCACTTACTATGCCTGTCCCTGAAGTAGTCATAGCATCCATTAGACCTACGTTTGTTATTAAAATACCTAAAGCCCCGGCTTCATCTAATTCTCTGCGCATATTCCACAATGCCCAGCAAATCATTTGACCATCAGCATGAATTTCCTTATTACCACTACCCAGATATCTATGTTCAGGAAAAACATCTGTTGCTTCACATTGTCTTGGTACCCATCCAGTCTGCGTTGGGGCAGAACAATTTTTCCCCCACCATCCGCCAAAGATATCTGTGTCATGAATAGTACAAGACCAAAAATCAGCCAATCCTTCATTTATAGAACCAGTCATACTTCCGCCATATTGTAATCCATTAATATTATGTCCATATTCATGAGTTAATACAGTGGCATCAATTGCTGAATTGAAAAGATCATTGCAAGAAGTACCCGAACCAGTAGTTGCATTACAAATATAAAATCGTCCATCAGAATAAGCATTTTGCTGACCACCTAAATTAACTTTTGCTGTAAATGCTGGTAATGGCTGGCTACCAAAAAGCTTTGCTAAATATCTCACTCGATAAATCCATCCAAAAGCATTTATTTCCTGAAATCTTGAATTATAACCAGATGATGAAGTTCTATCTACTGTAGTTCCATTAAGTGGGGAAACATTAAAATCTGCAATACCGGATGAACCTGCAGAAATTGTTAAATTTGAAGATGTTACTCCATCTGCACCATTATTGGTTACAGTTAACTGTCCGCTAAGTTTAAGGCTATATTTTCCTCCTGAAGGAGGATCAACTTCAAAACTCATTTCCATAGTCCCAGAATTTGGATCTGGAGTAAAAACTAATCCTTTAGCTGAATCCGCAAAGAACTGTGGAAGAAGCTGCAATACTTTACCGTTTTCAGCATCAATCCAAATCATATAAGCTCCATCCTCAGCTTCAAACATAAATTTCCAGGCGTATTTAAATCCATCTTCATAAGGAACAATTACTAATTCCGGCTTAAACTTTTCCTGATCAACTTTTGCCTTAGAGTATTTTTGAACAAATTTAATCCCTGAGTTAATAGCTTCTTGAATACCTAATCTTTGCCTGTTTGTTAAATTAATTTTAGTAAATACATTCCCATTAATTGAATTAATTTGAATTTCTCGATTGGTATAAAGTAATTGTGAATTTTCGATTGTAATATTTTTATAAACTTCTTTTAAAGGGATAAACGATTGATTTACTTTGGGCAAGCTTTTTCATTTCGTTATATGTATTTCTTGTTTCATCAATTGTTGTACTACTTAACTTTCCAAGTTTACGATTAAGTTTATCTTGAAATTTTTTATCGTACTTACTTTGATATTCTTCGAGTCCCTTTTCGTCCTGCACTCCATTATTAATAATTTCCTTTCCTGCTGGCTGCAGCATATTTAGATCAATATTAAGACCAATTGATTTGAATACATTTGCTATTTGATTTTTTGCATCCTCAAAATTTTTAGCATTTTTCTTTTCTCTTAAATTAAGCTGAAATGGCTGGCCGTCATATTCAGGTAGGTATCCTGCCGCTATTCTTTCCAATCCTTGTTTATTCAGTTCAATACTTGGCCGTTTTAATTCAGGCAAATATACCGTCGGAACTTTATATGTTTGTAGCTGCTCAGGTTGTGAATAAAAATTTGATGAGAAGAGTAAAATTGAAAAAATTATTAATGAAATAAATTTTCCATTAAGATTAGAAAAATGTAAATCATATATTTTCATAGAGCGCCCTCCAATTATATTACATACATTTATTAAATATATCCATCTTAATATTTGATATGGTTAATTTCTATCAACCATATGGATTATAAAGTAATAATGAACAGAACTTTTGAGTTCCGACACTTTTAAACTCAACATTAAAGTTGAAAACAGTAAATGTATACTTGAATTTGATTGAAAATCAGAACATCCGAATAGAATATTGAGAAAAGAAGATAAGATTTATAGATAGTTAGAAATTTAATTCAATAAATGCAACAATTATTTTTACTGGAACAATAAAGTATGATTTAAATCAAACTTTATTTTGCTCAATAGCTTTTTTTAACAAAGTAACAGGATGTAAAACCTCGACATTTGTATTAAATTTTTCAGCTCCATATTTTAATTGTGAAATACAGCCAGGATTTCCAGTTAAAACAATCTTAGCATTTGTGTTTTTAATATTATTCATTTTTCTTTCTAAGATTTTCATTGAATCTTCATATCGCACAATATTATAAATGCCGGCACTACCGCAGCACCAGGTTGATTCTTCAAGAGATTTTTGATTTAAACCAGGAATCATATCGAGCATGTTTCTTGGCTCATTAACAATTTTTTGAGTATGAGCTAAATGACAAGCATCATGATAAGTAATATCTTCACTAACAATATTTTTAAATACATTGGGTTTAATTTCATCAATAAACTCTGAAATATCTTTGACCTTTTTTGAAAACTCTTCTGCACGTTTAGCATATTTTGCGTCGTCTTTAAATAGATGTCCGTATTCTTTCATAAATGCACCGCATCCCGCTGAATTTAAAATGATGTAATCGTAGTTATATTTACTAAATACATCAATATTTTTCTTTGCCAATTGTTTAGCAGTTTCAAAATCACCATTGTGCCCTGGTAACGAGCCACAACAGACTTGCTCTTTGGGAGAAATAACTTCGCAACCACAAGCACTTAAAACATCTACTGTATCTTTATTTATGTCAGCAAACATTACATTCATTAAGCAGCCGGTTAGGAATGCTGCTTTATATTTCTCTTCTCCTTTTGCAGGCGTAATTTCTTCAATCATTGCATCACTGAATTTCTTTGAAACTCTCGGAGCTAATTTATCAACTTCATTTAATTTTGGGGAAATTAATTTTAGTAATCCGCTTGAATGAAGAAATTTCTGAATTCCAAAATTCTGATAAACATAAAGAAATCGAGAAAGTATTTTAAGAAGGCTATTTGAAGGTATAATATATTTAAGTGAAATTTTCTTTATCAATTTTCCAATTGGAGAACCAAAGCCGGCATTTTCAACTTCAACCCTTGCAGCTTCAACCATAGAACCGTATTTAACTCCAGCAGGACAAGCAGTCTCGCAAGCCTGGCAATCCAAACAAAAATTCATTTCTTCAGCAAAAATTGGTGTAATCGCCATTTCACCTCTTGCTACAGATTTGATTAATTTTATTCTGCCTCTTGGTGAAGATCTTTCAAGTTTTGTTAATTCGTATGTAGGGCAAGTAGCGAGGCACATTCCGCAATGAATACATTGTTCTAAAACATCATCATTAGGAAGAACGCCAAGTAAATGCGGATATTCTTTTAATTTACTCATGTAAAATCTTTTATATGTTCCCTTTTTATTGGCATTGGCCCTTCGCATCTTGGGCTGATGGAAAATATTTTCCCAGGGTTCAAAATATTATTTTCATCAATAACGGATTTAATTTTTTTCATCATTTCCATTCCCGGTATTCCGGCAACCTGTTCAAGAAATTGTTTCTTAGCAAGTCCGGTGCCATGTTCTCCTGTTATTGTTCCCCCCAAGCTTTATTGCTTCATTAAAAATAAATTCGAATGCATGATGAGCTTTATCAATTTCCTGTTTATCTCTTTCATCGGTTAAACAGGTTGGATGAAGATTGCCGTCACCGGCATGTCCGAAATTTCCAAATGTTAGATCAAATTTTCTTGCAGCTTCAGTAATTTTCTCAATCATAATTGGAAGCTCACTCCTTGGAACAGTTGCATCTTCTAAAATGGTTGTTGGACGTCTTCTTGCTAATGCACTAAAAGCACTCCTGCGTGCTGTCTTTAGCTTTAATGCTTCTTTTTCATTTTCTGCAACTTTAATAAATGAAGCGTTATTTTTTTTAAGTATATTTTTTACCATTTCACTGTCTTCGTCAACGGCACTTCCTCTGCCATCAACTTCGATTAATAAAATTGCTTCACTGTTTCTCGGTAAACCAATTTTTGTATAATCCTCAACACAATTAATTGTTGTGTTGTCTAAAAACTCCATCATACTGGGAATTATATGAGAAGATATTATATCAGAAACTGCTTTTGCGCTATCATTAAGTTTATCAAAATACGCAAGCATAGTGATTACCTTGGAAGGAAGAGGAATAATTTTCAATAAAATTTTTGTGATAATCCCAAGTGTCCCTTCACTGCCGATTATAAAATCTTTTAAGTTATAACCGGCAACATCTTTCATATTTTTTCCGCCGGTTTTTAAAAGATCACCATTTGGCAAAATCATTTCTGTACCAAGCACATAATTTTTAGTAACGCCGTATTTGAGTCCTCGCAAACCGCCTGCGTTGTTGGCAACATTTCCACCTAAGGTGCAGACATTCATACTTCCAGGGTCAGGCGGATAAAATAATCCAAATTTTTCAACTTCTTTTTGAAGCTGTGCAGTTACAACTCCAGGTTGAACTGATGCAGTTAAATTATTTGTGTCTATTTCCAGAATTTTATTCCAGCGGGTCATAACAATAACAACACAATTTTCAACCGGTACCGCGCCGCCGCTTAAACCAGTTCCAGCACCGCGAGGGACAATATTAAATTTTTCCTGATTTGCTAATTTTAATATTTCGGATATTTGTTCTTCATTTTCTGGTAAGACAATTGCTTCAGGAAGCTGTTGAAAAATAGGCGTACCATCATAAGAGTAAACTAATTTTTCTTCTTCCGAATCAAAATAGCTTTTTTCACCGACAATTTTTTTTAGTTGAGATTTTATGGTTTGATTCATTGTGAGGTAAACAGTAAAAATTAAATTAAAATTCTACAAAAATAGTAACTATAATATGATTAAATATCAAAAAGAATTTTAATCTACACAACTCCCCTATTACATATTCATTTACAAAAATTAAAAACCAACTTTGATATATTTAATTATTACTTTTTGATTTTTAAAAGTCTATCATAGACTTTAGTATTATTTAACACTTTCAAAGCAGTTTGAAACTGAGGATCAGTTGAAAGTAATTCATTAATTTTTGCTTCATTGCCCAAATATCTTGAAGCAAGCTCGCCTTTAAGTTCTCTTAAAACTTCATCTTTGTATATATTAATTTCTTTGTTCCCAATTTTTTCAAGCTGATCTTTTACATGTGTCAAGCTTTCAGTTATATTCTTTTCATATTTATTTGATTTGGCATCTGCAAGCAGCTTCTTAACTTCTTTTTCTGCATCCGATTCATAAGTGAATTTTTCTTTATTTAAATATTTATCGAAAGAATTAAAAATTTCTGAATCTTTCAGTGAATTAAAATCTGCTTTTGGATTCTGGTAATAATAGTAATCAGCAAATTTAAAAATTAATCCTTTTGCTAATAGTTCCCTGGTAACTCCGCCATCAATAACATAGTCAACCGTTGTATCGGGAGTAATTCCACCTGCGCTATAAACAGAACGTTTATTATCGGTTAAGAAAGAAGATTTAATTAATGAATCATCTTTTGAAATCACATTATTATCTTTGGAGTAATCAATTTTCTGTATACACCGGCCGCTTGGAGTATAATATTTAGCTGTTGTAATTTTTAATGATGTATTATAACTAAGTGGGGTTATGGTTTGAACCAAACCTTTGCCAAAAGATTTTGTACCAAGTACAACTCCTCTATCGTGATCTTGAATAGCTCCCGTCACAATTTCCGAAGCGGATGCTGAACCTCCGTTGATTAGCACAACAAGCTTTGCATCACCTACCATAGGCTCCTGCACAGCATAATAAGATTTTTCATTTGATTCATCTCTGCCCTTTGTCGAGACAATTAACTTTCCTTTTTGAAGAAACTTATCAACTATATCAACAGCGACATCAAGTAACCCGCCGGGATTTCCTCTCAAATCCAGAACAACTGATTTTATTTCTTTTTCAGCTTTTAATTTTTTCAAAGCATTTCTAACTTCATCACCGGCACTTCGGCTGAAATTTGTAAGCTTTAAATAAACATTATTGCTATTCTTAGGACAAAAATCTGCATAAGTTAAATTTTTAACAATAACTTCTTCACGTATTAAATTAAAATTAAGTGTATCTTGGTCATTGTTACGAGCTACTTTTACTTCAACAGATGTTCCGGGTTCCCCTTTTACCAACGATGAAATTTCATCAACATTATCCGGGGTAATTTTAACATGGTTTGCCTCAATTAAAACATCACCTATTCTTATCCCTTGCTTTTGTGCAGAATAACCATCTAATACTTCAACTACAGTAACTTCATCGCCTCTAACACCTATGGATATTCCTACTCCGCCATACTTACCATTTGTAATGAGATTAATATCATCTTGCTTGTTCTCATCAATAAAAATTGTATAAGGGTCTAAAGAACCAAGCATTCCACGTATACCGGCACGCATAAATTGCTCAGGATTTATATCATCAACATAGTTGAAAGAAATTTCTTTATACACTTTTCCGAACAGGTCAATGTTTTTTGAAATTTCAAAATAGGTGTCACTTTTGCCTGGGAAAAATCCTGCAAAAACAAATATTAATACTACTGCAGCAAACGGCTTAATTAATTTTTTATAGCTCATACGGTTTCCTTTTTTTCAAACGATAAAATTTCTTTGATAATTTCATTATGAATATCTTCAATGGATTTTAAGCCATCAATTCTGTTAAATCTTTTTTCATTTTTGGAAAGTGCAATATAACCATTTCTTACTCTATTATAGAAATCCGAATCCGATGTTTCAATCCTATCAAGATTCAATCTTTTTTTTGCTTGCTTTCTTTTTTCAGCTTCTTCAACAGGGATGTCGATAAAAAAAGTTATATCCGGAATAGTATCACCAATGGCAAGGCTGTTAATATGTTTTACCAGTTCAAGTGATATTCCTCTTCCATAACCTTGATATGCAGTAGTTGAATCGTGAAATCTATCCGAAATTACAAAATAATTCTTATCAAGGTAAGGTCTAATTTTTTCTCTAACTAATTGAGCTCTTGCAGCTGAGAATAAAAATATCTCAGTCTCCATAAACATTTTATTATGTTTTTTATCTAAAATAATTGGACGAATAATTTCAGAAATATCAGTTCCGCCGGGTTCGCGGATTATTTCAACTTCATTTTTATTTTCAATCAAATACTTTTTTAAAACTCAACTTGTGTAGACTTACCGCAGAAGTCTATTCCTTCAAAAGTAATAAACATTTATAATTCTATTTTTAATTAAACTTTTTAATTACGTAACGAAGTCTTTCAGGCTTAGAATAAAGCAGGAAAGTATTTTCAGGTAAAATTATTTTCGGAACTATGCTTCCCACAGTATCAAGTACCACATCTCTGTAATTTACAAAAGAATTAAAATCATCTTTTGTTAATTTAGCCAATATATTAATTCCTCCCCGCACACCAATTTCTATTTTGTTTGGAAGAAGAACCACAGTTCTATCCTTGGGAACATCAACGACATGTACTGGTACATCCAAAATATTCTTATCAACAATTTTTTGAACATTTAAATAAATACTGACTTTACTATTTCGATAGCTGACTCCGGGAAAATCTTGAAGTTCAACCAGCCTGAAAGTTTTTTCGTCAAGATTATTTAATAAAATATTTTTTGTATGAACACTAATCATTTTTTTAATTTCAGATACAGGTCCTGATACTGTTGTTGTTTCAGGTTTAACTACAATTTTTGTTGCCAATCCATAACCGGATTTAAATTTCAAATTCAGATCCGGAATTATATCAACTTTTTTTGAAATTACTTTTTCAAGTAAGAAGGATAAAGTATCGGGAGATATATTAATCACTTCAAGGCCTGATGACAACCATTGATTATCGGATAAATAATTTGATAGAAATACAGTTTGCTTTCCAGCTTCTTTCTTAGCGGATATGTAATAATCTGATTCACTTCCAAGGTTCAAAGCAATTAATTTCCATCCTTTGCCTTTTACCCTAACTGAAATATCTTGAGGCAATTTAGTACTTGAAGTGTATCCTTTTGGAAAGTTCACCAGTTTTAACGGAACATTGATTGTCGCATAATAATCATTGGATAAGGATACAGAACCCCAAAGTACAATTGAGAAAACAAGCGCAGCTAAAATGATATGAGCATTTTTTTTCATGCACAAATATAATTTAAAATTAAAAAAAAACTCCACCTAAAGTGGAGTCTAAATATCTGCTACAAATTCATGTTTCATTTAAGTTTATTAAAATAATATAAAAGCTCTTTCCTATTTGCCTTCGATATTTCTCTTCCTTGTATAGGAAATCCATTTGTACTGCGTGCTAATCTTCTAAGCTTATGAACATTTAAATTTTCAACTTCAACCAAAGACAGATTTTCAAATTTTAATTCTTTGTCTGCCGGTTTATCTTTATGCTTCAGAGAAGCTGTTTTTGGTTTTTCACTTACTGCTTTCTTCCCTAAAGCTTCCCTTCTTAACCTGGCAATTGTATCTGAAGATGAACTTACCGATGAAGCTGATTCCTTAACTGATTTAACTTCTACAATTTCTTCTTTTTCAATTTTCTTTTCTTTTACTTCAGGTTTTTCAATTACAGTTTCTACTACTTCCTTGGGTTTAGGCTTGATAGAAGGTTTTTCCCTTGGTGCTGCATTTTCGGTTTTTGAAGAATCTGTAACCTTAGATTTTTCTTTTGAATCAATTCCAGGAAGAATAATTTTTAACTGTTCATCGGGTTGAGGAATAACATGAACTGAAACAAGTTCGCCGACTCTTTTAGCTGCCGCAGCGCCAGCATCAACTGCTGCTTTTACAGCAGCGGTATCTCCTATCACTTTAATAGTGATTAATGCAGGAACAACTTTTTCTTTGCCAACAAACTTTACATTAGCTGCTTTGAGCATAGCATCGGCTGCTTCAATTGCTCCCACTAATCCTCGAGTTTCAACCATTCCAAGTGCTGAACTCATAATATTATTCTATTTTTTCTTTGGAAGAATAGTTTCAACCTCTGCATGAGGGCGTGGAATTACATGAACAGACACTAATTCACCAACTCTTTGCGCAGCAGCGGCTCCGGCATCAGTTGCAGCTTTCACTGCTCCAACATCACCTCGAACCATAACGGTAACATACCCACCGCCAATTGTTTCTTTGCCAATTAGTTCAACTTTAGCGGCTTTAACCATAGCATCAGCGGCTTCAATTGCGCCAACCAATCCTTTGGTTTCAATCATTCCAAGTGCGTCAAGTGCCATAATTTAGTGCTCCCATTTGAAAAATATTGATTGTTCGAAAATACTTTAACAGTGTATAAATGTCAATTATAAATTATTTGTTTAAATTTTTCTAACGCATAGACCTATTGCTCATCAAGATATTCTTGTAAAATAATTGCTGCGGAATTTCTGTCAACTAAACCTTTATCTCTTCTTTTTGATCTCTTAGTTACCGATTGAATTATCATCGATTTGGCAATCTCGGAAGTATAGCTTTCATCTCTTAAGATGATTTCAAGCTTGAATTTTTTTTTCAAGTTTTTCTTTAAATTTTAATATTTCTTTGCCATTCGATGAAAGCTTTCCATCATCCTGATACGGCAGACCAAGAACTATTTTTTCAATATTCTTTTCAGAAATAATTTTTTTTAGATTATTTAATAAATTGGGATCATTATTTAAAGTTTGAAAGGCGTAAGCAAAAGTCATCATTGGATCTGAAAGTGCAAGACCGATTCTTTTTTCCCCATAATCAATAGCAAGTATTCTACTAATATTTTCTTCTCTCATGTCTGCATTGAATTTTCAAAACGATCAACAGAATAAACTCCTTTTAATTTTTTCAACCTATCAATAACTCTTTGAAGGTGATCAAGATTGCGGACATAAACAGTAACACTTCCTTCAAAAGTAGAATTGTCTGTATTAATATTTATAGATTTTATGTTTGTATTTTGATAAGAAACTATTGTATGTGAGATGTCATTTAATATTCCCGGTGAATCTTCTCCCATAATAGTTAATCCGGCAACAAATAGTGAACTATCTGAACCAGGCCACTGAACTGGAATCAATTTACTTGGATCTTTTTCAGAAATCCTTAATAACTCCGGACAAGTTTTTCTATGTATCTTAACACCTTCTCCAATTGTTATAAAACCTATTACCGGATCACCAGGGATTGGATTACAGCATTTAGCATAAGAATACATAATTGCAGATTTGCTACCATCAACCAAAATTCCGCCTGCATCATCCCTGGCAAGATTCGCAAAATTATCGAACTCCAATACTGGAGCACGCTCTTTCTTTTCTTTTTCTTTTGTAGCAGTTAAAATTTCATCTATGTTTAACTTACCTTGAGCTAATGCACTATAAAATTGTTTGCTATTTTCAAACTTTAAATTTGTTATTAACTTAGAGACATCATTTTGAGTAAAAGATAATTTAAGCTTTTTAATTTTCTTTTCCCAGATATCTTTACCTGCTTCAACAATTACTTCTTCTTCTTTATTGAGCCACTTTTTTACTGCAGTTTTAGCTTTGTGAGTAGTTACAAACTTTATCCAGTTTTTATTTGGATGCTGATTTTTTGAAGTAATAATTTCAACTTGGTCACCACTGTGAAGTATTGTATCTAAAGGCACAATTTTACCGTTAACCTTTGCCCCGATACAATGTGTTCCAACTTTACTATGGATTTCAAATGCGAAATCAACAGGAGTAGAATTAATTGGTAAACGTCTTAAATCACCTTTAGGTGTAAATACATAAATTTCATCTTGATAAAGATTTAGCTTAAAACTCTCAAGTAAATCTTTACGAGGATCATCTTTTGAAGCATTTTCAAATATTTCTCTAATCCAGTTAACCCAGGTTTCTAATTCTTTATCCGAAGTAGTTTTATTTTCTTTATAGCGCCAATGTGCTGCCACACCTTTTTCTGCAACTTCATGCATCTTGATAGTTCTAATTTGAACTTCTACCAATCTTCCTTCCGGTCCAACAACAGTGGTATGAATCGATTGATAATTATTTGTCTTTGGAATAGAAATATAATCTTTAAATCTATCCGGAACCGGCAAATACATTTGATTTACAATACCAAGGGAAGTATAACAATCATTATTGTTTTCAGTATTTAATATTACTCGAATAGCAAAGAGATCATAAATTTCTTCAAATGGTTTATTTCGCCTTACCATTTTCCTGTATATGCTATAAAGATGTTTTGCTCTTCCACTTATTTCATACTTTAGATGATATTCATCAAGCTTTTCTTTTATAGGATCACTAAACTTTTTAATGTATGCTTCACGTTCTTTTCTTTTTGCTTTTATTTTGCGGGCTATTTCTTCGTAAGCTTCTTTATTCAAATATTTAAAAGCTAAATCTTCCAATTCCCATTTTACGCGTCCCAAACCAAAACGGTTTGCAAACGGAGCATATATTTCAAGAGTTTCCTGAGCAATTCTTCTTTGCTTTTCAGGATTCACAAATTCCAAAGTACGCATATTATGAAGACGATCGGCAAACTTTACTAAAATTACCCTTACGTCCTTTACCATTGAAAGTAGCATTTTTCTATAATTTTCGGCCTGAGTAATTTCCTGACCTTTGAAAATGCCACTTATTTTAGTAACCCCATCTACAATTTCTGCAACTTCTTTTCCAAATTCTTTGGCAAGTAAATCAAGATTGAAATCAGTATCTTCCACAACATCATGAAGCAGACAGGCTGCCACTGTAATATCATCAAGAGGAATTTCTTTTGCTACAATCATAGCAGCTTCATATGGATGAGTAAAATATGGCTCACCGGATGCGCGTAAATCATTTTTATGCGCTTCCAAACTGAATCCAAGGCTTTTTGTAATTAAACCCTCATCAACGTTTGGCAGATGCTCCCGGCATGCTTCCAGCAAATCATCCAGCATTTTTTTATGTTTTGGGTTGCTTATGCTCATATTTGAATACTATTCTGTGAACCTAATTGTTCGTGTCTAATATAATATTTTAATCGAAAAAAACTAACTCATTTTATTTAGAACCATCTTTTTCTGATAAAAGTTCCTTTCGTAAATCTTTAACTCTTTCAAGCCTTTTTTCCAGCTTTGATTCTTCATGATCATCCAGTTTTGTGTTCAATATTTTATTGCACAATTTCAAAGCTGTATCCCCTTCCCCCAATTGTTGATACTGCTGTGCAATTAAATGTATTAAGATGATTTTATTAATGTTGTTCAGATTGTCATTATTATTATATGAATTTAATATTTCATTGTAAACACTTATGGATTTCCTTTTATCCACGTCCTCATAAGCGCGTGCTAAAGCCCATTTGAAGAAACGGCTATTAGGATATTTGGTTAATAATAGAATCAGACAAACTAATAACTTTTTTATAGTCTTTTTGATCAATATATATCCATTGAAGTGAATTTACAGCAAGATAAGAGTTATAAGAAGATTTATTAACGGCAGTGCGTAAATATTTGATTCCATCTTTGGTTTCATCTTTAACAAACGGCAACCAGTCTAACGATTCGGTTTTTCTGCTTTTCCAATAAACATAAGTTCCAAGTGCCGAATATGCTTCATAAAAAGTTGAATCTATACTCAAACATCTTTCAAAATTTGAAACAGAACTGAATCCATCATCAAAAGCGGCAAGCCAGTTTTCTTTTAAAGCGTTATAATAGGCTCTATAACCTTGAGTTAAAGCTATAAAATATAAATTCCAAACATTCTGATCATTTTTGTCAAATAAATTTTTTGAAATCTCTTCGGCTTTGTCAAGATTATCTTCAATTTTTTCTTTATCAAAGTCTTCAGCATAATCAAATGATTTAGCTATTTCTGTTGCGGCAAAATAAATATGTCCTAAAGGGAGTATGTTTAAATTGAATTGAAAGCTTGTGTGAAAGTTGATTCTGCTTTAACGTAATTTTGATTAATGATATTCTCAATACCTTTGCGTAGAAGCTCATCAACTTTTTTTACAGGGTAAGTTTGTGAATAAAGATTAAAAGAAATTAATAAAATTATAAGAATCTTAAAGTGTACCAAATGTTCTATCTCCGGCATCGCCGAGTCCAGGCAGAATATATCCTTTTGAATTCAATTCCCTATCCAAAGCAGCGCCAATTATTTTAACATCTTTATGATCTTTTTGTATTTTTTTAATCCCTGTTGGTGCTGCAACCAGGCAGACAAAAATTAAATCTTTTGCTCCATTGTTTTTAAGATGAGATAATGCTTGACTTGCGCTTCCTCCAGTTGCCAACATTGGATCAACCAAAATTACTTTTGAAGAGCTAATGTGTTTCGGAGTTTTGAAGTAATATACTTCCGGCTGTAATGTTTCTTCATTTCTTTGAATACCGATATGCCCTAACTTTAAATCCGGGATAATATCAACGAAACCAGATACCATCCCTAATCCAGCTCTTAAAACCGGAACTAAAACAATTTCTTGATTCAATTTAAATCCTTCAGTTTTTTCCAGCGGAGTTTTAACCTGATATGTTTTTATATTAAAATTTTTACTTACTTCAACAGCAAGAATGGTCGATATTCTTTTTAACGCACTTCTAAAAATTACTTGCTGTGAGGAATGATCCCGCATTAATGAAACATCTCTCTTAACAAGCGGATGATCAATTAAATAAAAATTCTTAAACTTAGTTTTCATTTACTCTCCATAAATTATTTTATCTTTCTTCCTAACACGGATAACAGATTAGTAAAAGGAGAAAGCGGTGGTGTGTAATTGTAGTTAATATTTCCAAGTACTTCAATAGACTGCCCGGTTTTAATTAGAGTTGAAATTAAATTACCATAACCCGAAACTTCTTTTCCACCAAAGAAAGATGCTCCAAGTATTTTTCTTGTATTAGTTTCATAAATTATTTTACCAAAAACATCATCACTTTCCGGCATTACCTTAACTAAATTTGGAACAGTGCTGCTTACTTCTTTAAAGTTAAATTTAAATTGTTCAGCTTCTTTAGATGTTATTCCAACTTCAACATTAAACTTATCAATAATTTTAAATGCAATATTTTTTACAATAGGTTCAACTCTGTTAAACTCACCTGCTGCGTTTGCCCCTGCAGTATGACCGTAATCGCGAGCTACGGTTGCAATTGGAAAATAGAAAGACTTATTTGTAACTGCATTTAACATTTCAATACAGTCTCCGGCAGCAAAAACATTATTTGCAGAAGTCATTACTAATCTGTCAACTTGAATTCCGCCAGTCATCCCGATTTTTATCCCACTATTCTTTGCTAGAAAGTTATTTGGAGAAAAACCAGTAGCTAATATTATTAAATCACTTTCTATTAGTCTTCCATCGATATTTATTTTTGTTATTAAATTATTGTCAACAATAGTTTTATAATTATTAATACTACCAATGAATCGAATATTATTTTTTTCTAGCGATTCGACAATCATTTTTTGTATTTCAAATTCAGAAGAAGATAGCGGTAATGTTTCTTTATCAAGAATTGTTATTTCATAATTTTTTTTCTTTAAAGCATCAGCAGCTTCAAGACCAATATACCCGGCTCCAACAATAATTATATTTTCAACTTTATTTTTATCAATATAATTTTGAATACTAATAAAATCTTTAATGTTTTTTAGTGTAAAAACATTTTTATATTCACCTTTAAATTGGGAAGGAATTTTACTAACCGAACCTGTAGCAATTACAAGTGAATCATAATCAAATTTTCGTTCGGAGTTAAATTTTAAATTTTTGACTGTTATAAATTTTTCTTTAGTATTTATATTTTGTACTAAATGATTTGTAAATACATTAACTCCTTTTTCTTTCTTAAAAGACTCCTCATCATAAAAAACTAATTTTTTGTAGCTATCAATATCACCTGATAAAACATAAGGTAATTCACATGTACCGGTTGAAATGTATTCACCTGCTTCAAACATTATAACTTCTGCATCAGGATTAACTCTTTTAGCTTTTGCAGCGGCGGCAGGCCCAGCGGCGTTTCCTCCAATAACTAATATTTTTTTTGGTTTAATCATTTATTCTTGAAGCTTAAAGTAAAAGGTACGCCCACAAATCCAAAATGTTTTCTTATTTGATTCTCTAAAAATCTTTTATAATGATCCGGAACATTTTTTGGATAATTAGTAAAGAATAGAAAAATCGGATAATAATCTCCAACCTGGGTTATATACTTTATTTTTACTTCTTTGCCGGTTTGTGTTGAAGGCGGCGGATTCTTTTTTATTTCTTCTAAAATAACATCGTTCAATTCATTTGTCGGTATTTTTTTCTTTCTCTCCTCATCAAGCTGAATAGTTCTTTCTATCAGCTTAAAAATTCTTTGTTTAGTTAATGCAGAAATAAACATTACCGGGATATAGCTTTGCATTCCCAATTTATCTTTAATTTCATCTTCTTTTGTTTTTGCTGTATTTGTTTCTTTTTCAACAAGATCCCATTTATTAACCGCTATTATAATTCCCTTTCTCCATCTTACCGCTTCGTCAATTATTTTTTGATCTTGTTTTTCCAATCCGTATTGTGCATCCAGCATTACTACTGCCACATCACATTCACCAATCGTCTTTAATGTTCTTATTGTTGAATAAAATTCAATACTTTCATCTACTCTTTTCTTCTTCCTTAAACCCGCTGTGTCGATTAAAACAATTTCCCTTCCGTAATACTTTAATATTGAATCGACACTGTCACGCGTAGTTCCAGGAATTTCAGTAACAATGCTCCTATCAAAGCCGAGTAAAGAATTTGTTAAAGATGATTTACCTGAGTTAGGCCGTGCCAACAATTGCAATTTTTAATCTTGGGTCAATATCTTCTTCAATTTTTTCAGCAAACTTTTCAGTCACTTCATCAAGCAGATCTCCAATATTTCTACCCACTAAAGCAGAAATGTTATGCAGTTTTTCTACTCCTAAGCTGTAAAATTCAGAAGCAGCAGCTTCAAAATTTTCCGAGTCAACTTTATTTACCAAAAGAAAGAAATCTTTTTGAGATGCTCTAAGTATATTTGCGATTTCAACATCAACAGGATTAACACCATCTCGAACATCAACGACAAATAAAATTGAATCAGATTCGTTAAGAGCAATATCAATTTGTTCTTTAATTGCTTTCTCAAATAGATCTTCAGAACCCGGAACAAAGCCGCCTGTATCTATTAATTGAAAATGCTTACCTGCCCAGTCTGCTTCGGCGTAATTTCTATCTCGTGTAACACCGCTTTGATCATTAACAATTGCATCTCTTTTTCCAACGATACGGTTGAATAAAGTTGATTTACCAACATTTGGCCTTCCAACAATAACTACAATCGGTAATTTCATAAATTAAATTTAATAAATCTTTTTTATAATAAAGGTGATATGAAAAAGCGATACAATCATAAGTTTGAAAGTACCGCTTCTAAAAATAAGTTATTAATATCAATTATTCGAATGATTACACTATCTTTTCAAGGGGCATAAGATAAAGCCTAATCTCATCATCTTTTTTCACAGCTTCTTTGTTAAACTCTTGTAAATCTTCAATTAATTTTTGAAGGACTTCATCTTCTCTAAATGGAATCATTCTTACACTATTATGCCCTGGAAAAGTTCTCGTTCCCAAGTGACCTTCTGAACCATGGAACTTTCCAATTACTTGTTCCCATTTTGTGTATGCATCGATTTTTAATTCTTCAAGAATTTTTATTACTCTATCATCTAAAACATCATGATAAACTAAAAAAGCAATTTTCATTTTTGAACCCCCAGCGATTTATTTTTTAATTCTTTTCTTTTTTTCTTTTCTTCAGAAGATTTTTTAAAGCGTAAAGAAATATCATCTAAAAGTGAATAAACCACAGGAACGATAAATAAAGTTAATAGAGTAGATGTTATCAAACCTCCGATGACGGCTTGTCCCATTGGTGATCTAAATTCTGAACCTTCGCCCAAAGAGAAAGCTACTGGAATCATTCCGAATATCATTGCAAATGTTGTCATTAAAATTGGACGTAATCTTGTTGGACCGGCTTTTAAAATTGCATCCGGGCGGGACAGTCCTCTTCCTCGCTGAATATTAATATAATCCACAAGCAAAATTCCATTCTTAGTAACTAATCCCATTAACATAATTATTCCAATTAACGACATAATGGAAAGTGAACCGCCAAGTAAAAGTAATGCCAGTACAGCACCAATGATAGACATCGGCAATGCTAACATAATTGAGAACGGATGTAAGAAACTTTCAAACTGCGAAGCCAGTACGATGTAAACAAAAATAATTGCTAATGCCAATGACATAAAAATATTCAAAAAAGATTCAGATTGAACTTCTGCACTTCCCGAAACTTTTACACTATAACCAGCGGGAATATTAATTTCATTGATTCTTTTTTGTGCAGCTGCAACAACTTCTCCTAATAATTTGCCTGATAGATCTGCATCAATTCTAATCTCACGCTGCCTATCATAACGGTTAATCTTTGATGGGCCAACACCTTGTGAAATAAAAGCGACATCGCTTAGTGGGATTAAAATAGAATTTCCCTTCCTATCTTTTTTAGTTCCTTTAATCGCTATATTGGAAATATCCTGAATTGTGGTTCTGTCCTTTTCTTTTAATCTTACTCTAACATCGTATTGTTCATTACCCTCCTGATATTTTGTTGCTTTGTAACCATCTACCATTGAACGTACAGTAGTTGCGATTAAACCCGGGTTAATTCCAAGTTCAGATGCTTTTTGTCTTACTGTAACAATTCTTACTTCAGGCTTAGAAGTTTCCAGGCTGGTTTCAACATCCACAGCACCTGGAGTAGTTTTCAAAATTGTTTCAACTTTATTAGCTATACTTTTTAGACGATTTATATCTTCACCTCTAATACTGAAAACCACAGGCTTCTCTTGCCCTCCAGGCCCGCCGGGAACTCCAAAGCTGATATTGGCACCGGCAATATGAGTTTTGTTTCTTAATTCGTTCATCATTTGAGTCACTGAATAATCGCGGTCATTTTTACTTACCAGCTTAACTAAAATATTTCCTTTGTTAACGGGATTATTTCCAGAGCCAATTGTTGTTAAAACATTGATAACTCCTTTTTTGCCCTGAATTTTTTCTTCTAATTCCCTTGCAATCTTACTTGTCTGTTCTAAAGAGCTTCCCGGAGCAGCATTAATTGATATTGTAAATTCTCCTTGATCTTGTGAAGGGAAAAATTCAGAACCTAAAAATTTCATCAAATAAAAACTGAATACAAAAATGGCAATTGCGGCTAAAACAACGATTGCTCTATGTTTTATAGACCATCTCAATGCGCTGATATATTTCTTGCTAAGCCAATCAAAAAAGTGATTGAAATAATATAATGCCCGCTGTAAAATGTTGCCTTGTTTAGATAAAGCTTCATCACTTTGTTTCAGCCATTTTGATGAAAGCATTGGTGTCAAACTGAAAGCAATGAACAATGAAATCAAAACAGCAACTGTAACAGTAATTCCAAATTCAAAAAAGAATCTTCCAACTATACCAGGCATAAAAGCAACCGGAATAAATACGGCAACTAAGGTAAACGTTACTGCCATAACCGCTAAACCAATTTCATCACTGGCCGATTTAGCTGCTTCAAGAGGTGTTTCTCCTTCATCCATATGACGATAGATATTTTCAATTACAACTATTGCATCATCAATTAATAATCCAACCGCTAAGGAAAGAGCCAGCAAGGTCATCACATTTAAAGTAAACCCGAAAGCATACATTAATAAAAAGCTGCCTATGATTGATGTAGGTAAAGCAAAAGCACTTATTATTGTCGCACGCATGTTTGCCAAGAAAAGAAAGATTACTAGTACTGCTAGAACGGCACCGTAAATAAGATCGAACAAAACATCGTTAATAGAATTTTTTATGAACACACTATTATCTCTGGCAACAGTAATATGAATATCTGATGGAAGCTCTTTTTGTAAAATTGGTAATTGCTTTTTAACCGCATCTGCTACATTAACAGTATTACTCCCGGATTGTTTTTTAATATCCAAACCAACAGCAGTTTTTCCATTTAACCTTGTTAAACTCGTTTTTTCTACAGTTGAATCATTAATAGTTGCAAGATCAGATAAATAAACTAACTGCCCTCTTGGAGTAGCTACAACTATATTTCCGAAATCACTTACCTTTGTTAATTTTCCTGTTGTTCGTAAAATTAACTGTCTGTCACCTTGATTCAAATTGCCACCAGGCACTTCAACATTTGCTGCACCTATTGCTTGAATTACTTCCTGGATTGATAAATTGTATGCTTTTAATCTATCTGCATCAACATCAATTAGAATTTCTCTTTCAGCACCTCCCACTAAATCAACTGAACCAATACCGGGTATATTTTCAATTCTCTTTTTTATTACATCTTTGGTGTATTGTGTTATTTCTTTCTCAGACCTTTCGCCTGACACAGTAAGAGTTAAGATCGGCTGGCTTGCCGGATCATATCTCTGGATTACAGGGTCTTCAACATCATCGGGCAATTCTGATCGGACAGCTGCAACTTTTTCTCTAACATCCTGGGATGCAGTTTTACCGTCAATCTCTAATTTAAATTGAATAACAACTATTGAAACACCTTCTTGTGATGTTGATGATATATGATCAACTCCCTCAACAGGGTTAACGGCATCTTCAATAATTTTTGTTACATCTGATTCTACCTGTTCCGGGCCGGCACCAGGAAGCACAGTTGTAATCACAACATAAGGAATATCAACATCCGGATATTGATCAACATTTAATTTTATGAAAGAAAACAATCCTAAAACAAGAATTGCAACTACAATCATGGTTGTAAATACAGGTCTTTGTATGGAAACATCTGCTAATTTCATTTATTAGAACCCTATTTTTTTCGATGCAAATTTTTATTTAACAATAGATACTTTCGAACTATCTTGAAGATTATTCATTCCCATTGTAACAATAGTATCACCTTCATTTAATCCACTTGTAACTTCTGTGGTATTCTGATTACTAATTCCTGTTTTAATTTCCACCGGAAATGCTTGATTATTTTTTATTACATAAACAATATCTTTATCATTACTAAATGTGATTGCTGAAGTTGGGATAGTTAAAATGTCATTTAGTGAGTTAAGTTCTACATCTGCACTTACAAACAT
This sequence comes from uncultured Bacteroidota bacterium, assembly GCA_963777515.1. Classification (GTDB taxonomy): domain Bacteria; phylum Bacteroidota; class Ignavibacteria; order Ignavibacteriales; family Ignavibacteriaceae; genus CAVSWT01. Next base: position 78,955 of record CAVZQU010000009.1, read on the forward strand.
TCCAGGCTTAAACCATAGATTTTTTGAATTCTGAAATTTCGCTTTAACCTGAAACGCCCGTGCATCTGAAGAAGCTGACCTTGATATTTCATATACTTTACCTTCAACAGAATTCTTTTTATCAAACTCAGAATAAATTTTAACTTTTTCTCCAATTTTTATTTTCTGCATTTCAACTTCACTAACGTAAAACTTAATAACCATTTCATTTATATTGGCGACAATTCCCAATTCACTTCCCGGTGTAACCCAATCACCTACATTATATTTTATATCAGTTACAATGCCGTTTATTGGAGTAGATAATTCAACGGTGCTTTTTGCAGCATCAAAATTTGCTTTTGCAACATCGTAAGCTGTTTTTGCTTGGTCAACCCTCTGCTGCGAAACTGCGCCTTCTTCAATTAACGCTTTCATTCTTTCATAATCTTTCTGTGCATTGACAAATGCAGCTTGAGTTTGCAGATAGCTTGACATTGAGCCGGATTTATCAAGTTCAAAAATAACATCGCCACTTTTAACATAATCATTAACTTTATGTTTTATGTCGGTTATTCTTTCAGATATTTTAGCAATTATCGAAGCTTGCTCAATTCCTTCAAGCGTACCGGAAAAAGTTTTTTCTTGTGAGATAGAACCTTTTTTAACTATGGCAGCGTTAACTGATATTGGCTTCACTTCAAGCTTTGCTTCCTCTTTATTGGAGGATTTGCTGCCACAGCCGTTTGTGTATATCAGAAAAATGAATAAAGATAAATTCAACCAACTAAAGCAGCGCCGTTTTCAATTTTAACTTCAATTTTAATTCTCCTCTAATTTTAAATTTCGTTCTACTTATTTGTTCCTAAAAGTTTTTCCCAATTAGTTTTTGCAATTAAGTAATCATAAATAGATTTTTCATAATTAATTCTGGTTTGCGATAAAGCGTTTTGAGTATCTAAAATTTCCAATTGAGTTCCAACTCCGCTTTTATAGCGTGTCTCTGCAATCTTTAAGGCTTTTTCTGCCTGCTCAACACTTTTTTGTTGTGCATCTATTCTATCAAGAGCTTCGTTCATTTTAAGCTTTGCTTGAAGCAAACCGATTTTTAAACTTTCTTCGGTTTTGCTTTTAGTTGCTTGTAATGACTTCACTCCAATTTCAGCTTGTTCAACTTTTGCGCTTCTCTGGAATCCGTCAAATAAAGTATAAGTAAGCTGAAGCCCTACAGAAAAAGTATTTGCCCAATTATAATTTTTAAATTTGAATGTATTATCTTCTGTCTGCCAGGCATAACTTCCGAAAGCTTTTAATGTCGGCAGATATGCTGCTTTTTCAATGCTAATGTTTTCTTCCAGAATAGATTTTTGAATGTTCAAACTTTGCAGCAAAGGATTCTTTTGCTCTAACAATTCATTAGAGTTTTCAATTTGTTCAGCAGGAATTTGCTCAACTTTTAAATCACCTTGGATTTTAATTTTTGTATTAAGATTTATAGCTAATAAATTTTTCAAATTGTTTTTTGACATCTCAAAATTATTCTTCGCTTCAATTAATGCCGGCTCAACATTAGCAAGCTGAACCTCGGAACGCAGATAATCGTACTCTGATGCCACACCCTGTTTGAATAATGCTTCAGTATTCTCCTTGTTTGCTTTTGCTACTTTATAGCCTTCTTCATTAACCTCAACAAGTTTCTTAGAAAGCAAGGCTCCGTAAAAAGCCTGCTTTACCTGAGCTTTTACATCATCTTCCGTAGATTGATTGTTTAACTTAGAATATTGAGAATATTGTTTGGCAATGCTGATTGCAGTCCCTAATCTCGGATCGTAAATAGTTTGTGAAAGAGAAATACCGATATTATAACTGTTGTTAGCGCCTAATGAAAAAGTTTCTGTAGATGAGCTTGGATTAAAAGGGGTGTTCGGCGGTAAAAATAAAACAGGAAGCTTTAAATTTCTTGTATAAGTTCCGGCGAAGCTCAATCTTGGCCATGCTCCTCCATAGGCTTCTGTTATTTGTGCCTCAGCGTTCATTTCATTTAAATTAGCTATTTGTACGTCATAGTTATTCTCTAAAGCCATATTAACAGCTTTATCAAGAGTTAAAACTACAGTGCTGTCTGATAATGATTGAGAATAAATTAGAATATTACTTAAAATAAATATTAAAATGATGAGGTTATTTCGCTTTATTTTATAAGCTAATCTTATATTCATTATGCTTCCCTGAAATAATTCTTTAATCAGATTTTAAAGTAAGTCCCATTAAAATGAAGTTTAGTAAATTAGAAATTTTTTTATCTATTTTTCGCAAGTTTATATCCCGGAAATACTTGGCTCCACTGGTAATAAACAAATGTTCTTCAATTGAATTCGCCATATCTATTAAATCCTCAGCAAGCTTTTTACTATTGTGCTTAACAAATTCATTATTTTTAACGCCTTCTTTTAATACACCCATCAATATTTTATACTGTTTATTTACAAAATCTTTATGATAATTTTCAACCAAGTGAAATATTTCCATTCGAGCAGCAATAGTAGAGTTATATAAATTTAATCTTTCCCTGCCGTATTTAATTCCATCAATTACAAATATTTTAACTTTATCTTCAGCACTTCTACCTTTTTTTATTTCTTCATTTATAAATTGGAAATACAAATCCGCTTCACAATTAATTATGAATGAAAACAAATCCTCTTTATTTTTGAAATAATGATAGAGTGAATTTTTTTTCATTCCTACAATATTTCCAATATCATCTAAGGTTGTCTTATTGTAGCCGTATTTAGAAAAGACTTTTCTTGCGGCTTCAACTATCTTTTCTTTTTTATCTTTCCTCTTTCCGGCTGTAGTTGTTTTCAAATTCTTTGTGCTATTTACTGAGAAACATTTTATAGAACTTTTTAGAAAATTGTTCGAAACTTAAATAATTCTAAAATCCCAAACAAGGATTTTATATTAATTTTGTATTAAGGGTAAAAAAGCTATTTGAAGGGGAAAAGAGATGTATAAGATTTAAAGGAGGTGCTTTATTGCAAAAATGAAATAATTAAAAGATTACCAGTTAGAAAGATTTTTAAGTAATTAAATTATGGAGAGAAGATATTCTGGAAATTCGAATTTACAATAATTAAAATTCTAACTTTTTATATACTTTATCAAAAACTTGGATTTGCTCTTGAACTTGAATTTATAAATAAAATATAATTTACAGTGCAAATTTAAAATTAACTGTCGGTACTAATACTGTCCCTTCAACCATTTCGTATTGCTTAACTCTTAACTGCATTGCGAATTCTTTGTTGTATACTGTTGTCGTCCACGCAGCATCCAATGCGCTTAAAATATGATTAATATAAATTCCGGCAACGGCTTTTGTTGAAATATTGTAAAGATCATTTGCATCTCCCCTCATGTGCGAATACAAGACAAAATTTGAAGTTAATATTTTGTAAGTCCGCGTTTATGTTTAAAATCATTCCACCCCGGATTATATTGATAATATTTACCAATTAATTCAAAGTATTGCTGATCTCCGTGAGGAGGAAGCTTATGTGTAAAGCCGGAGCCTTCCTTACCAATTTGAGATTCATAATAGTTTAACTTCTGAAAATTCACTTGTGTCCATGGTGGCTAAATTTTGATCAGTACTTATAATAATATCATGTGTAGATAGTACTTACATCTGTATCTGGGTTAAATAAGTAATCCTTATTATTAATAATCCATTGTGCATACCTAACAACACTCCAATATTAGGTTTGTATAATCGTAGCATAGTTTTGGAAATTATTGGTTTGGTTGTCTCCTTTTTTATTATATATAATTCCAACTGTAATTAAAGTTGCTTCAACAGCAAGAAAAATTCCTGCTTTCAAATAACTTTTAGCATATAATTCGCCTGAACCTGGAACTACTAATGAAAATACCGCGGCAAGAAAGGGAGATTTTTTATTTCTTTCAATAAACAAGTTAGGTTCAATTTTTTGCAAAGGCTGCATTTGCTGATTTGAAAGTTCAGAATCAAACTTAAGATTACCAGTAAACATTAGATTTTGATTTGAATTTTCCTGTGCAAGTGTAAATCCGCTTAATAATAATGCAACAATAAAATTGATTTATATTTCATATTAAGCCTCTTATATAATCAATTAAGAGTTAAAAATATGTTTTGAATATAATCCTTCGAATAATATTTAAATATCAAAGCCAAATAAAACACCACCATAAAATCTAAACTCTTTTCCATAAGTTACTGTTTTATCATTTACTTCTCTTGTAAATTTATCAAATCCATAAGATGCATTGAAGAAAATATCCGTTGGGAAAAGATAAAATGAGTTAAGTTCAAATCTAATTTCAGCGCCAGCACCTTTTTTAAATTTATTAAGATTTGGAATGTCAGCCCCGTACCAGGCATTTCCAATATCTCCGTACACCGAGAAGAAGATTTTATCAAGATATAAATGGCCCATTCGTGCATCAATATTTCTAAACAAAGGAAAACGGTATGTAAGATTTAACCAGGCTAATTTGTTTCCACTAACTGCGTAGAATGGATAAGCCTTTAATCCAACCAGGCCACCTAAATAAAAATCGAAAAAGTCCGGGACAGTGGGTCCAAATATATTTCCTAATCTTAATTGCGCAGTTAAAGTATTGGATGCAATTAATGGAATATGAACTTTTGTATTTAGTTCAAGTCTATGAAAATTGAAATGATTATAAGCTGGTTTTAACAATCCATCTTCTACAACATAATTGCCTTCATTGTTGTATTTGTTCGACTCATAATTATATCTAAGCTCAAACTCAGTTCCAATAGGATTAATATCCGAATCAATATAAGGCAGTAAATATTTAAATGAGTATGTAAGCTGAAAATTCCGTCCGATTAAATAAGTATCATTTGTAGTTGGATAAAGAGTTTCATCAGGGAATAAAAATGCGTCAAGAGTAGCTGTGTACTTTGAAAAAATAAAACGAAATTCGAGGTGATTAAACCTATTTATAATTTGATGCTTTGCCACAAAATCAAACTCAAACAAATTATATGTAACATCAGTTGGAGTGATATAATCATATTCTGTATGACCATCTACAGTATGTGCACCAAATGAAACATCAACGTTTGCTTTCCGGCTTATATTATAAAGCTCAAGCCCAAGCTCGGGTTTAATACCAAGATTGAATAATAACGGAAGTTTATTTCGATAATTGAAATTTAAGAACAAATCTCGTCTCAAGTCTTGAGTTGATAGAAGCTCCGGCAAATAATATCATACCTATTAAGCATATCGGAAGAGCCTACATATAAACCAGGTTTTACTCTTTCGAAAAATCCATTTGCAGTATTATAATTATCAAATCTTATTAAAGGGAAAAAAGATAGCTTTGAAAAAACTCCGGTATATTTTTTTTCTTCATAATCTGGGAGATCATAATCATTATAATTTCTTAATGCTTTAATATCATATTTATTTAAATCTCCATTCGGCTGATCTTTATCAAGCGGCGGATCATTTATCCATACATAATTTTGGCCAGGTTTAACATTGCCTTGTTCACTTTTTGTAAGATGAAAAATTTTAAATCCGGTTGAAGTATAGCCTGCATAAACAATATCTCCATTACTCGAAACATCCGGCATAAAAGCGCCGCCAATTACATTTGATAATTGTATTTTTTTATGAGTGTCAGGATTAAAAGAATATAAATTGAATATTCCAGTTTCATCAGAAACGTAAATGATATTCCCATCTTTATCAAACAATGCCATTTCGTTCATCATAAGGAGTAGAGATTAATTTTTCAGCAGCGCCGCCAGTGGAGTTAATTTTATAGATATCTCTTCCCTCTTTATAAGAATAATCGAATATTATTGTTGAATCATCGTTTGAAAATTTAGGCTCGTAAACTCTGTTCCCCGTATGCCATAAAATGTTAACTGCTTAAAATTTTTTCCATTTATATCTACGGTGCCAAGATTAGTTGTTCCATCTTTTTGAAATAAGAACACAATTTTCTTTCCATCATGTGGAAACGGAAGGCTGGTTAGCTCTTAAGTCAAATGTTAATCTAGTTTCTTCATCTTCATCAATATCATAAATATAAAGGTCATGTACATTATAAGAATTTGGATTATCATCGTCCAATTTTGCATAGACTATTTTATTTGTTCCTGGAATAAAACTTATGGTTGAACGACATCCATAAACTAAAAGCTTTTCCTTTTTTAGTTTGCAAATCATATTCATAAATTCCAGCCTGCCCGAAATAATCTGCTGTTTTATTAGAAATGTATAATACTTTCTTCCCATCTTTAGAATAGATCGGATAAAAATTACCAAAACCAACTTTTGCAATTGTATCACCAGCCACTAAATTTGAAAGAACTGCTTCACTTCTTTTTTTATAGCTATTAACAAGAAATGATTTCCATTCATTATAGATTTGATCTCCATCTTTTCCAAGCACATCCTTAAAAGCAGCATCAATTGTAAAGTTTGTAAGCTTGCCTAAATCCTTGGTTATTTTTCTTAGTTTATCTTCACCATATTTTTGTGAGATATAGCGCGTTAAAGCAAAGCCTGAATTATAAACAGATTCATTACCCAAACTTGTTTTACCGAACACTCCCATTTGATTCCAGGTAAGCATGTTTCCATTCAAGAGCATAACAGCGTAGAATCATATCACGATGAGTATCCCAATTATCGTAATTAAAATCTTTACGCATATATTGTGCTGTACCTTCGGCAAACCAGGCAGGCATATTTAAAGAGGCAATCGGATAAGACACAATTACATTTGGAAATCCATAAAGTACATCGGGACGCCGCTCATCTTCATAATTTAATAATTGAAAATATACTGCTGGAACTGTTCTTGTTAATTTCATTGCACTTTGAATTTGCACCATGTGAGTGAACTCATGAGAGATAACATTACGCAGCCAGTTATGAGTTCCTCTCAAATCAAAATCAAGTGCACTTGTCCAGATTTCAATTTTATTATCAAAAAAATATGTAGCTCCGTTTGAATAATCATCAATATCTTTAATTACAAAATGAACTCTATCCGGTTCATATCCATATAAAGAAGTGATTGGCCCCCAAACTTCATCAGCAATCTTTGCCACTGTTCTTGCTGTTCGTTCTGTTCCTGCATGATAATGAACATCAACATGCTTTCCTTTAATTGTGTACCAGTCAAGTTCAGGATGAAAATCTGTGAATTGAGCGAAACAATAATTAAAAGATATAATTATTAGAAAGAATAAGATTTGAATAAATTTCATAAACTAAGTAAAGCTAATTTTAAGATATGAGAAGTAATAAAAAGATTTGCTTAATTATATTCACTCTAAATTACTTTTATAACTTGATCACAATTAATTGCAGATAGAAAATAAATTACCTTGAATTATTTTACTATCGCAATCTTAATTATATTTTGTTCTGTTTTTCCTGATTCACCAACAGCTTCAATACGTGCAAAATAAACTCCGCTTTGAATATTACCTACATTCCAGGTTGTTTCATTATCTATTCCACCAGTAGCATTAGCATTCAACTCTGCAACATAGTCACCAGCAAGGTCAAAAATCTTAATGTTTACTTTTGAATTTTCTGAAACATAATATCTAATTTGTGTTTGGCCTCCATAAACAGGGTTAGGATAATTATATGCACGACTGGCAGGAAAGAATTCATTGACCTGCTTATCAGATTTAGCAGATGAAACAAAAGATGAATTCATGCTATTTCCATTTGCTTCATTCCAAAAACCAGTTCCTTCAGTTGAAGCGATATTCCATGCTGCAAAATTATTCTGATTATTAATTTCAGCTAAAGAAATTTTTCCATTATTTACAAAAATTGAAGGCGTTGAATTTAACTTTTTTCCCGGCTGAAAGAGGAAAATCTGTAATTACTTTTCCGCTGCCGCCATCAATTGCAAATATTCTTCCATCAGTTGTTACAGCAATAATTTCTGATCTATTATCCCCGGCAAAATCAGCTGTTAATGGGTTCCAACAAATCCAATTCCAAGAGGATCTTTAAATGGGAAATTATCGGCCGAAGCACCCTGCATATTTTTTGCTTCAATATAATTTCCATTTGTATAGATAATATAATTTCCACCATCATTTTTCAGATCGGCTAATGCAAATGCATTTAATTCATCACTTATTTTTGTATCAAAATTTGAAATCAGATTTCCTTTTGATATAACATCAACTAAGCCTTGTCCATATCTAATAACTGATAAATAATTACCTGACTTATCTTGAGTCAATGACAACTGAATAAATGCCTGAGAAGCAATTAAATTACTATTTACGCTCTTATTGACATTAGATAATGCGTAACTGAAAACATTTCCATCTTTATCTATTACTTTTGTTGGAGTTAAAACTGAAAAATATAGATCAGCATCAGCAGCTATTTTAATTATAGGTTCACCAGCAATATTATTTGTTGAAGCTAATTGAGGATTTTCAGAAATACTTCCCGGTAATATTTAAGCAGTTTACCTGAATTTGTTCCAATTAAAATTTGATATTGATTTGAAGAATTTTTAATAACAACCGGTGGTGCTGTTATTAACTCACTAACATCAACTGAATTTAATTGATTAGTATTCCCATCACTCACATAAACATTTAATTTGGAGCCTTCAGCGCCAATATATATTGAATCCCATTATCTGAAAATGCGGCCGGTTTGAAATTAGAAAAATTTTGAAATGAATTTTGCTGTTCACCATTTGAATTAAATTATAAATAAAGTTGAATCATTTAATAACGCAAACCCATTTGTTAAACTTGTTAAACTGTTATTTGTTGAAGCAAGATTAAGCTGCCGGGAAAAAATTGGTTTTACAATCGAATCACCATAAGAAACATTGAAGCTCATCTTGTTTGCAATTGAAGAAAAATTTGAAATTGTAATTAAACTGTTTGCCCCGGAATTTGTATTGCTGTTTGGACGCGTATCATTTGAAAATCTATTTTCATAGAAATTTGAATTATTATCTTTATACCATAAATCTTGCGGCCCGCCTTCACCGATTATAACATCGCCAAGTATGTCTGTAAACTGCTCACCAATATCCGGTACCCCATCAGCTTCCACAACACTAACTCCACGATGTTTTTTATCTACATTAATTTTATTATCTGCAATATTTTTATCTATAACATTTTCATCAATATGCCAGATTACTATTCCGCTTCCAGGAGCAGCCCAGTCGAATTCATCAACATCTGTAATCACACCTTTTAAGGAATCAGTATCATAACTATAGTATCCTGTTGTGTCTTTGTAAAAAGTATGCGTGAACCTTGTGCCATCAGAAATATATTTTACTATGGAGCCATCTTTATTTGCATCCCTATTTCTATTCTGAATCAGAAAATATTCGGAAGAGCTGATTGGAACTTTTAAAACAACTGTATCACTTAAAGAAGCAACTTCATTTGTAGTCAAACTTATTTTATAATCACCTGGTGAAATAGTAACCGGAGTTAACCAGCCTAAATACATTTTTTCCCATGGTGACATTTCCGGTGGATATAATCCGTTGTAAGCAAAAATAGACTGTCCATCCATTAATCCGAATCTTCCAATAGCACTTAAGCCTGTTTCTGTATCGAATAGATCTGGTAGGCCAAGATAACTTGCTACACTTGCCACCAGTAAACCATTAATAGAAATTTGAAAAAGAACATCTCCGCCTATAGAAGATAATTCCCTGCTTTCTGTTTCAGGAATTATTAAAGAATTAGTAATGTTAAAAGAATTGTTTGAAACCGGGAAACCCTGAAATTGTTCTCCATATATTTTTTTAAATCCATTCAAGCCTAAATATATTGACGGAATATCTTTTTCAGTTCCTAGACTTCCGGGCAAAGTAATGTCTCTTCCTACTCCGGCATGAAAAATTATAAATACATTATAACCGCTAAAATTAAATTCAGGATATTTTGAATTTGCAATAGACCAAACTTCTTTAGCAAAATCAGCAACATTAGTAAAATCTTCTCCTTTGTTTGGAGATGTATAGTTTCTCATTGTCTTTGAAACTGAGAAAGTATCCGGCAAAACAGTATAAACAACCGGTAGTTTATTTCCTGAAACTTTTTGATAATAATTTTTTACAAATTCAAGGTGAGATTCAAAATAAGATTTATTATGCGGCAGCGGATCCAAAATATTGCTTCCGTAATCTTTAGAATACATTGAACCGAATTTTCCATTTCCGAACGTAGCATCGTCTTTATCTTCCTGGAAACTAACCATTACAGCTAAAATTTTAACAGTGTCAGGCACAGAAATATTTTTTTGAAATGATTTCGGAAATGGATTAATATTACCAATAAATGACTGGGCAGATAAACTGCCCAATCCAAAAATAAAAAGTGAAAATGCAAGAATATTTTTTAACATGAATTTTTAAATTCCTCTAGGTAATCCTCTTGTGCTCTCTGGAGCGCCTCCCCAGCCAATTATAACGGTAAAACGTAATGTATCCGACAATGGGTGGTTTTCACCGCCTTTAAATATGGATGTTGTGATATAACTGAAATCAAAACCATAAATATCATAACGAATACCGGCACCAAAAGTAACAAATTTTCTATTACCATAATCCGGATCTTCGTAAAAGAAACCTGATCGAATAGCAAATAGAAAATCACCGGGAGTTCCATACCAATATTCCAAACCCATAGAAGTAACAACTTGTCTTATTACCTGACTAAACGGTTTATTGCCCCATGAAGTAAACATTGCCTGATACCACTCTTTTGAAGTTGATGTTGTATCTCCTGATTCCGGATCAATAATTGTTTTTTTATCAATGAGAAGTTTACTAAAATCAAGTGTATAAGTTAAAGAATTAAATTCATCGTTAAATAATTGATAAGCAAAACCTAATCTAAAATTAGTTGGGATAGGATCCGCCTGAGCTCTATCTATGTAATAAATCTTTGGGCCCATATTGCTGATATTCAAGCCAATACTTAAATCTCCTCCAATATCTTCGTCAATAAATGGAAGAACTAATTTAGCAGGCCGCCACATAGTTGCAAGATCAAAGCTTACAGAAGTAGCAACGCCTCTGCCTTGTTCCCCGGCAGTGGGCTGGTCTGAAAGACGGCTATGAATCAGTCTGAAATTCATACCCAATCCCCAATCAGCTGCAACTTTTGTTGCATAACCAACAGTTAAAGCAGCATCGAATGAATGAAATCGTCCAATCTCTTCTGGTCCACCTTCACCTGTTCTAATAAATTCTCCAAAATTCATATAGGTAATACTAGCCGTTAAGCTTCCATCTAAATCATCAATATATTGACGAAAGGTTAAATAATCATAAAAAAGATCTAGATTGAATTGAGGAAGCCAGTTACTATGAGTAATGGATACCTCTGAACCGGTTTGAAATGCGATACCGGCAGGATTCCAGAATATAGCTGCAGAATTATCAGCTAAACCTGCACCCGATTCACCTATTCCGCCTCCGCGAGAGTCTGGTGCTAATTCTAGAAATGGGACAGCAGCTTCTCCTTGAGCAAATGAAGTTTTTACAACTCCCATAAACATCATGCTGACCAACATTAGCCTGAGAAATATTTTCATTTTAATTTTCCTCCAATTGATAATGAACTTATTTTTCTAATTCAAAGAATATATATTTTTTTCTTAAGCAGTAAATAAAGTAACTTAAAATATTTAATTATCATCGTAAAAATTTTTCTATCTAATTACAGCAAGCTTTCCTAAAACACTTTTATTAAAGCTGCCGTCAATCGTTTTAATAATCAGTTTGTAAAGATACGTACCGTTTGCAATTTGATTTCCATCTTCATCTCTTCCATCCCAGTTAACTTTTATAAAATTTCCTTCAAGATTAAACTTTTCTATTCTTCTTATTAATCTTCCGGCAATAGTATAAATTTTAATCTGCAGATCAACAGCATTGCTCAAATTTTTCTGGAACGTAAATGTAGTATTTGAAGAGAATGGATTTGGGAAATTATATACGTCTCTAATTGCTAATTCATCTCCGCTTACTATAGTAAAGTAAGTAGTTTCCGTAGAAAGATTGTTAAATACATCCCAGGCTTTTACTTTCAATTTATAGCTGCCGGGATCCATATTGGAAAATTTATAATCAACTTTCCCTGATTTACCTCCGGCATCAATATCTCCGGTAAAATAATTTGAAAAATCTATAGGATCATTTTCTTTATCATTCAAAACTCCTTCAAAACCATGACCAATTCCTGTGCCGGTTGTATTTAATCCGGTCTCATCCGATAATTTAATAATTAAATCCGAATTAGGGTTTGCCAGATTCCCTCCAATTGAAGATTCATTATCAAAATAGATTTCTATATTAGGCCCTTTCCCATCATTGGCAATTGTTGAATCGGTTCCACCAACAATAAAATTACTGGTAGAACCAACACCATCGGAATTATTATTAAAGAAATATAAAGTTGCCTTACCCTGCTTATTTTCATAAGAAATATCTTTTGGGACAACAAAATTTGCTGAGAATTTTCCATTAATAATTGAAACTGTTCCGCGATAAATAACACCACCCTGGAAAGTAATCGAATATAAATTATACTTAGTTGAATCTATCTTTTCTTTAATAGTAGTTTTGCGTTGTGAATCAAAGACAGTCAAAATTCCTTCACCGTTAAAATCAGACCAAACTGAATTATCATTAATATTTCTTATACTACCGCTAATTCTTGCTTTACTTAAAGCTTTTAACTGAGCGTCCGAAGCAAGTTCTAATTTAGAGTTTACAGATTTTAAATTAATACCAGAAATATTATTACTAGCTACAGCATTTTTTTGAGTAGCTGTATTAATATTAATACTTACACTTTCACCATTTATGGAATCAATACTTGCAGAATAACGTGGAACATTTAATCTAATTGTAGGATCTCCAAACAAATGGAACTTATAATCATTTGAATTTGTCCTTTTAGATTTAGTATAAAAATATGCTTTACCTATAGTTGGTCCTAACCCGGTGGAGTCATAATTATCAACCAAAAGGTTTGTGTAAAAAGATTCATTTAAGGGAAGCATTATCAGTAGAATACACAGCCCTTGCCGAAGCAAATGCAGCTATAGCACCACTATTTTCTTTCAATAATAACAATTCTGCTGAACTTTGAGTATTAGTAAGATCATAATGGGCAAAATCACAGGTAGCAGCAGTTAAAAAGAAGTACTTATTATTTACCATTTGTGGAATAGAAGTAGCTTCTTCGAATACTCTTTCGTGTGTCCAAACTTCATAACTTCCATGGCCAATAAAATTTAAAATTAAAGTTCCATCATTTACTGCCTTAATTATTGCCCTATTTACTTCAGGCTTAGTTCTTCCAAAGCTCGTAATAACAGTGGGATAAGATGGTAAATAAATTTTATCTAAATTAAAAGACGCCGGGATAAATCTGTTTGCAAGAGTTTCAGATTGGTCTGTATGTGTACTACGATCGTTTGCTTTTGTAGTTAAACCATCGTCGGCTACAAGAGTAATTTGATTTCTCCATGTTCCAAAGTCTTTATCCTGTTCATATTTTATAACTTTATCAACATAATCCTGTGCATCTTGATTAGTTTGGCAGGTAATTCTACTTATGGCTAAATCAACTCTATACATTATTTCCATCTACTCTAGCGTAATAATCATCCATAGGATAAGAGTAAATATCATTTAATGACTCAGATGTTTCCCAAACAGGTACAAAATTATTATTATTGCCTTCTATGTTTTTATAATCATACGAAGCATCTCCAAAAAGAAGAACATATTCAGGTTGTATTGCCCAATTATCATAAGCATATTTTATAAAATCTCTAATGCCTGTTGGGTCTTTAGTTCCTCCTCCAAATTCATTTTCAATTTTGGTTACATCAACAACTATAGTAGAAAGTTTATAAGGGGAATCATTTTGTCTATATTTTTGTAAGTTTTCAGCCGCTTCCTTAAAATCAGGATGTGTAATAATTAAAAATTTTGCACCTTCAGAAATTCCGTGAATATTTTGATTAAGAACTTGTTCAAGATTAGAAGGAGACTTAAAATTATCGTCGCCAATTGCTATAAATTCAGAAGCTTCTCCAGCAGTTTCAGATTTTTGGAAACGAAATTCCCCTCCGCTTAAAAGTACTGGCTTATTAATTACTTTTATATTTGAATAATCGCTTATGTCAAACACTCTTATATTTGTAGAAGGAAAATTTGAAAGATGATATTCAATATTTGCTGTGGTGTCTTTTGAATAAAAAACCACTTGGTTATTTGTGGGTGTTAAGCTTCTTTGATACAGGATTTCAAAATAGTCAAGATAGCCAATCCCGGATGATGAGGAGTTTAAATAATCAAATCTTAATGAACTTTGATTTCCAGACAACGATCCATTATAAACGGCTGACTGGTAAAATGCCCTTCCGAAATTATGCCCGGCATCATTACCTGTATTAGGATAACCACTAATCCCTGCAGAAAAAAGTAAAGAAGAATTTTCATAAACTTTAAGAGTTGCATAAACATCAGAACCATTAACAAATCTGACATTATAATTTATTGGCGTATTTGATATCCATCCATCTAAAGTGTTTAAATATGTACGTGAATTATTTGATTGCGGGAAATCATCACCAAGGAATATTCTTCCGGTTTTCGCAAGGTTTATTTCATCCTTCTCCCAGCTTGCAAATCCTTGTGTAGAAGTTTGAACATAAGCATTAGCAACATTTAAGCTGGCTTCATCCTGCATCCTTTTTCCATTGCTTCCTCCTGATGTAATCCAATAATAATTATGATCTGAATAATAATTAAATGTACGTTTTACTTTTTTAGTCGTTTTATCGTAATACCAGAAACTTGTTCCTCTTCCATAAAAAAGGATGTAATCTCCATCATCAAACTTACCGTCATCTTCACCCGCAACCATAATCGCATTTTCAACTAAATCTACAGGCCTATCAGCAATTTGGGATTCAGGCAGCATAAAACCGCCGTTATTGTATATTTTTATTGTACGCGGGTCAACTGTTGATGCATCAATGCCATAATTTGATAATTCACTTTTCGTAATTTTATAAATCCCTTCATCCGGAGCTTCAAATCTGTACCAGGTGCCTGAAGCAAGCACACTATTTATAATATTTGTTTTCTTCAATGCTCTATTGCTTGAATGAATATTCCAATTTTTAGCAACATTATAATTTAAGACAACCCCTTTAAGGAAATCATCTTTCGATGCATGCAGATTATTTCTGTTTGAAGAATAATTTATTTAAAAATAATTTTTGTATAAAGCTTAATTTTATTTTGATTCGGATAAAATTTAACCGGAGATATTCTAATTGTTTGAGTTTGTATTCCTCTTATTATTCCGAAATCACCAAAGCTTACTAAATCTTCTTTGGGCTGATAATTATAGTAATCTTTTCCAACATCAAATTTTATTGCAGCATTTTCTTCAGTTCCTTCTTCATACGGAACTGGACTAACTTTTCCACTAATTTCTTTATAAGCTGAATTTAAAACCTGAATAGTGTTTCCATATTCCGAAGGGACACCAAGGTTCAAGTCTCTCTCATTAATATCAGGGTTGCCAAAATTATTTTCAGTTTCTTCAGTACCGAATGCAAATGAAATATTTAAATACTTTTGATTGTCAATTCTCTGTTCATTGAATTCATTATAATGATGGGAGTAAACTCAATTACAATTGAATTGCTGTTTGATGATAATACTCGAATATCTTTTTGGGAAAATACTGGAATGGTAGAAATAAAAATCAAGAGAATTAATTTTTTGCTAATCATCTAATATTATTTTTAATTATAAAATAGTTACAGCTAATCCACAATATACAATACTAAAAGCACTGTAACTCTATAAATATTTGGTAGCAAAAAAATCTAAAAAACTCTCCTAATTTTTGCGTTCAATTTAGATAATAAATGTGATATAAGTCAAGTCATTAGTTTGAATTTTAAGGCTCTTAGCAGCACCATTATTTGTATATTTTAACCACAATTTTAAAGGTTATAAACCTAATTCTTCCTTATTTTCTTTCATTGCATTTACGCAAAACTGAATATGTTCATCTAATGGAATTCCTAATGCCTCCGCTCCATTTTTTATGTCTTCACGGCTTACATTTTTTGCGAATGCTTTGTCCTTCAATTTTTTCTTTACTGATTTTACTTCAACTTCTACAATGCTTTTAGAAGGACGCACATAAGTTACTGCGGTTATAAAACCCGCTAATTCATCGCAAGCAAATAAAGTTTTTTGAAGCAAAGTTTCTCTAGGTACTCCTGAATAATCGGCATGAGAAAGAATTGCATTTCTAAATTCTTCATCAAATCCTTTTTCTTTTAAAATTTCAGAACCTTTAAAAGGATGTTCTTCCATGGTCGGATATTTTTCATAATCAAAGTCATGAAGCAAAGCAACATTTCCCCAATATTCAACATCTTCATTAAATTTTTTTGCATAAGCTCTTACACATGTTTCAACCGCATAAGCATGTTTTAATAAGCTTTCACTTTGAGTATATTCTTTTAAAATATTTAAACAAAAATTTCTGTTGTGCATGATGTCTTCTGACATGTTAACTCCTTATTAAATTTCATTCTCTCATTCAGTCAGCTTTTCTCTTCTGCTTTTGAATGAATAAGCATTTGAGTGATTTTCAGCTTTCTGAATCTAATTTGCCGGATTAAAACTTGGACAAATATTTCCTAATACACATTGAGTACATTTAGGCCTTCTTGCAATGCATATTTTTCTCCCATGAGTTGCAAGCCAATGTGATGAATTTACCCAATCTTTTTCCGGAAGTAGTTCTTTTAATTTAAATTCTATTTTTTCAGGATCATTAGATTTTATAAATCCAAGCAAGTTTGATAATCTTTTTACATGAGTATCAACAGCAATTGCCGGAATACTAAAAGCATTTCCTGCTACAACTGAAGCAGTTTTTCTCCCAACTCCAGGAAGCTCATTTAGTTTATCAAAATCATCCGGCACTTTGCCATTATATTTTTCAGTTAAAGTCTGGCAGCAGCCTTTTATGCTTTTTGCTTTCTGTTTATAAAACCCGGTCGAGTAAATATCTCTTTCCAATTCTTCATTTGAAACTAATAAATAATCTTTTGGGCTTTTGTATTTATTAAATAAATCTTTTGTAACAATATTTACTCTTTCATCTGTGCACTGTGCTGAAAGAATCGTAGCAACAAGCAACTGAAAAGGATTTTTATAATTTAAAGCCGATTTAACTTTAGGATATTCTTTTCTAAGGATATCAAAAACTTTTTTCGCATGCAGCTTTTCAGATTTTGACGTCATCTTTATTAAACTTTGGATGTTTGATTTTTAATCTTTCAACAGGCTTATTATTTATAATATGACTTTGAATTATTTCTTCAACATCATCAATAGTAACTCCGCCATACCAGATTTGTTCAGGATAAACAACTACAGACGAACCAAATTCGCAGGCATCGAGACAGCCGGATGTGTTGGCTCTTACTTCTGATTTTAAACCAAGCTGTTTTATTCGTTCCTTAAATTTAGCTTTAATTTCCGAACCGCCTTTATCAAAGCAACAGCCACGAGGATCTTCCGGCGGACGCTTATTTTCACAAATGAATATATGTTTTTCGTAACGTTTCATAAAATTAATTAATAACAGTTTTTAAAGTACACATAAATAATAATATCTAATACTCAATTTGCATTAGATATTTTTATTGATAATATAATTGAGACTTGACTTTTGGGATTTGAAATTTAATTAATTGCGCGTACGGGATTCCTCCAAAGGAGTCCCTTTGGGGTACCCGTGATCTCCACCAACAAATTATCAAAATTTAGTAGCGCGTACGGGATTCGAACCCGTGATCTCCGCCTTGAGAGGGCGGCGTCCTAAGCCACTAGACGAACGCGCCTATATTTACAATGAACAAATTTTGTTCCAATTGTTGTCCTGTTAGGACTCGAACCCAAAATTCCTGGGCCAGAACCTGGCGTGTTGCCATTACACCACAGGACAAGGTTCCCAAAATTAAAGATACACTTAGTAATTTCAAAATTTAATGAAAAGTGAAAAATAATATCTCACTTTCTTTTATTGAAAGTTTAGTAAAGTTAATCCTTCACATAATAATTTTCAGAAACATTTGAATAAATATTAAATTCACTTTTACTATCAATAACTTTATCTGATTCTATAGGATTTTCAAAAGATTCATCATCAATATATATATCAAATTTTTTAAATATTTTGTTTCCGGCTAAATCGCTATAATATACTTTTAATATTAAGCTTTGTATTTGATTCTTTAGATTATCTGTTGAAAATCTATATTTTCTTAATAAATAAACGTATATATAAGCAAGTGTTAGATAAATTTCAGGCAAATTTATTTTGTAATAAAACTTTTCTTCCTTTGCAGGCATTAAAAGATTTAGAGAATTATAATTACTATTATTGTCCACTAATATTGTTTTTAGATTTGATTTTGTATGAGCAATTTTTAATTTAGAAAAAATTAAAGGTTCATTTATTTTTTCAATTTGAAACTCTTCTTCTATATCAAATTCTTTAATTTTTTTAATCATCTCATCATAATTACAATCAAAAAAATACGTAATTGATTTTGCTACTTCCATACCTACATTACATACAGTTAACTTTGGTGGTTCATCAGATAGTTTCTTCAGTAGACACTATAATGTTATTTGCATATCCACCTGTTCTCTTTGTATAAATATATAGGTTTTGTTGTAATAAAGATAATTCGGGTCTATAAGCAGTTCGTATTTGTTTATTCATCTGCTGTATTTTAATAAGTGTTACCCTAAATGTAAAAATGATAAGTAATATTATTATTAAAAATAAAGGGACTATATAAATTTCAAATAAATTATTAAAATCCTGATAATTAGATAAATTGGGTGTGTTAATATTGCTCGATATCCAAATGAATAAAAAAATTGAAAGAAAAAGTAAAAGAATTGAAGAAATAGTTAGTAAACGAATAAATGCAGTGATATTGAAGGAATTGTCTGTCTTTCTGGAGAATTGCATATATAATTTTTATTTCTACTAAAATAATTTAATCAAAAACAATTTAATTTTGAATTATTATTTAATTTATTATCTGAAATAATAATTTGTCGGACAATACAGTTTGAGATATATTTTATTTACTTTAGTCATTAATTCAAATAAATGAATTTCTCAATGATTAAAAAAATCTCTCTACTATTTTTCTTATTTCTTGCAAATCTTTTCTCCCAGCAATTCATTTATAATTATTCAATCGGGAAATTTAAAGATGCTTCTTCCTTTTCAATTAGCCCTTCCGGTTTTATTTATGTAACTGATTCAGGAAGCGATGAAGTTTTTAAAATTGATACTCTTGGAAAAACAATAAAATACATCGGCGGATATGGATGGGATGATGAGTTGTTTGATAATCCTGTTGATGTTTTTGCAACTGACTTAAGTGTTTATGTCTGTGATAAAAATAATCACCGCATTCAAAGATTTGATAAAGACCTTAATTTTATTTCATCGTTAAAAACAAGAGACAGCAACAATCCTGACGAACAATTTGGTTATCCATTAAGTGTTGCTGCTTCCAATCAAGGCGACTTTTACATTTTAGATTCCGAAAATAATAGAGTTATTAAATTTGATTTGTTCGGAAAGTTCGTGTTAAACTTTGGTGGATACGATGCCGGAGAATATATTTTAAATAATCCGGAAAGATTGGCAATCACTTCTTCAAATAATATTTTTGTTTTGAATAAAAAAAATATTATCGTCTTTGACCAGTACGGAAACGGAATGCTAAAAATTGGAACAGATGACAAACTTAATGATATAAATGTAATGTTCAATTTTTTAACTTTAACTGCAGACAGTTCAGTTTATTTGACAAACTTGAAAACCTCAAATGATTTTTCAAAAAAGGTTAACTTGATTAACAAACAAGAAGAGTCAAATTTTGTTAGCTCAATTTATTTTAATGCGAAGCTTTATATTTTAACGCAAAAAGATATTCAAGTCTATAAGAAATTGAAGTAATAAAGTCTCCATCTATTTGCAATGACATCCATTAAGCATATCTAAATCAAATATCATCTTTTTTAAATCGTAAGTCATTTAGAATTTTTGTTTCATCATTACTTCTATTTTGGATTTTAGGATTTGCTATTTTACCAATTGTTCCACAACTCTTCTATAATTGTTCTCTTCCCTTTTCTAAAAAAAATATACTCTGAGTTTTGCCACCAGATTGATTATAAAACAATTAATATATTCGGATATAAATTGCTTGTTTGTGCAAGATGTACAGGAATTTATTTAGGAGGATTCATTTCATCGGTTTATTTCATTTTTAGAAAAACAAATATTAAACTGAACAAAAAATTATTTTATGGAGTAGCATTATTAATGTTAGGTGATGTTCTTTTTACGACGTTTGGTGTTTATGATTATTCTAAAGTTATAGCATTTTCAACCGGATTACTTTTTGGTTGCATTGTATTTGTTTATATTTTGACCTTATTAGATAATTTTTTGTATGACTAATTTTTATTTTCAATGATCTTAAAAAAATATTCTCCCGCACTTGTTTGCGGATTTGGTGCTGCGGTTATTACAATTTTACCGGGACTTAATCAGGGCTTCGGATGTTGTTTATTGGTTCCAATAGCAACTGGTATTTCATTAATCTTATATAGAAAAATAAATCCTTCGGTTGAAAAAATTTCTGGTGAAAATGCTCTCCTTTTCGGACTATTCACGGGAATATTTGCCGCACTTTTTTCTTCTTTGTTTGATACAGTTATAACATTTTTTCTTCATTCTAATGAATTTGTAGAAAGTGTCTCTCAGACTAAAGCACTTTTAAAAGAATTAAATATGGGTGATACAGGAAAGCAAGCATTAAAAATTCTTCAAGGTATGGCTTCCGACATAAAGGAAAAAGGATTTTCATTATTCTATACTTTTGCACTACTTACCGGTAACATTTTATCGTTTTCTATTTTTGGCGTAATTGGCGGATTTATTTCCATGTTTCTAATCAACAAAAAAAATAAACCTGAAATTAAATGATAACCGCTTTCATTTTCTTTGCACATTTCCTATTTGCTCTTATTATATTTACTAAAAAATGGCAGGAAGAAAATCTTTCTGGAGCGTTCTTAAATTTAGGATTGATAGGAATTTTATTTGCGGTTGGCTGGTCTGTTGTTGGAATTGCAACTCAAAATTTAATTGATTCTAAAGGATTGGGATATTTTTTTGACAGAGATGCAATTACTCTAACCATTTTATCCATAGCAGAATTTTTCTTCTATAGATTTTATTATAAAGAAGATAATAAAAACACTACTGAAGCCGATAAGGAAAAACAATAACCGCTGTTTGGTCCACTTGCTTTTGAAGAGGGCTCAACGGCTCAAATCTCCATTGCCTTAAAGAATATATAGCAGCATTTTCCAATTTTGTATCAGCCTTAGTTAAAGGAATAACTGTCCCCACCGTTCCATCCGGTTTAATAGAAAATCTGAGCCTGATATCAATTTCTTTTTCAACTCCTTCAGGATAAGAAGGTACGCTGTACATATAAATCTTTCGCGTTCCCTGCCCGCCCCAATCAATATCATAACCAAAACTTCCTTCTCCGGCGGCTTTATTACCCTGCCCTTCTGTAGTTACGTTTGAATTTTGTGTTTCGTCCGTTTTATTTTTTACGACATTTGCTTTGTCTTTACTTTTATCTGCAGGAGTAATTACTGTATTATTTTCAGAAGTATTTTTAGCTTTGGGTAAAGTTACTTCTTTAACATTGCGCTTGTTATCTTTTGTCTTGTCTACTTTTTTAGGCTGAGCTAATTCTTGAACTTGATTTATTTTTGTACCGATTGCTCCAGTTGAACCTTCCTGACTTGTTTTACCAAAAGAAAGCTCAACATATTCTTTAACAGGATAATCAATTGTTATTTTGATTAACATAAACAGCAGCAATAATAGTATATGAAACAAAATTGATGCTGAATAAGAAACTTGTTTAATTGAATTATAAGTCATGTTAACATCTCACAAAAGCCAAGAAAATTTTATTAGAGTTTAAACTTACTGCCTATGCAGTCAGTTGTATAACTTATTCCATTCTCACACTGAGCTTGTCGAAGTGTGAATTTATCATAAAATGTCAGTCTTCGACAAGCTCAGCCTAACAGATTAGAATTTAAATAAAAAATAATTACTCTTCTCTTCAAAATTAATATTCATGTTTTCATAGCTTTTCTTTTTCGGTTTCAATTGTAAATTTATCAATGCCTGCGCCTTTGGCCGCATCTATTACTTTAATAACCATTTCAACAGCAACAGATTTATCAGAACGAATAATTAAGTTCTCTTCTCCGGATTCACCTTTCAGTGTGCTTAACTTTGCCGGTAGTTCATCTATTCCAACTTCATTATTACCTATGTAAACTCCGCCGCCTTCAGTCAAAGTAACTATCATTCTTGAAGGAGCTGTTTGTTCATTAGTTTTGGACCCTGGGAGCTTGACTTTGACTCCCGTTTGAATAACAAACTGTGATGTCAAAAGAAAAAACACCAAAAGCAGCATCACAATATCTGTTAAAGAAGAATAGCTGAAAACAGCCATCGGTTCGTTTGAAAGTTTAAATTTCATTGGTGCTCCTAAATATCAATTTCAATTTCTTCTTCAACATTTGATTTAGATGAATCTTGTACTATATCAACAACATCATTCGCTACAGTTTCCATATCGCCGACTAACTTTTTAATAGCACTTAAAAAATAGTTATAAAAAGCCAGGGCAGGTATTCCTACAATTAATCCAAATGCTGTAGTTAGTAAAGCTTCCCAAATTCCGCCGGCGAGGTCACTTGGATTAGCAGCACCTTTCAAATCCTCAATGGTCATAAAAGCTTGAATCATTCCGGTTACAGTACCAAGAAAACCAAGCAGCGGTGCAATTCCAGCTACTGAAGCTAAAACTGATAGTCCTTTTTCCATCCTGCTGATTTCTTGCCGTCCGGCATTTTCAATTGCATCTTTAACTCTTTCATGCCCAAGATTATATTTTTTTAATCCTTTACGAATGATGTTTGCTATCGGAGATTTTTCTTCCATGCAATAACTTATTGCACCGGAAATATCTTTCTTTTTTATAAGACCTCTTATCCTTACCATAAATGCCGGAACATTAATTTTAGCTTTTCTTAAAACAATAAAACGGTCAACAACAACAGCTATTCCTATTACTGAACATGCAAGAATTGCCCACATAAGCAATCCGCCTTTAAGAAATATTGAGAAAAGATCCATAGCTAATCCTTTAATTTTTTTCTAATTCTTATTTAAAAATTGTTTTGCTTCTGTCAACGTACTAAAATTACCAACTCTAACTCTATACCAAAGTGTTCCGTTTATATTTACTTCTTCCAAAAAAGCATTTTGCCCTGTAGATTGGTATAGTTCAACTTGATGATCTGCTTTTTCTTTTGTTTTCCAGGAAGAAACTTGAACTACATAAATCTTACCATATTTGAAAATATTGTCCGAAATCTTTTCAATATTTTGTTTGGGAAAATTTTTTAAGTCCTCTGTAGTTGATTTATCGACTATTATTTTCAATTACATTGTTTGATGCATTTTCAACTTTAGGTTCTTCTATATTCTTTTCAACTACATTATTGATTGAAGAATTATTCGAAGCTCCCTGTTTTTTATTCATGCTTGTAATAAAAAAGTAAGCAGCAGCAAATAATACTAAAGCAATTAAAATAAAAATCCAGGTATAAGATTTTCTTTCTTTAATATGTTCATTATCAGAATCTGCTTTAATTTCTAATTCTTTAGTTTCAACTGATTTTAAATTTGACTGATTATCATCTAATTCATTCTCAGAAATTTCTTCTTTAATTTCTGTTGCATTATTTTGTTCTAATTCAGATTCTTCATTTGTACTCATTCATAATTAACTTCATTTTCAATTTCAGATTTTTCTTCAGCAGCAATTAATTTTTCTTCTGTATTTATTTCTTTACTCTTTAACTCAGCTTGCCGCTGTTCAGTTCCTTCATTTTTATAATAATAATTTTCTTCAGATGTATTTCCAAAATTCCAGGAAAGCCCGGATGTTTCTTCTTCAAAAACAGATTCATAATCTTTGCCCACATCGAGTAAAGCTTCTTCTTCGATTTCTTTTGATAAGTCCTTGCTCGAATTCCAATTTACTTCATTATAGTCTATGGAATCTTCTAAATCAAATTCTAACCTTGTTTCAAGTTTTTCTTCTTCATTTGGCTTTGAAGAATTATAATTGATCTCCAATTGTGATTGATCAAATTCATCTTTATTAATTAAAATAACATCATTCCCGGATTTGAAATTTTTTATAACTTCACTTTCTTCAATAAGCTTTTCAACTTTCGATTCAATCAACCTTCGCAATTCATGACCGGATGGAGGAAGAAAGAAATCAACATCCTTAACCCCCTGCAAAGGAATTACGGGCTTGCCTATACTTAAACTGAAATAAAAATCAACTGCTTCATTTCCATTTGAACTTGATTCAGGTACATTAAAAATTAAGTTGTCGTGTTTTTCTTCCTTAGATGGTTTATACACAATTAAATCCAAAAAGACATCAAGTTTTTCACCTTCAAAGTTTGAAGTATTCATTTTCCCTTTTTTAGGAAGGAAATATCCGAAGTCCGGCAATGAAAGTGCATCGCCTGGTTCGGTAACACTTGCTGCTTTTCTTAAAAATATTTCGAAAAAAAGTTTTGCTTCAGTATCAGGCACACCTGACTGCTTAGCAATCTTTCTTATTAATTCTGCTTTTGTCATTTGAGTTTATTTTATAATTACCATTGATAGACAATTCCGCCAATAGCATCCAACGGAATTTCCTTATAGCCCTGCCACAAGTAATTATTATTGTTAATTAAATTATTCAACTCAAAAGTAAGATGAAAGTTATTATTGAATTTATAAATTAATTTTAAGCCAATATCAACATACGGCTTTAATGAATTTGTATTTTTTATATCCGTATATGCGCCGGAAAGGAAAAGCATTTTCGGCTGGACTTCCAATCCAAATTTAAAATTATAACCATAATTTACTGATAATTTTAAGTTGGGAACATAAGGAATATTATTTCCATCTTTATCCACTGATTGATTAACCTCTGCCGAGCCATATAAAACACCGTTGGGGCCTGGATGAAATAGTAAATCTAAATATGCTCTTAAAGTGTGTCCATCTGCTGTCTTTACATCAAATCTTCCGGGTGTTGAAGAAGTAGTAAAATATGGGAAATTTTCAGTAGTATAGTATTCTGCTCCACCGTTTATTTGATAGTACTTCTCATATTCATATTTAATAACTCCATTTAATTCAAATGGCTTTTTATAATATACATATAAAAATGTTTGCGGATTAAAATATCTATTTTGATTAAAGAAATTCTGGGCAGTTAAAAATTCTATTCTTGGAGCAAATTCAGTAAAAAGTGAAAGCTGTTTTGATAAATAAACAGAAACAGAAGCATAAGGATAAACAAGAGTTGATGTACCACCCAAATTAGAATACCGAAGTCCCGCAGCAGCATGAGCGGTTTTAACTAAATTAAATCCAACAGTAGGGGTTATTTCTAAGAATGTAAATTTACTTTTTATAACCGAATCGGTTTTTAGAGTTTGATATTTATAATTAAGATTTGCATTAATAAAAAATCCCGGCAGATTAATTTTAGCCAGTGATGTTATTTTCAAATTATTTTCGGAAAAAGTCTCATCACTTAAAGTATTGGGATGATCATAAATACTGAAAGCGAAATTAAAATATTTATTGGCAAAATTTTCAAAATCAAACCCAATACTTCCCTGTCCTAAATTTCTCTTTAATGACAAAGGTGCGGAATAATATTTAAAGGTCGTATTACGATAATCACCGTGTATTTTTATTTTGGATCCCGGCAGAAAAGAAGCGTTATCATCAACAAAAAATATTAAATTACCGCCTGCTCCCATTTTGTACCAATCACTAGCTAATGTATCATATGATCTTTTATTATCTACATTTGCGTAAGCATCAAATATTCCGCTCGAAAATGGAATACCCAATTTTAAAGATGCTTTAGGCAAAGTATAGATTCCTAATCCGGCTTCTAAAACACCTGTTATGTAATCCAAAGAATCGAACAAAGCGATATCATTTTTTACTGGATTTGAAATTTCTCTCATCTCTAATTCTTCAGGAGAAAAAACCGGCTTTAAGAAATTTGGAGATACTGTCGAGATAAAATCCGGCAATATCTTTTTTGCACTTTCTATGGAAACACTTTCCTTCCCTGTTATTACAAAATCCGGAAGTTCAACACTTTGATTTGATTTTTTACTATCCTGTGCAAAGGAAATAATATTAACTAAAAATTAAAATTGGAATAATTTTTTTCATCATTTTAATGCTCTCAGTTTTGTTTGAGCTTCACGTCCAAAAACATCGCCCTTGTGCTTGGCTAACACAGTCCTGTAAATATCTTTAGCTTGCTCATAATCTTTTTGAATTGTGTAGGCTTCTCCCATTTTTAAATAAGATTTAGCAAGCCATTCATCATAAGCAGAAAAAATTGTCCTGACTCTTACAAAAGCAGTAATAGCATCATCATATTTTTTTTGTTCAAAATATGAAAGTCCTAAATAGTATTGAGCTTTTGCTCCTAAGTCATCTGATCTTGTATTTGCTAAATCCTGGAAATAATTATCAGCATTTTCGTATCTGCCTGCAGCCATTTCAATTGCACCAAGCTCAAACTTTGCTTTAGCTGCAAAAATTGTATTAGCATAATATTGAATTACTTCATCAAATGAATCAGTAGCATTCTTAATCTCACCTTTATTGGAATAGGCAGTGCCTTTCATAAAAATTATTTCAGCAAGTCTCGGTGACTGCTTCATTTTATCATAGGCTTCATTATAAATATTTATTGCAGAATCATAATCTCTCTCCGCCATATAAATATTTCCGATTTCAAGCACAGCTCCTGCACCGGCTTCTGTATTTGGATAAGATTCAAAAACTTTCTTAAAATTGAATATAGCTTCCTGGTTTTGATTTAAGTTTTCAGCGCTCTTTCCAAGCCAGAAATAAGCATCAGGAATTAATTTACTTTTTGGGTAGCTCGCTATAAATTCACTATAACTTGTTTTTGCTTTATCAAAGTTTTGCAGGCTGTAATATATTTCTCCTTTTTTAAAAAACAATTGATCAGAAAAGCTTAAGCCTGGATTTTTTTGAACGAAATCTTCTATAACCGAAATTGCCTTCTGAGGATTGCCCTGGGCGACATAACTATACTGCAAACCATTTACTGCATCAAACACATAATTTGATTTAGGATATAAAGTTAAAACTTTATCATAATTTGTGATGGCGTCAGCATATTTCCCATGGTTAAAATATGAGTCTCCAATTGAATAATAAACTATGGGGTTTAAAGAGGAGCTTGGATATTTCTCCATTACATTCTTATAATTAGAAATTGCTTCATTAAAATTTCCCTGCTGGAAATATATCCAACCTACCACAAACAAAGATTTATCAGCATACTCCGAATTTGGATACCTGCTTTGAAGATTTCTAAATTCATTTATTGCTTCTTGCGAATTTCCGGACTTATATAAAGCCTGTGCATATTGATAATCTAAATTTGGATTTGTTAAATTATTTCTCGAACTAAATATTTCCTTATAAATCCTACTGGCTGCAGCATAATTTTTACTTCCGTAATAGCTGTCTGCCAATCTTAATCTTGCATCAGAAACTCTGGAGTCTCTTGGATATTTTTTTATAAAATCTGAAAAATGATAGGCAGAGTTTTGATAATTGTGTAAATCAAAATAAGTATATGCTTTTCCATATAAAGCAAATTTCCCTACTGTTGAGTCTTTTAAATCAACTAACTGATATTTGTCCAATGCTTGCTTGTATTTATTTAAAGCGAAATTATCTTCTGCTAAATAAAAATTCACTTTGTTCGGCTCAAAACCATTATCATTTTGCTGGATGGCAGTTAAAGTTTCTAAAGATTCGCCATAACTTTTTAAGTAAAATTGGGCAATTCCTAATCCAAGATTTGCTCTATTTTTAAGTTCAATTGACAATGAAGGAATATCTAAAGCTTTTTGAAATTGCTGAAGCGCTGAAGAATAATTTTTATTCTTCAATTCCATATCACCAAGCAAAGTGAAAGCTCTTGCTTTCAGCATTTTGTCTGAAGTATTTTTTGTTAGATTTAAAAAATCCTCTGCTTGCTTAAATTGCTCATCATTAAAATATAGTGCACCGATTTGATATTTTACGCCGGAAGCAAGCCTGCTGTCCGGAAATCTATTAAGGAATTCTTTGTAAATACTATATGCTTCAGAATCATTGCCGGCATATCTTTGTGCTTCACCTTTCCAATAGAAAGATTTCATCGCAATAGAATCTTGACCGTTTGAGAGAACATTAAATATTGAATAAGCATCATCATATTTTTTTTGCTGAAAATATGTCCAGGCTAAATCGTATTTAACTTCCCGGATTAGATGAGAGCCAGGGAAGTTTTTTATTATCTCCAGATAAGTTTTTGAAGCATCATCATATTGGTGAACCCTGTAATAAGAATTTGCCAATAAATATAAACTTTCACCATATTGTGTTGAAGATAATGAAGAAAGTTCAGGGTTATTTAATTCAACGATTGAAGATTGATAGTCTTTTAACTTAAAATAACATACACCAATTCTAATCTGTGCAGAAGATGCTAATGGACTATCTTTATAATATGATAAAAGCTGATCATAATATTTTACTGCATTTTTATAATCGCCTTTTTTTTCGTAAAGAGATGCAAGAGTATAAATTGAGTAATCGATATATCTATTATCTTTCCTGTTTTTTACGGCATCAGCTAAAAATTTAATTGCATCATCAATTTTGCCCTGCTTTGTATACGCTTCGCCAATCCAGTACATCGCAGAACCAGCATAGTTACTTGAAGGATATTCGTCAATTAATTTTATCAAGGTTTCCCTGCTCTCAGAGTAGCGGCTTAAATCAAAATAGATCAGGCCAACTTCATAAAAAGCTTTATCCCTAAAATTTGACCATTGGAAGTTATCAATCAAATAATTGAATTCAACTGCAGCACTTTCTTTTTTGCCGATATTAAGTAAAGCCTCTGCTGCATAATATTTAGCAGTAGAATTTAACTCATCCATTAATTTATAATTATGAAAAAATTCCTCAAACAAATTATATGCTTCAACATATCTGTGATTTGAAAAAGCATTCATTGCTTGAGAATATTTATGTGCAATATTTTGCGCGTAACCAATTTTTATAAATAAAAATAAGGCTGTAAAGATTAAAATATTTTTTTTCATTTATACTCTAAGAAAATCTGAAATAGAAAACAGAAAATTATACCGGCAATGCTACTAAATAAATTCACAACATCATTATTTATCCAGCTTATGCCACTATTCTTAACTGCTGGTTCATTGCAATGAGTTTGTCTTTCAGTAATTGAATTACAAGATACACATTTAAATTGAACTTGAAATACAGCACCTAACACACTATCAACCAGGCTTGCTAAAACAGCAGAAATAATTATTACAAAGATAAAAAAAACATGGTTAATGTTTGTCCAGTATATAGACGAAAGAGAAATCAAAAGTGCACCCGAAACTGCGCCTAAAATTCCATTAAAAGAAATCCCCCCCGAGATCCCTTGTTCCACTTTATTAAAATTTAAAATATTATAAGTTTTATTTTTCTTCATAGTTCCTATTTCTGTTGCCCAGGTATCAGCACAAACAGAAGCAATTGAGGCAACATAAAGACTGAAGATTAAATTCTTCCCGGTAAAAAAATAAAGAATAATTAAAACTGCCGCTGTGCTGCCGTTTGCAAACACCTGGGCATAATCTCTTTGACCGGACTTTTCAAAAAATGATTCTACATTTTTGTTTTTACTTTTTCTTATTTGAGAAAGAACACTTGAAAAAACAAAAAATGTCAAAATTGGAACTGTCCATTTCCAGCTGCCAATTCCAAAAACAATAAAAGCCAAAACGAAAACTGCAACCGCTCCGCTTTTTGTTAAGAATTTAAATTTGAAAGATAAAATTGATATTAAAAAACTAAGGCTTAATGTTAGTATAATATGAGAAATTGAAAAAATTGAATTAAGCAGTACATCATTCAACTGATGAAAATCTTTCAAATTAAATTTTGTCAAATTTCAAATATTGTAAATATATAGTTTATATTTTTATAATGTCAAGTGAAATAATGATATAAGGAAAATACTTAAAGAGAATTGTGAAATAATTTTACAAAAATAACATACAATTTTATAAAAAAAAGCCCTCTAAAAAGAGGGCAAATAAACTATTAAATTCTATCAAATTGAATTATTTTAAAGCACTTAATTCATATTCAACTAGTTTTTTATAAGTAGCATCACCTTTAGCATTTTTGAACATCTCTTTAGCTTTATCATTTTCGCCTAAGTTTTTATATGCAATTCCCATATAATAGTAAGGGCCGCCTTTTCCAATTGATGATCTATATTTCAATGCTTTTTGAGCAGCATCAAGGCATTTATCATATTTTCCCATATCGGAATATGCTTTTGCTAAAGAAAGATATGCAGCATCATAATTATCATTTTTAACTGCTTTTTCAAGGGCTTCTACGCCTTTTTCGTTGTTTCTATTTGATATTTCTTCATTGCCAAGTTTTGCATAAGCTAAAGCAAGGTTTTTCTTAACTGCTTTTTTTACATTCTCATTTTTTGAGGTTTCCACAACTTTTTCAAAATTATCAATTGCTTTTTGATAATTACCTTTTGAAAAATAAACTCCGCCTAAAGCATTATATCCGGCATCAAAATCAGGCTTCATCTTTATAACTTGCTCAAATGAAGTCATTGCGCTATCCAAATTACCTGATTTTTTTAGAGCGACGCCTCTTTGATAATAAGTCCTAAAGTCCTTTTCAATATCCAGAGATTTATTATAACTCTCAATAGCGCCTTTATAATTTCCAGCTTTCAGTAATTTATTGCCTTCATTGTATAGTTTGCCTGCCTCAGGTTTCATCTCCTGAGCAAAAGCAGCACTTACAAATACCACCATAAAAAACAGGCAATAAAGTACATAAGGTAATCTGTTCATTACTATCTTCCTTTATTTATTGTTAGAAAAGTTCTTATTTGTGCGGAAGACGGGACTCGAACCCGTACGCCAAACCTGGCACTACCCCCTCAAGATAGCGTGTATACCAATTTCACCACTTCCGCAAAATTAGTGGTGAAAGATAATTTTGTTGACGTATAAAATCAACCCGCACTTTTGGTTTTATACTCAATTAAAATAAACGGGTTCCATTTAAAATTCAACGTCTTCTTCTATCCATCCTCGTTTTAAATAATAAATCACGTATTTCATCCCTAAATTTCTTCTCGAACACAACTAATTTTGCTATTTGTTCGACCGACAGAATATCAGATAAAGAATGAATAAATGCTTCTCTCTCTTTTCCAATTTCTCTATCATACGACAAATACTTATCTATCATTGAATTTAATTCTTTATCATTTATAGATTTCTCTTTTAATTTATCATCAATTGCTGTTAATTGCTGCTGGGATTTATCCATAAGCTCTTTCATCTTATTTTTATGCTCATTTCTTCTGGCAAAAAATTTAAGTGTAGTTTGTTCATCCAAATTCAGTGCTTCAATTAATTTAATTTTCTCCAACTGTTCGATTTTTTTCATGCCATTATGCGGGGGACCTTCATGAGGCATTCCATCCATTTGTGCTTTTGATATTGAACTTACTATAAAAAATAAGAATATAAATATTATTACTTTTTTCATTTTTAATCCTTAAAAAAATTTTTTATTTAAAATCTCTTTATAAATATTATCCGCTTCATTGTCATTTATATACTGCTCAAGCTGAGACAAACTGTTATTATTAGATGAAATCAAATCAAGATTTGAATTAGTGCTGACACTTAACTCATTACCTAAAATTTTAGTAAAAACCGAATCATAAGCATCAGAAGAATTAATGTTGAGATCAGATAAACTAACATTATTTAAATATGTACTGGCTGCGGCATTAGCATCTTCAGTGGTTATTTGTGAGACTAATTGCTGTATGCTTTCTATATTAGATGTATTACGGGAATTAAATAATAGAAAAGCAGCAAATATTACAGCCACAGCAATACTGCCCGCAAGTGCAAATCTTCCGGAAAATCTTTGAAGTTTACTTTTTCTCCTCATCCTCTCTCTAAATTTGGGGATTACATTATTAATGTAATCTTCCTTTAACTCTGTTTCTTTAAAAGAAGATAAAAATAATTTGTAATCTTCAATTTCTTTTTGAAGGTCTGGAGAATTATTTAATTCTTTTTCAAACAATTCTTTCTCTTCCGCAGGCATTTGGTTATCAAAATACCTGATAATTTTATCTTTATTATTCATAATCTTTCATCAACTCCATTATTTTATTTGCTGCATGAAAGTAATTTGCTTTTAAACCGCCGATACTTTTTCCGGTAATTTCAGAAATTTCTTCATAAGAAAGATCTTCATATACGCGGAATAAAAAAACTTCACGCTGCTTAGTTGGTATTTTCTGAAGACTTTTTCGACCCGTTCAAGCTTTTCTTTATCTTCAATATTTTTAATAACATCCTCTGAAAAAGACAACTTACTGCCGGCATCATCATCAATAGAAAATATTTGTCTAATTTTTTTCTTCTTTAAATAATTAATTGTACGTGTAGAAGTTATCCTATATATCCATGTATACAAAGAAGATTTAAATTGAAAATCTTTCAGCTTCTTATAAAGAACTAATAAAACTTCCTGTACAATTTCATCAGCATCTAGATGATTGCCTGTCATTCTTCTGGCGTGCCAATAAATTTTATCCTTGTATTTATTAGCAATCATATTGAATGCGCTTTCATCTCCAGCTAAATAGTCTTTAATTAATTTAAAGACATATTCATTTTCAGTCATAAACCCCGCTATAATACATCAATTTGACAAACTTTATTTTTCAAAGGTTTAAATTTTTAATAGCGCAAGACAAAATCCTTTTATAAATAAGCAATTTCTTAAGTTCTTTACAAATTAAACCAAAGTTAAATAGTGATTGTCAAAGACACAAAATAATAAAAAATTAAACTGTGTATCACAAACATTTAAGGAGAATCAAATGAAGCAACGTACTTTAATAATTGCAGCAACAATTTTTACTGCTTTGATATTTACAATATCAATTTCTGCACAAAACAAGACCGGTACTAAACGTATGGGGAAAGAATTCGGTTTAAAAAAATTGAACTTAACTGAAGCTCAACAATCTCAAGTAGAAAAATTAAGAATTGAGCATCAGAAAAATATGGTTGACTTGCAGGCAAATTTGAAGAAACAAGAAATAGCATTAGAAGAAGTTACTGCCAACAAAGATTTAAAACGCTCTGATCTTACAAATGCTATTGAAAATATTTCAAAAGCCAAAGATCAAATAGCACTTGCAAGGGCAAATCATTTTATGGATGTATATCAAATACTTGATAATACACAAAAAGCACAATGGTTAAAAATGGGAAAAAGAATGATGATGATGAAGAGTATGAAAGACAAACACGGCAGAATGATGGGACGTAAAATGATGATGAAGAACAATCAAAACATGCCCGCACCCCACCGGACAACAATAATTAACCTTCCCACACTTACTTGCTAAAAAGAGGCTCACAAGAAAAGTGAGCCTTTTTTATTTCTCTCTTATGGATATAAATTTGTTTGTTGTTATTTTCAAAATAGATTAAAACTAAATTTAATATACTCTTCAATTTAATTTTCAGGATAATTCCTATGATTAAAGCAATACGTAAACCTATTTTCATTTTACTTTTATTTGTTTCATCTCTTAGTTCACAGACTATTTTAAAAGATAATACTTTAAATTCTGAAATAGTTATATCTAAAGAAATTGTTAAAGGATTAACTTATAAGAAAATTGTAAATCATGCGGATTCTCTTTCCGCAAATGTTCTTGAAATAAATTTAAAAGAAAATAATTTTGTTATTGATGCAATTAAAGCTGAAGACAAAATGGAAGCAAGAGAAAAAACTTCTTCAATGCTGAAAAGATTGAATATAAAAGATGAAAAAGTTTTAGCTGGTGTTAATGCAGATTTCTTTAATATTCGTACAGGAGAAAATGAAAATAATTTGGTAATTAATGGAATGATAGCTAAAGGCAATGCAGTAACAGATTCGCCTTATGATAAATTCAATAATATTCATTCGCAATTTGCAATTACATTTGATAACAAGCCGGCAATTAATAGGTTCAAGTTTACCGGATTTATATTCAATAAAAATAATTCATTAAAGATTAAGAGAGTAAATTCTGAAGCAGATAGCAATTCGATCACGCTTTATAATAAATATCAAGGAGATAACAACTCCAGAAATTTTGGACGGTTGGAAGGTTGAAGAAGTTGAGATTACTCCCGTCAGTAAAAATGGTGACACTTTAATTTGCTTAAATGCACATAAGGCTTATAACTCGGGCAGCAATAACATTCCTAAAAATGGGTTTATACTTTCTATTAACAATTCAATGATTAAAACTTTCGATAATACTTTTGCGAACAAAGATACTTTAAAATTATTGTTAGACTTTTTACCTAAAATTAAAAATATAAGAACACTTGTAGGTGGCTGGCCGAGAATAATAGAGGATGGTAAAAACATTGCCCCGTATGTTGATTCGCTTGAAG
This sequence comes from uncultured Bacteroidota bacterium, assembly GCA_963777515.1. Lineage (GTDB taxonomy): Bacteria > Bacteroidota > Ignavibacteria > Ignavibacteriales > Ignavibacteriaceae > CAVSWT01. The sequence continues at coordinate 113,941 of CAVZQU010000009.1, forward strand.
GAACATTTTATAAATTTTCAAAAGTTAAACATCCAAGAACCGGGATAGGATTTTCAAAAGACAGCACAATAATTTATTTGGTTACGGTTGACGGCAGGCAAGAATCAATGTCGGGAATGTCATTAAATGAATTTGCTGATTTCATGTTATCATTAGGTGCTTATCAAGCATTAAACCTGGATGGCGGCGGCTCAACTACAATGGTAGTAAATGGGAAAATTGTAAACTCCCCTTCTGATTCAGGTGGTGAAAGAAAAGTTGGATGTTGTGTTGCTATTTCAGTAAAGGAATGATGAATTCTTTAAGAAATAATTTTAAAATTTAAGTGTGCGTCACAATTTGTTTTCTAAATAAGCATACAATTTTATAATTTGATTTACTTAGTAAAAAAATATAGTTTCAACAGAATAATTTTTATAAAATTTCCAATTATTATTTAAGGGGTATTCAAAAAGGGAAAAAAGATGTAACAATTCAATATTTCATTTCGTTTAAGTAATAAAAGAGAAGGGAAATATTTATACTCTATTTCAGATTAAATAATATACTGAGCTAATCACTTCAATTTAATAAAAGGGAAAATCATGAAACATTCCATTTTGTTCACAGCAGCTTTTATCTGTATTTCCATCTTGAAATTAAATGCACAGAATTATGGACTTGATAATACTGACCCATCTGTATTTACAAAGTACAGAATACCTGATACTGATTTAAGGTCACTTTGGTTTGGAACAAGCTTATATTTTAATTCAAACAAACAGGATTATACTAACGATCCAAGTGCTGATTCCTATTATCATTCTAATTTTGGATATAGTTTGCATCCCTATTATTATTTGTTGAAGGAATCGGATAATAAATATTTTAATATTGATGCAAATATAGCCGGTTCCTATAGTCATTCTTATTCTGAAAATCATTACCCAACTGATCCTTTCTTTAGCTCTGACAAAAACAATAATTTTTCAACTAATATAACTTTGAGTATCAGTAATAATAATTATTTGAATAGAAGTAATATCTTTTATTCATTGTGCTCGGATATTAATGTAAATATGTCTGATTCCAAACATGAAGGTAACTATAGAACTATTTCACATTCTTACAGTGGATCGAAAAATCAAAACTATAAATTTTCATTGGGTGTTGGCGTTGGTAAAATAAGAAACGTAACTCCTGTTGTAACAGCAATAAGATTCCAGGAGAGACTAAAACAAATAAATCTTTTAGATAAAAACCTCTCAAATGAAACAATAGAAAATCTTGCCCAACATTTTTCTCGTCAGAATTATTTTTCTATGGTTCATGTAAGGCCCGATAAGTATTTTTGGCAAAGTATTGATAATAGCCTTACAAAGGATGGTGTTTCTCTAAGTGGATTAAATATGTATTCAAGCGCTTATTTAATGGAATCATTGAATGAGATTAGATTTTTAAGACAAGAAGGATGCATGGCTGGATTTAATTTTCAATTTAATTATCAAAATACGTATCAAGCAAACGGTGATAATCATCAAATAGATGAAGAATTTTTTACTCTCGGAAATGTATATTTAAAGTACAGCCACCAGCTTAATTTAAATTCTCAAGTTAATTTTAATTTATCATTAAGTGCTGGTCCAAACGTAATTGCTCATCCCGAATCTAAACAATTTTACAGCTTAGATGCAGGTGCAGGCTACAATTATGAAATAACTGATTGGCTTGTTGCTTCGGTTAGCGATCAATTTGGCTTAGAATTTCAAAACAAATCTTTACAGCAAAAAATATTAACAAATAGTTTTATGATTGGTGTAAATTATTTTGTTGAAGATAATTTATCATTTAATTTTAATTATAACTGGGGTTATTCTATTTATAAAAATTATTATTTATATAATCCATCAACAAACAATAATCATTCAGTAAACATTGGGTTTACTTATTATATAGATAGGGGAATATTAATTAACTAAAAATAAAAATGGGAAGCAGTATTTTAGTTATACTGCTTCCCAATTTACATTGTAACCTAAAAAATAATTCATTGCTTATAACGTAACTTTATTTCATAATTTTCAATAACCTACAAACTAATTAACTCATTTAAAAAGAAATACAATCCCTCTAATTGATCAATATGATCGGGAGCGGTATTTCCTGCAAAACCCATAATTTCAAAACTGCCCTTTTTTGCTTCACTTATTTGCTGTGTACCCATTGGACCCCATTTAAGTACTGGTTCAGCTTTGATATTCATTTTCCTTAACATAAAATCTGCTGATTCTGTGGTACTTACAAATGTTCCTGGAAAAATTTCTGTATGGGTAAATAAAAATTTCTTCCCATTTTTATTTACAGCGTCTGATGCGAATTTAAGGAAATATTTATATGAAGTGGAATCAATTTTACCGCCTCTGTACAAGACTTTTCCTTCAGGAATATAACTTGCATGAAGTCCATCCAAAAGTATTATACCGAAAACAGCTTGATAATCTTTTTCATTGCTTATAATCTTTTTTATTGCTCCGTATCCGGCACTAAATCCACTTAAAATTATTTTATCAATTTCTATTTTATGACTAAGTTTTTTTTCACACCTGCTTTTAATTGAATCTACTAAATGTAAAAATAAGGTAGAATCCCCAAACTGATTGTAATAAACTTTTGACCCAGTACCCAAATTAATGATAGCCGCAGCAAATTTTTCTTTCTGCTGCTCAATTGCATATTTCACTGGAATAGAACTGCCATGAAAATGAATTAAGAGATTTATTTTATTAGCTTCTTGTGTTTTTATCGGGATATAAATTTCAAATGGTTGATTTAATACGTCATTAATTTTAAAATCAATTCCATCAAAATTTTCTTTTTCGATTCTTTTATGTTCCCTAACATTTTCAACCATGGGAGAAGGATTTTGGCTCGATACTTTTTTACTGTCTTCTTGTGGAAAGACTAAATTGCTAACTAATAATAAAAGTATTATTACATGATGAAAAGAAATACGAAAAGAGAAGCCATCACTCGAATAAAAATTTCTCACAGAAGAAAATTTCTTTTTGAATTTTGATAAAAAATTCATTCGGTTGTTCACAAATGCAATTATCTTATTTAGAAGAAAATTATTTTTTAGGATTTGTAGGCCTTAAATCTATTTCACTCATCAAAGCAGTAACAGGTAATTTCATAATTGCTAATACTGCATGTGCAACATCTTCAATATGTAATATAATATCTTTTTTTCTTTGTAATCCACTACCAAATTCGGTATAAACAGAACCGGGACAAACTGCTGCAACTCTAATATCATATTGTCTTACTTCCAGCATTAAGGAACGTGTAAATCCAAGCAGTGCATGTTTTGTTGCTGAATACATTGTCCCACCAACAAATGAATTTTTACCGGCAAGCGATGCAATATTAATTATTGAGCCGCTCTTTCTTTCAATCATTCCATTTATAACTGCTTTAGTGAAATTATAAACTCCATAGAGATTAGTATCAATTTGAATTTTAAATTCATCCAAAGTTGAATCAACAAATGGCTTTATAATACCGATTCCGGCATTATTAATTAAATGATCAACTTTGCCAAATTTGTCTTCAATTTCTTTAACAGATTTATTCACAAACTTTACATCATTCACATCACCGGAATAATATTTACATTCAACTCCCTTATCTTTAATTTCTTTTTGAACTTTTTTCAAAGCTTCAATATCTCTTCCAAATATCATAACATCATGATTTTCTTCTGCTAATTTTAAAGCTATTCCATATCCAATTCCCCTGCTGGCACCTGTTACAATTGATAAATCTTTTTTACTCATTATAAATCTCCTTGAATTGGCTCTGATTACAATTTCTTCACTTACCATATTTCCTTTTTGCAAATAAGCCCAAACTAAAATTTGAGCAATGTCTTCTGGCTGCATCATTCTTTCACTATTTTGATCTCTAATTTCTTTAGACCACATTGGTGTTTCAGTTGCGCCTGGAATTACATTAATAATTTTTATGTTTTTGTCACGAACTTCTTCTCGCAAAACATTTGTATAGCCAAGTAAGCCCATTTTTGCAGCAGTATAAACACTGCTTTGAGTAAATATTTTTTTTGCCGCAACTGATAACACATTTATAATTGTTCCGCTTGCCCTGCTCAATCATGTGCGGCAATACATATTTTATGGTATAAATTGATCCGAGCAAGTTAGTATTAATTATATCATCAATTTCATTTGTTGAATTATCGACTGCACTTTTAAAAGAAGTTATTCCGGCATTATTAATTAAACAATCAATTTTACCTTCTGCTAATATTTTTTTTACAGTTTGATCGACATTTGCAGAAGAAGCAACATTGCATGGGAAAATATTTACACTTAAATTTTCTTTTTCTAATTCTTTGTTCAATCTTTCAAGTTCAATTGTTCGCCTTGACAGAAACAAATACATTTGTTCCAATTTTAGCAAACTCAATTGCTGCTGCTCTGCCAATTCCAGAACTTGCACCGGTTATCCAGATTCCAGATTTTGTTTTAGCCATTATTCTTTCTATATATTTTTACTTGAAATTAAATTTAAAAATTCACCTCTTGTACGTGCATCTTCTTTAAAAATTCCGTGCATCGCACTTGAAGTAGCAGATGAATTTTGTTTTTCAACTCCGCGCATCATCATGCACATATGAAATGCTTCTGAAACAACAGCAACACCAAGAGGATCTAAATATTTATTTATTGTATCTGCAATTTGCTGCGTCATTCTTTCCTGCACTTGAAGCCTTCGTGCAAATACTTCTACAATTCTTGGAATTTTACTTAGCCCAACAATTTTGCCATTTGGGATATATGCTACATGAACTTTTCCGTAAAAAGGAAGTATATGATGTTCGCATAAACTGTAAAAATCTATATTTTTTACTAAAACCATTTCATCATATTTTTCATTAAAGATTGCACCATTTAATACTTCTTTGATATCTTTATTATAACCCGAAGTTAAAAATTCATAAGCTTTGGCTACACGTTTAGGCGTGCTTTTTAATCCTTCGCGTTTTGGATCTTCCCCAATTTCTTTTAACAGGTCAACTACTAATGATTGAACATGACTGTTATTCAAGGTTATTCTCCTTTGTATTCAAAATAATTATTTTCGGTTTCATAAAGCTTAACCGAATAAAGTTTTCCATTTGGAATTTTATCTAACTAACTGTTTCCATATTGCCATAGTAATATTTTCTGAAGTTGGGATTATTCCTTTCATAAAATCAGTATCAATATTTAAATTTTTGTGATCAACTTTTTCAATAACATTTTCACGAATAATTTCTTTTAACTTTTTTATATTTAAAACAAAACCGGTTTCGGGATCAACTTCTCCGGCAATTACAACTTCCAAAGTATAATTATGTCCATGCCAATTTGGATTACTGCATTTCCCAAACATTTTTTCATTTTCTTCATCACTTAAATTTGGAAGAAATAATCGATGAGCAGCACTAAAACTTTCCCGCCTGGTAAGATAAATCATTTTTTAATCTTTCAATTTTTTAATAGCTTCCATCACTTCTTTATTATGATTTGGAACTTTAACTTTGAAAATATTTTTTTGATCTTTCCATCTGCATCAATAATAAATGTAGTTCTTTCAACTCCCATATATTTTCTTCCGTACATGCTTTTTTGTTTCCACACTCCATACTTTTCAACAACTTCTTTGTTTTCATCTGCTAAAAGAGTAAATGGTAAATTATATTTTTCCGCAAACTTTTTATGAGATTCAACTGAATCGGGACTTACACCAAGTATCACAGCATTAATATTTTTAAACTTTGGAAATTCATCTCTGAAATTGCAAGCCTCAGCAGTACAGCCGGAAGTATTATCTTTTGGATAAAAATATAAAACTACATTTTTACCTTTATAATCACTTAAGGAATGTAAGTTTCCATTTTGATCTTTAAGCTTAAATGCAGGTGCTTTTTTACCTTCTTCCAACATTAAATTTTCTCCATATTTTTTTAATTATAAACATTCGTTAAACAAAACAAAAAGTTATAAACCCAGTCTTTTAAGAAACGGGTTTATTTAATAACCTTGCGTAAGATAACTTATTAATAAAGAGGAACCGAGTTATCGACTTCTTTGCTCCAGGCATCAATGCCGCCATCAAGATTATATAATTGTGCAAATCCTAAATTCTGTAAATACTCACAAGCCTGGTAGCTTCTAATTCCATGATGGCAATAGATAACAATTTTTTTAATGGATTTAATTCCAGTCGCATGCTTATCAAATAATCCTAAAGGCATCAATTCAGAATTTTCAAGTTTAGCAAAATTATATTCCCAAACTTCTCGAACATCAATTAAATGAATATCTTCTTTTGCATCAATAAATTTTTTCAACTCGATTGGGCGTAATTGTACTATCATACATTTTCCTTTTCATAATTATTTTAATGCATTTTTATTGCTTCATAATTTGGCTGATCGCCGGGCGTAGGACAAATTTCCAAGTATTTTATTTTTCCATCTTTGCCAATAACAAAGGCAGATCTTTTTGAAACTCCTTTATAATCATATTTTCCTGGGGCAAAAATATCATTTAAATGAATCATATTTTGGTGATTACTTCTTTATTGAAATCACTTAGCAATGGAAAGTTTAATTATTTATTCTCACTCCACAACTTTAAAGCATAATGACTGTCAACACTTATTCCTAATACTTGTGCATCAAGGTTCTTCATATTGTTTAAAATTATCTCTCACCTGGCACATTTCAGCAGTGCAAACTGACGAGTTTGCAAAAGGGAAAAATAAAAGAACAACATTTTTATTATTGAAATAATGTAACGAAACTTTTGCCCCGTCTTGATTTATTAAAGTAAAGTCAGGCGCAATATCTCCAACTTGTAAAGACATCTTTGTTCCTTTTTAAATTGTTATTTGTGATTGTGTCAAAATTAGTTAATTATATTTGTTCAAACAAATAGTTAATTTAGTTTGCACTTCAATTTATTTTATATGATTTGAAGAATCATTATATATTTTCACCAATAATATCGCAAAATATAAATTTTCAATAAAGTAATTATTTAATAACAAACCTTGCTAATTATTATCCTAATATTTTATAAATTCATACCTGAAAAAAATATATTTCTCTTTCATATAAATGCTTGTAGTAAATAATCTAAAAAAAGAATTTAAAAATGTTACCGCTGTAGATGATATTTCTTTTTCAGTTGAAGAAGGGAAAATTTTCGGTATGCTTGGCCCTAATGGTGCCGGTAAAACAACTACTATAAGAACAGTTTTAAATATAATTAAACCAACTTCCGGGGAAATAACATTTAATGGGAAACCAATCACAACAGAATTTTTTAACATCATAGGCTATCTGCCTGAAGAAAGAGGATTATACAAAAAAAGTAAAGTTATAGATGTAATTCTTTATTTTGCTGAATTAAAAAATATGAACAAATCAGATGCTATAGAAAAAGCAAATGAATGGATGGACAAGCTGGAATTTCCGGTTCTATAAATAAAAAAATAGAAGAACTTTCAAAAGGGAACCAGCAGAAAGTTCAATTCATCACTTCCGTTATTCATGATCCAAAGCTATTAATACTTGATGAACCGTTCACCGGTTTTGATCCTATTAACCAGCAGTTAATAAAAGAAATGATTTTATCTTTTGCTGTTTCCGGTAAAATAATTATTCTTTCAACACATCAAATGGAAACTGCAGAAAAATTATGTTCGGAAATTTTTCTGATTAACAATGGAAAGAAAGTTGTAAGCGGAAGTGTTTCGCAAATTAAAAGAAAATTTGGAAGCAATAATATTAAGCTGGAATATGAGGGCAATGGCAATTTAATTAATAATCTACCTTCTGTTGTTCATATAGATAATTACAGTAACTATGCTGAGATTCAATTAAAAGATGATATTGAACCTTATGAATTTTTAAGATCAATAGTTGATAAAATAAAAGTAAAACATTTTTCAGTTGTTGAACCAACGCTTCATAAAATTTTCATTGATGTTATTCACAAAAACATCCCGGTTAAAGAATGAAAAAAATTTTAATTGTTGCCCGCTGGGAATTTCTTAGAAAAAGTTAAAACCAAAGCGTTTTTAATTTCTATTATAGTTACTCCATTAATTTTGATAGCTTTTTCTTTAGCCCCTACTCTTTTATCCAACGAACAAGCAGAACATACAAAAGCAATGGGGATAATTGATACTTCGACAGTATACATTGATAAAATGATTTACGAAATGTCGCAATATCAAATAGAAAATCATCAGCCAAATTATATAGTCATAAATTTAACTGATAAGCAATTAACTTTTGATTCATTAAAAAGAATGGCAGACCGTTCTGTCTTCAAAGGCAAAATTGATGGATATATTTTAATTCTAAATGCGAGAACGGATTCGGTAAAAATAGAATATAGAAGCCAAAAGCAGGAAATTTCAAAGATGAAGACAGAATTCAATCTGCATTCAATAAAATTAGGATAAAATTAAAATTACAAAATGAAAATGTTAGCCAGGACATAATAAATGTAGTTACCAAAAGGATAAATCTTGATGCCATAAAAATTGAAGAGAATGGCAAAGAAGGCAAGAATGATTTTTTAGTAATATTTTTTTCGTCGTTTATTTTTATTCTGTTATTAATGATGATGACCATTTACTCAGGGCAAATGCTGGTGAGAAGTTTGATTGAAGAAAAATCAAACCGATTAATTGAAATTTTGATTTCAAGCTGTTCTGCCGAAGAATTATTAACCGGAAAAATTTTAGGCTTAAGCCTGCTTGGGTTTTTCCAAATTTTCATTTGGGGCGTAATTGGATTTTCATTGGCTGGCAGTGCCGTTATTCCATATTCAGCATTTGACCACGCTTTTATTTTACTGCTTTATTTTGTGATGGGATTTATTTTTTACTCTGCTATTTTTGTCGGGGTTGGTTCAATAGTTTCAACAGAGCAGGAAGCTCAGCAGATTACAAGTTATTTAAATTTATTTATAATTTTACCTGTAGTTCTTGCTGTTCCGGCGATTCAAAATCCAAATTCATTACTTGTAAAAATATTATCCTATATTCCATTTACACTTCCGTCAATAATGCTGTTAAGAGTTAACACTATTTCCATTCCTTTATGGGAAATAATGTTTACAGTTACAATAATGCTTGGATCAATTTATTTTGTAATACTTTTTTCTTCAAAAGTTTTTAAGATTGGAATTTTATCTTACGGTAAACGTCCATCTTTTAAAGAAGTAATTGAATGGTTAAAAGCAAAATAAAATGGGGAAAATATGATTTATTTCTATTCAGCATTGGCTGCAGTAATACCTATGGCAACTTATTTAATTATTATCTGGCAATTTGACAGATATGACAGGGAACCTTTTAAATTAGTGCTGCAAAATTATTTCTGGGGTGCTGTCGGAGCTATTATTTTAACTTTAATAGGCGGACAATTTATTTCATTCTTTAATTTCTCCCTACTTAAATGGCGGAGAACAAATTAAATATACCGAAACAATTTTAGTAGCTCCTTTTATTGAAGAAATTACAAAAGGGATTTTTCTTTTTATAATAATTGCAAATAAAAATTTTGATAACATGACTGACGGCATTGTTTACGGCGGTGCAATTGGTCTTGGCTTCGGAATGACAGAAAACTTTTTATATTTTATTACCTATTCATCAAACCTAAATGATTGGATTTCATTAATAGTAATTCGAACATTATTCTCAGCAGTTATGCATTGTGTTGCAACTGCAACACTTGGAGCATTTTTAGGATACGCTAAATTCAAAAACATTTATTATAAATTAATATTTCCTGTTGATTGGATTAGCTATGTGCAATGATGATACATATGATATGGAATTACACTGTTAGTTTTCAATCTACCGCTTTATTTGGATTTGTATTTATGTTTTTCTTCATGATAATTTTTATTGTAGTTTTTGTTTTTTCCATTGCAAGTGAAAAGAAAATTATTTTTAATGAATTAATTGAAGAAGCTGAGAACGGATTAATTCCTATGCACCATTTAAACATTTTAAATTCATCAAAAAGAAATAAACCCGGCTGGGTTGATGAAAGTATACGTAAATTATATATTAGTGCAGCAACAACTTTAGCATTTCGAAAAATGCAGCTTAAAAATTGTTCCGAAAGGAATAAACTTTTATATCAAAAAGATATTGATTATTTCCGAAATTATATTCTAACCCTGCTCTCAAATACACTGATTGTTTAAGATATGAAATACAATGCTTGCATTTATTTAACTTCACTCTTTCCAATTTTCAAGAAAGATGAAGTCCCCATATTTGAATCGTTTGATGCCGAGCATTCATCACTTCTATATTCAGCTTTGATGATGAATAATATTGAAAATTTAAACCAATTTAATAATGTCTCAAAAAGGTTTTTTGTTTTGATGAAAAAGATAAAGAGCAATTACCGGAGATTTTGAATCCAGAAAATAAAATTATTATTTTCATTTAATACTTCAGATATTCAAAATTATTTTCAAAAATTATCGGACAAACATTTTACTACATGCAGCAGTAATTTAATTATCTTTTCCCGTTCAATGGGAATAACAAAAGAATTAATTGAAAAAGCTTTGGACCAGCTTGCTATTGAAGATGAAGCAATTGTAATCGGCAGAACAATTGAAAATTATATTTCATTTATTGGCTTTAATAATTATAACTCCGAATTGTTTAATGAAATTGACTGGCAGTTAGTTGATTATGATTCATTCTTAACAAAAGCGTGCAAGTATGAAAACTTTATCCATGTTTTAAGTGGAAATTTCATGATGATAAAAAACTTGAATGATTTTAAAAAGCTTTATACTGAATTATCTAAAAAAGAAAGCTTAGCCTATTGCAGCCCTGAAATGCATGAACAGTTTACAAATCTTTTTATTGAATACAAGGAATTTGTTGAAATGAATGCAATAGGAATATACGGCGGCACTTTCGATCCAATTCATATTGGACATTTAATAACTGCGCAGGCAGTAAAGGAAATTAGAAATTTAGAAAAAATAATTTTTATTCCCGCATATATTTCTCCGCATAAAACAGATAGAACTTCTGAAAAGCAAAGTCACAGATTAAATATGGTTAAGCTTGCAATTGAAGAGTTTCCATGCTTTCGAATACTCCGATATTGAATTAAGAGCTAAGTCAATTTCATATACAGTTAAAACTTTAGAAGCTTTGAAAAAAAAATATAAAAAGCTTGAATTAATAATTGGTTATGATAACATAATTGATTTTCACACCTGGAAAAATCCAGATAAGATTATTGAACTGGCAGATTTAGTTGTATTAAGAAGAAAAACCAACGATAAAAAAATTGAAAAAGATAAATACTATAAAGCTGCACATTTTGTTAAAACACCTGTAATAGAAATTAGCAGCAGTGAAATTAGAAATAGGATAAAAGCAGGCTTGCCGATTGATTTTCTTGTCCCTAAAAAAGTAAAAGAATATATTTGCAAATTCAATTTATATAAGGAGTAAAATTTGAAAATTCTAGTCACCGGTGCAGCCGGATTTATCGCATCACAAGTAGCCGACGCATTTATAAATGAAGGCCATACAGTTTTTGTGCTTGATAATCTTGCTACTGGCTTTGAACATAATATAAATAAAAAAGCAACTTTTATTAAAAAGGATATTGGAGATAAAAGTTTAGCCGAACTTTTTGAAAAAGAAAAATTTGATGTAGTTAATCATCATGCTGCTCAAATGGATGTTCGCCGTTCTGTTGCAGACCCAGCATTTGATGCTAACACAAATATTTTGGGAACAATTAACCTTCTTCAAAATTGTGTTAAAACAGGTGTGAAAAAATTTATGTTTGCTTCAACAGGCGGCGCTGTTTATGGTGAACAGGATTATTTCCCTGCTGATGAAAAACATCCTACTTCTCCCCTTTCTCCTTACGGAATTTCAAAACTTGCAGTTGAAAAATATTTATTCTTTTATGCTGCTCAATACAAATTAAATTATACAATTTTAAGATATGCAAACATATATGGCCCGCGTCAAAATCCTTTTGGTGAAGCCGGTGTAGTTGCAATCTTTAGTACAAGATTATTAAAAGGTGAACAGCCAATTATAAACGGCAGCGGCGAACAAACACGTGATTATGTTTTTGTTGGTGATGTGGTAAAAGCAAATCTTTTAGGATTAAGCGATGATAGAAGTGATATATATAATATTGGAACCGGCAAAGAAACAAATGTGAATGAACTTTATGGAATGTTAAATAAAATTGTCGGAAAAGGACAAGAAGAAAAACACGGCCCGGCAGCACCTGGCGAACAAATGAGAAGTGTTATTACTTCCGATAAATTATTTAAAAGATTTAATTGGCGTCCATCAACACCAATAGAAGAAGGATTGAAAAAAACAGTTGATTTTTTTAAAGAAAGAATGAATCAGAAATAAATTTCTTTAGTGATGTTTTAATGTTAAATGAAACTCTTGTTGAAAAGCTTTTAATACAATGATAGAAGAACTGTTGCACGTTCAATTTCAATAGTTGAATCGGATAATGAAAAAGCTTCTGAATTACTTAAAGAAATTTATTCTAAAGTTGGACAAGGATATCGAATAGGAATTACAGGCCCTCCCGGTGCAGGCAAAAGTACAATTACAAATCAGCTAACAAAGTATTTTAGAAATCAAAATAAAACTGTCGGAATCGTTGCTGTCGATCCGACAAGTCCATTTACAGGCGGTGCACTTTTAGGCGACCGAGTTCGAATGACTGAAATAGGAAATGACCCGGGTGTTTTTATTAGAAGTATGGCAACTCGCGGAAGCCTTGGCGGACTTAGTAAAAAAACAATTGATGCCGCAGATATTTTAGATGCTGCCGGTTATGATTTTATTTTACTTGAAACAGTCGGCGTTGGCCAATCTGAATTAGATATTGCACAAGCAGCCGATACTACGATTGTAGTTTTAGTTCCCGGAATCGGGTGATGCAGTTCAAGCAATGAAAGCGGGTTTAATGGAGATTGCAGATTTTTTTGTTCTGAATAAAAGTGACAGGCCAGGTTCAGAGCAAGCAATAACAGCATTAAGAACCATTTTAATGATGAGAGACCATGATGAAAAATCTTGGATGCCGAATATTATCAAATCAGTTGCATCAGAAAATAAAGGTATTCCTGAAATAGCTGATGAAATTAACCGTCATAAAGATTATCTTCACAACAGCGGTAAATTTTTATTGAAAAGAGAAATGCAGACTAAGAATAGAATTAAAGATATTGTTGAAAATAAAATAAAAGAGAAATTATGGGATGAAGATGGTGAGAACTCACTTAATTCATCTCTTTCAAAAGTTGTTCTTGGCAATTTATCGCCTTATCATATTGCAGAAGAAATAATTTCAAATTTTAAAAAACATTTGTAATCGCATAGCAATCACTATGTGACTGTTCAGCTTTTCCTTTACGATAAATTTTTGAAGTGAATTATCCAAAAGAAAAATTCTCTTTAAAAATTTGATTCACTTAAAAGGTTGAATTAATTTTATTCACAAAGAAAGGAAAAATCATGGATGTTATGGAAAATCCATTCCTCTCCGATTTAAATGAAAACCAAATCATCATCCGCGATACTATTAGAGATTTCGCAGAAAAAAATATTCGTCCGCGAATAATGGAATTTGACGAATCACAAAAATTTCCATTTGATATTATGAAGCAGCTTGGAGAATTAGGATTCCTTGGAATTCTTGTTCCCGAAGAATATGGAGGTGCAAATTTAGGATATATAGAATTTGCTATTATCATTGAAGAGCTTGCAAGAGTTGACCCTTCCATAGCTTTATCTGTAGCCGCTCATAACGGATTAGGGACAAATCATATAAATCAATTTGGTAATGAAACTCAAAAGAAAAAATATTTACCTGACCTTACTTCAGGAAAGAAAATTGCTGCATGGGGATTAACAGAATCAGTTTCGGGAAGTGATGCTGCAGGATTAAAAACAGTCGCTGAAAAACAAGGTGATAATTTTATTTTAAATGGAAGTAAAACTTTTACAACACACGGTACTGTTGGTGAGACAGTAGTAGTAATGGCAATCACTGATAAGTCAAAAGGTAAAAAAGGAATCTCTGCTTTCATTCTTGAAAAAGGAATGGAAGGATTTATAGTTGGTAAAAAAGAAAATAAGCTTGGAATGCGAGCAAGTGATACTACTCAATTAACATTTGAAAATTGTAAAGTACCGAAAGAAAATTTACTTGGAGAAGAAGGCGAAGGATTTATCCAGGCAATGAAAATACTTGAAGGCGGAAGAATATCAATTGCTGCTTTAAGTGTTGGACTTGCACAAGGATGTTTAGATGCTTCAGTAAAATATGGAAATGAAAGAAAGCAGTTTGGAAAATCATTAAATGAATTTCAGGCAATACAATTTAAGCTTGCAGAAATGAATACAAATATTGAAGCCGCAAGATTATTAACTCAACGAGCAGCTTATATGAAGGATAATGGAATCGCAAGTATAAAAGAAGCTGCAATGGCAAAATTATTTGCTAGTGAAATCGCAGAGAAAGCCGCAAGCGAAGCAGTTCAAATTCATGGCGGTTATGGATTTATTAAAGAATATCCGGTTGAAAAATTTTATCGTGATGTTAAGCTTTGCACGATTGGTGAAGGAACATCTGAAATTCAAAGAATAGTAATTGCAAGAGATTTATTGAAAGATTGATTTATAAACTTTCCTCTAATTAATATGACAAAAATCGGTAATCCAATAAAAGAAGATAAAACATTTCTAAAAAGAGATGATTTTTATAAAAATCTGCTTCGCAAACTTGAAGTTGAGAAAGAAAAAGTAAAACTCGGCGGTGGTAAAAAAGCGATTGAAAAACATAAATCAAAAGGCAAACTAACTGCACGTGAGAGAATAAATAAATTAGTTGATGATCCAAAACAATTTTTTGAATTAAGTACCTTTGCTGCTTATGGAATGTACGAAGAATACGGCGGTGCTCCTTCATCAGGAACAATTTATGGAATAGGTAAAGTTAATGGAAAAGATTTTGTAATAGTTGCAAATGATGCTACAGTAAAAGCCGGAGCCTGGTTCCCAATAACTGCAAAGAAAAATCTTAGAGCACAAGAAATCGCGATTGAAAATCACTTACCAATAATCTATTTAGTTGATAGCGCAGGAGTGTTTCTTCCTTTGCAAGATGAAATTTTTCCTGATAAAGAACACTTTGGTAGAATTTTTAGAAACAATGCAATTATGTCCTCAATGGGAATTCCACAGATTGCAGCAATAATGGGCCCTTGTGTTGCCGGCGGCGCATATCTCCCTATTATGAGTGATGAAGCATTAATTGTTGAAGGAGAAGGCTCAGTTTTTCTTGCTGGCTCACATCTCGTTAAAGCTGCAATTGGTGAAGTTATAGATAATGAATCTCTCGGCGGTGCAAAAGTACAATCCAATATTTCCGGTGTTACAGATTATATTATGAAAAATGATGAAGAATGTCTTGATAAAATTAGAAGCTTAACAAATAAATTTGGAAATAATTCCAAAGCTGGATTTAATCGAATCGAAAGTAAACCTCCATCACATTCACCGAAAGAAATTTATGGAATACTCCCGGAAGACCCAATTAAGCCTTATGATACTTACGAATTAATTTCGCGCATAGTTGATGAGTCAGAAATAGATGAATATAAAGCTGGTTACGGTAAAACAATAATTACAGCTTATGCACGTATTAACGGATGGTCTGTTGGCATTGTAGCAAATCAAAGAAACATAGTAAAATCGGATTCAGGAGAAATGCAAGTCGGCGGAGTAATTTATTCTGACAGCGCTGATAAAGCAACAAGATTTATAATGAATTGCAATCAGAAAAAAATCCCTTTAGTATTTCTTCAAGATGTAACTGGTTTTATGGTTGGCAGCAGAGCCGAGCATGGAGGAATAATTAAAGACGGAGCAAAGATGGTAAATGCTGTAGCAAACTCTGTTGTACCTAAAATTACAATAATAGTTGGAAACAGTTTTGGTGCTGGTAACTATGCAATGTGCGGCAAAGCCTATGACCCGCGATTTATATTTGCGTATCCAAATGCAAAAATTTCTGTTATGGGAGGAAGTCAAGCCAGCAGTGTTTTATTGGATATAAAATTAAAGCAAGCTGAAAAAAAAGGAGAAAAGTTTAGCGAAGAAAAAAAGAAAAATCTGTTAAATGAAATCATGAATTCATACGAAGAGAAAAGCACTCCTTATTATGCAGCAGCAAGATTATGGATTGATGAAATAATTGACCCGGCATTAACAAGAGAATATATTTCAATGGCTATTGAAGTGGCTAATAATAATCCTGATATACCTCGCTTTAATCCTGGGGTAATACAAACTTAACATTCAAAGTGAGGCTCGTCTCAAAGACGAACCTCACATTTTTACAATTAATATAATCTAAATTTTATTGGAACAGTCATCCTGACTTTTACCGGCGTTCCCCTCTGTGTACCTGGTTTAAACATTGTTGATTTTACTGCATTTAATGACATTTCATCTAAGTCTGGAGATAACCCTCTTACAACTATAGCCTCTATTACTTTACCTTCTTCATTTACAACAATTTGAATATAAATTGTACCTTCAATTCCAATTCTCTTTGCCATTTCTGTATAATGTACTTTATTTTGAAGAGCAGCAAGACCACCAATTATTTCAGGTTCATGCTCTACAGCTATAAATATTTTATCTTCTTCTATTTTTTTATGAGTTTCAATTCTTGGTGGATGTGTATCTAATTTAGCAGTAAGATCTATCTCAGTATCATTAAAAGGAATATCTTCAATTTTATCATTTGTAGAAACAATCGGCTCCAAAGGTTTTGGTTTATCAGGTGGTTTTGTTGGTTGTTCAGTTCGATAATTATTGAAAATGTGAATATCTTCCTTTGGCTTTTCGACATACTTATTACTATTATTTTTTATGGGGGCATATTTAAATGCTACGACCAATAAAAAAAGAGTAATTATAATACTAATCTCAAGATGAAGTTTGTACTTCCCTCTTAAATCTGCTTTGTTGGTTTTAAAAATGAGCATAGGTCATCTCCTTTGGCATTTGCCAATGATTTATGAAGAATTTAATTTTCACCAGTCGACCAATGCACAAAATTATACTTAAGAAATTTTCAGATGTTCCTTATATTGTATTAATGATTATTAAATTTTTATTTCGTATATATTTTTTACTCATAATTTTTTCTACAGCATCATTTCTCACAGCAGAGTAAACTTTCTAAAGGTGTAAATTACATTTCGGGATTTATCGCAAGTGATCATTTTTCCAAACTTAAATCAACTAATAATGATTTAGCTTTGGTAGATTCAATATTTCTTAGAGCAGTAAAATTTTATGATTATGATATTGATGAAGCATTACTTGCTTTAACTTTTGCTTGCGTCCCTTACAGGAAAATTCCAATTGTAATACCTTTATTAAAAGTTACAGTTTATTATCCCCTTGTTTCTGCTGATGATTCAACTTACAAACTGAAGAACCAAAATCTGCCGAGATATTTTTTTTACGATACCCCAAATAATAATTATGGCGATAAAGATAAACTGGCTCATTTCTTTGGCAGCGCTTATATTTCATATGCTTCTAATATCTTTGATTTGGGTGATTTAATTGGTTATTTTGTGGAGAATTTTGAAGAAACTTTTAAAGTTCAATCTTCAATTGACGAAAGGGATTTAAGAACAAATAAGCTTGGAAATATTTTTGGATATATGCTTAAAAAGAATAAAAGTATTCTACCTTCTCATGTTATGTTGATCAATACTTTATCACATTTTATATATAATATAAATTAATGAATGGTTTGAATGTAAAAACAGAATTAGGAATGTATAATTGAATAAAAAGATATTAAAAGATAATAGATTAAATAATATTGTTGCAATTCTAATTAACGAAATCAATCCCAAAAAGTTAATTCTATTTGGATCACGAGGGAAAGATAATGCTGCTTTTAATTCTGATTACGATATCGCCATAGATTCAGAATTAATCAATATCAGTAAAAAAAGAAAAATAAAAGAAAAAATTGATGAGATTATAGGGCTTTATAACATTGACCTTGTCTTTCTAAAAGAAATTGATCCGGATTTTAAAAATATAATTCTGAAAACAGGCAAAGTTATCTATGAAGGATGAATTAAGATATTCTTTTAAAAAATTCAAAGAAGCTGTAAAAAAATTAGATCAAGGAATCAAGCAGTCAAAAGATGAGCTTGACCGCGATGGTGTTATACAGCGATTTGAGTTTACGTTTGAATTACTATGGAAAACTTTAAAATTGTTTTTAATCGAAGAAGGTATAATAACTAAATCTCCTAAAGAATCTTTAAAAGAAACATTTAGATTTGGCTTAATCGAAGATGAAAGCATTTTTCTTGACATGCTTGAAGATAGAAATCAAACTTCTCATATATATAGTGAAGATATTTCAAAAAAAATTTTTAACAGAATAAAGAAAAAATACATATATACAATTAAAACACTACAAAAAAATCTATCGGCTAAAATAGATGAAAAATCAGATTGAAATAAAATTTTAACAACAAGAAAATAAATGAATTTAATTTTAATTATTGACGACGAAAAAGAAATCTGCGAAAGCATTCAAATGATCCTTGAATATGAAGGCTACAAAGTTGACTATTCAACAAGTGCCTCAGAAGGATTAGAAAAAATTTCTGAAGACAGTACAGCCGCGTTACTTCTTGATATTCAAATGCCTGAAATGAGCGGATTTGAAGTCCTTAAAAAGGTTAAAGGAGAAAAATTCAACTACATCCGTAATTATAATTTCAGCTCACGGCAGTGTGGAGAATGCTATTAAAGCTACTAAGCTAGGCGCTTTTGATTTTATCGAAAAACCAATTGATAGGGAAAAACTAGTTATAAGTGTTCGAAATGCTGTTGAGCAATCAAAACTATTAAATGAGAATTCTGAAATTAAAAAATCAATTTTAGGTGATGGTAAAATTCTTGGTAAAAGCAAAGCCATTAAAAATATATTAGAGTTAATTAATAAAGTTGCGCCACTAGATACAAGAGTTTTAATTACTGGAGATAATGGTACCGGGAAAGAATTAGTTGCTAGAGCAATTCACAATCAAAGTATAAGAAAAGATAAACCACTTATTGAAGTTAATTGTGCAGCTATCCCGAACGAATTAATTGAATCGGAATTATTTGGACATGAAAAAGGTTCATTTACTGGTGCAATGCAGCAGCGTATCGGAAAGTTTGAACTTGCAAATAAAGGTTCAATATTTTTAGATGAAATTGGAGACATGAGTCAGCAGGCACAGGCAAAAGTGTTGCGTGCAATTGAAGATGGAAAAATTCAAAGAGTTGGCGGGGCAAAAAGTATTGATGTAGATGTTCGCATAATAGCAGCAACAAATAAAAATCTGAAAGAGGAAATTGAAAAGGGAAATTTCCGTGAAGATTTATTTCACAGGTTAAATGTTATTCCTATTAACATTCCCTCTCTGAAAGAACGGCTAGAGGATATCCCTATTCTTGCTGAAAGTTTTACTAACGAAATTACAAATAAACATAAAAAACCGCCTGTAAAGTTTGATGACAGCGCAATAAAGTTTTTACAATCGCTGCCGTGGACAGGCAATGTTCGTGAACTAAAAAACATAATTGAACGAATAATTATTATTGTTGATAAAAAAGAAATATCTCAAAAAGACATTGAATTTCTTTTTACAGGCAGTACCTCTTCTATTGACAATATTATAAGTGAAAGTAATTCTTTTCAGGAATTTAAGGAAAAAGCTGAACGTGCATTTATAATAAAACAGCTTGATGCAAATGATTGGAACATTAGTAAAACTGCTGAGATACTTGATATACAAAGAAGTCATCTTTATAATAAAATTAAAAAATATGGAATTGAACGGGAGGCATAAAATGGCTACTATTTTTTCAAAAATAATCGATAAAGAAATTCCCGCTGATATTGTTTACGAAGACGAAAATGTTTTAGCATTTAGAGATATAAATCCGCAGGCGCCGGTTCATATTTTAATTATTCCCAAAATTGAAATACCCAAAATCAGTGACTTTAAGATTGAAGAGCATTCACATCTTTTAGCACAAATGGTTGATGTTGCAAACAAACTTGCAAAAGAAATGAAAATTTCTGATGACGGCTATAGATTAGTTTTTAATTGCGGGCCTAACGGTGGACAAGAAGTTTATCACCTTCATTTGCATTTACTGGGTGGAAGACAAATGAAATGGCCTCCCGGCTGATTTAATTTTTAAATAAACGAACTTTACTTATATATATTTCTTTTTTAGATAATATAATTTTTTGTAAATTTGGCTATCAAATTTAATTAAGAAGTGATGATTATATTACATTCCAAATTTTATTAGTCCAGCCTCAAAGTTTATTTAAACTTCATTCATCATTTTAAATTCAAACTAATTTTAAATTAAGATTACAATGAGTAGTATAAAAGAAATTAATAGAAGACGAACATTTGCAATTATATCTCACCCTGATGCAGGTAAAACAACTTTAACAGAAAAGTTTTTATTGTATGGAGGAGCTGTACAATTAGCAGGTTCAGTAACAGCAAGAAAGAACCAGCGTAAGGCAACTTCAGACTGGATGGAACTTGAAAAGAAAAGAGGAATTTCAATTAGTTCAACTGTTCTTCAATTTGATTATAAAGATTTTAAAATAAATCTGCTTGATACTCCTGGCCATGAAGATTTTTCTGAAGATACATATAGGGTTTTAACTGCAGTTGATTCTGTTGTGATGGTAATTGATGCAGCAAAAGGCATAGAAGCGCAAACAAGAAAATTATTTGAAGTCTGCCGTAAACGTGAAATACCAATATTTACTTTTATGAATAAATTAGACAGGCCTACACGTGACCCGCTTGAATTGATGGATGAATTGGAAAATGTTTTGGGAATTCAGGCTTATGCAATGAACTATCCTTTGGGAACAGGTTTGGATTTTAAAGGTGTTTATGACAGACAGACTAAGCAGGTGCATCTTTTTGAAAGAACTACCGGAGGCTCATATAAGGCGCCGGTAGAAATTCATGATCCAGCGGGAGATTTTGTAAAAAACAAATTAAGTGTGGAAAGTTATGAAAGATTTGCTGAAGAAATTGAAATGATTGAACATGCCGGAGCTGATTTAGATAAAGAAAAAATTATTGAGGGAAAATTAACTCCCGTATTTTTTGGAAGCGCAATTAATAATTTTGGTATCCAGCTTTTGCTTGACGGCTTTTTAGATTATGCATTACCACCCTCTTCGCGTGAAAGTAATGGCGCTGAAATTAAAATGATGATGAAAGATTTTCAGGTTTTGTATTTAAGATTCAAGCAAACATGGACCCGAGACATAGAGATAGAATTGCTTTTATGAGAATCTGTTCCGGGAAATTTGAAAGAGACATGCAGGCATTTCATGCTAAGAGTGGTAAAAAAATACGTCTTTCCAATTCTCAAAAAATGTTTGGACAGGAAAGAGAAACTGTTGATGAAGCTTACGCAGGTGATATAATTGGATTTGTTGGTAATTCAAATTTTGGAATTGGCGATACAATTACCTCGGATACAAATATTCTTGTATAATGAAATACCAAAGTTTGCTCCTGAACATTTTGTAATTATGCATAACCCAAATCCATCTAACTTCAAAAAATTCAGAGATGGATTAGAACAGCTTTTACAGGAAGGTGTTATTCAAGCATTCTATTTAAAAAATTCTTTGCAAAAAACTCCATTGCTTGGAGCAGTTGGGCCATTACAATTTGAAGTCGTTCAATACAGACTCCAAGATGAATATGGAGCTGAATCAAGATTAGAGCAAACAAATTGGAAAGTGCTTCGTTGGGTTTCGCCTGAAATTAGAGAAGAAGAGATAAATAATATTTTACTTCCCGCCGGTGCAGCATGGGCCTATGATTCTGAAAACAGATTGACAATACTTTTGACAAGCGAATGGTCTATGAATTACTTTATAGAAAAAAATCCTAAAGTTGAATTGAGTGATATTCCATTTGAAACAGAATTGGCAGAGATAAAAAAGACCGGCAATTAATTAAGATTTTCGTATTTGTATTTTATGCACTCAAAATTAATTTTAAATAGAGTAATAACATTAATACTTTTCATAATTCCGCTTGGTACAATTTATTCACAAAAAAGTGAGCTAAGCATTTATGGGAAAGTAATTGATGCTCAAACAAAAGAACCAATACCATTCGCTAATATCTCAGTAGTAAACTCTAATTATGGTGCAGCGACAAATGAAGTAGGTTATTATGAGATTAAGTCATTGCCGTTTAACACCTATCAATTAAAAGCTTCTGTAATAGGCTATAATCCTCTTGTAAAAACCGATATCGTAGTGCAGCCAGGAAAACCTTCCGAACTTAATTTTGAGTTAATTGAAGAAGCTATAAAGTTGGATAACATTACCGTGGTAAGTGATTATTTTGTTAAAAATCCGTTGGAAGTGAATAGTGTTAAAAATTTTAGCTATGAAGAAATTAGAAGAAGCCCCGGCGGTTTTGAAGATGTAATAAGAGCGCTTTCAATACTACCCGGAGTTGCACAGGCGGATGCCGGAAGAAATGATTTGATTGTTAGAGGCGGTGCTCCTTCAGAAAATTTATATTTGATTGATGGAATTCAAGTGTCAAACATTAATCATTTTGGAGGACAGGGCGTAAGCGGCGGACCACTAAGCTATATAAATCTTGACTTCGTAAGAGAAACTACTTTTTCAACCGGAGGTTTTTCTGCTTTATACGGAGATAAACTTTCTTCTGTGCTTAATATAAAACTTCGCGACGGTAGACAAGATAGAATAGGTGGAAAAGCAACAATATCCGCATCACAATTTGGATTAGACCTTGAAGGGCCAATATCTGATAAATCAAATTTCATTGTTTCCGCAAGAAGAAGTTATCTTGATTTTATATTTAAGGCAGCCGGCTTTGCCTTTGTTCCTGAATATTATGATTTAATGGTTAAAGCCGATATTAATCCCGATATAAAAAATAAAATAAGTTTTTTATTTATAAGTGCCTTTGATAATGTGAAATTCTTTAATGATACTGAAGAACAACGATATGATAATTCTCGTGTACTTGGTTCAGATCAAGTACAATATGTAGCAGGTATTAATTATCGGCATTTAATAGATAATGGTTATTTTAATATAATTATTAGCAGAAATTATATTGACTACAATAGCATTCAAAGCGACATACTATTAAATCCAATTTTCTTAAACAAATCTCTTGAAGCAGAAAATTCTCTGCGCGGGGAATTAGTCTATAAATTATCCGATAAATCTGAATTGAACATTGGTGGTACAATAAAATTAATTGAAGCTAATTATAATATTCTATTACCGACTTTTGTAACTACATTTGGCGATTCGCTTCCGGTTTCAAATTTTACATCGAAGAATTTATACAAAAAGTTTGGAACATATTTTAATTACAACAGAACAGTATTTAACAAACTAAATTTTAATATTGGTATTCGCGGAGATGTATTTACAGCAATAAATAAGAGTCTAAGTTTAAGTCCGCGGCTTTCATTTTCATATAAATTAACCGATCTTACAAACATTAATTTCAGTACAGGAATTTATCATCAGTCTCCTTCTTACATCTGGCTGCAAGCATTTGAAAGCAATAAAAGCTTAAAAATGATTCAAGTTGATCAATATGTTCTGGGTTTAGAGCATAAAGTTTCTGAAGATGCATTATTTAAAGTAGAAGGATTTTATAAAAAATATTCGAATTATCCTACCAGTGAAATAAGGCCATATTTGGTCTTAGCAAATACTGGCGCCGGTTTTGAAGGTGGGGAAAGTAATTTTTCTTCGTTCGGGTTAGAGCCTTTAACAGATAATGGATTCGGCAAAGCACGCGGAGTAGAATTATCAATTCAAAAAAAATTATCGGATATTCCTTATTATGGAATTTTAAGTTTAACATACAGTAAAGCTGATTACACACCATTAGATGGGATAGAACGTAATGGAAATTATGACCAAAATTGGCTGTTCAATTTAAGCGGCGGATATAAGATAAATGAATTTTGGGAAGCAAGTATGAAGTTCAGATTTGCATCGGGACCTCCATATACACCTTTCAATTCGTCAGGTATGCAGGAAGTAAAAAACTACAATTCCAGAAGATTAAAATCGGTTCACAGTCTTGATATTCGGGTAGATAAACGCTGGTACTTTTCAGGTTGGACTTTGATCACTTATCTTGATGTGCAGAACGTTTACAATAAAAAGAATTCAACATCAATAAGATGGGATTCACGTGAGCAAAAGATTGATGAGATATCTTCTATTGGAATTTTACCTTCTATAGGAATCAGTGCTGAGTTTTAATTTATAACTCAATATGGAGTGATTTACTTGGGAGTGATTGAAATTTTATCTTACGTATTCTTTTGAATCCTTAAATTTGATAGAATCCGAAATTAATGAGCTAAACTCTTCTATAGCTTTTTTATTCACCGAAATAATTACATGCCTTCCATCTTTTTCAGAGTTTAGTAAACCAGCATCTGTTAGGATTTTACAATGATGGGAAATAGTCGGTTGAGAAAGTGATGCAAATTTTTCAATATCACCGCATGATATACTTCCCTTTTCAGCGATTTCACTCAGAATTTTAATTCTGGTTTTATCGGATAATGCTTTTGCTATTTTTACTATGTTATCTTCTTTTGTTTTCATTATTACTCATTGAAACTTATCGATATATTCCTAAAATGTCAATGCCATCAATTTGATGCAGATTACTAAAAATATTTAGAGAAAATTCCATAGAATGATAGCAGACACTACTATAAAAATTATCAATCAAGTATTAAAAATCTTCTCCCCCACCTTCTTCTTGATTCTGCTGCCCATCCTGTCTCCCCTCATCACGTTTATAATTATTAAAATTCACTTTTAAATTAAGCATAATCATTGGAGATTGACGGGTGAAATAATTATAGCTATAGTAATTTATACCGGTAGAAGTTGATTCAAACTTTGCTGTTTTAAAAGATCTCTAACTTGTAAAGTAAGTGAAACCATATTCTGAATTAAGTCTTGTTTCACTGCCAAATCTGTAGAAAAGAAACCTTCCCGCCTTTCCTGTGATGAAACAGTCGGACTTCTATATCTAAAATTCAATTGAAGCTGAGTTGTTTTTGAAAACTTAATTGAATTGTTAAATCTTACATTCCAATTAAAACTTTGCTTATCAAATGATTCACCATTAAGAGCACCTTGCACTCTATAATGATAAAGGTCTCCCATTAAATTTGTATTCCAAAAACTCAAAGGATCCAAAGTAACCATAAATTCTGAACCAAGCGAATAATCCGTTCCAACATTTTCCAGGGTATTCAAAGTCACATCTTCAGCATAAGCAGATGAGATATGTTCGATTTTATTATGCGTAAATCTATAATACAACTCATCCGAAAAAGAGATATCTCCGATAAATGATTGAAAACCAAATTCATAAGAATCAATAAATTCAGGGATTAGGGCAGGGTTACCGCGTCTTACATTATTCGCATCCATCCAGGTTTCAAATGGCTCTAATTCCCAACCATGCGGACGATCAATCCGACGTGTATAGCTTAGCATGAACTGAGACCCGCCTTCAAATTTATAAGATGTATGAAAGGTTGGAAAAATATCCCATCTATCAATTTTATAATTTTCATGCTTTTCCAATAAATCTGTCTTTTGTAGGGTGTATTCAGTTCGTAATCCACCTTGAAATCCGAAATTGTCAAATTCATTTGAATAAAGTGAATAGATTGCTAATTGACTTCTATTATAATCTACATTGTTGCTATAATTAGATTGAAACACATAATCTTGAATCGAGCGATCGAATTCATATAATCCATTTATATCTTTTGAAAGCCTTACTTCACCTTGCGTACCTGCTTCAAATTTACTTTTATCATCAAACGGCAAAGTATATTCAAGTTTTCCTCTAAAGTGAGTTGATGGCCCAGTTTCAGTGGTTTTCTTTCCATCGGTTTGTATACCAGCAGAAGTTTCCGAAGAAATTGTTAATTCATCAGAATTATTATGACTGACAAATAACTCACTTTGAATTTGATGACCACTTGTGTTAAACTTCCTGGTATAATTCATATTTAATGCATAATAGTTACCAGACCTGCTCCTGTCATTTCTGCTTAAATAAGTAGTTTTATCTATGCTGCCTTCAATCCATTGCTCATAATTTAAAAGTTCATTTCTTCTTCCATCTCGAGAACCATATCTTCCACCAATGCTTAATAAATCTTTATCACTTAGATTAAAATCTAAGCCGCCTCTTAATCCAAGTGAAATTCTTCCCCGTTCGTTTCCTCCATTCGAGTTAATATATGATGTAGTGTTATTAAAGTAAAACTGCTTTTGATTTAAATGAGTCCCCGGGAAAAATCGTCTATTATAATCGACTCCAAAATTATAATTAAGAGCTGAAGTTTTATATTCAAATAAAAAATCACCACCATATTTATCATCCAAACCGGCATTACCATTTACTACACCGCTCAATCCATAATTTTTACTTTTCTTCAACTTAATATTTATTATTCCTGCATTACCTTCAGGATCATATTTAGCAGATGGATTTGTTATAATTTCAATTGTCTCAATAGCGCTTGCCGGAATTTGCTGCAGTGCATCTTGTGCATCCATTACAGAAGGCCGTCCATCAATTAAAACCGTAAAACTTGAACTTCCTCTTAAACTAACATTACCTTCAATATCCGTAGTTATGGAAGGAACATTTTCAAGAACATCTACTGCATTTCCTGAAATGGAAGTAGGCAATTGGCTAGGGTCAATTACTTTTTTATCTATCTGATATGAAATTGGATTTCGTTTCCCTTCAACAACAACGTTATTTAATACAACTGAAGTAGGAACGATATAAATATTTCCAAGATTAATTTTCGAATTGTTTGTCTTAACATTTATGTTGTATACTTTTTTCTCGAAGCCTACAAATTGAACAGTTAGATAATATTTGCCGGTTTTAATCCCATTTAAATTAAATTCACCTTTTCCGTTAGTTATTGTACCGGTAACCTGAGAACTGTCTACAGATTTATATAAAACAATATTTGTATATTCAATAGCAGCATTACTAACAGTATCATGAACAACACCCGAAATAGTACTGCCTAAATTACTTCTATTTTTTTGCTGTGACCTACCAATACTAGAAACTATAAGTGTCAATATTATAAATAATAAGAGTCTTTTCATTTTAAAATGTGTTTAATAATTCAATTGATATAATTTGCAAATATATTATTTAATCTCATAAACGCAATCGTATAAATTCTTAGGCTTTTAATTTTATTCGATTTAATGAATTAAAATTAAATTTGGAGGCCATTGGACAAGATATTGAAGTGTTTTGGGAAGAAGATAAAGCCGAAGGCGAGGCAATATTTACTTCGGCTCATCTATAATTTATGATTTCAAATCATTCTCAATTGAACTAACTATTTGATCACAGAATTTTTTAATCAACTAAAAAAATCGTTTAGGTTATTCAGATCGCATTATACCATTAGTTGAAGTCCAAAACTTAATCATCAAGGGCATTTTAAATTTAAGATTATAAAATATATTCTTTAATTTGCTGCCGGGTTATTTCCACCTTTAATTCTTTCAATTGACTGGAGAGCTAAATAATTATCTCCAAACTTGTTCATGTTTTCAAGCTCATTATCGTATTGATCAAAATGAACTTCTTCTTCTCCAACAAGACCTTCGAACAATTGTTTAGAAATTGAATCGGCATTTGCAGCGCATTCGTTAGCCATTTTGTTATAATCTCTTGCACTGTCCTCTTCCATTTTAGAAGCCATCTTCAACATTTCTTTTACATCGTGAATTTTACTTACTTCTGAGGCAGCTTTCATTTCAACTTCACCTTTTAAAAACAAGATCCGTTCTGCAAGTCTTTCTATATGTATCATCTCCTGTATAGCAGTTCTTTTAAATAATCCTGCCAAAGGATCGAAACCCATATCATCACAATGGAAATGGAAATACATATATTGATGGACAGCAAATAATTCATCTGCAATTGCTTCGTTTAACAACTTGATACTTTTTTCATGCATGGTATAACTCCCTATTCTTAAATTAATTTTGAAATCAACTTTAAAAAAAACATTTAATTTTCATTATGAATTTAAGTAATCCTATGATTACTTTAAATATAGAAGTGATATTTTCATCTTAATAATCAACCTTTAATCAATTAAAAACAACTTGCATCAAAAATTACTTTGGATAATAAGTATTTATACTATTTTTACAAATAGTTTTCGTGAGGTTAAAATGACAACATTTATTCTTTGGTTGATATTACTTTTTCTTTGCTGGCCATTAGCGCTAATTGCCTTAATAGCTTACCCGTTAGTCTGGTTGTTTTTACTTCCATTTAGGCTAGTTGGATTTACATTTTCAACTTTGTTCAAGTTTCTAGAGGAATTAATCTTACTCCCCTTCAGAATTTTAAGAAAGCCAGGAAGATTATAGATTGAAAAATATAAAAGCCGGGATTTGAAGTTTTTCAATTCCCGGCAATTTGAGTAAATATTTTACATATCTGTTAATCAAAAATAAATTGAAGCATAAATTATAGAGCCGGTATTAAAATTTGCCCCTCCGGGATTTCCAAATCTTGAAGAGTTGTTATCTGAGATTGTTAAATTTAACTGCACTTCAATTCCAATGCTAAAGTTGCTGCTGAAGAAATATTCGCCTCCGGCAAGTCCTCCCCAAATAAAATCAGTAGTGGAAGTTCCACCATTAGGACTTCCGAATATAGCCCCACCTCTTAAGCCAATAATTGGAGAAAAATTCTTGCTGTAAAAAAAATAATGATGATAAACTAATCCTACGCTGATATCTGTGTTAATATCGCTTGCATGAATAACGCCAACAGATGGGGCAAGGGAATTATAATCATCTAAAAAAATGGGAATTAAAATATCTGCTTGTGAGCTGTTAACTACTGCAGAAAATCCCCATGAACCGTGAGATAATTCTTGAGCAAAATTATTATTAGCATATGAAAAGAAAAATAAAATTAAAGCAACAATTGGGGCAAAAGATTTTTTCATTTGACTCATCCTATTTGAATTGATTGAATAAAAAATTGATTTCCATTTTTAATGATGTTCGTTATACCAGTTGCGGTTTATCATAATATTCCGCCACATTAAGTTTCCATTTACACTTATATAAACTCTATAAAAACCATCAGGCAAGGAGTTTTTATTATCATTCTCAAAATCCCAATCAACTCTATAAGATCCTGCTAGCTTTGATTCTTCTTTAATTAACTCCTTTGTATAGTTTTTATAGCAGCTATTAAAATATCCATTTGAGTAAGTAGAATAATTATTTATAACCTCTGTGGCTGCAATTCCTCTGACAACCCAAACTGAGATTTTAGCCTCATGTGGTAATGAAAAAAATATATATGTTATTCCATCTGCTGGATTTGGAAAGGGAGTCTCTACCTGACAACCACGAGCTGGTGAATTGCTTGACTTTTTATTAAATACAGATGAAGGTAAAGAAGATTTTTCATTTGGCTTACCTAATACTCCTATAGGATCTGGACTATCATAACCTGTAATGATTATTCCGGATATAATTGGTGGACTTGCCAGCGCATTAGCTATCAAATTAGGACCAGCAGGATTATTGCATGAATTAATTAGAAAAATGGGAAGAATTGAAAATAAAAGATATATTATTTTTATTTTATACATAAATTCCCCACATTATTAAAAAAGACTGAGTTATTAATTCTTACTGAAGGAAAATATTCCCCTTACTTATTTTTGTTGTACGTTAATTTAAGGAATGGAAGAATTCATAACAAGAAAAATTTTAGTAGGACATTTTGTAGGAACATCATTTATGATGTTCAGACGTGGAATGAATTTGATGAGTATAAGAAACAATTTAATAAATCAAATTCTTACTTGAAGGCTTCTAGATATTGTTTAATAAATCCACTTTTCTTTTTTAATCTATATTGCATAATCCATCTTGGATGAGGTAAGGGAATAATTTCTTTAAAGAAATTGTATTCGGAATTTATATCTCATTAGATAATTGTAATTTGCTGCATTGCCTAAACAAAAACATTTTTCAGTTTCAATTCCAAAGTCCAACTGTTTATTAATACAATCAACAACAAATGGTTTTATTTTCTTTTAAATTTTGAGTCATCATAATAATTAAAATTAACTTCTCTACCATTATCATTTAGCTTAACAAACCCAAGTGGTGATACTGCAGAAATATAAAACTCTTTGTAAAATTTATCCGTACCGCCGTAAGCTTTTATCATATCATAAATAAAAACAGAAGAAGTTTCGTGAGTTGTAAATTCATTGAAAGAAATACCGCATTCATTATTTAATCTTTTTGTATCTGTAAATGGAATCCCAGTTACGCCTGCTCCGTGCCTCCCGGGATTTATTCCAAAAATTATTTTTCTTTTATTATTATCGTTATAAAATTTTTTGTAAAACGTTTGAATGGTTTCTTTTATTTCTCCAGATTCAGAATTAAAATAAGGATTCAGTACTCTTACTTTAGGAGGGAGAATTGATTCATCAAAAATAAGCTGTTTGTAAAAGTTTAAAATGTTTTGATAGAATTTCATTTCATAATTTTCTTTGGTCTTTGTCAAAACTCAAATTAAATTCACAAAAACAAAAAAGCTGTAAAACCAGAACTAATTTTACAGCTTAATTTATGTGCCCGGAACAGGACTCGAACCTGCATGAGGAAACCCTCACTAGACCCTGAACCTAGCGTGTCTACCAATTCCACCATCCGGGCGAAAATACTTTTATAAAATTTTTATGAACAAATGATTTCAATAACAAAATTAACAAATTTTCATCAACAATTCTTATAAATAAATTACAAGTATTGTCTAATTTGCTTCTCTAAGTCATGGTTCGACTCCGCTCACCATGACAATGCACTCCAAAACTTTACCAGCCGGTATCCCCTCTTTTATCTTCCGGCTTTATTTCATGTTTGCCGGTATGAATTTCACATTGGCGCGGAATATTTTTGGAGTTAACAATATCCGTTACTGTAACCGGACAATATTGTGTTGCAGTTCGCGTATCGCCCAAATCCATAGTCTCTTTACAAAACTTAACTGAATCGACTCCTGATGCAAGCTGAAAATATTCGAGAGGCATCTTTGTTTTCTCATAAGTATTAGCCATGAATTTTGCCCAAATTGGTAAAGCTGCTTTGGCTCCTTGCCCATACCAGTTTGTAAATTTAACCCTATGATCATCAAAGCCAACCCAAACTCCCCCAACAAGCTGAGGAGTAAATCCAATAAACCAGGCATCAGCAAAATCTTGAGTTGTTCCTGTTTTACCGGCAGCAGGCCTATAAAAATATCTCCGCACTCCCGCACCGGTTCCATAATCAACAACGTCCTGCATCATGTCTGTAACTATAGAAGCGGTTTGGGGAGATATAGCTTCGCTGTACACCGGACGAAATTCATCAATTACAATTCCGTTCTTATCTTCAATCTTTAAAATTGAAATCGGATCAACATGAACACCTTTGTTAGCCAATGTTCCATAAGCAGAGGTAATCTCCAAAGGGGTTACTTCCGAAGTACCTAAGGCTATTGAAGGGACAGCAGATAATGGAGAAGATATTCCCATACGCCTGGCATATTTAATTACTTGAGCAGGCGGTGCAATATCACTTGTGGTCATTCTTCCGGCAACAACATTTATTGAATTTGCTAATGCTTCTCTTAAAGTCATATACCCCCCATATTCATCGCTTGAATTTGAAGGGGACCAACCTTTGTAATCAAATTTTTGATTAAGTAAAGTGTATGCCGGAAAGTAACCGCGATCGATGGCGGTAGTATAAACAAAAGCTTTGAAAGCAGAACCTGGCTGCCTTCTAATACCTGTTACATGATTTAAGCCTCTGCCAAATTTTTGATTTTCCCCGCCAACCATTGCCCTTATTTGTCCATTAGTAGGATCAACTACAACAAACCCAACCTGAATTGTGGTTTCATCTTTTTTAATTTTATCTATAAAATCTTTATTGTTTTTTAATTCATTATATACTTTTGCTTTTTCTTCAGCCGTTGTTGCTTTTTTATAATTGGATGAAGTTCTTATATCTATATCAATAATGTTTGTCAGTAAAGCTTGATTTTTATCCCAGCTCCAATTTTTATCAAATAATTTTTGATACTCAACCAGATGTTCAGCGGCAGCTTCATTGGCTATTTTTTGCATTCTCATATCTATAGTAGTATAAATATTAAGGCCATCACGATAGAGATTATAATTATATTTATCAGACATGGCTTCAAGCTGCTGGCGTATATACTCCATAAAATGAGGCGCAATAGATCTTGAAGGTGAAATATTATCGGAAGCTAATTCAATCGGCTGTTGTTTTAATTTTTCATAAGAGTTTTTATCAAGATACCCCATTTGAACCATATTATACATTACTAGATTCCTACGGGCAAAAGCATTTGCATTCCTTTTAACCGGATCATATATTACATCCGACTTCAGCATGGCCACAAACAAAGCTGCTTCAGGAATTGTTAATTGAGAAGCATCTTTGTTAAAATATATTCTTGAAGCAGTTTCAATTCCGTACGCCCCCCTGCCGAAATAAGATACATTAAAATATAATTCAAGTATTTCCCTTTTTGTATAAGTTCTTTCAATCTGGATAGCAGTTATCCATTCACGAATTTTACGGATACCGGTTTGAATAAGAGTTTCATTATGATTTTTCAAATGATAAAGATTTTTAGCCAGCTGCTGGGTGATAGTACTTGCTCCTTCACGTGAAAATGTAAGAAGATTTTTTACCATAGCTTTAACAACACGAGCCATATCAACGCCCCAATGATGATAAAATGCTCTATCTTCTGTTGCAATTAAGGCATTAATTAGATACGGAGGAAGACTATCAATATTTGTCTCTACTCTATTTTGAATAAAAAACTGCCCAAGCAATTCCCCATCGATCGTATAAACTTTACTAGCTAATTGAGGCTTTGGATTTTCCAATTGTTCAAGAGAAGGAAGTCCGCTGTATATAAAACTTATAAATGCGATGAATACACCTAATAATAATCCCCAAATTATGAACCATTTATAATTACTATGACCTTTTGATTTTTTAGGTGGCTTTTTACCTCTTTCTTCAAAATATTTTTTAAAATCCACATTAGAAGAATTCTTTTTAGCCATTTGAATTCCAGTCCACTATTTGAAAATTGTTATCTTTAAAAATACCGTAGCATGGTGCGTCCAGCCATGAGCCTAGATTTATATAATACCCATTCTTATAATTTTCATAAACACGTTTATGAAGGTGCCCGAAAATAATATAATCGAATCCTTCATCAATTTTTATTTTTGCAGTTTCAAACAAGCCGTCTATTTCGCCATAATCTTTTTTTGAAGTATAATCTCTGCTTTTTTTACTTGTATTACTTGCAAGTGATATCCCCCAATCGGGATGTAAAAGAGAGTATATTTTTTGAATCACTTTATTCCTCATTATCTTCTTTAAAAGATTATAACCATAATCATTTTTTACAAGTCCATCTCCATGCCCTATGAAAAATTTTTTACCGTTTAATTCAGTTTCCACTGCATCTTCATACATTGATAGCACCAATTTCTTCTTTAAAAAAATCTCTATGCATAAAATCATGGTTACCAATAAAGTAATGAAGCTTAATTCCCTTTCTCTGTTAAATTTTTTAAAGCATTTAAAGTTTTAAAAAATCCCTTTTGATATACATATTTATATTCAAACCAATAATCAAAAAGATCTCCAACAATAAATAATTCATCACAATTATCTTTTGCAAAATTTAAAAACTTCACAAGAGATTTTTCTTTTTGAGCTTCAATTTCTTTTGATCTTAATCCTAAATGAATATCTGAAATAAATAAATATGTTTTTGACAAAGTTTGTTTCAATTTTATTATTTTTTTAACCATTTGATAATACAGAAAAATCCTTATACGGAAAAAACAAATGAATAATCTTTTATCTTATCATTTATTTTTAAGGGTAATATTAAATTTATTTTTTTCCCAATTACTGCTGTTGGATTTTTTCATAAGTGAATCTTTATTATTCATTTCATAAGGAAGCAAATAAATATTTTTATTAAATACTATTTCATCCATCCAATCTTTTTTACCTAAAATAATTGAAGGCTGAATTTTATAATCTACATTTTCTTTTCTTAAAATTCAATTTGTTTTATATCATTAAATTTAGGTGAAGAATGGATTAGGAGTTTCAATATTATCCTGACTTTTATTGGTATGATAAATTTCAAGAGGTTTATTTTTAAGATAATCTGAAAATACTTTTACACTATCCCAAATAATTTGAATTGGAATTTCAGTTTTATTTTGAATATAAAATCCAATTTCATAAGGTGTACAATCAAGATGAATTTTTAAGAAGTCATCTTCAAAATAATGATTGTAGCGTCCATACTTTTCATCACTTTGTTTAACATTATTTGACAAATTATTTCAGTTAATTCATAATTATAAAAATATCTTGATATATAAGCTTGAACAACCAAATAAAAATAAAAGTGGGAAAAGAGCTATTAATAATTTTTTCATATAAGTGCATCTTATAACATTCCAAAATTATAATTCATTGTTTATATCCAGTTAGATCTAATATTAGCAAGCAGCCAGCTATTTGGATCAAAAACCAAATCAACAGGTTTCTTATTTAGCTTAATGTAAAATCTTCATTCCTTTCATTGATTTTAAATAATTTTATTTTCACTTAGTACTATCTTCAAATATAATTTTAACTTCCAAAGGAAATTTGTAAACTGAATATTCCTCCTGAATTTGTTTGAGATTTAAATATTAAATTGTAATCATTATTATTTTTATTTCGAATTCCAATCATAAATTAAAGTTATATTTCCTTCTCCATCATAAACCCATTGATTAAAAAATTGTGAAAGATCCTGACTGGAAATTTTTTCGCAAACAGATTGAAAATCTTTTGTCGATGCAGATTTATATTTATATTCCTTATAATATTCTCTTAAAATATTAAAGAAAGTTGAATCTCCTACTTGCCACCGAAGCATATGCAAAACCCATGCTCCCTTATCATAAATTGTTGCTGAAAACATATCATCACCAGGTTCAATCAGCTTACCCTTAAAATTATCTTGTTTTTTGCTTAACATTGTTGAAATTAAAGCTTTTTTACCTGATTTATGTTCATAATAAAGTGCTTCGCAATAGGTTGCAAAACCTTCATTTAACCATATATCATTCCATGATTTAGGTGAAATTGCATCACCCCACCATTGATGTGCTAATTCATGAACATAAATATCTCTAAAAAAATTATGCCCGCTTACAAAATTTGAACCAATTCCGGTAATAGTTTGATGTTCCATTGCTCCAAGCTGCCAAAGAAATTCAGCAACTCCATACTTCTCTTTTATAAAAGGATATTCGCCAAAAGTCTTAGCAAAAAAATGGATATATTGAGGATGCTCCGCAAAATCAATTTTTGCATTTTCAAGCTGCTTCGGGAAAACATAATACTCAATATTCATTGTATCTTTTTTATCGAGCGAAATATATTTATCAGAAAAATTTTTATAATTCTGAAGAATAAAGGCAAATCAAATAAGTTGAAATTGGATATACAGTTTTCCATGAATATGTTTTTCTGTTTCCATTAGTTTCAACATCATATAAAATACCGTTTGAAACTAGAAGTTTGCGAAGAATCATTTGTAATTTTAATATTCAATAAAGCTTTGTCAGCCGGCATATCATTACATGGAAACCATGATGATGAAAAATTTGGTTCACTTAAATTATAAACCAGGCTTTGGTCATTTATCTCACCAAAAACAAACCCGGACTAATCCTGCTTTTTTCAGGAGTCCCTTCATAAACAATTCTTACTTTAAATGTATCGGATTTTATTTTGTCTTTAATCGGAATACTTAATCTAGTATTCTTTTCATAATAATCTGTTGGTGAACCATTAAGTTCACATTCTGAAATTTTCATATTATCATAAAAGTTGAGATCTATCTGCTTTAAATTTTTATTCAGATACTTACCTGTTATTGTAACATCCCCTTTTAACTTTTTATCTGAAGGATAAAGGTCAATATTCATATCATAATTCAAAACATCAATTAAATTTTGATTTTGAGAAATATAATCTACAGGGACACTTACTTCCGTTGCAGAATTAACAATATTTTTCAATTGCTTTTTACTTTTATTTATTGTTTGAAGGCTTTGCTGTATAGGGGAAATCCCAAATTCCCAGCCGATAAAAAAAATCGCAGCGAACAATAAAGCAGAAAGAAATTTATATTTGTTGCGCATCAATATTTTGACAAAATCAGAAATTATAATAAAATCTTTTCCTAAGTTAATTTACTTCTTAAGAAGAATTTTATAACTTATTAGTTAAAAGAGATTAATCAAATATTTTATTTTGAAAACAAATTTAACAATTTCTTTAATTGCCAATCAAATCAATATTCTATATATTATTTATGAATAAAGAGGAGTTTTAATAATGCCATTTCCAGGTTCTTCAATATTACGTGATACAATAACAATGTTATTAGCAGGCGGGCAGGGAGAAAGACTTCATCCTTTGACTGCTTACAGAAGCAAACCATCCGTTCCATTTGGAGGTAAATATAGGATTATTGATTTTGCGCTTTCGAATTGCCTTAATTCAGGCTTAAGAAGAATTTATGTTTTGACTCAATATAAATCCGATTCATTAAACCAGCACATATTTGAAGCATGGAGTATTTTTAATCCGGAACTTGGAGAATTTATTTATTCAGTTCCGCCTCAGCGTAAATTAAATAATGATTGGTATCTTGGAACTGCAAATGCTTTATATCAAAATATAAATTTATTTTCTTCGGATGACAAAGCAAAATGGGTTCTAGTTTTAGGCGGCGATCATATATATAAAATGGATTACTTAAAATTTCTCCAGTATCATGTTGAAAAGAAAGCCGACCTTTCAATAGCATGTATTGAAGTACCAAAATCGAAGCAAACCGTTTTGGTATTGTTGGTGTTGACCAAAATTATCAATGTAGATTCATTTATTGAGAAACCAGCTAATCCTCCGACAATTCCTGCAAACCCAGAATTCTCTTTTGTGAATATGGGAATTTATGTTTTTAATGCTTCAACTTTAAGAGATACGTTTCATGAAATGGAAACAAAAAAAATTAAGTCATTTGATTTTGGTCAGGATGTAATTCCTTATTTAGTGCAGTCAAAAAGAAAAGTAATAGCTTACAAGTTCGAAGATGAGAATAAAAAAACAAAGCCATACTGGAAGGATATTGGAACAATCGACAGCTATTTTGAAGCAAGCATGGATTTAATAAGCGTAACACCTGAGTTTAATTTTTATGACCGTGAATGGCCTATGAGAACTCACTTGCTTCAATTCCCCCCTGCTAAAACGGTTTCTCATGAAGGTGAACGCGTGGGTAGAACGTTAAATTCATTAATATGTGATGGCTCAATTGTTTCCGGAGGACTTGGTTGAACGTTCTTTGCTTGGGCCAAATGTTAGAGTAAATAGTTTTTCTTATATAACAGATTCAATAATTATAAATAACTGTAATATCGGCAGACATGCAAGAATTCGAAGAGCTATAATTGATAAAAATGTTAATGTGCCGGAAGGTTATGAAATAGGTTTTGACCTTGAAGGTGATAAGAAAAAATTTAAAGTAACCGAAAGCGGGATTGTTGTAATTGGGAAGAATCAGATATTGACATAGACATTAAAATTAATAACTAACTAATATAGTATGGATTTATACTGATTGAAAAATTAACCATACAATTGTTTAATTTAATTCCCTTCCAAAAAATAAGTATTATCGATTTACCAAATATAATATCAATTCAAATAATTCACTTCAACACATAATTTCAATCACCATTTTATAGCACTATGAATTAATTAATTTATCAAAAAGTTTTTATGAAATAAATACAAGTGCTGCGAAAAAATTGCACATTAAGTTTGTGACCCAAATCAACATCAAAATTAGGATTGAATTATTATTAAATAAACGCAATTTATTTTTAGGTATGGATTTTGCAACAATAGGTTGAATTCGACATTAGCTAATGATTTGTGATGTTCTTTTTATTCATTTGATTTTGGTAAGTAAAGTTGGCACCAGAACAAGAATTGAAAAGCAAATATTTATTTTATATTAAAGTTTATTCATATCTTCTAGAAAGTAAGTTGATATTTTGTTTTGTTGAAGGAATTCCAATTTCTAGAGATGAATGTGAGACATTTTTCGACAAACTTTTTATGAAAAAAACTCCATTTTCATCTAAAAGGGAAAAGTATGTCTATTC
Source organism: uncultured Bacteroidota bacterium (assembly GCA_963777515.1). Taxonomy (GTDB): domain Bacteria; phylum Bacteroidota; class Ignavibacteria; order Ignavibacteriales; family Ignavibacteriaceae; genus CAVSWT01. The sequence goes on from CAVZQU010000009.1 coordinate 152,641, forward strand.
ATAATCATTATCCTAAAAACAAAATTTTATGTTATATTATCAAGTAATCACCTTGCCCTCGGTGATTATACTTAATTAAATAAATATAATATTTCAATTCTTATTAAACTCTTATCTTAAATTCAGCCATCTTCCAAGCCTTTTTAGGGTATTCCCTGATTGAATGACCACCCTTCCGGATTTACATTTATCCAGGTAAATGTAAAAACCAAATTATATGAATAAAAGGTAATGACAACATTTTTAAATGTTGAGATGACCAAATGAAAATTAAATTGACCACTGCTATTTTTATTACAATAATATTATCCTGTCTCTCATTTAGTCAGGATATAATAACGTTTGATGACCAGGGCTGGAACAACGACCAGGTATTATCATCTAATGTTACCGAAGGTGATTATACTTTTTCAAGCAGCAATAATTTTTATACTAACTATGGGTATAACTTTGATGTAAATGGAAACAGCCTTTACTATGTTTTTCAAAATCCAAGCACCGATAAAATTACAATTAGAACAAAAAATAATTTACCAGCCAAATTCTTCAGTGTAGCAGCCTACCAGGTTAGTGAAACCAGTTCAGAAAATTTGATTATAGAAGGATGGAATAGCTCAACAAAACTATATTCAAAATCATTTTCTAATATTCATTCATGGCAAACATTAAGCCTGGACTATAATAATATAAACAAAGTAATTATTAGGCTTCCATCATCTTCAACCGGCAGATTTAACAGATTATAACTTTGATAATTTTTCGTTTGAATTAATTCCCTTACCCGTTGAACTCACTTCATTCAAAGCAATTTGCGGTGAAGATTATATAAATCTTGAATGGAATACAGCCACTGAAATTAATAATTTTGGATTCGAGATAGAAAGAATTAAATATTCTAAAAATGATAATAAACAAAGTTCTTGGGTAAAAATTGGATTTATTAAGGGGAATGGAACAACAACAAATTCAATGAATTACAGCTTTAAAGATAATTCCGTTATGAATGGCATGATATATCAATATAGGCTAAAGCAAATCGATGAGAATGGAGAATTTAATTACAGCAATGTAATAGAAATAACAGCAGATTTAATCCCCAATAGCTTTAACTTAAGCCAAAATTATCCTAATCCATTTAACCCTGCTACTAATATTCAGTTTGAAGTACCCAGTCCTCAATTTGTAAGCCTAAAAGTTTATGATATAGTTGGTAAAGAAGTTATAACATTAGTAAATGAAAAAAAACAACCGGGGAAGTATGAAGTTCAATTTAATGCTTCAAATTTACCAAGTGGAGTATACATTTGTAAACTAAATACCGAAAATTATAGCTCTACTAAAAAAATGATTCTTCTTAAATAATCCAATCAATAAAAATTTCACTCTCCATTAGCACAGTTATTCAAAGTAAATAAAAATTGAATTCAAAGATTTATATAAAATAGCATTTTGAATTGTTGAAGAAATGTTAATAACTCTCTTTGAAAAAATATTCATACGAAATATTATTCATTAGGTACGCATATAATACATGCTAAATTTTCATATAATAAAAATCATTCATTATAAAGTAAAGAGTTAAGTGCTGTCTAAATCAATTTAATAAATGGTATGTAATTTGCCTTACCTTTTGCATAACATTAGCAATCGAATTCTATGTTCTTTTTCTTGATACTATGATTATAGGGTAAGGATAGATAGTCCCTCTTAATGAATTGATAAGTTAATAATATTAAAACTAATTTTAAATTAAAGCAAAATTGATGGGTGAACTATATAGTTTTTAACTACATGTAATTTAGTTGCAGTGTTAGTTCTCCAAACATTCTCAGCTAAAAACTATTACAATAACTCACTTTTCTGATCTTGTTTTATAGCATAAAATATTAACTTCAAACTCTTTTATCCTCACTAAATTCAGTTCTAAGGCTAATCCTTATATGTAACTCAGCAGCAATTTAACCTACACTGGGTAAATGCCTGATTGTATGCTTGCCCCCTAAAACATAGTTTGCTTATAGACAAAGATAAATTATAAACCGCTTCGAGCGACGACAAGAATTAATTATGAGGAGTAACGATATGAAAAATATTGTTCTAATTTTTCTTTTAAATCTACTAATATTATCCCCTTTCATACAGAGTCAGGATGTTATTACTTTTGACGATGAGGGTTGGAATAATGATCAGGTATTAACTTCAAATTTAACAACAGGTAATTATAAATTTTCAAGCAATAATATTTTTTATACAAATTACGGTTATGACTTTAACATAAATGAGAACAGCTTATATTATGTTTTTCAAAATCCAATTTCTGATAATATCACCATCACCACAAAAGATAATTCACTTGTAAAATTCATAAGCGTTGATGCATACCAGGTTAGTGAAACAAGTAATGAAAGCCTAATTATAGAAGGATGGAATGGATCTAACAAGCTTTATTCAAAATCCTTTTCCGGCCTGGATTCCTGGCAGACTTTAAGTTTAAATTTTGATAATATTAATAAAATTATTATTAGACTTCCCACCTCTTCAACAGCAAATTTAACTGATTATAATTTTGATAATTTTTCAATCCAAGCTGTTCCGATGCCTGTTGAATTGACTTCATTTAAAGCTGAATCAGGAGAAAAAGGTATAAGTTTAAATTGGCAAACTGCTACTGAAATTAATAATTATGGATTTGATATAGAAAGGTCACTAGTGGTTGCAATAATCCATAATTAGTAAATTGGGAAAAAATTGGATTTGTAAAGGGTAATGGGAACAAGTAATAAAACTAAATAATTACAGTTTTGCGGATAATACAGTTAACAATGGAACAAAATATAAATATAGATTAAAGCAGATGGATATTGATGGGGATTTAAATATAGCCAAGGAATAGAAGTAACTGCAGATTTATTACCTAAAGGATTTAACTTATTACAAAATTATCCAAACCCATTTAACCCGGCTACAAGTATTCAGTTTTCAGTTCCCAGTAAACAGTTTGTTAGTATTAAAATATATGATATACTCGGCAATGAAGTTAAAACTCTTGTTAATGAAATAAAGAGTCCGGGAAATTATAACGTGCAATTTAATGCATCTTCATTAACCAGCGGCATATATATTTACAAGCTAATTACCGAAGGTTATTCTTCTACGAAAAAAATGATATTATTAAAATAATATCCAACAACACATTTGTTATCAATGCTAAAGCATATTAAAGGAATGATAAAATAATATTATAGTAACAATAATTTTTTATTTACTTCCCAAAATAGAACTTATCAAGTTCAGCTCTTAGTAATTTAAATAGTTAAGCAATTCACTAAGCCAATATAAGGTATTCCCTGATTGTTTGACCTCATCTTAAAGCATACCTTCATTCCAGAAAAACCAATTTTTTTATGTGGCGTATAAAACCACTAAGATAAACCGTTTAGGCGACATATGAACATTAAGTTAAGATTTACACGATTAAGTTTAGTTTTATTAATTTTTACCACTTTTATTAAAGCCCAGGATATAATTACATTCGATAACCAGGCGTGGAATAATGATCAAGTATTAGCTTCCAGCTTTAGTTCAGGTAATTATACATTTGCGAGCAATAAAAATTTTTACACTAATTATGGTTATAATTTTAATGTAAACCAGATTAGCATTTACTATGTTTTCCAAAATTCAAGTACAGATGAAATAACAATTAGCACAAATGACAATTCACTTGTAGATTTTATTAGTTTAGGAGCATATCAGGTAAGTGAGACAAGTACTCGAAATTTAATTATTGAAGGATGGAACAGCACTTCGAAATTGTATTCAAAATCCTTCTCAAATGTTAACACCTGGCAAATATTAACATTAAACTATTCGGGTATCAATAAACTAGTAATAAAACTTTCGTCTTCTACATCCACTGCACTGGTGGATTATAATTTTGATAATTTTACTTTTAATAAAATAACTGCTGCTGCAGATACAACTTCACCTGAATTGATTAGCGCTTCCGTAATAAATCCCACTACAATAACGTTGATATTTTCCGAAGCAATTGACAAAAATTCAGCGCATGAATAAATTAAATTATTCCATAGATAACGGAATTACAGTTGATAGTGCTTCTATATCTTCTGATGGGAAAACGGTATCTCTAATTACCTCACAAAATACGGCTAACCAGGTTTACACAGTAGTTGTAAGAGATATTAAAGACCTATCAGGAAACATAATTTCCCCAATAAAAAACAGTGCACAATATTATTATATTGGCGATTCGACTCCACCTGAATTAGTAAGTGCGGCTATCCTGGATTCAGTTACTGTTGAGCTTTTATTTTCTGAGAGAGTTGATGTTAATACGGCCCAGGTTATATCTAACTATTTTATTGATAACGGTATTAGTGTACAAAATGCTTATTTATCTTCAAACCAGAATAAGGTAACTTTACATACTTCTCAACATATTTCAGGTCAGTCTTATAATATTGTTGTCCAAAACATAATTGATCTAGCTGGTAACTTAATTTCAAATAAAAACTCAGCCCGGTATTCTTATTATGTTGATAATACTCCACCAAACATCTCAGGCATCTCAGCTACAAATAACAAATCTGTAACTGTAAAATTTTCGAAAAGATTGGATCCCAATTCTGCAGCAAATAAAAATAATTATAATATTTCCAATAATATAAGAATCAACAATGTTAAACTGCAGCCTGATTCTTCAGAAGTTTTAATAAATACATCTCAAGCAGAATCAGGTGCTGAATATACTTTAACTGTTACTAATATTAAGGATAGGACCGGCAATAGAATTTCACCGAATCCGGAATCAAAAAATTACCAGGTCCCTGCTAAATCCAGTGGAGGTCATGGAAAAAATAAACTTCAAAGTGCAGCTTCTACTAGCTGGTATCAAGATTTTTCACCTGACAAGTGTATTGACGGAGAAGAGATGGATAATCCATTGTCCCGGTGGTGCAGTAATAAAGTTTTACCTGATACAATTGAATTTGATTTGGGTAAAATATATTCCATAGATAGTTTGCGAATTTCTTTTTACCAATGGGAATGCGGCGGGCAATATAAATACTCGGTTTACGCCTCAAACGATTTAAATAAATGGGAGCCTGTTGTTGAAGAAGTATGGTCGGAAGATACAGAGTGGACAGAGATTATGTTTGAAGCTGTTGAGAAAAGATATCTCAAGCTAATATTATTGGAAAGCAACCAAAGTGCACCGGCAAGTATCTGGGAAATAGAAACATTTGGAGCCGAAAAAATTAGCGGAATAAAGACAATTGATGTTACCCCCGACTTATACCAGCTTTCACAAAATTATCCAAATCCATTTAATCCAAGCACAATTATAAGATGGCAATCATCAAAAAGCGGCAGGCAAACTATTAAAGTATATGATATTTTAGGAAATGAAGTTGCAACGTTAATAGATGAAAATAAACCGGCAGGAACGTATGAAGTTAAATTTGATGCTTCCGATCTCGCCAGCGGAATTTATTTTTATAAATTAATTACTGATGGGTATATTTCTACAAAAAAAATGGTCCTTTTAAAATAAATTGCCAATTAATCCAATATATTTAAACCCGGTTACTTGTAGAAACCGGGTTTATTTTTTTTAAATCAACCTCACCCTACCCTCTCCTTAGATCAGAGAAGATTTTCATTTTTGCAATTTATCTTTAAATAGAATTTCTTATTCTTTTACAATTTATCTCTTCATATGTAGGGGCGTTAAGCATAACACCCTTACAAAATTATTGATAGTATGATTGGTTTATTGATTGAGTAAGCATACAACGATCCCCTCTTAACCATAGTTAACTTTGTTTATCTTAAATAACCCTATCCAACCTTTCCCTTGAAAAGGGAAAGACTTATTCCCGGATAATCTTTTCATTTTTTAATTCTGTCGCGATATGATTTTTTGATTGTAAATGACTGTTTATGATGTAGATTTTGGCTATGATATTTTATTAACCTCACCTTTATCCTCTCCTTATTAAGGAGAGGAAATTCATCGGTAACGTCATTTATTTTTGTAATCTTTACTAAAAATATTTTTCAGTATTGATGCACCTTAACAAAATATTTATTGATAGAATGTTGGATGAATTGCTTTTTCGCAAATGTGATAATCCCCCTTAATTAAAGGGGGTTGTTGGTTTTTATGATAGAATTGCCGCCATGTTTCGAAAAGCTCACATTTCGACAAGCCTGCCTATGTCAAAGCGGCTTCGCTCAGGCAGGCTCAATGTGACATTTGTGTTTCTATCTTATATTATATAGCGTTTTTGTCTCAATCGATATCATTCACGAAATGGTTCGTGACCGCCAAAGGACATTTCTTTTTTGAGAGTTATCATTGCATAGGTTGAACATCATAAATGATGTTCCTACAGTTTAAAACAAAAAAACCCGGTCCGATAAAACCGGGCTGAGTTTGTATTTTATCATTTTTCCCATAGTAAAGTAAGTACGGCATTATATCTATACATCGGGATATTTTGCTCATAAAGGAAATAATCTTTTTTGTAATTGAAATCTTCCCAAAACCAGGCATCTGCAAGTATTAAATCCGGTTCTTTAGATATTTTTTTCCCTTTATAAAATTCATAAGCATAGGATGAAGAAGTAACCTCACTACCGGTTCTTATAAAATTAAAGGGAAAATACTTATTTATCCGGCACCATTTAATAATTCCATCTTTGCTCATTATAACTGCTACAGGGTGAGTTCCAATTTCAGCATACCTCAATGCAGCGGCACTTAAAGAAACATTAAAATATTCAGCAAGCATATCAAGGATTTGTTTGCTAAACTTTTTCCCTTTCGATTTGTTAATAAACCATTCTTCAGGCATAAGCAGTTCTGCAGCAAAGTCATTCGCATCTATTTCTGCTTTTATATTCTGTTTTATTCCACGTATATCAAGCCCGCTGCAAAAATAGCTTCCATTATTTTTACCTGAATTAAAATAATGCCCAAGCTCGTGTGCAATTGTAAATTTTTTCTGCCCTCCCTCATTAATTTTATTATCGACAGATATTATACCAATACCATTTTTGAAAACTAATTCTCCTTCACTGGAAGCAAGATCTCTTTCCTCAATAAAAATATTTTCGCAGCCGGCAATTGCATAAAGATCAATTTGCAAAGGATCTTTTATAAACAAATCGCTTAACAATTTCTTTGCATTAGCTTTTGCCAGTATGCTCATTATCTTCATCCAAAAATTTTTTCAGCTTATCAAGCTTTTCAGCCTGGTTTTTTAATTCCTCTGATTTCCCATTAACCCCGGTATCCTGCTTTCTATAAGCAAACCCTAATCCGTCTAATGAAGAATCATCCTGATCTTCATTTAAAATTTTTCCTCCCAAATTTTTCAGCTTAGCAGCCGATCCTGATAAAAACTCTGAAGCCCTGTTTTGTTTGCTTCTCCCGATTTTTAGTTTTAGTTCTGCCTCCTTTTGATTAACAAAATTTTGTGCCCGCTCAATTATAGCATTAGGGTCTTCGCCCCTGGAAATAAAATAAGACCGAATATCTTCTTCATCTTCCAAAGGCTCCAGGAATATGTCGAATAATATTTTCAGCCGTTGATTGGTCATTTATACTCCTATGTTTGTTTAAGAATTTTATCTTTCAAGTCAATTGGTAAATTTTCAATAAGGTAAAAAGGAATTTGTTTAGCGATTTTACGCCTTATATTCCTAATAGTGTTCTCAACTACTTCTACAGTTATGCCTAAATAGTCAGCAATTTGTTTTTGCTTTTTGCCGGTAAGCATCTCATTAAAAACTATCTGTGCATCTTCGTCATCAATAAGGATTTTATCCCTGCAGAATTCTTCAATCGTTTCTGCATCGATATTCCCTTCAATATCTTCAGGCGGCGTATTAATCAAATTGTTTATACTCTTTATGGCTCCTTCGCTATCTCCATCATCACAATCAGGAGACAAGACATACCGTTTTTCTTTTTTGACTCGCGCAGAGACCTCGCTAAATATATTCTTCCACAGCACCTGTTCCAGTTTCCATTTGTCCTTATCCCAAGCCCTGGTGCCGTCTATTATATCGCCGAAAATCTCATGCATAATTCCTTCTGCAAGCGATGGGATTGAATCATCAAACCCTAAAAAATTACCCAGCATTTTTTGGGTTTTATATATCATATCCAAGTACGTCTTTTGATCATTTGCTAAAAATAATGAAACTGCTTTTGCCCTCCTGCCCTGATTCAATTCATTATTCAACTTTCCACCTTAAAATTTATTAATGTTTACTATTAATACTCTTTGAAATCAAGATTCCGTCAAAGACGAAATAATTTTTTTCGAGAGTATTATAATTTAGAAGGAAGAAAATTATGACATACGGAAATAATTCAAATAGAAAAACAAAGCTTAGCTGGAATCCAATTGACGTAATAAAACTGCATTGCAACAGCAATGTTCCCGCTTACTTTATGCCTGGTTTTCGGATAATTCATATTGAATTGCCGCCTGGTTCATGCCTGGTTGCCGCTATCGACTTACCTTGCTCACGGTTTGCTGATATTTTGAATATATCAACTAAAAAAAATTACATCTTAAAAAATATATGCACCCTGTTTAAGCAGCGGGTTTTTGAATCAAATCAGTATGATAATTTGTCTCCTCCTATTTTGTCATGGTGCGACCATGACAGCTGTAAAAATTCGTGTTGTCTTCATGCTTCGACAAGCTCTGCATGACGTCAATAATAATGTCACATTGAACTCAGTCGAAATGTGAGACAACTGTAATAATTCATGCTGCATCATGCTTCGACTCCGCTCAGCATGACATGAGCAAGTTAACATTTACCATGTCACATTGAGCATGTCGAAATGTATGTCAGCTGTGAAAATTCATGCCGGCATCATGCTTCGACTCCGCTCAGCATGACATGAGCAAGTTATACATTTACCATGTCACATTGAGCATGTCTGAAATGTGAGTTTAGCTAAGAATGAAGATCATATTAGTTAGTCATTACTTTCAGTCTTCAAGCTAAGCTCAGGCTGACGGAATTTATAAAATAAAATTACAAATATTATTACTAAAATATATAGGAATAAATACAATGGGTGAAATAAAAAACGGGATCCTAAGTGAATTAAAAGGATCCGTAGGAAACATAACAGGCAGAATAGTTAACGGAAGAAATATATTAAGCAGGAAACCCGGCTTTAGGAAAGCAACTAACGACCCGGCAACTTTAAAAAGAAGAGAACGATTTAAGCTTAATGTTAAATTCGGTTCTGCGGCCAGTTCATTTAATGAAATCAAGGAAGTGTGGAAAGCTCTAACGCCGGAAGGATTAAATTATTTCAGCTACATTGTCCAATCCAATTATAAACAGATTGGAGATGGAGTACTAACAAATAAAAATATAATTACTCCTTATGGTGGATTTCCATTGAGTGTTGCATCCAGTGATATTACATCTACTTCATTGAATATTGAAATAGCTGCACTTGCAGGCACAACAAATTTTGATATGGATAGTGAAGTGAATGTAAAGCTGCATGACGGTTGTTTATTTGTATGGTGCAATAGATTCAAATTCAAAGCGTTATGAATTTATACCGGTTGAGTTTGAATAAGCAGGCATTTCAACTGGATAATCCGCTATCATTTGCAAAATCATTGTTGAAAGTTGACCAGGTAATATTTGAGAGCTACACATCGCATAAAGTATTTGGAGCGATAATAACTCTTGATGCAGATGATAACCCGGTTAGGTTTTCTTCAACTTTCTGTATTGAATAAAAAGCGAATAGAATAGTGAGAAATAACAAACCCAATTCTTTAGAGGAATTGGGTTTGTATTTTTAAAATGAACAGCTGATGGCATGTATGTATATCAACCCGGTTTCTTTGAGAAACCGGGTTTATTTTTACCAAGAGAAAATCTACCTCACCCCCATCCCCTCTCCTTAGTAAGTAGAGGGGAGTTTGATTTGCAGTAAAATCAATTTATGATAGTTAAAAACTTTGAAGGCCAGCATGGACGATTCCATGCCATCGTTTTATATGCATTTTTTATTGGATAAAAAAGTCAGATATAATTTTCATATAAGTTTGTCACGGTGCAGACCGTGACAGCTGGGTAAAATAAATGATAGTATGATTGATTTATTGATTGAGCAAGCATACAACGATCCCCTCTTAACCATAGTTAACTTTGTTTATCTCAAATAACCCTATCCAACCTTTCCCTTGAAAAGGGAAAGACTTATTCCCGGATAATCTTTTCATTTTTTAATTCTGTCGCGATATGTTTTTTTGATTGTAAATGACTGTTTATGATTTAGATTTTGGCTATGATATTTTATTAACCTCACCCACATGGTGGCAGGCCTACCCTATCCTTAGATCAGAGAGGATTTTCATTTTTGCAATTTATCTTTTCATTAATTTTGGGCATTAAATATAATGCCCCTACAAATTTAATGATTGAATGATTGGATGATTATTTATTAGCGAATAGTCAATAATCCCCCTTAACCAAAGGGGGAATTAAAGGGGGTTGTTGGTTTTTATGATAGAATTGCCGCCATGTTTCGAAAAGCTCACATTTCGACAAGCTCATGCTATCTATATTATGTGCCTACGATATCAGTCAGAAATGGTTTGCTATCCAAGCTCGAAGCCGTTTCGGCATAGGAGCTCAACATGACAAATGTTCATTCTATCAACCTCACCTGCCCTCTCCTTAATAAGGAGAGGGAGTTGATTAGTAATCGCATCTTTTTATTTGTAATCTTTTCTAAATACATATTGTCCCCTCCTTGGAGGGGCGAGGGGTGGGTTTATTTTTTTATTTGTACTGATCGATTCATCACCATCAGATGTTCCTACAAGTTAAAACGCACAAACCCGGTCCGATAAAACCGGACCGGGTTTGTGTAGAGGCTCCAAAATATATTTATTTAGGAGCTCCGCTTTCCTTTTATAAAAATATTTTTAAATACTTTAAATAAATATACTATATCAGTTTTTATTGGGTGCTTTAAGTATGAGTCAATATATCTTTCTTCGGAGTCCATTATTTCATCAAGAGTTTTAGGCATGTCTGCGTAATATGGCGGCACTAAGCCCGGTTTTACTTTTAATCTCTTCTCCACTAAATCTTTCCTGATAAAGACTCAAGTAATGTTCACTTAAAGGCCTGACTCCAAATAATTTTAAGATCGCCTTTAAATAAATTAATAAACATAGGCAGTTCATCAAGCCAGTATTTTCTTAAGAACCTGCCCCATGATGTCACCCTAAAATCATTTTTTATTTTGCCGCCGGTTTCTAAGCTGTGTGCTTCAAAAAAATATTTCTGTATATATTCGGAAAAGGGATGCATGGTACGAATCTTATAAACATAAATTATCTTTCCATTCTTACCTACTCTTTTCATTTTAAAGAGCATTCCGTAAGAATGTGATTGATCGTTAATCGGCTCTTTTTCCTTATCGCATACAAAATAAGTTAGATTGCCGATTGTTTTATAATTTACTATTCTAAAGCCGGAATACACCAATCTCCCCATAACTTCTGTAAACGACATGGTTTTATTATTACCTTTGGTTACAAATTCATGTATTTTATTAGTGAGTTCAAACTTGGGGAAAACCCGTTTACCAGGAAAATCCAGCAAATAATAATATGGGTAAGCAATCCATTTGGGATACTTATTTAATATTCTATTTTTTCTTTCACTTAAAGTTTCAGCGCAGCAGACGAATATACCGCCGCATGGCAGATCATAATTAATATTACTTAAAAATGAATTTAAATTTTGAATATCATTCAGACGTTTTAAATTTATAAAATTTCGGTTTTGAAATCCCTGGTCTTTATGCATTACACCATTTTCCAGTCTTACGGAAACACCTGTAAACGGATCTTCAATATTAATATAACCGGAAATATATTCCCTAACATCTCTATCGGTTATATATTCCGGATGAATTCTTTTTAATTCAAACATAGCTGATGAAGATTGCATACACCCAAAATTAGAATTTATTGCGCATCCATTTTCTTTAAGCAATAGCCTGAAATACGCAATAATTAATTATTTGTTGGAGGTAAAAGATATATAGATGGAAATTTTGGTGCTGCTGAAAATTTTTTTATTAATTTTTATTAATTAATTTCTACAGTAAGCTATAACCATAACTTTGTTCTAAAAGCCCAAAAAAGGAAGTTAATTTGACTAGGAAATGAGATGCACTAATTTATAGAATATTAATTTCGTTTAATCACTTTGTTATCAGCATGTATCGACCCTGCCGGCAGGCTAGTCCGCTCATGCTTCGACTCCGCTCAGCATGACAAAGTTGCCAAGATTCAGCAATTGACAAAAGCTTGGTTACCGTTCTCTGTCAACTAATAGATAGTTTAATCCCTTTACTTATAACACTTTAAAAAACACAAACTTTATTATCAGCACTATAATATACCGCGGGAATTGAAATGAATAATTGACAGCTAAATTGTGATTATAATTACTCTTCTATTATCACTATTGAAAAATTCTACGATGCCATTTTCTTCCTTATGAATTTCATCACCACTTTAATAAATCTTGATATATTATCTTAAATAGAATTTTAGATGATATCGATAATTTATTTAATTGTGAAATTTCCGTTAATACAAGTAAATATTTCGTAGTTGAGATTTTATTGCTTAAAATATTGACAAATTTCTATTATAAGTGAGGTATGAAAATTGAACAATTTAAAAGAGATGGAAAAGAAATATTTATATTATTTAAAGATTAATTCATATCTTCAAGAGAACAATCTTATATTTTGCTTTGTTGAAGGTAAAAATGTTTCACGCCGGGAATGTGAAAAATTTTTTGATGAATTTTTCTTAAAATTCAATAAAAGCTATAGAAAAAACAATAATTTCGCATTTGCTGTCTTATAGCCAAAATAATTTTAGTTTAAAATTAAAAGTTATACTTACCAAAGAAATCTATTTCTTCCATTTTATTAAAAATAAAATTAAGATTGTATAATTTTGTTACATAAGCATATTTACCTAATGTAATAAGGGAATTGCTTATTGTTTAAATGAAATAATTAAATATATTTATTTTAGTTATTTGTTATAATATGAATACAAAAAATAAAAACCAATTACTACTATATTCTCATTATTCTTTTTTAATATTAAAGAGAATGAAAAATGTTAAGATAATTATGACAATTTATAAAGAGGAATTATGAATACCCTATTACAAAATAAATCTCAAATAATATTTTCAATTTTATTTACAATTATATTTATTTTTTCTAATACAGCACATAAATTCACAGACAAATACAGTAAAGATAGATAATGCAAATGCCTGGGATAGATTTGCAAAGTTATTTACCCGAAGCAAAGATGTCTGGAACATCCGTTAATATTGAATTATTGCCGCCAAGTGAATGCCCGCCTATAAATCCAAACGGAGTTTATTCTGAACCTTACAGGCTGGATTTTACAACCTGGGCACAGGAAATAGCAAAGTTGTCTCTTAGATATTCAAATCTAAAAGGATATGGAATTGAAAATCTGCAGCAGAATATTGATCAAGGATATTTAAGCCAAACTTATGTAAATAATGTTAAAGCGGCAGGACAAGCTATTAATCCAAAACTGCAATTTGTAAGTTTTGAACCTAAAAATTATAATTTATGGTATGTTGATAGAGATGCAAAAGGAAACGGCGATGGGACAAGCTGGGAGAATGCAGCTTCTTTCCTTATCTATATTAAATTGGAGGCAGCATTGTAGTAGGTGATCGATATATATAAGCGGTGGAAGTAACAATTCCCTAATATACAGCGCATACAATTAAGTAATCTCTCATTATTACAAAGGATATATCAATATAGTGCCAATAGTTGGGAAAGTGGGCATAATGGTACGAGTTACTTTTCTCAGAATAATGACGCTTCAACTGGCGCACGCTCTAAGATTCGTAGATTGTAGCGGAATTAAGTTCATGGAATTGATTTTACTGGATGGCTGTTGATACAAAATCTTTTCAGTAGCTCAAATTTTACTTTCAAGCGGTGCTGATATATGGATTGATAGTTGTAATATACATGGCATAGGCGATGGTTTTAATATTTATATTGGTGGATACAATATGAAAATTACTAATTGCAAACTTTATCAGCATGAAAATAATCTTCCTTATGAGCAAGATAATATTTCTGTATCGGGAAATGGCGGAAATTTTATAATGGGGAACTATTTTTATCATGGAGGAACTAACCCTATACCTCATAAAGATATGATTCAATATAATTCAACAACTGGTTCATCTAATAATTATCTGACCACTATAGCTGATAACTTCTTTTATTATAATAGTCAATATGCTGCAGCAGCAAGTAGCGGAATATATTTAGCTGGAGTGCATAATAATAGATTTCTAATTTATAATAACATAATTACACTCAATGCCACAAATGGAATTGTAGGAATATGTATATATGCTCAGAGTTTATCATATCATGTAAGTATAAGAGAATATAATAATACCGTAATTACAGGTGATCCAAACAGTACTCCATTTGTGATTGGATATTGTGATACTCTTGATTTTAGGAACAATATTGCCTTAAGTGATAGTGGTGCAAGTAGTAATAGACCATTAACATTTATACAACAAGGTATTTCTAAAATTCAAGAAAAAATAATTGACTTTAATAATTATCATGTAAATAACCAAGCTTTTGATACCGATAATAATGGAACAATTTATTCATGGAAACAATGGCAATCAATGGGTTATGATTCTAATGGAAGTATTAATAGCCATATTTTATTAAAAAATGGGGTAGTGAGGCAAAAAGCTACGAATTGATTAATAATCTAAATAAAGGTGTTTCGCT